>NZ_JAFKJN010000007.1 GCF_017305915.1 Reyranella sp.
CTGGTTCGAATCCCCAAGCTCACGGCCGCCTGACCCGGCTCCCACGGATCGACAGATCACCTGACGCCGCCAGACTTTCCAGTGATCGGGCCCCGCCAAGGCCAAAAACTCCGCAGTGAGGAGTTCTTCAGCAGTCTGCTAGAGCGATTCCGGGCAGATGGAACCGCTCGCGGTTCCATCTGCCCGGAAATGCGCGCACGGGGGTTGTTGTTGCAGCAGGCATATTCCGTTCGGCTGATTCCAGCCGAACGGAATATGCTCTAGGCTGTCGGCGCCGACGACGAGGCCAGCCGGACGAACGCCACGACGAGGTCGATCAGCAGGTTCTCGACGTCGAGCAGCGGCGGCACGTCGGCGAGCAGCGAATCGGCATCGAACGCCGCGGTGAAGTCGATCGGCTTCACCGGCTTCAGCCCCTCGACCGCCACGATCTGCGCGCACACCGCCTGGGCGAAGGCGGCGTAGCCCACCGTCGTGGGATGCAGGTTGTCGAGGCCGAACAGGCCGCCTTTGTGGCTGAAGCCCTGCAAGGGCACGTTGTTGATCCGCCAGTTGTGGATCCAGATCGGCTTGCTGTCGCGGAAGTGCTTGTCGTCGCGCTCCGCCAGCAGCGCGTAGCTGTCGATGAAAGCGATGCCGCCGTCGGGAAACAGCTCCGCGAAGTCGTCGCGGATGCGGTGGTTCAGCGCCACCAGCTCCTGGTCGATCGCCTGCATGTCGCCCGACGTCAGGCCGCCGAGCTGGCCGAGCCGGCCGAGATATTCGGGATAGTAGCCGCTGCCGCCGGGCGGCCGGTCGGGGTCGCGCCGCGGCATCAGGTTGGCGATGCAGCTCGCCTTGGGCATCAGGTTGAAATAGATCCGGTCGACCTGCCCCGCCGCCTTCATCTCGGCGAGGCGCACGCCGAGATCGTGCATGTCGCCGGCGATCCGCGCCGGATCGAAGTCGGTCTTGATCGCCTCCAGGCAGACCGTCCACAGCCCGTCGTTGGCGCCGACATTGACCAGCAGCCGCCTGGGCCGCCGCTCGGCGACGATCTCGAGCGGCGTCTTGTCGGCCCATTTGCCGTCGGGCTTGTGGCTGGGATTGAGCACGAAGGCGGTGTTGATCGCGAGATAGAGCGCCACGACCGCGCCGAAGTCGATGCTCGAGCCGCTACGCACCCGGTCGATCAGCGGCGCGATCTGCGCGACGTGGTTGAGATAGGTGAGGCGCGACTGGTCGCCGATCGTGGTCTGGGCGATCGCCAGGTTGTCGAAGCCGTCGGTGTCGGCCCACGAGTCCATCTCGAGCCAGCGCTGGGCATTGGCGATCACCGCCATCTTCAGGGTGTCGATGTCGAAGGCGTGGGCGCGGAACAGCGCTTCGAGGTTGAACAGCACGTCGAACGGATAGGCCGGCACCTTGAAGTCCCAGCCGAAGGCGCGCGCTACCTGGGCGGGAACGGACAGACGGGCCAGCTCGGCATTGGTGGTCAGCGATCGCGTGCCGTTGTAGATCGAATCGCCGATGGCCATCAGTTCAGGACGGTCGGGCATGGCCTTCTCCCTTACAGTTACGCATACTGAGCCTAGCACGCGCGCATACCGTGCGCCGATCTGCAATCCGGGAGGGGCTGAAGTGCCATGGCGCTCATACGACGTACGGTTGTACTCGCCGCGACGGCCCTTGCGGCAGCGCCGGCCAGAAGTCAGCCGGCGGGGCAGCCGGTGAAGGTCCGTCTCGGCACCGCCACGCCCGGCGGCGGCTTCCCGGTCTATGGCGAGGCGTTCATCGCCGCGATCAAGGCGCAGGATCCGGCGCTGGAGATCGAGGCGATCAACACCAAAGGCAGCACCGAGAACGTGCCGCGGCTCGAGGCGGGCACCCTCGACATCGCGCTGGTGCAGGGCGAGGTCGTGCACGAGTCGCTGAGCGGCATCGGGCGGCCGCCGGCCGACCTCAAGGTGCTGACGGCGATGTACCCGACGGCCGGGCTGTTCGTCGTCCGTGCCGACAGCCCGTACAGATCGATCGCCGATCTCAAGGGCAAGGCGATCGCCTGGGGCGCGTCGGGCTCGGGCCTGGTGATCCTCGGCCGCTATGTGATGGACGGGCTGGGGCTCGACGCGACCAAGGACTTCCAGCCGGTCTATCTCGAGCGCGCCGGCGACGGGCCGGCGATGGTGCTCGACGGCCGCGTCGCGGCGCTGTGGGGCGGCGGCGCCGGCTGGCCGGGTTTCAAGACGGTGATGGAAAAGGGCGGCCGCTTCGTCGCGCCGAGTGCCGAGGAGATCCAGCGCGTGCTCGCCAAGCACGCATTCCTGAAGCCGATCAGCCAGCCGGCGGGCGGCTATCCCGGCCAGGCGGCGGCGATCCCGTCGGTCGGCTCGTGGAGCTTCGTGATGGCGCGGCCCGGCTTCGACGACGCGGTGGCGATGCGGCTCGCGAAAGCGTTGCATCAGGCGGAGGCGACCCCCTCGGCGCAGCTCGCTGAGACGACGGCGAAGAACACGCTCGTGGCGGCGGCCCCATCGATGCTGCTTCCCGGGGTGCTGGCCTACTACAAGCAGGCGGGTCTCAGCCGGTAGCTGGGGGCGCCACTCCAATGGCGCGTCATGATCTTCCGGACCGCGCGCAGCCTGCGCGCTCGTGAGCGAGCTGGAAGCTCGCGGTCCAAAAGAGCATGAGAAGACGCGCCGCTGGAGCGGCGCGCGCCCAGCAAAAGAACGCCTCCGGTTTCCGGAGGCGTTTCTCTTTGTCTTGGGTGTTTCCTCGATCTAGCAGCGGCTGGCAGCGGGTGCAGTCATCAGCATCGCCTTGGTGAGCTGGCAGGCGACCTCGGGCGCCATGCGGATGCCGACGATCTGGCCCGCATCGCCGACCAGCGCGCCTTCGATGTATTCGTCGGTCGGGCTGAGCTGGAACTCGGCGAAGGCGACATTCATCGTGCCGCAGACCGTACCCTGGTCGTTACCCTCGTCGTGGCGGCGGCGCGACATTTCCGCGGCGGCGCGATTGAGGTTGGCGATGAAGGCGTTGAACTCGGAGAAGTCGGCGACACAACGGATGGTGCGTTGGTCCTCGTCGACAAACACCATCATGCAGGTCTGGCCGTCGGCGCTGACGCCCAGATGAAACTTGTCGAGTGTGCCGGTCGGGATGTCCATGTCGGCCTCCGTCGTGACCGATACAACGGAGGGCCCGTGACAATGTTCCCTGTGGGTTACGGGACCAGGCCGTCGATGAAACGGGCCAGCGCCACGTCCTTGTCGCTCAAGCCGCCGGCATCGTGGGTCGACAGCACGATCTCGATCTTGTTGTAGACGTTCGACCATTCGGGATGGTGGTCGGCCTTCTCGGCCGCCAGCGCGACCCGCGTCATGAAGCCCCACGCCTGGGTGAAGTCGGCGAACTTGAAACTCTTCTGGATGGCGTCGCGGCCCGAGACCTCGCTCCATCCCTCGAGCGTCGCCAGCGCATCGCTGCGTGCCTTGCCGGAAAGCTTGGCCGTCATGCGGTCCTCCATGGTTATGGCACCAAGCTTGCCTGATTGCGCCGCGGGAGCCTAGGCTTCCCCCGTAACAGGAGGCTTTCGTGAAAATCACCCGCCGTTCCGCGCTTCTCTCCACCGCCGCTGCCGCGGCGCTGCCCGCCTCGGCGCGCGCCCAGAAAGCCGCCGACACGCTGCGCATCCAGTTCGTCGACGCGGTGCCCAACGTCGACATGTATTTCAACTCCCAGCGCACCGGTTTGATCCTCGCCCATCACGCCTGGGACATGCTGGTCCATCGCGATCCCGAGACCTTCGAGAGCAAGCCGCTGCTGGCGACCGAATGGCGCTTCGCCGAGGACAACTCGCTCGACCTCAAGATCCGCGAGGGCGTGAAGTTCCACGACGGCAGCCCGCTCACCGCCGAGGACGTGGCCTACACCCTCAACATGGCGGCCAATCCCGAGAGCAAGGTCGCGACGCCGTCGAACTACGCCTGGATCGACAAGGTCGAGAAGACCGGCGACTACGCGGTCTCGATCAAGATGAAAAAGCCGACGCCGGCGGCGCTCGAATACCTGACGATGGTCTGCCCGATCCATCCCAAGGCCTATCGCGAGAAGGTCGGGCCCGAGGGCTTCGCCAAGGCGCCGGTCGGCGCTGGCCCCTACAAGATCGTCAAGAACGACCAGGGCAAGGAAGTCGTCTACGAGAAGTTCGCCGACTACTGGAAGGGTTCCCCGAAGACCGCGACCATCAAGAACCTGCATGTCCGCTTCGTGCCCGACCTCGCGACCGAGGTAACGGAGCTGCTGGCCCAGAAGACCGACTGGATCTGGAACATCAATCCCGACCAGCGCGATAGCATCAACAAGGTGCCCTACCTGCAGGCGGTGCGGCAGGAATCGATGCGCGTCGGCTACCTGTCGATCGACGCTGCCGGCCGCTCGGGCGCCGACAATCCGCTGTCCAAGCTCAAGGTGCGCCAGGCGATCTGGCACGCGGTCAACCGCCAGGAATTCGCCGACAAGCTGGTCGGCGGCGGCAGCCGCGTGCCGCCGGCGCCGTGCTTCCCCAGCCAGTTCGGCTGCGACGCCAACGCGGCGGTGAAGTACGACTACGATCCCAAGAAGGCCAAGGAGCTGCTGGCCGAGGCGGGCTATCCCAATGGCTTCGACATCGAGATGCTGACCTACGTGCAGCCGACCTCGTGGCCGGCGGCGGTGCAGAACTACCTTCAGGCGGTCGGCATCCGCGCCAGGATCAACCAGCTCCAGGTGGCGCCGGCGATCCAGAAAGCGGAGAAGGGCGAGGCGCCGCTCTACATGGGGAGCTGGGGCAGCTACTCGGTCAACGACGTGTCGGCGATCCTGCCGGTGATGTTCGGCGCCGGCGCGCTCAACAACTATTCCAAGGATCCCGAGCTCGAGAAGCTGATCGCCGAGGGCGGCAACACCTCCGACAAGGCGGTGCGCGCCAAGGCCTATTCGGCGGCGGTCAAGATCGCGACCGAGAAGGCCTACTGGCTGCCGATCAACACCTACGTGAACACCTACGCCTTCGCCAAGGCGCTGGACATGAAGACCTTCGCCGACGAGCTGCCGCGCTTCTACATGGCGAAGTGGAAATAGCTTTCCTCCCTGGCGAAGCTGGGGAGGTGCCCCGCTCACAGCGGGGCGGAGGGGTCATGAGCGTCAGTCGCGGTGCCCTCGACCCCTCCGCCCGCGTATGACGCGGGCACCTCCCCTTCGCGGAATCCGCGAAGGGGAGGAAGTTATGAGGCGAGCGGCGCTTCCCAGGCGTTGTAGCCGTAGACCCAGTCGACGTCGGTGACGCCCTTGCCCCAGACGTTCTGGCGCGAGGTGAACTGCATCCGGGCGGTGCGCTCCTTGCGCGTCGCCTCGTAGCGGCGCAGCCCGGCCTCGACGCCGTCGCGATCGAGGCCTTCCAGGCAGCGCGCCAGGATCGCGCCGTCCTCGATCGCCATCGCCGCGCCCTGCGCCATGTAGGGCGTCATCGGATGGCTGGCGTCGCCCAGCAGCGCCACCCTTCCGTCGATCCAGCGCGCCAGCGGATCGCGGTCGACCAGCGGCCGCTTGTGCACGTCGGGCGCGGCCTCGATCACGGCGCGCGCCTCGGGATGGAACGCCTCGAAGGCCTCGCGCAGCACCTTGACGTCGCCGGTCGCCGACCAGGATTCGAGGTTGAAGCCGGGCTCGGGCTGGCTGGTGACGAAATAGATCTCCGAACGGTCGGGCTTGACCGGATAGATCACGACGTGGCGGTCCTCGCCCCACCACTTGGTGCAGTTCAGCACGTCGACGCCCTTCAGGCGCTCGACCGGGAACACCGTGCGATAGGCGATGCGGCCGGTGAAGTTGGGCTCGTCCTCGCCGAACAGCGCCGTCTTCACCGCCGAATGCACGCCGTCGGCGCCGATCGCGGCGTCGGCCTCGGCGACATGGCCGTTGTCGAAGGTGAGGCGCACGCCGCCGCCCCCAGTCTGATCGATGCCGGTCAGGCGATGGTCGAGCTTCACGATCTCCGGCGGCACCGCGCTGGCCAGAGCCGCATGCAGGTCGCCGCGGTGCGCGAGGAGATACGGTGCGCCATAGGTCTGCTCGGCGTCGGCGCCGAACAGGATGTCGAACAGCACCTCGCCGCTCTCCCAGTCGCGGTTGTTCCACGAGCGTGGATAGAAGGTGTCGGCGCGCAGCCGGCCCTCGAGTCCCAGCCCGCGCAGGACGTGCATGGCGTTGCAGCCGATCTGGATGCCGGCGCCGAGCCGGGTGAACTGCCGCGCCTGCTCGTAGAGCGTCACGGAATGGCCGACCTTGCGCAGCGCCGCCGCGGCGGCGAGCCCGCCCATGCCGGCGCCGACGATCGCGATATCGAGTTTGTCCGTCATGCCAGCAGGCACTCCACACCGCCCTCGGGCCGCGGCTTCACCGCTGGCGTGGTGGTTGCGCAGCGCGGCTCGGCGATCGGGCAGCGCGGGTGGAAGCGGCAGCCCGGCGGGATGTTGGCCGGGTCGGGCAGGGTGTCGCCCAGCCCGACATCGGGCACGCCGAGCCCGGGCTCGGGCGTCAGCACCGAGGCGAGCAGCGCCTTGGTGTAGGGGTGCTCGGGCCGGGCGAACAGCATCTCGGTCGGCTCGCGCTCGACCAGGCGGCCGAGATACATCACCGCGACCTCGCTCGCGACGTGCTCGACCACCGCGAGATTGTGGCTGATGAAGAGATAGGTGAGGCCGAGATCGCGCCGCAGCTCGGACAACAGGTTCAGGATCTGCGCCTGCACCGAGACGTCGAGCGCCGAGGTCGGCTCGTCGCACACCACGATGCGCGGCCGCAGCACCAGCGCGCGCGCGATGGCGACGCGCTGGCGCTGGCCGCCCGACAGCTCGGCCGGCAGGCGGCCGCCCATCTCGCGGCTGAGGCCGACGCGCGTCAGCATCTCCTCGACGGTCTTCGCGACCTCCGATTTGGAGAAGCTGGCCTGCGCCCGGAGCGGCATGGCGACGATGTCGCGCACCCGCGCCAAGGGATTGAGCGAGGCGAACGGATCCTGGAACACCGGTTGGATCAGCCGTGCCCGCGCCTTGCGATCGAGATCGACCAGCCGACGGCCGTCGATCGCGATCTCGCCGGAGTCGGCGGGCAGCAGGCCCAGGATCAGGCGCGCCAGGGTGGACTTGCCGCAGCCCGATTCGCCCACGATGCCCAGCACGCCGCCTTCGCGCACGCTGAAGCTCACATCGTCGACCGCCACAACCGTGCGCTTGCCGGCCTTGAAGGTCTTGCGGGCGTTGCGGACCTCGATAGCAGTCATGTGGGGGCAGTCATGCGGGCAGCCGGCAGAGGAAGTCGTGGGTCACGCCGGCCTGGTGCCGCGGGATCGCGTGGCTACAGGTCTCGTCGGCGAAGTCGCAGCGCTCGCGGAAGGCGCAGCCCTCGAAGCCCGGGCCGACGCGCGGCACCGTCCCGCGGATCGCGCCGAGCGGCTGGTCGCGCTGGATCTTGCCGGGCACCGGCACGCAGCGCAGCAGGCCCTGGGTGTAGGGATGCCTGGGGTTGGCGAACAGCTCGGCGGTCGGTGCGCTCTCGACGACCTCGCCGGCATACATCACCGATACCCGCGTCGCGACCCGCGCGACGATGCCGAGATCGTGGGTGATCAGCAGCAGGCCGAGGCCGAGGTCGCGCTGCAGGCCGGCGAGCAGCCGCAGGATCTGCGCCTGCACGGTGACGTCGAGCGCCGTGGTCGGCTCGTCGGCGATCAGGAGCTGCGGATCGCACATCAGCGCCATGGCGATCATCACGCGCTGGCGCAGGCCGCCCGAGAGCTGGTGCGGGAACTGGCCGAGCCGCATGCCCGGCGCGGTGATGCCGACCCGCGCCAGCAGGTCGGCGGCGCGATCGGTGGCGGCGCGCTGGCCGGTGCCCTTGTGGCGGCGCAGCACCTCGGTCATCTGCGAGCCGACCGTGTAGGCCGGGTTGAGGCTGGTCATCGGCTCCTGGAAGATCATCGCCATGGCGTTGCCGCGCAGCCGCGCCATGCCCTTGTCGGAGAGCTCGAGCAGGTCCTCGCCCTGGAAGGCGAGCCGTTGGGCGCGGCGGTCGGCGCTGCGCACCAGCAGGTTCATGACCGACAAAGCCGTCACCGACTTGCCGCAGCCCGATTCGCCCACCAGGCAATGGGTCTCACCGGGCTCGACGGTGAACGACGCGCCGCGCACCGCGGCGGTCCGGCCGAAGCTGACCTCGAGCTTGTCGACCTCGAGCAGGCTCATGCGTCGGACCTCGCGCCGAACAGGTCGCGCAGCCCGTCGCCCAGCAGATTGATGCCGAGCACCAGCACGAACAGGGCGATGCCCGGGATCACGATCACCCACGGGCTGAAGAACATGTAATCCTTGGCCTCGGCGATCATCAGGCCCCACGACGGCAGCGGCGGCGGCACGCCGAGGCCGAGGAAGGAGAGAGCGGCCTCGAGCAGGATGGCGAGCGCGATCTCCAGGGTCGCCACGACCACGAGATGGCTCGCGATGTTGGGCAGCACCTCGCCGGCCAGGATGCGGAAGCGCGAGCAGCCGGCGCACCACGCGGCGGCGACGAAGTCGAGATTGCGAACCTGCATGGTGGTCGAGCGCGCGACCACGGCGAAGCGCTCCCACAGCAGCAGGCCCAGGGTGAACATCAGGATGGTCATCGAGCTGCCGAGCAGGCCGACCACCGCCAGCGCCACCAGCACGACCGGCAGCGACAGCCGTGTGGTCACCGCAAACAGGACCACGTCGTCGACCCGGCCGCCCATGAAGCCGCCCAGCACCCCGATGGTGATGCCGATGATTCCGGAGACGATGGTCACGGTGACGCCGATCATCATCGAGATGCGGCAGCCGTAGATCAGCCGCGAGAGATAGTCGCGGCCGAGCTGGTCGGTGCCGAGGAGATGGCTGGGATCGGTGCCTTCCATCCAGAACGGCACCAGCAGGCGCTTGCCGAGATCCTGGGCGAACGGGTCGTGCGGCACCAGCAGGGGCGCGAACAGCGCGCAGAAGGCGGCGATGCCCACGATGACGGCACCGACCCAGGTGCCGATGTTCCGCCAGCCGCGCTTCATGCGCCGCGCAGCCGCGGATCGAGGACGGCGTTCAGCATGTCGGCCAGCATGGTCAGGCCGACATAGATCACCGCCAGCACCAGCACGACCGCCTGGACCACCGGGAAGTCGTTCTTGGCGATGCTCTCCCAGGCGAGGAAGCCGACGCCGTGCAGCGCGAAGACCTGCTCGATCACGATCGAGCCGCCCAGCATGAAGCCGAGCTGGACCGCGGCGATCGCCACCACCGGGATCGCCGCGTTGCGCAGCGCGTGCTTCAGCAGGATCGAGGCCCGCGACAGGCCCTTGGCACGGGCGGTGCGGATATAGTCGCTGGCCATCGCCTGGATCATGCCGGCGCGGGTCAGCCGGGTGAGGGCGGGGATGGCGGAGAAGGCCAGCACCACGCCCGGCATGATGAAGCTCTGCCACGAGTCGGTGCCCGAGATCGGCAGCCAGCCGAGCTGCAGGCCGAACACGATCATCAGCAGCAGGCCGAGCCAGAAGGACGGCATCGCCTGGCCGAGCAGGGCCACGACCTGCACGAAGCGGTCGAGCGGCGTGTTCTCCCTGACTGCCGCCAGGATGCCGAGCGGCAGCGAGACCAGCAGCGCGATCACCAGGCCGGTGAGGCCGAGCGCCAGCGTCACCGGCATGCGCTCGCCGATCAGCTCGGACACCCGCCGCTTGAAGAAGAAGCTGTCGCCGAGGTCGCCCATGCTGGCGCGGCCGACCCAATCGAAGAACTGGGTGAGCACCGGACGGTCGAGGCCGTAGGCCTTGCGCACGGCCGCGATGTCGTCCTGCGTCGCGTTGGGGCCGGCGATCGAGATGGCGAGATCGCCCGACAGGCGAGTCATGACGAAGGCGAGCGTCATGACCGTCGCGGCGACGAGCAGGGCGACCACCAGGCGCCGAATGAGGAAGCGCAGCATTCCGAGTCGAGCTTAGAGCGGTTCGTTCCGGAACGCGACCATGCAAGATCGTGGCCGAAAGACGGTGCACAAACCGCCGCAGCGGAGCTTGGCGAGGGCGGCGCGCTGATATATGGGAGAGTCATGCCGGTCTTCACCAACCCGCGCTCCACGCCCTGCTTCGTCAAGGCGCCGAGTCTCGAGGACCTCGAGGCGATCGCCGCCGAGGCGCTTGCGACGATTCCGGAGGAGTTCCGCAGGCACGTCGGCAACGTGCGCATCCAGGTCGACGACTTCCCGTCGGACGAGGTCGAGAAGGCGATGGAGCTCGAGACTCCGTTCGACCTGCTCGGCCTCTATCAGGGCGTGTCGATGATGGAGCGCGGCGCCGGCCACATTGCCAACGACATCGACCGCATCTTCCTCTATCGTCGTCCGATCCTCGACTACTGGTGCGAATCGGACGAGGATTTGCCGCACATCGTGCGCCACGTGCTGATCCACGAGATCGGCCATCACTTCGGCCTGAGCGACGACGACATGGAAGCGATCGAAGCCCGCGCCGAGGAAGAATCCCGCCGCGCCGGCGCCTAGCGCGCGATGAGTTAAACTCCGTTCGTCGCGCCGACCTGCCGGCCGGGAGTCCACGAGAGTCCGCAAGAGTCCACATTCGTGTGGACCGGTTCGATGCCGATGGCATCGGCGTTTTCGGCCCGGAGTCCACGAATCCACCGACCCCCGGGGGCCCCTGAAAAAACACTCTATCCAAAGTCCCGCCGCGGCCGCGCGTAGGCAACGGGCGGCCGCTTCGAGACTGGTCGTAACGTGGCGCATCATCATGCGCGCCACCCTGCATCACGGCGCGTCGAACACCTATTATGGGCAATGGAACGCGCGCATCCTGAGGCAACACAGGCAAATCGACCGTTCCATTGCCCATAATGAACTCGGAGCGAGCCCGAAATTTGCGGCCGTGGAGGGGTGCGGGCGCGTTTTGCCCGGAAATCGAGGATCGGCCCGCGGGAAATTTACACCGGCCCGAAAAAGAAATTTCGGGCGAGCCAAACCTCAGAACAGCGAGCAGCTCTCAGTCGAACTCAAAATCATCCGGCTCTAGGGAAGGTCTGACCAAGTCACGCAATAACGGTGTCGCCGGTCCTTGGTCTCGTAGTCGGCTCTTTTCCGTCGGAAGCCGTCACGAATGGGCGCAGAAGGCTCGGTATTTGCGGTGAGGTGCCGGCGTTCTCGCTGTCTCGCCACTCTTCGGGCGCAGCTATCCTGTAGCGAGCAGCTGCCGGCGCACCATCCAGATATTCGCCAGCGCAAACAGCGTGTGCAGCTGGGCGGTGTTCTTGGTCAGGCCACGGTAGCGGACTTTGACGTAGCCGAACTGGCGCTTGATTACCCGGAAGGCGTGCTCGCCCCGGGCGCGCACCTGCGCCTTCAGCCGTTCGATCCGTTCACGCAGCCGACCCGCGGCCGTATCGCCCAGCGCCCGGCGCTTGCCCGGCCTCATCGCCACCTGCCACTCGACCCGCCGTTCGCGCTCGGGCCGTTGCTCGACGCCGACGTAGCCGGCATCGCCGAACGCCACCGTCTCGCGGCCATGCAGCAGCTCATGCGCCTGCGTCACATCGGCGACGTTGGCCGCTGTGCCGATCACGCTGTGCACCAGGCTGCTCTCGGCATCGAGGTGCATCTCCGGGTCGCGCTGGCCCGTGCTGTTCTTGGTCGAACTCGGGGCCGCGATGATCGTCGCATCGACGATCGTGCCCTGCCGCAGCAACAGGCCCGCCGCCTGAGCAGATGGCGGAAGTTCAGGATCGTCGTCTCGTCCGGCACCATGCCACGGGCCAGCGACAACCCCGCGAACTGCCGCATCGAGGCGATCTCGTAGAGTTCCTCCTCCATCGCCGGGTCGCTCAGCCCGTACCACTGCTGAAGACAGTGGATCCGCAGCATCGTCGCCAGGGGATACGGCCGACGCCCGCCACCGGCCTTCGGGTAGTGGGGCGCGATCAGCCCCTCCAGTTGGGACCACGGCACCGCCCGATGCATCTCCGCCAGAAATACCTCGCGCCGCGTGCGCTTGCGCTTGCCGCCGTACTCCGCGTCCGAAAAACTCAGCTGCTTCATCCGCCAACTCCGCCAGATCACCAATCTAGCAAAACCGCGGCGCGCACGACGACTTGTTCGGAGAATCCCTAGTTTTTTTTGACGCCGAGCACGCTCCAGGCAAGCACGAGCAGACAGCCGAAGAAGAGAATGCCGCCGGTTACTGGCGTCGGTGCATCGACACCGGCGAACATGCCGGCCAAGACAACAATGGCGACGATCGCGAGGGCCAGGTTGCCGTCGTCGACGAAGAGCCCAAAGAGTTCGTGTACTATGTCCCGAAAGAGATTCATGCGCTTCGCTCCACTGCTTTTCGTTGACGCACGACCAGGAGCACGGCAATGATCAGGAAGGCGCCGGCGAAGACCAGTATCGCCGCATCGCTTCCGGGCCACGCAACTCCAAGGCCCTCACCCACCCAAAAGACCCCGAAGGCGGACAGCATCACGCCGACGCCGAACTTGAGCGTGTTTTCCGGCACGCGCGAAAGCGGGCGATGGACCACGACGCCGACGACGAGGACCAGCAGGCACGCCAGGAGCGCGCCGACGCTTGCCGGGACGAGCAGGCCACGTCCCGCGCCGACCGCGATAACGATGAAGACGACCTCGACGCCTTCCAAGACGACCGCCTTGAACGCGGCGAGACCCGCCACCCAATCCGCACTCGCCCGGCGGCGACGCGCTTCGTCTTCCAGGACGGCCGTTTCTGCCGAGAATATCTTCTCTTCGTCATGCAGCGCGATCAGTCCCGCAGCGCGCAGGATCGCCTTCCGCAACCATCGCATGCCAAACAGCAAGAGCAGTACCCCGACGACGAGCTGCAGCACATGCAGCGGTACCTGATCGAGCAGCGGCCCCAATGCAGCGACGAGCACCGCGAGAAGCAACAGTCCCGCTCCCGTGCCCAAAATGGCGGGGCGCGCACCCCGGACGGCGGCGACGGCGAGCACGATGGTGAACGCCTCGACGACCTCGACCAACGATGCAAAGAAGGCCGCGGCAATTGCCGGCGCGGCGGTACTCAATGGCGCCATATCCATAGTGATATCCTTCGATATGTCGTGCTTGCTACTGAATTGACCATGTTGGTAGTATATACGACGAATTGAATCAAGAGAGGTTTCTCGGATGGCAGTGCCGACATTCGATGAGCGGGTCACCGCGAGCCTGGCGGCCTTGAGTCCGGCCGAACAGCGCGTGGCGCGCTTCTTTCAGGAGAACCGCGAGCAGGTCCTCGTCGCGTCGGCCGCCGAGTTGGCGGCTTCTGCAGGGACGAGCGACGCGACCATCGTGCGGACGACGAAGGCGATAGGCTACGCTGGCCTCGACGAACTGCGCCGCCGCCTGGCGGCCGAGTTGCGCCAGAGTCTCTCCCCGGCGTCGCGGTTGGTGCGCACCCTGGCGGAAGTCGGTGGCGATCCTCAATCGGCGTTCGAGAGAACGCTCGACACGCATACCCACTCGATCGCCAGTCTCCGGCGCGACATCGGCCCCGCACTATTCAAGGCTGCCATCGATTGCCTTCTCGCAGCGCGCCGCGTCTTCATCTTCGGCATCGGGCCGTCCAGTGCGCTCGCGGACTATTTTGCCATCCAACTAAAGCGATTTGGCCTCGCGAGCGGCACGCTCCATCACACGGGGTTGCTCCTCGCGGACGATCTCCAGCAGGTGGCCAGGGGCGACGCAGTCGTGTTGCTTGCCTACAGTCGGGTGTACGCCGAGCTCGATGCCGTCCTTGAGCGCGCGGACCGGCTCGGCATCTCGAAGATCCTCGTCACCGACACGCTCGGCGCAGCCCTTCGGGGCAGGGTGGACCTCATCCTCCCCGTCGCCCGCGGCCGCGCCGATAGCCTCAGCCTGCACACTGCGACGATGGCGCTCATTGAGTCCTTGCTGGTGGGGCTTGCCGCCCGGCGCCCCGCCGAGACGGTGTCGAGCCTCGAGTTGCTGAACACGCTCCGGAGCAAGATCGCCGGACAGGATATGACCTTGCCGATCTCTCAGGAGGGAAGAAACACGACACGCCGGCCAAAGCGCCGTCGGTAGCAATCACCTTCTGTCGGCGCGCGCCCGGAACCAGGCGAAGACGTCGGACCGCTGACCCTGCAAGAGCCGCCCCCAGCGAGCATCGCGAATGGCCGTCTCCCCGGCCTCGTCCCACCAGGTTTCCGTCACATACAAGAGCCGCCACGCCGGTACGGCAGCCCGCGTCACCATATGAACCTCGCAGTGGAATGTGTAGATCGGCCCGCCGTGGCTGAGGCGCTCGCGACACCACTCGACACCGCCTACCTGCCACCGATTGAGCCGCCGCCCCGCATTGGTCGCGTCCAGCGCCAAGGCAAACACGTTGGCGAAGGCTGCGTCGGTGAAGGTTCTCATGCCGCCGGCTGACGGCCGTACTGAAGCACCTGGACGTTTTCGAGGGTCACGAGACCGCTGCCGCCGCCGGCATCCATCATGCCGTCGAGGACCGGCAGGAACGCCTCGATCCTGTCTGGACTGTCGACGATCTCGATCACGAGCGGCAGGTCGTCGGAGAGGCGAAGGATCTTCGCGGTGTGGATGCGGCTCGAATGGCCGTAGCCCAACCCGCCGCGCAACACGGTGGCACCGGCAACGTGCATCTCACGCGCTTTCAGAACGATCGCCTCGTAGAGTGGCTTGCCGTCATGCCTGTCTGCTTCGCCAAGGAAGATGCGCAACAACTGCGCTTGCTTCGGGATTTGCATACCTGTCCTCCCCTCAGTTGTTGATCCACTCCGCCAAGGCATCTCCAAGCCACACCGCGGAGAGCCAGCTGGCGAGCGATAGTACGAGATAGAGCGCGGAGCGCACGTCGTTGCTCAAAATGAATCGCACGGTCTCAAGCGCAAACCCCGAGAATGTCGTGTAGCCGCCACAAATTCCCGTCATGACGAATTGGCGGGTCCGCGCACCGGCGAAAAGCCGCCCATCAGGTCCGGTGAGTGCCGCATAGAAGCCAATCACAAAGCATCCCGTTACATTCGCAAAGAAGGTCGGCCACGGCAGTCCGCCAGCGTGGGCAGGGATCACCAGCGCGACGACCCAGCGAGCCAGGCTGCCAACGATACCCCCGGCGACGACGGCGGCGTACAGGCTGGCGGTGCCCCACAGAGCCCGCCAGCGCCGCGGGTGCCCCGCGCTCTCCGTGGTGGGTTCCCCCTCCGCACTCATCGCGCCTCTCCGGCAAACGCCGTCCACCCTGCTGCGAATCCCGCGCCGACGGCCACCAGACAGATGGCAAGGGAGAGCACCACGTATCCCGCGGCATACTTTAGCTCGCCATCTCGCACGAGCGCGCGCGTCTGCAGCGCGAACGACGAGACCGTCGTATAGCTGCCCAGAAAGCCGGTCGCGGCGAGGAGCCAATATTCCGATCCGCCGGAGAGACCGTGACTGCTCGCAAACGCGGCCACGACGCCCATGACGAAACACCCGCTGACATTGACGACGAAGGTCCCCCAGGGAATTGTCTCGCCGAAGCGCCGCGCGACCACACCCGAGATATAGAAGCGCGCGGGTGTTCCGAATGTCGCGCCGAGCGCGACCAATGCCGCGCCGTAGAGCAGGTCCGTCAGGTACTGCATGTCACTTGCGGGTCCGGCGTGCTTCCTTGGCAAGCTTCTCGAGATCGATGCCCGCTATGACCATGTGAATCCGAGCGATGCCCAGGCCGACCGCTTGCCAAGTCAGCGCGCTCAGTACCAGGACCGCGAGGAAGACCAGCAACTCCGAACGGGCGGCGGCGTCGGCATGAACTTCTTCGAGAAAGGCATACACCCCGCCGAACAGGAGGACGATGGAGAACATCCACAGGAGGGCGAAACGGTCGGCCCACGCCTTGTGTAGGCGGATGAATCGGAAGTGCTCTGGCTCGGCGTTCATTGCTGGTGCCTCCTCCGCTAATAGTGCAATCCGGCCCTAGCTACGGCGGTCCCGTGGTGTGCGAGCGGCAACCGGCAATGGCTCCGCTTCCCCCTCTGCCGTCTCAGGCAGCAAATGGTGCGGGAGATAGAAGGCGTTGGCGATCAGCGTCGGCACGACCGCACTCGCGATCACCGCCGCCACCAGGATCGAATATTGACTCTGATCGATGAGGCCGTGCGATAGCCCGAAAAGCGCCGAGATCGTGCCGAACGTGAGTCCGGTGGACATGAGAAACGTGGTGTACAGAGCCTCGCGACGCGGTGAGCGGTGGGCGCGCGTCACCGGGTACACGCCGACGAATTTCGTCAGCATCTTGGCGCCCAACATCACGACGAAGGCGACCGGCGCAGCGATAAGCGCCGGCACGGAAACGAACGAGCCCGCGCGGATGAAGTAGAACGGCGTGAGGAACCCGAACGTCAGCGTGCGTAACCGGCGGATGAGCACGTGGTCTTTGCCGACGGTGCCGGCAAGCACCATGCCGACAATGTAGGCCGGTAATACCGCCTCACTATCTGCCCAGCTTGCCAAGGCGCCGAGCCCAAAGAGACAGAGCAGCAGAAATTTGGTCTCGAGCTCTGAGGGACGATTGCCGTAGAGGCGGAAGAAGCGCGGGGTCAGCCAGGGCAGGATGGCAAACACCACGACCGCACCGCCCGCAAATATCGCCGTGCGCTCACTGAACGGCGCGAAGATGAAGCCCAACGCCAATACGGTGACAAGATCGTTGATGAAGCAGGCGGCCAGAAGTGTCTTGCCGTAGTCCGTGCGATTTAGTCCGAATTCCAGCATGACCGCGTAGACGACGGCGACCGATGTGGTCGACATGGCCACGCCCGCAAGCCAGCTCGGTCGCGAGTCCCACCCGAGCAGCCAGTGGGCGGCAGCCGCGCAGCCCAGGAATGGGAACAGGAAGCCCGCGAGGCCCACGGCGCTGGCTTCCTTCCGCTTGCGCCGGAACACCTGCGGGTCGAGCTCGGCGCCGGCCAGGAAAGTGAGCACGATGGCCCCAGCGCCCGAGAGAAACTTGATGGCCGTATCGTCTGCGGCAAGCAGGAACGCGCCAGCGACCGCTCCGATAATGAGCTGGGCAATGGTGCCGACGACTATTTCAGAGAGAGCCGTCGCGACTTTGAACCAAATCGATAGCAGGGTGGCGATCAGCGCCAATCCCAGCCACATCGCCGTCTGTGCCCATACCTGAGTCACAACAACCTCCTACCGCGCTATCGCGTTCGGTAGGAGTCATCAGCCTCTAAGGCGGTTGTCGGGGACCCCATCCCCATCTGGTCTCGGCAAGGTAGTATCTAACGCTTGGCGCGGCAACCGCACGCCAATCGAAAATTCACGGTTCAACTTCGTTTTCGGGCGTTCCACTCGAAAATGGCGGCCCCTGCGCCAACCACCACCGCCGCCATCACGACTGCGCTAGAGATGTCGAAGAACAGTGCGAGTACGGCGACTACCGTCGACGAACCCACAAACCAGAGCGCGATCGAAACAGATGGAGGAAGTCTCGCCATGGCACCACCCCTCAGTTGGAGGCGGGCGAGACCGGAGGCGAATTGCTACCGGCGCTCGCGCGCCCAGTAGGAGTCATCAGCCTTGCGGCGGTTATCGGGGGAACCCCATCCCCATCCATCGTTACGAGTCGTATCCAAGTTCAAACCCACGGTCAAACTCTTGGCGCGTTGAACCCGACTGTGCCGGTGGCGGCCCGCTTCTGGCCAGTGGCGGAGTTCTTGAATTACCGTCACCTTGGCGCTGAGCAGTTACGTCTTGCTTCTGATTCGATGATCGCGCCCTCCATCGGCCAAGCCCGGATGCCGCGCGCTTCCCGCGGGCAATGTATCTCCGGTGGGATTCGGTCCCCCGGACGGCACCTCAATGGCGTGTGGCATATGCCGACCGCGAGGGCTGCGGCTCCTCTAGCTCACGCGCCGGACCGCCGGCATCCGCCACGTCGCGTCGAGCAGCGATTCGCTGGGCTCGTAGGCGCGCAGCACCAGCCGCATCGGGCCGGCCGGCGCCGGCAGCCAGTTGGCCTCGCTCTCGGGCCGGTCGTGTTGCAGGACAATCTCCAGCGAGCCGTCGGCGCCATAGACCAGCCCGCGGGTACGGTCGCCGATGGCGTAGCGGCTGAGCGGGTTGTCTACCAGGAAGGCGCGGCCCTCAGCCGTCACCTCGTACATCGTCAGCGACCAGAAGGCCTTGGCCGGCGGCGCTTGGCCCGGCTCGAAGCGCAGCCGGTAGCGACTGTTGCCGTCGAGCGGCCGGCCGTCGGCATCGCTGTTGCACATTAGGTAGGTCGCCTCGGCCGGCTCGAGCGCCGCCAGGGCGCCGAGTGCGATCTGCGCCCGGTAGAGATAGTCGTCGCCGAAATTGCCGAGATGGCGTTCGGGGTAGCTCCAGCCGTCGATCGTCCTGCCCCTCCCGCCGGCGCGCATCTCCTCGCGCGCCCGGGCGATGCCGCGCTGGATGGCCGCGCGCTCGGCCTCGCCGAAGCCGCGCCCGTCGAACTTGCGGCCGGGCCGCAGGCGCAGGGGTGCGAATTCCTCCAGCGCCGCCTTGTCGCGCTCGGCCAACGGGCTCTCGCCCAGCGCGCGCATGCCGACCTCGAACAGGTCGAACGGGTCGGCGGGATTGATCGGCTCCCAGTCGGCGACCGGCTCGGGCGGCGCGGTGCTGCGCTGGCGCATCAGCTCCTGGGTCTCGAGGATGCGCCGCTCGTTGCGCATGTCGGGGCTCTCGAGCAGGGTGCGCGACTGCAGCGTCCACACCGTCTCCAGGTCGGGCGGCCCGTCGACCAGGATGCGGCCGAGCAGCCACACGCCGTTGGTCGGCGCCCGCACCAGCACGACATCGCTGTCGGCCTCGCCCTTCCAGGCCGGCCCGACGATCATGCGCGGCTTCGGCCGGTTGCCGTCGAGGCGGCGGCAGACATAGGCGAAGTTGTCGGTGAACAGGCTCATGAGGGCAAAGCTGTAGTAGCGCCCGCCCATGTCCGGCACGGTGAGGAACACCGGCTCGAGCGACAGGTCGAGCCAGGCGGTGGAATAGAGCGTGTCGACGTCGGGCGTGGTGACGGCGCGCGAGCGCGGGCCCGCCGGCGCCGGCACGTGCAGGAAGCGGTTGAGCTTCTGGCGCACCGGATTCTTCTCGTTGACCGTCGCGTTCCAGCGCGTGCGGTACATCTCGTGGATGGGGAAGAGATAGATCGCCGCGTGGCGCGCCACATCCTCGAGCATCGTCTGCCTCTCCTGCGCCCGCCCGGCCATCGGAACCAGCGCCGCGCCGAGCACGAGGCGGCGCGTCGCCCTCATGCCGCGCGCTCGCGGGCGAGGCGTCGCTCCATCACGAACGCCGCCGCGGCGCGCCACGGCTCGATCGTCCAGAACGAGCGCGCCCGGCCCGACGGCGAGGCGAGCACGAACACGGTCGCGCCTTCGAGCGGCTCGGCCTGCCGGCCGTAGGCCGGCGCCTTCACGCCGAGGCAGAGCGAGGCGGCGTTCTTGCTGGTGAAGGCGATCGCGGCCGGCCGGAACCTCCGCAGCTTGGCGTGCAGCGACCTGGCATCCATCGCCTGGGCGCTGAGCTCGTGGTCGGAGCCGTACTCGGTCTTGTTGAGGTCGGTGAGGCCGATGCGCCAGGCCAGCAACTCGGGATAGCGCTGCGGCGCCAGGCGCTCGGGCGTCAGGCCGACCGCGTGCAGGGTCGCCCAGAAGGCGTTGCCCGGATTGGCGTAGTAGGCGCGCGCCTTGAAGGAGGCGGGGCTCGGCGCCGTCCCGCAGAACACCAGGTCGAGACCGGGCGCCAGCAGGTCGGGCACCAGGTGCTTGCTATTGCGGCTTGATGCCCGCGGCACGGATGACCTCGCCCCAGCGCTGGTACTCGGTCTTGATGAAGGCATCGGCCTCGGCGACCGACAGGGTGCCGGGCTCGAAGCCGCCGACCTTCATGCTCTCGATCACGTCGGCTTCCGTCAGCGCCCTCTCGGTGCCGAGCCGCAGCTTCTCCTTGATCGCGGCGGGAGTCCTGGCGGGCACCGCCCACAGCGACCACGAGGTGACGACCAGGTCGGGGAAGCCCGATTCGGCGAAGGTCGGCGTGTCGGGTGCCGCGCCCGAGCGCTGGGCGCCGGTGCTGGCGATCGGCTTCAGCTTGCCGGCATTCACCTGGCCCATCAGCGAATCGATGTTGGCGATCACCATCGGGATCTGGCCGCTCAGCACGTCGGCGGCGGCGGCCGAGGCGCCGCGATAGGAGATGAAGGTGAGGTCGGCGCCGGTCTTCTGCTTGACCAGCTCCATGGTCAGCGACGGCGAGGTGCCGACGCCGGACGAGCCGTAGGAATATTTGCCGGGCTCGGCCTTGGCGGCGGCGATCAGCTTCTGCGGCGTGTCGTGCGGGAAGGAGGGATGGCAGGCCAGCAGGTTGGGCTGGGTGCCGATCCAGCAGGCGGTCTCGAGATCGGTGACGGCGTTGTAGGGCGGCTTGGCGTAGATGTGCGGCACCAGGGCGTGGCTGCCGATGTTGCCCAGCAGCACCGAATAGCCGTCCGGGTTGGACTTGGCGACGTTGTCGGCGGCGATCGAGCCGCCGGCGCCCGAGCGGTTGTCGACGATGAAGGATTGGCCGAGCTGGTCGGTGAGCTTGGCGCCGAGCCGCCGCGCGATCAGGTCCTGCGAGCCGCCCGGCGTGAACGGGCAGACGATGCGCACATTGCGCGTCGGCCAGTCGGATTGGGCGAGCACGCGCTGTGCGAACGGGAGGGAAAGCGAGGCGGTGAGGAGGGATCTACGCAACATGGTCGCACATTGACTCAAAGCGGGCAGGTTTTCACCTTGTCTGCGCACGAGTGGGAGGATGACATGACGAAGATCGATCCGGCGGACGAAGCGCAGCTGTTCGCGACCATCGATCGCTGGGTCGAGCGCGAGGTGAGGCCGCGTGTGAAGGAATTCGACCATGCCGACAAATGGCCGGCCGAGATCGTCGAGCAGATGAAGGAGCTCGGCCTGTTCGGCGCCACGGTCAGCCCGGACTATGGCGGGCTCGGCCTGCCGGCCACGACCTACGCCCAGATCGTGATGAAGATTTCCGCGGTGTGGATGGCGATCACCGGCATCTTCAACTCGCACCTGATGCTGGCGCTGGCGGTCGAGAAGTTCGGCACCGAGCCGCAGCGCCGCCACTGGCTGCCGAAATTTGCGTCGGGCGAGATCCGCGGCGGGCTGGCGCTGACCGAGCCCAACGCCGGCACCGACCTGCAGGCGATCCGCATGACGGCCCGGCGCGACAAGGGCGACTACGTGATCAACGGCACCAAGACCTGGATCTCCAACGGCATCGAGGGCTCGTGCTTCGCGCTGCTGGTCAAGACCAATCCCGAAGCGAGCCCGCGCTATTCCGGCATGAGCCTGTTCATCGCGCCCAAGGGGCCGGGCTTCACGGTCGGCCGCAAGCTCGAGAAGCTCGGTTACAAGTCGATCGATTCGGGCGAGCTCATCTTCCAGGATTACCGCATCCCGGCCGACCACCTGATCGGCGAGGTCGAGGGCCGCGGCTTCACCCAGGTGGCGGGCGGGCTGGAGCTCGGCCGCATCAACGTCGCGGCGCGCGGCGTCGGCATCGCCGAGGGCGCGCTCAGGCTCGCAACCGACTACGCGCAACTGCGCCAGACCTTCGGCAAGCCGATCATCGAGCACCAGGCGATTGCGCTCAAGATCGGCGAGATGGCGACGCGGGCGCGCGCCGCCCGTTTGCTGACGCTCGACGCGGCGCAGGCCTTCGACCGCGGCGACCGCTGCGACATGGAGGCCGGCATGGCCAAGTACTTCGCCTCGGAGGCGGCGCTGGAGAACAGCACCGAATCGATGCGCATCCACGGCGCCTACGGCTATTCCAAGGAATACGACATCGAGCGGCTCTATCGCGACGCGCCGCTGACCTGCATCGGCGAGGGCACCAACGAGATGCAGCGCCTGATCATCGCCCGCCAGTGGGCGCGCCGGAGCGCGGCGTGAGCAATACAAAACCGCTCGCCGGCATTCGCGTCCTCACCCTGGAGCAATTCGGGGCAGGACCCTACGGCACCATGTTCATGGCCGAGCTGGGCGCCGAGGTGATCAAGGTCGAGGCGCCCGACGGCGATCCGTCGCGCCAGGTCGGGCCGTATCGGCTGGGCAAGGACGACAGCGAATATTTCCAGGCCTGGAATCTCGGCAAGAAGAGTGTGACGCTCGATCTCAAGTCCAAGGACGGCCGCGCCAGGTTCGAGGCGCTGGTGAAGACCGCCGATTGCGTGGTCAACAACATGCGCGGCACGCAGCCGGGCAAGCTCGCCATCGACTATGCGAGCCTCAGGCATCTCAATCCCTCGATCGTCTGCCTGCACATCTCGGCCTATGGCCGCGCCAACGAGCGGGCGGACTGGCCGGGCTACGACTTCCTGATGCAGTCCGAAGCCGGGCTGATGGAGCTGACCGGCGATCCCGAGGGGCCACCGACGCGCGTCGGCGTGTCGCTGATCGACAGCATGAGCGGCCTCACCGGCACGGTCGGCCTGCTGGCCTGCCTGTTGCGCGCCAAGACGACGGGGCAGGGCTGCGACGTCGACACCTGCCTGTACGACGTCGCCATGCACCAGCTCACCTATCCGGGGCTGTGGTACCTCAACGAGGGCGATGTCTCGCCGCGGGTGCCGCGCAGCGCCCACCTGTCGCTGGCGCCGGTCCAGACCTTCCCGACCGCCGACGGCTGGATCTTCATCATGTGCATGACCCAGAAGTTCTGGCTGTCGCTGGTTCAGGCGATGGATCGCAGCGAGCTGCTGAGCGACCCGCGCTTCCGCGATCCCAACACGCGGGCTGCCAACCGTGCGCAACTCACCGAGGCGCTCGACCCGACCTTCCGCACGCGCACGACGGCGGCGTGGCTGGAGAAGTTCAACGGCCTGCTGCCGGCGGCGCCGGTCTATCGCCTCGACCAGGCGCTCGATAGCGACTTCGCGCGCTCGACCGGCATGGTCGCCGCCGTGCCGCATCCGGCGAAGGGCAGCCTGCGTGTGATCGCCAACCCCATCCGCATCGATGGCGAGCGGCCTTCTCAATCTGCGTGCGCGCCGCTCGGTGCCGATAATTCTCTCGTGGACGAAGCATGAAGCTCGAAGGCATCAAGGTCGTCGACCTCTCCTGGTTCCTGCCGGGGCCCTATCTCACCCTGGCGCTGGCCGACCACGGCGCCACCGTCATCAAGGTCGAGCCGCCGGGCGAGGGCGATCCCGGCCGTCACATCCGGCCGCCCGACGAGCGCACCTCGGTGTTCTTCCGCAACATGGCGCGCGGCAAGAAGAGCGTCGTGCTCGACCTCAAGAGCGAGCAGGGCCGCGCCGATCTGCTCCGGCTGTGCACGGAGGCCGACGTGATTGTCGAATCCTTCCGGCCGGGCGTCGCGTCGCGCTTCGGCATCTCCTACGAGGCGGTCAAGCAAGCGAACCCCGGCGTCGTCTATTGCTCGATCTCGGCCTTCGGCCAGGACGGCGCCTATCCCGGCCGCGCCGCGCACGATCTCGCGCTGGAGGCGATGACCGGCGTGCTCAGCCTCACCCTGGGCGACGACAAGCGGCCCGCGGTGCCGGGCATCCCGATCGCCGACCTGGTGAGCGGCCTGCACGGCCTGTCGGGCGTGCTGATGGCGCTGCTGCGCCGCACGACCACCGGCAAGGGCGACTATATCGACGTCTCGATGCACGAGGCGCTGATGGCGTCGTGCGCCAATGTGGTCGGCGAGGCCTTCACCGTGGGCGAGCAGCCCGACGTCAAGAACCAGCGCACCACCGGCGGCGCCGCCTTCTATCGCACCTACGACACGTCGGATGGCCGCCAGCTCGTGCTCGCCGGGCAGGAGATGAAGTTCATCCGCAACCTGCTCGGCGCGCTCGGCAAGCCCGAGCTCATCGACCTCTGCGAATGGCCGGGCGCGCACCAGAAGCCGGTTCACGCGTTCCTCGCCGCGACCTTCAAGGCCAGGCCGCTGGCCCACTGGATGGACTGGCTGGCGACGCTCGACATCTGCTACGGCCCGGTCAACACGCTGCCCGAGGCGATCGAGGACCCGAACCTGCTGAAGCGTAAGGCCATCGTCGTCGCCGAGGACGGCCGCAAGCATTTTGCGCCCGCTGTGCGCTTCAGGGACGAGCCGTCGCAGCCCCTTTATCGCGAGCCGCTGCTGGGCGAGCATACGACCGAAATCCTGCGAGGAACCAAGCCATGACCGACACGCCTACTGCCAATGCCATCCTGCCGGGCGACGAGCTGGCGGGGTACCGCGCCAAGGCGGGCCAGTCGGTCGTCACGGCGGCGACGACGCGCGACCGCGGCATCGGCCCGTTCAAGCGGCTGGTGCTGCGCGGCGCCACGGTGATCGACGGCACCGGCGCGCCGCCGATCGGGCCGACCGACATCGTGATCGAGAACAACCGCATCACCCTGATGAAGAAGGCGACCGGCAACCTCTCCACCGCGGCCAATCGCGTGCCGACCGGCGATCACGAGATCGACTGCCGCGGCAAGTGGGTGACGCCGGGCTTCATCGACTGCCACGCCCATGCCGGCGTCGCCTATCATTCGGCCAACGGCTGGGTGCCGCCGGTCGACTACGTCTACAAGCTCTGGCTGGCGCACGGCGTCACCACGGTGCGCGAGATGGGCTCGATGAACGGGTTGGGCTGGATGCTCGACCAGAAGAAGCGCTCGGCCGAGAACACCATCGCCGCGCCGCGCCTGCTGGCCTACGCCTACTTTCCGGCCGTCAACGACATGCTGAAGACGATCCACACGCCGGACGAGGGCCGCGCCTGGCTGCGCAAGCTCAAGGACCGCGGTGCCGACGGCGTGAAGTTCTTCGGCGCGCCGCCCGCCATCATGCAGGCGGCGCTCGACGAGTGCGTCCGGCTCGGCTTGCGCTCGGGCTGCCATCACGCCCAGATGGCGGTGACGCGCATGAACGCGCTCACCACCGCGCGCTGGGGCCTCACCAGCGCCGAGCACTATTACGGCCTGCCCGAGGCGCTGTTCGGCGATCGCGTCGTCCAGCACTTCCCGCTCGACTACGACTACAACGACGAATATTTCCGCTTCTCGGTCTCCGGCCAGATGTTCCGCCAGGGCGCGGAGCCCGGCTCGGCCAAGTGGAACGAGGTGCTGGAGAGGTTCCTCGAGATCGGCTTCACCTTCGTGCCGACCTTCACCATCTACGACGCCAACCGCGACCTGATGCGGGCGCGCCAGGCCGACTGGCACAAGGACTACACCTGGAAGTCGATGTGGAACTACTTCACGCCGCAGCGCGGCGGGCACGGTTCCTACTGGTACCGCTGGTCGACCACCAACGAGGTCGAGTGGAAGGAGAACTACCGGCTCTGGATGGCCTTCATCAACGAGTACAAGAACCGCGGCGGCCGCGTCTGCACCGGCAGCGATTCCGGCTTCATCTACTCTATCTTCGGCTTCGGCTATGTCCGCGAGCTCGAGCTCTTGCAGGAGGCGGGCTTCCATCCGCTCGAGGTCATCCGCTCGGCAACCTCGCAGGGCGCCGCGCTGTGCGGCGTCGAGGACGAGCTGGGCACGCTCGAGGTCGGCAAGCTCGCCGACGTGCTGGTGCACGACCACAATCCGCTGACCGACTTCAAGCTGCTCTACGGCACCGGCGCGATGCGCTTCAACGACGCGACCAACGCGGTCGAGTGGCATCGCGGGCTCAAGTACACGATCAAGGACGGCGTGATCTACGACACCGCCGAGCTGCTGGCCGACGTGCGCGACCTGGTGAAGGCGAGCTTCGAGGAGGACGTGCCGGCCCGCTACGCGGCGCAGCAGCAGAAGGCAGCGGAGTGACTGGGCCTGCCGGGACGGACTTCGTCGTCCTCACGGGCTTCCTGGGGTCGGGCAAGACGACCCTGCTGCGCGATTTCCTGACCGGTCCCGAAGCGGCGGACACCGCGGTGATCGTCAACGAGGCCGGCGAGATCGGCCTCGACGGCGTGATCCTGCGCGAGGATCGCGACACGCCGATCGCCATGCTGTCGAACGGCTGCATCTGCTGTACGGCCGGCAGCGACCTCGCCTACACGATCGACCGACTGCTCAGCGTGGAGCGGCCGGGCGCCACGGGTCCGCTACGCCGCATCGTGCTGGAGACCAGCGGGCTCTCGAAGCCCGGTCCGGTCTTGCGCCAGCTTGGCAGTCTCGCCGCCCATCGCCTGCGCGTCTCGGTGCTCGTGACCTTCGATGCCACGCGCGGCACCGCGCTGGCCGAGTTCGAGGAGGCGTCGGCGCAATGGGCCGCCGCGCATCGCATCGTCGTCACCAAGACCGACGTCGTTTCCGCCGAGGCCGTGGCGCGCGCCCGGGAAGAGATCGCCTCCATCAATCCGCTGGCCGAGATCGTGGCGACGGCCGATCGTGATCGTGCTGTGACGGCGGCCTTCGCGCCGCTCGCGGGAGGCGTGCCCATGCCTGCGCCGCCTCCGGTCGCAGCCCAGGCTCATCCCCACATCGGCGTGCGCCTCGCGCGTCCGGTCGATGTCATGGCCTACGACGACGTTGCGGCCTGGCTCGACAATCTTGCCGGCGCGCTGGGCGACAGGTTGTTGCGCCTGAAGGGGCTGGTGCGCGTCAAGGAGAGCGAGCGGCCGGTGCTGGTGCAGAGCGTCGGCACGATCTTCTCCGCGCCGCGGCCGTTCGGCGAGCCGCACGCGTCGCCGCCGCTCTTCCTGGTGATCATCGCGCGCGATCTTCGGGCGGGCGAATTGGAGGCCGTCGCGCCGGTCGGGCTGTTCGACTTTTCGTCCTACACGGCACCCGCGAGTCTCGGTTCAGTGCAGCGGTTTGTCGGAGTCGCCTGACAGGAGCATCGGGAAGAGCTCGCGGAAGGCGAAGCCGGTCGCGCCGTCGGCGCGGTCGAAGCGCAGCACGACATCGTAGCGCGAGCCGTTCCAATGGGTGGGCGGCGTGCCGCTGGCGATCGGCAGCAGCGGCACGAGGTCCTCGACGATCGCCTTGTGCTCCCACGCCACCAGCACCACGCCGGAGAGGCCCAGCAGCTCGGTGACCAGCGCCTTCTCCTGACCCTTGGCATAGGTCAGGTTGGTCTGCAGGCCGAGCCGCGGCGACAGCGCCGAGACGGTCTCCGCCGGCCGCTGGCTGACATCGTCGCCCGTTCCTTGCGGGTTCGCGGCGTAGACCGCCCCTGGCGTCGGATAATCGGTGCCGCCGAGGCCCGCGCCGAACAGCGCCGTCCAGGCACCGGCACGCTCCCAGCCGCGAATCACGAGCGATTCCTTGTCCGGCGTGGCGTCGAACTGCGACCCGGGACCGGGCCAGTTCTCGCCGGGCTTCTCGGCGTGGCGGATGATGAGCAGGGTCAGCGCGGCCATGACGAGTCTCCGGTAGAAGACGCCGATTGTAGCTCAACCCAGGCCGATGCGCTTGCGGAATGCCTCGTCGCGCATCGATACGTCCTGGCCGATCAGGTCGTCGCTGGCGTCGTTGCAGAGATAGAGCAAACCGCGCACCGCGTGCTCGACCGGCGACAGGTTGGCGCGCGGGATCTGGCTGACCTGGTTGAGCCCCGAGGCGCGGATCTTGACCTGCATGTCGGTGTCGATGGTGCCGGGCGAAAAGCCGAAGATGCGGACGCCGGGAGCCTCGAGCGCGACCGAGCGGGTCATCATGGCGAGGCCGGCCTTGGCCGCGCAGTAGCTGCTCCAGCCTTCGAGCGGCCGGTAGGCGGCGCCCGACGAGACGTTGATGATCGAGCCGCCGCCCGTCAGCATCCCGCCGATCACGGCACGCACGACGTTGTAGGCGCCGACCAGGTTGATCTGGATGTTGCGCGCCCAGACCGCGGGCTCGGACGCCGCCAGCTCGGCGATCGGCTCGATGACGCCGGCATTGTTGACCAGGATGTCGAGGCCGCCCAGCCGCTGGCGGGTATCGGCCACGGCGCGTTCGATCGCGGGGTAGTCGGAGACATCGCAGGCCAGCGCCTCGGCCGTATCGCCCGCATCGGCGATCTCCCGCGCCACCACCTGGGCGAGGTCGCCATCGCGGGCCAGCAGCATGACCTTGGCGCCGTCGCGGGCCAGCGCCCGCGCGATGCCCTCGCCGAGGCCGCGGCTGGCGCCGGTCACCAATGCGATTTTTCCCTGCAAGCCCATCGTTCTTCCTCCGCTACAGTCCACACCATAACCCACGGGAGGAAAGAATGGCCGGCAAGGTCGGTTTCATCGGCTTGGGCGCCATGGGCGGCCCGATGGCGCGAAATCTCATCGGCGCGGGAACGCCGCTGGTCGTGCATGACATCGACGCCGCGAAGACGGCGGGGCTGAACGCCGAGGTGGCCCATTCGGCGAAGGAGGTCGCGTCCAAGGTCGAGCGCACCATCGTGATCGTCGAGACGACCGAGCAGGCGCAGTCGGTGATCCGCGGTATCGCCGAGGGTGCGAAGGCCGGCCACATCGTGGTCTGCATGTCGACCATCGATCCGTTCGCGGCGCGCGCGCTGGCCGAGGAGCTGGCGGCCAAGGACATCGCCATGATCGACGCGCCGGTGAGCGGCGGCACCGGCCGCGCCCAGTCGGGCGAGCTGTCGGTGATCGTCGGCGGCGATGCCGCGATCGTCGCCCGGTGCAAGGACCTGTTCGACGTCATGGGCAGCCAGACCTTCCATGTCGGGCCGCTCGGCAGCGGGCTCGCCATGAAGCTGGTCAACAACATGCTGGTGCAGGTCAACACCGTCGCGGTGGCCGAGGCGCTGGTGCTGGGCGTCAAGGCGGGCCTCGATCCCAAGACGATCTACGACGTGGTCAAGGTCTCGACCGGCGCCAGTGCCGCGTGGGAGCTCCGGGTACCGCGCATCCTCGCCGGCGACTACGTGCCGGGCGGCACGGTCGATATCTCCTACAAGGACCAGGAGCTGGAGACGGCCTTCGCCAAGCGCCTCGGCGTGCCGCTGCTGCTCGCGAATGTGACGCAGCAGGTCTACCAGATGGCCCGCGTGCAGGGGCTCAACAAGCAGGACGGCTCGGCGATCGTGAAGGTCTTCGAGACGCTGGCCGGCGTGACGGTGAAGGGGAGCTGAAACGATGACCACGTTCGTACTGCTGCACGGCGCCTATCAGGGCGGCTGGATATGGAACCCGGTGGCCGAGCGGCTTCGGGCGCAGGGCCATCTCGTCTTCGCGCCGAGCCTCGACGGCTGCGCCGAGCGCGCGCCGGAGGTGCGCAAGGGCATCACCACCGAGACGCATGCCGAGGAGGTCGCGAAAGCGCTGTTCTACAACGACCTGCGCGACGTCGTGCTGGTCGGCACCAGCACCGGCGGCATGGTGATGGCGCGCGCGGCCGAGACGGCGCGCGAGCGGGTAGCGCGGGTGGTGTTCGCCGACGCGCTGGCGCTGGTCGACGGCGAGGCGGTGCCGCAGATCGTCAAGCGGCCGACCGCGGTCAACACCGAGCTGACCACCGGACCGTCGCGGCACGATTTCGAGACGCGCCTGTTCGCCGATCTCGAGCCGGCGACGCGCAAGTGGGCGATCGAGCGCTGCACGCCCCATCCGATCGCGCCGCTGACCGCGCCGGTGAAGCTCGACGGTTTCTGGAGCCAGGCCTGGAACGCCTCGGTGATCTGGTGCCGCAAGAGCAGCAACCCGCCGGTCGCCCACCAGCGCCGCGCCTGCGAGACGCTCAAGGGCCACTGGCACGAGCTCGACACCGGCCACTATCCGATGCTGAGCGAGCCCGACGCGCTCACGAAGCTGATCGTCGAAGGGTAGAGCGCTGTTGCAGATTTTTCTTTCGGTCGAACCATAAACTTCCGATGGGTCGGGGCGCGATTTTCCTGCGAAATCGCGCTCGCGATGCTCAACGCGACGATTCCGGCGCTTGCGGCGGCCTCAATACGGGCAATGGAACGCTTGTTTGACCGATATTCCTTAGAAGACGCGCGCGGCCATTGCCCATAATAGGTGTTCGGCGCGCCGTGATGCAGAGTCGCGCGCATGATGATGATCGTGTTGCGCCTGCTGTCGCTCTTGCGCCTGAACTGCCGCTGGCCTCGGCCTTTCAGCCGTCCCGGCCCCCTGAAAAGGTGTTTTTTTAACGGGGGCGAGGGGCGGTGGATTCGTGGACTCTCGCGCGAAAACCCCGATTCCATCGGCATCCAACCGGTCCTCTGCGGAGTGGACTCTCGTGGACTCCCGTGGACGCCCGGCCTCCGCTCAGGACAGCAGCGCCACGGCCTTCGCCAGTGGCACGGGGGCATCGCTCAGCAGCAGGTCCATCGCCTCCTGCTCCCACGGCGATTCGGCGAGCGACAGCGGGTCCTGCGGCGCCAGGCGATGCTCGATCACCAGCCGCGACAGCAGCAGGCGGCGGGCGTCGCCGCCCCCATCACTCACTGGAAGGGCGCCGAGCGTCGCGCCTTCCCAGGCCATCAGCGCCGCGCTCGCGGCGTGATAGAGCGCGCCGGCGGCGAGGCGCGCGCGCTTCTCGTGCTTGCGGTCGGATGCCACCGCCTCGGCGAAGCGCTCGACGCGATCGAGCGTCGCGCCGAGCAGGCCCTTGTACTGGCCGGGCAAGCTGCCGCTCGGCTCGTACCTGGCCTTGAGCGCGGCGGTCAGGGTCTTGTGGCCGCCCGCCTTGCCGACGGCGCGTTGCACCACATCGAGCGCGTTGATGTTGGAGGTGCCTTCCCACAGCGTGCCGATCTGGGCGTCGCGGACCAGCCGCGCGGTCACCCATTCCTCGATGTAGCCGATGCCGCCGCGCACCTCGAGCGCCTGGCTGGCGACCGGGATGTTGTCGCGGCAGGCGCGGAACTTGTAGACCGGCGTCAGGATGCGCAGCAGGTTCTCGGCGTCCTTGTCGCCTTTGTTGGCGCGGCCCATGGCATCGGCCGAGAAGGCGTACATCGACAAGGCCTGCTCGGTCGGCAGCATGATCTTCATGAGCTGCCGGCGCAGCAGCGGGTACTCGGCGATCGCCTTGCCGAACGCGCGGCGGCCGCGCGCCGCGGCCAGCGCCTCGTTGAGGCAGCGGCGCATCATCGAGGCGGCGCGCACGCCGTGGCTGAGCCGCGACAGGTTCACCTGGTCCATCATCTGCTTGAAGCCGCGCGTCACGTCGCCCACGAGATAGGCCGTCGCGCCGTCGAGGATGATCTCGCCCGAGGCCATCGACCGAGTGCCGAGCTTGTCCTTCAGCCGCACGATCCGATAGCTGTTGCGGCTGCCGTCCTCGAGCCGCCGCGGCATCGCGAACATGCCGAGGCCTGCCGTGCCCGGCGCGGCTCCGCGCGGGCGCGCCAGCAGCACCGCGACATCGGCATCGGCGTGGCTGCAGAACCATTTCTGGCCATGGAGCCGCCAGCGCTCGACGCCGTCGGCGCCGACACCGACCGGCTCGGCCTCGGTCTCGATCGCGCCGACATCCGAGCCGCCCGCCTTCTCGGTCATGAACTGCGTGCCCTTGAGCATCGTGGCCGGGTCCTGGCTCAGCAGCCGGTCGAGCAGCAGCTTCTTCAGCGCGTCGGAGCCGAAGCGCTTGATGATGTAGTTAGAAGTGTCGGAGACCGAGACCGGGCACATCAGGCCGAACTCGGCCTGCACGAAGAGGTAGGTGATGCCGTACTTGACCAGCGGATGCGCTGCCTCGGCCATGCCGAGCACACCGGGGCGGTGGCTCATGGCGTGCATGCCGAACTCCTCGAAGGCGATCCTCTCCATCTCGCGATAGGCGGGGTGGTAGTCGATCCAGTCCTCGTCGCGGCCGAAGCGGTCGCGCGGGTTGAGCACGGGCGGATGCTTGTCGGCGACCTGCGCCAGCGCGTCGAGCCGACCGCCGGCCAGCGCGCCCAGCCGATCGAAGTGCGGCGTCATGTGCCTCAGCAGCGCCGGCTCCATGTAGAGCGACAGCAGGTCCTGAAACTGCCGGTCGATCGCCCAGAAGTTCTGGCCGTGGATGTCGGGGGCGATGTGATGGGCGCCGTGCGCCTTCAGGGTCATATCGGGCATGGCCTTCTCCTTACGTCATTTCCAGCCGTAGGCCAGCACCCGGTCGACGAACGCCGGCACGGTGAGGGTGGCGGGGCCGTAGATGTGCTCGTGGAACAGCGTCCGGTTGACGCTCGGTTCGAGGTTGAGCTCGACGGTATGAACCCTCGGCCGGCTGCGGCGAACCTGCAGGACGTAGCCCGCCGCCGGATAGACCTCGCCCGAGGTGCCGATCGCCAGGAACAGGCCGCAGCGCTCCAGGACGTCGTCGATCTCGTCCACGTGCATCGGCATCTCGCCGAACCAGACGATGTTGGGCCTGAGCTGCCCGACCGCCTTGCAGTGCGGACAGACCGACTGCGGCGTCAGGTCGATGTCGGAGACGGTGACCGTGCCGCAGTTCATGCAGCGGCTCTCGCCGTCGCGGCCGTGCATGTGGATCACCCGCTTGGAGCCCGCCTGCTCGTGCAGGGGATCGATGTTCTGCGTCACGACAGTGACCTCGCCGCCATACTTCTGCTCGAGCCTGGCCAGCGCCTTGTGCGCGGCGTTGGGCACGATGTGGGCGGCGCGGAAGCTCTTGCGGGTGTCGTTGTAGAAGTCGAGCACCTTCTTCTTGTCGTTGTGCCAGGCCTCGATCGTGGCGACCTCCTCCAGGGTGACGCGGGTCCACAACCCATCCTTGTCCCGGAAGGTGTCGATGCCGCTTTCCTTGGAGATGCCGGCGCCGGTCAGAGCGACGATGCCCGGCGGCATGAAGTCCTGATGCATGGGCGTCACTCTAGCGCTGTGCTATAGGGTGCGCAGCCATGGCCATCGGAGTCCTGTTCGTCTGCACCGGCAACATCTGCCGCTCGCCAACCGCTGCCGGCGTTTTTCGCGCCATGGCGCGCAAGGCAGGCATGGAGCACGAGTTCAATATCGACTCGGCCGGCACCTTCGACGGCCATGCCGGCAACCCGGCGTCGATGCTGGCGATCGAGACGGCCAAGCTGCGCGGCTACGACATCACCGACCACCGCGCCAAGCTCCTGACCATCGACCTCTTGAAGCGGTTCGACCTGCCGGTCGCCATGGACCGCACCCATCTGGCGGCGCTGCGCTGGATGGTGCCGCGCGACCGCCAGGACATCCCGACCCTGCTGATGAGGTTCGCGCCGCAGCTCGGCCTCGACGAGGTGCCCGATCCCTACGGCGGCCCGGCGGCCGGCTACGACAAGGCGATGGACCTCATCGAAGCCGCCTGCAAGGGCCTGATCGAAGGCTTCCAGTCGGAGTTCAAAGCGGCCAGGTCCGGTTGAGCTCGCCGAAGCGGTTGAGCACGTTGAAGGTCAGCCGCGAGACGTCGTTGTCGAAGCCCTTGGCCGGCAGCGATCCGCAATAGGTGATCGAGCCGACCGAGAACACCGCGCCGCCCTTGGGCTTCTCGATGTAGGTCATGTCGGCGCGGATCAGCTGGTCGAGCGTCTCGCCGGTGATGGTGGTGTCGAAGCCCAGCCGCTCCTCGTGGACGACGACGAAGTTCTTTCGGTCGTGGCCGCCCGAGGAGGCGAGCACCACGGCGTTGAGCGGGCTGCCCTGCCGCTTGTCCAGGCGGTCGAGCTCGAAGCCTGCGGCGCCGCCGCCCGACAGGCCGTAGTCGCCGAACACGTCGTCCGACTTCACGCCCTCGAAGACCCAGGCGTGGGTGTTGTCGCGCGACGCGGGTCCGCGGCGATAGGCGTCGCCCCAGAAGGTGCCCTGGCTGGTGAAGCCGATGCCGCAGAGTTGCTGGGGCGGCCGGTCGCTGCGCCGCCACAGCCCGCCATAGGCGCCGTCGAAGGCGTGGTAGTACTCGCCGGGCTCGGCCGCCCAGGTGCGGATGCCGCCCTCGGTGCGCCGCACCTCGATCGCGCCCGGCACCTTGTCGTTGAGCGCGACGCGCCAGTAGAAGCCGTTGCCGCCGAGATACATCAGCCGGCCGCCGTCATCGATGTAGCCTTGTAGCGCGTCGAGCGTGTTGGCGGTGTGGTACTCCGGATGCGCGCCGGTCAGCACGACCTTGTAGGGCCTGAGCAGCTCGACGCCCTCGGCGTGCAGGTCGTGGTCGGTGATGACGTCGAAGTCGACGCCCATCTTGTCGAGCCACGCGGTGAGATGCGAATCGGCCGGGATGTGCCGCAGGCCCGAGCCGCGGGTGTCGAACAGGGCGAGGAAATTCGGCCGCCAGGTGAGCAGGGGCCGTAGCCGCGAGGAGTAGGCCACGCCCGAGCCGTCGCGGTGGATGTTGTAGGTCGAGAGCCCGTAGTCCTTGTGGTCGTCGGGATTGTTGGGCGAGGCCTTCCACTGTGCCACCCGCAGCCGGAAGGCGTCGTTGAACAGCCCGCGCGCGAAGTTGGTGTAGACCTGATAGGTGAAGGTCGAGGCGAGATAGACGACCTTCGCCGTCGGCTCGCCCTTCGCCGGCCGCACGAAGAACGGGATGATGTCGCGATGCGTGTCGCAGGCCAGCGCCATGCCGTAGACGCCGCTCTTCAACCCGTCCGGCACCGTGAACTTGAAGCTGTCCTCCCAGGCACAGTCGTGCAGGTCGTCGTCGTGGAAGTGGATGGCGGCGTAATGATGCGGCGCCTGCTTCCAGTCGCGCTCGGCGCCGGTCCAGGCGGCGCCCTTCATCGCCCGCGTCGGCAGGTTGACCAGCCTTCCGTGCAGGCCGTTGGGGCCGGTGTCCTCGATCTCCAACGAGTCCATGCGGCGGGAGAAATCCCACGCCGCGACGCCCGCGATGCGCGGCGCCTCGATCTTGCCGTTGAAGCAGCGCTGGGCCGGGCGGTCCTTCGCCTGCTCGGCGCCGATCAGGATCGGTTGCGCCGTGTCGAGCATCACCGGCGCGCTGAGGCTCGCCTCGCCCTCGTCGTCGACGGCGAAGGCGCGCTTCAGCGGCTGCTGGCCGACCCGCAGCATGCCGGTCGCCGAATCGGCGCTCGCCCACACACGATACCAGGTGTGGGCACGCAGCGGCTTGCCGACCACGGCGCGGACATCGCCGACCTCCAGCGCCATGCCCTCGGGCGTCATCACCAGGGCAAAGCCCTTGCCGCTCTCCGGATCGCGCCGCGACAGCACGGTCTGCGGCCCGTCGGCCGGCAGGGTCGGCCAGATCTGCGCCTCGGCCGACAGCGCGGCCGGGAAGCCGCCCTCGCGCGCTGCGTCGACGATGGCGTAGGAGCCGGGCCGGGCGTGCTGCACCCTGGACGGGAAGGTGCCGGCGAAGCTGTCGGTATGGTCCTCGAAGATCGGGCCGGGTCCGGCGGGATTGGGATCGCCGCAAATGATGCGCACCAGGCTGGCGCTGAACGGGCCCGGCCCGCGGCTCGAAACCTTGAAGGCGACGGTCTCGCCGGCGCGTACCGAGATGCGGTCGGCATAGCCGATAAGCTGTGCAGTCACGTTGTCTCCCCTCTTGCGGACGATATAGTCGCCGCACTTCAGGAGGAATGTCATGTCGAAGATGATGCGCCGGACCGCGCTCGCCGGCCTGGTTGCCGCCCCGTTCGTGGCGCGCGCGGATAGTTACCCGAGCAAGGCGATCCGCATGGTGGTGCCATTTGCGCCCGGCGGTACGACCGACCTGCTGGGCCGCATCGCCGCCGAGCACCTGCAGAACGCCTGGGGCGCCAATGTCGTGGTCGAGAACAAGAGCGGCGCCGGCGGCAATATCGGCGCCGATGCGGTCGCCAAGGCCGCCCCCGACGGCTACACGCTGCTGCTCGGCACGGTCGGCACCGCGGTGACCAACCAGTTCCTCTACAAGAAGATGCCGTACGACACCGCGACGGCGTTCGCCCCGGTGGCGCTGTTCGGCGAGGTCGCCAACGTGCTCGCCGTGCACAAGGGCGTGCCGGTCAATACCGCCAAGGAATACGTGGAATATTGCAAGAAGCAGGGGCCGGGGAAGGTGAGCTTCGGCTCGCCGGCGATCGGCGGCACCGGCCACCTGGCGATGGAGTATTTCCAGTCGCTCGCCGGCTTCAAGGTCGAGCACATCGTCTATCGCGGCAGCTCGCTGGTGCTGCAGGACCTGCTCGCCGGCAACATCCCCAGCACCATGGACAACCTGCCGCCCTACCTGCCGCACATCAATACCGGCGCGCTGAAGGCGCTGGGCGTCAGCTCGAGCAAGCGCTGGTTCGCGCTGCCCGATGTGCCGACCATCGCCGAGCAGGGCTTCGACGGCTTCGATGCAGCACCTTGGTGGTACGTGGCGGCGCCCGCCGGCACGCCCAGGGGGATCGTCGCCAAGCTCTCGGCCGAGCTGGTCAAGGGCGGCAAGCTCGAGGCGACCATCAAGAAGATCCGCGACGCCGGCGCGTCGGACCTGATCGGCACCGACGTCGAGCTCACCGAGCACATCAAGAAGGAAACGGTGAAGTGGAAGAAGGTGGTCGAGGCCGCCGGGCTCCAGCCGCAATGACCCGCCAGGAGCTCACTGGAAAGATCCAGACCGTGCTCGGGACGATCGATCCCGCTGAGCTCGGCCGCACGCTGATGCACGAGCATGTGCTGTGCGACATCCGCCCGCCGGCGACCCGCACCGAGAACGACCTCGGGCCGGAAATCACGCTCGAGAACACCTGGCAGATCAACTACGGCCGCGGCCTGAAGCGCGCCGGCCGCAAGTACCTGCTCGATCTCGAGGACATCGCCACCCGCGAGGTCGAGATGATGAAGCACGACGGTGGCGACGCCATCGTCGAGCTGACCTGCGGCGGCCTCTCGCCCGATCCCGAGGGCCTCAAGCGCATCGCCCAGGGCACCGGCGTGCATCTCGTCATGGGTTGCGGCTACTACGTCAACGACTACCAGGACCCGCGCAACCACGGCCGCCAGGTCGACGACTTCGCCAACGAGATGATCGGCCAGATCCTGCACGGCGCCTGGGGCACCGACGTGCGCGCCGGCATGATCGGCGAGATCGGCTGCCAGGCGCCCTGGACCGACCTCGAGAAGCGGGTGATGCAGGCCGCCCTGATCGCCGCTTCCGAGACCGGTGCCGCGATCAACGTCCATCCCGGCCGCGATCCCGATCAGCCGCAGGAGGTCGCCGACTTCATCAAGGCGGCCGGCCATCCAACCGAGCGGATCGTGATCAGCCACATCGACCGCACGATCTTCGACGAGCCGCGCCTGCTGAAGCTCGCTGAGTCGGGCGTCACCATCGAGTTCGACCTGTTCGGCCAGGAATCGAGCTACTACGGCCTCTCCGACATCGACATGCCGAACGACGCGACGCGGCTCAAGCTGATCCGCGCGCTGATCGAAGCCGGCCATCTCGACCGCGTCGTGATCAGCCACGACATCTGCTACCGCACGCGGCTCGCGAGCTTCGGCGGCCACGGCTACGGCCATATCTTCCGCAACGTCGTGCCGATGATGAAGAAGCGCGGCTACAGCGCCGACGAGATCGACGCCATCCTGGTGCGCAACCCGCGAAGACTGCTGACGTTCGCCTAAAAGGACCGGGCAAGCTGTCATCCCGAGTGCAGCGAGGGATCTATGGGAATCGCGAAGGATCCCTCGCTGCGCTCGGGATGACAGAGAATTCGCCGCGGCTGGCGGATAGCCCGTCACCGCCACGATCGCCACGTTCGCTTCTCATTCGAAGGGAGCGAATCATGGCGGAAGCATTCTACAGCGTCGTGCTCGATCACCCGGCCGACGCGGTGTGGTCGGTGATCCGGCCGTTCGGCCATTACGCCTGGGCCGGCGTCGATGCCGAGACGGTGATCGAGGAGGGCAAGGCGGATGCCGAGGTCGGTGCCGTACGCCACGTGTCGATGCCCGGCCGCGCGATCCGCCAGAAGCTGCTGGCGCACTCCGATCGCGCACGCTCCTACACCTACTCATTCCTCGAGCCCGCGCCGGTGCCGAACTACGTCGCGACGATCCGCGTGACGCCGGTCGCGGAGACCGGCCAGGCCTTCGTCGACTGGCGCGCGACGTTCGACTGCGCACCGGACGAGCAGGCGCGCTGGCTCGATCGGTTCGAGCGGAAGGGTTTCGCGGTGTGGCTGGCGGCGCTGCGCCGTTTCATGGCTCAGAACGCGAGGTCGTAGGCCGCTTCCTCGCGATAGAGGCCGTTGCGGCTGGAATAGAGCGCGAAGTGGTCGGCCACCCAGGGGCCGGCCTGGAAGGTCGAGTGGCTGGCCATGAACTGGGCGATGTGATGGCCGGTCTCGGCGCCCTGCGAGAAGCGGGCGAGCGTGACGTGCGGGCGGAACTTGCGGCGCTCGAGCTCGATCCCGCAATTGCGCGCCACCGTCGACACCTTTTGCTGCAGCCAGTCGAGCCGGTCGTTCTTGGCCACCAGCGCGACCAGCGCCCTGGGCTGCTTGCCGCTGGAGAACTGCTCGACGCCCGCGACGGCGACCGGGAAGGGCGGGCCGGCGATATCCGACAGCTCCTCCTCGAGGTCGCGCATCGGGCCGCCCTGCACCTCGCCCGCGAAGCAGAGCGTGACGTGGAAATTCTCCGCCGGCACCCAGCGCGCGTCGGGGACGCCGGCCTGCAGGGTGACGAGCTCGTCCGCGATTTCCTCAGGGACGGGAAGGGCGATGAACAGCCGCGGCATCGTCGAGGTTCTTGATCACGAAGGGCAGCAGCCTGTCGGCGACGATCTGCGCGCCCCTGGGGTTGGGATGGATACCGTCGCCCTGGTTGAGCGCCGGATCCTGCGCCACGCCATCCAGGATGAAGGAATAGAGCGGCACCTGATACGTGTCGGCGATACGCTTGTACAGGCCGTCGAACTGGTCGACGTAGTCGGAGCCGAGATTGCGCGGCGCCATCATCCCGGCCAGCCACACCGTGACGTTGGCCGCCTTCAGCTTCTCGACGATCGCCGCGAGGTTCTTCTCGGTAACCTTGGGATCGATGCCGCGCAGCGCGTCGTTGGCGCCCAGCTCGAGCAGCACGATGTCGGGCTTGTCGGCCAGCAGCCAGTCGAGCCGGTCGAGCCCGCCCGCGCTGGTGTCGCCCGAGACGCCCTGGTTGAAGACGGTCACATTGCGACCCTGTGCCTTCAGTGCGGCTTCCAGCCGGGCCGGGAAGGCCTGATCGGGCTTGATGCCATAGCCCGCCGCGAGGCTGTCGCCGAGCACGGCAATTTTCACGGGTCCGCTTTGTGCATGGGCGGGATGCGCCGCGAGCAAAAGGACAAGCAGCAGTGAATTGACCACCGCCGCAAAACGACCATATGCAAAGGCAAGATTCATGGCCGTGACCGTCCCGCACCCTGCAAGAGACCCCATCGTCCGCTTCGCGGATGTCCATCTCGACATGGCAAGCGATGCCGGCATGGTCAATATCCTGCGCGGCATCTCGCTCGACATCGCCGCCGGCGAGATCACCGCCGTGGTCGGCCCTTCGGGCGCCGGCAAATCGAGCCTGATGATGGTGGCGGGCGGCCTCGAACGCGCCACGTCGGGCCGGGTCGAGGTGGTCGGCCGCGACCTCGGGCCGCTCGACGACGATGCCCGCGCCCGCCTGCGCCGCGACCATCTCGGCATCGTCTTCCAGGGCTTTCACCTTATTCCAACGATGACCGCGCTGGAGAACGTGGCGCTGCCGCTGGAATTCGCCGACCGCGGCGATGCCTTCGAAGCGGCACAGGCTGCGCTCGAGCGGGTCGGTCTCGGCCATCGCCTGACGCACTATCCGGCGCAGCTCTCGGGCGGCGAGCAGCAGCGCGTCGCGGTGGCGCGCGCGTTCGTCGGCCGGCCCAAGCTGCTGCTGGCCGACGAGCCGACCGGCAATCTCGACGGCGCCACCGGCAAGCAGGTGATGGACCTGCTGTTCGAGCTGGCGCGCGCCGAGGGCGCGACGCTGATCCTGATCACCCACGACATGGCATTGGCCGAGCGCTGCGATCGCATCCTGCGCATCGCCGACGGGCTGGTGGTCGGCGACGAGCGCATGCCGCAGGCGCTGGCCGCGCAATGAATTCTCGCCGGACCGGCAAGACGCTGCGCCTGGCCTTCACCCTGGCGCGGCGCGAGATGCGCAGCGGCCTCGGCGGCTTCCGGCTGTTCCTCGCTTGCCTGGCGTTGGGTGTCGGCGCGATCGCCGCCATCCTGTCCTTCAGCCGCGCGGTGCAGGAGGGCCTGCGCGCCGATGCGCGCGAGCTGCTGGGCGGCGACGTCGCGATCTCGCTGCTCTATCGCGAGGCGACGCCCCAGCAGCTTGCCTGGCTGGCCAAGGAAGGCCAGATGACGCGCTGGATCGACAGCCGCTCGATGGCGCGCCCGGTGAAGGAAGATGGTCATCCCGCGCTGGTCCAGCTCAAGGCCGTCGAGCCCACCTATCCGCTCTATGGCACGGTCGAGCTGCAAGGCGGCGGCACTCTCGCCGCCGTGCTCGCCAAACGCGACGGCGTGTGGGGCGCGGCGGTCGAGGACTCGGCGCTGCAGCGCATGAACATGGCGGTGGGCGACCGCCTCAAGATCGGCGATGCCGTGGTCCAGCTGCGCGCGATCATCGCTCGCGAGCCCGACCGCGGCGTCAACGCCTTCGCAAGCCTGGGCCCACGCCTGATGATCCCGCTGGCGGCGATCGCACAATCGGGGCTGGCGCAGCAGGGCAGCCTGCTCACCTGGGAATACCGCCTGCACTTGCCGCCGGGCGTCTCCGACGTCGAGGCAATCGACAGCATCAAGGCGCAGTTCCCCGACGCCGGCTGGCGGGTGCGGAGGCTGGACGATGCCGGCGGCGGCCTGCAGTTCTGGCTGAACCGGCTGACCCAGTTCCTGAGCCTGGTCGGACTGTCGGCATTGCTGGTCGGCGGCGTCGGCGTTGGCAACGCGATCTCGAGCTTCCTCGCCGGCCGCCTGCGCACTATCGCCACCTTGAAGTGCCTGGGCGCGCCCGAGCGGCTGGTGTTCGTGACCTACTTCCTCCAGCTCGGCGCGCTCGCCCTGCTGGGCATCGTTACCGGCGTGGTGATCGGCGCGGCGCTGCCGTTTGCCGCGCAATCGGTTCTCGAAGAGCTGCTGCCCTTGCACGCGCGCATCGATATCTATGCGCGGCCGCTGCTGACGGCCGGCACCTTCGGCCTGCTGGTGTCGCTGCTGTTCGCGCTGCTGCCGCTGATCCGCGCCCGCGCGATCTCGGCCGCCACCCTGATGCGCGGCGCCGCGGTTGGCGGCCGCCGGGTCGCGTTGCGCGAGCTCGCGCTGATCGCCGGCACCGCGGTCGTGCTGGCAGGGTTCACGATCTTCGTCGCGCCCGAGCGGCGCACGGCGGGATGGTTCGTGTTAGGCGCGATCGGTGCCTTCGTGGCCTTCCCATTGCTGGCGCGCGGCCTGATGTGGGCCGCCGCGCGCATCGGCAAGCCCAAGTTCGCGGCGTTGCGGCTGGCGCTCGCCAACCTGCACCGGCCGGGCTCGCCGACGCCGATCGTCATGCTGTCGCTCGGGCTGGGGTTGACGGTTCTGGTCGCCACCGCGCTGATCGAGGGCAATCTGCGGGCGCAGATCACCGAGCGCATCCCGAAGGACGCGCCGGCCTTCTTCTTCGTCGACATCCAGAGCTCGCAGATCGCCGACTTCCAGAAGACCGTCGAATCCGTTCCCGGCACCGGCAAGCTCGAGAAGGTGCCGTCGTTGCGCGGCCGCATCAGCAAGATCGGGGGCGAGCCGGTCAACGCCCAGAAGGTCCCGCCCAACGCCCGCTGGGCGGTCGACGGCGATCGCGGCGTCACCTATTCCGCCGAGGCGCCGGAGGGCGCCCGCATCGTCGCCGGCCAGTGGTGGACCGCCGACTATCGCGGGCCGCAGCTCGTGTCGTTCGACGCCGAGCTCGCGAACGCCTTCGGCATCGGGGTCGGCGACACCATCACCGTCAACGTGCTGGGCCGCGAGATCGAGGCGAAGATCGCCTCGCTGCGGCGCATCGAATGGCAGACGCTGGCCATCAACTTCGTGTTCGTCTTCTCGCCCGGCATCCTCGACAAGGCGCCGCACACCTATCTCGCCACGGTCAAGGCGACACCCGCGGCCGAGGAGAAGATCTTCAAGGACGTCACCGACCGCTTCCCCAACGTCACCGTGGTGCGCATCCGCGACGCCATCCAGACCGCATCGGAGGTGCTGGGCAATATCGGCCTGGCGGTCCGGCTGATCGGCCTGCTCTCCATCCTGGCCGGCATCCTGGTGCTGGCGGGGGCGATGCTGGCGACCCAGCGGCGGCGCATCCACGAGGCGGTGGTGATGAAGGTGCTGGGCGCCACCCGGGCCCGCATTGCCGGCACCTTCGCCTGGGAATTCGCGGCGCTGGGCCTCGCCACGGCGCTGGCCGCCCTGGGGGTCGGCACGGTGGCGGCCTATCTGGTGGTGCGGAACCTGATGAACCTCAGCTGGACCTTCCTGCCCACGGTGGCTGTGGCGGTGGCCGTCGGCGCCATGGCGCTCACCCTGGCGTTCGGGTTGGCCGGCACCCTGGCGGCGCTGCGGCAACGGCCGCTGGCTTTGTTACGGAACGAATAAACCGGATTTCCCAGCCCGGACCGCGGGTTATCCCCCTTTCCGATCTTCCTTGATTCAGACGCGATGCATGCCCACATTATTCGCCGAAGGGGCTCAGCCAATAGGGTCCCTCGGAGGCTAGGGAAAACACACATGGCAAACCAGAACTTTGGTTCTTTCGGCCGCGGCGGCGTGATCGCCGACCAGGCATCGTACGATGTCGGTCTGCGCCAGCACATGATCCGCGTCTACAACTACATGGCGTCTGGCCTGGCCCTGTCGGGCATCGTGGCCTTCGTGATCTACAACTTCGAGCCGGTCCGCAACCTGTTCTTCACGATGGGTATGACCCGTGGCGGAAATCTCATTCCGGTGGGCATGAACCTGCTGGGCTGGGTCGCGGTGTTCGCGCCTCTCGGCCTGCTGTTGCTGGTCGGCTTCCGCGCCCAGCGAATGAGCGTGGCAGCCGTCCAGGCCGTGTACTGGGCGGTGACAGCACTGATGGGCGTCAGCCTGTCGGTCATCCTGTTCCGCTACACCGAGGCGTCGGTCGCCCGCACCTTCTTCGTGACGGCGGCGGCGTTCGGCGGTCTCAGCCTGTACGGCTACACCACCAAGAGGGACCTGTCGGCCTTCGGCAAGTTCCTGTTCATGGGCCTGATCGGCATCATCCTGGCCGGTCTCGTGAACATGATCTGGCCGTCGGGCACGATGACCTTCATCATCTCGGTCGCCGGCGTGCTGATCTTCTCCGGCCTGATCGCCTACGACACCCAGACGATCAAGCAGCAGTACAGCGAAGCCTGGGATCAGGGTTCGCTCGAGAAGGTCGCCATCTTCGGCGCGCTGAGCCTCTATCTCGACTTCGTGAACCTGTTCCAGTTCCTGATGAGCTTCATGGGCCAGAATCGCGACTAGGTCGCGGCCAGAGCCGCGACCCAGTCGACCGACGAATCGCGTCGATCTCAGACGCCCGGGTCGAAAGGCCCGGGCGTTTTGCTGTATCGAGGGACCATGAAGCGCTGGGCGGCCTTCCTGCAGAGCGACGCGGGCAGTGCGGTGCCGCTGCTGGCGGCGACCGTGCTGGCGCTGGTGCTGGCCAATTCGCCGCTCGGCGAGACGGTCGTGCGGATCCTGCGGATCGAGATTGCGCACGACTCGCTGATCCACTGGATCGACGACGGCCTGATGGTCGTGTTCTTCCTGCTGGTCGGCATGGAGATCAAGCGCGAGGTCGTGGTCGGCGAGCTGTCGCGGCCTTCGCGGGTGGCGCTGCCGATCGCCGGCGCGCTGGGCGGCATGATTGTGCCGGCGGCGATCTACACCGCCTTCAACTGGGGCAACCGCGAGGCGCTGCACGGCTGGGCGATCGCCTCGGCGACCGACATCGCCTTCGCCGTCGCGATCGTGGCGGCGCTGGGGCCCAAGCGCGTGCCGGCCGGGCTGCGGCTCTTCCTGCTGACCTTGGCGATCGTCGACGACCTCGGCGCCATCGTCATCATCGCCGTCTTCTACACCGCCAAGCTGTCGACCCTCGCCCTGGTGGGCGCCGGCCTCTGCATCGCGGCGCTGATCGCGCTCAACCGGCTCGGCGTGAAGCGCATGCTGCCCTACCTCGCCGTCGGCGTGCTGCTCTGGCTGTGCGTGCTGGAATCGGGCGTGCATGCGACGCTGTCGGGCGTCGTGCTGGCCTTCTGCCTGCCGCTGGGCGGGCCGTTCGAGCGGCTGGAGCACGTCTTGCGGCCGTGGGTGCTGTTCTTCATCGTGCCGGTGTTCGCCTTCGCCAACGCCGGTCTCAATCTCGACGGCGTGAACGCCGCCATGGTGCGCGATCCGATCGTGCTCGGCATCGTCGCCGGCCTGTTCCTCGGCAAGCAGCTCGGCATCTTCGCCGGCGCGGCCTTGCCGATCGCGCTCGGCCTTGCCCGGATGCCGTCGGGTGCGAGCTGGCGGCAGCTCTACGGCGTCGCCGTGTGCGGCGGCATCGGCTTCACCATGAGCCTGTTCATCGGCACGCTCGCCTTCGACAGCGGCAAGATGCCCCTGGTGCAGCTCGGCGTGCTCGCCGGGTCCGTGCTTTCGGCGGCAGTGGGGTATGCATTGTTGCGCGTCTCGGGACGCCGTTCCGGCTGATTGCGCCGGACCGACTCCGGCCTATACTTTGGCCATGCGGCGTACTTCGTACGAACAGATGAATTGTTCGATCGCTTCGGCGCTCGACGTCGTCGGCGAGCCGTGGACGCTCCTGATCGTGCGCGATGCCTTCTATGGCGTGCGGCGCTTCGATGACTTCCAGGAGAATCTCGGCATCGCGCGCAACGTGCTGACGGCACGGCTGAAGAAGCTGGTCGAGGCCGGCATCTTCCGCAAGACCGCCTACCGCCAGCGGCCGTTGCGCCACGAATATCGCCTGACCGACAAGGGCGCGGCGCTGTTCACGGTGATCGTCGGGCTGAAGCAATGGGGCGACCGCTTCGGCGTGGCGTCCAAGAACGGCAAGCCGATGGACCTGGTCGACCGCGCCGACGGCAAGCCGCTCGATCCCGTGCTGATCGACGCCCTGAGCGGCCGCCGGCTCGAGCTCACCAACGTGCGCGCGGTCGCCGGCCCCGGCGCGGTGCAGGCCACGCGAGATTTCTTCGACCGGCTGACGCTCAATAGGTCAGCGACCCGCTGACGGACAGCGAGCCGCTGGCGAAGCCGCGCAAGCGTGTGGATAACCCCGTGCGGGCGAGGCTCATCACGGGCAATGGAACGCGCGATGGTGCAGTGTGACGCCCATGACGATGTTCGCCTTGTCTCCAACCCGCCGCTCATCCGCGCGCCGCGACGGCACGGGGGAAAATTCGCGAGAAAATTTTGGCGCTGGGAAGCCTTTGGTGGCGATGCCATCGGCATCGAACCCGTCCCCCGCCGCCGTGGGACGGTCGGGACGGGGATGCGCGTCGATCTGCGATCCGGGCTACTCGAGCTTCTTGTCGTCGACGGCGCGGCTTTCGCGTTCCTTGGCCTGCCGGTCGGCCTTCTTCTGTGCCTTGGTGCGGCCGAAGCGCAGGCGATTGGCCTCGGCCTCGCGGTCCCGCTCGGCGCGCGCCTTGTCCTTGCGGACTTTCCGGAGGTTGACGATTTCAGACACAGGATTCTGTATGCCGCCCGCGGCGGCGATGCGCTAGTCTTTCATCGACGCGATCGAGGGAGAACCCGATGACCACTTCCATGCGCCGGAAGCTCCTGATCGGCGCGGGCGCCGTGCTGGGCGTGCTGATCGTGGCGCTGCTGGTCGCGCCGGCGCTGATCGACGTCAACAAGTACAAGCCGCAGATCCTGGCCGAGGTGAAGAAGGCCACGGGCCGCGAGCTGGTGATCGACGGACCGCTGTCGCTGTCGCTCCTGCCGGTACCGACTGCAACCGTCGCGGGCGTGAAGTTCTTCAACGCGCCGGGCTCGAAGAACCCCAACATGGTCGAGGTCAAGTCGATCACGGTGAAGCCCGCGCTGTTCGCGCTGCTGGTCGGCAATATCGAGGTCGACGAGGTCACGCTGGTCGAGCCCAAGATCGTCCTCGAGATCAATGCCGAGGGCAAGCCGAACTGGGAGTTCACGCCGTCGGTCGCCGAGGCCAAGCCCGCCGCGCCCAAGCCGAGCTCGCCGCGGCCCCTGTCGCTCGGCCGGCTGACGATCGAGAACGGCACGCTGATCTTCAGCGATTCCAAGGCGGGCCTCTCGGTCGTCGCCGAGAAGGCCGACATCACCGCCTCGGTCGGCTCGATCGACGGACCTTACGCGCTGGCCGGCAGCGCCACGGTCAACAACGCCCCGCTCAAGATCGATCTCAGCGTCGGCGCCAAGGGCAGCGACGGCATGCCGACCGCGCTGGCGCTCGAGGCGAACGGCAAGCTCAGCCTCAAGGGCAAGATCAGCGAGCTCGGGCCCAACGCCAAGTTTTCGGGCACGGCGAGCGTGTCGGCCGAGTCGCTGACCGGCTTCATCGCCACCCTGGTGAGCCTCGCCGGCCAGCCGGTGCCGCCTTTGCCGCCCTTGCTCGCCAGCAAGTTCAGCTTCGACGGCGCCGTCGAGCTGTCGCAGAGCCAGATCGCGGCGCGCGACTTCAAGATCGCGCTGGCCGGCGATGGCGGCTCGGGCTCGCTCAGCGTGACGCTGAAGCCGGCGCCGGCGATCGACGGCAAGCTCACGTTGCCCAAGATCGATCTCGATCGGGTGCTCGCCGGCCTGTCGGCGCCGCCCGCGCCGTCGGCGCCCGGCAAGCCTGCGCCGCCTGCGGCCCCCGCGACCGGCAGCGGCGCCAGCGTGCTCGACACGCTGACCGCCAAGCTGTCGCTCGAGGCGCCGGAGGTGATCTACAACAAGCAGCCGGTGCGCAACGTCGCCCTCGAGCTCGACGCCAAGGGCGGTGCCGTCGCGGTGCCTAAGCTCGATGCGACGCTGCCGGGCGACATGGTGCTGCAGGCGCGCTCGACGCTGGCGGGCGGGGCGGTGAACGGCGATTTCAGCCTGGTCGGCCCCAAGCTGCGCGAGACGCTGCAGTGGCTGGCGGTCGACGTGTCGCAGGTGCCGGCGAGCAAGCTGCAGAAGCTCAGCCTCAAGGGCCGGCTGGGCTCGAGCGGCGGCGCGGTGCAGGTGCGCGACGCAGCCTTCGAGCTCGACGACATCAGGGGCCGGGGCAGCGTGACCGTCACCTTCTCGGTGCCGCTGTCGATCGTCACCCAGCTCGACATCGACACGGTCGATCTCGACTCCTTCATGGTCAAGCCGGCCGACGGCCAGAAGAAGCCGGCAGCGCCTGCTGCAACGCCGGCGCCGTCCAGCAGCGCCCGCGCGGCGGCCGGGCCGTCGGTCGGGCTGAAACTCAAGCTCGCCAAGGCGATCTACAACAAGGAGACGATCGGCGGCATCGAGGTCGACCTCGCGATGAAGGGCCGCACCATCGACTTCCGCGACGTCAAGGTCTCGAACCTGGGCGGTGCGCGGCTGGCGATCCGCGGCACCGTCACCGACTACGACCAGCCGCTGCCGCGCTTCGACACGGCCTTCAACTTCGAGGCGCCCGAGATGGCGCGCGTGCTCAAGATCGCCGGCGCCACCGCGCCGGACGGCATCGGTCCGGTGACGGCGCGCGGCGGCGTGTCCGGCACGGTCGAGGCGCTGACCTTCCGCGAGCTCGACCTCGCGGCCTCGGGCGAGAGCGCGCGCATCGACGGCACGCTCACCATGCCGGGCGCGGCCAAGGGGCAGGCCTCGACGATCGGCTACAAGGGCAAGGTCACGGCCAAGGGCCAGACCATCGAGGGCACGGTCGAGGCCAAGGTCGCCGACCGGCCGTACGTCTCGGCCGACCTGCACACCACCACGCTCGACCTCGACAAGCTCGGCAGCGCGCCGGCCCCGGCGGCGCCACGCGGCCGCCCGGCGGCGGCGGCACCCGGGCAGATGGCGACGCAGACGATCGACACCGGGCCGCTGCGCGCCTTCGACGCTTCGTTCAAGCTTGCCGCCGGCACGCTGATCAGCTCGCCGCTCAGGCTCGGCAACGCCGACATCGCGGTGACCCTGAAGGACGGCCTGCTCACCCTGCAGCACCTGAAGGGCGGGCTGTATGGCGGCGCGGTCGATCTCTCGGGCACCATCGACGGCCGCAAGCCCGCGGTCGCCATCGACTTCAAGGGCAGCGCCACCGGCATCAATCTCGGCGAGATGCTGCGCGCCACCTCGGGCACCAACGTGTTCGGCGGCCAGGTGAAGGTGACCGTCGACGGCCGGCTCGACGCGACCGGCATCGCGCTGACGGGTGCCGGCAGCACGCGCGAGCAGATCCGCGGCTCGATGGTCGGCGGCGCGCAACTGGGCGGCCATGTCTTCGTCGGCGCCGACAAGGCGCTGATCGCGCTGGGCTCGGGCGCGGCGGGCGCGGTCGGCGGCGTGATCGACAACACCCTGGGCAACGTGCTGGGCGTGGTCGGCCAGCGCGGCATCGCCACCAACCTGCTGACCGCCGCCTCGGTCGTGCTGAACCGGTTCGTCAACCGCAACAACCCGATCTCGGGCCATCTCGACATCGCCGGGGGCCTGCTGACCGACAAGGGGCTGGCGATCGCGGGCGACCGCGCCACGGCGAACATCCACACGCGCACCAGCCTGGTCGCCTCGACCACCGACACCACGGTCAACCTGATGATCGCCGAGGACCCCTCGGCGCCCTATCTCGTCGCCACGGTGCGCGGGCCGCTCTCCAGCCCGAGCTACGGCGTGAGCCGCGGCAGCGCCAAGGATCCGCCGGGCGTGGTCAACACGCTCACCAACCAGGTGCCCAGCATCATTCCCGGGATTCCGGGGCTCGGTGGTGGCGGCGGCGGCCAGCGCTCGCCGATCCCCAACATTCCCATCCCCAACATCTTCGGACGCTGATGCTCGAAAAATTGAAAGACGCGCTCAGGGCGAGATTCGGAACCGCGCCCGATCTCGATGACGCGCCCAGGAATGTCGACGTGCTGGCCGAAATGGCCAACCGCCGCGTGATCCGCCGCTACACCGACCAGCCGGTCGACCCGGCGCTGCTCGACACGCTGTGCGCCGTCGCGTTGTCGGCGCCCAGCAAGTCGGACCTGCAGCAGGGCGACATCGTGATCGTTTCGGACAAGGGACAGCGCGAGAAGCTCGAGGCTCTCCTGCCCGACAATCCCTGGGTGAAGGCCGCGCCGGTATTCCTGGTGTTCTGCGGCAACAACCGCCGCCATCGCCTGCTGTTCGACTGGCGCAAGAGGCCGTTCGTGAACGACTATCTCGACCCCTTCTTCAATGCTGCGGTCGATGCCGGCATCGTGCTGGCGACTTTCATCGCCGCCGCCGACCGGGTCGGGCTGGGGACCTGCCCGATCAGCGCCATCCGCAACCACGCCCAGCAGGTGTCGGACATCCTGTCGCTGCCGGACCATGTTTTCCCCGTCGCGGCGCTGGGTGCCGGCTGGCCGTCCTTCCCGGGGGTGATGAGCCCGCGGCTGGGGCTCGACGTCTCGATTCACCGCGACCGCTACGACGAGACGGGGCTCGAGGAGAAGATTGCAGCCTACGACAAACGCCGCGAGGCGGTGCAGCCCTATCGCACTCAGCGCTACACCGACCGGTTCGGCGCGAGCCCCGAATACGGTTGGTCGGAGGACAAGGCCCGGCAATATTCGGTGCCCGAACGGGCCGATTTCGGCGCTTTCGTGCGCCGCAAGGGCTTCAAGCTCGACTGATCTTCCGCTTGGCCTGTTTCAGGACATAGACGCGCAGCGTGCTCGAGAGGTTGCCACGACCGCCTTTCGGGCTGCCGCGCGCCTTGTCGACTTCGGTCACCAGGGCATTGAGCGACAGGGTGCGGGCCTTGGCGATGGCCGCGAGCTCCTGCCAGAACTCGTCCTCCAGCGAAATGCTCGTCTGATGACCATGGATGGTGATCGAGCGTTTACGCATGCGAGGATTGTGACAGCGGCAAGAAGCCTGCTCAACCTGCCTTGCCGGTGTCACAGCGCCTGCGTATATACCCGCGCAAACACAGCCCCCTTTTCCCCCGGAAACCGATCCCCCGAATGGACATCCGCAACGTCGCGATCATCGCGCACGTCGACCATGGCAAGACGACGCTCGTGGACTGCCTGCTCAAGCAGAGCGGCACCTTCCGAGACAACCAGCAGGTCGCCGAGCGCGCGATGGATTCCAACGACCTCGAACGCGAACGAGGCATCACCATCCTGGCCAAGGCGACCTCGGTCGTCTGGAAGGGCACCCGCGTCAACATCGTCGACACGCCGGGCCACGCCGACTTCGGCGGCGAGGTCGAGCGCATCCTGTCGATGGTCGACGGCGTGGTCCTGCTGGTCGACGCGGCCGAAGGCCCGCTGCCGCAGACCAAGTTCGTGCTCGGCAAGGCCTTGCGTCTCGGTCTCAAGCCGATCGTGCTGATCAACAAGGTCGACCGCTCCGACGCCCGTCCGCACCAGGTGCATGACGAGGTGTTCGACCTGTTCTCGGCGCTCGACGCCAGTGACGAGCAGCTCGACTTCCCGACCCTGTTCGCCTCGGCCCGCCAGGGCTGGGCCGCGAAACAGCTCGAGGCCGAGCACAAGGACATGGAGCCGCTGTTCGACCTGATCCTGCGCCACGTGCCGGCGCCCAAGGTCGACAGCGACCCGCAGTTCCGCATGCTGGTGACGACGCTGGAAGCCGATCCGTTCCTCGGCCGCATCCTGACCGGCCGCATCCAGTCGGGCTCCATCAAGCCCAACACGATGCTCCGGGCCATCAGCGGCCATGGCGACAGCAAGGGCGAGAAGATCGAGGAGACCCGGGTCACCAAGCTGCTGGCCTTCCGCGGCCTCGAGCGCCAGCCGATCGAGCAGGCCGAGGCGGGCGACATCGTCGCCATCGCCGGCTTCAAGACCGCGACCGTCGCCGACACCCTGGGCGACCTCACGATTGAGACGGCGCTGCCGGCCCAGCCGGTCGATCCGCCGACGCTCGCCATGAACTTCATGGTCAACGACAGCCCGCTCGCCGGCCGCGAAGGCGACAAGGTCACCACCCGCATGATCCGCGCCCGCCTGATGCGCGAGGCCGAGGGCAACGTCGCGATCCGCGTGCGCGACACCGAGAACGCCGATTCCTACGAGGTCGCCGGTCGCGGCGAGCTTCAGCTCGGCGTGCTGATCGAGACCATGCGCCGCGAGGGCTTCGAGCTGGCCGTCGGCCGCCCGAGGGTTCTGTTCCAGACCGACCCGCAGACCGGCCAGCGGCTGGAGCCGATCGAGGAGGTCGTGATCGACGTCGACGACGCCTACACCGGCACCGTGGTCGAGCAGATCTCGCTGCGCAAGGGCGAGCTGCAGGACATGCGCCCGTCCGGCGCCGGCAAGACCCGCCTGGTGTTCTACGCCCCGTCGCGCGGCCTGATCGGCTACCACGGTGAGTTTCTCACCGATACCCGAGGCACCGGCGTCATGAACCGGATCTTCCACGAATACGGACCCTTTCGCGGGCCGATCCAGGGCCGCCGCAACGGCGCCCTGATCTCCAACGCCGAGGGCGTCTCGGTCGCCTACGCGATGTGGAACCTCGAGGACCGCGGCCCGATGTTCATCGATCCCGGTGTGGCGGTGTACCAGGGCATGCTGATCGGCGAGCACTCCCGAGGCAACGACCTCGACGTCAACGTGCTGAAGGGAAAGCAGCTCACCAACATCCGTGCCGCCGGCAAGGACGAGGCGGTGCGGCTGACTCCGCCGCGGAAAATGACTTTGGAGCAGGCGATCGCCTACATCGAAGACGACGAGCTCGTCGAAGTGACACCAAAGTCGATTAGGCTGCGCAAGCGCTTCCTCGAACCCGAGGACCGCAAGCGCGCCAGGAAGCAGGCCGCCCAGGCGGCCGAGTAGTAGCAACAGAGGATAAGCGTTGAAGAACAAGGATACCTTCACCGACCGGTTGGAAGCCCAGGCCAAGGCCAAGCAGGCGCTTCTCGATAAGGCCAAGCAGAAGAATCCGACGAACGACCCCGAGTTCGCCGCCCGCCAGGAGGCGCGGCTCGAAGCCGCCCGCCTCCGCGAAGAGAAGGAAGCGGAGCGCCGCCGTGCCGTGCAGGAGGAGCGTGAGCGCGTCCGCGCCGAGCGCGCCGCCATCGCGGCCGCCAAAGCGGCGGAAGCCGCCCGCAAGGCCGAGGAGGCCCGCCTCGCCGCCGAACAGGCCCGCAAGGATGCCGAGGAGCGCGCCCGCCGCGCCATCCGTACGGCGCCGAAGCCGGTCCAGCTCGGTCTCAAGGACCTCAAGGCCGCCCTCGAAGCCCGCACCGGCGGGAAGTGACGGCCCTCGGCCGTCATCCCGAGCATTTGCGAGGGATCTCTGGTCGTAAAAGATCCTCCGCTTCGCTCAGGATGACAGCGGGCCGGTCAGGCTGGCGCGCTGGCTGACCTCGATGTGGTTGCCGTCGGGATCGCAGACGAAGGCGTAGCGCACCGTCTCGCCCAGCACGCGCACGTCGCCGCTCGGCGTGCCGCCGCGGGCGACGATGCCCGCGACTTCACGGATACAGTCGAACACCTGCACCGTCGTGTAACGGTAACCCGGGCCGCGCCACTGCGTGCCGCGCGGCTCGACCTTGCCCTGCTCGGCGATCACGACCAGGGAATCGCCGCAGCGATAGCGGCCCTCGCCGACCCGCTCGTACTGCATCGCCTCGGTCCAGAACCGGTCGTGCGCCCTGGGATCGTTGACACGCAGCAGGATCGCGATGCCCTCGACCCCGTCATGACCCTTCGGGACCAGCGTCACCCTGTTGCCGTCGGGATCGGCCAGCGCCTGCGGCGCCGCCAGCCCCTCGCGCGCGATCTGCAGCCCGACGATGCCCGAGGGCGCGACCGCCGGCAGGGGATCGCGGGCGTGGTTCATCTTCAGGATCGAGCCGTTCATGTGATGGCGGTGCTGCTGCACCCCGCCGCCGACCTTGCCCATGTGGTCGTAGGGCAGGCCGACCGCCTGCTGCCAGAAGGCCAGCTGCTCGTCGCGCCGGTTGGAGAACAGGCCGACATCGAGGTGGGGCTTGGCCAGCTTCATGTGGATAACGTGTAACTGTAGTTACAAAACATACAAAGCACGACACGACTCCGACACAGCTGTGTTGCTACATGACCCTCGGGTAAGAGGCGCTGGCGGGTGGGGACCTGGGCCGGCACACAACTTGGGAAGGGGTTCGCCATGATTCGTGCGATCATTGGCACGGTTTCCGTGCTTGCCGGCTTTGCCGTTCTCGAACAGTCGGTCGACGCCAGCACCGGTCTCGCGGGCTCGTGCAAGGCGACGCAGGCCTATGCCCTGCTGCAGCCGGGCCAGCCGCTCGAGGTGCGCGCCACGCCGACGCCGGAAGGCGTCGTGATCGGCTCGATCGCCACCCGCGACATGAGCCGCGAGGTCTCGACCTCCAATGTCACCCTGATCGGCAGCCAGGCCGGCTGGGCGCGGATCGCGCTGGGCGGCGCCGACTACACCGCGGTCGACGGCAAGCCGAAGGTCGGCTGGGTGCCGGCCGATGCGCTGGCGGTCAGCTCCAAGCTCGACGGCGACGTCACCATGTTCACCAAGCCCGGCCTGCTCGGCGCGCCGATCGGCCAGATCAAGGGCGAGGATTTTCAGTTCCGCGTGCTGGGCTGCCGCGGCGAGTGGCTGCAGGTGATCAACGCCGAGAAGGGCAACGTCTGGATCGACCGCTGGTGCGCCAAGGAAGAGGGCTGCCGCGGGTAATTGTCATTCCGAGCGCAGCGAGGAATCTTTCTGACCCAATAGAAGATCCCTCGCTTCGCTCGGGACAAGGTTCGGGAAGCGGCCGGTTCGCTCTTCTGGGAATTGGGCGAAGCGGCTGTAGGACAGCAACGGGCCGGGAGGGCAACCTCCCGGCCTTCCCTTTTCAGATCTTCAGCTCGCTGAAGAAGTCGTTGCCCTTGTCGTCGGTGACGATGAAGGCCGGGAAGTTCTCGACCTGGATGCGCCAGATCGCTTCCATGCCGAGTTCGGGATACTCCAGCACCTCGACCTTCTTGATGCAGTTCTTGGCCAGGATCGCGGCTGGACCGCCGATCGAGCCGAGATAGAAGCCCTTGTGCTTCTTGCAGGCGTCGACGACCTGCCTGGAGCGGTTGCCCTTGGCCAGCATGACCATCGAGCCGCCGTTGGCCTGGAACAGGTCGACATAGCTGTCCATTCGGCCCGCCGTCGTCGGCCCGAACGAGCCGGACGCCATGCCCTCCGGCGTCTTGGCGGGGCCTGCGTAATAGACCGGGAACTGCTTGAAGTAGTCGGGCAGTCCCTGGCCGGCGTCGAGCCGCTCTTTGAGCTTCGCGTGGGCCGAGTCGCGCGCCACGATCAGCGTGCCGGTCAGGTTCACGCGGGTCTTCACCGGGTACCTGGTGAGGACCGAGAGCGTGTGCGCCATGCCCTTGTCGAGATTGACCGTGACCACCTCGCCCGAGAGCTGCTGCGGCTCGACCTCGGGCAGGAAGTGCGCCGGGTTGGTCTCGAGCGCCTCGAGGAAGATGCCGTCCCGGGTGATCTTGCCCATCGCCTGGCGGTCGGCCGAGCAGGAGACGCCCATCCCGATCGGCACCGAGGCGCCGTGGCGGGCGATGCGGATCACGCGCACGTCGTGGCAGAAGTACTTGCCGCCGAACTGGGCGCCAATGCCCATCTGGCGGGTGAGCTCGAGGACCTTCTGCTCCATCTCGCGGTCGCGGATGGCGACGCCCTTGTCGTTGCCTTCGCTCGGCAGGTCGTCGAGATAGCGGGTCGAGGCGAGCTTCACCGTCTTGAGGTTCATCTCCGCCGAGGTGCCGCCGATCACGATCGCGAGGTGGTAGGGCGGGCAGGCCGCGGTGCCCAGCGTGCGGATCTGGGTGTCGAGGAACTTGAGCAGCGAGGCCTCGTTCAGCACCGCCGGCGTCTGCTGGTAGAGATAGCTCTTGTTGGCCGAGCCGCCGCCCTTGGCGATGAACAGGAACTTGTAGGCGTCGCCGTCGGTCGCATAGATGTCGACCTGCGCTGGCAGGTTGGTGCCGGTCTGCACTTCCTTGAACATCGAGATCGGCGAGACCTGCGAGTAGCGCAGGTTGGTCTCGGTGTAGGTCTTGAACACGCCCTTGGCGATCGCCGCCTCGTCGCCGCCGCCAGTCCAGACCTGCTGGCCCTTCTTGCCCATGACGATGGCGGTGCCGGTGTCCTGGCACATCGGCAGCACGCCGCCGGCCGCGATGTTGGCGTTCTTGAGCAGCTCGAGCGCCACGTACTTGTCGTTCGACGAAGCCTCGCCGTCGTCCAGGATGTTGCGCAGCTGCTGGAGATGGCCCGGCCGCAGCAGGTGCGAGATGTCGTGGAACGCCGCGGCGGTCAGCATCGTGATCGCCTCGGGGTCGACGGTGAGCACGTCCTTGCCGTTGAACTTGGCTGTGCCGACGAAATCGGAGGAGAGCTTGCGGTAAGGCGTGGTGTCCGCGGCCGACGGGAACATCTCCTGGAACTGGAACTCGGGCATGGCTTCTCCTGGCGGGGAAGCGCCCTAAAACCGCAAATTACGCGGCACGTCCAGCGTTATTGCCCGAGGCGGAAAGGACGGCACCGCTCGGGATGACAGGCGCTACTTCTTTCGGAAGCTATCGAGCTTGACGATCTTGGAGGCGGGATCGTCGGTCTTCTCCGGCGTCTCCGCCGGCTTGGTGTCGGCGTCGGCCTTGGCTTCGCCGGCCCCCGGGTTGGCGGGGGCGCCGAGCGACGGGCGCTTCTCCGGGGCCGGCAGCGGCGTCGCGGCGGCCGGCGCCGCGGGCTTCTCGGCGGGCAGCGCCGCCTTGTCCTTGCGGTCGAACTGCAGGCCGAAGCGCACCGACGGGTCGACGAACGCCGACAGCGCGGCGAACGGCACCTTTATGCGCTCCTGCTGCTTGTTGAAGCTCACCGTCACCTCGAAGAACTCGTCGGTGAGGATCAGGTCCCAGTACTGGTGCTGCAGGACGATGGTCATCTCGTCCGGGTACTTGGCGCGCAGATAGTCCGGCAGCTTCACGCCGGGATCGGTGCTGCGGAACGAGATGTAGAAATGGTGCGAGCCAGGCAGGCCCTTGTCCGCGACCTGGCGCAATACGCGTCGCACGACGCCGCGCAGCGCATCGTCGACAAGAGCGTCGTAGTGGAAGCGGTCGTTCATGAACGGGCGGAACCTTGGCAAAAAGCATCGACCCGCCATGGGGGAGAGTCAACGCGGCAATAGCCGTGAATGCACCGAAAGGAAAGGAAGGAAAGTGAGGGGGCTTCTGTTGCCCGGTGCCCCCCCGAACCGCGCTTACGTCCGCTGTTTAGGCGGCAGCAGCGAGTGTAACGGTGTTATCGTTAGCACTTGTGTGTGGCCCGTCACGGCGGAACCATACCGAGCAAAAGCCGCGCCTTTACCACGCTCGTCGATCCTATTTCGCCCCCATCGGTCCCGCTCGGATGAGAGAGGGAGAGAATGGTGGAGGCGCCGGGTACCGCCCCCGGGTCCGAAACGCTTATGTCACGCGGCGTTTATCGCCATAGTCGGTTGCCCGACAGTTCCAATATAGGCGGTCCAGCGGGCTTTTTGAAGACGTCCGTGCACAAGTCACGCGAATCGCCTTTACCATCTACCGGCAACTGGAAGACAGTTCCTGCACGACGTGGGTGCGGTGTGGTGCTCGGGGGAGACAGCGCATGGCCAAGAAAGTTCCACTCAGGGTCCGGCGGTCGCTCACGGCGCTGCAGGACGACTACGAGAACGGCAAGAAGAAGCCGCTCGAGACTCTCATGCGGGCCTGGAAGGCCATCAAGGAGCTGCCGCCGGACGACCCGAACTCGTTCTTCATGATCGGCGGCTATCACGGCGAACCCTTCCGTGGCGCCGGCTGGGGCAACGCTTCCTACTGGGGCGGCTACTGCAACCACGGCAACGTCCTCTTCCCGACCTGGCACCGCATGTACGTGATGCGGCTCGAGGATGCGCTGCGCAGCGTTCCCGGCTGTGCCGGCGTGACCTTGCCCTACTGGGACGAGACCAGCGAGGAGTCGCTGCAGGACGGCATCCCCTGGGCGTTGACGCAGAAGGACTTCGTGCTCGACGGCGAGACCATCGCCAATCCGCTGCGGTCCTTCGTGCTGAACCAGAACGTCGTCGATCATCTCACCCCGGACCCCACCGCCGACTACAGCAAGCCCAAGGGCTACGAGACCGTGCGCTACCCGCTGTCCGGCCTGGTCGCGCCGGGCGACAAGGCGGCGACCGATGAGCACAACGCGCAGTACCCTGACTACGACGAGAACGTGAAGCTCTTGAACCAGAACATCGTCAACTGGCTCGGCTCGTCGATCGTGGTGAACGGCGAGACGATCCCGACCAACACGGCGCAGAAGTATCGCGATTGCCTCGACGCGCCGAACTACACCGTGTTCTCGAACACCACGTCGTCGGCGCAATGGAAGGACGACACCGGCGTGGCCGTCGTGCCGATCGAGAGCCCGCACAACGCCATCCATCTCGCTGTCGGCGGCTACGACATCGGCACCGACGACCTCTCGCCGATCGAAGGCGCCAACGGCGACATGGGGGAGAACGACACCGCGGGCCTCGATCCGATCTTCTTCTTCCACCACTGCTACATCGATCGCCTGTTCTGGCTGTGGCAGAAGAAGCACAAGGCCACCGACCGGCTGGAGATCATCGCCCACTATCCGGGAACGAACTCGGTCGACAGCCAGGGGGCGACGCCGGGCACGGTGCCGAATTCCTGGCTGACCCTCGACTCGCCGCTCGATCCCTTCAAGAAGAAGGTCAGCCGCAAGGAGCGGCCCTACACCTCGCTCGACTGCATCAATATCGAGAAGCAGCTCGGCTACACCTATGGCCCGGGTTCGCTCGAACCGGCCAAGCCCTCGGCCAAGGGAACAAGGGGGGCCGCCGCAGCGTCCAGCGAGACGGTCCAGAGGCCGACCCGGATGGTGACCGTCCGCGGTCTCAATCGGGCACGCATCCGCGGCTCGTTCCTGATCTCGGTCTTCGCGCACGTCGACGGCAAGAAACAGCATGTCGGCACGGAAGGGGTGCTGAGCCGCTGGCATGTCGAGGGATGCGCCAATTGCCAGACGCACCTCGAGGCGCGGGCCAGTATCGCCCTGCGCGGCGCCTTGGCGGCCCAGGCCGACCGGACGCAATTCGACGTCGAGATCCGTACCCGCGACGGCGTGCTCGGCCAGGGGCATGCGGCGGCGCCGGCCACCGCGTCTGCGGTTCCGCGGCCGCTCTTCACCTTCAAGGTCGAATAGACGGCGGCGGGTTATCCCGTCTGGCAGAGGGTCGGCCTGAAAAGCTAGAGTGGGGCAAACAAGACCGGAAGACTGACATGCCCCTCTCCACCGACCAGCAGGCCGAGATCGACCAGGCGCGCGGCGACGCCCAGAAGACCTTGCGGCCGATCGCGCCGGCGCTGGAGCAGATCCTGTTCCAGGCGATGCCGGTGCTCGATCACGGCTTCGTGCGGGTGATCGACTACATGGGCGACGATGCGGCGGTGGTGCAGGCCGCGCGCGTCTCCTACGGCCGCGGCACCAAGAAGGTCAGCGAGGACCGCGGGCTGATCAACTACCTGATGCGGCACCGGCACACGACGCCGTTCGAGATGTGCGAAATCAAGTACCACGTGAAGCTGCCGATCTTCGTGGCGCGGCAGTGGATCCGCCATCGCACGGCCAACGTGAACGAGTATTCCGCGCGCTACTCGATCCTCGACAACGAGTTCTACCTGCCCAGGCCCGAGCATCTCGCGGCGCAGAGCAAGGCCAACCGCCAGGGCCGCGACCAGGTGATCACCGGCAAGGAGGCCGAGCGCGTCTTCTCGCTGCTCAAGAAGGACGCCGAGCTGGTCTACGAGCACTACATGGAGATGCTGAACGAGGGCGAGGCGGGCGAGCCGCTCGATCCCGAGCGCTCCGGCCTGGCGCGCGAGCTGGCGCGCATGAACCTGTCGCTCGCCTTTTATACCCAGTGGTACTGGAAGACGAACCTTCACAATCTCATGCACTTCCTGTCGCTGCGCGCCGACGCCCATGCGCAGCACGAGATCCGCGTCTATGCCGATGTGATGATCGACACGCTGAAGCGCTGGACCCCGATCTGCCACGACGCCTTCATGGAGTACCGCATGGGCGGCGCGCATCTGTCGAAGACCGGGCTCGCGGCGGTCAAGCGCATGATCGCCGGCGAGAAGGTCGACCAGAGGTCGAGCGGCCTCAATCCGCGCGAATGGCGCGAGCTGATGGCGGCGCTGGGCCTGGACTAAGCAATCCAATCCTCCCCATTCATATGACAATTATATACCTGACGGTGTAGCACACTAGCCCTCGATGGAGGGTTAGATGTGTGCATTACCGGCAGAACCCACGCCTGACATGACTGAAGCGGCGGCGGAAGTGCTGGCCGATTCGATCTTCTTCACTGGTCCTGACGGCGTTGCTGAAGTTGTTGCTCAACGTATGCTTCAAGCTGCGCTCGCTCGCGTGCCTTCACGGCTTCGTTCCGTTTCGCCTCCTTCCCAAGGCGAAGGCCAGTAAGCTTGTCGTGCAGATCGTAGACCTTCTCGACGTAGTTCCAGAAATGGTCTGCGTAGCGATCGATCTGCGCGGCTGTGTAGGCATACTTGAAGCGGCCGAACACAAACTCGTCGGAACGGGAGAGATCGAAGACTCGTCGAGGTGATTGCTGACGCCTCGTATTGTACCGGGGCGGCACGAGGTAATTCCCCTGAGCGAGGGACCCTGAAAACATGGCAGCAGTGCCATGAGCGATGTCATTGCGGCGAGCAGCAAGCTCGCCAATCTCGCGAAGAAGACTTTTGACCTCAGACAAGGACTGCTTGTCGATAAAGGTATGTTCAGCTTCCGCAGCCGCAACGATCATCCCCATGCGACCTGGCCCCGACGCTACCGTGCCATAGGCGGCCATTGCTGCCTGTGAATGCGTGCCAATAATCGTGCCATATAAGGCTGCAACTGCCTCTTCAAGTATCTCCCACATTGAAAGTGCTCTGCCTACGGCTTCATATATGCCAGTCACGTCAGCGTCGCCTTGTGGCGCTCGCTCCATAACGTCCCACGGATTGCTCATGCCAAAATCCCCTAAGCTCGATCCTGCCACAGAGGCGGTCGTGCGGCGTATGCTGGCGACGCCGCCGCAGCCTCATTCACCTGTCGTCAAGAAGGGCCGCAAGAAGCCGGCGAAGTCGCCAGCTACCCCAGCGAAGCGGCCTGTTCGCGGTTAATCCGCCGATAGGTGAGGCGCTTGCCTTCGATGCCCTTCAGGGCCTTGGTCGCGCGCTCCTTGTCGCTGGTGCCGAGCGCCGCGCGGTTGCTGTAGCGGAAATCGAATTCGTTGAGATAGCGCTGCAGGTGGCGCTCGTCGCAGTGCTGATAGACACCCTTCATGCCGCGCTTGAAGATCGAGAAGTAGCCTTCCAGCGTGTTCGTATGGGCATCACCGCGCACAAACTCCTCGCGGCCGTGGTGCACCATCTGGTGCTTTGCGAACTCGCGCCCGACGCCCGAATACATCGCCGCTTCGTCAGTGTTCAGCGTGGAGGCCCTGTCCGCGTGCTGGTCGATGATCTTCTTCACGGTCGGAATGTCGGCAGTGTCGACGTGGAAGCTGCGGACCCCACCGCCGCGCTCGACCAGCGACACGACCACGCGCTTGTGGCCCGTGCCGCGTCGCGCCACCTTGCCGTGCTTCTTGCCGATGTAGGTTTCGTCAGCTTCGATGTGCTTGCCGCTCCCACCGAGCGGCGAGCCGCCGCTCGGTGGCGTCATGGCTTCACGGATGCGGTGCGCCATGAACCACGCCGTCTTGTAGGTGACGCCGAGCATGCGGTGCAGCTGGTGGGCACTGATCCCCTTCTTGCTCGACGCCATCAGATGCGAGGCGAGCAGCCACTTGTGAAGCGGGATGTGCGAGCGCTCGAAAACCGTGCCGACCGTCACCGTGAAGGAGCGGCGGCAGTCGTTGCACTGAAGCTGGCCGGGGCGCGCTGACTTGCCCTGCAGCCGCGTGATGTTTCCCACAACACCGCAGAACGGGCAGACCGGACCACCGGGCCAGCGGATCGCCTCAAGTGCCTCGCGAGCGGCATTCTCATCGGTGAATTGGGGAGCAGCGAGATCGGCAGACACGGCAAGCCTCGGTTGTGAGGCGATTTCTAGCCCTTGCCGTCTACACCGTCAAGTATATAATCGCCATTCATATGGGGAGGTGGCGCGGTAATCCGCGACGGAGGGGTCATAGGCTTCAGTCTTGGTGGGGCTTATGACCCCTCCGTCAGCGTAAGACGCTGACACCTCCCCATATGAATGGGGAGGGTTTGCTTCGGCCGATTCCACGAAACCGATCCCGCTTTAGGAGGCTGTCGGCAGCATCGCCTGGTTGGCCGCCCACACCCAGCGCCCGTCCAGCCGCGTGAAGACGGAGAGATTCCGATAGGTTTGGATGATTTCCCGGCCATCGATCGTGAACCAGTCGTCCACGAGCATGCTCGCCACGGCGGCATCGTCGAACACCCGGACCTCGAGCTCGCGTATTTTCTGGCCGTGGTAGACCAGCGTGCCCGTGATGCCGACATCGATGTAGTCAGCCTTGCCGATGGTCTTGCCGCCGGCGGTGACGAGAAGAAAATTGGGATGGAGCAGGGCGGTTATGTCGGCCGCCGACCGGCGCACCAGGGCATCGGACTTGGCGGCCAGGAGGGCCCGGATTTCTTCGACGATCATGCCCCCTCCTGAGGCCGCTTTAGGGCAACCTCGGCAGCGCCGTCTGGCCGGCGACCCAAAGCCAGCGGCCGTCCTTCCAAGTGTAGACGGAGAGTGCCAGAAAGGTCTCGGCGATCTCCCGGCCGTCGATCGAGCAGCGGTCGTCCACGACCATGTTCGCCACGGCGACGGTGTCGAACAGCCGGACATCCAGCTCGCGCACTTCCTGGCTGTGGTAGACTACCCTGTCGGAGTTGATGAACACGTCGATGTAGTCGGCCTTGGTCAGCGTACGACCGCCGGCGGTGACGTGGACGAAGTCGGGATGCATCAGCGCGGCCATGTCGGCCGCCGACCGGCGGACAAGGGCGCTCGCCTTGGCCACCAGTACGGCGCGGATCTCTTCGATGATCATTCGCCCAGGTTAGCTTGCCTAGGGTGACCTCGGCAGCATCGTCTGGCCCGCGACCCAGAGCCACCGTCCGTCCGTATAGGTGAAGACAGAGAGACCGTAAAAGGTCTCGGTGACCTCCCGGCCCTCGATCGCATACCGGTCGTCCATGAGCATGCTGGCCACGGCGATGGTGCCGAACAGCCGGACATCCAGCTCGCGCACCTGCTGATCGTGGTAGACGAACCGGCCCTTGACGGCGACATCGATGTAGTCGGCCTTGGTGAGGTTTTTGCCGCCGGAGGTGACGTAGAGAAAATCAGGATGGATCAGGGCGGCCAAATCGGCCGTCGAGCGGCGCACCAGGGCGCTGGACTTGGCCGCAATGGCGGCCCGGATTTCCTCGATGATCATCCCGTTATGCTAATGCGTTGAGCGATTCCCCACCTGCTGTCATAACTCACTTATGCAGAAAAACCCAGGACTCCTTCGCCTCTTGCGCGAGCGGCCGCGCGATTCGGAGGCGATCGAGGAGATGACGGCGGCGGCGTTCGGGCCCGACCGCCTGACCAGGACGGTCTATCGCCTGCGCGAGGACGTGCCGCCCCTCGATGACCTCTGCTTCGTCTGCCTCGACCAGAAGAACCGGCTGGTCGCCTCGATCCGCAACTGGCCGGTGCTGATCAACAACAAGTGGCCGGCGGTGATGCTGGGCCCGCTGGCGATCGCGCCCGAATTGCGCGGGCTGGGCTACGGCAAGGCGCTGATGTGGCATGCGATGGCGCAGTCGCGCCTGCAGGGCCACAGCCGCATCATCCTGGTCGGCGATCCCGAGTACTACAACCAGTTCGGTTTTCGCCGCGACCTGGCGCTGCACCTGCAGCTGCCCGGCTGGGTCGAGGAGCGCCGCTTCCTGGCGCTCGAGCTGGTCGCCGGCTCGATGATCGGCGTGCACGGCATGGTGGGCAAGGCGCTGGCGAAGAAGAGCGCGCGCCGCAAGCTGGGGAAAATTCGCTCTTCCTAAGTCGCATTATGGGCAATGGAACGCGATTCGGAGTGCGGAAATCGCGGCCTCGATCGTCGGCCATTGCCCATAATAGGTGCGGCGCCGCGATCGTGCCCATACTGCGGGATGATCGGGCGTCATCTCTCTCATCCGGGACGGAAAACGGGCAACTCGGCAAAAACCGCGAAAACGGTCGAAAACCGCCGTGCGTCAGCGCATCACGATCTTCGGCGCCGGCCGGGGGCCGCGCTGGTTGGCCGTGAGCTGCTTCCACACCCGGCCGGCGATGTTCTTGTAGACCTGCGCGTGCGGGCTGTCGGGCTTGGAGACCACGATCGGATGGCCGCTGTCCGACGTCATGCGGATGTCGAGATGCAGCGGTATCTCGCCGAGGAACGGCACGCCGAGCTTGTCGGCCTCCTCGTGCGCGCCGCCATGGCCGAAGATCTCCGACCGCTCGCCGCACTTGGGGCAGAGGAAGTAGCTCATGTTCTCGACGATGCCGAGGACCGGCACGGCCACCTTGCGGAACATGCTGAGCCCCTTGCGCGCGTCGATCAGCGCGATGTCCTGCGGCGTCGAGACGATCACCGCGCCCGAGAGCGCCACGCGCTGCGCCAGCGTGAGCTGGGCATCGCCGGTGCCGGGCGGCATGTCGACCACCAGCACGTCGAGATCGCCCCACTGCACGTCGCGCAGCATCTGCTCGAGCGCGCTCGACACCATGGGGCCGCGCCAGATCATCGGCGTGTCCTCGGCGACGATGTAGCCGATCGACATGGTGCGCAGGCCGTAGCGCTCGATCGGCTTCAGCATCTTGCCGTCGGCCGATTCGGGCTTCTCCTTGACCGCCAGCATGCGTGGCATCGAAGGACCGTAGATGTCGGCGTCGAGCAGGCCGGTGGCGACGCCGTTGGCGGTGAGGCCGAGCGCCAGGTTGACCGCGGTCGTCGACTTGCCGACCCCGCCCTTGCCCGAGGCGACGGCGATGATGTGCTTCACGCCCGGCACGTCGATGCGGGCGGCGGCGGCCGGTCCGTGGCCGGTGCGCGGCGGCGGCGCCGGCCGCGTGGGAGGAGATGGGGCGGCGGGGCGCTCGGCGGTCATGACGGCGGTTGCCGACAGCACGCCCGCCAGGGCGCGGACCGCCTGTTCGCAGGCCTGGCGCAGGGGTTCGAGCGCCGCACCGCGCGCCGGATCGACCTCCAGGGTCACTGCAACATGTCCGCCGCGGGTGGCGATGCCGCTGACCATGCCCAGCGCGACGATGTTCTTGCCCGTCGCCGGGTCGATCACCGTTTCGAGAACCCCGCGCACGGCCGATTCCGTGATGTCCGCCATGTCGCTCGCCGCTTGATTGAAGGTATGGCTGCCGTCACATATATGCAGAGCGGCATGAAATCAAAGGTCCCCCCAAAAGGCGGCCTCGAGGTGCGGATGGCTTGGAATAACAACAGCGGCGGCCCGTGGGGCGGCGGCGGTGGCGGCAGCGGCGGCGGCGGCCCATGGGGCGGCGGTGGCGGCGGCGGTCGGGGCAACGGCCCGTTCGGCTCGCGGCGGCCTCCCGACATGGAAGACGTCATCCGCAAGGGTCAGGAGCGGCTGCGCAACCTGATGCCGGGCGGCCTGGGCTCCTTCAAGGGCCTCATCCTGATCGCCCTGGCGGCGGTGGTGATCTGGCTGCTGACCGGCTTCTTCCGCGTCCAGCCCAACCAGCAGGCGATCCAGCTGGTGTTCGGCAAGCCCTACGGCAAGCCGGTCGAGCCCGGCCTGCACTACAACCTGCCGGCACCGATCGGCAACGTGGTCGTCGTCAATGTCGGCGACCAGCGCCGCACCGTGATCGGCTCGCGCAACGCCGCCGACCGCAGCACCTACGGGCGCGGCTCGCGTCCGACCTCAACCGAGAACCTGATGCTGACCGGCGACGAGAACATCGTCGACATCGAGTTCGCCGTGCTGTGGCAGGTCAAGGGCGTGTACGAGTTCGCCTTCGCCGTGCGCAATGTCGAGGAGAACGTGCGGGCCGGCGCCGAGGCCGCCATGCGCGAAGTCATCGGCAAGTCCAACCTGCAATACGCCCAGACCGAGGGCCGGACCCGGATCGAGCAGGACACCAAGGACCTGCTGCAGCGCATTCTCGACGAGTACGGGCTGGGAGCGCGCATCGCCCAGGTCCAGCTGCTGCGGGTCGACCCGCCGCAGGAGGTGATCGGCGCCTTCCGCGACGTGCAGGCGGCGCGCGCCGACAAGGAGAAGTCGATCAACGAGGCCAATACCTACCGCAACCAGGTGCTGCCGCGGGCCAAGGGCGAGGCCGAATCGATCATCCAGAAGGGCGAGGGCTACAAGGCGACCACCGTGGCGCGGGCCAAGGGCGACGCCCAGCGCTTCACCCGCGTCTACGAGCAGTACGCCAAGGCCAAGGACATCACCTCCGAGCGCCTCTATCTCGAGACCATCGAGGAAGTGCTGCGCAACGTGAACAAGGTGATGGTCGACAAGACCGGCGGGCCGGGCGTGGTGCCCTACCTGCCGCTGCCCGAGCTCAAGTCCGGCCAGTCGGCGACGCCGCTGCCACCCCGAACGACCACCGTCCAGCCGGCGCCGGGAGGCACGCGATGAGCAACCGTTCCATCGGCCTGCTGGTGCTTGCGGCCATCGCCGTCTTTCTGCTGACCCAGATGCTGTACAGCGTCGATCCGACCAAGCAGGTGCTGGTCCGCCAGTTCGGCGCCATCGTCGGCCAGCCCAAGACCGAGCCCGGCCTCTACGCCAAGATTCCGCTGATCCAGGACATCCAGCGCATCGACAGCCGCCTGCTCGACTACGAGGCGGAGGAGTTCGAGATCATCGCCGGCGACCAGAAGCGGCTGGTGGTCGACGCCTATGCCCGCTTCAAGATCGTGAACGCCCGGCTGTTTGCCGAGACGGTGCCGGGCGGCGAGCCGGCGCTACGCGGCCTGCTCGATTCGCTGATCAACTCGGAGATCCGCGGCGTGCTCTCCTCGGTGCCGCTGCACGCGGTGCTGACCGAACAGCGCGCCAGCCTGATGGACGACATCACGCGGCGGGTGAACGGCAAGACCAAGGACCTCGGCGTCGAGGTGGTCGACGTCCGCATCAAGCGGGCCGACCTGCCGCAGGCCAACTCCCAGTCGGTCTACAATCGCATGAAGACCGACCGCGAGCGCGAGGCCGGCCAACTCCGCGCCGAGGGCGACGAGGAGAAGCAGCGCATCACCGCCACCGCCGACCGCGAGGTCGCGGTGATCAAGGCCGATGCCGGGCTGAAGGCCCAGATCACCATGGCCGACGCCGATGCCGAGTCGACCAAGATCTACGCCGACGCCTTCGACAAGGATAAGGATTTCTATGCCTTCTGGCGGCGCATGGAGGCCTACAAGCAGGCCTTCGGGTCCGGCGGGACCATGATCCTGAGCCCCGATTCGGACTTCTTCCGCTACTTCAACGACCCGTCCGGGCCGGCCGCCCAGGTGGGCAAGAAATAGGCCATTGGGGGCGCTGTGGCAGACCTGCCACGGCGCCCCAGCAATTTGATCGAATGTGCGGAAAACACTGAAATATCCGGCAACATAACGGCCTCTTTATTTGCGCCACATTCCGCCGCCATGTAGACAGGAACTCGAACACGCGGCGCCGGCCGGACCTCATTTTGAACGCCTTGAGCGCCGTTGGAGGTCAGTCGTGATTCTCTCGGGGTTTTCAGGGTTTTTGCGGGCCGCGGCAGTCGCGGCGGTGGTCGCGTTCGGTACGATTGTGGCGCAGCCGGCAGTGGCCCGGGACGCGCCGGAAAGCTTCGCCGATCTCGTCGACAAGCTGCTGCCGACGGTGGTGAACATCACCACCACCCAGAACGTGCCGCAGCAGGGGCCCAGGCTGCGCGACATGCCGCAGCTGCCGCCGGGCTCGCCGTTCGAGGAGCTGTTCAAGGAGTTCTTCGACAAGAAGGGCGGTGACCAGGCGCAGCGCCGCGGCACCTCGCTCGGCTCGGGCTTCATCATCGACGGCGACGGCTACATCGTCACCAACAACCACGTGATCCAGGGCGCGGAGGACATCACCGTCATCCTGCGCGACGACACCCAGCTCAAGGCCAAGCTGATCGGCTCCGACAGCCGGGTCGACGTGGCAGTCCTCAAGGTCGACCCGCCGAACAAGAAGCCGCTGCCGGCCGCCAAGTTCGGCGACAGCGACAAGATCCGGGTCGGCGACTGGGTGGTGGCGATCGGCAACCCGTTCGGTCTCGGCCATTCGGTGACCGCCGGCATCATCTCGGCCCGCGGCCGCGCTTTGTCGGACTCGCTCGACGACTACCTGCAGACCGACGCCGCCATCAACAAGGGCAACTCGGGCGGGCCGCTGTTCAACACCGAGGGCGAGGTCGTGGGCGTCAACACGGCGATCTACTCGCCGTCGGGCACCAATGCCGGTCTCGCCTTCTCGATCCCGTCCAACCTGGTCAAGCAGGTCGCCGATCAGTTGCGGGAGTTCGGCAAGGTCCGCCGCGGCTGGATCGGCGTCAGCTACCAGAGCGTCACCGACGACATCGCCGATTCCTTCGGTCTCGACCGCGCCCGCGGCGTGCTGGTGGCCAATGTCACCGCCGACGGTCCGGCCGCCAAGGCCGGCATCAAGCGCAACGACATCATCCTTTCCTTCGCGGGCCAGGAGGTACCGGACCTGCGCCGCTTCCCGCGCATCGTCGCCAACGCCCGGGTCGGCGCCACGGTCGACGTCGTGGTCTGGCGCGGCGGCAAGGAGACCCCGCTCAAGCTGCGCATCGGCGAGCAGGAAGAGCCCGAGAAGCAGAACGCTTCGGCCCAAGGGCCTGGCAAGAAACCGGCTGAGCCCGACCAGGCCATCAGCTCGACGATCGAGCAGCTCGGCCTCACGCTCGGCAAGGTGAGCGACCAGCTGCGCGAGAAGTATGGGCTCAGCGACAACGTCAAGGGCGTGGTGGTCACCAAGGTGGCGCCCAACAGCCCGGCGGCGGAGAAGCAGTTGCAGGCCGGTGACGTCATCCTCGAGGTCGACCAGAAGCCGGTGACCACGCCGCAGGAAGTCACCGAGATCGTGGCCAAGCTGCAGGCGCAGAAGAAGCGCTCGGTCCTGCTGTTCGTCGAGCGCCAGGGCGATCCGCGCTTCGCAGCTTTGCGGCTGTCGAAGTAGCTCTCGAAAAGAGCTAGCTGATCTTCACGACCAGCTTTCCGAAGTTCTCGCCCTTGAGCAGGCCCATGAAGGCCTGCGGGGCTTTTGCGAGGCCGTCGACCACGGTCTCTCGGCTCTTGAGCTTGCCGGAGGGCAGTAGCGGCGCAACGTCGTTGATGAAGTCGCCCATCAACGCGACATGGTCGCTGACGATGAAGCCCTGGATGGTGAGCCGCTTCTGCACGATGCCGAACATCTTCTCCGGGCCGGCCAGCGGCGTGGTGTCCTGGTACTCCGAGATGGCGCCGCAGAAGGCGATACGGCCGAAATTGGTCATCCGCTCGAATACCGCATGGAACAGCCGGCCGCCGACATTCTCGAAGTCGGCGTCGATGCCCTGCGGGCAGAGCTTGTCGAGCACCGCGCCGTAGTCGCGCTCGGTGCGATGGTTGAAGCAGGCGTCGTAGCCCGCTTCGCGCACCGCCCACACGCACTTGTCCTCGTCGCCGGCGCAGCCGACGACCTTGGCGCCGGCGAGCCTGGCGAGCTGGCCCGCCACCTGGCCGACGGCGCCGGTTGCCGCCGACACGAACACCGTCTCGCCCGCCTTGGGTTTGCAGATGTGCTTCATGCCGTACCAGGCGGTGAAGGAGGGCATGCCCAGCACGCCGAGATAGGCCGACAAGGGCACGCCGGCATCGACCTTGCGCAGGCCCTTGCCGTCATGGACGGTGTGGCTCGCCCAGTTGAGCATGCCGATCACCAGGTCGCCTTTGACGAACTTCGGATTGCGTGAATCGACGACCTCGCCGACCGAGCCGCCGGTCAACGGCTGGCCGAGCGCGAAGGGCGGCGTGTAGGAACGCATCTCGGTCATGCGCGGCCGCATGTAGGGATCGAGCGACAGGAAGCGCGAGCGGATGAGAAGCTGGCCGTCGGTCAGCGCCGGCAGCGCGACGGTTTCCTCGCGGAAGCAGTCGGCGGTGACGTCGCCTTCGGGACGCTTGGCGAGCACGATCTGGATGGCATCGGTCATGGGTCGGGCCTCTCGACGAAATCGGATTTGCGGTAACCCTGGAGATAGAGCAGGGCGGTGAGATCGCCATGGTCGATGCGCGCGGACACTTCCGCGGCGACCGCGGGCTTGGCGTGGAAGGCGACACCGAGGCCGGCGGCCTCGAGCATCGGCAGGTCGTTGGCGCCGTCGCCGACCGTCAGCGCCTCGCCGACCTGGAGGCCGCGCTCGACGCACAGGCGATCGAGGGTGACGAGCTTGGCTTCCTTGCCGAGGATCGGCAGCTCGACCGCGCCGGCCAGCGTCTGGCCGTCGTGTTTGAGGACGTTGGCCGCGTCGGAATCGAAGCCCAGCGCCGTCTTCACCAGGGCGGTGAAGTAGGTGAAGCCGCCCGAGACCAGCGCGCAGGTGGCGCCGTGCTTCTTCATGGTGGCGACCAGCGTGGCGCCGCCGGGCATGTAGCGGATGCGCTTGGCGGCTTCGTCGAGCTTGCCGACCGGCAGGCCTTTCAACAGGCCGACGCGCTCGTTCAGCGCCGCGGCGAAGTCGAGCTCGCCGTTCATGGCGCGCGCGGTGATGGCGGCGATCCGCTCGCGCAGGCCGAGGAAGTCGGCGAGCTCGTCGAGCATCTCGTTCTCGATCATGGTCGATTCCATGTCGGCCACCAGCAGCCGCTTGCGCCGGTTGGCGGTCGGCAGCACGACCGCATCGACGCCGGGCAGCGACACCGTCGTCGTCTTGCCGTCGAACGGGATCTCGCACGCCATGCCGGGCGCCAGCCAGTCGGGCGTGCCGACCTCGCCGCGGTTGCTCCACAGGATCTCCGAGGCGCGCTGCACGGTTTTGTCGTCGAGCGACGGCGCGATCAGGACGAGGGTGTTCTTCACGCTCCGGCTCTAGCAAACTGCCGCGCGTATGGCCAAGCAAGTCCTCGTCGTCACCGGACCGACCGCCTCGGGCAAGTCGGCGGCAGCGCTCGCCTTGGCCGGGCGGCACGGCGGCACGGTGATCAATGCCGACGCCATGCAGACCTACGACGCCTTCCCGATCCTGACCGCGCAGCCGACGCCCGAGGAGCGCGCGCGCGTTCCGCATGCGCTTTATGGCGTGCTGCCCCTGAGCGAGACCCTGTCGGCGGCGCGCTGGCGGGATCTGGCATTAGCCGAAATTGCCGAAAGTCCGGCGCCGATCCTGTGCGGCGGTTCGGGCCTCTATCTTCGAACGCTGATCCAGGGAATTTCGGCAATTCCCGCAGTTCCGGCCGAGCTGCGCGACCAGGCGAATGCCGATTGGCAGGCGTTGGGCGCCGAAGCCTTCCGCGATCGCCTCGCCGGGCGCGATCCCGAAATCGTCAGGCGCCTCAAACCGGGCGACCGGCAGCGGCACGTGCGGGCCTGGGAGGTGGTGCAGGCGACCGGCCGGCCGCTCAGCGACTGGCAAAAGGAACAGGGCGCCCCCGCACCCTACCGGTTCAGGACGATCCTTCTGGCCCCCGACCGCGGCTGGCTCAGGGCCCGCATCGAGACGCGGTTCGACGTCATGCTGCAGCACGGCGTGCTCGAGGAGGTGCGCGCCGTGTTCGACCGTCATCCCGATCCGAAATGGCCGGGCCTGAAAGCGCATGGCGCGCCGGAGCTCTTTCGCTTCTTCCGCGGCGAGCTTACCTTGGACAAGGCGCGGCAGATCGCGATCGACCACATCCGGCAATACGCCAAACGCCAGATGACGTGGTTTCGCCATCAGCTCACGCCAGATGTGGTAGCTAATCCTGCGTCTGAGAAATTTTTGGACAAAATAGAGACCTGAAACTTTACTTTTAGTGCCTTGGTCCCTATGGTCCGCGCCGCCGCAAACCGCCCGTTTGCGGCGCATTTGTCTAGCGACGTCTGTGTCAGCCCGACCGGACGGTAGTCAGAAGGAGTGTCGTCGTCATGAAGCCCGAGGAGTCCGCCACGACTGGCGCCGATCTGCTGGTGAAAGCCCTGATCGACGAGGAAGTCGAGGTCGTCTTCGGCTATCCCGGCGGCGCCGTCCTTCCGATCTACGATTCGATCTTCAAGCAGAACCAGCTTCGCCACATTCTGGTCCGCCACGAGCAGGCCGCCGTGCACGCCGCCGAGGGCTACGCCCGCTCGACCGGCAAGGTCGGCGTGGTGCTGGTGACCTCGGGCCCCGGCGCCACCAACGCCGTGACCGGCCTCACCGACGCGCTGATGGATTCGGTGCCCATCGTCTGCCTGACCGGCCAGGTGCCGACTCACCTGATCGGCAACGACGCCTTCCAGGAGGCCGACACCACCGGCATCACCCGGCCCTGCACCAAGCACAATTACCTGGTGAAATCGGTCGCCGTGCTGGCGCGCACCGTCCACGAGGCCTTCTACGTGGCGCGCTCGGGCCGTCCCGGCCCGGTGGTGATCGATCTGCCGAAGGACGTGCTGATGAACAAGCACGACTACGTGGCGCCCACCAAGCCGGTCGAGCACAAGAGCTACAAGCCGATCACCAAGCCCGACCGGGCCCTGCTGCACCAGGCGGTCGAGCTGATGGCCAAGGCCAAGCGGCCGGTCTTCTACGTCGGCGGCGGCGTGGTGAATTCCGGGCCGAAGGCGAGCCAGCTGCTGACGCAGCTCGTCCGCATGACCGGCTTCCCGATCACCAACACGCTGATGGGCTTGGGCTCGTACCCGGCGTCCGATTCGCAGTTCCTCGGCATGCTCGGCATGCACGGGACGTACGAGGCGAACCTCGCCATGTATCACTGCGACGTGCTGATCAACATCGGCGCGCGCTTCGACGACCGCATCACCGGCAAGCTCGCGGAGTTCTCGCCGAAGTCGACCAAGATCCACATCGACATCGATCCCAGCTCGATCAACAAGAACGTCCGCGTCGACCTGCCGATCGTCGGCGACGCCCGCCGCGCCCTGAAGGGCCTGATCGACATCTGGCAGAAGAAGCAGCCCAAGCTCGACCTCAAGGCCCAGAAGGCCTGGTGGGCGCAGATCGATGGGTGGCGGCAGCGCAAGTGCCTCGCCTACAAGCAGGGCGCCGAGATCATCAAGCCGCAATATGCGCTCGAGCGGCTCTATCACCACATCAAGGACCGCGAGCACTACATCACCACCGAGGTGGGGCAGCACCAGATGTGGGCGGCGCAGTTCCTGAAGTTCGAGAAGCCCAACCACTGGATGACCTCGGGCGGCCTCGGCACCATGGGCTACGGCTTCCCGGCGGCGATGGGCGTGCAGATCGCGCACCCCGACGCGCTGGTGATCGACGTCGCCGGCGAAGCCTCGATCATGATGAACATCCAGGAGCTCTCGACGGTGGCGCAGTACCGGCTGCCGGTGAAGATCTTCATCCTCAACAACCAGTACATGGGCATGGTGCGACAGTGGCAGGAGCTGCTGCATGGCGGCCGCTATTCCGAGAGCTACATGGAATCGTTGCCCGACTTCGTGCGCCTCGCCGAGGCGTTCGGCGCGGTCGGCCTGCGCTGCCATGAGCCCGCCAAGCTCGACGACACGATCAAGGAGATGATCGAGATCAGGAAGCCGGTCGTCGTCGACGTCGCGGTCGACAAGGCGGAGAACTGCTTCCCGATGATCCCGTCGGGGGCGGCGCACTACGACATGCTGCTCGGTCCCGACGACCGCGCCGCCAAGCCGGTGTCCGAAGAAGGCATGGTGCTGGTGTGAGCAATCGCGAGCTGGCGTCGAGCCATACCATCTCCGTGCTGGTCGACAACGAGCCGGGCATCCTCGCCCGCGTGGTCGGCCTGTTCTCCGGCCGCGGCTACAACATCGAGAGCCTGACGGTCGCCGAGACCGACGCGGCCGAGAACCTGTCGCGCATCACCATCGTCACCGCCGGCACGCCGATGGTGATCGAGCAGATCAAGGCGCAGCTCGACCGCCTGGTGCCGGTGCACAAGGTGCACGACCTCACCATGGAAGGCCCGCACATCGAGCGCGAGCTCGCCCTGATCAAGGTCAAGAGCACCGGCGAGAAGCGTGTCGAGGCGCTGCGGCTGGCCGACGTGTTCCGCGCCAAGGTGATCGACGCCAAGACCGATTCCTTCGTGTTCGAGGTCACCGGCAATTCCGACAAGGTCGACACCTTCATCAGCCTGATGGCGGCGCTCGGCCTGGTCGATGTCGGCCGCACCGGCATCGTCGCCATGACCCGCGGCGGCGAGGCGCTTTAATGGACGCTCTCGTCGCCCTGCTGGGGCTGGCGGTCGTCCATCTCCTGGCCGTCGCAAGTCCCGGACCCTCCACCGTCCTGGTGGTGCAGACCGCCGCCGCGTCGCGGCGCAGCGGGCTGATCTCGGCCTTCGCCATGATGCTGGGCGCGGTCGCCTGGGCATCGGCCGCGCTGTTCGGGCTGCAGGCGCTGTTCGCGCAGTTCGCCTGGCTCTACATCGGGTTCCAGGTCGCCGGCGGGCTGTTCCTGATCTATCTCGCGGTGATGATCTGGCGCCATGCGCGCGATCCGCTGCCGGAGATCGAGGTCCTGGCCGGCGCCAGCGACGGGCAGGTCTTCACCCGGGCCCTGCTGCTGCAGCTCAGCAATCCCAAGATCATGGTCTTCTTCGGCAGCATCTTCCTGTCGGTGCTGCCGCACGACATGCCGGCCTGGATGCAGGCCACGGTCCTGGCCCTCGTGGCCTTCGACGAGTTCACCTGGTTCGCGCTGCTCGCCCTGACCTTCTCAGGGAACACGGCGCGAACCTTCTACCGCCGGGCAAAATTCTGGATCGAGCGGTTCATGGGCGGCGCGCTGGCGCTTCTTGGCTTGCGCCTCGCCCTGTCCGCCCGCTAAAGCGGCGCCATTCGAGAGGGAGCAGGAAAATGCGTGTCTATTACGATCGGGATGCCGACGTGAACCTGGTCAAGGGCAAGAAGGTCCTTGTCGTCGGGTACGGCAGCCAGGGCCATGCCCATGCGATGAATCTGCGCGATTCGGGCGTGAAGGACGTGCGCATCGCGCTCAAGCCCGGCTCGGCCACGATCAAGAAGGCCGAGGGCGCGGGCTTCACGGTGATGAGCCCGGCCGACGGCGCCAAGTGGGCCGACATCGTCATGGTGCTGACCCCGGACGAGCTGCAGAGCGACATCTACAACGCCGACCTCGCCCCCAACATGCGCCCGGGCTCGGCGCTGGCCTTCGCGCACGGCCTCAACGTGCACTTCAACCTGATCAGCCCGCGGTCGGACATCGACGTGTTCATGATCGCCCCGAAGGGCCCCGGCCACACCGTTCGCTCCGAGTACCTGCGCGGCGGCGGCGTGCCCTGCCTGGTGGCGGTGGCGCAGAACTCGTCGGGCAATGCGCTGGAGATCGGCCTCAGCTACTCGTCGGCGATCGGCGGCGGCCGCGCCGGCACCATCGAGACGACCTTCAAGGAAGAGTGCGAGACCGACCTGTTCGGCGAGCAGGTCGTGCTGTGCGGCGGCCTGGTCGAGCTGATCAAGGCCGGCTACGAGACGCTGGTCGAGGCGGGCTACGCGCCGGAGATGGCGTACTTCGAATGCCTGCACGAAGTGAAGCTGATCGTCGACCTGATCTACGAGGGCGGCATCGCCAACATGAACTACTCGATCTCCAACACCGCCGAGTACGGCGAGTACCGCTCGGGCCCGCGCATCGTCACCGACGAGACCAAGGCCGAGATGAAGCGCGTGCTGGCCGACATCCAGTCGGGCCGCTTCGCCCGCGACTGGATGCTCGAGAACAAGGTCAACCAGGCCTCGTTCAAGGCCATGCGCAAGAAGATGTCGGAGCACCCGATCGAGGAGATCGGCGCCAAGCTCCGCGGCATGATGCCGTGGATCAAGGAGAAGGCGCTGGTCGATAAGACGAGGAACTAAGCCAGACAGAAGAACGGAGGCGCCGCGATCCGGCGCCTCCTTTCTTTTGGTCACACGGATGCCTTGCCCGTCACCCTGCGGGGCGCCAATACTCGACGAAAAGCTGACAGGAGGCTGTTTCTGCACAGACCTTCCCCGCTTCTTCTCGTCGGTGTGCTGCTCGCCATCCCTGCAGCAGCGCAAGAGCAAGGCTCCGTGTCGGTCGCGATTAACGGCACGGCCGTCAAACTCAGCACCGTCACCTACAAGCCTGTGGGCGACGGACCGTTCCCAACCCTGATCTTTCATCATGGTTCAGGCGGCTTCGCGCACTCCTATGATCCCAGAGCCATCGCGCAATGGTTCGTCGAGCGGGGATGGGTGGTGATCGCGCCGTCCCGCCGTGGCCGCGGCGGCTCGGAGGGCGCGGACGAGGAAGGCGACGCCTGCTCCGTCGCGAACGCTGTCGAAGGTGCCGATCGGGCACTGGGCGAGATCGACGCCGTGACATCGGCGCTGATTTCCCAGCCGTTCGTCGATCGCAGCCGCATCGCTGTCGGCGGTCAGTCGCGCGGAGGCGTCCTGAGTGTCGCCTGGAGCGGAAAGCATCCCGAGGTGCGCGCCGTCGTCAATTTCGTCGGTGGCTGGAAGGGCTCCAGGACTTGCCTGCAAGCCGCCGCGATCAACCGGACCCTCCTGAATCGCGGCGTCACCTGGAGACAGCCGTCACTTTGGCTCTACGGTGATGGGGATGTCTTCTATCCGTTGGAGGATACGAAGGCCAATTTCGACGCTTTTCTGGCGGCGGGTGGCAAGGGCGTGTGGCACGACTACAAGCCGCCGCAAATGCTGAATGGCCATCAGATCGCCTTGGCGCCGCAATTGTGGAGCGCTGACATGGACGCCTACCTCGCGGACCGCGGCCTGCCATCCAAGCGCCGCGACTAAATTATGTAGCCCCCACCGGCCGCATCGAGCATCGCGCCGGTGATGAACGACGCCTCGTCCGACAGCAGCCACAGGATCGCATCGGCGATCTCCGGCGGCTGGCCGACCCGGTGCATCGGGATCGAGGCCTCGATGCGGCTCCTGAAGGCCTCGTCCTTGAGCCGGTTCTCGGTCATCTCGCTCAGCACCATGCCGGGCCGGATCGAGTTCACCCGGATGCCCTCGGCCGCGACCTCGCGGGCGAAGCCCTTGGTGAAGGCGTCGACCGCACCCTTGGTGCCGGCATAGGCCGACGCGCCGAGCCGTCCGCCAATGGTCGCTGCCATCGACGAGACGTTGACGATCGCGCCGCCCTTGCCGCCGTGCCGGGTCGACATGCGCTTGGCCGCCTCGCGGCAGCACACCATCAGCCCGATCACATTGACGGCGAATAGCCGGGTCAACCTTGCCGCGTCGTACTCGTCGACCCGCATGCCGGCGCCGATGCCGGCGCTGTTGACCAGATGCGTGATCGGCCCGAACGCGCGCTCGGTCTCGGCGAACAGGCGCACGATGTCGGCCTCGTTGCCCATGTCGCCGGGGAGCGCGATCGCCTCGCCGTCCTGGGCGGCGATGTCGGCCGCCACGCCCATCGCCTGGGCGCCGCGGCTGCGGTAGTTGATCGCCACCTTGTAGCCCCGCTTGGCGGCACGCCGCGCCGTCTCGGCGCCGATGCCGCTGGCGCCGCCGGTGATCAGTAATACGCCGGTCATCCTTCCCGTGCCCCCTTGGCGGCTGGTCCCCGAAGTGTGCCAGAATTGCCGCCTCAAGCGGGAGGAAACGCCATGAAGGCCGCCGTGCTGTTCAAGCCCAACGAGCCCTTGCAGGTGCTGGAGTGCGAGCTCGACCCGCCCAAGGCGGGCGAGGTGCGGGTCAAGATGAAGGCCTCGGGCGTCTGCCAGAGCGACTGGCACGTCATGAACGGCGACTGGCCCTCGCCGATGCCGATCGTGCCGGGCCACGAGGCGGCAGGCGAGATCGCCGAGGTCGGGCCGGGCGTCACCACGGTGAAGCCGGGCGACCACGTGATCTTCTCCTTCCGCCCGCATTGCGGCCGCTGCCGCTACTGCACCACCGGCCGCACCGTTCTGTGCATCGGCCGCGCCACGGTGCCGCCGGGCACGCTCTATGACGGCACGCTGCGGCTGAAGCACAAGGGGCAGGGCATCAACCAGATGGCGCGCATCGGCACCTTCGCCGAGGAGGTCGTGGTGCCGGAGGAGATGGTGGTGCCGATCCGCAAGGACATGCCGTGGCCGCAGGCGGCGCTGGTCGGCTGCTGCGTCGCGACCGGTGTCGGCGCGGTGACGCGCCACGCCAAGATCGAGGCCGGCTCGACGGTGCTGGTGATCGGCTGCGGCGGCGTCGGGCTGAACGCTGTCCAGGGCGCGATGCTGTCGGGCGCGCGCACGATCATCGCCGCCGACATCCGCGACAACAAGCTCGAGATGGCGAAGACCTTCGGCGCCACGCACACCATCAACACCGCGACCGACAACGATCCGGCCAAGAAGGTGAAGGAGCTGACCAGCGGGCTGGGCGTCGACTACTCCTTCGACGCGGTCTCGGTCGAGAGCACGCAGGCCCTGGCTTTCGACGCCCTGGCGCCGGGCGGCCACGCCGTCGCGGTCGGCATCTCGGCCGCGAAGATCAAGGCGCAGTACTCGCCGTTCATGATGGTGTTCACCGAGAAGACGGTGAGCGGCACCTTCTACGGCTCGGTGCGGCCCAACGTGGATTTTCCCGTGCTGGTCGACCACTACATGAACCGCAGGCTCAACATTGACGGCCTGATCAGCCGCACCTACAAGCTTGAGGACATCAACGAGGGCTTCGAGCGCATGATGGCCGGCGAGGTCGCACGCGGGGTCGTCGTCTTCGACTAAGGGACGTTTGCCGCGATGAGCCAGCGATAACCACCATCAACGTGCCTTCCGTCATGCGACGGAAGGTTGTGTGCGTTCTCGCTGCCGGAGCTCGTCTTGTCCCATCCTCTTCTGATCGCGCCCATCGGGCGGAGCCTGTTCCGGCTCGCCGGCCCCACGACCGCGGTCATGGTCGTCGCGATCTTCGTCGCCATTTCCGAGGCCTGGTTCGTGGCACAGGTCGGCATCGATGCGCTGGCCGGCATCGCGCTGGTGATCCCGTTCATCACCCTGATGATGAACATGGCGAACGGCGGCATGGGCGGCGGCGTCGCCTCGGCGCTCGCCCGCGCGCTGGGTGCCGGCCGCCACGAGGATGCGCGGGCGCTGGTGCTACACGCGCTGCTGCTGGGCGCGGGCTGCGCGCTGGTCTTCACCGTCTTCGCCTGGACCGCGCTGCCGACGGTGCTGCGCTGGCTGGGCGGCACGGGCGAGGCGCTGCATCAGGCGCTGCTGTTCTCCTATGTCTGGTTCAGCGGCGCGATCCTGCAATGGATCGTCGCCTTCCTGTCGGCGTTGCTGCGCGGCGGCGGCAACGCGGCCACGCCCGGCCGCATCGGCGTCGCCCTGTCGCTGGCCTACATCCCGCTGCTCGGCGTGCTGACGCTCGGCATCGGCGGCTGGCCGGGCCTCGGCCTGTTGGGCGGCGCGATCGCGCCGATGATCACCAGCGTCGTGGGCGTCGTGCTGTACGCGCGGGCGATCGCGCGCGGCCGCCTGGGCTTCGTGCCGACCTTCAAGGGCGTGCGGCTGCAGCCGCGGCTGTTCGTCGAGATCCTGCGGGTCGGCGCCATGGGCTCGGTGACGACGATCGCCGCGACGCTGACCGCGATGCTGGTCACTGGCCTGGTCGCGCGCTACGGCACGGCGGCGCTGGCCGGCTACTCGATCGGCATGCGGCTGGAATTCATGATGGCGCCGCTCGCCTTCGGCGTCGGCACCGGCGCCACCACCCTGGTCGGCATCGCCGCCGGCGCCGGCGACTGGCCGCGCGCGGTGCGGGTGGCCTGGACGGGCGGGCTGGTCGCCGCGGCGGCCATGGGCTTGATCGGCGGGACCATCGCGCTGATGCCCGAGACCTGGTCACGGCTGTTCGCGTCGGACCCCGATGTCATCGCCGCGAGCGTTTCTTGTATCGTTCATGTCGCGCCGTTCTATTGCCTGTTCGGCCTGGGCCTGACCTTGAACTTCGCGAGCCAGGGCGCCGGCCGCATGATCGTGCCGGTGGCGGCGAGCTTTGCCCGGCTGGCAGTCGCGGCGGGCGGTGGCTGGTTTGCGGCCGAGAAACTGGGGCTCGGCCTCGGCGGCGTGTTCGTCGCGATCGCCGTCAGCCTGGTGGTTTATGGCGGCCTGATCGCCGGCACGCTGCTCGTCGCGCCGTGGCGCGCCCGGTCACGTTAATTGCCCTGTCTATGCGCCTGAATCGCCTTGCGACACAGGGCATGCCGGTCTAAACCGGCCGCACTTCCTCCTTGGCACCCGGGCAGGGCGTGCGGCCGGCAAATTCCTCACATAATAACAGAGACTTAGCTCAATGCTCTCGCGTTTGATCGGGCTTTTTTCGGCGGACATGGGAATCGATCTCGGGACCGCCAACACGCTGGTCTACGTGAAGGGCCGCGGCATCGTGCTCAACGAGCCGTCGGTGGTCGCGCTGACCAACCAGAGCGGCAAGCGCCAGGTCCTCGCCGTCGGCGAGGAGGCGAAGATGATGCTGGGCCGCACGCCGGGCAACATCCAGGCGATCCGCCCACTGCGCGACGGCGTCATCGCCGACTTCGAGGTCGCCGAGGCGATGATCAAGCACTTCATCTCCAAGGTTCATAACCGCCGCTCGTTCGCCCATCCGCAGATCGTCGTCTGCGTGCCGTCGGGCTCGACGGCGGTCGAGCGCCGCGCCATCCAGGAGTCGGCCGAGAGCGCCGGCGCCCGCAAGGTGTGGCTGATCGAGGAGCCGATGGCGGCGGCGATCGGCGCCGGCCTGCCGGTGACCGAGCCGACCGGCTCGATGGTGGTCGATATCGGCGGCGGCACGACCGAGGTGGCGATCCTGTCCCTGGGCGGCATCGTCTATCCGCGCTCGGTCCGCGTCGGCGGCGACAAGATGGACGAAGCCATCATCGGCTACATCCGCCGCAACCATAACCTGCTGGTCGGCGAGAGCTCGGCCGAGCGCATCAAGAAGACCATCGCCTCGGCCTGCCCGCCCGACGACGGCGAGGGCCGGACCATGGAGATCAAGGGCCGCGACCTGATGAACGGCGTGCCGAAGGAGCTGGTCATCACCGAGCGCCAGATCGCCGAGAGCCTGCAGGAGCCGGTGTCGGCCATCGTCGAGGCGGTCAAGGTGGCGCTGGAGAACACCGCGCCCGAGCTCGCCGCCGACATCGTCGACAAGGGCATCGTGCTGACCGGCGGCGGCGCCATGCTGAGCAACATGGACACCGTCCTGCGCCAGGCCACCGGCCTGCCGGTCTCGGTCGCCGAGGACCCGCTGCTCTGCGTGGCGCTGGGCACCGGCCATGCCGTGGAGAACATCGACCGCCTACGCGGCGTTCTGTCCTCGATGTACTAATCCCCGCTTTCCGCTGCCCGCTTTGGGCTAGAATGGGCCGGATATGGCGATCCGGGACGATTTCGAGGTGGTTGCCGGCCAGGTCCGTCTGGCCCTGCAGCGATTCGCCCTGACGATCCTGGTGCTCCTCGCTTTCGCCGCCATGCTGATCGGCAAGGCCGACACGGTGCTGGTCGAGAATGCCCGCGTGCTGGCGCTCGATCTCGCGAGCCCTGCGCTCGAGGCTATCGCGCGTCCCGTATCGGTCGCCAACCGCACCATCGCCGACCTCAAGGAATTCGCCACGCTGCGCGAGGAGAATGCGCGCCTGCGCGAGGAGAATGCGCGGCTGCTGGCGTGGCAGACCGCAGCGCGCCGGCTCGAGAACGAGAACACGCGGCTGCGCGAGCTGGCGCAGTTCCGCGAAGGGCCCGAGGCGTCGTTCATCACCGCGCGCATCGTCGGCGACAGCGTCAGCGCCTATGTGCGCGGCGCGCTGATCAATGTCGGCCGGCAAGCCGGCGTCACGCCGGGCCAGGCGGTGGTGACCGGCGAGGGCCTGGCCGGCCGCATCGCCGAGGTCGGCGACCACAGCGCGCGCGTGCTGTTCGTCACCGACGTCAACTCGCGCCTGCCGGTCCAGGTCGAGCGCACGCGCGAGCGCGCCATCCTCGCCGGCGACAACTCGCAACTGATGCGGCTCACGCTGGCGCAGACGCTGCAGGGCGTGCAGCGCGGCGACCGCATCGTCACCTCGGGCCATGGCGGCAGCTTCCCGGTCGGCATTCCGGTCGGCGAGGTGGTGCAGACCGAAAGCGGCAGCGTGAAGGTGCGGCCGTTCGCCGATTTCTCGCGGCTCGAGTTCGTGCGCGTCGTCGATTACGGCGTCACCGGCCTGGTCGGCGGCGGCACGCCTGCCGCGACATCCGGCGCCACTCCGAAGGGCCGCTGACATGCGCGCCGACGGTGTCCTCGGCACGCTCGACCGCTGGGGCCGGCTGATGGTGCCGGGCACCGTGCTGCTGTTCTTCGTGCTGCTGACCTTTGCGCCGTTGCGCGTGCCCTACATCGCCGACGTGCTGCCGCTGTTGCCGGCGCTGGCGGTGTTCCAGTTCAGCCTGGCGACGCCCGAGCGCCTGCCGGGGCCGTTGCTGCTGGCGATGGGCGTGCTGCTCGACCTGCTGCTCGGCGGGCCGGGTGCGCCGGTCGGGGTGAGCGCGCTGGGCTTCGTGTTGATCCGCGCCGCCGTCGTCTCCAACCGGCGCTATCTCGTCGGCGTGCCGTTCCTGTTCCAGTGGATGGGCTTCTGCCTGCTGATCCTGGGCTACGTGTTCCTGGTGTGGATCTTCACCGCGATCTGGACCTGGACCGACCTCGACGTCACGCCGGCCTTTGCGCAGTACATCGTGGTGATCGTCGCCTATCCGCTGATCGGGCCGTTGCTGGCGCGGGTGCGGCCGCGCGATCCGCTGAACGTTCCCGAGGCCTCGCGCGGCACGGCGACGCCCGGCGAGACCACGTCATGATGCGCTACCGCAAGGGCGACAACGAGCGCTCGAGCCTGTTCACGCGCCGCGCCCTGCTGCTGGGCGGCGCCCAGGTGGCGCTGATGTCGGCGCTGGTCGGCCGGCTCTACCAGCTGCAGGTGCTGGAGACCCAGCGCTTCGCCACGCTGGCCGAGGAGAACCGCGTCAATCTCCGCCTGCTGCCGCCGCCGCGCGGCCTGATCTTCGACCGCATCGGCCAGCCGCTGGCGGTCAACCGCAACAACTTCCGCGCCGTCGCCACGTCCGACCGCGGCCGCGGCGCGGAGCTGCTGCTCGACCGGCTCGACCAGATCCTGAACCTGGGCGAGGCCGAGAAGCAGCGCCTGCTGCGCGAGCTGCGCCGCAGCCGCAACGCCCAGCCGGTGGTGGTGCGCGAGAATCTCGGCTGGGAGGAGGTGGCGCGGCTGGAGTTCAACGCGCCCGACCTGCCCGGCATGTTCATCGATCTCGGCCAGACCCGCGACTATCCGGAGGGCCAGCTGATGAGTCACATCATCGGCTATACCGGCCGCGTCTCCGACGAGGACCTCAACGGCCGCGACGATCCGCTGTTGTCGCTGCCGACCATGCGCTTCGGCAAGAAGGGCATGGAGCGCGCGCTCGAGGACGACCTGCGCGGCCGCGCCGGCGCGGTCCAGGTCGAGGTCAATGCGGTGGGCCGCGTGGTCCGCGAGCTCGATCGCAACGAAGGCCAGGCCGGCGACAATGCGCTGCTGACCATCGACCTCGAGCTGCAGCGCTTCGCCGCCGATCGGCTGGCCGAGCACCAGTCGGGCTCGGTGGTGGTGATGGACGTGGTCACCGGCGACGTCATCGTCATGATGTCGACGCCGGGCTTCGATCCCAACATGTTCGCCCGCGGCATCACCCAGGGCGAATGGCGCGATCTGCTGGAGGCGCCTGAACGGCCGCTCCACAACAAGTCGATCGCCGGCGTCTATCCGCCGGGCTCGACCTACAAGATGGTGACGGCGCTGGCGGCGCTGGAATCCAAGGCGATCGAGCCGTGGACCGTGCTGCCGTGCCCCGGCTTCCTGATGCTGGGCGACATCAAGTTCCACTGCTGGCTCGCCGGCGGCCATGGCGGCCTGAACGTGCAGGGCGCCATCTCGAACTCGTGCGACTGCTTCTTCTACGAGGCGGCGCGCCGCGCGGGCGTCGACAAGATCGCCGAGACCGCCGCCAAGCTGGGATTCGGCCATTCGAGCGAGCTCGGCCTGCCGGGCGAATCCGGCGGCAACCTGCCGACCCGCGGCTGGAAGCAGGAGAAGTACAACATCCCCTGGCAGCAGGGCGACACCTTCAACCTCGGCATCGGCCAGGGCTACATGACGGCGACGCCGCTGCAGCTCGCCATCATGACGTCCCGCATCGCCAACGGCGGCTATGCGGTGCAGCCCAACCTGCTGCTCGCCAAGGCGGCGCCGCGCGATGAGCTGTCGCCGCCGCCGACCCGCGAGACGCCGGCCGCGCCGTCGCTGCGCTTCAGCCCGCAGTTCATCAACCTGGTGCGCCAGGGCATGAACGACGTGGTCAATGCCGGCGGCACCGCCGCCCAGCTCCGGATCGACGCCCACGGCAAGCTGGTCGAGCCGCAGTACCGCTTCGCCGGCAAGACCGGCACCGCCCAGGTCAAGCGCATCACCGAGCGCGAGCGCGCGATGGGCATCACCCAGGCCTCGCTGCCCTGGCATCTGCGCCATCACGCGCTGTTCGTCTGCTTCGGGCCGGTCGACACTCCGCGCTATGCCTGCGCGGTGATCGTCGAGCACGGCCAGGCGGGCGGCGCCACCGCCGGCCCGATCGGGCGCGACATGCTGCTCGAGACGATGAAGCGCGACCCGTCGCGCCACACCGACCGCTTCAAGAAGATGGCGTCGCTATGAGCCCCCGGTCATGAGCTTGGGTTCGCTCAGCCTGTCGACGCCGGCGCCGGTCGGCTTCGGCGAGAAGATCTGGCGAATCAACTGGGGCCTGGTGCTGGTGCTGTCGGCGATCGCCGCGGTCGGCGTGCTGGCGCTCTATTCGGCGGCGGGCGGCCGCCTCGAGCCGTGGGCCGGCCGGCACGCCATGCGCTACGGCATGGCGCTGGGCCTGTGCCTGATCGTGGCGCTGATCCATCCCAAGGTGTGGCGGTGGCTGGCCTGGCCGATCTACGGCGCTTCCATGCTGCTGCTAGTCGCCGTCGACGTGATCGGCAAGATCGGCATGGGCGCGCAGCGCTGGCTGGTGCTGGGGCCGATCCAGATCCAGCCGTCGGAGATCGCCAAGGTGGCGGTGATCCTGGTGCTGGCGCGCTACTATCACGGGCTGACCCGCGAGCAGGCCGAGCGCTTCGTCTACACCCTGCCGCCCCTGGTCATCATCCTGGCGCCGGTCGGGCTGGTCATGGTGCAGCCCGACCTCGGCACCGCCATGATGGTGCTGCTGGGCGGCGCGGCGCTGCTGTTCGTGGCCGGCGTGCGGCTCTGGATGTTCCTCGGCGCGGTGGTGGCGGCGATCGGTTGCCTGCCCTTCGCCTGGTCGTTCATGCACGAGTACCAGAGGAAGCGCGTGCTGACCTTCCTCGATCCCGACCGCGACCCGTTGGGCGCCGGCTACCACATCACCCAGTCCAAGATCGCCATCGGCTCGGGCGGGCTGTTCGGCAAGGGCTTCCTCAAGGGCACGCAGTCGGCGCTGAACTTCCTGCCCGAGAAGCAGACCGACTTCATCTTCACCACCTTCGTCGAGGAATGGGGCATGGTCGGCGCCCTGGTGCTGCTGGCGCTGTTCACCCTGGTGCTGCTGTGGGGCTTCTCGATCGCGCTGCGCAGCCAGCACCATTTCGGACGCCTGGTGGCGCTCGGCGTCACCTCGATGATGTTCCTCTACGTCTTCATCAACACCTCGATGGTGATGGGGCTGCTGCCGGTGGTCGGCGTGCCGCTGCCGCTGGTCAGCAACGGCGGCACCGCCATGGTCTCAGTGATGTTTGCGTGCGGCCTGCTGATCGGGGTCAACGTCTACCGGGACGCCCAGTTGCCGCTGGCGCGCTGACGCCGGCCCGGCGTGCGAATTCGTCCCGGAATTTCCCGATTCTGGCCTATCGACAAGCCGGAAATGCCTTGCTAAACCCGCGCCTCTTCCGGCAAACCCCGGTCACGGGGGCGCATAGCTCAGTTGGTAGAGCAGCTGACTCTTAATCAGCGGGTCCCAGGTTCGAGCCCTGGTGCGCCCACCATCGCCGGAGAGCAGGAAGGCCCCGTTTTACGGGGCTTTTTCTATGCTCTTCCCAATGTCTCCTGTTTACGCAGCGCCGTGCTTGCAAAGTGGTTGGAACCACCGTGGAACGAAGCGCCTTACCAGGTGATCCGGACGCCGCCGGACAAGATGTGGCTGGTATTGCCGCCGGCCACTTCGCCGTCGTATCGCAGATAGACGCTGGTTGCCTCGGCAATAGCGGTGTTGGCGGCGAGGCCCACGACGGCGCCATCGCGCGGCGCGGTGGCACCCGCTACGGTGAAGGGCGACGCCGGCGCGCCGGCGAAGGACGCGTTCACCGGCCGCGACGTGTCGGCGTATTCATGGCTCCAGCCGAGCTGCAAGGTCAGCGCAAGCTTCTCGCGCCAGCCCATGTCGAAACCTGCGCCGAGCCGGCCGCCGAACACGCTACGCAGTGAGTTGGTAGTTTGAGGCGCGACGCTGAGGTTGAGCGAGTTCGCGCCGGTCTCGGTGAAGCCCGCCTGCGTGGCCGTCGAGCCCTGCAGCCGCGCGAAAGGCGTGACGAAGGCGTCGGCGGGACCGCCCAGGCCGATCCTGTAGCCGCCTTCGAGCTGGCCGAAGAACTGGTCGACGTAGGTCTGGCCAATGGCGGTGCGCGGCCCCAGGCCGGGAACGGCAATCGGCCGGATCATCTGGTTGTCGCTATGCGCATAGCCCGCCAGGCCACTGACGTAGAGAGAGCCAGGGTCGTAGGTGCCGTAGAGACCCGCCTGCATCGTGTTGGCGACACCCCGGCCGTCCATGCCCTGCGTGTATTGCGTCGAGCTCGCATAGCCGACCGTGACGCCGGCAAGGAAGCTCGGATCGAAGCGGCGGTCGAGGCCGGCGGCAAAACCACCGATATTGAACGAGACACCGTGACCGCTGGCATCGCCCGCCACCGTGCCGACGCCGCCCAGCGCGCCGCCCCAGGCGCCCCAGCGTGGCGGCGCGGTCGCATCGCAGGCGACGTCGCACGCCTCGGCAAGCGCGATGCGCCCACCGCCCGCGGTCTGGCCGCCCCCTGCCTGCTGGGCGAAGTTGGTCATGAAGAGCTGGGCCGTCTGCACCGCGCTGGTCGAGAAGCCGGAATAGTTCTGGCCGCTCAGCTGCTCGAACACCGCCGGCGCCTGACCCGAGGTCATGAGCGCGAGCGCGCTCACCACGTTGGCCCAGTCGCCGCTGGCGCTGGCCACGCTTCGGTCGAGCGCCGTGCCAACCGCCGTTTGATTGGGTGTCTGGCCGCCGCGGGCGAAGCCGCCGGGGGTGAGGGTGAGGAAGATGTTATTGGTGTCGCGGGAGAGCGCTGGCTGCAGGAAGGCGTAGTTGGAAGTTGCGCCCTCGAAGGCGCCGACGATGCCGCCGGGCGCGTTCAGGACGACGAAGGTCCGGCTGGGCGCGTAGCCGCCGGGATAGGCGATCACGCTCAGATTGCCCCCCAGTGTGGCGACGCCGCCATTGATGACGTTGGTGCGCGAGCCGAGCGACGGCGACACCTCGACCTGGTAGCGGCTGCCCACATTGAAGAAGAGATTGCCGTTGACCGTGATCGTGCCGATGGAATTGCCCGGCCAGAGCGTGCCATCGACCGTCGTCCTGGGAAGCGTGCCGGTCCCTCGGACGGTTCCTGCCCCCTCGATCGTCAATCCGCCGGCGGACGAGGCGAGCGAGGCGTTCGCGACCAGGGTGCCGCCCCTCACGGTCGTGCTGCCGGTGTAGCTGGTATCGCCGCCAATCGTCAGCGTTCCCGTGCCGGCCTTGAGCAGGTTCCGCGCGCCGCTCAGAAGCGAGGCATCGGGTGTCGAGTCATTGTTGGCCAGGCCGAAGACAAGGGCCGTCGCCGTCGAAAAGTAACTGGTCACGTCGTAGAGCAGCCACACGCCGCGTCCGTACAGGCCGACTGCCAACGTGTCAGCGGTCGGGTTGTACGCGAGCTGGCCAACGATGGTGTTGGGTAGGCCGCGGCCGAAGGCGCGCCAGGTTGCGTCAAGCAGATTGCCGTTGCCGTCGCTGTCGACGGCGGCGATTGGGCTCGGGGCGTTGCGGTCGCTGACCAAACCGCCGGCGAGCAGACTGTTCACGCCATTGCTGGAAATGAATTCGACAGCGGTCGGCCTTTGGATGTTGAGGTCTGTCAGTCTCTGTGTCAGCGACGTGAATTGCCCGCCGCTATTGGTCGTCGACCAGAGATCGGTCGTATCGGCAACGAAAAAGCGCTGTGAAGAACGTCTGTCGAAAACAACGGAGCTCGGCTCGGCACCCCTATATTGGCGGAGTCGTTGCAGGCCGACATTGTTGTCCGTACTGAGATAGAGCCTGAATTGATCGTTGCCGTTAGAACCCGCCAGCACGGCGTCGGGATTGTTTGCCGTGCCGTAGTCCAGGGCAGTGACCGAGCCGTTCACACCGCCGAGATCGGTCAACGCCTGTCGCACGCCATTCACGACCGGCGCGTTCTGGAGCAGGTCGTCAGTCGTAAAGTAGACATGGTTCGTGCCGAGAACGACCTGCCGGTTCCCCGGATTGCGGTTGAACATGATCCGGCTGCCGAATGGCAGATTGTTGCTGTCGGCCGCCCGAAAATCGTCGTCCTGGAAGTTGAGAAGCCGGTGATCCTCTTCTGGATGATCTGGATCGAAAGAAGGGCGGCCGGCGAAGATCAATCTGTTGGTTTGCTGGCGGCCTTGGGAGTCGACGACGATGCGCCTCAAACTACTCAAGTTCTGATAGCTCAGATAGATCGTGCCTTGCGTCAGAAGCCCTCCGTTCCGGTCGGTATCCTTCACGGTCGCGTTGGTGCCGTCGGCACCTTCGAGAACGTCGAACGATCGGCTTGCCGGGGCGTTCTGGTAGGCGGTGCCGGTATCCTGGGCCGCTACCACCAGGCGCTTGCTGACGGCATCGTAGGCCACCGCGTACGGCTCGCGAATCGACAGTGAACTGCTGTTCAGCCCGGTCCAATCGCCGGAACTGCCTTGGGGATCCGTGCGAGCATAGACTCCGCCGTCTTGGGCCAGCAACAACCGCCCGTTCGCGTCGAAGGCTATCGCGCGGGCATCGGCATGGACGAATGAACCGCTCGCGCCATCGGTCAGGGCTTCCGGGAAAGACGTGCCATCGGACCGCAGCACGACGCGGTAGACGGGCGCCCTGAAGGGGCCGGGAGTGGAGTCGGGCACGCCGTCGCCAGCGACGTAGACGATGTTGGGATTGGTCCTGTCGATGGCGACAGCAAGGTTGATCGGCGCCTGGTTGCTGCCGGCATTGACGGCCGGGACACGGAGGGCTGTCCAGGTATCGCCCCTGTCGCGCGACAGATAGAGGCCGACGAGTGTTCGTCCGTTGGGCACGTCATCGCTTTTGGCCCGGAGGTCGTACAGAGCCACCGCAACAGAGCCGTTGGGGCCGGTCGCCAAGCGCGCAATCTGATTGATTCCGACTGTCAGGCCGTTCAGCGGAGACCAATCCTGTCCTGCCGTGTTGACGCTTCTGTAGATGCGCCGAAGGGTGGGGTCGGAGGAATTTACGGCGGCGTAGAACAGCGACGGATCGGTGACATCGCCGGCCAACGATGAGACCGCGCCGGCCGGCAGTCCATGGCTGCCACTCCAAAGTTGGAAAGCCGTGCCACGAGTATCGCTGCGATAGAGGCCATAGCCTGCCACGGCAGCGGGGTCGTGCGGTTCGGCAGTGGCGACCAGGAATACGTCTCCCCGCGCCGTCGCGCCAACGACACTCTTGTCCACCAACGAACCTCCAAACTCGCTCCAGGTCGTGCCGCCATTCTGGCTGTACAGGAGGCCAGTGCGCAGGCCGCCACGGTCGTCGAGGGTCTGGCCGAGATTGCCGTTCGAGGTGAGGCCGACGCCGGCGATGATCGTCCGGTAGGTGCGGTCGGTGGGATCAAACGACAAGCTGGCAATCGACAGAGAGCTTTGCCTGTCGCTGAGCGGCGTCCAGGTCTGGCCGCCATTTGTCGTCGACCATATGCCGCCGTTGGGGGTGCCGATATAGAGCCTGTTGGCGTCGCGGGGATCCGGCAGGATGGCTTGAACCGCCCCCGACGTTGTTCCGTTCGGCAAGGCATCGCCGCTCTGGAGAAGAGCGGCCGGGCCGGCGGCCGGCGCCGGACCCTGATCCTGGTACCGCGCGAGGGATTCGGGTGGCGGGACCTGCGCAAGGGCAACCGACGACCAGCCGACGACTGCGGCGAGCGCGATACAGCGCATCAAAGCTGCAACTTTTTTCCCAGATGACGAGCGCGCGCCGGGCAGTTGCAGCCCTGGCGGTATTACAGCGCAATGAATTCCGTGCTGGGCAATAGCGCGCAAGATCGTCCTTCAAACCTGCTTGTTGTCGAAACTTGACGCAACACGGACAATCGACGCTGGTGGATTGCTGGGTGAGCAGTAGCGCTTCGCCAGAACTTCCTATCAATCTTTCAACTCCCGTACTTGACTGTGCGTCCCCAAAACCTTGACTGTGCGTCCCACTGACCTTGACCGTGCGATCCGACCATCGAGGCGCCGGCGGCGGAGTTTTCAGGGGAACGGCAGGACCGGACATGGGCGAGGCGGCCAAGCTTCCTTTCAGCCTGTTCACGACGGAGCACCTGCGGCCGCGCGACCAATTCGACGCCTGGCGCGCCAGCATCTCGGTGATCTTCGATGTCGAGCCGCTGCATGAGCATCGGAGCGAGAGCGGCTTCGACGCCTCGGTCCGCGCCTGGCATCTCGGCGGCCTGGTCGTCAGCCAGGTCGACTTCGACGGTCAGCGTTTCGTGCGCGAGAAGGCCCGGGCCGCGAGGGATGGCCTGGATCACTATCTGGTTCAGCTCTATGCCGTCGGCGGCCTTGTCGGCACGGCCGAAGATCGCGAGCGCCTGCTGCGCGCGGGCGACGTGCAGATCCTCGATCTCAGTCGACCGAATGCCACCAAGACCAAGGCCTCGGGCACGATCGCCATCGTGGTGCCGCGCGACACGTTGCGCCAGGCGCTGCCGACAGCCGGGGACCTGCACGGCCTGGTGCTGCGCGGCGACAGCGGCGCGGGTGGATTGCTCACCGACTACATGCGCTCGCTAATCGCCAGAGCTGATGCCATCACGACCGCCGCCGCGCCCCTCATTGCGCACGCCACGACGGAAATGATCGCCGCCTGCTTCCACACCACTGCCGAGACGCTCGCGCGCGCGCAAACGCCGATCGAGGCGATGACGCTCGCGCGCATCCAGCGCCATATCGCCGACTCGCTCGACTCGCCCGAACTTCATCCCGAGGCGCTCTGCCGCGCTTTTGGCATTTCGCGCACGCAGCTATACCGCCTGTTCGAGCGGCTGGGTGGCGTCGCGATCTACATCCAGGAACAGCGGCTTGCCCGCGCCTACGCCGAATTGTCGAACCCGGCGCGCATCCATCGGCGAATCTACGATATCGCTTTCGACTGGGGCTTCAGCAGCGAGGCGCATTTCAGCCGCGTTTTCCGGCGCGCGTTTGGCATGAGCCCGAGCGATGCGAGGGCGCATGCCCATGGCGCGCTCGCCGGGCTTGTTCAACCTGACGCGACCGCCCCGATGGCCGACGGCGATGGCGGCTATGAAGAGTGGGTCCGGCGCCTGCGCAGCCGATGAACCGCCATCAGGGAGGCGTTTTGTTCGCAAATTCGCGCGTCCATTGCCCATAATAGGAGTCTGGCGCAGGCTGGTGCAGTGTGGTGCGCATGATGACGCCCGCTCTGGGCCGCAAAAACTTTTTGCCGAACCTTCGGCGCGAGTCCGAGGTTCTGCGGGGTTGCAGCGCCGGTTTCCGTCAAAAAAAATTTGGGACTCGGAGGCCTTCGATGCCGGTGTCATCGGCATCGAAGCCGTCCCATACGCCCTTGGGACGGGTGGGACGGTGCCGCTGGAATGCGTCGACCTGTGCGGGCTCCGCTTCAGACGACGTTGACCGTCACCCGCAGGAAGGTCGCGGGGATCGAGGTCCGGCCCGCGCTCCCGCTGGTGTTCTTGCTCTCGAACAGCGTGTCGAGCTCCGTCTTGAGGTCGCCGGCGCGGCCGTTCTTCTCCGCCGCCTCGAAGGCGCTCATGGTCGGGCCGTAGTATTTGCGGAAGGCGTCGACGAAGGCGGTTGGCGTGCCGGCGTAGTTGAATGTGTAGGTATCCTTCACGCACGACACCTTGTCCGACGGAACGCCGGCGCTGGCGAAGCGCTCGACGACGTTGGCCTCGACGCCCCAGGTCATCGGGCTGACGAAGCCTTCCGGCGGCGGCGGGGTGTAGGCGGCGGCGATCTTCAGGATCTGCGCCACCAGGGTCGGATCGTTGGGGATCCAGTTGCCCATGACGATGCGGCCGCCGGGCCGCGTCACGCGCACCATCTCCCGGGCGACGTCGAACGGCTTGGGCGCGAACATGACGCCGAAGATCGAGACCACGAGGTCGTAGGCCCGGTCGCGCAGGCCGGCGAGGTTGGTGCCGTCGCCGTGCTGGAAGCGGAGGTTGCCGAGGCCTTTCTCCGCGGCCCGCCGGTTGCCGGCGTCGACCAGGTTGCGGGCGATGTCGACGCCCAGCACCTCGGCGCCGCACTGCGCGGCCGGCAGCGCCGTCGTGCCGTCGCCGCAGCCGAGATCGAGGACCTTCATCCCCTTGGCGACGCCGAGCGAGCGGACGAGACCCTCGCCGCTCTCGCGCATCGCCGCGGCAATGCGGGTGAAATCGCCCTTTTCCCAAAGCGCCTGGTTCGGATTCATCGCAGCCTCTTTGAGGAGTTCCCTCAGGAGGCACTCCTAGTCGATCGCGCCGGTCCGTTATGTGAGGTTGGGCACACAATGCGAGGCTTTTCCGGGGGCATGCTGTGACCATTCAGGTCGACAAGACGTCCGACATCTGGAACGAGGACCTGGCGCCGACCGAGCCCCAGGCCCGGACCTGGACGTGGCTGCACTACGTCACGCTGTGGATCGGCATGGTCGTCTGCATCCCGAGCTACATCGCCGCGTCCAGCCTGCTCGAGCAGGGCATGTCGGCGACCGAAGCCATCGCCACCGTCTTCCTCGGCAACCTGATCGTCGTCGTGCCGATCATGCTGGTCGGCCATGCCGGGGCGAAGTACGGCATCCCCTTCGCGGTGCTGGTGCGCTCCTCGTTCGGGGTCCGCGGCAACAAGCTGCCGGCGCTGTTGCGCGCCATCGTCGCCTGCGGCTGGTTCGGCATCCAGTGCTGGATCGGCGGCAATGCGATCCATGTCATCGGCAACATCCTGCTCGGCGGCGCGCTCACCGGGCCCAGGATCCCGTTCATCGGGCTCAACGTCGCCCAGCTCTGCTCCTTCCTCATCTTCTGGGCGCTGCACCTCTATTTCATCAGGAAGGGCCCGGAATCGGTGCGCTGGGTCGAGACCTTCACCGCGCCGATCAAGATCCTGATCGTGCTGGCGCTGCTGATCTGGGCCTACGACAAGGCCGGCGGCTTCGGCGACTTCATCAACGCGCCGTCGCATTTCGCGCCGGGCGGCAAGCAGGAAGGCCGGTTCTGGTCGGTGTTCGCGCCGTCGCTCACCGCGATGATCGGCGTCTGGGCGACGCTCGCCCTCAACATCCCCGACTTCACCCGCTTCGCGCGCAGCCAGAAGGACCAGCTGCTCGGCCAGGCGATCGGCCTGCCGGTGCCGATGGCGCTGTTCTCGCTGGTCGGCATCGTCGTCACCTCGGCGACGGTGGTGATCTACGGCAGGGCGATCTGGGATCCGGTCGATCTCGCCAGCCGGATGGAAGGTTTCGCCGTGGCGATCGGGCTCGCCATCATCACCATCGACACGCTGTGCGTGAACCTCGCGGCCAACGTCGTCGGCCCGGCCTACGACTTCGCCGCGATCTTCCCCCGGCACGTCAACTTCGCGCGCGGCGGCTATATCACCGCCGTGCTGGGCGTCGTCATGATGCCGTGGCGGCTGATCGAATCGTCGGAGGGCTACATCTTCACCTGGCTGATCGGCTACGGCGCCCTGCTCGGGCCGGTGCTGGGCATCATGCTGGCCGACTACTGGCTGGTGCGCCGCCGCCAGCTCGACGTGGCGGCGTTGTTCGATCTCAGCGGCCCTTATGCCTATCGCGGCGGCTGGAATCCCGCCGCCGTGATGGCGCTGACGCTGGGCGTGCTGCCCAACATCCCGGGCTTCCTGCACGCGGCGTTTCCCAGGGCCTTTCCCGAAGTCGGCCTGTTCGCCGACATCTACGACTATGCCCTGCTCGTCGGCCTCGCCATCGCCATGACGGTCTATGTCGCGATGATGCGGGCCGAGCGCGCCCGCCTCGGTCAGGCCCTGCCGGCTTCCGCCTCGCGCTGATAGTAGAGCAGGTCGAGCACCAGCCCGCGCTTGCCGAAGCTGCACAGGATCGAATGGGCCTGGCCGCGGTGATGGGCCTGGTGATTGAAGAAATGCGCGAGCGCCGGCGCCAGCGCCTGCTCGAACGCCTCCGGGGTCGAGACGCGGCGATAGCGGATCGTGCCGGCGAGCTGGGCGTCGCTGAGGCCGTCGATGTAGTCGACGATGCGCTTGTCCTCGGCCTCGCGGGCGCGGCGCAGCTCGGCGAGCCCGTCGTGATGGATCATGTCCAGCCGCTCGGGCGAGGGGCCCTGGCCGGTGAAGCGGTGCATCCACACCTGGTCGGCGGTCAGCAGGTGGTTGAGCGTGCCGTGCATCGACTTGAAGAAGGCGCCGCGGTCGGCGCGGTACTCGCTGTCGCTGAGCTCGGCTGCGGCGTCGTAGAGCCGGCGGTTGGCCCAGCTGTTGTAGCGGGCGAAGGCCGCGTAGTGGGCTTTCATGCCGCCATTCTGCGACGGCGGCGCGCGGCGGCAAGATTGATTGAACCGGTCAAGCCTCTTTGCCGGCGGCGACGGCGAAGCACGCCATGACGAAGCACGGCAGGAAGACGCGCACGTCCTCGAACCAGCCGAACAGCAGCCCGGGCACGGCGAGCAGCAGCGCCAACGCCACGAACCGGATCGCCAGCGGCGTGCTGAAGTCGACGCAGGCCGACAGGAACAGCGTTGCCCCGACCAGCACGCCCAGCCAGCCGACGATGCCGAAGGTGCGGATCGACAGCCACAGCGTCTCGATATTGTGCGGCAGCGCCCACCAGTTCTGGGCGCCGGTGTTGCTGATCACGGCGCGCACGCCGAGCGCCAGGGCGTAGCTCGCGACACAGATGACGACGGTCTCCAGCCCGCGCCGCGGCAGCGGGCGCGGCGGCGCCAGCACGAACCAGGCGATGCCGGCATAGGCGGCCGATTCGCGGTTGATCGCGAACAGCAGCGCGATCGCCAGGGCGAGGCCGAAGCGGCCGCCGAGCGCCGCGGCGACCGCGAGCGCCTGCGCGCCGAGGTCGATGACGTCGGTCGGATCCTCCCACGGGAAGACGAAGGCGGTGATCGTCGCCAGCGCCATCAGGGAGGTGGCGAACTGCGTCCGCGTCAGCGACGCCTGCAACGGCTGCCGGCAGACCCAGGCGAAGACACCGAGGCCGAACAGGCAGCTCGCGATCCGCAGCAGGATGTACCACTGCCCTTCGGAGAACAGCCCGATGCCCTGCCAGGCACCGAGCAGCAGCGCCGGGAAGAGGATGCGGTTGTAGAACGGGTGCACGGTCGAATGGGCGTCGCCGAAGACCAGCGGCCGGCCGTGCAGGATGTTCGACATGTTCTGGATGGTGTCGGCGCGCGTGCCGATGCGCAGCGCCAGCGAGGCCCAGGCGACGACCAGCGACAATCCGACCACGAGGCCTGCCAGGCGCAGCACCGGCCGGGAGAGCAAGGCCTGCATCGCCTTAGCCGCAGTAGCCGCGCTTGCCAGCGTCGCGCAGCCACAGCCGCACGAGGTGGCGCTTGCGCTCGGGCTCCGGGAAGTCGGTGAACTCGGTGCGGGCGTGGCCGGTGGCGCGGTTGTTGACGAACTGGATCTGGCCCGGCGCGAAGCCGAGCTCGACATGCAGCTCGGGCCGATCGAACACCGACTGCACGGCGGCGAGTGCCGCCGCCGTCTCGTTGTCCATGCGCTCGCCGCGCAGCTCGTAGCCGGCATGGATCTCGCTCAGCGCCAGCCGCGCCTTGATCGTGCCGTCGGCGCCGCGCTCGAACATCGGCGCGCCGAAGGTGGTGGGCTCGCCGGGGTGATGCTCGGCATGGCGGTCGTACCAGAACGGCCGGTAGAGCCGCGCCATCAGCTCGGGATGCCGGTGTTGCAGCGCCTCGTGCACGGTGGCGACGCTCATCACCTGGCTGATGCCGCCTTCCTTCGCGGGGTGCAGGCAGAGCAGGCAGACATAGTCCGGCGGCGTCTCGTTGTAGGAATTGTCGTTGTGGAAGCGCAGGTCGACGTTGGTCACGGTCGGCCGGATGCCCGAGCCCGGCTTGAGCGTCACGCCGGTGTCCATGACGTCGTAGAACATCTGGCCGGTGATCTTCTGCGCCACCGGTCGCGCCAACAGGCTCGACAGCAGCCAGTAGAGCTGTATCGCCTCGTCGCCGGCAATCTCCGCCATCGGCAGGCGGTCGAGCACGGCGAACATCGGCCCGCTCTGGGTGACGCGCCGTACTTCGGTCATCACGGCGCGGCAGGCCTCGAGGGCGAAGTCCTTCGGGTCGAGCAGGAAGGTCGGCACCGGCGCGCGGCGGATCTCGTCGCGCACGGCGAGCAGCTCGCGGGTCGCGGCATCGGTCAGGGTTACGGTCCAGTCGGCGGCGGCGATGGTATCGCGCGTCCACGCCTGCGGAACGGCGCGCGCGGAAGTCTGGGTCATGGCGCCCTCCTTACCACGGAAGGACGCCGATTCCGCTACCAGACCAGGCGGACGCCGCCGGTGCCGGAGACGCCGCGGGCGTTGTCGGCGACGTCGCCGTCGAACTGGCCGTAGAGGCGCACCAGGCGGCCGTGCTCCAGCTCGAGCCCGGCGCCGACCACCAGCGAATCGGCGTTGGGCTGCGCGCCGGCCATCTGGAAGGGAAAGGTGCGACGGGCAGGACGTTCAGCGCCACGCTGGCGCTGCGGTTGGTGTTGAACTCGTGCGGCTGGCATCAGAATCTGAACGCTTTTCTGACGTTGTCCCCTAGCAATCCCCGACGCGCCGGCGCAGGGACCGCGTCCGCCATCTCCTCGAGGGCCTGGAGGTAGTCGCCGGTGTGGTCGGGATGCGGGTAGTCGGAGGCCCAGAAGAAGCGGTCGGCGCCGTAGGTCGCCATCATGGCGGGCAGGGTGCGCTCGTCGGGATCTCCCGAGATCCAGACCTGGCGGCGGAAGTAGTCGCTGGGCTTGAGCTCGAGCGGCGCGCGGCCGCCGAGATAGGTCGCGGTGGCGACACCGTCGAGCCGGTCGAGCCAGTAGCCGATCCAGCCGGCGCCGCATTCCAGCAGCACCAGCTTAAGCGTCGGGAAGCGGTCGAAGGTGGCGAAGTCGTAGAAGGTGGTGAAGGCCTGGCGGACCCCTTCGCCCGCGGTCACCGAGGCGAGCAGCGTGAGCCGATGGCCGTTCTCGAACCGCGGCGAGCGCAGGTCGAACGGCTCGAAGGCCGGATGGATGGCGATCGGCACGTCGAGCTCGACTGCCTTGGCATAGACCGGATCGTGGAGGGGGTCGCCGTGCGCCTTGTGCGTCCAGGTGAAGGGCACCACGAAGGCGCCGCGGCAGCCGTCCTTCACCGCGCGCTCGAGCTCGATGGCGGCGGCTTCGGGATCGCCGAGCGACAGATGCGCGATCGGGATCAGCCGGCCGCCGGTGTTGCGGCAGAAGTCGGCGATCCAGCGGTTGTAGGCGCGGCAATAGGCCTGGCTCAGCTCGATGTCGTCGAGCTCGGCTTCCCACAGGATGCCGAGCGTCGGATAGAGCACCGCCGCGTCGAGCCCTTCGGCGTCGAGCAGCTTCAGCCGCTCCGCCGCGTCGCAGGCGCCGTAGGGCATGTTGGCGGCGTAGGTCTTGTCGGGGTGCGGGGTGAAGGCCTCGAGATCCTTCTGGCCCATGCGCCCCAGCGTCGCCGGATAGCCGCGCCGCGTGCGCTTGCTCGGCCGGCCGCCGATCTCGAGATATTCCAGCCCGTTCTCGTCGCGCTTCAGGCGCAGCGCGCGGTCGCGGTACTTGGCCTCGATGTAGTGGTCCCAGAGGCTCGCGTCTTCCAGCACATGGCCGTCGGCATCGACGGCGCCGCGGTGTTTCAGGCGATGGACGTTCGCTGGATCGAATACGGGTCGCATGGTCGGCGCTCCCCCTTATTTTTCTTCTCCGGCGATCAGGCCGTAGAGCATGACGCTATGCCATTGCTTGCCGACCCACCAGCGATCGCGGATCGGCCCGCCCTCCAGGCGAAAGCCGAGCCGCTTGGCGAGCGCTGCCGAGGGCTTGTTCTCCGGCCGGATCAGCGCCTCGACTTTATGGACGGCGAGCGTGTCGATCAGGTAGCGCACCAGCGCCCGCCCGGCCTCGGTCATGTAGCCCTTGCCCTGCCGGCTGGGCTCGATCATCCAGCCGACATCGACCCGGCGCTCGCGCCGGTCGCGGCGGTGGTAGTTGATCATGCCGATCAGCCGCTTGCTCTTCTTGTCCTCGACCGCCCACAGCACGTACTGCCAGGGATGATAGGCGACGTGCCAGCGCATCATGCGCCGCGTCTCGTCGAGCGATCCGGTGCGGTCGACGCCCCAGTAGCGCAGGTTGTCGCCGTCGGTGTAGAGCGCATGCAGCGCCTTGAGGTCGCTCGCCCGGAAGGCGCGCAGCCTGAGCCGTTCGGTTTCGATCGTCGGGGCTGTCTTGCGGATGCCGGCCATGCGTTACACTAACGACGGAGGCGCCCCATGACCAAGTGCATCGGCATCCTCACCAGCGGCGGCGACTGCGCCGGCCTCAACGCCACCATCAGGGCGGTCGCGCTGCGCGCGCATCACGGTTACGGCTGGAAGACGGTCGGCATCAGCCACGGCACGCACGGCCTGCTGCACCGGCCGGTCGCCGCCGAGCCGCTCGACCCGTCGCGGCTCGATGCGGTGCTGGCGCGCCAGGGCGGCACCTTCCTCGGCACCACCAACCGCGGCAACCCGTTCGCCTTCCCGATGCCCGACGGCAGCCTCAAGGACCGCTCGCCGGAGATGGTCGAGGGCCTGCGCGAGCTGCATCTCGACGGGCTGATCGGCGTCGGCGGCGACGGCAGCCTCGAGATCCTGCGCCGGCTGCTCAGCGGCACCAACCTGCCGTTCATCGGCATCCCCAAGACGATCGACAACGACGTCCACCAGACCGAGCGCGCGGTCGGCTACTCGACCGCGGTCGCCATCGCCACCGAGGCGCTCGACCGCCTGCAGCCGACCGGCGCCAGCCACGAGCGCGTCATGGTGCTGGAGGTGATGGGCCGCGACGCCGGCCACATCGCCATCGCCGCCGGCATCGCGGGCGGCGCCGACATCGTGCTGATCCCCGAGGTCGACTGGCATCTCGACCATGTGGTGAGGCGCATCGACGCCCTGCGCCGCACCGGCCGCAGCTCGGCGCTGGTCGTGGTCGCCGAGGCGGCGCTCGACAGCCACCAGGGCGAGCGGAGCGGCGATGCCAGCATCGGCGAATGGCTGGCCCACCGGCTGATGGAGATGACCGGGGCGGAGGCGCGCGCCACCGTGCTGGGCCACGTCCAGCGCGGCGCCCAGCCGACCGCCGAGGACCGGCTGCTGGCCGCGGCGTTCGGCGTGCGCGCGGTCGACCTGCTGGCGGCCGGCAAGGGCGACCGCATGGTCGGCTGGTGGAACCGCTCGGTGATCGACGTGCCGCTGGAGAAGGTGGTCGGCCGCTCGCGCACCGTCGATCCGGACGGTGCGCTGATCCGCACCGCCCGGGCGCTCGGCATCTGCCTCGGCGACAAGGGGTAGCGTCCGGATGTCCGGCCGCAAGCCAGCCGGACATCCGGACGCCTCCGATATCGATAAAATAAGGGTTTTAGCCGCGAATCCGGGAATCCGGCCCCACCCCCCGGGCCGGACGGTCGCGGACGCTCCGGACACCCGACTGCAGGTAGTTTTGCCACAGCCAGAAAACTTCGCCCGAACTTTGCTCGGTATCGAGCCAGAGAAAATCCGCGTCGGGATAGGCGCGCTCGAGCGGCTTGCGGCCGCGGCCGAGCTCGCAGAGGAGGCCGCCGCCCGGGCGCAGGTGGCGCGGCCTCTCGGCGAGGATGCGGTGCACGATGTCGAGGCCGTCGTCGCCCGCCGCCAAGGCCAGGCGCGGCTCATGACGGTACTCGGGCGGCAGCTTCGCCATGCCGCCGGCATCGACATAGGGCGGGTTGGTGATGATCAGGTCGTAGCGCTGCTTGGCGACCGGCTCGAACAGGTCGCCGCGATGGAGCGCGATGCGGTCGCCCAGCCGATGGCTGGCCACGTTGCGCCGTGCCAGCGCCAGCGCGCCGGCCGACAGGTCGACGGCGTCGATCTTCGCGCGTGGGAAGGCGAGCGCCGCCAGGATCGCGAGGCAGCCCGAGCCGGTGCAGAGATCGAGCACGCGCTTCACCTTGTGCGGATCGATCGGCAGCGCGCCGTCCGCGAGCAGGTCGCCGATGAAGGAGCGCGGGATCAGCGCGCGCCGGTCGATGTGGAAGCGCACGCCGCGCATGTAGGCGGCACCCAGCAGATACGGCGCGGGCAGGCGCAGCGAGACGCGCGCATCGATCAAGGTCAGCAGCCGCGCGCGCTCCGCTTCGGTCGGCTCGAGATCGAGCCAGGGATCGATGGTGTGGATCGGCAGCCTGAGCGCCTCCAGCATCATGAAGGCAGCCTCGTCGACGGCGTTGGTCGTGCCGTGGCCGTAGGCGAGCCGCGCCGCCTTGAAGCGTCGCACCGCGAACCGGAAGAAATCACCGAGCGTGACGAGAGAGGGTTTGGAAGCGGCCGGCATGCGGGCCTAGATTAGCCGACATGAATCGCCGCGCCTTCCTTTTCGCGAGCCTCGCCGCTTCGGCGGCCGGCACGGCGCGTGCGGCAAATCCTCTGCAGGTGGTCTATGTCGGCGGCCAGGATTGTCCGCCCTGCCGGCGCTGGAGCGCCACCTACAGGGACAAGTGGCTGGCCTCGCCCGAGTACCGGCAGGTGGTCTGGACCGAGGTCGAGCCGCCGCATCTGGCGGAGGCCTATCAGGAGCGGCACTGGCCCGAAGCGTTGCGGCCGGTGCTGGCGCAGGTGCCGCGCAAGTCGGGCACGCCGCGCTTCCTGATCGTCGACAACGGCCGGATCGTGTCCAACGAGATGGGCGTCACGAAGTGGCTCAACACCATGGCGGAGCTCAGGAAGCTCCTGGGAGAGCAAGCATCATGATGGCGCTCGAAGATCTGGTGGTCCTCGACCTGACGACGCATCTGTCGGGGCCGTTCTGCGGCATGCAGCTCGCCGACATGGGCGCCGACGTGATCAAGATCGAAAGCCCGGCGGGCGATTCGATCCGCGGCGCGCCGCCCTTCGTCGAGGGCGAGGGTGCGCCCTTCATGCTGTGGAACCGCAACAAGCGCGGCATCGTGCTCGACCTCAAGGCGGCCGACGACCTCGAGATCTTCTGGGACCTGGTCGACGGCGCCGACGTCGTGCTGGAGAACTTCCGCCCCGGCGTGCTCGACAAGCTCGGCATCGGCTGGAGCGCGCTGCACAAGCGCAATCCGCGGCTGATCCTGGGCTCGATCTCGGGCTTCGGCCAGACGGGGCCGTATGCCAAGCGCGGCGGCTTCGATCTGGTGATCCAGGCGATGTCGGGGCTGATGTCGGTCACCGGCCCGAAGGACGGGCCGCCCTACCGCATTCCGCTCGCCATCTCGGACGTCGGCGCCGGCCTCTATCTCACCATCGGCGTGCTGTCGGCGCTGCAGGCGCGGCACAAGACGGGCGAGGGGCAGTGGGTCGAGACCTCGCTGCTCGAGGCCACGGTGTCGCTCGGCGTCTATGAGGCCGCGAACTACTTCGCGACCGGCGTGCGGCCGGAGAAGCTGGGGCAGGGGCATCGCGGCTCCTCGCCCTACCAGGTGTTCCAGAGCAAGGACGGCTGGTTCACGATCGGCGCAGCGCAGCAGAACTTCTTCCGCAAGGTCTGCGAGATGATCGGCAAGCCCGAGCTGGTCGACGATCCGCGGTTCAAGACCAACGCGCTGCGGGTGAAGAACAACACGGAGATCGTTGCGCTCCTGCAGGCCGAGCTGGCCAAGAAAAGCAACGACGAGTGGCTGGCTGCCTTCGAGGCCGCGGGCATCCCGGCCGGCCCGGTGCTGCATCACGACGAGGTCTTCGCCAACGAGCAGATCCTGGCGCGCGGCATGGTCGCCGAGGTCGATCACGCCAAGGCCGGCAGGCAGAAGACGCTGGGCGTGCCGCTCAAGCTGTCGGCGACACCGGGGGGCGTGCGCCGCGCGGCGCCGACCCTCGGCCAGCACGACGGCGAGCTCAAGAAACGCAAATCGAGGGGAGCGAAACCATGGCCAGAACGACAGGAGTCCTTGCAGCGCTCGCGCTGATCCCGGCCGCGGCGGCGGCGCAGAACGGCTACAGCTTCATCGACGCGGACAAGTCCGCCGTCCGCTACGGCGTGGCGGACGCGGACAAGTCCGCCGTCCGCTACGGCGTGGCGCCGATGAAGCCGGCGATGAGCTGCGCCGCGGTCTCGGGCCTGGCCACAGCCGACACCACCATCCTCTCGGCACGCACCGTGCCGGCCGCCGACGGCGTTCCCGAGCACTGCCGCGTCACCGGCCTGATCGCCCCGGAGATCCGCTTCGAGCTCAACCTGCCGGCCAACTGGAATCGCCGCTTCTACATGCACGGCAACGGCGGCTTCGCCGGCGAGAGCCCCGAGTTCGGGCCGCGGCCGATGTATCGGGCCAATGCGCTGAAGCAGGGCTTCGCCGTGGTGCAAACCAACACCGGCCACGACGCCCAGGGCGAGCCGCTGGCGAGCTTCGCCCTCAACTACCAGAAGCGCGTCGACTACGCCTTCCGCGCGGTGCATCTCACCGCCGTCGAGGGCAAGCGCCTCACCGCGGCCTACTACGACCGCGCCGCGTCCTATTCCTACTGGGACGGCTGCTCGACCGGCGGGCGGCAGGGCCTGATCAGCGCCCAGCGCTACCCGCAGGATTTCGACGGCATCCTGGCCGGCGCGCCTGTCCTGAACTTCGTCGACACGGTGACGCAGAGCCTGTGGAACGGGCTGGTGCTGAGCGAGACTCCGGTGTCGCTCGCCAAGCTGAAGCTGGTGGCCGACGCGACCCTGGCGCGCTGCGACGCCAGGGACGGGCTGAAGGACGGCCTGATCGACGATCCGCGCAAGTGCGATTTCAATCCCGCCCGCGACGTCAGGCAGTGCGCGGCCGGCCAGGACGGCGACGACTGCCTGACGGCGGCGCAGAGCGCGGCGGTGAAGACGATCCACGAGGGCCTGCAGGTCAACGGCAAGCCGCACCTGTTCGGCTATCCGATCGGCTCGGAAGCGACCGGCTTCTCGACGACGGCCGGCGGCAAGATGACCAGCGGCTGGGATCTCTGGCTGACGCCGCCGCCCGGCGGCAAGTCATTCCAGCACGCCTTCGGCGACAGCTTCGTGCGCTATTGGGCATCGCCCAAGACCGATCCCGCGATCGATCCGGCCAAGTTCGACTTCGACAAGGACATGGCCAGATTCGTCGACGCCCGCGCGCTCCTGAACGCGACCGAAACAGACCTGTCGCCGTTCCGCTCGCGCGGCGGCAAGCTCCTGATGTATTTCGGCTGGGCCGACACCGCGCTCGCGCCGCTGATGGGCATCGACTACTACGAGAAGGCGGTCGCGAAGAACGGCCCGCAGACTGGCGAGTTCTTCCGGCTGTTCATGGTGCCCGGCATGTTCCATTGCCGGGGCGGCGTCGGGCCGGACCGGCTGGACGGGCTGACGGCGCTGATCAACTGGGTCGAGAACGGCACCACGCCGGCGACGATCACCGCCACCCAGATGACCGACGGCAAGCCGGTGCGCACGCGCCCGCTCTGCCCCTATCCGCAGGTCGCGCGCTTCTCCGGCAACGGCAGCCCCGACGACGTGGCCAACTTCGCCTGCAAGGCGCCGGACTGAATCGCCCTTATTCATCACCTCATATTCCTCTCCCCCGGTAGGGGGAGAGGCGAGGAGAGGGGGAGCGCGTCGATGCTCAGCTCCGACGGTCGGGCTTGCCGTCACCGTCGCGGTCGCGCCAGTTGCCGTTCGACCGGTTGTTGTTGCCGACGTTCGGGGTCGGCGTCGGGCGCGGGTTGTTGTTGGCCTGCGGGGCCGGCGGCGTCGGCCGCGGGCGGTCGACATGCTGTGGCGGCGGGTTGTTGTCGCGGCCGCCGTCCCAGCGATGGTCGTTGCCGCGATTGTCGCCCCAGCGATGGTCGTTCCAGCGGTCATTGTCGCGGGTCCGCACGGGCACCGGCGTCGGCACCGGCACGTAGCGCGTCTGGGTCACCACCGTCGGCGACGGATTGTAGTAGTAATTGTTGACTCTCGGCGTCGCGTAATAGCCCGGCGAACTGTAGTAGCTGCTCGACGGGTAGTAGCCGTTCGAATAACCGTTCGAATAGCCATTCGAATAGCCGTTGCCGTAGTAGCCGTTGCTGTAGCCGTAGCCCTGGTCCATCGACCCGACGCAGCCCACGGTCGTTACCGCTATGGCGGCCATGGCGACGAGCCCTTTGACGTTGCGCATTTTCGCCTCCAGAGGGGCGCCCCTTCGACGGGTCCTTCCCACTACAGGACGTACGCAACCGACTAGGGCGCCGGGCGGCGCAATTGTGGCAAGAAGAACGCCGCGTCTCACATCGTCGTGAAGCACGGCGTCCCGGGGAGCGTCGGTTCTGTCGGGGCGACAGGGGCGCGCTTGGCTACAAGGCGCCGGGAGCCGGACCCTTCGCCCGTTTCGCATTCAGCTTCGGCGGATGCGTGACAATCGACTTCAGCGCCGGCACCGGCTTCTCGAGCTTCTTGAGGTTCGGCAACGGCCGCGCCAGGCCGGGGATGGTCTTGAACGCCTGCTCCATGGCGTGCGCGGCGCCCAGCACCTCGCCGTCGCCGCGGAAGCGGCCGATCACCTGCAGGCCGAACGGCATCTTCTTATGGTCGAGGCCGCAGGGCAGCGAGACGGCGGGGTTCGAGGTCAGCGTCACGAAGTACTTGGTCGCCATCCAGTGATAGTAGGTGCCGAGCTTCTTGCCGTCCATCTCCGAGAGGTAGAGCTGCTTCCACGGGAACGGTGTGAAGCCGACCGTCGGGCCGATCACCAGGTCGTAGTCCTTGTAGATCTCCTGGAAGGCGCGGAAGATTCGCGTCTGCTCGCCGTGCGCCCAGGCGAAGTCGGCCAGGGTCAGCTTCGCGCCCAGCTCGTAGTTGGCGATGATGTTCGGCCCGAGCATCTTGCGATTGTTGATGTAGGCGTCCCGGTAGCGCGACAGGAAGCTCACGGCACGGATCACGTCGAAGCAGCGGTCGGCGCCGCCGTAGTCGACGTCGACCTTGTCGAAGCGGCGGAACAGATGCTTCATCGCCTTGACCTTCTCGCGGAAGGTCTGGCGGATGCCCTTCTCGACCGGTGCGCCGCCGAAATCCTCGGTGTAGGCGACCTTGAGGCTGCCGAGATCGACCGGCCACGGCTCGGCATAGGCGTCGGCCTCGAGCGGGAAGCTGAGGGGATCGCTGTCGTGCTGGCCGATCTGCGTGGCGTAGAGCAGACAGACATCGGCGACGTTGCGGCCCATCGGGCCGAGCACGGAGATCGGCGTCCAGCCCATCGCACGCCGCTCGACCGCGACCATGCCGGGCGAGGGGCGGAAGCCGACGATGCCGCAGAACGCCGCCGGGTTGCGCAACGAGCCGCCGGTGTCCGAGCCGGTGCAGACCGGCAGCATGTCGGTGGCGAGCGCCACCGCCGAGCCGCCCGACGAGCCGCCGGGGTTGAGCATCGGATTGAACGGATTGCCCGTGGCGCCCCACACCGGGTTGCGGCTGTTCGAGCCGGCGCCGAACTCCGGCACGTTGGTCTTGCCGACCACGACCGCGCCGGCGGCGCGCACGCGGCCGACCATGACGTTGTCGTGGGCCGGCACGAAGTCGCGATAGAGCGGCGAGCCGTAGGTGGTGAGGAGGTCCTGGGTCTCCTCGAGATCCTTGATGCCGGTCGGCAGGCCGTGCAGCAGCGGCAGATCCTCGCCGCGGCGCACCGCGGTCTCGGCGGCCTTGGCTTCCTTGCGGGCGCGGTCGACGCACATCGCGGTCACGGCGTTGACCGCCGGATTGATCCGCTTGATCTGCTGCAGGCAGGCTTCGAGCAATTCGACCGGGGAGATTTCCTTGGTGCCGATGCGGCGGCGCATTTCCACCGACGACAGCGCCAGCAGGTCTTGGTTGGCCATTCTTTCCTCTCAGTCGATCAGGGCTTGTGCAGGCGCACGGGCTCGCGGGTCACGGTGCGACGGCCGCGCTTGAAGGCGGCGAGTACCGGCGCGACGGTGCGCAGCGCGGTGATGGAGTCGGGCGCATCGAGCATCACCAGGTCGGCGGGATTGCCGACGGCGACGCCGTAGTCGTCCTTGCGCATCAGGCGTGCGGCGGAACTCGTGGTCATGTCCCACAGCGCCTTCACCTCGTCGTCGTTGCCGCGCTGGGTGACGATCGCGTGCATGTTGACCTGGCGCAGCAACTGACCGTCGCCGAACGGCGTGAACGGGTTGAGGATGTTGTTCGAGGCGACCGAGCAGGTGACGCCGCGCTCGGTGAGGTAATTCAGGTCGACCACGTTGCGCGGGACGTTGTGGTCGGTGTGGCGGCCGCCGAGATAGAGGTCGGTCGCCGTCAGCACGGTGGCGGCGACGCCGGCATCGGCCATGCGCCTGGCGACCTTGTCGAGGTCCTTGAACGGCATCGTCGCGAGCTTGCCGACATGGCCGACGGCAACGCGGCCGCCCCATTTGTATTTCTCGGTGAGATCACAGACCAGCAGCGTGTGCAGTTCCTCGGCCGAGGCGCCGCTGTCGAGATGCATGTCGATGTCGACGTCGAACTCGCGCGCCATCTCGAAGACGCGGCGGATCTGCGCCGCCCAGTCGCTGTCGTAGTTGGGCGCAGCGCCGACGACCGTCGCACCGTTCTTGAGGGCGGCGACCATCAGCTCGTCGGTGCCGGGATTGTTGGTCAGGCCCTCCTGCGGCATGACGCAGACCTCTAAATCGATCGCCCATCTATACTTGTCGATCAGGGCCTTCACGCCTTCGACGCCGCGCAGGCCGATCTTGGGATCGACCTCGGCATGGGTGCGCATGCGGGTGGCACCGTGGCTGATGCACTTCTCGATCGTGCCTGAGGCGCGCTCGATCACGTCCTCGACCGTGAAGGTGTGCTTGACCGCCGACACGCGCTCCATCGCGAGGTGCGGGTTGCGCTTGGTCGTGTGCTCGCAGCGGCCGAGGATGCACGATTTGTCGAGATGGATATGGGTCTCGACGAAGCCCGAGCAGACCAGCCGGCCGTGGCCCTGCACCTCTTCCTTCGCCGCGCCGAGGCCGCGCGCGATGGCCGCGATTCGGCCGTCCTTCACGCCGATGTCGGTCGTGGGCTGATCGGGCCTGGCGTCGGCCAGCCGCACGTTGCGCAGGACTGTTTCGAAATCCATCGGAAACGCTACTCCGCCATTGAGGACGGCACGCATGTTGCCCCACACTGGATCATGCTGTCTCGACGGAATTTCCTGATCGCCGCGTCCGCGGCACCCGCGATCGCCAACGCGCAGACCGCGTGGCCGACCAAACCGATCCGCTGGATCGTCAACTTTCCGCCGGCCGGCGCGGCCGACATCCTTTCGCGCACGCTGGCTGAATGGTTCGGTACGCGGCTGGGCCAGCCGATCGTGGTCGAGAACAAGCCCGGCGCCGGCGGCCTGCTGGGTGCCGACATCCTCGCCAAGGCGAAGGGCGACACGCACCTCGTGATGATGTCGAGCGCCGCCTCGCACGGCATCGGGCCGGTGCTTTACAGGGATGTGCCCTACGATGCGCTGGCCGATTTCACGCACATCCAGCTCGTCGGCACCTTCCCGACGGTGCTGGCGGTGAGCGGCACCTCGCCGATCAAATCGGCCAAGGAGCTGATCGACCAGGCGCGCGCCGAGCCCGGCAAGGTGACCTACGGCTCGGGCGGCAACGGCACCATGAACCATCTCACCGGCCAGTTGCTGGCGGCCAAGACCGGCGTGACCCTAACGCACATTCCATATCGCGGCTCGGCACCGGCGATGAACGACCTGATGGGCGGCCAGATCGTGGCGCTGATGGAAAGCCTGCCGACGGCGATCGGCTACTTCTCGTCGGGCCGCATGCGGCCGCTCGCGGTCAGCGAGGACCAGCGCTCGCCGACCCTGCCCGACGTGCCGACTTTCCGCGAAGCGGGATTCGAAGGCGTCGTGACCACCAACTGGTTCGGCTTCTCGGCGACCGCGGGCCTTCCGCCGGAGATCGCCAAGCGCTGGGAGAGCGAGATCCAGACCGCGCTCAAGAGCGACGAGGTGAAGGAGAAATTCGCCAGGATCGGTGTGCGGCCCGGGACGATGGGCTCGGAGGCCTATACCGCGCTGATCCGTAGCGAGCTCGATCGCTGGCGCGAGGTGATTCGCGCCGGAAATATCCGCGCGGACTGATCTGTCGTCCTGAGCGCAGCGAAGGACCTCATGGCGATTGCCAGCGGGATGCTCGTCGAAACGTCATGAGATCCTTCGCTTCGCTCAGGATGACAGCGCGAGTGTCACAGGGCACGATGCGCGCCGGAGGAAACCCATGGCGCATGCGCTTCGCGAGAAGGCCGCAATCAGCGGTGTCGGCGATACGGCTTACACGAGAGGAACGACCAAGAGCGGCCTGGCGCTGCAGCTCGAAGCCAGCCTGAAGGCGATCGAGGATGCCGGCCTGTCGCCGCGCGACATCGACGGCGTCGTGCCGTATTTCCCTGGCGGCGGCATCGCCGAGGACTTCATCGCCAATCTCGGCCTACCCGATCTCACCTTGTCGCTGTTCGTTCCGATGGGCGGCGCGACCTGCGTCGCCGCGATCCAGAGCGCCGCGATGGCGGTCGCGACGGGCGTTTGCAAGAACGTGCTGATCTCGGTCGGCCGCACCGGCTATTCCGGCGCGCGCGTCTCGACCCGCCTGCAGCAATTCCCGCAGTTCGCGCTGGCCGCCGAATTCGAGGCGCCGATCGGCATGTTCGCGCCGGCCCAGCTCTACGCCCAGGGTGCGCGGCGGCACATGGAGCTCTACGGCACGACGGCGCGCCACTTCGCCGAGGTCGCGGTGAAGACCCGCGAGCACGCGATCCTCAACGGCAACGTCGTGATGAACAAGCCGCTGACGGTCGAGGAGCATCACGCCTCGCGCATGATCAGCGATCCGTTCCGGCTGTTCGACTGCAGCCTGGAAAGCGACGGCGGTGCCGCGATCATCGTCAGCGCCGCCGATCGCGCGCGCGACCTCAAGAAACCGCTGGTGACGATCATGGGCGTGGCCGAGGGCCATCCCGAATCGCCGGCCTCGATCGCGCAGCGGCCCGACCTGCTCGACTTCGGCCTCACCAAGGCTTCCGCGCGGGGTTATGCGATGGCCGGTGTCGGTCCCAAGGACATCGACGTCGCCGAGATCTACGACTGTTTCACCTTCACCGTGCTGCGCCAGCTCGAGATCCTGGGTTTCTGCAAGACCGGCGAAGGCGGGCCGTTCGTGATGGACGGCCGCATCGGCATCGGCGGCGAGCTGCCGATCAACACCCATGGCGGCCTGCTGAGCCAGGGCCATGTCGTCGGCCTCAACCATGTGATCGAGCTGACGCGCCAGCTTCGCTGCGAAGCCGGCAAGGCGCAGGTCAAGGAGGCGGAGGTCGGCCTCGTCACCGGCTACGGCGACATGGGCGACGGCTCGCTCGCCATCCTGAGGAGGGCCGCATGAGCACCGCGCCTCAACCTGCCCCTCTCCCGGAGCGGCCGATGCCGGTGCCGACGCGCGAGAGCCAGGCCTATTGGGACGGCCTGCGCGACGGCAAGCTGATGCTGCAGCACTGCGCCTCGTGCGGAAAGGTGCGGCACTATCCGCGGCCGGTCTGCCCGCACTGCTTCTCGATGGAGAGCGAGTTCAAGGCCGCACCGCTCACCGGCAAGGTCCACACCTGGACGGTGTGCCATCACCCGTTCAATTTCTTCTTCAAGGCCCAGTCGCCCTTCATCGTGGCGCTGGTCGACATGGACGCGGGCGTGCGCATCAACGCGCCGCTGCGCGGCATCGCCGAGGGCGATCTCGAGATCGGCCAACGCGTCACCCTGGCTTTCGAGCCGATCACCAAGGACATAACGCTCCCATACTTCACATGATGAAACGCTCGATCTTCCTCGCGGCGGCCGCCGCGACTCTCGTCTCCTTCGCCGCGTCGGCACAGACCGACTGGCCCAACAAGCCGGTCAACATGGTGGTGCCCTATCCGCCGGGCGGCGTGAACGACGCCGTGGCGCGCGTCTATGCCGACAAGCTCACGGCGATCCTCGGCAAGACCGTGGTGGTCGACAACCGCGCCGGCGCGGCGACCACGGTGGCGTCCAACTCCGTCGCCAAGGCTGCCCCCGACGGCTACACGATCTACGCCGGCGGCACGTCGCTGATCATCAATCCGACGCTGATGGGCAACGTGCAGTACGATCCGCACAAGAGCTTCGAGCTCGTGTCGCTGATGTCCTTCACGCCGTTCATCCTGCAGGTCAACGCCGATTTCCCGGCCAAGGACATGACGGAGCTGCTCGCCCAGGTGCGCGCCAATCCCGGCAAATTCAACGTCGGCAGCTCGGGCCTGGGCGCCACCAACCACATGGCGGCCGAGCTGTTCAGGGCGCGGGCCGGGCTCAAATACACCATCGTGCCGTATCGCGGCGGCGCGCAAGCCGGCCAGGACGTGGCGTCGGGCAACGCGCAGATGATGTTCTCGGCCTCGCTCGAGGCCAAGCCGTTCCTCGATTCCAAGAAGACGCGCGCGATCGCGATCTCGAGCCTGACCCGCTCGCCCGCGTTCCCCGACATCCCGACGGTCGCGGAGTCGGCGGGCCTGCCGGATTTCCAGGCGATCTTCTGGCAGGCGATGGTGGTGCCGGCCGGCACGCCCAGGCCGATCGTCGACAAGCTGCAGGCTGCGCTCGCCAAGGTCGCCGCCGATCCCGAGGTGATCGAGAAGTTCAAGGTCCAGGGCGTCGAGATCAAGGGCTCGACCCAGGACGAGCTCAAGGCCTTCTATCTCAGGGAGGAGAAGGTCTGGACGACCCTGATCAAGGAACAGGGCATCAAGGCAGAGTAGACGCCGCCAGGAACTTGGCGATGACGTCGGCGGCGTCCTCGCCATAGAGGTCTTGGAAGAAGTGGTCGGCGCCGTCGATCACGGCAGGCTTGACGCTCGAGGGCAGGCGCTGGGCCAGGTCGGGCACGACCTCGTCCTTGCCGGCGACGATCACCAGCGTCGGATGGCCGGTGCGCGCCGCCAGGCTCGGCGGCATCTCGCCGTAGCCGTCGAGGAAGGTGGCGTTCAGTACCGGCGCCTGCTTGCAGGTCAGGAAGTCGACGGTGCGCCTGGCCAGCGGATTCTTGCGGGCCTCCGCGATCTCGGGCGCGAGATCGTGGCCGAAGGCGCGCTTGTAGATCTCGGCCTGCTCGAGCGAGGTCGCGAAGGCGGGCGCCAGCAGCACGATCTTGCGCACGTCGGGGAACTGGAACTCCGGCGCGAAGGCCGCGACCTGCGCGCCGCCGCGCGAGAAGCCGAGCAGGTCGACGTGCCTGGCCCTCTGGCCCTTCAGCCATTCGATCCAGAGGCCGACCTCGCGCTTGGCGCCGGCCAGGGCATAGTCGTGCACGACGTCGCAGGCGCGCGCGCGGTGACGATCGTCGACGCCGAGCGACAGGGTGATGGCGAGCGAGCCGACGCCGTGCGACTTGAGGTTCTTCTGCAGCGCCGCGATGGTCTCCTGGCCGTACCAGGAGAGCGTGCCGTGCACGATGATGACCACACCGTCGCTCGCCGTCTTGCCCGGTGGCACCTCCAGATTGCCGTTGAGCCTGAGCAGGCTCGGCTTGATCTGCACGGGCTCGGCGCGCGCCGCCGTTGCACCGGCGGCGAGGAGCTGCAGGGCCCCGAAGACAGCCAGGTAAAAAAGCTTGCGCATGGACGACAATCTACCACTTGAATTGGGGCGAAACGTCAGCATTCTCCCCCCTCACACAGTAGGAAATTGGTCATGAAAGGAACGTTTGCAGCCACTCTGTGGGTTGCTGCCGCGATGATTGCGGCGCCGGCCTGGGCGGAAGGCAATGAGGCGCGGGGTGAACGGCTGTTCAACCAGCAGTGCAAGGCCTGTCACACCGTTGAAAAGGGCGGCGCCAGCACGGTCGGGCCCAACCTGCATGGCCTGCTCGGCCGCAAGGCCGGCAGCGAGGGCGGCTATCAGTCCTCCGACGCCATGAAGACGTCGGGCATCGTCTGGGACGACAAGACGCTCGCCGACTATCTCAAGGATCCCAAGGGCAAGGTGCCGGGGACCAAGATGGTTTATATCGGGCTGAAACAGGATGCCCAGCAGCAGGACATGATCGCCTACCTCAAGAAGGCGACGCAGTAGATGCGTCTTGTCCTCTCGGCTCTCGCAATCGCGATGCTGGCCGCGCCCGCCGCGGCGGAAGCGCCGCTGGCTCTGGAAGGTTCGGCGGCACCGTCGCCCTGGCAGCGCTATCCCGGCTGGAACAAGACGCGCTGGGACACCTACAACACGCTCGCCAACCCGACCGCGACGCCGACGCACGGCGCCGAGGCCGTCGTCAAGGAGGTCACCGGCGATCCGGCCAAGGGCGAGAAGCTCGCCTTCGACCGCAATCGCGGCGGCGGGTGCCTCGCCTGCCACGTCATGGGGCCGAAGACGCAGGAGACGCCGGGCAATGTCGGGCCCGACCTGTCGGAGATCGGCACGGCCGGCCGCACCGACCAGTGGCTGTTCAACTACGTCTTCGATGCGCGGGTCCACAACGCGAAGTCGGTGATGCCGCCGTGGGGCAAGCACGGCTTCTACAGCGAGGCCGAGATCAAGGACATCGTCGCCTTCCTGAAGACGCTGAAGACGCCGGCCAGGTTCGCCAACCCGCTCGACGATCCGGAGAAGCGGCCGCAGCCGGTCGAGGACCGCGACGCGCTCGATCCTTTCGTCAATCCGGCGGCCGAGCGCATCGACGCGGGCGCGGCGCTGTTCAAGCAGAACTGCATCTCCTGCCACGCCACGCCCGAGACGACGTTCAAGCGCTGGGCGGTCGAGATGCCCAAGTGGGAGCCGCGTCTGAAGAAGGTCCTGGGCGCCGAGGAGTTCATCACCCGCCATGCCAAGGCCGCGGCCGGCAAGGACTGGCTGATGCAGTCGAAAGAGAACACCGACATGTCGGTCTATCTGCACAGCCTGGCCAACGGCGAGGCGATCAAGGTCGATCTGTCGTCGCCCGACGCCAAGGCGGCCTACGAGCGCGGCGTGAAGCTCGCCGACCTCAAGCTCGGCCAGTTCGATTTCTCCTGCACCGACTGCCACGGCCAGGCGGCCAACAAGTGGATCCGCGGCCAGTGGCTGGGCGAGCCCAAGGGCCAGTTCGACCATTTCCCGCTGTGGCGCACCAGCCGCAACGAGATCTGGGACATCCGCAAGCGCTTCCAGTGGTGCAACGTCCAGGTGCGCGCCAACGAGCTTCCGCCCGACGCCGTTGAATATGGCGAGCTGGAGCTTTATCTGCGCAAGATGAACGAAGGGCTGAAACTGACCGCGCCGAACATCCGGCACTGATGAGCAGGACAAGGGGAACGATGATCGCTTCCAGAGTGACACGACGAACGGCCCTGGCGGCCCCTTTGATGGCTTTGGCCGGCACCCTGGTGGCGCGCAACGCCTTCGCCACTGCCGACCAGGCCAAGGACTGGCTGGCCGCGCTCGCCAAGGGCGCGCCGAAGGACGGCAAGGTGACCCTGAAGGCGCCGGAGATCGCCGAGAACGGCAACGCGGTGCCGCTCACCGTGTCGGTCGACAGCCCGATGAACGACACGTCGTACGTCAAGGCGATCTACATCGCCGCCGACGGCAATCCCAACCCGGGCGTCTCGGTGTTCGAGTTCACGCCGCTGAGCGGCAAGGCAGAGATCGCGCTGCGGGTGCGCCTGCAGCAGACCCAGAAGCTGGTCGCGGTGGCCGAGATGAACGATGGCGCGCTGTTCACGGCGAGCCGCGAGATCAAGGTCACCATCGGCGGCTGCGGCGGCTGAGGAGGAAGACATGGCTGACGACATCAAGCCGCGCCTGCGCGTTCCCGCCTCGGCCAAGAAGGGCGAGGTGATCGAGATCAAGACGCTGATCACCCATCCGATGGAGACCGGCCAACGGAAGGACGCCGACGGCAAGCTGGTGCCGCGGCTGATCGTGAATTCGCTGGTCGTGACCTACAACGGCAAGCCGGTGCTCAACGCCAAGCTCGAGCCGGCGGTCTCGGCGAATCCGTACCTTGCCTTCTTCCTCAAGGTCGAGGAGTCGGGCACGCTCAAGTTCACCTGGACCGACGACGACAAGCAGAGCTGGAGCGCCGAGAGCAAGATCGAGGTCGCGTAGTCGGGGGGGTGGCCATGACACTCGGCCGCCGCGCGCTGCTGCAGGTCGCAGCCGCGACCGCCATGCTGGGCGGCCGCGCAGCGGTCGGGCAGAGGAGCGCGCCGACGCAAGGCGACCTGCTGCGCTTCAAGGCGACCGGGCAGGTCACCCTGCTCAACTTCACCGACCTGCACGCGCAGCTGATGCCGCTCTATTTCCGCGAGCCGTCGGTCAATGTCGGCGTCGGCGCGGATCGCGGGCTGCCGCCGCATCTCGTCGGCGAGAAGCTGCTCGACGCCTACAAGATCGGCCGCGGCAGCGTCGACGCCCATGCGCTGGCCTGCACCGACTTCGAGGCGCTGGCGCGCACCTACGGCCGGATCGGCGGGCTCGACCGCATGGCCACCCTGATCAAGGCGATCCGCGCCGAGCGCGGCGACAAGGTGCTGCTGCTCGATGGCGGCGACACCTGGCAGGGCAGCTACACTGCGCTGCAGACCAGGGGCGCCGACATGGTGCGCATCATGAATGCGCTGAAACCCGACGCCATGACCGCGCATTGGGAGTTCACCTACGGCGCCAGGCGGGTCGAGGAGCTGGTCAAGCAGCTCGAGTTCCCGTTCCTCGCCGGCAACGTGAAGGAGGCGACCTGGGGCGACCCGGTGTTCCAGCCTTCGGCGGTGTTCGAGCGCGGCGGCCTGCGCATCGGCGTGATCGGCCAGGCCTTTCCCTACACGCCGGTTGCCAACCCGCGCTACCTGATCCCGGATTGGTCGTTCGGCATCGACGAGGACAAGCTCGCCGCCAACGTCGAGAGGCTGCGCAACGACAAAGTCGACCTGGTGGTACTGCTGAGCCACAACGGCTTCGACGTCGACCGCAAGCTCGCCTCGCGCGTCAAGGGCATCGACGTCATCCTGACCGGCCACACCCACGATGCGCTGCCGATGCCGGTCAAGGTCGGCGACACGCTGCTGGTCGCGGCCGGCAGCCACGGCAAGTTCCTGGCGCGGCTCGACCTCGACGTGCGCGACCGCCGCATCGCGGCGTACGAGTTCCGGCTGATCCCCGTGCTGTCCGAGGTGATCGAGCCCGATCCCGAGCTCACGGCGCTGATCCTCGAAGCGCGCGAGCCGTATGGCGACCAGCTCGCCAAGGTGCTGGGCCGCACCGAATCGCTGCTCTACCGCCGCGGCAACGTCAGCGGCACCTTCGACGACCTGATCTGCCAGGCGCTGCTCGCCGGGCGCGACGCCGAGATCGCGCTGTCGCCCGGCTTCCGCTGGGGCGCGAGCCTGCTGCCCGATCAGGCGATCACCGGCGACGATCTCTACAATCAGACCGCCATCACCTATCCCGCGGCCTATCGCAGCGAGATGACCGGCGAGTACCTCAAGCAGGTGCTCGAGGACGTGGCCGACAACCTGTTCAATCCCGATCCCTACTACCAGCAGGGCGGCGACATGGTGCGCGCCGGCGGCCTCGCCTACACGCTGACGGTCGACAAGCCGATCGGCCAGCGCATCTCCGACATGGTCCTGCTGCGCACCGGCGAGAAGATCGATCCGGCGAAGAAGTACGTGGTCAGCGGCTGGGCCTCGATCAACGAAGGCACCGAAGGCCCGCCGATCTACGACCTCGTCGCCAGGCACATCGAGCGCGTGCAGACGGTGCGGCTGGAGCCCAACCGCCACGTCAAGGTTGTCGTGGCCGACCCTGCCGGCCTTGTGAACGACAGCTAACGCAATACCTGCGAGGCCAGCGCCTGCAAGAATCGCTCGGCTGCGGCGTCGCCCTGCGGCGAGTTCTGGTGCCAGTCGAGCCTGACCTTGAGGAAGTGGTTGCGGAAGCCGGTCACCAGCAGCTGCAGCTTGTCGGCCGAGCGCGTCGACACGACCGTGCCTGTCTCGACGACGCAGCGAAACGTCATGCTGCCGACGACGCAGTCGGCCGGTCCTTTCAGCACGGCGACCCGTTCGTACTTGCCGGACTGGCTGAGCTCGCCCTGGGATTGCTGGAACTGCTGCAGCACGGCGGCCGCGGTCGCGCCGTTCGGAATGGCGGTCTGGCCGAGCGTGTAGAGATAGATCGAGGCCGACAGGGTCTGGGGCACCTGGTAGTGCCACGACTGGCCGAGCCTCGGCTCGTTGTAGCTCTTGCCGTAGTCGATCGAGCGGGTCCGGCTCGCATCGGCGATCCGGTCGGGAAATGTCACCTTGGTCGCGGCATGGAAGGCCGGCGCCGGCACGATCTGTGACTGCGGCGCCTGGGCGAATCCCATCGTCGGCAGCAGCGTTAGCGTCACGATCGCAATCCATCGACTGAACGACATCGTCTCCCCCCAAGCCGGGCAGAAGTGTAGCAATCAACCCGATGCGTTGTCCGGTGCTCGGAAGTAGGCGAGCGAGCCCAGCACCAGCCCGCCGGCCAGGGTGGCGAACACCAGCCGGTAGGCAAGGTCGCTCGCGCCGAAGCCTTCGACGATGTAGCCGGTGACGGCGGGCAGGACGGTCAGCCCGAGGCACTGCGCCATGTTCACCGTCGTCACCGCGCGGCCGCCGAGGCGGTCGGGGAACAGCGTGCGGCCCTGCGCCACGATCACCGTGCCGAAGGCGCAGCAGAAGCAGATCGCGACCAGCAGCACGACCGCTACCGGCAGCGACGGCTTGGCGATCGCCGCCAGCGCCAGCAGCAGCGCCGCCGTCACGTAGGTGCCGAGGATCACCGCCTGCTTGCGCGAGTGCAGGATGCGGTCCATCGGGCCGTAGCACAGGATGCCGATGGTCTGAGCCAGCCCCATCGCCAGCAGCACGTTGCCGCGCTGCATGCCGTCGAGCTTATGCACGTCGTAGAGATACGGCCCGCCCCACACGCCGAGCACCGTCAGCATGGTGGCGTAGGCGAAGAAATGCATGGAGAGCAGCGGCAGCAGGCCCTTGGTCCGCCAGACCTGCCACAGGCCGCGGAACACGTCGCCCAGCGGCTCCTTGTGCGTGGTCGGCAGGGTCGAGCCGGGCGGCCGGTCACGCACGACGGCGTAGAACAGCACCGCTACCAGCAGGGTGAGCGCGGCCAGTCCGAGGAAGCCGTTCCGCCAACCGATCTCGGCAGCGACCCAGGCGAGCGGCGTGGCGCCGGCAAGCGTGCCGAGGTTCGAGGCGGCGAACACCCAGCTCAGCGCCGTCGACAGCTCACGGGCGCTGAACCAGCGGGCGCACAGGAAGACCACCGACATGAACGAGGCGTCGCAGCCCACGCCGACGATGATGCGGCCGGTGATCAGGTCGGCGGCGTTGGCCGCATGCGCGATCCAGACCGCGCCGACGACCGCGAGCAGCGATACCGCCGAGACCGTGCGCCGCGCCCCGAAACGGTCGAACCACAGCCCGACCGGGAGCTGCACCGCGAACAGCGCGAAGAAGAAGGCGCTGCCGGCCCAGCCGATCTGGCGAGCGCTCAAGTGCAAGTCGCGCGCCAGCTCGGGCGCGATCACGGAATTGGAGACTCGATAGAACTGGCTGAGGCAGGTGACGGCGATCAGCAGCACGAGCAGCGGCAATTTCGATGCCATGTCGCGGCGCTCGTACCACGGAGCGACCGCGATGTCCTTCGGCGTGGACCGAAGCATCGACCTGCGCCACGATGCGGAACCTATGACTGTCGTTTCCCATCGTCCGTCGCCGATCGCCTGGCTGATCGCTCCCGCCGTCCTGCTGTTCGTGCTGTTCTTCGTGCTGCCGTTCGGCGTGATGGCGGTGATGTCGGTCTACTCCGGCAATCCGGTGACCAATCCCAACGCCTTCCTGACGACGCGCCACTACGAGCGCTTCATCTTCGACACCGCCGGCATCTTCCACGATTCGCTCTGGGCGACCTTGCGCATCGGCCTGGTGACGACCGTGGTCTCGCTGCTGATCGGCTATCCGCTGGCGCACTGGATGGCGCGCATGCAGTCGCGGCTCGGCCATGCGCTGGCGCTGATGGCGGTGATCGCGCCGCTGCTGACCGGCATCGTGGTGCGCACCTTCGCCTGGATGACCATCCTGCAGGACAAGGGCGTCATCAACACTACCCTGATCGGGCTCGGCCTGATCCAGAAGCCCTTGCCGCTGATGTACAACGAGTTCGGCACGGTGGTTGCGCTGGTCCATATCTACGTGCCGTTCATGGTGCTGACCTTGATCGGCGTGATCGGCCGCATCGACGAGCGGCTGGAGCAGGCCGCCCGCAGCCTCGGCGCCGGCCGCTTGCGCGCCTTCGTCGAGGTCACGTTGCCGCTCAGCCTGCCCGGCATCCTGGCGGGCTCGCTGCTGGTGTTCGCGCTGGCGATCAGCGCCTACGTCACGCCGTCGCTGATGGGCGGCACCGACGTGCTGACCCTGCCGATGCTGATCGCCCAGCAGGTCGGCACCAGCTTCAATCCCAACTTCGCCGGCGCGCTGGGCGTCATCCTGCTGGCGGTCTGCCTGGTGATCGTGATCGCCTATAACCGCATCCTGGCCCAGCTGTCGGGCGAGCAACTGGCATGAGCGCGGCGCCGAAGCGGAGGCCGTTCGACGCCGGCAGCGCCGCCTATCTGGCCCTCAATCTCCTGCTGGTCGCGTTCCTGCTGGCGCCGATCGCCATCGTCGTCGTGTTCGCGCTGAACCCGACGCCGTACATCTCCTTCCCGCCGGTCGGCGTCAGCCTGCGCTGGTTCCAGAAATTCTTCGCCGGCAGCGACTTCATGAACGCGCTCGCCCTGTCGCTGTGGGTGGCGCTCTGCGTGCTCGTGCTGTCGGTCGTGATCGGCGGCGCCTGTGCGCTGGCCCTGGCGCGCGGCCGGCTGCCCGGGCGGACCTTCCTCACGGCGTTCTTCATGTCGCCCTTGATGCTGCCGGCCATCCTGACCGGCCTGGCGCTGTTCCAGTCCTACCTGCTGGCCGGCATCGGCCGGCCGGTGTGGGGCCTGATCATGGCGCACACCCTGGTCGCCGTGCCATACGTTCTGCGCACCACCCTGGCGGTGCTGCACAATTTCGACCATCGCATCGAGGAAGCCGCGGCCGCGCTGGGCGCCAGCCCAACTCGCGTCTTCTTCGAGGTCACCTTGCCGCTGATCCGGCCCGGCGTGTTCGCGGGCGGGGTGTTCGCCTTCATCGTCTCGTTCGACCAATTCCCGGTGTCGCTGTTCCTGGTGATGCCCAAGAATGAAACCCTGCCGGTGGTGCTGTTCAACTACATGAAGTTCGACCTCGACGGCGCGATCGCCGCGGCCTCGATGGTCTCGATCTTGCTGGCGCTGTCGGTGGTGCTGGCGCTGGAAAGGCTGATCGGCCTCAAGGCCTACGTTAAGCTGTGATCAAGAAAGCAGGAGGGGTTCCCATGATCTCACGTCGTTCCATGCTTCGTACCGGCGCCAGCCTGGCGGCCGCAGCGACTGTCGGCACGCCCGCAATTTCTCACGCCCAGACCAAGACCCTCAAGATCACCACCTGGGGCGGCAAGTGGGGCGACATTATGAAGGCAACGGTGCTGCCGGTCTTCGAGAAGGAGTTCAAGTGCACGGTGTCGGCCGACCAGGCCTTCCCGTTCATGCCCAAGCTGCAGGCCAGCGCCAAGAACGATCCGCTCTACGACGTCTTCCACACCAACTCCAACGAGCAGTGGAGCGCTCTGACCGAGGGGCTGGTGATGGACAAGTTCACCACCAAGGAAGTGCCCAACGTCGCCGACGTCCATCCCTGGTCGGTGAGCGACAAGATCGTCGGCGTCGCCATCTTCACCTCGGCGATCGGGCTGGGCTATCGCACCGACAAGGGCCTGACGCCGCCCAAGTCGTGGAAGGATCTGGCCGATCCCAAGCTCGCCGGCGCGCGCGGAGGCTACCTGATCCCGGTCAACAGCCTCGGCCAGTGCCACCTGATGATGCTGGGCAAGGTCTACGGCAAGGGCCTGCAGGACCTCGACGCCGCCTACAAGGCGCTCGAGCAGCTCAAGCCGATCAAGCTAGTCGATTTCACCGGCCAGATGGAGAAGATGCTGCTGAGCGGCGAGGTGTCGGAGGGCGTGATCCACGATTCCGGCGTCTACCGCTACGAGGGCCAGAACCAGCCGGTCGACTTCGCCAGCCCCAGCGAGGGCGTGATGGCGCTCGAGCAGGTGCTGAACGTGCCGCCGGGCAGCAAGGTCAAGGAGCTGGCCTACGCCTACATCGACTACATGCTGCGGCCCGACGTGCAGAAGCTGCTGGCCGAGGGCGTGTGGTATTCGCCGGCCAACAAGAAGGTGAAGCTCGACGCCAAGTACGACGCCAAGCTGCTGACCAGGCCGGAGAAGGTCGCGACGCTGATCCAGCCCGACTGGAAGTGGTACAACGCCCGCAAGGACGATATCGACGCCCGCGTCACCAAGATCCTGAAGGGTTAGATGTCCGCAGGCTGTCATCCCGAGCGAAGCGAGGGATCTTTGGAGCAACAGGAAAGATCCCTCGGCCAGCGGCTTCGGGATGACAGGGCATGACATCCGCGACCATCAAACTGGAGAACGTGACCAAGACATTCGACGGCAAGGTCGTTGCCGTCGACGGGGTCACGCTCGACATCGCGGCCGGCGAGTTCTTCTCGCTGCTCGGCCCCTCGGGCTGCGGCAAGACCACCTCCTTGCGCATGATCGCGGGCTTCGAGATGCCGGACTCGGGCCGTGTCCATGTCGGCGGCCAGGACATCACCGACGTGCCGGTGCACCGCCGCGACATGGGCATGGTGTTCCAGTCCTACGCGCTGTTCCCGCACCGCACGGTGGCGCAGAACGTGGCCTTCGGCTTGCGCATGCGTGACGTGCCGAAGGCCGACATCGAGCGCCGCGTCGCGGCCGCGCTCGCCCAGGTCGCGCTGACCGGCCTGGAGGATCGCCGCCCCAGCCAGCTCTCCGGCGGCCAGCAGCAGCGCGTGGCGCTCGCCCGCGCGCTCGTCATCGAGCCGCGCGTGCTCTTGTGCGACGAGCCGCTCGGCGCGCTCGACCGCAAGCTGCGCCAGCAGATGCAGTTCGAGCTGAAGGAGCTGCAGCGGCGGCTCGGCGTCACCCTGGTGTTCGTCACCCACGACCAGGAAGAGGCGCTGGCGATGAGCGACCGCATTGCCGTGATGAACCATGGCAAGGTCGAGCAGGTCGGCGCGCCGACCGAGATCTACGAGCGCCCGCGCACCCGCTTCGTCGCCGACTTCATCGGCGAGATCAACCTGCTGGAGGAAGGCGGCCAGGGACGCGCGCTGCGCCCAGAGAAGATCCGCCTCGTGACGCCGGCGGAGGCGCGGGTTTCCGGCACGATCGAGACCGCCAACTTCCTGGGCGGCGCGACGTTATACCGGGTGCAGGCCGGCGGCCGCACCTGGCTCGCCCGCGAGACCCATGCCGGCGAGCGCAGCCCGCGCGGACCGGGCGATCCGGTCGGCCTCGCCTGGAACGATACCGACGTCGTGGCGCTGGACGCTTAGTCGCGAAGCCAGTGAAAGCGCGCGCTCGCCTCGCGTTCGGCGATCTCCACTGTCTCGAAAAATGACGCATGGCGCGAGAGAGGCAACCACCCTTCGTAAATCAAACGGCCATCGAACTCGTTTCGACGCCAATACTCTTCAATCATTTGGAACGTGCCGTCGGGTCTTTCGACGATCACCGCGCGCCGCTTGCCGTCACTGCTCTCGAGGCTCTTGATGGTTTTCGATTGCATCACGCTCCTCGAACCAACTCAGAGGCATATGCGAGTGCCTGATGGATATCCTCGCGCTCCAAGGCGGGATATTCCCGAAGTACCTCCTCAAAATCCGCGCCATGCGCGATTTGCGACACAATCACGTACACCGGGATGCGCATGCCGCGGATGCAGGCGCGCCCACCCATGATCTCGGGATCGAAGGTGATGCGGTCGAACATGACGACAGCGTACTCCTGTCTGGTATGATCCTGCCATGCCTCGCACCCTCGGGATCATCACCATCGGCCAGGCGCCGCGCGACGACATCGCCGATCTCTTCGCTCAGCACGCGCCGGCTGGCACCAAGGTGCTGCTGCGGGGTGCGCTCGATGGCCTGAGCGACGCCGAGGTCGATACGGCGAAGCCGGAGAACGGCGGCGACACGCTCTATACCCGCCTGCGCGGCAGGCGCGACGTAAAGATCTCCAAGAAGGCGGTGATCGCCCGCTCGCCGCAGACCTTCGCGAAGCTCAGGGCCGACGGCTGCGACGCGATCGTCTATGCCTGCACCGGCGAGTTTCCGCCGATGGAGGGCGACGAGGGGGTGCTGTTCCCGTCACGGGTGCTGAACGGGTTGGCGACAGGGCTTCTGCCGCGCGGCCGGCTCGGGCTGCTGATCCCGCTCGCCGAGCAGAGCGAGAAGCTTGCGTCGAAATGGGCGCGGCCGGGGCTGGAGGTGTTCGCCGAGGCGCTGGCGCCCAGCGCCGATGCGCGCGAGGCCGATGCCGCGGCACGGCGGCTGGCGGCGCGGAAACCCGACCTCGTGGCGATGGACTGCATGAGCTACACGCCCGCGACCAAGGAGCAGGTGAAGCCTGCCCTCGGCGTGCCGGCGCTGCTCGCCATCACCGCCACCGGCCGCGTGCTGCGCGAGATACTCGAATGATCCGGACCCAGTGCTGCATCGTGGGCGGTGGGCCCGCGGGCATGATGCTGGGGTTCCTGCTGGCGCGGTCGGGCGTGAGCGTCATGGTGCTGGAGAAGCACGGCGATTTCCTGCGCGATTTCCGCGGCGACACCGTTCATCCCTCGACGCTCACGGTGATGCAGGAACTCGGCCTGCTCGAAGAATTCCTGCGGCTACCGCACCACAAGATCCATCGCTTCGCGGGTTACTTCGGCGGCGAGAGGGTGGAGATCGCCGATCTCACCCACCTGCCTGTGCCCGCGCCCTACATCGCCATGATGCCGCAATGGGACTTCCTCGATTTCCTGGCACGGCACGGCAAGGCCTATCCCGGCTTCACGCTCCTGATGCACGCCGAGGCGCACGGCCTGATCGAGGAAAGCGGCAAGGTCGCGGGCGTGCGCGCCACGATCGACGGCCAGTCCGAGGAGATTCGCGCCGATCTGGTGGTCGGCGCCGACGGCCGGCATTCGACGGTGCGCGAGGCAACCGGCCTCAAGGTGCTCGACCTCGGCGCGCCGATCGACGTGCTGTGGTTCCGCCTCAGCCGGCAGGCCGGCGATCCCGGCGAGGTCATGGGCCGCTTCGATGTCGGCAGCATCCTGGTGATGCTCGACCGCGGCGATTACTGGCAATGCGCCTATGTCATTCCCAAGGGCGGTGCCGGAAAGGTGCGCGCAGCGGGCCTTGCGGGGGTGCGGGCGACGATCGGGCGGCTGGTGCCGGCCTTCGCCGGTCGTCTCGGCGAGCTCGGCTCGATGGATGACCTCAAGCTGCTCACCGTCGGCGTCGACCGGCTGGAGACATGGTGGAGGCCCGGCGTGCTGTGCATCGGCGATGCCGCGCACACCATGTCTCCGGTCGGCGGGGTCGGCATCAATATCGCCATCCAGGACGCGGTCGCGGCGGCGAACATCCTGGCCGTACCCTTGCGCGAGGGGCGGGCGACCGACGCCGACCTCGCCGCCGTCCAGGCGCGACGGCTGTTCGCCGCGCGCGCCACACAGGCCGCCCAGGTCTTCGTGCAGAACCGCATCATCGCGCCGACACTCGCGTCAGGCGGAGCGCTGCATGTGCCGTTCGTCCTGCGCCTGATGCAGTGGCTGCCGTTCCTGCGCCGCGTTCCGGCCCGCCTCATCGCCATGGGCGTGCGGCCCGAGCACGTCCACACGACGCCCGCCTAGCGCGTCGCCGACACCAGCAGGAAGGACGGCCGCCGATGGTCGATCTTCCACTCCGGATGGGCCGCGATCTCCTCGCGCGTCGGCCCCCATTCTTCGACCCGCTGCACGCTGAAGCCGGCGGCGATCAGCAGGTTGAGAGTGGTCGCGAGCGTGCGGTGCTGCTTGACCACGCCCTTGGCCAGCCAGTCGGTGGCGCGCGGGCCCTCGTCGAGATAGTCCGGCCCGGTCTCGGTGTAGAGCGGATGCTCGGCAGAGAAGACGAAGCGGCCACCCGGCGCCAGGCCCCGATGTACCGCTGCGAACAGGCGGCCGAGCTGCTCGAGGTAGTGCAGGGTGAGCGAGCTGTAGGCCAGATCGAACGACGCGGGCGGCAACTCGAGCGTCTCGAGATCGGCCTGGCGATAGGCGATTGCGGGATCGGATGTCGTTTCGCGCGCGCGCGTCAGCATGTTGGCCGAGACGTCGAGGCCCAGCACCTCGGCCGCGCCGGCGCCGCGCGCCCAACGACAGAACCAGCCGAAGCCGCAGCCGAGATCGACCACCCGTTTGCCCGTCAGGTCGGGCAACATCGATTTCAGCGTCGGCCATTCCGGCGCGCCGTCGAGGCCATCGACGGAGCGCCGGAGCTGCGCGTAGCCGGCGAAGAAGCCGGCGTTGTCGTAGATGTTCTGGGTCACTTCACGTGCGCGTGGGCCCGGTGCTGGCGTACCGACAGCACCAGCGCCGCGCCGAGATCGGTCAGCAGCTTGGCGCCCACCTCGTCGGTGAACTTGCCGTCGGCGAATTTGCTCGGCGCCGCGCCGATCATGACCTCCGGCTTGTTGACCATCCGGCCGTCGAGAAAAATCATCATCTGGCGCAGGTGATATTGCGCGCGGGCCGTGCCGAGCGGGCCGCCCGAGGCGCCGAACTGGGCCATCGGCTTGCCGGCGAAGGGCTGCGGCGTCAGGCGCGACAGCCAGTCGATGGCGTTCTTCAGCACGCCCGAGACCGAGTAGTTGTATTCCGGCGATGCAAAGACGATGCCGTCGGCGGCCAGCGTCTTCTGCTGCGCGGCCTGCACCTGAGCCGGGAAGCCCTGTGCCTGGATGTCGGCGTTGTAGAGCGGCCAGTCGCCGATCTCGATGGTCTCGACCTTCACGCCCTGCGGCAGGCGCTCGATGAAGGCCTGCAGCGCCAGGCGGTTGAACGAGGCTTTGCGCAGGCTTCCGCAGAACGCGACGAGGTTGATGGTTGGCTCGGACATTGCCTTTGCTCTCCTTGAGGACAGACGGCTACATAGCAAACCATGGCTCTGCGTGACATCACCCTGGAGGACATCGAATCGCTGGCGGTCGGCGCCTGGGTGCTGGGCACCGGGGGCGGCGGCAGCCCCTATCTCGGGCTCCTGAACATGCGCGCCCTCTACAAGGAGGGTGATCGGGTTCAGCTCATGTCGTCTGCAGACTTGGCCGACGACGACTGGGTCGGCGCCGTGTCCAACATGGGCGCGCCGCTGGTCGGGCAGGAGCGGCTGACCGACAGCCGTACGATAGCGCGCGCCGTGGCGCTGATGGAGGAGCACGTCCGCGTGCGTTTCCGCGGAATCATGTCGCTGGAGATCGGCGGCGGGAACTCGATCCAGCCGCTCATGGCGGCGGCGCACCTGAAACGTCCGGTGATCGATTCAGACATGATGGGCCGCGCCTATCCCGAGGCGCAGATGACCTCGGTCGCGGTCGGCGATCTCAAGCCCTGTCCGCTGACCACCGTCGATGTGCGCGGCCTCGAATCGGTGGTCGAGAGCGTGCCGACCTGGAAATGGATGGAGCGGGTCAGCCGCAAGATCTGCGTCGAGTACGGCTCGATCGCCTCGACCTGCAAGGCGCCGCGCACCGGCGCCGAGGTCAAGAAGTGGGGCATCCACGGCACCACGACCAAGGCGATCGCGATCGGCGCCGCGGTGCGCGAGGCGCAGCGCAAGCATGAGGATCCGATCGCGGCGATCCTTTCGGTCGAGCCCGGCAAGGTGCTCTATCGCGGCAAGGTGACCGACGTCGAGCGCCGCGCCACCGAAGGTTTTTTGCGCGGGCGCACCCGGTTCGACGGCATGGACGCGTTCCGCGGCGCCGCGATGGAGATCAATTTCCAGAACGAATGGATCGTCGCCTGGCTCGACGGCAAGCCGGTCGCCATGTCGCCCGACCTGATCTGCGTGCTCGATTCGATCTCGGGCGAGGCGGTCGGCACCGAGACCATCCGCTACGGCCAGCGGGTGACGGTGATCGCGCTGCCGCCGCCGCCGGTGTTCCTGAGCGCGAAGGGCCTGCAGCATGTCGGGCCGCGCGCCTTCGGCTACGACATCGAGTTCAAGAGCGTGTTCGCATGAAGCGTCGGCAACTCTCCCTCGACGACATCGAATCGCTTGCCGTCGGCGCCTGGATCCTGGGGACTGGCGGTGGCGGTAATCCGTACCTGCCGCTGCTCAACATGCGCATGCTCTATAAGGACGGGCATCGGGTCGAGCTGATGGACGCGGCCGATCTTGCCGACGACGACTGGGTCGGCACGGTCGCCAACATGGGCGCGCCGCTGGTCGGGCAGGAGCGGCTGACCGACAGCCTGACGCTCGCCAAGGCCGTGACCGTGATGGAGCGCCATCTCGGCCGGCGTTTCGCCGCGCTGATGAGCATGGAGATCGGCGGCGCCAACGGTGTGCGGCCGTTCATGGCGGCCGCCCATCTCAATCTGCCGGTGGTCGACAGCGACACCATGGGCCGCGCGTACCCCGAGCTGCAGATGACCTCGGTCGCGGTCGGCGGCCTCAGCGGCGATCCGGTCAGCCTGGTCGACGTGCGCGGCTTCGAGAGCATCGTGCACAAGGTGCCGAACTGGAAATGGGCCGAGCGCATCGGCCGCAAGATCTGCGTCGAATACGGCTCGGTCGCCGCCACCTGCCAGCCGCCGCGCACCGGTGCCGAGGTCAAGCAATGGGGCATCCATGGCACCACGACCAAGGCGATCGCGCTGGGCACCGCGGTGCGCAAGGCGCAGCGCGAGCACACCGATCCGGTTGCGGCGATCCTCTCGGTCGAGCCGGGCAAGCTGCTTTACACGGGCAAGGTGATCGACGTGGCGCGCCGCGCCACCGAAGGTTTTTTGCGCGGCATTGCCCGATTTGATGGGATCGACGACTTCCGCGGCTCGCAGCTCGCCATCAACTTCCAGAACGAATGGATCGTCGCCCATCGCGACGGCGAGCCGCTCGCCATGACGCCCGACCTGATCTGCGTGCTCGATACGGCTTCGGGCGAGGCGGTGGGCAGCGAGACGATCCGCTACGGCCAGCGCGTCACCGTGATCGCGCTGCCGCCGACCCCCATCTTCCTCACCGCTAAGGGCCTCGAGCATGTCGGCCCGCGCGCCTTCGGCTACGACCTCGATTTCAGGAGCGTGTTTTCGTCATGAGACGCATCGGCATCGACGTGGGCGGCACCAACACCGACGCCGTTTTGATCGAAGAAGGCAAGGTGGTGCGCGCCGTCAAGGCGCCGACCAGCGAGGACGTCACCACCGGCATCCTCGACTCGCTGAAGAGCCTCGGTTCGACCGGCGTGCTGGCCGGCAAGAAGATCGACGGCGTGATGATCGGCACCACGCATTTCATCAATGCCGTGGTCCAGCGGCGCAGCCTCACCAAGGTCGCGGCGCTGCGGCTCGGCATGCCGGCCTCGGCCTCGCTGCCGCCGTTCTGCGACTGGCCGGAGGACCTCGCGGCGCTGGTCCGCGGCGGCGTCTGGATGGTCGAGGGCGGCCACGAATACGACGGCCGGCTGTTCATGCCGCTCGACGAGGCGGCGGTGACCGGGGCCGTGCAGGAGATGAAGGCCGCGGGCCTCAGGTCCGTCGCCATCTCCGCGATCTTCTCGCCGCTCGATCCCGGCCACGAGCGCCGCGCCGCCGAGCTGGTGGCCGCGGTGATTCCCGACGCCGTCATCACCTGCTCGTCCGATCTCGGCCGCATCGGTCTGCTCGAGCGCGAGAATGCCGGCCTGCTCAACGCCGCGCTGGCCGACCTTGCCCGCGACACCATCGCGGCCTTCGAGACGGCGATCGCCGATTCCGGCATCGCCGCGCCGCTGTTCATCACCCAGAACGACGGCACCGTCGCCGAGGCGGGCCAGGCGCGGCGCCTGCCGGTCTACAGCTTCGCCTCCGGCGCGACCAACTCGATGCGCGGGGCGGCCTATCTGTCCGGGCTTGCCGACGCCATGGTGATCGACGTCGGCGGCACCACGGCCGACGTCGGCCAGCTCAAGCACGGTTTTCCGCGCGAAGCCAATTCCGTCGTGAAGGTCGGCGGCGTGCGCACCCTGTTCCGCATGCCCGACCTGCTGTCGATCGGTCTCGGCGGCGGCAGCCACGTGCAGCTCGATCCGCTCAAGGTCGGCCCGGTCTCGGTCGGCTATCGCCTGCTGAAGGAGGGCATTGCCTTCGGCGGTCGGCAGCTCACCACGACCGACGTCGCCGTCGCGTCCGGCGTGCTGAACCTCGGCGACAGGAAGAAGGTCGCGCATCTCGACGCCGCGACCTGCAAAAAGGTGTTCGACGAAGCCGCGCGCCTGGCCGAGGAGGCGATCGATCGCATGAAGACCGAGGCGGGCGACGTGCCGCTGATCGCGGTCGGCGGCGGCGCCTTCCTGATCCCGGAGAAGCTGCCCGGCGTCTCTCGGGTGGTCCATGTCGAGCACGGCGATTGCGCCAATGCCGTCGGCGCCGCCATCGCCCAGGTCTCGGGCGAATGCGACCAGATCTTCAAGGACCTGAGCCGCACCGATGCACTGGCCGCGGCGCAGGGCATCGCCAACGACCGCGCCGTCGCGGCGGGGGCGGCGCGCGCCTCGCTCACCACCATCGAGAGCGAGGACATGCCGCTCGCCTACCTGCCGGGAAATTCAGTCCGCGTCCGCGTCCGCGTTGTCGGAGATGTCGCCGCCGGCTGATTCCCCCCTCAAGAGAATGTGTTTTGGCGGATCGCGCCGCTTTGGCGACTCTCCTGCGCTGCAAACAACCAGGAGGACTGCGTCATGAGGACGACATTACTGACCGCTGCAGCGTTGCTTGCGCTTACCCCGGCCGCGTTCGCCGCGACCGAGACCTACACCGCCGATCTCAAGGGTGCCAGCGAGGTGCCGGCCGTCGACAGCAAGGGCTCGGGCGCGCTGACTGCGACCTATGACACGGCGAGCAAGAAGCTCACCTACACCGTGAGCTACAAGGACCTGAGCGGCCCAGCGACGATGGCGCACTTCCATGGTCCGGCTGACGCCAAGGCCAATGCCGGCGTTGCCGTGCCGGTGAAGGACATGGCGCCGGCGACCCTCAAGGGGGAGGCGACCCTGACCGACGCGCAGGCCGCCGATCTGCGGGCCGGCAAGTGGTACTTCAACATTCACACGGAAAAGAACAAGGGCGGCGAGATTCGCGGTCAGGTGACCAAGAAGTAGCCGTCGCTATTTTTCGCGCCGATACAGGAAGCAGTTGTCGGCGTGGGGCATCTTGATGCCCTGGTAGAAGGTCATGGCGGTCGGCGCGGACAGCAGCAGCGTGGTCGTCTGCGCGCCGCCGGCGGCCTTGCGCGTCTCCTCGATCAGGCGCTTGCCGATGCCCTTGCCCTGGAAGGCGCGGTCGACCGCGAGGTCCGACAGGTAACAGCAGAAGCAGAAGTCGGTCAGCGAGCGGGCGAAGCCGATCAGTCTGCCGTCCTCGCGCGCCGTCACGAACAGGTTGCTGTGCTTGAGGTACCGCTCGACCCGGCCGCGGTCCTCGACCGGCCGGTTGAGGCCCGACTTCCTCACCACGTCGATATAGTCGTCGGCGCCGAGATAGTCCTCGGTGGCGTAGGCGATCGTCATTGCGTGAGCCATCTCCTGAGCGCGGCCGAGACCTCGGCCGGCTTCTCCAGCGGCGCCATGTGTCCGCATTTGTCGATCACCACCAGCTGAGAATGGCCGATGTCGGCAGCCATTTCCTGGGCGCGCGCCAGCGGCGTCGCGATGTCCTGGCGGCCGACCAGCACCAGGGTCGGCTGCTTGATCTCGACCAGCAGCGGCCGGCTGTCGACCCTGGCGATCATCGCGGCCTGCGAGCGGCAGAAGCCGTCGGCGCCGACCTCGGCCGCCATCTCGACGATTGGCTGGATGATCGACTGGTCGTCGAGATGCTCGCGATGCACGATCTGCGGCAGCAGCGACGGCTGCACGCCGTGGAAGCGGCCGAGCCTGGTCTGCTCGATGAAGCCCTTGCGGCGCGCCGTCGCCTCGGGCGTGTCGGGTGTCGCCTGGGTGTCCATCAGCGCGAGCCGCGTCACGCGCTCAGGCGCCCGCCGCAGGATCTCGAAGGAGACGTAGCCGCCCATGGAGAAGCCCGCGAGCGCGAAACGCTCGGGCGCGGCCTTCAGCGTGGCCTCGGCCATGGCGCCGATCGAATCGTGGTGCCACAGCTCGGGCACGATCGGCTCGGCCAGGTCGGCCAGGTCGGCGATCTGGCGTTCGTAGAGACGGCGCGTGTTGAGCAGGCCCGGCAGCAGGACGAGTGGTTGAGGCATCAGGGTTTGCGGCATCAAACCTGGATCTGGTTGCCGAGCTCGATCGCGCGGTTGGGCGGGATGCGGAAGAAGGCCTTGGTCGCCGAGGCGCTGTGGCTGAGCGAGATGAAGAAGTCGCGCCGCCACCGGCCGAGCTTGGAACGGCTCGCCGGCACCAGGGTCTCGCGGCCGAGGAAGAAGCTGGTCTCCATCTCGTCATAGGCGATGCCATGCGGCCGGCAGGCGCGCAAGGCCGCCGGCACGTCGGGCTGCTCCATGAAGCCGTAGCGCGCGACCACCGAATAGAAGCCCTTGCCCAGCCGCTCGACCGTGACCCGCTTGACCTCGGGCACCCGCGGCACGTCCATGGTGTCGACCTGCATGATGATGATCCGTTCGTGCAGGATCTTGTTGTGCTTGAGGTTGTGCAGGAAGGCCGGCGGCGTCGAGGAGGCGTCGGCGGTCAGGAACACCGCGGTGCCGGCGACGCGATCGGGCGCGCGCTCCATGCGCTCGAGGAACTTCGGCAGCGGCAGCGCGCCCTCGGCGAGGTCGGCGGTCACCAGCTCGCGGCCGCGCCGCCAGGTCGTGATGGTGAAGAACACCAGCGCCGCCACCAGCAGGGGCAGCCAGCCGCCCTCCGGGATCTTGAGCGCGTTGGCGATGAAGAAGGCGGCATCCGGGATCGCCAGGAAGCCGAATACGGCGACCGCCACCGGCCACTTCCACTTCCACACCAGGATCGCCACCGCCAATGCCAGCGCGGCATCGACCAGCATGGCGCCGGTGACGGCGAGGCCGTAGGCGCCGGCCAGCCGGTCGGACGAGCCGAAGCCCACGACGAGGGCCACGATCGCGCCCATCAGCAGCCAGTTCACGCGCGGCAGGTAGATCTGGCCGATCTCGGTCTCCGAGGTGTGCAGGATCGCCATGCGCGGCAGGTAGCCGAGCTGGATCGCCTGGCGGGTCAGCGAGAACACGCCCGAGATCACCGCCTGCGAGGCGATCACCGCGGCGAGGGTCGAGAGCACGACCAGCGCCAGCGTCATCTCCTGCGGCACCAGCTCGAAGAAGACCTGCTTCACCACCGTGGGGTCCTCGATGATCAGCGCGCCCTGGCCGAAATAGTTCAGCATCAGGCCGGGCAGCACGATGCCGAGCCAGGCGAGGCGAATCGGCTTGCGGCCGAAATGGCCCATGTCGGCATAGAGCGCCTCGGCGCCGGTGACCGCCAGCACGATCGAGCCGAAGGCGAGGAAGATGTAGATGCCGCGGTCGGCGATCAGGGTGATGCCGTACATCGGGTTGAGCGCCACCAGCACCTGCGGGTGCTTGGCGATCTGCCAGGCGCCGAGCACGCCCAGCACCAGGAACCATACCAGCATCACCGGCCCGAACAGCCGGCCGACATCGGCGGTGCCGCGGGACTGCAGCATGAACAGCCCGACCAGGATCAGGAGCGACATCGGCACCATGTAATTGTCGAGCCCGGGCGCCACGGCCTGCAGGCCCTCGACGGCGGACATGATCGTCATCGCTGGCGTGATCATGGCGTCGCCGTAGAACAAGGCGAGACCGATCACCGCGAACAGCGTGATCCAGCGCCGGACGGTGCGGCCGCGGCCGTTGAGGCCCTGGGTGGCGAGCGTCGCCAGCGCCAGCACGCCGCCCTCGCCCTTGTTGTCAGCGCGCATGATCAGGGTGACGTATTTCACCGTCACGGTGAGCGTCACCGCCCAGAACAGGATCGACAGCACGCCCAGCACGTGCCGCGGCGTCGGGGTCATACCCGAGCCGTGGGTGAAGACCTCGCGCAAGGTGTAGAGCGGACTGGTGCCGATGTCGCCGAACACCACGCCCAGCGCGCCCACGACCAACGCCGCCGCGGCCGCCTTGGCGGGTGTTTGGCCCGCTGCGCCGCCGCCATGAGGCAGGGTTACGGCTGAAAGGGGCGACGGACGGGTATCGTCAGGGGCCATAGGTGAAACGCCGCCCAGAGGGGGCGGCGGGGCGACGGTTTGCGCCCACCCCTCCGGCCTGTCAACGCGCCAATCGCAGGGCCGTTGCGACGAAAGCGCTTGACTCGCACGTCCCCTGCGGGCGGGCTGGAGGGCATGACCGAGCACGCAGATGTCGGCGATCCAAGGCTTTACCGCGAGGATAGCTGGCGGCCGCACTTCGCGCGGCTGCGCGCCGAGGACCCGGTCCACCGCCATCCGGAGAGCCCGTACGGGCCCTACTGGTCGGTGACCCGCCATGCCGACATCCTGAAGGTCGAGCTCGACCCCGCAACCTATTCCTCGGCCTCGGCGAACGGCGGCATCCAGCTTACCGACCAGCCCGCGGGCGAGGAGCTGCCCAACTTCATCCGCATGGACCCGCCGCGCCACACCGCCCAGCGCAGGACGGTGGCGCCGATCGTGGCGCCGTCCAACCTCGCCAACCTGACGGCGACCATCGAGCAGCGCACCGCGGCCCTGCTCGACGGCCTGCCGCGCAACCAGGAATTCGACTGGGTCGACAAGGTCTCGACCGAGCTCACCGCGATGATGCTGGCGACGCTGTTCGACTTCCCGTTCTCGGAGCGGCGCCGCCTTACCCATTGGTCGGACGTCGCGATCGCCAACGTCGATGCCGAGGACGCGGTGGTGAAGAGCAACGCCGAGCGCATGGCCGAGCTCAGGACGATGGCCGCGACGATGGCCGAGCTGTGGAAGGAGCGCACCGCGGCGCCGCCCAAGTTCGACCTGATCTCGATGATGGCGCATTCCGACGCCACGCGGGACATGCCGCTCAACGAGTTCATCGGCAACTTCGCGCTGCTGATCGTCGGCGGCAACGACACCACGCGCAACTCGATGACCGGCGCGCTGCTCGCCTTCGCGGCCTACCCCGCGGAACGCGCCAGGCTCGAGGCCAGCGAGGCGCTGCTGCCGTCGGCGGTCTGCGAGATGATCCGCTGGCAGACGCCGGTCATCCACATGCGGCGCACCGCGACGCGCGACACCGAGCTCGCCGGCAAGACCATCCGGAAGGGCGACAAGGTGGTGATGTGGTACGTCTCGGGCAATCGCGACGAGAGCGTGATGGAAGATCCCGAGGCTTTCCGCATCGACCGGCCTCGGGTGCGCCAGCACCTGTCGTTCGGCGCCGGCATCCATCGCTGCGTCGGCGACCGCCTGGCCGAGCTGCAGCTCCAGATCCTGTGGCGCGAGATCCTGAAGCGGAACCTCCGCCCCGAGATCCTCGGCGAGCCGGTGCGGCTCTACTCGAACTTCATCCGCGGCATCCGCTCGCTGCCGGTGATCCTCCGCGCCTGAGCCAACTGCCGGCTGCCACGCGCTGACACGCCGGCTGGCAGCGGCGCCGGACACCGCCGCGCTGATCTACGGGCCGGCGGGGTGGGCAAGAGCTTCCTGGCGCTCGGGCTCGCGCTGGCCGCAGCCGGCGGCGGCAGCTTCCTCGGCTGGACCGCTCCCCGGCCGCACAACGTGCTCTACCTCGACGGCGAGATGAGCCCGCAGGCGGTGGCCGGCCGGCTGCGCCTGTTCGGGCCGCCGCCGCCGGCGCTCCGGATGTGGCTCGCGGCCGAGCCGGGGGCGGCGCGTCTCGACCTGTCGACCTTGAGGGGGCTCCGGCGCCTGGTCGAAAGCTGGGGGACGTCGACCTGGTGATCGTCGACAGCCTGTCCAGCCTGACCGGCCGCGTCTTCCAGCGCGACACCGAGCGCCGGCAGGAGCTCCGCTATTTCCTCGGCCTGCAGAAGCGCGTCGGGCGGGCGATCGTCATGGTCTCCACCACGCCAACCGCGAGGGCGCCCTGCGCGGCACCAGCCGGCGCGCCGATGCCATGGACGTGGTGATGGCGCCGCGCCGTCCGCGCGACTGGCCGCCGGCCGACGGCGCGCGCTTCGAGCTGCGGCTGGAGAAGGCGCGCCATCAGACCGGTTCGGCACTTGCTGCCATCGAGGCGCAGCTCTGCACCGGGCCCGACGGATTCGCGCAGTGGCAATGGCACAGGGGGAAAGTGCTGCGCTGCGCCGCGCCGCGCCGCCGCCCTCCTGCGACAGGGCCTGAGCGCGGAGGCGGTCGGCAAGGCGATCGGTGTCTCGCCTCGGACGGCCTACCGCCTGCAGCGCAAGGCGCGCGAGCCGGGATGGGCCCGCAGAACATCCGACTACGAATCAGAAGGTCGGGCGTTCGACTCTCTTCGGGCGCGCCATCGTACGATTTTGTGCGATATCGCCGCGCGGGCGCGACCAGCACGCTTGGCGTCAGCCCGTAGCGACGATCGTTGGACGGGTCGGCGCATGACAAACCGCCTCGATGCGATGACCGTCGGGATCCAACACGAAAGCGCCGTAGTAGTCGGCGTGATATTGCGGCCGAAGCCCGGGCGCGCCGTCGTCGCGCCCCCCGGACGCGAGCGCTGCCACGTGAAAAGCGTCAACCGCGGCGCGGTCGGGAGCGAGGAAGCAGATGTGCGCGCCGGGAATCGGCGTCCTCACCTCGGCTTCGTGGGTGATGGTGAATTCGACGCCGGGCGACCCCGGTGCGGCGCCATAGTCGGAACCACGGCTTTCGCCGAAATCAACGATGCGCACGAGGCCAAGGGGTCGCAAAACAGCATCGTAGAAACGGCGACCACGGTCGATATCGGTGACACCCAGTGAGACATGATCCAGCATGGAGCGTTCTCTCTCGACAAAGGTCCCGCGAAGAGTAGCGCAACATCGCAGAAAGATGGCATCTTCGGGCACAGGAGCGGGTGGCGGGCTCCGGCATGAGTCCACGCCGCGTTCCCCTTCGGCAACTCCTTCCCATTTCGCGGCTTCGCACCCCCTCCTATGCGCGGCGGACCTTCGCCCGACAAAAATCCGTGTTGGTCGCCGTGCGGACTTCGATCAGGATGATCCACCCGTTCTCCAGAAGGGAGCACCTCATGACCGTCACCATCACGCCGCTCACGCCCGTATTCGCTGGCGAAGTCGGCGCGATCGACCTGCGCCAGGTGCATGATCGCGACTCGCTGGAGGCGATCCGCGCCGGCATGGACAGGTACGCCGTGCTGGTGTTCCGCGATCAGGACTTCACCAACGAAGAGCAGCTCGACTTCGCTCGACGTTTCGACGGCACGCTGCATGCCCGTACGTCCTCCTCGGCGATCGGCAACAACCGGTTCGGCAACGAGGCGCTGGCCGACGTTTCCAACGTCGACCGGGACGGCAAGATCCGGGACGCGAGCAACCGCATGCGCGCCTCCTCGGTCGCCAACCGCCTGTGGCACACCGATGCATCGTTCGTCGATCCGCCGGGCCGCTACTCGATGCTGTCGGCGCGGGTGGTCCCGCCGGTGCGGGCCGATACGGAGTTCGCCGACATGCGCGCCGCCTACGATGCGCTCGACGCGGAAACCCGCGCCTCGATCGAGGAGCTGCGCGTTTATCATTCCATCGTCTATTCGCGTCATGTGCTCGGCTTCGACTTCAACGAGGACGAGCAGAGCAAGCTGAAGGGAGCCGTCCATCCGCTGGTGCGCACCATCCCGCGCTCCGGCCGCCGCGCGCTCTATCTCGCCTCGCACGCCGCCCATGTCGTCGACTGGCAGGTGCCGGAGGGCCGGCTGCTCCTGCGCGACCTGATCGACCATGCCACGCAGCCGCAATTCATCTATCGCCACGTCTGGCGGCCGCATGATTTCGTGATCTGGGACAATCGCTGCACGATGCATCGCGCCCGGCCGTTCGACGACAAGACCCATCGCCGCGAGCTGCGCCGCACCACGACGCTCGACCTGCCGCTGCCGGCCTCGGCCTAGGTCCGCCTCATGCAGGGCGCCACGGCCTAGCGCGCGCCCTACCGCCAAGCCGGGCGCCGGCGTACAGTCCCGGCCGCGGGCGTAAACACGGGCGTGCTTCTGTCGTCCACCTCCGGGAGGTCACGATGTTCATCCGCGACGCTTGGTACATTGCCGCCTGGGCGGATGAGCTCGGGCAGAAGCCGTTGGCTCGCCGCATCTGCAACGAGCCGGTCGTTCTGTTCCGGGACGGCGAGGGGCGAGCCGCCGCGCTCGTCGATCGCTGTTGCCACCGCGCGGCGCCGCTGTCGCACGGCGAGGTCGTGCCGGCTGGCCTGCAATGCGGCTATCACGGCCTCACCTTCGACAGCAGCGGCAAGTGCGTCGCGATACCGGGGCAGGGCAACATTCCCGACAGCGCGCGGGTGCGGAGCTACCCGCTGGCGGAGAAGAACCAGTTCCTCTGGATCTGGATGGGCGAGCCGGCCCGCGCCGACGCGAGCCACATCGTCGATTTCCCCTACCATGACGACAAGGCCCGCTGGCCCAACAAGCACGACTGCTATCCCATCAAGGCCAACTACATGCTGATGGTCGACAATCTCATGGACCTGACGCATCTCGGCTATCTGCACGCCCGGACCGTGGGCGGCAATCCGGCGGCGCATGTCCATGCCGAGATGAAGACCGAGCACACCCCGACCGGCATCAAGTTCACGCGCTGGATGCGCAACTCCGTGCCGCCGCCGAGCTACGTGAAAGCGGCGGGGTTCCAGGGGCGGGTCGATCGCTGGCAGGAGTTCGAATGGGTCGCCCCCAGCTCGATCCTGCAATGGACCGGCGCTGCCGACGTCGGGACCGGCGCCTACGAGGGCAAGCGTGAAGGCGGCTTCCAGTTCCGCCTGTTCCACGGCTTGACGCCGGAGACCGAGACCTCGTGCTTCTATTTCTGGTCCTGCGCCAACGGCTATCGCCAGAACGAGCCCGAGGCGACGGAGCAGCTCTATCGCGAGATCGCGCCGACCTTCGTCGAGGACAAGGAGATGGTGGAGGCGCAGCAGTCACGGCTCAGCGAGCTGGGCGAGCCGGGGCTGGTCAACATCGTGTCGGACACCAATCGCGTGGTCATGCGGCGCTTCATCGAGCGACTGATAGAGCAGGAGCGTGGAGCGCTGGCAGCAGAATAGGCCGATCCTCCCCATTCAAATGGCGAGGGCTCCGCTTCACTCGTGGGAACGGAAGCTGTTGTTGACGGTCCGGTCGCCGGCCATCCACCGTTTCAGCGAGTCATGCGCGGTGGCACGCTGCCAGGCGTCGATCTCCGTCGCATTGTCCGGGTCGGCGGTGAACTCCACCATCAATCCGTCGGGATCTGACGCGTAGATCGACTTGCAATAGCCGTGGTCGCGTTCGCGGACGGCAATGTTCTCGGCGGTGAGGCGCCGCTTGATCTCGTTCAGGGTCGTCTCGCTGACCGCCAGGGCGATGTGCACGTAGAACGGCTGCTGCCGGGCCTTGAATTTCGCCGCGACGTCGGGATCGGCGAACTGGAAGAAGGCGAGCGCGCCTCCGTCGCCGATGGCGAAAAAGGTGTGGGCGAAGGAAATCTCCCGGCCGGGAAAGTCGGGCGATTGGCCCTGCTCGATCCACGTCGCCACCAGCGGCAATCCCACGATGTCCTCATAGAAGTGCCGCGTCCGCTCCTGGTCGGCGCAGACATAGGCATTGTGGTGAAGTCGGAAGGGCAACTCGCTGAGGACGCTGGTCATGGCCGGGGTTCCTCCTGATTGGTAGTCTAACACACTCCTCCCTCGTCATACGGGGGAGGTGGCCGCGACGGAGGGGGAGGGCGACGCGGCCGCTCTTGCCGGTTTCAGATCATGATCTGAAATGATCGATATGTGTTTTGGGGCTCTCCCCCTCCCGGCCTCCCCGGTCTGACGGGGGAGGGGAATGAAGATTAGTCTTTCCGCACGGTCGCCACGCCGGCGGCGAAGGCCTGTTGCAGCAGCCAGACGTCGCCCGCGATGGCGACGAAGTCGTAGCCGAGCGTCACGAACTCCGCGCATTGCCGCGCATCGACGCCGAGCCGGCCGGCCGACTTGCCGTGCTTCTTCGCCGCCGCGATCGTAGCCTGCTCGTGCTTCAGGAACTGCGGGTCGCCGAAGGCGCCGGGCTTGCTCATCGCCACCGAGAGATCGTTGTGGCCGAGCCACAGCGCATCGACGCCGGGCAGGGCGGCGATCTCGTCGGCGGCATCGGCGCCGCGCGGGTCCTCGACCTGCAGGATGATCACGGTGCGCTCGTTCTGTTCGGCGAAGCGGTCGAGCAGGGGCTCGCTCCGCATCGCGAAGCGCTCGTGGGCGAGGCCGAGCGCCACGCCGCGCGTGCCGTCGGGCCAGTACTTGGCGGCGTCGAGCACCGCCTTGGCCTGGGCCACCGACGACACGATCGGCACCATCACGCCCTCGGCGCCGGCATCGAGCGCGCGCGAGATGTGATGACGTTGTTGTGAAGGCACGCGCACGATCAGCGGCAGCCCGGCCGCCTGGCAGTAGCGCACCACCTGGCGCACCGTGTCGAAGCCGAAGCCGGTATGTTCCATGTCCAGCACGGCATAATCGGCGCCGGCGGCCTTCAGGATCTGGCCGATCCCGGGCGTCGCGAACTCGAACAGGAACGTCCCGACCTTCGTTCGCTGGTTACCGATCAGAGACCGCAAAGTCTGTGATGTCATTGCGCTGTTCCCCCGTTCGCCATGCTGATGCTAGCGTTCGCCGTCCTGCACGACACTCTCAAAGGGAGACTGCCATGAAGCTCTATTACATGCCCGGCGCCTGCTCGATCGGCATCCATGTTCTGCTCGAGGAGATCGGCAAGCCGTACGACCTGCAGAAGATCGACGGCGCCAAGCAGGAGCAGTACGGCCCGGACTTCGTGAAGCTCAATCCGAAGTCGAAGGTGCCGACCCTGCAAAAGGACGACGGCTCGGTGCTGACCGAGTTCCCGGCGATCGCCACCTGGCTCGCCCGCAAGAACCCCGACAAGAACCTGCTGCCGGCCGACGCCGACGCCGAGGCGCGGGCGCTCGAGGCGATGGACTACGTCGTCTCGACCATGCACATGCAGGGCTTCAGCCGCATGTTCCGCCCGGGCAACTACGCGCCGACCGAGGCCGACCACGACACGGTCAAGGCGCGCGGCAAGGAGATCATGGAGAAGGGCCTCGCCATCATGGACAAGGCGCTCGACGGCAAGGAGTACGTCGCCGGCAAGTTCTCGGTCGCCGACGCCGCGCTGTTCTACGTCACCTTCTGGGCGGCCGGCCGCATGAAGATGCCGCTGCCCAAGAACGTCGCCGCCCACTACGAGCGAATGAAGGCCCGCCCGGCCGTCAAGCGCACCGTCGAGCAGGAAGGCTTGACCGGCGCCGTCTGACCCCGCGCTGCGGCTCGCCCCACGACGGACGTTCGTGGGGCGGCTTCGCGCCGCGAACGACATTGACCGCCGCAGACCCGTCTCCCTCAATCGGAGGCGATGTCTGCGGCGGTTCTTTATGGCCTGGTGATTCTGTCGGCGATCGCGAATTCCGTGTGGAACGCGATGATGAAGTCGGCCGGCGACCGCACCATGACCATGGTCGCGATCCGCGTCGTCGGCCTGGGGCTCGGCCTTGCCGCGCTGCCCTTCGTCGACTGGCCGGCGGCGGCTGGCTGGAAATGGCTGGCGCTGACCGCGCTCGTGCAGTTCGCCTACTACGCGCTGCTGATCCGCTCGTACGGCATCGGCGACCTGAGCGTGGTCTACCCGCTGGCCCGCGGCCTGGCGCCGGTGCTGACCACGATCGCGGCCTTCCTGGCGATCGGCGAGGCGCTCGGCGCCGGCCAGATCGCGGCGGTGGCGCTGATCTCGCTCGGCATCATGGCGCTGTCGGTCGGCGCCGGGGCGAATCGCGCCGCCGTGGGCTTTGCGCTGGCCACCGGGGCGAGCGTCGCGGCCTACAGCTTCCTCGCCGGGATGGGGGTGCGCAGCGGCGGCACGGTGCTCGGCTTCCAGGCCTGGCTCGAGATCGTGAACGGCGTGGTCATGGTGGGCTTCGCGCTGCTGACGCGGCGCGCCCAGTTCGTCGACTATGCCCGCCGGCACGCCGCCACCGGGCTGCTGGCGGGCGTGCTGTCGGTCGTGGGCTTCCTCGCCTATCTCGCGGCGGCCCGCAGCCTGCCGCTCGGGCCGATCACGGCACTGCGCGAGACCAGCGTGATCTTCGGCGCGGTGATCGGCACCGTAGTGCTGAAGGAGGGCTTCGGCCTCCGCCGCATTACCGCCGCGACGATGGTCGTGCTCGGGATCGCGCTGCTCGCTTTCTGGCGCTGAGCTAGGGCCGGACGACTCTTCAAGTTCCTCCCCTTGGCGGAGTCCGCCAAGGGGAGGTGCCCCCGCGATCGGGGGCGGAGGGGTCTTAGGGGGCCGCGTGATTGCGGCCCATGACCCCTCCATCGGCGTATGACGCCGACACCTCCCCGCGCTACGCGCAGGGAGGAATTCTGAGTCGGACTCAACTCATCCCGCTCTAAGATCGGGCGATGTTGCCCGTCTCCATTCGCAATCGTCTCAGGCTGCCGCTGATCGCGGCGCCGATGTTCCTCGTGTCCGGGCCGGCGCTGGTCATCGCGGCCTGCCGCGCCGGCGTCATCGGCTCCTTCCCGACCGCCAACTGCCGCACGCTCTCGGCGCTCGACGCCTGGCTCGCCGAGATCAAGGTCGCGACCGAAGGGGCCGCGCCGTTCTGTCCCAACCTCATCGTCCATCGCTCCAATCCGCGTCTGGCCGACGACCTTGCCGCCGTGCAGCGCGCAGGCCCTGAGATGGTGATCACCAGCGTCGGCTCGCCCGAGCCGGTGATGAAGCCTCTCAAGGACGCCGGCTGCCTGGTGCTGGCCGACGTGGCTTCGGTGCGCCATGCCGAGAAGGCGGTCGCGGCCGGCGTCGACGGGCTGGTGCTGCTGACCGCGGGCGCCGGCGGCCAGACCGGCTGGGCCAATCCCTTCGCCTTCGTCCGCGCGGTGCGCCAGTTCTGGGACGGCATCGTCGTCATGGCAGGCGGCATGGCCGACGGCCAGGCGATCGCCGCGGCCGAGCTGCTGGGCTGCGATCTCGCCTACATGGGCACGCGGTTCATCGCCACGCAGGAGAGCCTCGCCAAGCCGGAGTACAAGCAGATGCTGGTGGCGAGCCGGCTCGACGACGTCAAGCTCACGCGCGCCTTCACCGGGCTCGAGACCAACATGCTGCGGCCGTCGATCGCCGCCGCCGGCCTCGATCCCGATGCTCTGCCCGAGCGCGGCGCGATCGACATCGCCAAGGATATCGACGCCGCCGAACGCGACCGCCCCAACAGCAAGCGCTGGAAGGACATCTGGAGCGCCGGCCATTCGGTCTCGGGCGTCGCCGACGTCCCGTCGGTCGCCGAGCTGGTCGAGCGCACCGCGGCCGAGTATGGCCAAGCGAAGGCGTGCGTTACGCCGCCGGGGCCGCGCTGAAACAAAGCGCGGATTTTTCACGCTCATTTCACGGCTCCCGCCGTTGATCCCGGAGCCCTGCCGCGGGAAATGTCGCATCGCTCAAGCGGCAGGAGAACACCATGGCTCGTGATGAGCTTCTCCATGACATTCCGGACTCTCCGGGTGACGCCATCATCGCGGCAGCAGGGCTCGACACCGATGCCATCTGCGCGCCCTTCGCCAGCCAGATCGCCGGCGATCATTTCGATTTCGTCGTCCGCTGCTACCGCCCCGATTCGGTCAGCGGGCTGTCGAAGGCGGAAGCCACGGCGCTGGTCGCGGCGGGGCTGAGCCTGGCCGTCGTCTTCGAGGGCGTGCCGGGCGCCAAGCCGGCCCACTATGTCGCTGCGCAGGGGCCCCGCGACGCGGCGGCGGCGCTGCTCCAGGCCGAGCGGATCGGCCAGCCCGCCGGATCGGCGATCTACTTCCCCGTCGATACCGACATGCTGCTCGACGGCGTCACCAATCGGGCGCTGCCCTACTTCACCGCGATCAGGGACGCGCTGGCCGCCGCGCCGGTCAAGTATCGCGTCGGCGTCTATGGCTCCGGCCTGGTCTGCGAGACCCTGAAGAACCGCGGCCTCGTCGACCTGACCTGGCTGTCGGGCCGGACCGGATGGATCGGCCACGCCGACTATGCCGACAAGGCCGACCTGCTGCAGGTGCTGCCGGGGATGCGGATCTGCAACGGCCAGCTCGCGGTCGATCGCGACTATGCGCGGGCGGCGGATTTCGGGCAGTTCTCGCTGTCCTGAATTACTGGGGCTCGATCTTCGCGAGCTTGATGTAGCGGGTCCACAGCACGCGCTCGCGCTTCACGAACGCGTCGGACTTGGCGATGTCCCAGTCGCGCGGCGGCGGCGTGATGCCGATCCTCGCCGATCACGATGTCGGGGAAGGTGACCTGGATGCGCCCGCCGATCAGGTCCTGGATCGCCGGCACCGCATCCTTGTAGGCGACCTCTTCCAGCGTCGCGCCGCTCTGCTCGGCGAACAGCGCCGACGGCACGCGCGAGGAGGTGTTGCCGTAGCCGGAGAAGAGCGGCGCCTTGCGTGCAGGAGGACGAGTGCGTCTCTCCGATTCATGCCGGCAGCGGCGACTGCCGGCCGCCGCCGGTCAATGCAGGTGATAGAGCCCCGAGGCGAAACCGAATTCCGCCGGCTTGATCAGCTGCGCACTGGCCACGCGGACGCGGTGCAGCTTGCCGTCGAGGTTCCTGTCCCAGAAATCGAGGAACTTCGTGAGATTCGGGAAGCGGGGGGCGAGGTCGAGATTTTGCCAGACGTAGCTCTGCAGGACGTGCCGGTGATCGGGCATCCAGTAGAGGATCTCGGCGGTCGTGATGCGGTAGTCCTTGAGCTGCGCCACGAAACTACGGTCCATCAAAGTCGCTCCTTGACTCCGAACGCGTTCGGGAATAGTCACGCGCCCTTAACGGGAAATCAGCAAAATTCGTTCCACATCAAAGACTTAGCAGCAGTCACTGGGGATTGCTGCCAAGCCCGGCGTCACGCGCTTTTGCTGCACTGCACGACGAGATGGCGGAACCTAGTCGCGCTCGCCTTGACGGGACCTTTCCACACCCCTAAATCCCGTGCGCCTTTGGCACTCACCGTTGGAGAGTGCTGACAGGCTTCTGATAACCAGGGGATATGGAGGCAACAGCATGAAGTTCCGTCCGCTTCACGACCGCGTCGTGGTCAAGCGCGTCGCGGAGGAAGAGAAGACCAAGGGCGGCATCATCATCCCGGACACGGCCAAGGAAAAGCCGATGGAAGGCGAGATCGTTGCCGTTGGTCCGGGCGCCCGCGATGAGAACGGCAAGCTCGTCGCTCTCGACGTCAAGGCCGGCGACCGCATCCTGTTCGGCAAGTGGTCCGGCACCGAGATCAAGCTCGACGGCACCGAGTACCTGATCATGAAGGAAAGCGACATCATGGGAATCCTCGAGGGTTCCGCCGCGGCTTCCAAGAAGGCCGCCTGAGCGCTTCCGCAAGACACCATCCAAACCAACAGACATCCGAGAGGGATTGAACAATGGCAGCGAAAGAAGTCCGCTTTAGCGGCGATGCCCGCCAGCGCATGCTGCGCGGCGTCGACATTCTCGCCGACGCGGTGAAGGTGACGCTGGGTCCGAAGGGCCGCAACGTCGTGCTCGACAAGAGCTTCGGCGCACCGCGCATCACCAAGGACGGCGTCACCGTCGCCAAGGAGATCGAGCTCGCCGACAAGTTCGAGAACATGGGCGCCCAGATGGTGCGCGAAGTGGCCTCGAAGACCAACGACATCGCCGGCGACGGCACGACGACGGCGACCGTGCTCGCCCAGGCGATCGTGCGCGAGGGCGTGAAGTCGGTCGCGGCCGGCATGAACCCGATGGACCTCAAGCGCGGCATCGACCTGGCGGTCGAGGCGGCGGTGAACGACATCAAGGCCCGCGCCAAGAAGATCACCGGCACCGACGAGGTCGCGCAGGTCGGCACCATCTCGGCCAACGGCGACAAGTCGATCGGCAAGATGATCGCCGAGGCGATGAAGAAGGTCGGCAACGAGGGCGTCATCACGGTCGAGGAGGCCAAGAGCCTCGACACCGAGCTGGACGTCGTCGAGGGCATGCAGTTCGACCGCGGCTATCTCTCGCCGTACTTCATCACCAACGCCGACAAGATGATCGCCGAGCTCGAGAGCCCGTACATCCTGCTGTTCGAGAAGAAGCTCTCGGGCCTGCAGGCGATGCTGCCGGTGCTCGAGGCGGTCGTGCAGTCGGGCAAGCCGCTGCTGATCGTGGCCGAGGACGTCGAGGGCGAGGCGCTGGCCACCCTGGTCGTCAACAAGCTGCGCGGCGGCCTCAAGATCGCCGCCGTCAAGGCGCCGGGCTTCGGCGATCGCCGCAAGGCGATGCTCGAGGACATGGCGATCCTGACCGGCGGTCAGCTGATCTCCGAGGATCTCGGCATCAAGCTCGAGAACGTGACGCTCGACATGCTCGGCAAGGCCAAGAAGGTCATCGTCGAGAAGGAGAACACCACGATCGTCGACGGCGCCGGCAAGAAGGTCGATCTCGAGGGCCGGATCGCCCAGATCAAGGCGCAGATCGAGGAGACCACCTCGGACTACGACCGCGAGAAGCTCCAGGAGCGCCTGGCCAAGCTCGCGGGCGGCGTTGCCATCATCAAGGTGGGCGGCGCGACCGAGGTCGAGGTCAAGGAGAAGAAGGACCGCGTTGACGACGCCATGCACGCCACCAAGGCGGCGGTGGAAGAGGGCGTGGTCGCCGGCGGCGGCGCGGCTCTGCTGTACGCCGTGCGCGCGCTCGAGAAGCTGCGCACCAGCAACGACGACCAGAAGGTCGGCGTCGAGATCGTGCGTCGCGCGCTGCAGTCGCCGGTCCGTCAGATCGCCGAGAACGCCGGCTTCGACGGCGCGGTGGTTGCGGGCAAGATGCTCGACCAGAAGGACGCCAACTTCGGCTTCGACGCCCAGAAGGGCGACTATGTCGACATGGTGAAGACCGGCATCATCGACCCCGTCAAGGTCGTGCGCACCGCGCTGCAGGACGCCGCTTCGGTGGCCGGCCTGCTGGTGACGACCGAGGCGATGGTCGCCGAGAAGCCGGAGAAGAAGGCCCCGATGATGCCGCCGGGCGGCGACGGTGGCATGGGCGGCATGGACTTCTAAGTCCACGCGTCTCCAGAGAAGATCGGAAAGGCCGGGGAGCGATCCCCGGCCTTTTCTTTTGTCTTCGACATCGTCACCGTTGCCCATCCCCTCCGCCCTTCGGGCACCTCCCCCGTCTGACGGGGGAGGCAGGGAGGGGGCGGGCGACGGACGGGCTTTGAACTACCCCCTCTCCATCAAAGGCGTGCTGATCGACGACGGCCGCGTCCTGCTGCTGCTGAACGAGCGCGGCGAATGGGACCTGCCGGGCGGCCGGCCCGATCCGGGCGAGGACCATCGCACGGCGCTGGGGCGCGAGGTGCGCGAGGAGGCGGGGCTCGTGGTCGAGGTCGGCGCGCAGGTCGATGAGCATCTGTTCGAGGTGCTGCCGCAGCGCTTCGTGCGCATCGTCGCCTATGTCTGCCGGCTGCTGGGCGGCCGCGACGTCGTGCTGAGCCATGAGCATCGGGACACGCGCTGGATCGCACTCGCCGAAATAGGCGAGACGATCGACGGGCATCCGTTGCCGAAGGGCTATCTCGCCGCGATACGCCAGGCGATCGACCAGCCGCGCTCGCCGAGCGAACGGGTGGTCTGAACCGTCAGGAAGCGGTCGTGCGCCGCGGCGGCGCCGAGCCACAGTTCGTTCCAGGCATCGAAGGCTTTCAGCGGATCGGAGAGCGCAAGCTCGCGCACGGCGCGCCAGCCCTGCATGCGAACCTCGCCGCCGGCGACCTCGACATCTTCGCCCTGGGCGCGCAGCACGTTGCCGAGCCAGCGCGCGAAGTCGCGGGAGCTCTCGGCGTCGCCGCGCTCGACGTCGGTCGGCAGGTCCATGTCGCGCGCGGTCTCCTCGTGGAACTGCAGCCCGACCAGGCGGGCGACGCGGCCGAGCTCCTGCCGTGCGCCGTCGGCGCCGAGCTGTTCCTGCAGGGTCGGCAACATGGTGCGCAGATACTCGACGGCATAGGCGCGGAAGGTCTTGAGCCGCCGTTCCTCCGGCCAGCTCGCGGTCTCGAGCCTGGGCTGTGCCGCCCAATCGACTCGCGGCATCTCTTCGTCGTAGGCGAAGCGCACGCGCTCGTGCTCCTCGAGCGGGCGGTCGTATTCGTAGTAGTAGCCTTCGAGGCCGGGCCGGCCGTCGACCGTCATGCCGGTGCAGACGAAGCCCAGGTTCGGCTTGCCGAGCGACTGGCTGTTGTGGCCGTGCCAGCCGTGCAGCATCGCCGCCGACACCGCATGCGGCACGGCGGCGATCGCGGTGCCTTTCCAGATCCAGCGCGGCGGCGGATAGCGCACCCAGGCTTTGCGGTCGCTCTCGCGCAGATAGCCGGTCTTCACGCCGCCCAGCGCGTTGGAATGATAGTGATAGAGCGCGCAGGCCGGCGCCGGTGGCTGGTCGGCCAACCCGAGCTTCTGCAGGCCGGGCAGGAACTTCTCGAGATGCTGGCGGCGGAAGTGGCGGAACACGTAGTCGCGCGCGATCTCCTCGCCGCGCCGGGTCACCAGACCCAGCACCAGCGCGGTCATCAGCGCGTTGTAGAGCGTGCCGACGGCCTTGTAGGCCGCCAGCTCAGCCAGCGTGGCCATCGACGATGATCGCCTTCGACTTGCCGGCCTTCAGCCGCATCGCGAGGATCGGCTTGTAGTGGTCGGAGTCATAGAACGCCTCGGCCTTCTCGTAGGTCGGGAACTCCAGCACCACGATTCGTGGCGGCGTCCAGCCGCCCTCGAGCGTACGGGTCTTGCCGCCGCGCACGATGAACCTGCCGCCGAACTTGGCGACCGCGCCCGGTGTGTGCTTGCGGTACTCGGTCATCAGCGCCTCGTCGGTCGTCTCGACCTCGACGATGATATAGGCAGCCATCGATTCCTCCTCAGCCGGTTCCCCCTCATCCAACTTCCATCGGCAGGCTCGGGTCGTTCGACCATTCCTGCATGGAGTTGTCGTAGATCGCGACGTTCTTGTGGCCGAGAATCGCGGTGAGCACAAACGCATCGAGGCTCGCCGCGATGCCGCCGCCGCAATAGACCAGCACGCGCTTGTCGGGCGCGGCGCCGACGCCCTCGAAGGCCTGTCGCAGCTCGGCGATCGGCTTCAGGGTCTTGTCCGGACCGAACAGGCTCGCCGCCGGCACGCAGGACGAGCCGGCGATGCGGCCCGCCCGGCCATAGACCACGCCGCCGCTGCCTTTGTGCTGCTCGTGGCTCAGCGCATTCAGGGTCAAGGTGTCGGTCTTGCCGATCGCGGCCTTGATGTCGTTCTTGTCGACGAAGATCTGCGGCCGGCCGCGCAAGGAAAGTGTGGCGGCGGGATAGATCGTGAGCTCGGTCGATAATGGCCGGCTCTCCGCCTTCCACTTGTCGAGCCCGCCATCGAGGATCGCGGCATCGTCGAAGCCGATGGCGCGCAGCATCCACCAGATGCGCGTCGCCCATGTCGGCGTGGCGTGGCTGTAGAGCACGACGAAGGTGCCATGGCCGATGCCCTTGGCGGCGAACGCCTTGGTCAACTCGTCGAGCGGCGGCAGGGTGAAGCGGAGCTTCGAGTGCGGGTCGGAGAGCTCGGCGCCGAGATCGAGAAAGGCGGCGCCGGGGATGTGGCCCTTGTCGTAGTTGGCGCGTCCGCTCTCGGCGTTGTAGCCGCCCTCGGGCCGCGGGCGGAGATAGGTCGTGCAGTCGAAAAGGCGAAGGCCGGGGGCGCCCATGCGGCGCGCCAGCTCTTCGGTCGAAATCAGCGCTGCGGAGTCCGTCACGTCGCTCTCCCTTGGTTTGGGGGAGCGAAGACTATCGCGAATGTCGCTCTATTGGCACCGTGCGGGCTCTCGGCGCTGGTTACAGCGCCTGCCGCCCGCCAGCGCGGGCTGCGCCCGCGCTAAATCGTCTTTTGAGGCAGCGGCGGAACGTTGATCGTCTGCGGCGGGCTCTGGGCCGACGACGGCGAGGCGGCCGGCGGCGTCAGCTGGGCCGAGGTGTCGGTCGACTTCGGCGCCTCGAGCTTCTTGGCCTTCTTGTGCGTGGTCGTGGCCGGGGCCTTCGTCGACTTGGCCGAGGCATGCACGCGCTTCAGGCACGACGACTTGGAGGTCGAGCTCTTCAGCGTATTGCAATAGGCCGCGGTGCCGGGCTTCGGCTTGGCGGTCGTCATCGGGGTCGGGGTCGTGGCAGGCGCCGCTTCCTGGGCGAAGGCCGGAACGGCGAGCGCGACCGCAGCGAGGGTCGCGACGGAGGCGAGCAACAGACGCATGATCTTCTCCTGGGCCGCTGGCGGGAGGGGGGCGATGCGGCCTCGATTAGAAGAAAATATTATTATATTGTGGGTATTTATGTCAAATTCTTAATGTTTCAAATGGACGAGACCTCCGGCCACCAGATGCACTCCTAATGCAGGCCATCTTCAACGTCGCCCTGCCGATTTTCGGGGTGATCCTGGCCGGCTACCTAGCCGGGCGCTGGCGCATCCTGGGTGGCGAGGCGACCGCGGCGCTGAATGCCTTCGTGAGCTACTTCGCCCTGCCGGTCCTGTTCTTCGGCACCCTGGCGCGCACCCCGGTCCATGCGGTCCTCGATCCGATGCCGATGATGGGCTTCAGTGTCGTGGTGCTGGCGACCTTCGGCGTCGGCATGTTGTCGACCCGGCTGGCGGTGAAGGGCGGGCTCGCCCGCATGAGCCTGCAGGGCATCGCGGCCTCATGGGGCAATGTCGGTTACATGGGGGTGCCGCTCTGCCTGGCGGCATTCGGCGAGCAGGGCCTGCCGCCGGCGATGCTGGCGGTGATCGTGACCTCGATCATCTCGATGGTGTTCGGCGTCATGCTGATCGAGCTCGAGCTGGCGGCGGGCCACAGCCCGATCCTGACCTTCCTGAACGCCGCCTGGAACGTGGCGCGCAATCCGCTGCCGGTATCGATTGCCGCCGGCATCGTCTATTCCAGCCTGGTGCTGCCGCTGCCGACGCCGGTCGAGAAATGGCTGGATCTGCTGGGCGCCGCCGCCTCGCCCTGCGCGCTGTTCGCGATCGGCCTGTTCCTGTCGGATAAGTCGCTGCGCAGCGGCCTCGCCGAGACGGGGCTCGCGACCGTGATCAAGCTGCTGCTGCAGCCCCTGCTGGCGGCGGCCGTGCTGCCGTTCTTCATCGACCTCAAATCGGTCCCGGGGCAGGTGGCGCTGGTGATGGCATCCTTGCCGACGGCGGCCAACGCCTTCGTGCTGGCCAAGCAGTTCGACGTGCAGGTCGAGCAGAATACCGCCTCGGTCCTGCTCTCGACCGCCTTTTCCGTGGTGACGGTATCTGCTTTGCTGGTCTGGCTTCGCGTGACCTGAAAGAGGGAGAGAACGATGCTCCAGGAATTCAAGAAATTCGCGTTGCGCGGCAACGTCGTCGATCTCGCGATCGGCGTGATCATCGGCGCGGCTTTCGGCAAGATCGTCGATTCGCTGGTCACCGACGTGATCATGCCGGTCATCGGCCGCATCTTCGGCGGCCTCGATTTCAGCAACTACTTCGTCGGCCTCACCTCGGCGTCGTCGCAGGCGACGACCTACGACGCGGCGAAGAAGGCTGGCGCCACCCTGGGCTACGGCCAGTTCCTCACCGTGACGGTGAATTTCATCATCATCGCCTGGGTGATGTTCATCGTGATCAGGGGCATGAACACGCTGTTCGCGAAGGCGCAGGACGCCCCGCCGCCGCCCAAGCCGCCGTCGAAGGAAGAGGAGCTGCTGGCCGAGATCCGCGATCTCCTCAAAGCGCGCGCCTGAGGTAGCGCACGGTCTTGCGGCCATCGTGGATGGCCGCGCTGGCGACCTCGCGAAATCCCAGCGCCCGGATTGGGCGGCTCGGCATCGACCCCGCGCACCACCTGGTCATGGCCGGCGCCGCGCGCTTGTCCGGACGGGAGGCGGGTATGGAACCACAGGAAGCCGCGCGGCTCGATCACGCGGCCAGGCGATCGTCCTGCAGGCCGTCGAGCCGGCGCGCCAGCGCGTCTGAGATCTTCGTCAGCGGCAGGCGGCATTCGGGCGAGGCGATCAGGCCCTGTCGCCACAGCAGGTACTTGATCGGCATCGGGTTGGCTTCGGCGAACAGCAGCGGCACCTGCTGCGCGATCGGCGCCCAGGCGGCGCGCGCGCCGTCGATGTCGTTGGCGGCGAAGCGGCGGCCGACCTCAAGGAAGCGTCCGGTCTGGAGGTGGCTTGCGGCGAGGATGCCGCCGTTGGCGCCGTTGGCCAGCATGGTGAAGTAGAGCGCGTCCTCGCCGGTCAGCACCGAGAAGCCCTTGGGCTTGCGCGCCAGCAGGTCGAGCGACTGGGCGAGGATGCCGCAGCTGTCCTTGACGCCCACGATGTTGGGCACCTCGGCGAGCTCGAGCAGCGAGTCGTTGGAGAGGTTCACCGCCGTGCGATAGGGGATATTGTAAATGAAGATCTCGCGGTCGGTCGCCGCGGCGATCGCCTTGAAGTGCGCGATCAGGCCGTCCTGGCTCGGCCGGTTGTAGTAGGGGCAGACCGAGACGATGCCCTTGAAGGGCAGGCGCTCGAGCCGCTTCAGCGCCTTCACCACCTTGGCCGTGGCATTGCCGCCGACGCCGACATAGACCGGCACCGTGCCGGCCACGGCGAGCGTGCGCTCGATCAGCGCCTCGGTCTCGGCGTCGTCGAGCGCCGGCTGCTCGCCGGTCGTGCCCAGCGGGAACAGGGCATCGACGCCGAGCGACACGTAGTGGGCGACCAGGCGCTCGTAGCTCGCGAGGTCGACGGCGCCGTCCTTGAACGGCGTGATCAGGGGCAGCCAGAGGGTATTGCGCATGAAGACAGGATGCGCGCTCTCGGGATATAAGAATATCGAATGTTTTGAATAAAACCGTTCGGTTTTCCTTATGATCGATCTGCTGCGCACTTTTTTGGCCGTCGTCGACAGCGGCGGCGTCACGCCCGCGGCGGCGGGCCTCAACATGAGCCAGGCGGCGGCCAGCCAGCAGATCAAGCGGCTGGAGGAGCTGCTCGACTGCCGGCTGTTCGAGCGGGTCGGCCGCCGGCTGGTGCTGGCGCCGGCCGGCGAGCGGCTGCTCGCCCAGGCGCAGCGCCTGGTGATCCAGAGCGAGGAGCTGCTGTCGAGCATGCGCCGGCCGGAGTTCGAGGGGGAGGTGCGCTTCGGCGTGCCCTACGACATCATCGGCAGCTTCGTGCCCGCCATCCTGCGCCGCTTCGCCCGCGCCCAGCCGCGCGTGCGGGTCAGCCTGGTGTGCGAGGATTCCAAGGTCGTGCGCCAGCAGCTGCGCTCGGGCGGCGTCGACCTCGCGCTCACCACCGAGACCGACTGCGGCCGCCACGGCGAGACCCTGCGCACCGACCGGCTGGTCTGGGTCGGCGTGCCGGGGGGCGATGCCCATCTCAAGGATCCGCTGCCGGTGTCGCTCGGGGCGCCGACCTGCGTGTTCCGTCCCGTAGCGATCGAGGCGCTGGGCAAGGCGCGACGCGACTGGCGTGCGGTTTGCGAGGTGAGCCGCCTCGAGCCGGTGCATGCCGCGATCGAGGCCGGGCTCGCGGTGGCGCCGTTGCTGCGCTCCTCAGTGCCCGAGCGCTTCGAGATCCTGGGCCGCCACGCCCGCCTGCCGGCGCTGCCGGAGTTCCGCATCAACCTCTATCTGCCGGCCGGCACCGGCCTCGCGGCGCGCGACCTCGCCGAGCATGTGCGCGCTTCGTTCCTCAGCGCGTGACCGCCGCCCTTGTCCGATCCTGGTCCGATATCGACGGGCCACGGACGACAAATGATACGAAGCGATGCTGGCGGTATCGCGCGTGAAACAATTATGTTCGGCGCGGGTTTGTGGAGACCTCGCATGCGGTTCCTGGTCGGGTGGATGGTCAAGCTCGGTGTCCTGGGTCTTATCTATTTTGGCCTGACGTCGGGCGTGCATATCCAGCTGCCGGAGGAGATCCTCGGCTACAGGGTGCCGGCCTCCGCCCAGCAGTGGGTCGACCGCAACGCGCAGATCGGCGAGTACGGCAAGCAGACCCAGGCCGGCTTCAAGACCATCTCCGACAGCTTCGGCGGCAAGAAATAGACGAGTTTCAAAGCGCCTGAGGGGGCGTCGTGCGGGCCCGGTGCAGCGCTCTTCGGAGCGCGCCCGGGCCCGTTCCATTTGCCGGACTGTTGCGCCGCCGCCACACCCCGCGTGGCCAAGAAAGGGCCACGTAACAACCCGCGAATCAGTGCGTTGTGTTGTCGGTGCCGTCGAGCGTGACAGATGGCGCCGGGCCGGCGGCCCTCGCGCGTCACGCGTGGTTTCCTCCTCCCCGCATCGCGCCGCCGGCCGAGTTGCTTGCGTATCTCGAGTTCCCATAGTCGCCTTTCCGCAACCTGCAAGGCGACGGGGCCGGCGGCCGGTGCATCTCCCCCTGCACCGCGCCGCCGGACATTTCCGGCTATCGCGGCAACAGCTTCTTGGCCTGCATCTCGGCGATCGCCTTGGCGAACATCGCCTCGGTATCCATCACCTCGGTGAAGCCGGCCTGCATCAGCTTGATGGTCGAGACCAGCGCCGGCGGCCCCGGCTGGGTGCGACCGTGGCCCATGGTGTAGTCGGCGTATTCGAACGACAACCCGACGAAGTCCTTGAGCGTGCCCGAGACCAAACCGTGTTCGCGGCGGATCTCGGCCCACTCCGCCTCGCGCGGCCGGATCTCCCGGTCGAGCGCCAGCGGCACGTGCGCGCCCGCTGCCATGCCGAAAGCCCGGGCGATCGCCGGCCAGACGTTCGGCCAGACGAAGACATCGCCGTTGGTGACGTTGAAGATCTCGTTCGCCGCTTTGTCTGCTTCGCCCGACCAGGCGATGGCGCGCGCCAGCAGGTCGGCATCGACCGCCTGCGCCACGCGGCCGACGCCGCCGGGATAGTCGAGCGCGGTCTTGGCCGAACGCCGCATCATCGCCGCATAGACGCCGAGCGCGGGGATGACGTTCATCGCGCTGCCGACCGAATCGCCCACGATCAGCACCGGCCGCAGGATCGACCAGCGCCAGCCCTTGCCGCGCTGCCGTTCGCGAACGAAGCGTTCCTGGTTCCAGTAGAAGTTCGGCTGCTCGTGCATCTCCGAGCGGTTCTCGCGCGCCGGCACGGCGAGCGGCCGGACATGCACGCCATAGGCCTTGGTGCCCTGCAATAGCGCCACGTGCCGGAGCTGAGGGGCGGCTGCTTCGAGCGGCTCGAACAGGTTGCGCAGCATCGCCTCGTTGAGGCGGATCTGCTCGTCCTCGCGCCAGCCCGCGACCAGACCCGGCTGCTCGTAGAGCGCCGCGTAGACGAGGTGCGTGACGCCTGCGAGGTGCGGCGCGAGGGCCGCGCACGCGGCGGCATCCGCCAGGTCGAGCGGATACCAGCGCGCGCCATAGGTCTCGTCCGGCTTGCGCCGCGACAGCGCGATCACGTCGCAGCCCTCCTCCGCCGCGAAGTGCTTCAGGCAGGCATAGCCGACCAGGCCGGTCGCACCGGCGACCAGGACGGTCTTGGGTGTCACTCGACCTTGGCGCCGGACGACTTGATCACCGGCGCGAGCTTCTTCTCGTCAGCCAGGCGATAGGCCGCCGTGTCCTTCGGGTTCATCCAGAACGAGGTCGCGCCCTGCTGCTCGAAGGCGGTCTTCACCTTCGGGCTCTCGAGCGCCTTCCTGGAGAGCGCGGACAGCTTCTCGACCATCGCCGGCGGCAGGCCGGCCGGGCCGCAGAGGCCGCCCCACGAGGTGATCTCGAAGCCCGGGATGGTCTCGGCCATGGTCGGGATGTCGGGCGCCGCGGGATGGCGCTCCTTCGAGGTCACCGCCACGCCGCGCATCTTGCCGCCGCGCATCAGGCCGAGCGGGCCGGGGATGTTGTCCCACATCATGTCGACCTGGCCTGCGAGCAGGTCCTGGTAGGCCGGCGCGCTGCCCTTGTAGGGCACGTGCAGCAGGCTGACGCCGGTCATCTGCTTGAACATCTCGCCGGTGATGTGCGGCGTCGTGCCGGCGCCGGACGAGGCGAAGGAGAGCTTGCCGGGCTGAGCCCTGGCGGCGGCGATCAGCTCCGGCACGGTCTTGATCGGCAGGTCGAGGCGTACCATCAGCATGTTGGGCACCGACCACAGCATGGCGACGGCGGTGAAGTCCTTCTGCACGTCGAAGGCGAGCTTGGCGTAGAGCGTCGGCGCGATCGACTGCGAGGCGATGGTGTAGAGCCCGATCGTGTAGCCGTCGGGCGCCGAATGGGCGATCGCATCGGTGCCGACATTGCCGCCCGACCCGGCCTTGTTCTCGACCACGAACTGCTGGCCGGTCAGCTCGGCGAGCTCGGCGCAGACGATGCGGGAGAGCGTGTCGGTCGGCCCGCCGGGCGGGAAGACGTTGATGTATCGCACCGGCCTGTTGGGCCAGTCGTCGGCTGCGCGGGCGATACCGGACGCCAAGAACGGAGCGGCCGCCAGCACAAGCGCGCGGCGGCGGGAAAGCGGGACTCGAACTCTTGCCATTGCCAGACGTTGCCTCCTGTTTTTCATTCGTCATGCACTTTAGCGCACGGGAGGCAGTTGGCTACAGGCTCGATGAACCAGCCCTCAGTGAACCAGCCCTCAATGAGCCAGAGTCGTCATCTTCGGGTCGATCTGTTGCAGCGCCGCGTCGGTGATCTTCTGGACGTGGCCTTCCATGGCGGCGAAGGGCACTTTGTACTCGGCCTCGCCGCTCAGCCTGGAGGCCGGGTTCATGGCGGTGTCGAAGAAGTAGAAATCGACGTGGATGCGGTTGGTGCGGTCGCTGTAGGGCTCCATCCACTTCATCTTCAGGTCGACCAGGATCACGCCCTTCATGCCCTTCTGCACGGCCTCGCGGAAGTCGGCACAGCTCTGGGTGTCGGCGACCGCCGGTCCTGCCACCAGCCACGCCACGAGAATGGAAAAGGCCGCCGCTACCGCAGGACGACTCATTCGCTTGATCTCCCCCGACCCTCGAAAAAATCATCCGGCGCACCGCAGAGCGATGTCTACCGATAAGGCTGCGCAACCCCTGCACTCGCCATGGGTGTGACGGCGCGCCGAAAGGGGGCTAAGGTTCGCGCATGGAATTCGGCATGTTCCACGAGTTTCAGCGGCTGCCGGGCGCGTCCGATGCCTCGGCCTTCGCCGACTCGTTCGCCCAGGTCGACGAAGCCGAGCGGCTGGGCCTCGACGCGATGTGGCTCGCCGAGCTGCATTTCAATCCCGAGCGCTCGGTGCTCGCCTCGCCGCTGATCCTCGCCGCCGCGATCGCCGCGCGCACCAAGACCATGAAGATCGGCACGGCGGTGCAGGTGCTGCCGCTCTGCCACCCGCTCAGGCTGGCTGAGGAGGTGGCGACCATCGACCATCTCGCGCAAGGCCGGCTGATCTTCGGCGTCGGCCGCTCGGGCTTTGCCCATACATACAAGACCTACGGCGTCGACTACGGCGAGAGCCGCGAGCGCTTCGCCGAGACCCTGGCGATCGTCAAGCGCGCCTTCACCGAGGAGCGCTTCAGCCACAACGGCAAGTACTTCGCCTACGAGAACGTGCGGCTGTCGCCCAAGCCGGTGAGCCGGCCGTGGCCCGAGATCCGGATCGCCGCCGCGAGCCCCGACACCTACGAGGAAGCGGCCGTGCTCGGCCATCCGATCTTCGTCGCCGCGCGCACCGGCAACCTCTCGGAACTGTCGCCGCTGGTGAAGACCTATCGCGCGGCGTGGCAGGCGGCGGGCCATCCCGGCAAGGGCGGGGTGTTTCTGCGCGTGCCGGTCTATGTCGCGCACACCGAGGAGGCGGCGCGCGAGGAGCCCCGGGAGAGCATCCTCCACCTGCTGCGCACCATCGGCAGCCGGCTCGCCGAGACCGCCAACCTCGCGAGCGCCCGCGCGATCGAGAAGCGCGGCGAGCGCGCCGCCAAGATGCAGTCGATCGAGTACGACGAGGTGCTGCGCGAGCGCATGATCGTCGGCACGCCCGAGCAGGTGATCGACCGGCTGCGCGAGGTCAAGGAGACGCTGGGCCTCGACGGAATCCTGGCCGAGCTCAACCCCGGCAGCCTGATCCCGCACGAGCGGGTGATGACGGCGCTGCGCCTGCTCTGCGAACGGGTAATCCCGGCGTTCAAGTAAGCGCCTTCTGAGGCGCGAGAAGCGCCTTCTGTGGCGCGAGAAGCGACCCCGTCCCAAACCGTCCCACGCGTAGGACGGGGGAAACGCCGATGGCATCGGCATCGGAGCCTCCTCAGTCCAGGAATCCCGGACACCCCCTCCGCGGGAGGGATGTTTTTTCCTGTGGTGGGCGCGGTGACGGAAGGCGGGCATCGTCATGCGCGCCACACTGCTCTCTCCCGCACGCGACTCCTAATATGGGCAATGGATGCGACGAATCCTCAGCAAAGAGGGGGGTCGAAAGCCGGTCCATTGCCCATAATGGACATCGAAGAACAACCCTTATCCACAGCGTCGGGAACACCCTCCGGGCTCTGCCGTTACACGACGGAGCAACCGGGAGCCTCCAATGCACAAGATCGCTCTCGCGCTCGGCCTCGCGTCCGTCCTCGCCGCCTGCGGTGACCAGGGCTACGGCCCGACCGATTCCTACAGCGCCCGCTACGGCAGCAACGCCACCGCCTCGACCGCGACCTCCAACAACGGCTCGAGCTCGACCAACGTCGAGGCGCAGCGGCAGAAGGTCTACAACCAGTACCGCTAGAGCATATTCCGTTCGGCTGGAATCAGCCGAACGGAATATGCCTGCTGCAACAACAACGCCCGTGCGCTCCAGCGCCCGCGCTCAGAACACCTTGGTGATCGCGGCGAAGAAGCGGCCCTCGCAGGCGCGGGTGAAGCCGCAGCCGTCGGCCTCGATGGTGGTATCGGTGTAGGCCAGCGTGAGGTCGAGGCGCCAGAACGAGGTCACCACGCCGATCTGCCAGAACCGGTATTCCTGGCACCCCGCGCGGTGCACGCTAGTCTGCCTTCTTGTTTAGCCAATCCGGCAGCGGTCCTTCTGTGAAGGTGTGATTGGAGTACTGGTACCAGGTCTTGAGCATTTCCTTCTGCGTGGTGTCGGGCAGGGGAATCGGCACCTCTTCGCCCGCCTCGGTGGTGAATTTCGGCACGACCTGGATGCGCAGGCTCTTGAGCGAGGCGTCGCAGTAAAGCACCACGGTCAGCTTCTCCCCGCGGCGCTGGCCGAGTTGCTTCAGCATGTCGTTGATGCCCTGGATCAGCAGGGCCGCTGCGTCCGCCTTGGCTTGCGCAGCGTCGGCGCGGGCGCGGTAGAGATCCATCACGCGCTGGTTGCCGCCCATCTGCAGCAATGCGCGCTGATTGGCGCGCTCCTGCGCGGTGGCCGCGCGGAAGCCTCCGCTCGTCGTGTCGAAGACCTGGCCTTGATTGCGGCGCGCCACGATCTCCTGATCGGTCATCCTGATGTTGGGGTTCAGCCTGCGCACGCGGCTGACGAAAGCTTCGTCCGACAATAGGGGATCGTTGACGTCGGCCACGAGGGGCGGGCTCGCGCCGCTGGGCGACAGCACCCTCGGCGTCGGCTCTGCCGGAAACTCGCGCTGGCCTTCGACACCCTCGAACGTCTTCTCGATCCAGGACAGGCCGGATTTCCCGTCGACCACGATCCTGTAGCCATTGGCCTCGGTGAGCTGGGGGCCTCTCCTGACGGTCTCGCCGATATTCTGGAAGCGCACGGTCATCCGCGCTCCGGGTGGGAGCAGCAATTCGAGGTAATTGAAGCAGTCAAAGCAGATGTAGCTGTTGTTCATGTCGACCCAGATCTGGGGAATCCGGTTGCCGGCACGCCAGTTGTTGCGCAGCCACATTGCGGCCTGCCCTTCGGCGTGCTGCGCCGCCTCGGCAAGCCCGTCGGCGGCACGCGAGTCGCCGCCCGGCGCCAGGCTGCGGGCCATCGTTTCGTCACCCCAGCCGATCGGTGCGCCGCCCGGGCGGGCGCGGGGGCTGCCAACCGCCCCGCGCATGCCGTCAGGCGTCGTCATTTGTCCCCGGGTCATGGTCCGGCCGAGATCCCTGAAGTCGGCGCGCGGCACGATCTGCAGCGGCTCGCCCTGCATGTACCAGACGTCGGTGCCGGGTTGGCGCAGCAGCCGTTCGCGCGGCAGGGCAGGCTGGCCGCCCGAGCTCAGGCCGCCCGCGCCTGCGCTCTCCATCATGTGCGAGGAGTCGACGCCGAAGAAGCCGCCGACGGCGCTGAAGCCGATCGCCCAGGTCGAGTTGGTCAGCTCGAGGTTCCCGCACACCGCGTAGCCGCCCTGGTTGCCGTCCGGCCGGACCAGCACGCTGTCGGTACGCGGCGGCTCGCCGAACGTGATGGTCCAGCCGTTGTAGTTGCCGATCTTCTGCTCGAGCTCGGCGAGGCCGGTGTCGCCCCACTGGTTGACCCGGTCGGTGAGCTTCTTGCGCAGCGCCAGGAAGGCGTCCCAATCGGCCAGGACCTGCTTGATTTCCCGGTCATGAAGACCGGCGCCGGACACGAGGTCGACCGCCTTCTGGTAGTCCATCGGATCGTTGGCCGGCGCATCGAGCTTGAGGCCGGCGGCCGACGCGTTGGCGCGCAGCGACTGGCCAAGCCGGTAGAGCGGCGTCTCGACCGCCAGGCGCAGCTTGGCGCGCAGGGCCTTGTTCACCTCGATGCGGGTCTTCTGCGACTGGTTGGGATCGTCCGGATCGGGATCGATCTCGAAGGCGACGAGATCGTCGATCAGCTTGACCTTGTCCTCGGTGTTGCCGGCGAGCGCGAACGGCTCGATCTCGAGATGGCGCGTCTCGCCCGCCGGCACGTCGGATGCCTTGCTGTCCAGGAAGAAGCCGAGCCGCACCGGCACGGTGGTGAAGGTCCGCTGGGGCTGCGAGCCGAACAGCGCGTTGATCCGGAGGTTGACGATCGACGGCGTGTCGGACTTGTTGAGGTTGACGACATCGACGCTGGGATTGAACCCCAGCGAGCGGCGATAGACCTGCCGCCATAGATAGGCCTTCGCGGTGCCCGGGCTCTTGGCATAGACCGCCTGCCACTGGTCGTAGGTCAGGCCGAACAGGTCGAGCGCGCGATCGTTCAGCGTCTTGTTGAAGGCCGCGGTGATGTCCGTCACGGTCAGTGGCGGGCCCTTCACCGTCTGACCCTGGGCGGTGAGATCGAGGTTGACGCGGAACTTGCCGTCGGTGCGCTCCGCCCAGCCGGGAAACCGGTCGTCGAGCCGCAATTCGACCCAGCCGGTGTCGTCGACGACCGCGATGTCGGGACGCTTGAGGTCGGCGACGCGGTCCCAGTTGCCCTTCCTGCCGGCATCTGCGTTCCATTCGTAGAACATCACGTCGACGTTGGTGTTGGTGTTGCCGCCGACCCAGCTCTTGTCGAACTTGACGACGAAGTGGCCCTGGTGATCGACCATCCAGAACGGCATGAAGGGCGGCGGCGTGCTGTCGACCACGACGCCGTTCTCCATCATCTGGAAGTTCTTCAGCCGGAATTGCGGCACGCGCCGCAGCCGGAACGCGACGGTGCTGAACGAGACCTTGGTGAACTTGTCGCCGTCGTGGCCGACCTTGGGGATGGTGCGCTGGCCGCTGAGGTCGCCGGTGGTGAGGTCGTAGCTGCCGGTCATGCTGGCCTGCACGGCGTTGCCATGGCCGCCCGCTGCGTTGGCCCCGGCCGCCGCCGACCACAGCGCGTCGGTGATCTTCTTGTCGTCCGCCGCCTCGCTGCGGTCGAAGAAGGTCGACCAGGCGATCGCGCCGGCGGCGTCGACGGTGCCCGACACCTCGAAGCTCAGCGATTGGTCCGGACGCAACGCCCGGCCGGTCACCGCCGCGCCGCTCTGCGACAGGACGAGCGTCCTGCCGGACGGATCGTCGACCATCCTCCACGGGCCGCTGACGTCGCGGACGTTCTGGGCGTGCGCGACCGCCGAGCCGAGCAACAGCCCGAGGATGAGCAGCAGGAGTCTCGCGCCCCGGTTCGCGAGGCCGTCAAGCCGCGTCCGATCCGATGCTTGCGATGCGTGCGTCATGCTCGACCTCTCCGCGGCCCGCGGCCTATCTCTTCTGCATCGTCCCCTTGAGTTCCTGCATCTGGCCGTTGCTGGCGACGTAGCGCTCGACCGTGTTGCTGCCTTCGAAGACGCGGCCGCGCGTCTTGAACTTGCAGGCCGCCCGCTGCTGGGCGTCGACCGGGTCGCAGTCGAATTCCTCGACGCGCTTGGCGTCGCTCTGCATGGTCTCGACGGTGATGTGGAACTTCTCGCCGGCGCGCGCGTCCTCCAGCGACGGCCGGTAGTAGGTGCAGCGCGAGCCGCCGCTTCGCAGGCCGCGGCAGCCGAAGCCTTCCTGCAGCAGGCTGTCCTGTTGCGCCTGCAGGGCGCTCTGGATGAACGGCTGATGGCCGGTGGCGGCGAGGTCGAGCACGCAATTGCGCAGCAGTCGCGGATCGCTGACGCCGGCGGCCTTGCAGGCCTCTTCGGCTTTCTGGCGCGCCGTGCCGTCGAAGCTCGCGACCGAGACGATCTGGTACGGGAACTTGAGATCGGTCCAGGTGGCGGTGGTCTCGCCCGGGCCGTAGTCGAACAGCGATTCAGCCTGGCTGACCCGCCAGCTGTCGCCGAACCGGCGATAGAAGTTCCGTGTCGACGCCTCCTCGCCGTCGCGCGGCAGCCCCTCGGAGGAGCCGCCACGGGCGACCAGGTCGTTCGCGGCATTGCCGTCGAAATTGCCGAACAGGCCGCGCAGCGTGCCCGCCCGCGCGCGGTCCGGGATCACCGATAGGTCGAGGTAGTCGCCGCGCAGGTCGATGCGGGCCACCGAATCGTCGGGCCAGGTCACGGTGATGCGCTGGCCCGACAGGCCGACCGTGCCGCCGTTCGGCAGATGCATCGGCTGCTCGAGCGAGGCGACGGGCCGTCCGTTGACCCTGAGCGCCGACGGCTGCCGGACATAGACGGCGACGCGATCGCCGGCGACGTTGAGGGCGACGGCGATGTTGGTGCTGATGGTCTTGGACGAGCCGCCCCAGGGACCCATGCGCAGCTGGATCTGGAAGTCGTCGCGCTCGGACTTGAGCGCGACGAACTCGCCGATCAGCTGCAGGTCGTAGAAGGCGCCGTCGACGGTGCGGACGTGCACATCGCCGTGCGCATGGCCGTCGTCCTCGTCGGTGATCTCCGTCGGAATCTTGGCGTTGCCGCCGCCTGCGACCGGCACCGGGCCCGGCGGCCCGGCCACCACCGGCGCAGGAGGTGGTCCGCCGACACCGCGATCCAGGACATAGCCGGCTAATCCTGCGGCGATCAGCAGGCCAAGAAGATAACGCCACCACTTGGCAGAGATGATTCGCATCATGTCAGCGCTCTCGTGTCTGACGCCCGATCGAACCTACAACCAAAACGATAGCAGCCGGCGCCCGCTTGTCGTGTTTAGATTTGTTGCGCTTGTTACGCGTTGACGCCTTGCCCGGGAATTGCCGGATCTCGACATGCCCTCCGACGACCCAAGGCGTTCCACCGACGCATGCACAGCAAGTGAATTCGGCGGCCGTCAATCCAGGATGAAGGCCCGGATCCGCTCGACCGCTTGGGCAAGTCCGGTGCGTTCGACGGTCACGCCCGCCGGAAACGCGCTCAGCAGCCGTGACGGCAGGCGCGAGTCCAGCATCACGAACACGCCGCGGTCATCGGCGCGGCGGATCAGCCTCCCGTACGCCTGCTTGAGCCGCAGGCGCGCGAGCATGTCGTCGTAGGCGTTGGCACCGGCACCGGCCGCCTTCCACGCCGCCTTGCGGGCGCGGTGGAGGATGTCGGGGCGGGGCCAGGGCACGCGGTCGAACACGATCAGGCGCAGGCTGCGGCCGGGAACGTCGACGCCGTCGCGCACAGCGTCGGTACCGAGCAGGCAGGAATGCTCCTCGGCGCGGAAGATGTCGACCAGGGTCGCCGCGTCCATGCCGCCGACATGCTGGGCGTAGAGCGGGAGGTTGGCCTCCTCCAGCGCCGGCGCGATGCGCTGGTGCACGGCGCGCAGCCGGCCGATCGCCGTGAACAGGCCGAGTGCGCCGCCGCCACTCGCCTTGAACAGCTCGCGATAGGCCGCCGCCACCTGGTCGGTGTCGTCGCGTGGCACGTCCTTCACGATCAGGATGCGCGTGGCTGACGCGTAGTCGAACGGCGAGGCCATCGCCGCGCGCATCGCCGGGGCGAGGAGGTGGCGGGTGCCGGTGCGGGCTTCGGCGGCGTACCAGGCGGCCGGCGGGGTCTTGTCTTCCGGACCGCGAGCCTCCGGCTCGCTCTTGCTCATGAGCGAGCCGGATGCTCGCGGTCCGGAAGAGGATGAAGGCTCGGGGTCGTCGTTGGCGGCGTTGGGGACGCCCGCGTCGCGTAACGTCGCCGAGGTGATCACCGCGCCGTGCGCCGGCTTGATCACGCTGTTCACGAACGGCTCGGTCGGGTCGAGATAGTGCCGGAACATGCCGACATCGTGCTCGCGGTTCTGGACGCGCTCGATCGCGAACCAGTCGACGAAGGCGGGATCGGCGTCGCTGTGCAGGCCGCGCAGCATCGCCCGCCACGCCTCGAGCGTCAGCTCGCAGCGGTTGGTGAGCGAGCGCGCCACGCCCTCGATGCGGCCGCGCTGGCCGCTGTCGAGCGTGTCGGCATCGGTCTCGAGCTTCTGCTTCAGCGCCTGCTTCAGCCGCCGCACCGGTTGCACCATCTGCTCGAACAGCGCGGCGAGCTGGTCCGCCGCCTCGATCAGCCCGGGATTGAGCGGGCGGATGTCGCATTCCATGCCGAAGCCCTGGTCCTCGCCCGTGGCGCGCGCCCGCACCTGGACGCGCACCAGCGCGAGGAACTCCTCGGCCGGCCCCATCACCGTGCCGTCCGCGAGCCGCGTCTGCCAATTGGGCGAGGGCAGGCGGCGGCTTGTTTCGAGCAGGCGGCGCAGCGCCGCCTGCGCCTCCTGGTCCTCGCCCAGCAGATCCTGCACCCGCCGCTCGAGTCCGCGGGCCCGACTCCCTCGGCGCCCTTCCGAACCTAGAATCCAGCGCCGCAGGTCGGAGCATTCGACGCCGCTGAGATGCGCGCCGAACGCGCCGTCGGCGGCGTCGAACAGATGATGGCCCTCGTCGAACACGTAGCGGGTGGGCCGCGTCGCGTCGTCGAGCCCGCCCATCGCCGCCTGCACCATCACCAGCGCATGGTTGGCGATCACGATGTCGGCCTGCCGCGCGCGGCGGATGGTGCGCTCGACGAAGCACTTGCGGTAGTGATCGCACGCCGAATAGATGCACTCGCCGCGCCGGTCGGCGAGCCGCCCGATGCGGCCGCGGCCCAACAGGTCGAGCAGCCACGCCGGCAGATCGCCGCCGATCATGTCGCCGTCCCGCGACGCGAGCGCCCAGCGCGCGAGCAGGCCCAAACCGACGGCGTTCTCGGGGACGAGGCCGGTGCGCATCACCGCCTCCTGGAAGTTCAGCAGGCAGAGATAGTTCTCGCGGCCCTTGCGGATCACCACGCGGCGGCGCTTCTCGGCACTGTCGCGGTGCAGCCGGTCGAGCTCGTTGTCGATCTGGCGCTGCAGGTTGCGGGTGTAGGTCGCGATCCATACCGGCGCGCCGTTCTTCTCCGCCCAGAGACTTGCAGGTGCGACATAGCCCAGCGTCTTGCCGACGCCGGTGCCGGCCTCGACCAGCACGACCTTGGGCTTGTCTTCTTCCTCGCGCGGCGCGAAGGCCTCCGACGCGGCCGAGGCATAGTCGCTTTGCGTCGGCCGCAACTCGGGCAGGCCGGGACCGGACGAGACGAGCTGCGCCAGCCGCAGCCGCGCCTCGCGCGGCTCGACCGGCATCGAGCCGGGCGGCGTCGCCGGCGGCGGCTCCTCCCACACCGGCAGGCTCTTCCAGACGTCGAGGCCGGCGCCTGGCCGCGGCCTCTTCGTCGCCTGCTCGAGGCCGAGCGCCTTCAGCACGTCGGCCGCCCAGCTCCAGTTGCCGCGCGCCATGGCAAGCGCGGTGTCCTTCATCTCGGGCGAGGCGAGCGCCGCCATGTCCTCGAGCTCGTCGATCAGGGCTTTTGCGATCTGCGGCAGGGCAGCGAGTTCGTCGGAAGGATCGACGTCCATCGCCGCGGCGAGCCCGCGCGGCGTCGGCAGGCAGAACGTCGCCGGCCGCACGAAGGCGTAGAGTTCGAGCAGGTCGCGGGCGCGCAGATCGTCGAGCCCCAGCCGCGCCGCGGTCGCCGGCGCGTGCACCACCAGCGGGACGCTGGCGCCTGCGCGCTGCGCCGCCTCGGCGCCGCTCAGGCGCTCGATCTCACCGTCCGCGCTCAGCCATAGCGCCCCGCGTGTCGTGGCGAGGAGGGAGGACCACATCGCCGCCTCGATAGCATACAATCGGGTGGTAATGAGGCCTTCGCATTTGCTGGGAGCGCGCCACTCCAGTGGCGCTCATGATCGTGATGCGCCACGGGAGTGGCGCGCTCCCAGCAGGAGAGCCGTCCTTGCTGGGGCGCTCGCCGCCCCCTTCGTGCAGCCGGCGCGCGCGGCCGATCTCGACGTCGCGGTGGTCGGTGCCGGCATCGCGGGTTTCGCCGCCGCCCAGACCCTGATCGGCGCGCGCCAGAGCGTGGTGGTGCTGGAGGCGCGCGAGCGCACCGGCGGCCGGATCTACACCGACACCACGCCCGGCATCGCCTTCGACCACGGCGCGCCGACCCGGCCGCTGCCGGTCGGCATGTCGCTGATGATCGACGGCAAGGAGATCAGCCACGCGGACTACCAGCGCTTCGCCAAGCAGGCCGAGGAGATCGGCCGCCTCCTGCACGCCCTGCGCAAGGAGGCGCCCGGCATCGATCCGAGCGCAGTGCTCAAGCCCAGCGATCCGCTGGAGAAGCTGGCGCTGGCCGAGGCGCTGCGCCGCGTGCCGTTCGCGCCGCTCGCCCGGCTGCCGGTCACCGACGGCAAGCTGCCGGTGCGGCTCAACACCCGCGTGATCCGCATCGATTCGACCGGGCCGCTGGTCAAGCTGGTGACGCCTCTGGGCGACGTGCTGGCCCGGGCAGCGATCGTCACCGTGCCGGTCGGCGTGCTGGCGGCCGGCGGCATGGGCTTCGCGCCGCCCCTGCGCGGCGAGCGGCTGGCGGCGATCGCCTCGCTGCCGATGGCGCAGGCCGACAAGGTGTGCGTGACCTTCTCGCGCCGCGTGCTCGATGCGCCCGACGACACCCGCATCCTCGCCTGGACCCCGAAGCAGACCGTGGTCGAGGCGCTGCTGCGGCCGGGCGGGCGGGAGGCGGCGATCCTGTTCTATCGCGGCGAGGAGGCGCGCCAGCTCGAGGCGGGCGGCGCGTCGGCGGCGGTATCGGGCGCGGTCACGGCGCTGGCCGAGCTGTTCGGCAAGGAGGTGCGGTCGGCCTTTCTGCGCGCCGCCTCTACGCGCTGGGGGCTCGATCCCTTCGCGCGCGGCGCCTGGGCCGAGGGGCTGCTGCTGCCGCGCCTGGCGCTGGCGGCGCCGCACCACGAGCGCGTACTGTTCGCCGGCGAGGCGACCGATCCGGCGGGCGGCGTCGCCGGCGCCAATGCCTCGGGCCATCGCGCGGCGAAGGAGGCGCTAGCGTTTCTGGCGAAACGTTAGCAGGCCGGCGCCGACCAGTGCCGCCGCGGCCGCCCAGGACGGGCCGGCGAGGCTGCCCGTGTGGTCGTAGAGATAGCCCGCGAAGGCCGGCCCCAGGATCTGGCCGGCGCTGAACACCGCCGTCACCAGGGCGATGCGGCCGCGCGGATCGCCCTCGCCCTCGCGCGCCGCGAGCAGGCCGAGCGAGGTGAGGCCCATGAAGCTGCCGCCGACCACCACGGAGGCCGCGATCACCGTCGCCGGGGTCAGCCACAGCGCCGACAGCGCCACGCCGAAAGCCTCGACGAAGGCGGCGATGGCGAAAGAGCGGCGGATGCCCCAGCGGCCGGCGAGCGCCGTCCACAGCGCGACCGACGGCGCGGCGCTGAGGCCGAACATCACCCAGATGTAGGGCTCGAGGCTCGCGATCTCGGCCGAGCCGCGCACCATGGCGACGATGAAGGTCGCGGTGATGATGTAGCCGAAGCCGAACAGGCCGTAGGCGATCGCCAGAGGCACGAAGCCGCGCGGCAGGTGCTGGCGTTTGCCCGCTGCCGCCAACGCCGGGCCACCCGAATCTCGCGGCACCAGGGTCCGGACGGCGAGGCCGGCGGCGAGCGACAGGGCGGCGCTGGCGAACCACATGCTGCGCCAGTCGTGCAGCACCGCCACGACCGCGGCCGAGACCGCGATGCCGATGCCGACGCCGGCGAAATGCACGGCGCTCAGCCGTCCGCGTCCCGCTGCGGCCAGCCGGTCGAGCACCAGCGCCGAAGCGAAGATCAGCGAGAAGGCGCTGGCCAGGCCCGCCAGCAGCCGCAGCACCAGGAAGGCCGGCAACTCTGCGGTCAGGCCCATCGCTGCCAGCGCCAGCGCATTGAGCGCCAGGGCCGCGATCAGCCAGGCCCGGCGCGAACCCGGCATCACCGTCGCCAGCACGGCGCCCAGGAAGTAGCCGACGAAATTGGCCGAAGCGATCAGGCCGGCCTCGCTCTTGCTGAGGCCCAGCGCCTCGACCATTGGCGGCAGGATGGGGGTGTAGACGAAACGGCCGACGCCGATGCCCGCCGCCATGGCGAGTAATCCGCCAATGGCCACGGAGAGGGGACTTTTCTTCATGGTTGCCGCGCAGTTTGGTCGGGTGGCGTTGGCGGCGCAAATGCCCTAGTTAGGGCGTTCCATGTCGCAGATCGATCGTTCCCTGGCCGAGGCCGCGCGCGCGTGGCCGTTCGAAGAAGCCCGCAAGCTGGTCGCCCGTTGTGGTGGCAAAGCGCCGGCCAAAGGTTACGTGCTGTTCGAGACCGGCTACGGGCCGTCGGGCCTGCCGCATATCGGCACCTTCGGCGAGGTCGTGCGTACGACCATGGTGCGCCAGGCCTTCCAGCGGCTGAGCGACATCCCGACCCGGCTGTTCTGCTTCTCCGACGACATGGACGGTCTGCGCAAGGTGCCGGACAACGTGCCGAACAAGGAGATGCTGGCGCAGCATCTCGGCAAGCCGCTGACCGCGGTCCCCGATCCGTTCAGCAACGAGCATCCGTCGTTCGGCGCGGCCAACAACGCGCGGCTGCGCGCGTTCCTCGATTCCTTCGGCTTCGAGTACGAGTTCCAGTCGGCGACCGATTGGTACAAGTCGGGCCGCTTCGACAAGATGCTGCTCGCCATGCTGCAGCACTACAACGAGGTCCAGGCGGTGATGCTGCCGACGCTCGGCGCCGAGCGGCAGGCGACCTACTCGATCTTCCTGCCGGTCTCGCCCAAGACCGGCCGCGTGCTGCAGGTCCCGGTGATCCAGACCGACGTCGAGGCCGGCACCATCGTCTATCGCGACGAGGACGGCACCTTGACCGAGACGCCGGTCACCGGCGGCAACGTCAAGCTGCAGTGGAAGGCCGATTGGGCCGGCCGCTGGTTCGCCTTGGCGGTCGACTACGAGATGTACGGCAAGGACCTGATCCCGTCGGCCGAGCTCTCGGCGAAGATCGTGAAGATCCTGGGCGGCCGGCCGCCGGAGGGCTTCAACTACGAGCTGTTCCTTGACGACCAGGGCAAGAAGATCTCCAAGTCCAAGGGCAACGGGCTCTCGGTCGAGGAGTGGCTGCGCTACGCGCCGCCCGAGTCGCTTGCCTATTACATGTTCCAGGCGCCGCGGCGGGCGAAGCGGCTTTACTTCGACGTGATCCCGCGCGCGATCGACGACTATCTCTCGGCGGTCGAGCGGCTGCCGGGCGACGAGCCGGCGAAGCAGCCCGACAATCCGGCGTGGCACATCCACGACGGCGACCCGGTCGATCACCATTCGGGCGGCGTCAGCTTCGGCATGCTGCTCAATCTCGCGAGCGTCGCGCACACCGACGACAAGGACGTGCTGTGGCAGTACCTGCGCCGCTACGTGCCGGGCGCGACGCCGCAGAACGCGCCGTATCTCGACCAGCTCCTGAAGGGCGCGGTCGCCTACTACCAGGACTTCGTCAAGAGCACGAAGCAGTTCCGCCTGCCCACCGACACGGAGCGCGCGGCATTGCAGGACCTCGCCGACGCCTTGCGCAAGATCCCGGACAGCGAAAGCGCCGAGTTCATCCAGAACGAAGTGTACGAGGCGGGCAAGCGGCACTTCGCCAAGGAAGAGCTGCGCCAGTGGTTTCAGACGCTCTACGAGGTCCTGCTCGGCAGCAAGCAGGGCCCGCGCATGGGCGCCTTCATCAAGCTCTACGGCCGTGACAACGTGGTGAAGCTGATCGAGCGCGCGCTGGCCGGCGAAGATCTCGGCAAAGCTGCCTGACATCCTGCTCTGCGGCGACGACGAGCTCGGCTATGTGGCGAGCCGCACACCGTTCGCCGCGGGCGAGGGCTTCGCGCTCGACCAGAGCTACCGCCTCGCGCATCTGCCGCTGGTCGCGCCGCATCATCCCCGGGTGATCGCGAGCGCGCCGGGCAAGGACTATGCGATGGGCCGGCACGGCAAGGCGGTGTCGCTCGCGCTGCCGGTGCCGGACGTCGACCATCTGCTCGAACCCGAGCTACGTACGATGCCCTTCGCGCACAAGATCGCCTGGGACATCGTCACACGCCGGCGCGGCAAGCTGCACGCCACGCTCTGCGGCGCGCCGGTGACGCTCGACGGGGCGCAGCGGTATGCGCTGGCGGGCATCGGGCCGATCACCGTCGAGCTGCGCGGCCTGTTCTCCGGCACCGTCAACCACGGCCGGCTCTATCTGCGGGTCTATCCCGAGAAGCGCGATGGCGAGAATCTGCTGGCGCGCATCCAGCGCCTGCTGGCCCGCCGCGAGACCGGGCTCTACCTCGTCGGACTGCACAACCTCACCGACGACCTCGATTTCCGTGAGGCGGCAGCCCTGGCCGCGCTGATCGAACGCTGGTGGGACCGGCCGATCCTGCGCTGGCAGGTCGAGGCCCTGTGGCTGCTGGAGGCCTGGGACGACCTGGTTCTCGACGGCGGGGTCGGGGAAACGGTTCCGCTCCGAGCACTTGACGTCGGGAACCGGCCGTATCCCAATCCGTAGAAACCCTGCGGCTTCAGCGCAACCCGGGGCGTTAACGACCGTGAATTTCGGCGAACGGCAAACCTTGGTTTCGACCCTGTTGAGGGATGTCAGGCAGACCGGGCCTCTGCCGTTCCTGCGTGGCTGGCTGCGCGATCCCATGGGGGTCGGCTTGCCCTTTCCCAGCAGCCCCTGGACGGCGCGCCGACTCGCCCGCGCGGCGCTCGACGCGGCGACTCCGGGCGGCGGCCCTGTCCTCGAGCTCGGCGCGGGCACCGGTGCCGTGACCCAGGCGCTGGTCGACCTCGGTTGCCCCGTCCCGCACATCGTTGCGGTGGAGCAGGACCTCGAGCTCTGCCGGTCGCTGGAGCAGCGCTTCCCCGGTTTGCAGGTGCTGCAGGGCGACGCTCTCGCGCTCAGCCGGACGCTGGCGCGCGAGGAGGTTGCCTCGGCACGCGTCGTCATCAGCGGGTTACCGATGCGCGCGATACCTTCAGCCGCGGCCACGCGCTGCTATGCCGACGCCTTCGCCGTCATGCCGGCGGGCGGCTCCATCATCCAGTACACCTACGGTCTGCGGCCGCCGGTCGATCCGCGAGTGATGCCGGCGCTCGAAGCGACCTTCGTCGGGCGCGAATGGCGGAATTTCCCGCCGATGGGAATTTGGCGCTATTCTCGCGGGCAATGACTGAGTTTCGACTGGTCGACGTACCGCTGGTGCGCGCGACGGATGAGAGCCTGAAGGGCTTCGGCGAGATCGTGCGCGATCCCAAGACGCACAAGGTGCGGATCGTGCCGTGGCCGGTGAAGGGCCATCGCCCGCTCGATCCCGGCACCGGCGACGAGGGCGGCACGACCGAGGGCGTCTTCGCCTGTGCCTGGAAGGGCAACGAGTTGCGCGGCGTCAACGCGGCGGTCGGCGGCGACTATGTGCTGGGCTATCGCGACGCGCCGGGCCACGTCCATCTCTGGCATTGCAACTACCATCCCGACGGCGGCCAGTTCTTCTGGCCGGTCGACGGGCAGCCGTTCGTCGTGCCCGCCGGGCCGCCGGGCGATGATCCGGCGCCTGAGAAGTTCGTCGCCTTCTGGTCCGACGGCAGCTTCGGCATCTATCTCCATCCCGACATCTGGCACGAGGGTCCGTTCCCGACCGCCGAGATCGGCCGCTACTTCGACAAGCAGGGCAAGGTGCATGGCCGCGTGAGCTGCGATCTCAGGAGCGAGCTCGGCCTGATGCTGAACGTGCCGCTGCCCGCTTCGCTCGCGCGGTGAGCAAGCGCGGTATCGGCGCCGAGCTGCGTCGGCTGGAAGATGCGCGCCTGCTCACCGGCCACGGCTGCTACTCCGACGATTTCACCTTGCCCAACCAGGCGCGCAGCGTCGTCTTGCGCTCGCCGCATCCGCATGCCCGCATCGTGTCGATCGACACCGCGCGCGCCGCGAAGATGCCGGGCGTTCTGCTGATTCTGACCGGTGCCGACGTGGCAACCGACGGGCTGAGGCCGGTCCCCCACATCCCGACGGCGATGAGCCCGCCTGACATCGCGCTCTACAATCTCGACGGCTCCGAGCTGCTGCTCGAGCGGCCGATGATCCTGGCCACCGAGACGGTCCGCCACGTCGGCGAGGCGGTAGCGTTCATCGTCGCCGAGACGGTGGCTGAGGCGAAGGACGCCGCAGAGGCGATCGAGGTCGTCTACGAGCCGCTGAAGCCGATCTCCGACATCGCGGTCGATGCGCGCGTCGGCAATCCGCCGGCGACTCGCGCGGGCTTTGCCGAGGCCGAGCACGTGGTGCGGCTGGAGACGCATGTGCAGCGCGTCACCGGCGTACCGATGGAGCCGCGCGCGGCCCTCGGCGTCTACGATCCGGCGAGCGGGCGATACACACTCCATGCCGGCGGCGGCGCGGTAGTGCGCCCGAAGAAGGAGCTCGCCATCATCCTCGGGATCGAGCCCGAGATGGTGCGCGTCATCGCGAAAGAGGTCGGCGGCAATTTCGGCACCCGCAACTATCTCTATCCCGAGTTCGTGCTGGTCGCCTGGGCAGCGAAGAAGATCGGCCGGCCGGTCAAATGGAACTGCGAGCGCGGCGAGGCCTTCCTCAGCGACTATGCCGGCCGCGACCTCACGGTCGAGGTCGAGCTGGCGCTGTCGTCGGACGGGCAGTTCCACGGCCTGCATTCGACCAACACCAGCAATGTCGGCGCCTACACCGCGTCGTACATCCCGCTGACCAAGGGCACGCAGCTCATGACCAGCCTGTACCGCATGCCCGCCGTGGCGCGGGCGCGGGCGGTGCTCAGCAACACCGTCTGCACCGCGCCCTATCGCAGCGCCGGCCGGCCCGAGACCATGTTCGTGATCGAGCGGCTGATCGACATGGCGGCGCGCGAGATCGGCATGGATCGCGTCGAGCTGCGCCGCCGCAATCTCATCACCACGCTGCCGCATCGCAACGCCTTCGGCATCACCTACGACAGCGGCGACTATGTCGGCACGCTCGATCATGCGCTGCAGCTCGCTGACTGGAACGGCTACGCCGAGCGGCAGAAGCAGTCGGCGGCGCGCGGGTTGAAGCGCGGTCTCGGGCTCGGCGGCTATGTCGAATCGCAGAGCGGTGCGCCGCTGGAGCGCGCCGAGGTGACGGTGCGCGGCGACGGTACCGTCGAGGTCGTGATCGGCACTTTGTCGTCGGGGCAGGGGCATGCGACGAGCTTCGCGCAACTGGTCGAGGAATGGCTCGGCATCCCGGCTGGCGACGTCATCATCGAGACCAGCGACAGCGATCGGGTGAGCGTCGGCGGTGGCTCGCATTCGGGCCGGTCGATGCGGCAGGCCGGCACGACGATCGATAAAGCCTCGCGGGGCATCATCGCCAAGGGCACCAGGCTCGCGGCCGAGCAGCTCGAGGCGAGCGAAGCCGACATCGCTTTCGCCGACGGCCGCTTCACGGTGAAGGGCACCGACCGCAGCGTCGGCCTGGTCGAGCTCGCCGCGAAGCACGGATCGATCTCCGATGCCGGAGACGTCAACAGCCGGGTCGGCTCCTATCCCTATGGCTGGCATGTCTGCGAGGTCGAGATCGATCCCGACACCGGCGTGGTGCGGATCGACCGCTACACCACGGTCGACGATGTCGGCCGCGCCGTGAACCCGCTGATCCTGCACGGCCAGACCCATGGCGGCATCGCCCAGGGCGCCGGCCAGGCGCTGATGGAACATGTTGTCTACGACAACGGGCAACTCGTGACCGGCTCCTTCATGGACTACGCCATGCCGCATGCCGACGATTTCCCGAGTTTCGTGACGGCACTGTCGGAAGTGCCTTCGACGACGCATCCGCTGGGCTTCCGCGGCGGCGGCGAGGGCGGCATCACCCCGGCGCTGGGGGTGATCGTGAACGCCGTGGTCGATGCGCTCGCCGAATACGGCGTGTCGCACGTCGAGATGCCGTGCACGCCCGAACGGGTGTGGCGGGCGATCCGCGCCGCGCAATCCTGACCTTGCGAGGAACCGGCCGTCGCCGTTGACGGTCGAGCGGCCAACGCTTAACATGTTAACAATAAGACCGTGCGGGAAGAGACGATGGACGTAGGCACCGGCTACGGCAGCAAGCCCTCCAGCTATTTGGCGTCGCTCGCCGAGGTCGGCCGCGGCACGCCGATGGGCGAGCTGATGCGGCGCTACTGGCATCCGGTAGGCCTGGCGTCGCATGCGACGGCGACGCCGCGCGAAGTGCGGGTGCTGGGCGAGGATCTCGTGCTGTTCCGCGACAAGTCCGGCCGGCCCGGCCTCGTCGGGGCGCGATGCTGCCATCGCGGCACGACTCTCTATTACGGCAAGGTCGAGGAGCGCGGCATCCGCTGCTGCTATCACGGCTGGCTGTTCGACGCGGAGGGCCACTGCCTCGAGCAGCCGTGCGAGCCCGACGGCGGCAGGCTGCGCGATCGCGTGCGGCAGCCGTGGTATCCGGTGCGCGAGCTGTATGGCCTGATCTTCGCCTACATGGGCCCGCCGGCGAAGAAGCCGGTCCTGCCGCGCTACGAATGCCTCGAATCGCTCGATCCGGGCGAGTTCATCGATTCGGACGATTCCAGCATCGGCAGCGGCGGTCCGCAGATCGTGCCCTGCAACTGGCTGCAGCATTTCGAGAACGTCGTCGATCCCTATCACGTCGTCGTGCTGCACGGCACGCACAGCGGGTCGCAATTCTCCGAGATGATGGCGCGCCTCCCCGATGAGGTTCATTTCGAGCGTACGCCGCTCGGTGTCCGTTCGTGGTCGAAGCGCCGGCTGCCCGACGGCGGCACGATGCGCGGCTCGGCCGAGGTGGCGATGCCGACCCTGCGCGTCGTGCCCAACCCGCGTGCCGGCGTGGCGGGCGCCAGCCTGTTCGGAAGGGTCGAATCGATCGGCTGGACACTGCCGATCGACGACACGCATTTCCGCATCTATGTCGCCGGCCGGGTGCGCGAGAAGGGCGAGCTGCGCCGCATGCGTTCGCGCCAGGGCGGCAAGCTGTGGGAACAGCTCACGCCCGAGGAGCACCGTGCGTTTCCCGGCGACTTCGAGGCCCAGACCGGGCAGGGCGCGATCACCTTCCATTCCGACGAGCATCTGACCGAGACCGACCGCGGCGTGGCGCTGGTTCGTCAATTGCTGCGCCAGCAGCTCGACCGGCTGGCCAAGGGCGACGATCCGGTCGGCGTGAGCTTCGACGAGCACGCCGCGCCGGTGGTCTTTTCGGCGAGCCGCGAGCGGCAGGCGGCGGAATAGGAGGTCGCTATGGCAACTCTCGACACCGGCACAGGATATGAAGTCAAACCCTCGACCTACATCGCCGCATTGACCGAGGTGGGGCGCGGCACGCCGATGGGCGAGCTGATGCGGCGCTACTGGCACCCGGTCGGCCTGGTCTCGCACGCCACCAGCACGCCGCGCGAGGTCCGGGTGCTCGGCGAGGATCTCGTGCTGTTCCGCGATGGCCAAGGCCGCCCCGGACTTGTCCAGGCGCGCTGCTGCCATCGCGGCACGACGCTGTACTACGGCAAGGTCGAGGAGCGCGGCATCCGCTGCTGCTATCACGGCTGGCTGTTCGACATCGAAGGCCGCTGCCTGGAGCAGCCCTGCGAACCCGACGGCGGCCGGCTGCGCGATCGCGTACGCCAACCGTGGTATCCGGTGCAGGAGCTCTACGGTCTGATCTTCGCCTATATGGGCCCGCCGGAGAAAAGGCCCGTGCTGCCGCGCTACGAGTGCCTGGAATCGCTCGACGACGGCGAGTTCATCGACGCCGACGATACCTCGATCGGCAGCGGCGGCGGCGCCATAGCGCCGTGCAACTGGCTGCAACATTTCGAAAATGTGCTCGATACCTATCACGTGCCGATCTTGCACGGGAACTTCAGCGGCACGCAGTTCACCGAAGTCATGAACCAGATGCCCAAGGTCAAATGGGACTACACGCCGCGCGGCGTGAAGGCCTTCTCGACGCGCATGGTCGCCGGCGGCAAGCGCATGGAGCGGACCACCGAGGTCGCGCTGCCGACCCTGCGCGTCGTGCCCAATCCGTTCGTCGGCGGATATGGCCGGGTCGAGAGCCTGGGCTGGACCTTGCCGATCGACGACACGCACTACCGCATCTACACCGCCGGCCGAGTGCGCGAGAAGGGCGTGTTCCTGCCCAAGGGGCTGGGCGCCGCGACCAACCGCAAACGCTGGATCGACATGACGGAGCAGGAGCGCCGCGAGTCCCCGGGCGACTGGGAGGCGCAGGTCGGCCAGGGCACCATCACCTTCCATTCCGACGAGCATCTTGCGACCAGCGACAAGGGCGTCCTGCTGCTTCGCCGCATGCTGAACACCCAGGTCAACGCTGTCGCCCGCGGCGAGGACCCGATCGGCGTGTGCTTCGACCCGGAGGCGCCGCCGATCGTCTTCGAGGCCGGCAACTTCCTGGTCGACGCCTGACGACGCGCCATGGCCGACCGGCGGTCCGTCTCGGAGTTCCCGCGCCCGCGCATCATGGACGACCGGCGGTCGCTGCCGATCGCGCTGCTGCGTGCGCGCGAGGCGGTGATGGCCTATTTCCGCCCGCATCATCGCAAGGGCGGCATCACCGAGCAGCAATGGCGCGTGATCCGCGTGCTCCATCTCGACGGCGAGATGGACGCCGCTCGGTTGGCGCAACGCAGCTATTTGCTGGCACCGAGTCTGTCGCGCATTCTCAAGGACCTCGAGGCCTCGGGCCATCTCAGACGGCGTCCGGACGATGGCGATTCGCGCCGCAGCCTGCTGTCGCTGTCGCCGAAGGGTACGGCGATGGTGACAGGAGTCGCGCCGTTCCTCGACCGTATCCATCGCGACATCGCCGGCCGCTTCGGCCGCGAGCGCGTCGATCAGCTCCTGGCGCTGCTCGACGAGCTCGAGCGGGCGCTCGCCGCTCCGGCGAAGGCCGAAAAACGACAAGGCAGGGAGAGACGGCGATGATAGCCAGAGGCATGGCATGGCTTGCGGTCCTGCTTTCGGCGGTGCCGGCGGGCGCCCAGGGCAAGCTCGACCCCGGTATCAGCGACACCGAGATCAAGCTCGGCCAGACGGCGCCCTATAGCGGCCCGCTGTCGGCCTACTCGACCTTCGGCCGCGCCTCGCTCGCCTATTTCGCCATGATCAACGAGCAGGGCGGGGTCGACGGCCGCAAGATCACGCTGGTGACCGCCGACGACGGCTTCAGCCCGCCCAAGACCGTGGAGCAGGTGCGCAGGCTCGTCGAAGCCGACGGTGTGTTCGCCCTGCATGCGCCGGTCGGCTCGGCGACCAACCTGTCGGTGCGCAAGTACCTCAACGACCGCAAGGTGCCGCAGCTCTGGCTGCAGAGCGGCGTCTCCAAGTTCAACGATCCCAAGAACTTTCCGTGGTCGCTGTCGGGCCTGCCGAACTACGACACCGAGGTGCACGCCTTCGCCAAGCACATCCTGTCGGTTCGGCCCAACGGCAAGGTCGCGATCCTCTACCAGAACGACGATTTCGGTAAGGAGTATCTCGCGGGCCTGAAAGAAGGACTGGGCGCGCGAGCCAAGGACATGATGGTCGGCGAGCAGAGCTTCGAGGTGACCGATCCGACCGTCGAATCGCAGGTCATCGCATTGCGCGGCAGTGGCGCCGACGTGCTGGTGATCGTGGCGACCCAGAAGCAGACGGTGCAGGCGCTGCGCAAGGCCCAGGATCTCGGATGGAAGCCGTTGCCCTTGGTTGCCTTCCCTGCCGCCTCGATCACCCGCACCTATGTGCCGGCCGGACTCGACGCCTCAACCGGCGCGGTGTCCTCGGCGGTCGCTGTCGACCCGTCCGATCCCGACATGCAGTCCGATCCCGGCGTGCAGGCCTATGTTGCCTGGATGGACAAGTACTATCCCGCCGGCGACAAGTTCGACGGGCTGAACGTCACCGCCTACTACGAGGGCGCGCTGATGGTCGAGGTGCTGAAGCGCTGCGGCCGGGCGGTCAGCCGCAAATGCGTGATGGACAAGGCCGCGAGCCTGAGCGACCTCTCGGTGCCGATGCTGCGGCCCGGCATCACCGTCGGCACCACGCCCGCCAACTACAATCTTTTCAAGAAGCTGCAGATGCTGACCTTCGACGGCAAGCATCTCGTTCCGACCGGACCGCCGATCGCGGCGGAATAGGTTCGGACGGGTATCCGGCGCGACGAGGCGGAAAGCTGTGGATAACCCGCCTCGGCGAGGCTCATTCTGGGCAATGGATCGCGACTCCCTCCCTGATTCCTTTGCTGAAAAATCGCGGCCATTGCCCAAAATAGGCGTTTGCGCGACGAGCTGGCAGACTCCCGACGTTCATCCCGAGGCCGAGGGCGCAGCGATGCTTGCCGGACCTGCCTGCCGCATCTTTGACGAGTGCCAGGGGGAGTTGGCGCTGTTTGCGCAGCTTCCGCTACCCCTCCGCGGCGGCGGACACCGGCCGGTGCAGTTTTGCGCGGAGGCAGCGGGGGCGTGCGGGCAGGGTGGCAGGAAGGGCCGAAAACCTTGGCGTGCCGGCACCCAAGCCCTGCCACGGAAGTGGCAGCCGGCGGCAGCAAGCAAGAAGGGAGAGGAGTCTTTTGAGGGGGAAGTCTCCGGAAACGTGGACTTTCGGCCGAAAACGTTTGTTTGCCAAAAGGTTGGCAGTCCAAGGGGGGTGGACGTTTGTGGACACCCTTATGGGTCCGGCCCTCGGCTAGGCTTGCCAGATAGATGATTAGCGTCCTATCTTTTCGGCATGCCCGACCGGCATACCGAATTCGGCCTCCTCGTCGCGCGCCTGTCGCGGCGGCTGCGGCAGGCCGTCGACGCGGAGATGCGCCTGATCGGCCTGACCGAGGCGACATGGCGGCCGCTGATCTATCTTCGCGCGCTGGGCGACGGCGTCCGTCAGAAGGAGCTGGCGACCGCGATGTCGATCGAGGGCCCGTCGCTGGTGCGTCTGCTCGACAGCCTGGAGCGACGCGGCTTCATCGAGCGCCGTGAGGACGAGAATGACCGCCGTGCCCGCGGCCTTTATCTCACTCGCGCCGGCCGCGAGCTGGCCGTGCGCGCGGCGCGCATCGGCAACGGTCTGCAGACTCGATTGATGGCTGCCGTGCCGGCCGCCGATCTCGACATCTGTGAGAGGGTGCTCGAAACCCTCGAACGTGAACTCGAAGAGCCGCAGCAAGCGGCCCCAATTGCGAGTGAAGACTCACCGAAACGGAGGAAGCGATGAACCAGATCGTCGTGAACGAGCCGAACCGCTGGCGTCTCGAATCGCCCGGCGCCCACTGGCCGCGCAGCGCCCGCCCCGATGCGGCGAAAAAGTACTTCATGGTGTCGGCCGACGGCCACGCCAACGAGCCGGCCAATCTCTGGGTCGAGCGCATCGACGCCAGGTACAAGGAGCGCCTGCCGCGGGTCATCACCGACAAGGACGGCGTGCAATGGCGGGTGAGCGAGGGCCATCGCCCCGACCGCCTGCGGCTTTCGACGCTGGAAGGCGAGGACATGGCGCGCAACAAGGCGGGCGCCGATCCGCTCGGCCGGCTCGCCGACCACGATCTCGACGGCATCGATGTCGAGCTGATCTTCCCCAACAAGGGCCTCGCGATGTGGGCGACTCCCGATCCGCAATTCGCCATGGCGCAATGCGCGGTCTGGAATACGTGGGCGTGGGAGCAGTTCGGCAATCACCAGGACCGCATGATCCCGGCCGGTGCGCTCGCCACCGCCGATCTCGAAGGCTCGATCGCCGAGGTGCAGCGGCTGGCCAAGCTCGGCTTCAAGTGCCTGACGCTGCCGTGCAAGCCGATCTGGGGCGCGCATGACAGCGGCCACGTGAACTACAATCTGCCGCACTTCGATCCGCTGTGGGCGGCGATCACCGACGCCAACCTGCCGATCACCTTCCACGTCTCGACCGGCCGCGATCCGCGGGCGGCGCGCGGCAATGGCGGCGCGGTGGTGAACTACGTCTCGCATTCGCTGTCGCCGACCATCGAGCCGGTGGCCAACCTCTGCGCCTCGGGTGTGCTCGAACGCTTCCCGACGCTGCGCTTCGCCACCATCGAGGCCGGCATCGGCTGGGTGCCGTGGCTGCTCGACGCGATGGACGAGGCCTACAAGAAGCATCACTTCTGGGTGCGGCCCAAGCTCAAGCACCTGCCCAGCGAGTACTACCGCATGCATGGCTTCTCCTCCTTCCAGGAAGACAGGGCCGGCCTCGACTTGTGCGAGAGCCATAACCTCACCGGCAACTTCATGTGGGCGAACGATTACCCGCACCACGAAGGCACCTGGCCGCATTCGGCGCAGGCGATCGAGCGGACCATGGGTCAGGTCTCTGACGCCACGCGCGCCAATATCCTCGGCCTCAACTGCGCGCGCTTCCTCGGGATCGACGTGCCGGCGAAGTATCGCCAATGAGCGAACGGAGTCTCCGCGGCAAGGTCGCGGTCGCGGGCGTCGGCGAAACGACCTACTGGCGGCACGGCAAGGCGCCGCACTCGGAGTTCAAGCTGGCGCTGATGGCGATCCTCGCCGCCTGCGAGGATGCCGGCATCGATCCGCGCCGGATCGACGGCTTCGCCTCCTACTCCAACGACCGCAACGATCCGTCGCGGCTCGCCGCCGCGCTGGGCCTGCCGGCGCTGCGCTTCTCCAACATGAACTGGGGCGGCGGCGGCGGCGGAGGCTCGGCCGCCGTCGGCAATGCAGCCGCCGCTGTGGCCTGCGGCATGGCCGACTGCGTGGTGGTGTTCCGCGCGCTGGCGCAGGGACAGTTCCAGCGCTTCGGTGCCGCGCCGCCGGGCGGCACCGCGTCGGGCGAGCCGGCGTTCAACGCGCCGTACGGCGTGATGTCGCCGGCGCAGCGCTACGCCATGCGGGCGATGCGCTTCCTGCACGAGAACAAGATCGCGCCCTCGGCGCAGCGGGCGATCGCGCTGGCCTCGTATCACCATGCGCAGGCCAATGCACGCGCGGTGATGCACGGCAAGCCGCTCACCGAGGAGGCCTACGACAGCTCACGCTGGATCGTCGAGCCGTGGCGGCTGTTCGACTGCTGCCAGGAGAATGACGGCGCGGCGGCATTGATCATCGTGCCGGCCGAGCAGGCGAAGGACTTCAAGCACAAGCCCGCCTACCTGCTGGGCTCGTCGCAGGGTTCCGAGCATCGCAACGGTGCGCGCGTCCACAATGCGCCGCTCTATGCGACCTCGAGCTTCACCACGGTGGCGCCGCAGCTCTACGGCATGGCCAAGGTGAAGCCGTCGGACGTCGACGTGGTGCAGTCCTACGAGAACTTCACCGGCGGCGTGCTGATGAGCCTGGTCGAGCACGACTTCTTCAAGGCGGAGGAGGCGAACGACTTCCTCACGCCGGAGAACCTGATGGCGCCCAAGGGCAAGCTGCCGCTCAACACCTCGGGCGGCAACCTTGCCGAATGCTACATGCACGGGCTCGAGCTGCAGATCGAGGCGGTGCGCCAGTTGCGCGGGCAGTCGACGTCGCAGGTCAAGGACGTCGACGTGTCGATGGTGATCTCCGGCCCGATGGTGACGCCGGTATCGAGCATGATCCTGGGCTCGGAGGCGACGCTATGAGCTACCTGCCGAAGGGATTGCCGTCGCCGGTGGCGGAGAATGACGGCGTCGACCAGCCATACTGGGCGGGCACGCGGCGCGGCGAGCTCAAGGTCCAGCGCTGCACCAAATGCGGCACCTTCCGCTGGGGGCCGGAGTGGATCTGCCACGAGTGCCTGTCGTTCGAAACAGACTGGCACACGGTGTCGGGCAAGGGCCGCATCTACAGCTGGGAGCGGCCGTGGCATCCGGTGCATCCGGCGCTCAAGGGCCATGGTCCCTATATCGTCGTGCTGGTCGAGCTGCCGGACGCCGGCAACGTCCGCATGCTCGGCAATCTGCTGGGCGATCCCCAGCAGGAGGTGACGATCGGCGCCGAGGTGCAGGCCGTGTTCGAGCCGCACGACGACGCGCAGCCGCCGTTCACTTTGGTGCAGTGGAAGGTGGTTTGAGAATAGATCCCTCGCTGCGCTCGGGATGACAAAAAACCGTGTCATCCCGAGCGTAGCGAGGGATCCATGGTCAGCCCCAATTGGATGCGCGGAAATCGACCACGAACGACTGGGCCGGACGCCATTTGTAGTCGCGGCGCTTGGCGGTGAAGGTCGCGTTCTGGTGGATCACGTTGTAGACGGGATCCTCGCGCTCGGTGACGATCAACATGCGCCGGAAGGTGTCGCGGCGCTTGCCGATGTCGGTGCTGTCCTGCAGTGCCGCCATCAGCTTGGGCATCTCGTCGTTCTCCCACTGGCCGGCCTCCCAGGTCTGGCCGCCCGGCGTGTAGGCCGAGAGCGAGGCCACCGGATCGTTGAACCATGACGAGTTCGAGTTCTCGCAGATGCCGCGGCCGGGGAAGCGCCCGAGGATCTGGCCCCAGTTCTCCTTCATCTCGATCGCGACGTTGAGGCCGACCGTCTTCCACTGCTCGACCATGACCTGCGCTGTCTGCACCTGGTTGGTGTAGTAGTTGTTCAGCATCTGGTAGGGCACAGGCGCACCGTCGTAGCCCGCCTCCTTGAGCAGCCGGCGCGCCAGCGACGGGTCGTAGGCCGGCGGCGCCCAGTCGGCGAGCAGCATCGGCCCGAAGAAATCCCACTGCAGGCCCTTCGGCACCTTGGTGCGGCCGGCCCACAGCGCATCGACGATCGCCTGGCGGTCGACCGCATGGGTCATCGCCTGCCGCACCCGTGCATCCTTCAGCACCGGATGGTGCTTGTCGAAGATGGTGAGGCGGATGTTCATGATCGGCCCGCCGACCACCTCCAGCTTCGGATTGGACTCGATCGAGGCGATCTGGTCCGGCGGCATGTCGCAGGCGAAGTCGAAATCGCCGGCGCGCAGGCCGTTCACCCGCGCCGCGACCTCGGGCACCTCGACGAAGCGCAGCCGCTTGATCGGCGGCCGGCTGCCCCAGTACGCGTCGAACGCCTCCATGACCAGCTCGACGTCCGGCTTGTACTCGACGATACGATAGGGCCCGGTGCCGACCGGCTTGCGCGCCCAGTCGAGCCAGGTCGGCGCCTCGGCAAAGCCGCGCTGCGAGAAGACCACGCCGGTATTGCGGGTCAGCCGGCCCTCCAGCGTCGCGTCGGGCACCTTGTTGACGAAGCGCACGGTGTAGCTGTCGACGATCTCCATGCGCTCGAAGGCGGGGTAGGCGGCCATCGCGATCTTCGGCGCCTCGGGCGGCGGCACCTTGCCGGTCAGGCCGGGCGCGGTGTTGGTCCACATGCCGCGCGTGTCGACCGGGCTGCCGGTCCACATGCGCTCCGGCCCGAAGCTGAAGGCCACGTCCTCGGCGGTCATGCGGTCGCCGTTGTGGAAGCGGACGTTCTGGCGGAGCTTGAGTTCCAGCGTGCGGTCGTCGATGCGCCTGAAGCTCTCGGCGAGGCCGGGCTTGAGCGACAGGTCGCCGGTCCAGGCATGGTCGGTCAGGGTCTCGGCGAAGGTGTAGAAGATGCGCTGCCCGACATTGGACTGCTCGCGCATCGGCTCGAGCGTGTTGGAGGTGGTGATCCTCTGGACCGCGATGGTGAGGCTCGGGCGGTTGTCGGCCTGGCCGATCGCGAAGCGGGGCAAGGCGGCGGCGCCGGCGACGCCGAGCGCGAGGCGGCGGGACAACAACATCGCTTCCTCCTGCGAAGGAGGTCAGGCTAGCGGCGATCGATGACTGTCCGATGGCGCCGGGTCAGATTGCGTCGAGATAGGCCATCACCAGCCGCACCAGCTCGTCCTCGAAGCTCCTGCTCTTGAAGAACGGCTGCTCCTCCAGCACCGCGGCGCGGATGGCACCGATCAGCGCGCGCGACAGCACGAAGCGCTGCTCGGGTCCGAGCCGGGCGAAACCGTGCGGAGCGCCGGTTTGCGTCGCCATGAAAGCGGTCATCGGCGCCAGCATCTCCATCGCATTGCCTTGCAGCAGCACTGCCTGCACGATCGCCTTGCGGGCGCGCTGGCGGCCGGCGAAGGCGTTGATGATCGCGCGCACCGTCGCCCGCACGCGCGCCTCGACCGAGGCCTGCGGATCGCCGCGCAATGCCGTCGCGACCGCCGCGAGCGTGGTCTTCAGTTCGCGCTCGGCGATGGCGCGCAAGAGCGCCTGCTTGTCGGCGAAGTACTGGTAGAGCGTGCCGATGCTGACGCCCGCGCGCTCGGCCACGGCGTTGGTCGTGAAAGCCGCCAGCCCGCCCGCCTCCAAAAGCTGAGCCGAGGCCTCGAGGATCGCCGCCACGGTCTCCTCGGCGCGGCCTTGCCGGGGGATTCGTCTTTTGATTCCAACAGCTTGGGAATGCATCGCCACGCTGCCTCCGCTCGTCCGAAAGCGAGTACGAGAATATGAGTAATACTCATATATTCGTCGGACGCAAGCGTTATGGAGGCCTCCATGGATTCCCTCGCCAAGCTCTACATGGTGCTGTTTCCACTGGTGCTGGGCACCGCCCTGATCGAGGGCCTGTGGCAGAGCCGCACGCGCGTCGAAGGCTACGACTGGAAGGAGTGGGCGACGTCGCTCGGCGATGTCGCGGTGCGCAAGCTGCTCGCCTTCGCGCCGTTCGGCCTGGCCGCGCCGGTGTTCTTCTGGTTCTACGACCATCGCCTGTTCACGCTGTCGGTCGACACGGTCGGCGGCGTGCTGCTGCTCTTCATCGGCCTTGAGTTCGTCTACTACTGGTTCCATCGCGCCAGCCACACCGTGCGCTGGTTCTGGAACGCCCATTCGGTGCATCACTCGCCCAACCGCTTCACCCTGTCGGCCGCCTACCGGCTGGGCTGGCTGGGCAAGTTCACCGCCGCCAACCTCTTCTTCGCGCCGCTCGCGTTCCTGGGCTTCGAGCCGACGACCGTGCTGGTCGCGTTGCAGCTCAACCTGCTCTACCAGTTCTGGATCCATGCCGACTGGATCCCGAAGCTCGGCTGGCTGGAGGTCGTGCTGAACACCCCGTCGGCCCATCGCGTCCACCACGCGCGCAATCCCGAGTACCTCGACGCCAACTATGGCGGCGTGCTGATCGTGTTCGACCGGCTCTTCGGCACCTACATCGCCGAGCGTGACGACGCGCCGTGCCAATACGGGCTGGTGACGCCGGTCACCACCTACAATCCGCTGCGCATCAATGTCGACCCGTGGATCGGCCTGGCCAAGGACCTCGCGGGCGCTCGCTCGCTCGGCGAGGCCTGGATGTTCCTGTTCGGCCCGCCGGGTTGGCGGCCCGACGGCAAGGGCCTGACCACGAACGAGCTGCGCGCCGGCGTCACTCGGGCAGCCATGACTTAATCTCCTTTGAGCGGTCTCCTTCGCCCGCCCACAGTGCGGGCGAAGGAGACCGTCGATGCCGAAAGACAAGGTCTGCGTCGTGATCGGCGCAGGGGATGCGACGGGCGGTGCGATCGCCCGTCGCTTCGCGCGCGAGGGCTACACCGCCGTGGTCACGCGCCGCCATGTCGACAAGCTGCAGCATCTGGTGGCCGAGATCACCAGCGCGGGCGGCAAGGTCCACCCCTTCGGCTCCGACGCGCGTGACGAGGAGCAGGTGACGAAGCTGTTCCGGGAGATCGAGACCGAGATCGGCTGTATCGAGGTTTTCGTCTTCAACATTGGCGGCAATGTCCGCTTCGACATCCGCGACACCACGGCCCGCGTTTATCGCAAGGTCTGGGAGATGACCGCCTTCGCGGGCTTCCTGACCGCGCGCGAGGCGGCCAAGGTCATGGTGCCGCGCGGGCAGGGCACCATGCTGTTCACCGGTGCCACCGCCTCGGTGCGTGGCGGCCGCGGCTTCTCGGCCTTCGCCGGCGGCAAGCATGCGGTGCGGGCGCTGGCGCAGTCGATGGCGCGCGAGCTGGGGCCGCAGAACATCCATGTCGCGCACGTCATCATCGACGGCGCGATCGACACCGAATGGATCAAGGCCAATTTCCCCGAGCGCTACAACGCCGGGCCTGACGCCATCCTCAACCCCGACCACATCGCCGAGACCTACTGGCAGCTCCACCGCCAGCCGCGCAGCGCCTGGACCTTCGAGATGGACCTGCGGCCGTGGAAGGAGACCTGGTAAATCTGTCATCCCGAGCGCAAGCGAGGGATCTTTCCAGAATCCGAAAGATCCCTCGGCCTTCGGCCTCGGGATGACAGGGGTCAGCCCTTGCTGGCCGAGGCCTACAGCTTCTTCACGTGGTCGAGATGGGAGCGCAGCGTCGGCAGCACGTCGTTGGCGAACGGAACCCGTCGGTCGAGGGCGCGGCTGGGTTGGTTGCCGCCGCGGTCGACGGCGGGTCGACCGCGAAGGCCGGCGCCGCGGCGGCGAGAGCGACGAGAAGGATGGTGACCGAACGCTGCAGACGCTAGTTCAACGCCGCGGCGTCGTCGCAGCGCCGGCGCCGGCGCCGACCGCGCCGCCGATCAGGGCGCCGGTCAGCGGGCCCATGCCGGTCACGGCGCCGATCACCGCGCCCGAGCCTGCACCGATGCCGCCGCCAGTGACGGCGCGCTGGCCCCAGGTATCGCCGCAGGCGGTGGCGGTGAGGAGGATAGCGGCGAAGACGACGAAGTTGCGCATTTTCTCTTTCCCTTTGGGCTGACTAGAGGGGCAGCCCCTCTCATGGGAGCTGTACGAGTCACATTGAGACGGGAAAGGGGCGCGCGGGTGTGTCGAACTTGTGGCCGAATCTAGATATGCGCCACACGGCGCCGCACCCTCTCCAAAAAGGCGTGGCGGCTGGCATCGGTCGAATGGTCCATGTCGTAGTGCGCCATATAGAAAGTGCTGACGTCCCTGGCGCAGAGCGGCTTCATCCCGCGCATCAGCACCTTCTTGCCGGCATTGCCGGCAAACAGGGTGACGATCCACCACGGCGAGCCGTAGCAGGTCACCACGCCGAACAGCTTGATGTTGTGCAGCGCCGGGGTCAGGTGCCTGTCCTTCGGGTCGTAGTCGAAGGCGATGCCCGGCGCCCAGACGCGGTCGACCCAGCCCTTGAGCATGGCCGGCATCGAGAACCACCAGTGCGGAAAGCACAGGATCAGGCCCTCGACCGACTTCAGCGTCTCGCAGTAGCCGGCAACCGCGCTGCGGTCGTAGTCCTCCTGCATGTAGGTCTGCCGCTCGCGCTCGGTCATCGCCGGCTGGAAGCCCTCGCGATAGAGGTCGGTCGCGACGACGTCATGCCCGTTTCGGCGCAGCGTCTCGACGATCGCCTGGTACAGGGCGTGGTCGTAGCTCGAGGTCAGCGGATGGCAGTGGACGACCTGGATGCGCATCTTTCGGCAAACGCGTGGTCTTCGGTTCGGTTCCGATTTGAACTATACGCTCTTAGCGTATAGTATCTGGCGTGCTGTTCATCGAGACCGCGACTTTCACGCGTCAGATCGTGGCGCTGCTATCCGACAACGAATACGCAACGCTCCAGGCCTTCCTCGCGATCGATCCGGAAAGAGGCGATCTTGTCCGCGGTGGTGGCGGCATTCGGAAGTTGCGGTGGTCGGTACAGGGACGCGGCAAGAGTGGCGGCATTCGCGTGATCTACTATTGGGTCAAGCAGAACGGCCAAGTCCTGATGCTGCTGGCCTATCCCAAGGCGCGCAAAGACACGCTCACGGACGCGGAGACTGCGATGCTGAGAAAGTTGGTGAAGGAGCTGTGAGATGGACAAGAAGCTGTTCGCCGAGCTGGTGACGAGCCTCAAGGAGGCGGCTGCCATTTCGAAGGGCAAGGTGCGTCCATCGCGTCAGTTCCGTGTCGCTCCGCCCGACGCTAAGGGCGTGAGGGAGCGAATCGGCCTGTCACAGAGTGAATTTGCGCGATTGATGAGGGTCAGCGTCAGGACGCTCCAGAACTGGGAGCAACAGCGCTGCACGCCGACCGGTCCCGCCGCCGCTCTGCTGATGATCGTTGCGGCCGCTCCCGAGGTGGCGCTGAAGTCGCTCCACCGCTAAGGAAAGCTCGCCGTCACCTCGATCTCGCCGACGATGGCGGCATTGAAGGCCGAAAGCTCCTCGGCCGGGATCCAATATTCCTGGTACAGGCGGCCACCGGCAGTCTGGACCTGGTAGCGATCGAGGAATTCCTTGCGGACCTCGAAGCGCGTGACAAAGCCCGAGCCGCTCGCCGGCACGTTCCAGTCGCGCGCGATCTTGATGGCGTAGGCTTCGGTCGTCACTGGATAGAAGATCGGCTGCTCCGGCAGGCGCGGCGGAAACGCGCGCATGCCGCTCTGCTCGATCAGCGCCAGCTCCTTGGTCCGACCGGACGCCACAGGGTCACGGTCGGTCCCTCGGGCATCAGACTACCCGCTGGGTGCGCGACCAGGTCATGTAAAGCTCGTGCGCCTGGCGGGCGATCGGGCCGGGTTGCAGGTCGCGGCTTTCGTAGCGGCTGACCGGCTGGACCTTGCCGGCATTGCCGGTGGTGAAGAGCTCGTCGGCATCGTCGAGGTCGGCGGTCGACACCGTGCGCTCGTCGACGCGGAAGCCGGCGTTGCGCAGCAGGCTGACCGTGCGGTTGCGCGTGATGCCGGCGAGGAAGCTGCCGTTGGGCACCGGCGTCGCCACCACGCCGTCCTTGGCGAGGAAGATGTTGGAGCTGCAGGTCTCCGCCACGTTGCCCGCCGAATCGAGCACCACGCCGTTGTTGAAGCCGCGCTCCAGCATCTCGGCGACGCCGCGCGAGGAGTTGGGATAGAGGCACGACGCCTTCGCCATGGTCGGCGCGCTCTCCGGCGTCGGCCGGCGGATGGTGCGGCAGAGGCCGAGCGTCAGCGGCGTGCCGGCGCGCATCGGCGAGTGATAGACGCAGAGCAGGAACTGCGTCGACTCCGGATCGACCGAGATCGGGCCCGCGCCGCCCTTGGTCGCCCAGAACATCGGCCGCACATAGAGCTCGGCCTTGGGGCCGAAGCGGCGCACGCCCTCGTGCATCAGCTCGAGGATCTCCTTCGCCGTCCGGGTCGGCTTCAGGCCCAGCGCCTTGGCCGAGCGCACGACTCGTTCCGCATGGAGGTCGAGATCGGGACCGCAGCCCTCGAAGGCGCGGCCGCCGTCGAATACCATCGAGCCCAGCCAGAAGGCGTGATCGCGCGGGCCCAGGATCGCGGGGTTGCCCTCATGCCACGTGCCGTTCCAGTAGGTGAGCGTGTCCATTTCGTCCTCGGTCTCGGAAGCGGGCGGAAATAGCAGATTCCCATGAGCGCGGCAGCCCTCGCGCTGGCCGCGGCGGCCTGTTTTGCTTGGGGGCAGGTCCTCATCCAATTTGGCCTGCGCACCGTGCCGTCGTGGCGCTCACCGATCTACAGCATCGGCGGCTCGGCGGTATTGGCGTGGATTTTCGCGGTCATCTTCGTCGATTTCCGCCAGTTGAACCTCGAGGCCGCGCTGATCTTCGCGGGCGTCGGGCTGATTTTTCCGGTCGCCGTGTCGATGCTGTCGGTGCGCTCCAACGAGGCGCTGGGCCCGGCGGTGGCCTCGGCGGTCGGCAATGTCGCGCCGGCCTTCGCGGTGCTGGGCGCGATCCTGTTCCTCGGCGAGCGGCCCGGCGCGGGGCAACTTGCAGGCCTCGCGCTGGTGGTGATGGGCGTTGCATTGCTCGCGCTGCGGGGCGGCACCGGCGGACGGCAATGGCCGATGTGGGTGCTGGCGCTGCCGCTCTCGGCGGCGCTGATCCGCGGTGCGATCCAACCCGCGATCAAGACGGCGCTCGCGCTGTGGCATGAGCCGATGGCGGCCGCGGCGATCGGCTATACGACCTCGACCTTCATGATCCTGGTGATCGCCGGCCGGCGCGCCTGGCGGGTCGGGCCGGCGGACCGCCGCGGCGTGATGTGGTTCACGCTCGTCGGCGTGTTCAACGGCGCGGCGACCTTCCTTCTTTATGCCGCGCTGGGCTTGGGCTCGATCGCGCTGGTCGCGCCGCTGGTGGCGCTGTTCCCGCTGATTGCCGTCGTACTGAGTCTGCTGATACTGCGCGAGCGGCTGCCGCTCATGGGCCTGCTCGGCATCGCGGTCAGTGTGGCCGGTGTGATCGTTCTGCTTCTGCCCCTCTGAGCGTGGCGGAATCTGGGCACGGCCACGGCGCAAATACCTTTTTCGGCAGGGCACGCCTTGGGGGGGCGCCGCGTAATTCCCTGCACGAAGCGGAACCTCAAGACCGCCCTACCCCCCTCTCAAGAGGCTCCTCAAGGAGGTAAGTCATGATGAAACGTCCTCTGCTTACCGTTCTGGCTGCCGCCGCCGTGTCCATGTCGGCGCTGATCGCTCCGGCGATAATGGCGCCGGCGGCCGCGCAGAGCCTCACCATCCAGATCGGCACGCCGCCCCCGGCGCCGATCTACGAGGTGATCCCGGCGCCGCGCGCCGGCTACGTCTGGGCGCCGGGCTACTATCGCTATGACGGCGGCCGCTACGCCTGGACGTCGGGCCGCTGGATGGCGGAGCGTCCGGGCTACCGCTGGACCAACGACCGCTGGGAGCACGGCCCGAACGGCTGGCACCATGTGGCCGGCCGCTGGGACCGCAACGGCATCCCCGATTGCGCCGAGCGTAACCAGGCGTGGGGTGACCGCGATCACGATGGCGTCCCCAACACGTACGACCGTCGGCCGGACAACCCGTATCGCCGCTAATCGAATAGTCGCGTAAGGGAAGCGGGGCGCCGCGGGCGTCCCGCTTTCTTTTTGCGCGTCCTCGGTGTGCTAGACTGCGCGGGCAAGGGAAGGAAACAGGACAATGCCCGCACCGCTCACCATCCGTCTGCATCCCAACGACAACGTCGTCGTGGCGCGCATGGACATCCTGCCCAACACCAAGGTCGAGGGCGACGTCGCGGCGCTCACCCGCGTGCCGCCGGGCCACAAGATCCTGACCCGCGCCGTGAAGAACGGCGAGCCGCTGCGCAAGTACAACCAGATCATTGGCTTCGCGACCGATGACCTCGCGCCCGGCACGCACATCCACACCCACAACTGCGTCATGGGCGACTTCGAGCGCGACTATGCGTTCTGCGCCGACGCCCATCCGACCGACTTCGTCAATCCGCCGGCGACCTTCATGGGCTATCGCCGCGCCGACGGCCGCAGCGCCACGCGCAACTACATCGGCATCGTCACCACGGTGAACTGCTCGGCCGCGACCAGCCGCATGATCGCCGCCAAGCTCGAGCCGTTGCTGGCCGAGTATCCCAACATCGATGGCGTGGTGCCGCTCACCCACGGCGGCGGCTGCGGCATGGCGGCGTCGGGCCTGGAGATGGACGTGCTGCGCCGCACGCTCGCGGGCTACACGCGCCATCCCAACATGGCGGCCGTGGTGGTGCTGGGGCTGGGCTGCGAGACCAACCAGATTTCCGGCCTGATGGATGCCGAGGGCTTGAAGGAAGGCCCCAAGCTGATCCCGATGGCGATCCAGGACGAGGGCGGCGTGTCGAAGACCGTGATGCGCGCCGTCGGTTTCCTGAAGGAGCTGCTGCCCGAAGCCAACAACGTGAAGCGCGAGCCGCTGCCGGTGAGCGACCTGATCCTCGCGCTGCAATGCGGCGGCTCGGACGGCTACTCGGGCATCTCGGCCAATCCGGCGCTGGGCGCCGCGGTCGACCTGCTGGTCCGCCACGGCGGCACGGCCGTGCTGTCGGAGACGCCGGAGATCTATGGCGCCGAGCACCTGCTGACGCGCCGCGCGGTGAGCCGCGAGGTCGGCGAGAAGATCGTCACGCGCATCAAGTGGTGGGAGGACCACTGCGCCCGCACTGGCGGTGAGATGAACAACAATCCGTCGCCCGGCAACAAGGCGGGCGGCCTGACGACCATCCTCGAGAAGTCCTTGGGTGCAGTTGCGAAGGGCGGCACGACCAACCTGGTCGATGTCTACGAATACGCCCAGCCGATCACCGCCAAGGGCTTCGTCTACATGGATTCGCCGGGCTACGACCCGGTATCGGCGACCGGCCAGGTCGCGGGTGGCGCCAACGTCCTGTGCTTCACCACCGGCCGCGGCTCGGTGTTCGGCTGCAAACCGATCCCGTCGCTCAAGCTCGCCACGAACAGCGCCCTCTACCGCCGCATGACCGACGACATGGACATCAACTGCGGCGCGATCGTCGACGGCGAGGAGACGATCCAGGAAAGCGGCCGCAAGATCTTTGAACTGATTGTGAAAACAGCCTCCGGCCAGAAGACCAAGTCCGAGGCCCTCGGCATCGGCGACGACGAATTCGAGCCCTGGAAGATCGGTGCGACCATGTAGTTGCGAATCGTCTGCAACCTTGGACCGCGCCGGACGTTGTACCCCGGTGCGGCCCTACGACTTGCGAACTTGGCCCGGCCTCGGCGGCCCAGCCCCCTGCCTTCCCAAAATTCCGAGAGTTGTCGCGGTCGATGCAGCGAGCGCACCGCCGTTGGCGTTGTTGCTCGTACTAGTCTAAGGAGACGGTCAAGATGCCAACTGGTACTGTGAAGTGGTTCAACGCCACCAAGGGATTCGGTTTCATTCAACCGCAGGAAGGCGGCAAGGACGTCTTCGTTCACATCAGCGCCGTGGAGCGCTCAGGCATGAACGGCCTGAACGAGGGCCAGAAGATCAGCTACGAGATCGCGACCGAACGCGGACGCTCGGCGGCTGTCAATCTCAAGTCAGCCGACTAACAAAATTCGGGCATCTCGAATGAACGGCGGTATGGCTCGGCCATGCCGCCGCTTTCTTTTGCGGTCTCGCCAAGTCAGCCTCGCCAAGTCAACACGGCCAAGTCAACATGGCCGCATGTCCGCCGATCTGCACTATCTCGGCCTCGACGAGGTCGCCAAGCGTCTCAAGGCCCGCCAGCTCTCCTCCGTCGATGCCACCCGCGCGTTGCTCGAGCGCATCGACCGCCTCGATCCCGAGCTCAAGAGCTACGCTACCCTGACGCCCGACCACGCGCTGACCGAGGCGGCGGCGCGCGATGCCGAGACCGCGGCCGGCAGCTCGCGCGGCCCGCTGCACGGCGTGCCGATCGCGGTGAAGGATCTGTGCGAGACCGCGGGCGTGGCGACCGCCGCCGGCATGCTGATCCATCGCACCTACCTGCCGGCGCAGGACGCCACGGTAGTGGCGCGGCTGCGTGCCAAGGGCGCGGTGATCCTGGGCAAGCTGCAGATGACCGAGGGCGCGTTCGGCGCGCATCACCCGAGCGTCGTGCCGCCGGTCAATCCGTGGAACGCCAACTACTGGACCGGCGCGTCGTCGTCGGGCTCCGGCGTCGCCACCGCGGCCGGCTTGTGCTTCGCCTCGCTCGGCTCCGACACCGGCGGCTCGATCCGCTTCCCCAGCACGATGAACGGGCTCACCGGCCTGAAGCCGACCTGGGGCAGGGTGAGTCGCGCCGGCGTCTTCCCGCTCGCCGATTCGCTCGATCATATCGGCCCGATGTGCCGCAGCGCGCTCGACTGCGCGATCGTGCTGGGCGCGATCGCCGGCGCCGACGAGCGCGACCCGACGGCCGCGCCGCTGCCGGTGCCCGACTATGTCGCGACCATCGCCGAGGGTGTCGCCGGCAAGCGCATCGGTCTGCCGGTCAAGCTGACCGATCTCGACGCGGATGGACGGCGCGCGCTCGATGGCGCCGCGCAAGCGTTCGCCAAGGCCGGCGCGACCCTGCTCGACGTCGCCCTGCCGGCCGGGTTCGACGACTCGGCGCGCGACTGGGTGCCGCTGTGCGCCGTCGAATGCGCCATCGCGCACGACAAGACCTACCCATCGCGCGCCGCCGAGTACGGCCCGGTGCTGGCCGGCCTGATCGATGCCGGCCGCCGGCTGTCGGGCCTGGAGATGGCGCATCGGCAGGTCCGCCGCATGGCGATCACCGGCGCGCTCAACAAGCTGCTCGCCTCGGTCGACCTGCTGCTGATGCCGGTGATGCCCAAGGCGACCTGGTCGCTGCAGGGGCTGGCGGCGGCCGGGCGCGACCCTGACGCCGTCGCCGCACGGTTGCGGTTCACCGCGCCGTTCGACATGAGCGGCCATCCGACCCTCACCCTGCCGGGCGGCATGACCGCGGACGGCGTGCCGGTGGGCTTCCAGATTGTATCAAAGGCTTTCGACGAGGCCGGAATCCTCGCCGCCGGCTATGCCTTCCAGCAAGCGACCGATTGGCACTCCCGGCGACCGCCGCTGGACGCCTGATTCACGCCTGCTGTACCATGCCGGCTGGGGAGCAGCGACGGTCGGATGACCCAAACTTTCAGGCCAAGTCTGCGGCTGAAGCCGAGCATCCTGACGCTGTTCGGCCTGCTGACCGTCCCGGTGCTCGCCGTCATCATCGTCGTCAATTACGTCGCCAGCGACCGCATCGCCCGGGTCAAGGGCCAGGAGCTGGTCGAGCGCTTCCGGCTGGAGGCGATCGACAGCGTCCGCGAGATCTTCGACCCGATCAAATCGATGGTCCGCGTCGCCGCGTCGCTCGGTGACCAGCAGAGCGAGTTCTACACCGACAACGGCTCGATGAAGTATTTCGAGACGATCCTGCAGCACAGCCCGAGGATCGTCTCCGCCTATGTCGGCCTGAATGACGGCCAGTTCCGCCAGGCCCGCCGCCTCTCGCCCGAGGCGGCGCTGTTCGGCAAGCAGGTGCCGGCCGGCACGCGGTTCTCCTACCATTGGCTGGAGTATCCCAGCGGCGGCAGCGCGGTCGACCACAACGTCTTCCTCGACGCCCAGGGCCGCGGCCTCGGCAAGCAGGAGGCGCCGACCTCCTACGATCCGCGCAACCGCATGTGGTACCGCGCGACGGTCGAGGCGAACGGGCTCTACATCACCGATCCCGACGTCTTCGCCACGCTCGGCCTGATCGGCTTCACCGTCGCCCAGCCGTTCACCAAGGAGGGCGAGGTGAGGGGCGTGGTCGCCATCGACATCACGCTCGACGGCCTGTCGGAATACATCGCCGAGCACAAGGTCAGCCCCAACACGCTGAGCTACGTGCTCGACCAGGACGGCCGCGTGCTGGCTGCGTCCGATCTCTCCAAGACCTACACCGCCGACAAGGGCAAGGTCGACCTGCGCCACATCAGCGATCTCCAGAACGAGCTGCCGGCGCTCGCCTACGGCGCTCATCCGCGCAACGGCGGCGGCAACCTCTACGGCTTCACCTATGGTGGGCGCGAGTATTTCGCGAGCCTCTCGACCCTGCCGCCCGATTTCGGCAAGCGCTGGCAGCTCTTCATCGTCACGCCGGTGTCCGACTTCACCGGCGCCTACGACAAGAACAACCGGCTGCTGCTCGCGGTCGGCATCGGCGCGACGGCGCTCGCGCTCACCGTCATCTACTTCCTGTCGGGCATGCTGTCGGCGCCGCTCGAGCGGCTGGCCGCCAAGGTCACGCAGATCCAGGAGCTGAACGGCGGCGAGCCCCTGCCGCTGGTGCGCTCCAAGGTGCGCGAGATCGACGTGCTGGCGCGCGCCATCGACACGCTCGACTCGGCGGTGAAGTCGTTCGCCTCGTTCGTGCCGGTCGGCCTGGTCAAGGAGCTGCTGACGACCGACGCCAAGACCCAGCTCGGCGGCCACAGCCGCTTCCTCACCGTGCTGTTCTCCGACCTGCAGGATTTCTCCAGCCTGTCGGAGCGCATCCCGACCCAGCTGCTGCTGAAGCGCGTATCGCAGCACCTCGACCTGGTGATCCGCTCGATCAACCAGGAGCACGGCACGATCGACAAGTTCATGGGCGACGGCGTCATGGCGTTCTGGGGCGCGCCGGCGCTGCTCGAGGACCATGCCTTCCGCGCCTGCGTCGCGGCGCTGCGTGTCCAGCGCGGCATGGACGAGCTGAACGCGCAATGGGAGGCCGAGGGCGCCGAGCCGCTGCGCGTGCGCATCGGCATCCATTGCGACGCCGTGCTGGTCGGCAACATCGGCTCGCGCGAGCGCATGAGCTACACCGTGCTGGGCGACGGCGTGAACGTCGCAGCGCGGCTGGAGGGTGTGAACAAGGAGTTCCGCACCACCATTTGCATCAGCCACGCCACCTTCCGCGAGGCCGGCGAGTTCCTCTGCGTGCGGCCGATCGCCGAAGTGACGGTCAAGGGTCGCCGCGGTCTGGTGCCGATCTACGAGTTGCTGGGGGCGTACGGCGCCGGACCGGAGCTCGAGCCGAGCCCGCAGGCGCTGCGGCTGGCCGAGCTGACGCGGGTCGCGCACGCCGCCCTGTTGCAGCGCGACAATGCCTGCGCGATGGCGGGTTATCGCGCGGTGCTCTGCGAGTTTCCGGACGATCCGGTGGCGCAGGTCATGATAGAACGCCTGACGGCGGGATGAGCGGGGAGGGCCGACGGGGAGGGGGATGAACGACGGATCTGAGATGGTGTTGCGTGGCCCCATAAAGGCGCTGCGCCCCAGCGAATACACGTCGGCGCTGATCCAGGCGCTGCGGGACGAGCCGGACAGGGTCCGGGGCAGGAACGTGCTCGAGATCGGCTCGGGCAGCGGCGTGGTGCTCGCCGTTCTCGGCTCGCTCGGCGCCGCCTCGGTCTGCGGCATCGACATCGAGCAGGAGGCCATCGAGGCCGGCATCAATCTTCTCGCCGACCTCGGCCACGATAATGCGGAGTTCCATCTCGGCGACATGTGGCTGCCGGTGGCCGGGCGGCGCTTCGACCTGATCGTCGCCAACCTGCCGAACTCGCCCCATCCGCAGGTGCCGATCTCGGGCCGCCCGCCCAACTGGAGCGCCGGCGGTTACGACGGACGGCTGCTGGTCGACGCCTTCATCGCCGCCCTGCGGACGCACCTCGTGCCCGGCGGGCGGGCGCTGATGACCCACAACTCCTACATCGGTCTCGACCAGTCGCGCGAGGCGGCTCACGCGAACGGCCTGTCGTTCGATGTGCGCCTCTCGATCCTGGTCTACGTGCCGGAGGAGAAGCTCGCGCTGATGACGCCGAGCATCGTGCAGGCGGCGAAAGGGCAGTCGCTCCACAGCTTCGGCCCGTACACCTTCGGCGAGATCCACATCGTCGAGCTCGGCGCGCCGGCATGAGGCTGCGGGTCCTGGCGCGCCTGCTGCTGGCTGTTGCGGCGCTGCTGGCGCCGCTGGCTGCGGCGCGCGCCGAGACGCCGGACGAGGCGCTGGAGGCGCTGCTCACCGAAGCGCGGCAGCAATGCGCCCAGCCGTCCGACCGGCTCGAGAAGATCCTGTGCGGCAAGCGCCTGCGGGTCGGCGTGCGCGATTACTATCCGCTGTTCGGCGTGCGCGAAGGCGGCATCCATGTCGGCTTCGAGCCCGACATCGCCCGCGCGCTCGCCGAGCGCTTCGGCGTCGAAACGGACTTCGTGCGCGTCAATGCCGCCACGCGCATCCCGCTGCTCGGCGAGGATCGCATCGACCTGATCCTCGCGACCATGGGACACACGACGCAGCGCGACGGCCAGCTCCGCTTCATCCGGCCGCACTACTACCAGTCGGAGACGGTAGTGGTCGGACCCAAGGCGCTCCGGATCGGCGACTGGAACGACCTCGCCACCCGCACGATCTGCGTCACCGTGGGCAACGTGTCGAACGCCCAGATGGTCTCGCACAATACCCGCCTCATGCTGTTCGACGAGGCGGGCGTGCTGCCGGACCGGCTGAAGGACGAGACCTGCACGCTCGCCGCGCAGGACGACAGCTTCTTCGCCTTCTATTTCACCGATCGGGCCTTCGCCGAGCGCTTCGAGCCGAAGTTCGGCTTCGCCCAGGTGCCATGGGGCATGGGCGTGACGAAGACCGGCAGCGACAAGCTCGCCCGCGCGCTCGACCTGTTGAGCCAGATCTACCATCGCGACGGCACGTTCCTGCAGATCGCCCTCAAGCACCGCATCCGCACGGTCTTCCTCGAGGACCAGCAGCGCATCTGGCAGCGGCCCGACTGCAACACCGCCGACGGCAGCGGCAACGACGCCTGCGTCCTGCCGGCGCTCAACCTCGAGCTCAAGCCGACGCCGTTCGCCGCCTCGGTCACGGCGTTCGAGGACTGGGTCGAGAAGCGGCTGGGCATCGACATCACCCTGCCGATGCTCAAGACACAGTCGGCCTACTCGCTGTTCCTCAATGGCGTCGCCAACTCGCTGATCCTGATCGCGGGCGCGCTGGTCGCGACCTTCGCCTTCTCGATCCTCTTCGGCTTCTCGCTGGGCTCCGACTTCAAACCGCTGCGCCGGCTCGCCTGGCTGGTCACCATGACGCTGCAGTCGTCGCCGATCGTGCTGACCCTGGTGATCGCCGCGGCCTTCGCCCATGCGCTGCTGCCCTATTCGGCAGCCGTGGCGCTCGGCGCGTCGATCCTGGCGCTCGGCCTGACCAACGGCAGCAATGCCGGCCAGGCCGTGTCGGAGGCGGTGATCAGCCTGCACCACGAGGGCGGCGAGAAGGGCATGACCCTGTTCGTGCACGCGCTCCGCCGGTCGGCGACCTCGATCGTGGCCTTCCTGATCAACGCCGCCAAGGGCACGCCGGCCGCGAGCTTCATCGGCGCGCCGGAACTCCTGGGCGCGCTGACCGACGTCAGCTCGTTCTCGAGCGGCCGCGCGACGATCTACTGCATCGTCCTGATTTTCTACACCGTCGTGGTCATGATCGTCGTCTGGGCCTGCGGCTGGCTGCGCGCCTGGCTCGAAGGCCGGCAGGTGCCGGCATGAAGCTCTCCGACATCTGGGCCGAGTACGTGCCGGCGCTGCTCACCGGCATGGTGACCAACTTCGAGATCTCGATCATCGCGCTGCTGCTCGGGCTGGTGGTCGGCGCGCCGTTCGCGGCGATGCGCTTCTACGGCGGGCGGCTCGCCATCGCCGTCTCCGCCGTCGTGATCTCGCTGATGCGCGCGGCGCCGACCTTCGTGGTGATGTTCTTCCTGTTCAACGTGCTGCGCGACGTCACCGTGTTCGGCGTCAAGCTCCAGATGTCCGGCATGATGACCGTGGCGGTGTCGCTGGTGCCGTACGCCGCCGCCTACACCGCCGACGCCGGCGTCGAGGCGCTGCGCCAGTGGGATCGCGGCTCCCATCTCGGGGCGCTGCTCTTCCTGCCCAACATCACCCGCGCCTTCTTCGTGATCGTGATGGCGTCGGGCGCCGCCGCCGCGATCGGCGTGCCCGAGGGCATCTCGGTGATGGTGCGAGAGGCCGCCCTGTTGCCGACCCTGGGCGACCGGCTGATGGTGTTCGCCGTCGGCATCGTGCTGTTCGGCGTGCCCCTGCAGCTCGGGCTCGCCCTGATGCGCTGGCTGCAGCGCGAGCTCGGCAGGCGTATCGTTCGACTTGCGTGAGGCGTTCCATGGAGACCCTGCCGTCCCGTCGCGGCCTTTTGCTGGGCGCGACGCTGTCGCTCGCCGCGCCGCACATCGCTTCGCAATACGTCCGGGCCCAGAGCTTCCCGAGCAGGCCGATCAAGCTGGTCGTGCCCTATTCGCCGATCACGCCGCCGACACCACGGCGCGCCTGATCGCGCCCAAGCTGCAGGACGCCTTCGGCGAGACCGTCGTGATCGACAACCGGCCCGGCGCCGGCGGCGTGATCGGCGACGACGCGGTGGCGAAGGCAGCCCCCCGACGGCCACACCTTGCTGATCGGCGCCTTCGCCCACGCGGTGAACCCGTCGCTGCTGCCCAAGATGCCGTTCCGGACGCCGGACGACTTCGCGCCGATCTCGCTGCTGGTGACGGTGCCCGAGCTGATGGTGATCACGCCGTCGCATCCGGCCAAGACCGTCGCCGAGCTGGTGGCGATGGCCAAGGCGCAGCCGGGCAAGCTGTTCTACGCCTCGTCGGGCAACGGCAGCGCCCAGCACCTCGCCGCCGAGCTGTTCAAGCTGCGCACCGGCACCGATATCGGCCACGTGCCCTACAAGGGCGGCGGCCCGGCTGTGGCCGACGTCGCCGCGGGCCACGTGCCGTTCTACTTCGGCAACATGTCGGCGGCGCTGCCGCAGGCCCGCGCCGGCCGCGTGCGGTCGCTCGCCGTCACCAGCCCGCAGCGCTCGCCCGCCGCGCCCGACGTGCCGACCCTGGCCGAAGCCGGCGTCGAGGATTGCGAGATCTCCGAATGGAACGCGCTGCTCGCGCTCACCGGCACGCCGCCTGCGGTGCTCGAACGCCTGCATGCCGAGGTCGCCAGGGTCATGCGCATGGACGACATCAGGGCGAAGTTCGCCGATCTCGGCGCCGAGGCGATCGGCTCGACGCCGGCCGAGCTCGCGACCTTCCTGCGCGCCGAGATGGCCGAGTGGGCCGAGGTCGTGAAGGCCGCCAACATCAAGGTCGAGTAGCGATGCTGGCGCGCGTCCGGCAGTGGGCGCGCGCAGTCAAGCGCGACGTCGTGGCGATCTGGATCGCCGCCCACGACCCGCGCGTCCCCTGGCTCGCCAAGCTGATCGCCGCCGCTGCCGCCGCCTATGCGCTGAGCCCCATCGATCTCATTCCCGACGTCATCCCGGTCCTGGGCTATCTCGACGACCTGATCATCGTGCCGCTCGGCATCCTGCTGGTGGTCCGGCTGATCCCGCCCGGCCTGATGGCCGAGTTCCGTGCCGAAGCGGAGCGCCGGGCCCTGTCGCCGAGCTACGCCGGCGCGGCGGCGATCCTGCTCGTCTGGGCGATCGTGCTCGCCCTGGCCGTTCGATGGCTGTGGCCTGACCTGATATCCTTCCTCCGATGACCTACAACTCCATCTTCAAGCCCGGCCTGTTCGCTAGGCAGACCATCGTCGTCACCGGCGGCGGATCCGGCATTGGCCGCTGCACCGCGCACGAGCTCAAGGCACTGGGCGCGCGTCTCGCCCTGGTCGGGCGCACGCCCGAGAAGCTCGCGCAGGTGAAGGAGGAGCTGGGCGACCCCGACACCTTCACCTTCGCCGCCGACCTGCGCGAGGAAGCCGAGGTGAAGGCGGCGGTCGACGGCGTGCTGGAGTGGGGCGGCCGGATCGACGGGCTGGTCAACAATGCCGGCGGCCAGTTCCCAGCGCCGCTCAAGGACATCTCGCTCAACGGCTGGAACGCGGTGATCCGCAACAACATGACCGCGACCTTCCTGATGTCCAAGGAAGTCTACCTGCGCTGGATGGAGGCCAACGGCGGCGCGATCGTCAATGTCGGCGCCGATTTCGAGCTCGGCATGCCCGGCATGGGCCACAACGGCGCGGCGCGTGCGGGCCAGGCCAACATCACCCTGACCGCTTCAGTCGAATGGGCCCATTCGGGCGTGCGGGTGAACTCGGTGATCCCGGGCTTCATCGCCTCGTCCGGCCTCGACCGCTATCCCGAGCGCGCGCACGACGTGCTGCGCAACGTGAAAGGCAAGGTGCCGCTGAAGCGCCACGGCACCGAATCGGAGATCGCCGGCGCCATCGTCTATCTGCTGAGCCCGGCGGCGGCCTACGTCACCGGCATCTCGCTGCGCGTCGACGGCGGTCTGCACAACAACGCCAAGTCCAACTTCTACGAAGTGCCCGACCACGACCGTTCGACGCCGTTCAACGGCTTTCCGCTCTATCGCACGCCCAAGGTCCTGGAATGAAACAAGCCGGCCTGTCGCGCGCCGCCGGCACCCTGCTCGACTGGGCGGGGCAGGTCGGGGCCGATCCGCGCGACAGTCCGGAGACGGCGCTGCAGAAGCAGGTGGCGGTCGCCCTGTGCGTCGGCACGCTGCCGCTCACCGCGCTGTGGAGCGCCATCTACTTCGTCGCCGGCGTGCCGCTGGCGGCCGCCATCCCGGCCTTCTACACGCTGTTCACGCCGCTCAACACCGCGCTGTTCGCCTGGACGCGCAACATCGGTCTCTACCGCTTCAGCCAGCTCCTGATCATCCTGCTGCTGCCCTGGCTGGTGATGCTGGCGCTGGGCGGCTTCGGCCCGTCGAGCATGGTGATCATCTGGGCCACGCTCTGTCCGCTCTGCTCGCTGCTGCTCGAGGAGCTGCGGCAGACCATGCTGTGGATCGTCGGCTTCCTCGTCCTGCTGGTCGCCGGCGCGCTGCTGCAGCCCTGGCTCGCGCCGCCGGGCCTGCCCGAAGCGTTCGTCACCTGGTTCTTCGTGCTCAACATCGGGGCGGTGACCAGCATCATCTTCGGCCTGCTCTACTACTTCGTCCGCCAGCGCAATTTCTTCCAGGAGCGGTCGGAGAGCCTGCTGCTCAACATCCTGCCCAGGGACGTCTCGGAGACGCTGAAGCGCGAGCAGCGCACCATCGCCACGCATCATCCGGCGGCCAGCATCCTGTTCGCCGACGTTGTGAACTTCACGCCGATGGCGGCGGCGATGACGCCGCTCCGCCTGGTCGAGCTGCTGAACGAGGTCTTCCACTGCTTCGACGGCCTGGTCGACCGCTACGGCGTCGAGAAGATCAAGACCATCGGCGACTGCTACATGGTTGCCGCGGGCGTGCCGGTGGAGCGGCCTGACCATGCCAGCGCGCTCGCCAGCCTCGCCCTCGACATGCAGGCGGCGATCGACTCGCGGACCTTCGGCGGCCGGCGGCTCGCCTTCCGTATCGGCATCAACTCGGGGCCGGTGGTGGCCGGCGTGATCGGCCGCAAGAAGTTCATCTACGACCTGTGGGGCGAGGCGGTGAACCTCGCCAGCCGCATGGAATCGCACGGCCAGAGCGGTACCATCCAGATCACCCGCGGCACCTTCGAGCTGATCAAGGACGAGTTCGATTGCCGGCCGCAGCTCCCGATCATGGTCAAGGGCGCGGGCTACACCGAGGTCTGGCACATCGCCGGCCGTCGCTCAGCGTAGATAGGCCTCGGCGGCGTAGCGGCGCATCATGCGCTGGCTGTGGAAGCGGCTGCCGATACGGGCGATGCACTGTTTCATCAGCCAGATCCAGCGCGGCCGGTCGTTGTACCAGGTCGGCAGCACCGCGGTCTCGAGCTTGTCGTAGAGATTGGTGGCGTGATCGGCGGCGGGGCTGCCGTCGTCGCCGATCGACCAGCCGGTGACGCCTTCCTCGCACGCCTCCGACCACCAGCCGTCGAGCACCGACAGGTTGGGCAGGCCGTTCAGCGCCGCCTTCATGCCGCTGGTGCCCGAGGCCTCCATCGGCGGCACCGGCGTGTTGAGCCAGACGTCGGCGCCCGAGACCAGCAGCTTGGCGACGTTCATGTCGTAGGCTGGCAGGAAGGCAATCGGCACGTGCTTGGCGAGCGCGCGGGCATGGGCATGGATCAGCTTGATCATCGCCTTGCCGTCGCGGTCGTGGGGATGGGCCTTGCCGGCCATCACGATCTGGAACGGATGCTTGGCCGCGATGGCGCGCAGCCGCTCGAGGTCGCTGAACAGCAGGTCGGGCCGCTTGTAGCCGGTCATGCGGCGGGCGAAGGCGAGGATCGGCTGGTCGCTGCGCAGGCTGATGCCGACGCGCCGCCGCGTCTCGTCGATCAGCGCCGCCTTCGCCTCCTCGTGCGCCGCCCAGACCTTGTCGTCGGGCAGTCGGTCGGCGCGGATCAGCATGTCGTGATCGTGCGTCCATTCCGGCGCCACCTGCTGGAACAGCTCGCCGAACCGCGGATGGGTCCAGGTCGGCGCATGCACGCCGTTGGTGATGGCGTGGATGCGATAGCCCGGGAACATCTTGCGCGTCGTCTCGGCGTGGCGCACCGCGACGCCGTTGACCCAGTCGCTGAGATTGAGCGCCAGCCGCGTCATGTTGAGCACGTCGCGCCCGGCGAGATGGCGAAGCTGGTCGAGTTCGAAGAACTCGCCCATCACCTGCTTCACCAGCTCGTAGGGGAAGCGGTCGTGCCCGGCCTCGACCGGCGTGTGGGTGGTGAACACGCAGCATTCGCGCACCGGGTCGAGGTCGTAGGACAACGGTCCCTCCGACGGCCGCACCGAATTGCGCGGATAGCGGCGCAGCAGGGCGAGCGGCAGCAGGGCGGCATGGCCCTCGTTCAGGTGATAGGTCTCGATCTCGAAACCCAGCGCGCGCAGGATGCGCTCGCCGCCGACGCCCAGGATCACCTCCTGCTTCAGCCGCAGCGTCGAATCGCCGCCATAGAGCCGGTCGGTGATGACGCGGTCCTCGGGCTCGTTGGCCGCGAGGTGCGTGTCGAGGAAGATCGTCGGCACCGCGCCGCCCAGCGACGAGGTGTGGATGTGCAGCCACGGGCGGATCCACACCGAGCGCCCCTCGATGCGCACGGCGACTGCGGCATCGAGCGGGATGGTGCGGCCCTCGAGGTCCCACGGATCGGGATGGTCGATCTGGATGCCGTCGGGGCCCAGTTCCTGGCGCAGGTAACCCTGGCGGCTCGCCAAAGTGACGAACACGATGGGCAATCGCAGATCGGCGCAGGAACGGGCGGTGTCGCCCGCCAGCACGCCGAGCCCGCCCGCGTAGGTGCGGATCAGCGGGTCCAGCGCGATCTCCATGGTGAGGTAGGCGATCCGGCTGTGGGCCAGAAACGGATCCAGTGGTGACATTTACGCTTGTCCTTCTTGGTCGCGGCTATGAGACCAATAACGCCGACCCCCCACGGACAAGTTGCAACCTTTTCAGGGCAGGATCGCTTCTCCCTCGATCTCGACCTTGGCATTGGGGTCGATCAGGGCCGAGACCTGCACCAGCGTCATGGCCGGAAAATGACGCCCGAGCGTGCTGCCCCAGGCCGCGCCGATCGCCGGACCCGCCTCGTTGAACTCTGCGATGCTGGTGACATAGGCGCGCAGCGCCACCAGATGCGTCGGCTGCCCGCCGGCCGATTTCAGGACGGTGACGAGATTGGTGAGGGCCACGCGCCATTGCACGCCGGCATCGGTGCCTGCCGGGATGTGCGCCTGCCCGGGCTCGCGCCCGATCTGGCCGGCGATGCGCACGCTCCTGGTGCCGTTGGCGACGACGCCATGCGAGAAGCCGCGCGGGCGCTGCCAGCCTTCCGGCAGGATGGGCGTGTAACCGATGTCGGACGGGCTCATGATCCACTCTCCCTGTTCGGACGCTCTGTCGCGCGGCGCGACGCTTTCGACTAGGCTGCCAGCATACTCTACGGGAGGAACAATGCATTTCAGCCGATTCTTCGCGGTGCTGGGCATTGCCTGCGCGGCCTCGTTTTCCGCCTACGCCCAGACTGCAAAGGCGTCCCTCAAGGACGCCAGCGGCAAGGATGTCGGCACCGTCAACCTGACCCAGACGCCGCACGGCGTGCTGCTCAAGCTGTCGCTGAAGGGCATTCCCGCCGGCGAGCATGCGTTCCATGTCCATGCCGTCGGCAAGTGCGAGCCGCCCTTCGCCAGCGCCGGTGGGCACTTCAACCCGGGCGCCAAGAAGCACGGCATGGCGGCGGCCGACGGCCCGCATGCCGGCGATATGCCCAACCTCTATGTCCCGGCCAGCGGCGAGCTGGTGGTCGAGATCGCCAATCCCGCGATCTCGCTGGTCAAGGGCCAGCCCAATTCGGTGTTCGACGCCGACGGCTCGGCGATCATCGTCCATGCCGGCGTCGACGACTACAAGACCGACCCGACCGGCAATGCCGGCGACCGGATCGCCTGCGCCGTCATCGCCGAGTGAGTGACCGCCACACTACCCATGCGATCATTTCTCTTGCCTTTATCTTTCGGTTTGGGAACCTCTGACGAGGGGTAGCGAAGAGCTTCCCCGTCGCGGGGGATACAGTTGGCGCAGAAAACATGCGAGGTGGTGAGGCCACTCGACGAGGTCATTTCCAGCCTTCATACTGCTTATGACGCCGGGCGATTGGTACCATTCGTCGGCTCGGGCATCAGCATGCCCTACTGCCGGGGTTGGTCGGCATTCATTGCATCACTCGCTCAATCGCTCCGCGCAGGTCCGGAGATCCTGAAGGATCTGAAACCCGGACCGACCCCAAATCCTGAACTGCTGAACAGAGTTGCGGATCGGCTGGCGACCTGGCTCAGGCTTCGACAGCCGGATGAACAGCAGGACATTCTTTGCGAGGCATTGCGGTCGCCAGGCAGCAAGGAGCTGCCGCCACAGGCCACGGCACTTGCCCGCGGATACTGGCCTCTCATCATCACTTCGAACTACGACGATCTCCTCCCCGCTGCCCCGAGCAATCGAGGACGAGGCGTTCAAATCATGGGACGATCACCGCATGATTGCACGCAGGTGGTGCGCGGGCTGGATCTGATCCAGCCACCGACCATCTGGTACATTCAAGGCCACGTGGCGGGGGTTGCACCTCGACAAACCTCGTCTCCGGCTACCGAGATGGCCGATGCGCTGCTGAACGAGATCGTCATCGGCCATCAGCAGTATCAGCAGGCGATCAACGGCAGCAATGTGTTCCGGCGGGCGTTCTCCGAGGTGTTCCGTCGCCGGTCGTTGCTTTTCGTCGGCAGTGGCCTCACGGAGAGTTACTTCGTCAACTTGATCGCTGAGTCGCTTTTCAGCCTGGGTCCGAGTGCGATGCCTCACTACGCGCTCTTTACCGCGAAGGATCTCGAGAAGGCGGATCCAGAGTTTCTCGCTGTCCGGCTCGGGATAACGCCGATCGTGTATGGCGAGTCCCACACCGATTTGCCGGGTGCTTTGAATCGCATCCATCGAGAGGGGCAGAACCTCTCCGGCGCGAAGGAGGCGTCGAGCCACGTACTCTCCTCGCTGGTCTACTCGGTCGCCAGGAAGCAGGCCACGAAGGCGACAGTGACATTGTCGTTTTCTCGACTCCCGGCGCCATCGCCAGGAGCCTGTGTCGTGCTGAACGTGGGCCTCGACAACAGCAGTGCCCCGCCACTGCCGGAGTACGGGCCGATGGTTCGAAATTATCACGACGAGCACCCGGATTTGTGGAACGACGACGTCGATCCGATCCCGATCGGTTCCAAAACACGCAACGAAGGCTGGCTTTTCGAGCCGGCCTCGCGAGCTCGCAATTCGGCGGTCCTGTTTGTCGGTGCCCGTGACTCCCAAGGAAATTCGTCGGGCGTCCGGAGCCTGGAGATCGTCTCAAAGGCGACGGCGTCGGCCCTTCGACATATCGAGGCCAAAGGCAAGAGGCGTGAAGTCGTCATGGGAGTGCTTGGCGCGGGCGGCGGCGTCAATGATTCACCCGTTTACCGCCTCGCCGCCCAACTGGCAGGCATTCGGGACTTCCTTGCGCAGTCACCGGAACGTGCCAAACCTTCCTTGCGGAAGATCGAGATTTTCATTGTCGATCGCGGAGCCTGGGCGGCCGTTGCCCAGGGCCGACTCGATGTTGCGGGGATTCTGACGTCGCGCCTGACCCGCGTGTTGGTCCGCATCGCCGATGGACACGGACGCTGGGAAGAGTACGCGATGTCCGTGCCGCATTCGTGGTCGGTCGAAGCGGTTCTCCACGCCTACAACATCGTCGAGGAAAATGTCGAGGTGACGGCCTACCCGTTGCCCACCCAGCACCGGAACAGCATTAGCCAGTTGCCGGTGTTTCCAGGGATGATCGTCGAAGTCCACCCTCAACGTGTTGCGGTATTTGGCCGTCGGACCCTCTAGTTCATCACCGGGCTGTGATCCGGCGCGAGACATCCGTGCTGGCGGCGCTACAGTATCTCTGACATGCGGCGCACGCTCACCTGGCACTTCGACCTGCCGGCGGACCGGTTGTGGCCGGTGCTGGCCGACACCAATCGCTTCAACGAGGCGATGGGCTTGCCGGCCTACAAGCTCGAGGAGACGCCGCAGCCCAATGGCACGGTGCTGCGCACCGGCCGGGGCAAGGCGGCGGGCTATACGCTCGCCTGGGAGGAGAAGCCCTACGAGTGGATCCTCAACCGCTACTTCCGCCAGAGCCGCGTCTTCACCCAGGGGCCGTTCCGCCGCTTCGGGCCGGTGTTCGAGATCGTGCCCGAGGGCCGTCGCAGCAAGGTCAACTACACCCTCGAATGGGAGCCGCTGACCCTGGTCGGGCGCCTGTTCGGCTCGCGCCTGGCGCGGCAGGCCGGCGAGGCGATCGAGCGGCGCATGCTGCAGGCCGCCGCCTTCGCGAAGGGCGAGCGCGCGACGATGTTCGACCTGGCCCCGCCCGAGCTGCCGGCCGGCGCCCGCGAGCGCGCGGCGGCGCTCGCGGCCGAGATCGACCGCAGCCCCTACGGCAACGGCCTCGGCCAGCTTCTGACCGACCATGTGCTGACCGGCATGGCGAGCGATCTCGCGCAGCTGCGGCCCAAGCCGCTGGCGCGCGCGTTCGGCGTGACGCCGCGTGCGGCGATCGAGGCCTGCCTCGCCGCGGTGCGCGCGGGCCTGCTGACCATGAAATGGGACCTGCTGTGCGACAACTGCCGCGCGCCCAAGCTGAGCGTCGCGGCCCTGGCCGAGCTGCCGCGCGGCGCGCACTGCCCGTCGTGCAACATCGACTACGACCGCGACTTCGAGCGCAATGTCGAGCTGTCGTTCTCGCCGGCGCCGGCGATCCGGCCGCTGATGGCCGGCGGCTATTGCCTCAGCGGCCCGATGGCGACGCCGCACGTGCCGGTACAGGTCCTGCTGGCGCCGGGCGAGAAGCGCCCGATCGAGATCGACCTGGCCCCGGGCCGCTACCGCCTGCGCACCCTGCATCCCGGCGTGGCGGTGGATGTCGATCACGTGGGCGGCGCCTTTCCCGGCGTGCGCGTGACGGCGCTGGGCGTCGAGACGATGCCGGCGGACCGGCCGGGCCGGATCGCCTTCGCCAACGAGGCGGGTTTCGAGCTCGCGGCGCTGGTCGAGGACCGCACCTGGACGCGCGAGGCGCTGACCGCGCCGGAGGTCGTGTCGCTGCAGGCCTTTCGCGACCTGTTCGCCGAGGCGACGCTTCGGCCGGGCGACGAGGCGGCGGTCGGGCAGGTGGCGCTGCTGTTCACCGACCTCCGCGGCTCGACCGCGCTCTACGAGCGGATCGGCGATGCCGCGGCCTTCAACACCGTGCGCGACCACTTCGCCTTCCTCGCCGCGATCGTGCGCGACCATGACGGGGCCGTAGTCAAGACGATCGGCGACGCGGTGATGGCCTCGTTCGGCGATCCGGCCGACGCGGTGAAGGCGGCGCTCGCCATGCAGGCGCGTATTGCCGGCTTCAACCGCGCCCACGGCGCCGGCGATCGCGAGCTGGTGCTCAAGATCGGCGTTCATGTCGGCGGGAGCGTGATCGTCAGCCTGAACGAGCGGCTCGACTATTTCGGCTCGACCGTGAACATGGCGGCCCGCCTGCAGGGCCAGAGCGCGGGCGGCGACGTCGTGCTAAGCCGCGCCGTCGCCGAGGACCCGGCCGTGAATCCGCTGCTCGACGGCGTGCCCGCGCGCGTCGAGAGCGTGTCGCTCAAGGGTTTCGCCGAGCCGGTCAAATTCGTGAGGGTCCTGGCGAGAACCTGACGCTCAGGTGCCGAAATGCGCGGCCAGCACGGCGGCCGCCTCGTCGTTGGCCTTGAGCCCCTGCTTCAGGAAGCGCGTCAGCGAGAAGAAGCCGTGGATGGTGCCGGGATAGTTGACGTAGGTCGTCTTCACGCCGGCATCGATCAGGCGGTCGGCATAGGCGCGGCCCTCGTCGCGCAGCGGGTCGAAGCCCGCGGTCAGCACGAAGGCCGGCGGCAGGCCGCTCACATCGGCCGCCAGCAGCGGCGACAGGCGCAGGTCGGCGAGGTCCGCGCCGTCCGGCGTGTAGGCCTTCCAGAACCAGTCGATCAGTTCCTGCGTGAGGAAATAGCCGTCGGAGAACAGGCGATGCGACTCGGTCTGGCGGCGCGCATCGGTCGCGGGATAGATCAGCATCTGGAACGCGGGCATCGCCTCGCCAGCCTGCTTGCAGGCCTGGCAGATCACGGCCGAGATGTTGCCGCCCGCCGAATCGCCGCCGACCGCGAGGCGCGCCGGATCGGCCTCGAACGACGCGGCGTTGTCGCGGATGTGCCGGAAGGCGGCCAGCGCGTCGTCGGTCGGCGTCGGGAAAGGATGCTCGGGCGCGAGGCGATAGCCGATCGAGATCACCTGGCAGCGGCTCTTGTTGGCGAGCCTCCGGCAGGTCGAATCGTGCGTCTCGATGGTGCCGATCACCCAGCCGCCGCCGTGATAGTAGATCAGCGTCGGCAGTGTCGTGCCCTCCACGCCAAGCGGCCGGTAGCGGCGGTAGCCGATGCGGCCGCCCGGCACGTCGATCGTGCCGTCACTGGTCGCGGCGACCTCGGGCGGTGCGGCCTCGCTGTCTTCCGACATCTTGTCGATGGAGGCGCGGCCCTGGGCGTGGGGCAGGGTGTGCAGCTTGGGGCGCCCGTCCTTGACGGCCTGCTCCATCAGGTCGAGCAGCAGTCGGGCTTCGCCATCGAGCATGTCGGTCTCCGCTCAGTCGAACAGGTGACGGTACGCAAACAACGCCGGCGCGCCGCCGGTGTGGATGAAGACGATGTCCTGGCCGCTTGTCCACCGCCCCTCGCGGATCAGCGCGATCAGGCCGGCCAGCCCCTTGCCAGAATAGACCGGGTCGAGCACCAGGGCCTCGAGCGCCGCGCCGAGCCGGATCGCCTCGACGGTGGCGGCGTGCGGCACGCCGTAGGCGGGACCGGCATGGCCGGCGACGACCTCGACGGCGGACTCGTCGAACGGCCGGTCGAGCCGGTCGGCGGCGGCGCGGGCATAGGCGACCACGTCGGCCCGCACGCGCTCGGGCTCGGCGTCGATATCGATGCCGACCACGCGGGTGTCGGGCAGGCAGGCGGAACCGACCACCAGCCCGGCCTGCGTGCCGGCGCTGCCGGTGCAATGCACGATCGCATCAGGCGCGAAGCCGAGCGCCGCCGATTGCTGCGCGATCTCGAGCGCGGTCGAGGCATAGCCGATCGCCCCCATCGCATTCGACACGCCATAGGGCACGATGAACGGCGTGCGGCCCTCGGCGCTGAGGCGCTCGGCCAGGGCGTGGATCGCGCCGTTGCGGTCGCCGTTCCACGGCACGTCGTGCAGATGGGCGCCGAACAGCCGGTTGAGCAGGGCGTTGCCGGTCTTGTCGTAGTCGGGCGACGGCGGTGTCAGCCGGCCATGATAGACGGCGAGATGGCAGGCGAGGCCGAGCTTCGCCGCCGCGGCGGCAACCTGGCGCTGGCTGTTGGATTGCACGACGCCGCCCGAGACCAGCGTATCGGCGCCGGCTGCCAAAGCCTCGTGCAGCACGTAGTCGAGCTTGCGCAGCTTGTTGCCACCCAAGCCCTGCCCCGTGCAGTCCTCGCGCTTGACCCACAGCCGCGGCCCGCCGAGATACCCCGACAGCCGCTTCATCGGCTCCAGCGGCGTCGGCAGGTGCGCCAGCCCGAGCCGCGGGAAGCGCGCGAGGTCGGCCTGCAGGCGGGCTATGCCCTCGCGCACTCGAGCTTCACCCTCACTCGAGTTTCACATTGGCGAGCCTGATCACCTCGGCCCACTTGGCGACCTCCGCGCGGCGGAAGCGGGCGAAGTCCTCGGTCGAGCCGCCGCCGGTGATGCCGCCGACCGCAGTGAAGGCGTCGATCACTTCCTTGGTCTTCAGGGTGGCGGCGGCCGCATCGAACAGGCGCTGGCGGTCGGCCAGCGTCGCGCTGCCGGGCGCGAACAGCCCGTACCAGTTGTCGGAGTTGACCCGCGGATAGCCGAGCTCGCGCATGGTCGGCAGGTCGGGCAGCAAGGGCGAGCGCACGTCGGACGTCACCGCCAGCGCCTTCAGCGCGCCCGAGCGGATGTGCGGCAGCAGGACGGGCACGTCGAGGATGGTGCTGGCGATCGTGCCGGCGACCAGGTCGTTGGTCGCGGGTGCGGCGCCGCGATACGGCACGTGCAGGATGTCGGTGCCGGTCTCGCGCTTGAACAGCTCGATGGCGAGATGGGTGATGCCGCCGGTGCCGGCCGAGCCGCAGGTCCACTTGCCGGGCTCGGCCTTGAGGCGCTCGAGCAGGCCCTTGAAGTCGGTGACGCCGGTCTTGGCGTTGACCACCAGGATCTCCTGCACCTTGACCACCAGGATGACCGGCACGAGCTCGCGCTCGGGATCGTACGGCATCTTGGGCATCAGGCTCTGCATGATCGAGCCGGCCGAGGCGCTGCCGATGCCCATGACATGCGGGTCGCCGGCCTTGGCGACGAAGTCCATGCCGGTGACGCCGGCCGCGCCGCTCTTGTTCTCGACCACCACCGGCTTGCCGAGCTGCGCCGACATGCCCTGCGCCAGGTTGCGGCCGAAGATGTCGGCGGGGCCACCGGCGGGAAAGGGCACGATCAAAGTGAGCGGCTTGCTCGGGAAGGCCTGGGCGCGGGTGCCCGTCGCAAGTGAAGTTGTCGCGAGCGAGAGGGAGCCCAGCCCGGCAAGCGTGCCGCGGCGCGAGAGTTTCATTGTTTCCTCCGGGTTGTCCGCGAAGTTTGCGCTATTGGCCGAACCCGGTCCAGCCGACCGCTGCGCCCATCGCCAGGATCCACAGCGGATGGATCCTGAAGCGCAGCAGCGCGCCCGCGCTCACCGCCGTGATCGCGACGAAGATCCACTCGTGATCGACGGCGCGGACGATGATGGTGGCGCTCGCCGCGACCAGCCCGATCGAGACCGGCGCCAGGCCAGCCTGCACCACGGCGCGCCACGGCTGATCCTTGAAGCGCCGCCAGAGGTGCAGCGCGAGGATGGTGAGGAGCGACGACGGGCCGAAGAGCGCGACGGTCGTCACCAGCATGCCGGCGAGGCCCGCGACCTGCCAGCCGATCAGCGGCCCCACCATCAGGTTCGGCCCGGGTGCGGCTTGTGCCAGCGCATAGAGGGCGGCGAAGTCGGCGCTGCTCATCCAGTGCTGCACGTCGACTACCTGGCGATGCATCTCGGGCAAGGCGGAGTTGCCGCCGCCGAAGGCGACCAGCGAGCACTGCATGAAGATCAGCGCCAGCGCCGCGAGCGTCTCGCTCATCCGCGCAGCGTCATCATCAGGAAGATGCTGACCGGCGCTGCCACCAGCATGGTCGGCACCAGCGGCAGGTGCAGGCCGGCGACGGCGACGAAGATCGCGGCCGCGATCGCGATGCCGAGCGGCTTGCGGCGCAGCGGCAGCGCGAGCTTCACCGCCATCGAGACCAGCAGGCCGGCGGCCGCCGCGGCGAGGCCGGCGAACATGTGCACGACGTGCGGGTCATGACTGTAGCGCCCGTAGATCACGCCCAACCCCAGCACGACGGTCGTCGGCGCGGCGATCAGGCCGAACAGCGCCGCCGCGGCGCCGGGGATGCCGCGGAAGTGCAGACCGATCGCGACCGACAGGTTCACGATGTTGCCGCCCGGCAGGAACTGGCACAGGCTCAGCAGCTCGATGAACTCCGCGCCAGTGAGCCAGCGGCGCTGCTCGACCACCATGTGACGGGCGAGCGGCAGCACGCCGCCGAAGCCGGTCAGTCCCAGGATCAGGAAGCCCTTGAACAGGCCGAAGGTGGTCGGCGCCTCTTCGGTTTGAGTCGTGGCCATGACAGAGCCGAGCTAAGCGCCTCGGCCCCGCCAGGTCCAATACGCGATTTCGCGGCCCGCTATATCGGCCGCGTCTTGCGCTGGGGCGCGCCACTCTAGTGGCTTTTCATGCTTTTCCAGCCCATGACGCGCCACTGGAGTGGCGCGCGCCCGGCGCTAGAACTCGACGTCGAGCTCCTCGACTTCCTCGGGTTCCGCCGTCGCCGCCTGATGCCATTCTGCCATCGGCGGCCAGCGCAGGATCAGGTCGCGATAGCCGGCGGAGGCGCTGTCGAGCTTGACGTCGTAGGTCGCAAAGCGCGTGCAGACCGGCGCGTACATCGCGTCGGCGACGGTCGGCCGGGCGCCGAACAGGTAGGGCCCGCCATAGCGCTTCAGGCAGTCGCGCCAGATCGCCGTGACGCGTTCGATGTCGGCCTGGGCGCCCGCCCACACCTTGAAGCCGGGATGCGTCGCCTTGAGGTTCATCGGCAGCGCCGAGCGCAGGTTGGCGAAGCCCGAATGCATCTCGCCGCACACCGCGCGGCAGTGCGAGCGCGCCGCGGCGTCGGCCGGCCACAGCTCCGCGTCCGGCCTGATCTCGTTGAGATACTCGGCGATCGCCAGCGTGTCCCAGACCTTCACCGCGCCATGGTCCAGGCACGGCACCAGGAACGACGGCGACAGCAACAGGAGCTCGGCGCAGGTGGCGGGATCGTCGAGCGGCGCGAGCTTCTCGTCGAAGGCGAGGCCCGACATTTTGCACAGCAGCCAGCCGCGCAGTGACCAAGAGGAATAGTTCTTGCTACTGACGGTGAGTGAAGCCTCGGCCATGCTCCCGAGGATGCAATTTCCGAGCCGGCGACGTCCACTTCATGCTGTATGCCCTGTACCAGACGACCGCCGACTTGATGCTGCCTCTACGGGCGGTCTCGGCCGTGGCAGGGCGCGGTTTCGCCCTGGGCGGCGCGGCCAGCCCCGAGCGCTGGCGTGCGGCGAGCGCGCTGTGTGAGATGCTGAGCCGGGCGGCGCTCAGCCACCGCCGGCCGGCCTTCGGCATCACCGAGGTCAAAAGCGGCAACCGGATGGTCCCGGTGGTCGAGGAGGAGGTGCTGGCGACCCCGTTCGGCACCCTGCTGCGCTTCGCCAAGGAGGGGGCGGCCCCCCAGCCCAAGGTGCTGCTGGTGTCGCCGCTCAGCGGCCACTTCGCGACCCTGCTGCGCGACACGGTGCGGGTGATGTTGCCGGAGCATGACGTCTACATTACCGACTGGGCCAATGCGCGCGATGTCGGCATCTGGCACGGCCGCTTCGGCTTCGACGAGTACATCGAGCACCTGATCACCTTCCTCGAGACGCTGGGGTCGGCGCACCTCGTGGCGGTGTGCCAGCCCTGCGTGCAGGCGCTGGCGGCGGCGGCGATCATGGCGGAGGACGACAACCGCGCGCAGCCGCTCAGCCTCACCCTGATGGCCGGGCCGATCGACACGCGCGTCAATCCGACCAAGGTCAACGAGCTCGCCACCGGCAAGCCGATCGAATGGTTCGAGCGCATGCTGATCAGCCGCGTGCCGTGGCGCTATCCCGGGGCGATGCGGCGGGTCTATCCCGGTTTCCTGCAGCTCACGGCGTTCATGAGCATGAATGCCGAGCGCCACATCAAGGCGCAGATGGACCTCTACAAGGCGCTGGCCAAGGGCGACGAGGCGCAGGCCAGGATCATCAAGGAGTTCTACGACGAGTACTTCGCCGTGCTCGACATGACGGCGGAGTTCTATCTCGAGACCGTGCAGCGCGTGTTCCAGGAATGGCGGCTGGCCAAGGGCGAGCTCGAATGGAAGGGCCGCAGGGTCGATCCCAAGGCGATCCGGCGTACCGCTTTGTTCACCGTCGAGGGTGAGCGCGACGACATCTGCGCCATCGGCCAGACCGTGGCGGCGCACGACCTCTGCTCGAGCCTCAGGCCCTACCGCAAGAAGCACTACATGCAGGCCGGTGTCGGCCATTACGGCGTGTTCGCCGGCCGGCGCTGGGCGGGGCAGATTTATCCGCTGGTTCGGAATACCATCCTGGCCAACGAATAGGCCGCCATGATCCTTCGGCTGTCTCTTGCGGCGATTGCGCTGATGCTCGCCCCTGCCTCGGCGCAGGTGCTGACGCCCGACCATCACACTTGCGTCAACGCCCAGGGCACTGTCGAGCCTGCCAACCAGGAGAAGGCCTGCAGCGCGGTGATCCAGCTCGGCGGCGACAACGAGAACCTGGCGATCGCCTATGCCAACCGCGGCAACTCCTTCCTGCGCCGCGGCCAGAGCGAGCGGGCGATCCGGGATTACGACCAGGCGATCAAGCTCGACCCGAAGTTCACCGACGCCTACCGCAATCGCGGCGCGGCCTGGTTCAATACCGCCGCCTACGACAAGGCGCTGCCCGACTACGACGTCGCGATCCGCCTCGATCCACGCGAGGCGGGCGGCTGGGCCGACCGCTGCTCGGTGTACGCCATCACTGGCAAGGCGCAGGAGGCCAAGGCCGATTGCGACAAGGCGCTGGATCTCGATCCGCAGCATGTCGAGGCGCAGGCTTGGCGGACTCTGGTCCATCTGCAACTCGGCAGGATCGACGATGCCGAGCGCGATATCACGGGCATCGTCGGCGATTCCCCGAACGACCCGTCGCTGCGTTACCTGTGGGCGATGGTGCTTGAGGCCAAGGGCCAGCAGGCCGACGCCGAGGGCCAGTTTCAGGCGGCGCGCGAATTGGACGCCGAGGAGTTCGCCCGGCTGGACAAGCTCTACGGCCGGTTTCGCAGGCGCTGAGGCGGAATCGGCTGAGGTTGAATCGCGATGACGGTGTCATCCCGAGCGTAGCGAGGGATCTATACTGATCCGCATAGATCCCTCGCTACGCTCGGGATGACACCGAATTTCGAGCCGAATGCTCTGGTTTCGCAGGGCACATTCCGGCCGGGCGGAATGTGCCCTAAGCGGCTTTTTCGCCCCCACAGCAGGTATGTTAGATTGAGCCATGGTTGATTTTCCGAAGAAGACCCTGGCCGACTGGGAGAAGCTCGCCGCCAAGGAGCTGCGCGACAAGCCGTTGTCGTCGCTCGACTGGACGACGCCCGAAGGCATCGTGGTCAAGCCGATCTACACGGCAGCCGACCTCGAGAACCTGGAGACCACAGGTACGCTGCCGGGCTTCCCGCCCTTCACCCGCGGGCCCAAGGCCACGATGTATGCCGGCCGGCCCTGGACGGTGCGCCAGTATGCGGGCTTCTCGACCGCGGAGGAGAGCAACAAGTTCTACCGGGCCAACCTCGCGGCCGGCCAGATGGGCCTGTCGGTGGCCTTCGATCTCGCCACCCATCGCGGCTACGACAGCGATCATCCGCGCGTCGTCGGCGACGTCGGCAAGGCCGGCGTGGCGATCGATTCGGTCGAGGACATGAAGATCCTGTTCGACGGCATCCCGCTCGACAAGATGACCGTGTCGATGACCATGAACGGCGCGGTGCTGCCGGTGCTGGCCGGCTACATCGTGGCCGCGGAGGAGCAGGGCGTGCCGCAGGACAAGCTGGGCGGCACGATCCAGAACGACATCCTCAAGGAGTTCATGGTCCGGAACACCTACATCTATCCGCCCGGACCCAGCATGCGCATCGTGGCCGACATCATCGAGCACACGGCCAGGCACATGCCGAAGTTCAACTCGATCTCGATCTCCGGCTATCACATGCAGGAGGCGGGCGCGACGCTGGTCCAGGAGCTCGCCTTCACGCTGGCCGACGGGCTCGAATACGTGCGCGCGGCCAAGGCCAAGGGGCTCGACATCGACGCCTTCGCGCCGCGACTGTCGTTCTTCTTCTGCATCGGCATGAACTTCTTCATGGAGGTGGCGAAGCTCCGCGCCGCGCGCTTCCTGTGGGCCGAGCTGATCAAGCCGTTCGAGCCCAAGAAGGCCGATTCGCTGTCGCTGCGCACGCACTGCCAGACCTCGGGCGTGTCGCTGACCGAGAAGGACCCGTACAACAACATCGTCCGCACCGCCTACGAGGCGTTGGCGGCGGTGCTCGGCGGCACGCAGTCGCTGCACACCAACAGCTTCGACGAGGCGATCGCGCTGCCGACCGTGCAGTCGGCCCGCGTCGCCCGCAACACCCAGCTCATCCTCCAGCACGAGACCGGCGTCACCAAGGTCGTCGATCCGCTGGCTGGCAGCTACTATGTCGAATCGCTGACGGCGAGCCTGATCGCCGAGGCGCGCAAGCTGATCGGCGAGGTCGAGGCGCTGGGCGGCATGACCAAGGCGGTCGAGGCCGGCATGCCCAAGATGCGCATCGAGGAGGCGGCCGCCCGCAAGCAGGCGCGCATCGATCGCGGCGAGGAGATCGTGGTCGGCGTCAACAAGTTCCAGCTCAAGGAAGAGCCGCCGATCGAGATCCTCGAGGTCGACAACGACATGGTGCGCGATTCGCAGGTGGCTCGCCTGCAGAAGATCCGCGCCAGCCGCGACGAGGGCAAGTGCGTCGCGGCGCTGAAGGCGCTGGGCGAGGCGGCGCGCAACGGCACCGGCAACCTGCTCGCGCTGTCGATCGAGGCGACGCGGGCGCGCGCGACGGTGGGCGAGATCTCGTCGGCGCTGGAGGGCGTCTATGGCCGCTACCAGGCGACCATCCGCTCGATCTCCGGCGTCTATGCCGGCGAATGGGAAGGCGACGAGGGGCTGGCGCGCATCCGCACCGATATCGCGGCCTTCGCCGAGGAAGAGGGCCGCCGGCCGCGTCTGATGGTCGTAAAGATGGGCCAGGACGGCCACGACCGCGGCGCCAAGGTGATTGCGACGGCCTTTGCCGATCTCGGCTTCGACGTCGATATCGGCCCGCTGTTCCAGACTCCGGCCGAAGCCGCGCGCGCCGCGATCGAGAACGACGTGCACGTGATCGGCGTGTCGAGCCAGGCGGCCGGCCACAAGACGCTGGTGCCGCAGCTCATCGACGAGCTCAAGAAGCAGGGCGGCGACGACGTGATGGTCGTGGTCGGCGGCGTCGTGCCGGCCCAGGACTACGACTTCCTGAAGAAGGCCGGCGTCGCCGCGATCTACGGCCCCGGCACCAACATCCCGGCGGCGGCGGCCGAGATCCTCGCCTTCCTGCGTCAGCGCGACCAGAAGCGCGCGGCATAGCGCGCCGATGCAGCGGCGTCTCGCGGCCATCCTTGCGGCGGATGTCGTGGGTTTCTCCGCGCTCATGGAGCGCGACGAGGAAGGAACCTATGCCGCGGTCGGGCGCCTGCGCCGCGAGATCGTCGAGCCGCGCCTCGCCGAACACCAGGGCCGGCTGATCAAGACCACCGGGGACGGCTTTCTCGCCGAATTCGCCAGCCCGCTCGCGGCGCTCCGCAGTGCGATGGCGCTGCAGGGCGACCTCAGCCGCGACCAGGGAGCGCTTCGGTTGCGCGTCGGACTCAATCTCGGCGACGTGATCGTGGCGGAAGATGGCGACGTCTACGGCGAGGGCGTGAACGTCGCGGCTCGGCTGGAAGCCTTGTGCGAGCCGGGCGGCATCCTGATTTCGGGCAAGATCCACGAGGAGGTCGAAGGCAAGATCGACGCTTCCTTCGAGGATCGCGGCGAGCAGCAGGTCAAGAACATCACGCGGCCCGTCCGAATCTACGCGCTTCGCCCGGCCGGCGCGGAGACGGCAATGCCGTTGCCGCTTCCGGACAACCCGTCGATCGCCGTGCTGCCCTTCCAGAACATGAGCGGCGATCCCGACCAGGAGTACTTCGCCGACGGCATGGTCGAGGACATCATCACCGCGCTATCGCGCTTCAAATCGCTGTTCGTAATCGCCCGCAACTCGAGCTTCGCCTACAAGGGCAAGGCCGTCGACATCAAGCAGGTCGGACGGGAGCTCGGCGTGCGGTACGTTCTCGAAGGCAGCGTGCGCAAGGCAGGCAACCGTGTCCGCATCACGGGCCAGCTCATCGAGGCCGGCACCAACCGGCATCTTTGGGCTGACCGGTTCGACGGCGCGCTGGAGGACGTGTTTGGCCTGCAGGACCAGGTCACGAGCAGCGTCGTCAGCCTGATCGCGCCGGAGGTCGAGAAGGCCGAGATCGAGCGGGCGATGCGCAAGCCGACCGAGCGGCTGGACAGCCACGACCTCTTCATGCGCGGCATGGCGCTGGTCTACAAAGGACAGTTCCAGCCGGCGCGTGACTTCTTCGTCCGGGCCGCGGAGCGGGATCCCGACTATGGTGCGGCTTACGCCATGGCTGCCGTGACCCTGATGTTCGAGCAAGCGGCGCGCGGCGTGCCGCTCGCGGCCGAAGAGCGGGCCGAGGCGTTGCGGCTGGCCGACCGGGCGGCGCGGACAGGGGGAGACGATGCCTTCGCGCTGGCGCGGGCGGGCCATGTCCTGACCTATCTGGGCCGCCAGTACGACCGCGGAATGGCAATGACGGAGCGGGCTGTCGCCCTCAACCCGAACCTCGCCGCCGCCTGGGACTCGCGCGGCTGGGTCGCGTTGATGAGCGACCAGCCCCGGCAATCGATCGAAAGCTTCGAGCGGATGCTCAGGTTGAGCCCCCTCGATCATCTGCGAGTGCGCGCCTGGAACGGGATATCGTTCGCCTGGTTCGCTCTCGGCCGTTACGAAGAGGGTTGCGACATCGTCCTGAAATCGCTGCAGTCCATGAAGAACGCCCACACCCTGTCAGCCTACATCATGAATGCCGTCGGTGCCGGGCGTGACGCTGAGGCGAAGTGGGCCGTCGAGGAATTGCTCGCGACGCAACCCGGCTTCCGGGCCTCGCATGTCGGTGAGGCCTTTCCGGTCCGTTCGGTCGAGACGGGCGAACGGATGGCAGCTGCCCTGAGGGAGGCGGGCCTACCGGCGTGAGCGGCGGCATCGGTACTGCGTTTGTGTCGCGGACGAACATGGCGCAAGACCTGTGGATAAACGCTCGAATCGAAATCTCATTACAGGCAATGGACGGCGATTCGAACCCTGATTTCCGGGCCAAAAAATCGCGGCCATTGCCCTTAATAGGTGTTCGGCGCGCGATGCTGCCGTGTGGCGCGCATGATGATGCCTGCCTCGCGTCCCAAAACCTTCTCGCCTCCCTCGCCCCGCCGGATTTTTCCGCGTGCGGTGGCGGGGGCGGGGGTGCGGGCCGGATGGCAGGAATCGCCTAAAACGACGGCAGGCGTGCAACGGATGGCTGCCACCATGGCTGGCAGTCGATGGCGGTCGGAGCCTCTACTTCATCGTCTCGCGGAAGTAGAGCGTGCGGCCGCTGATGGTGCCGAAGAAGGTGCGCGCCTGGAGCTTGACGGGATAGCGGAACGGCGTGTCGTCCATGCGGGCGAGCCACAGCCGCATCGGCCGCTCGCGCTCGGTCTCCGCCTCCTGCGGCGCGTCGTGGAACTCGCCGGCCACCCGCTTGGTGTAGATGTCGCACACCAGCAGGTCGCCCTTGGCCTCGGGCACGCCGGCGGCCTGCGGCGATTCGATGGCGACTTTCTTCAGGATGATGTCGATGCGCCGCTTGCCGTCGTTCGACGGCACGGTGCGGTCGCAGGCGGCGTCGCCCGCCGCACCGACCGAGATCGCGGCGGTGAGCGGATCGAGCGAGGGCAGGCGCTTGTCCTCGGGGATCGCCTTCTGCGGCTCCGGCTTCCAGGCCGGATTGTGCGTCTCGCTCGTCATGCCGGCCGGGCCGTACTGGGCGAGCCAGGTGCGGGTGTCGCCGCTGATCACCAGCGCGAGGGAACCGCCGTCGGGCTGGGCGCGGCCGGGCTGGAAGCCGCCCCACGCCTTGTTGCGGCCCTCGTAGTGAAGGGTGATCGCCTTCAGCAGCCCCTCCTTGAAGACGCGGCTCTCGAACTCGTAGCGGTCGGCTGTGTACTTCGCGGTGAAGTCGATGCGAAAGCCGCTGAAGCCCGCGAAGGTGATCTCGTAGGCCCCCTCGATCTGGCGCGTGGCCTGCGCGGCGGCCGCATTGGGTGCAGCGCAGCACAAGGCCACACCGACGAAGGCCCTACGAAAACTCATGAAATGCCGCTCCACAGGGACTTACCTCTGCCCGACGGGCACGATAGAAGGCCGACGCCCCCGACGCCACCCGACGCCAGAGCCCCAAAGGCCAGCCCGACCCATGTCATCCCCGGCCACTGAACGCCCACCCAGCATCAGCCTCGATCGTTCGTGGGCGGTGCTGTCGATCCTTGGCCGCCATTTGTGGCCAAAGGACGAATTGAACCTGCGCGTCCGCGTGGTCGCCGGGCTGGTGCTGCTTGTCCTGGCCAAGATCACCAACGTCTACGTGCCGATCCTCTACAAGCACGCCGTCGATGGGCTGGGCGAGAAGGCCCAGGTCGTGGCGGTGCCGGTCGCGCTGATCGTGGCCTACGGCTTCGCCCGGGTGCTGGCTCAGGCCTTCGGCGAGGTGCGGGACGCGGTGTTCGCGCCGGTCGCGCAGCGGGCGATCCGCAACCTCGCGCTCGACGTGTTCCATCATCTCCATGCGCTGAGCCTCCGTTACCACCTGGAGCGCCAGACCGGCGGCCTGAGCCGGGTCATAGAACGCGGCACCCAGGGGATGGAGTTCCTCATCCGCTTCACCACCTTCAACATCTTGCCGACCCTGTTCGAGATCGTCCTGGTGGGCGTGATCCTGTGGAACCTCTACGACTGGCGGTTCACGGCGATCACGCTGGGGGTGGTCGCGGCCTACATCGTGTTCTCGGTCGTGCTGTCGGAATGGCGCATCAAGTTCGTGCGCCGCATGAACGATGCCGACACCGAGGCCAACGCCAAGGCGATCGACAGCCTGTTGAACTACGAGACGGTGAAGTACTTCGGCAACGAGGCGCACGAGGCGCGGCGCTACGACGTCGGCCGCCGCCGCTACGAGATCGCCGCCATCCGCTCCAGCCGCACCCTGTCGCTGCTCAATATCGGTCAGGGCGCGATCATCTCGCTCGGCCTGGTCTCGGTGATGGTGATGGCGGGCCATGGCGTCGCGCGAGGCACCATGACGCTCGGCGACTTCGTGGCGGTGAACACCTTCCTGATCCAGCTCTACATGCCGCTCAACATGCTGGGCTTCGCCTACCGCGAGATCCGCAACGCGCTGGTCAACATGGAGAAGATGTTCGGCCTGCTCGGTGTCCCCGCCGAGATCGCCGACAAGCGCGGTGCGCCCGCAATAAGAGTCGTCGGCGGCGAAATAGTGTTCGATCATGTCGACTTCCACTACGAGAAGGCGCGGCCGATCCTGCACGACGTGAGCTTCCGCGTGGCGCCGGGCGACACCGTCGCCATCGTGGGCTCGAGCGGCGCCGGCAAGTCGACCGTGTCGCGCATCCTGTTCCGCTTCTACGACGTGGCGGCGGGCAGCGTGCGGATCGACGGCCAGGACATCCGCGACGTCACCCAGGCGAGCCTGCGGGCGGCGATCGGCGTGGTGCCGCAGGACACCGTGCTGTTCAACGACACCATCTACTACAACATCTGCTACGGCCATCCCGACTGCACCCGCGAGGAGGTCGAGGCGGCGGCCCGGCTCGCCCGCATCCACGACTTCGTCATGGCCCTGCCACAGGGCTACGATACGACGGTCGGCGAGCGCGGCCTGAAGCTCTCCGGGGGCGAGAAGCAGCGGGTGGCGATCGCCCGCACCATTCTCAAGAACCCGCACATCCTGTTGTTCGACGAAGCGACCAGCGCGCTCGACACGCGCACCGAGCAGGAGATCCAACGCTCGCTCGAAGAGGTCAGCCGCGGCCGCACCACGGTGGTGATCGCCCATCGTCTGTCGACCATCGTCAATGCCGACGAGATCGTCGTGCTCGACCGCGGCCGCGTCGCCGAGCGCGGCCGCCACGGCGAGCTGCTCGCCCGCAACGGGCTCTATGCCGACATGTGGCGGCGCCAGCAGGAAGCCGCCGCCGAAGCCGAAAGCAAGGTCGAGATGACGGAGCCGCCGTCCTTCCGCGCCGAAGGACACCTCCGTGTCGCCGAGTAATCCCGCAATAGCCGCGCCGCGGCGAACGCTGCTCCCGGTGTTCGCCGCTTGCGCCGCGATCGGGCTGCAGGCCGGCGTCGGCATGCCGCTGGTGCCGCTGGCGCTCGAGCAGCAGGGCCACGACAAGCTCACCATCGGGCTGGTCTCGGCGGCCTGGGCGATCGGCATGCTGTCGTTCGGCACCCGTATCCCGGCGCTCGCCGCGCGCTTCGGCGCGGTGCAGGCGATCATCGGCGCGGTGGTGATCGGCGCCATCCTGAACGCCAGCTACACCGTCACCTCGGGGCCGCTGGCCTGGGGCATCCTGACCTTCCTGCACGGCATCATCGGCGGCGTGCCGTGGGTGGTGAGCGAGATCTGGATGAACGTCGTCGTCGAGGAGAAGCAGCGCGGCCGCATCATGGGCATCTATGCCGGCATGATGGCGCTCGGCATGGCGCTGGGGCCGCTGGTGCTGCAGGTGGTCGGCGTCTACGGGCCGGTGCCGTTCCTCACCGGCGCGGCGCTGTCGCTACTGGTCGCGGTGCCGCTGCTGCCGTCGTGGCACACCGCGCCGCGCATCCGGGTCGATCGCGAGAGCGGCTTTGCCGCCGTCGTGGTGGGCGCGCCGCTCGCGATGTTCGCCGCCTTCGCCTGCGGTCTGGGCGAGCAGGTCGCCTTCAGTTTCCTGCCGGTCTATGCCGTCAACGCCGGCGTCCCGGCCGACACCGGGGCGCTGTGGCTGTCGGCCTTCGTGATGGGCAACGTCATCCTGCAATGGCCGATCGGCTGGCTGGCCGACCATGCCGACCGCCGGCTCGTGCTTGCGGGCTGCGCGCTGGTCAGCGCCGTGCTGGTGATCGGCCTGGCGCTGATCCCGGCGCACTGGGCCGGCACGGTCGGCGTGGTCATGCTGTGGGGCGGCGTGTCGTTCTCGATCTATCCGGTCGGCCTGGCGCTGCTCGGCCAGCGCTTCCGCGGCGGCGACATCGCCCGCGCCAACACTGCGTTCAGCCTGATCTACGTCGTCGGCGGCCTGGTCGGCCGGCCGACCGCCGGCGGCGCGATGGACATTTTCGGCTCGCCGGGCCTCGGCGGCTCGCTGGCGGTCTTCTACGTCGCCGCCGGCCTCGCCGCGCTGATCGCATGGCGACGCACGCGAGCGTAAGCGGAGCGGCGCCGTGGCGGCGCCTGCTGCCGGTCTATCTCTCCTGCTTCGGCTACGGCGTGCAGGCCGGCGCGGCGATGCCGCTGGTGCCGCTGGCGCTCGAGCATCGCGGCATCGACAACGTCACCATCGGCCTGGTCGAGGCGGTGTGGGGCATCGGCATGATCCTCACCGCGCCCCAGGTGCCGAAGCTCGCGGCTCGGCTCGGTGCGGTGAAGCTGGTCTGCGCCGCGCTGCTCGCCAGCGCCCTGCTGGCCGTCAGCTTCGCCTACACCGAGAACCTCGCGCTGTGGTTCGTCCTCAGCTTCACGCTCGGCATGGTCGGCGGCGTGCCCTGGGTGGTGAGCGAGATCTGGATCAATCTGGTGGTCGACGAGCAACGCCGCGGCCGCGCCGTCGCCATCTATGCCGCGTTGATGGCCTGCGGCATGGCGATCGGGCCGATCGCGCTGCAGGCGGTGGGCGTCTACGGCCCGCACCCGTTCCTCGCCTGCGCCGCGATGGCGCTCTTGGTCGCGCTGCCGCTGCTGCCGAGCGCGAACAGCGCCCCGGCCATCGCGTCGGCCGAAGAGGGTGGCTTCCGCCGCGTCTTCCTGCTGGTGCCGGCGCTGCTGATCGGCGCCGCGGCGAGCGGGTTGGGCGAGCAGGCGGCCTTCAGCTTCCTGCCGATCTACGGCCTCGCGTCGGGTGTGCCGGCGGAGACCGGCGTGCTGTGGCTGTCGGCCTTCGTGATCGGCAACATCGCCCTGCAATGGCCGATCGGCTGGCTGGCCGACCATGCCGATCGCCGCCTGGTGCTGGCCGGCTGTGCGCTGGGCAGCGCGGCGCTGGCGGGCTCGCTGTCGCTGATCGACCCGCACGGCCGCGCGATCCTCGTCCTGCTGCTGCTGTGGGGCGGTATCTCCTTCGCGATCTACAGCGTCGGGCTGACCCTGCTCGGCCAGCGCTTCAAGGGCGACGACATCGCCCGCGCCAATGCCGCGCTCACTACCGTCTATACCTTCGGCGGCATGATCGGCCCGCCGATCGCCGGCACCGCGCTCGATACCGTCGGCAAGCCGGGCTTCGGCCTGTCGCTGGCGGCGTTCTATGTCATCGCCGGTGTCGGCGCCTTGCTGGCCTTGCGCCGCCCCGGCTGATATGGCGGAAGCGATGAGCGATCCTCTGCTCAAGCCCTTGCTCGCCGGCGACCGCCGCGCGCTCGCCCAAGCCATCACCTTGATCGAATCGACGCGCGCCGACCATCGCGAGCGTGCCGACGCGCTCTTGGCGGCGCTGCTGCCGCATACCGGCCAGAAGGGGGGCAAGTCGGTGCGGCTCGGCATCACCGGCGTGCCGGGCGTGGGCAAGTCGACCTTCATCGAGCGCTTCGGCCTGTCGCTGATCGAGCGCGGCCACTCGCTGGCGGTGCTGGCGATCGACCCGTCGTCCAAGCGCGGCGGCGGCTCGATCCTGGGCGACAAGACCCGCATGGAGGAGCTGTCGCGCCATCCTGCGGCTTTCATCCGCCCGTCGCCCGCCGGCACGACGCTGGGCGGCGTCGCCCGGCGCACGCGCGAGGCGATGCTGCTGGTCGAGGCGGCGGGCTTCGACACGGTGATCGTCGAGACCGTGGGCGTCGGCCAGTCGGAGACCGCGGTGGCCGACATGGTCGACATGTTCATCGTGCTGCTGCTGCCGGCGGGCGGCGACGATTTGCAGGGCATCAAGCGCGGCGTGATCGAGCTCGCCGACCTGATCGTGGTCAACAAGGCCGACGGCGACCTCAAGGCGATGGCCCGGCGCTCGGCCGCCGACTATCAGCATGCGCTGCGCCTGTTGCGCTCGCCGACCGCGAACTGGACGCCCGAGGTGACGACCTGCTCGGCCCTTGCGGGCGACGGCGTGGCCGAGATCTGGGCCACCATCGGCCGCTTCCGCGAGGCCGTCGGCGCCCAGGGCATCGCCCGCCGCCGCGCCGAGCAGGCCCGCGCCTGGATGTGGAACGAGGTTGGCGAGACCCTGCTGGCCGAGCTGCGCAAGCACCCGGAGGTGAGGCGCCTGGTCGCCGGCCTCGAGCGCGAGGTCGAGTCCGGGAAATCCACACCCGCCGCGGCGGCGCGGCGTATGCTAGAAGCCTTCCATGGCCGCTAAGTCCTTCGTCCGGCGCGCCCGGCGGGCCGCCGCTGCCCAGCAGGAGCCCTTCTGGAAGCGCAAGACGCTCGCCCAGATGACCAGGCAGGAGTGGGAATCGCTCTGCGACGGCTGCGGCATGTGCTGCGTCAACAAGCTCGAATACGAGGGCACCGGGGAGCTCGCCCAGACCGACACCTGCTGCAAGCTGCTCGACCCCAGGACCGCCCGCTGCAAGGACTACAGGAACCGCAAGAAGATCGTGCCGGACTGCATCCAGCTCACCCCAAGTGTGGTGGAAAAGATGGACTGGCTCCCCAAGACCTGTGCCTACCGGCTGATCCACTTCAAGCAGGACCTCTACTGGTGGCACCCCCTGGTCTCCGGCGACCCGGAAACCGTGCACGCCGCGGGAATCTCGGCCCGCGGACGGGTGATCCCGGAGGACCAAGTCGAGGATATTACTGAGCGAATCGTAGATTGGTTCGCGTAATCGCGAACTGGTTCGCTTGACGGGGTAGGTTCCGGCCCTTAAAAAGCCGCCTCTCCCGCCTCTGGCGGGATCGTTTTTATCGGGATTGCCATGCCTCGTCGTTGCGCCCTGTCGGGCAAGTCCGTCCAGTACGGCAACAATGTCAGCCACGCCAACAACAAGACCCGGCGCCGGTTCATGTCGAACCTGCAGGTCGCCTCGGTCCTGTCGGATGCGCTGGGCCATTCGGTCCGCCTGCGGCTGACCCCGCGCGGCATCAAGACGATCGAGCACAATGGCGGCATCGACGCCTACCTGCTCGGCACCAACGACAGCAAGCTCAGCCCCGAGATGATGTCGCTGAAGCGCCGGGTCTCCTCGGCCAAGGCCAGGAAGGATGCCAAGAAGGCCGCGTAAGCGGCCTTTCTTTTTGGCTTACTTCTCCAGCTCGAACAGCAGCAGCAAGTTGCGCTGCAGCGCGTTGAAGTTGTCGTCCGAGATCAGCCACAGCAGCGTCTCGCCGCGCGGGCCCCTGGTGGCCGCGATCCCTTCCAGATTGTCGACCGCCAGCGGTGACGCCAGCCGCGCCAGCTCGCGCGGCGTGACCAGCGCGCTGGGCTGGACGGCCGCCGCGTCGACCTGGAGGATGCGGATGCGCACGCCGCGCGCCATGTCGAAGGCGCGCTCCAGCAGCACGAAGCCGCCGTCCGGCAGCGGCCGGATCGCCGTCGGGTTGAAGTCCGGCAGCTTGGCGTAGCGGAAGGTCTGCCAGCCGTAGCGGCCATCGGCGCCCGGCTTGCCGATCCAGCCGACCAGCTCGCCGGGAGTCACCGAATATTCCTCGCTGATCGCGATCACCGTGCCGTCGGCGGTCGCCGTCAGCGCCTCGATGCCGCCATTCTCCGGCTGCCGCCGGAAGTCGGCCGGCAGGTCGATCTCCGTCGGCGTGCCGTCGAGCGTCGGATAGCGCCAGATCCGGTGGCGCCGCTCGAACGAAACCAGCCACGAGCCGTCGGGCAGGAGCGCCATGCCCTCGGCGTCGGAGGCGATCTTGTCGGTCAGCGGCCGGCCGTCGAGGCCGCGCAGCGAGCCGATAGTGCCGTGGCTGAGGCCCGCCAGGTTGCGGTCGGCGTCATAGTCGATGGTGGCGGTGAGCCAGCTGCCGACGTCGGAGATGCTCCAGAGCGTGCGGCCGTCGGGCGAGACCTGCAGGTCCGACCAGCCGCCGAAGTTCGGCGAATTGGCCGTCATCGAGATGCCGCCGCGCCAGATCAGCTTGCCGATCCGCGTGAGCGACGGCTCGTCGAGCTTCAGCGTCAGCGGCTGGGAGCGGATCTCGAGCGGCAGCGGCTGGGCGCCGACCGGCGTGGCAGGCGGCGCGCCGGCACAGGCCGCGGCGAGCAGGCAGAGACCGAGAAAGGAGCGGAGAAAAGGGCGCATCGTGCGCCCTTCTAGCACACTCCCTCATCCTGAGGAGCGAGCGCAGCGAGGGCGAGGTGAGGCGAAGCTAGGCGGCGCGCTTGCCGCCGCCCGATTTCGTCGCCTTGGCGATGTTGCGGGCCATCCGGCGGGTCTCGCGCGCGGCGCGGGCGTCCTTCTGGTCCTCCTCGTCGAACAGCGAGGCGAGCTGCTCCATCATCGTGCCGCCGAGCTGGTCGGCGTCGACGATGGTGACGGCGCGGCGGTAATAGCGCGTGACGTCGTGGCCGATGCCGATGGCGATCAGCTCGACCGGCGAGCGCGTCTCGATCCAGTCGATGACGTCGCGCAGGTGGCGTTCCAGGTAGTTGCCGGGGTTGACCGACAGCGTCGAATCGTCGACCGGCGCGCCGTCGGAGATCACCATCATGATCTTGCGCTCTTCGGTGCGCGGCAGCAGGCGGTTGTGCGCCCACAACAGCGCCTCGCCGTCGATGTTCTCCTTGAGGATGCCCTCGCGCAGCATCAGGCCGAGGTTCTTGCGGGCGCGTCGCCACGGCGCGTCGGCCGGCTTGTAGATGATGTGGCGCAGGTCGTTGAGGCGGCCCGGGTTGGCCGGCTTGCCGGCGGCGAGCCACTGCTCGCGACTCTGGCCACCCTTCCAGGCGCGGGTGGTGAAGCCCAGGATCTCGACCTTGACGCCGCAGCGCTCGAGCGTGCGGGCCAGGATGTCGGCGCTCATCGCCGCCACCGTGATCGGCCGGCCGCGCATCGAGCCCGAATTGTCGATCAGCAGCGACACCACGGTGTCGCGGAAGTTGGTGTCCTTCTCGACCTTGTAGGACAGCGAATGCATGGGGTTGGTGACGATGCGCGTCAGCCGCGCCGCATCGAGCATGCCCTCGTCGAGGTCGAACTCCCAGGAGCGGTTCTGCTGCGCCATCAGCCGGCGCTGCAGGCGGTTGGCGAGCTTGCCGATCACGCCCTGCAGATGGTTGAGCTGCTGGTCGAGATGGTTGCGCAGGCGGCCGAGCTCCTCGGCGTCGCACAGCTGGTCGGCGTCGACGATCTCGTCGAACTTCTGCGTGTAGGGATGGTACTGCTGGCCGAGCGGCTCGTTGCTGAGCGCTCCCGGCGGCAGCCACGGACGCTCGGCGCGGCCCGGCTCCTCCTCGTCGCCCGAGCCCATCTGCATCTCGGTCTGGGCCTGGTCGGCGGTGGTCTCCGAGGCGTCTTCCTGCTCCGACGCGTCCTCGGTTTCCTCGCCCTGGGCGCCGTAGCCCTGGCTCTCGCTGGAATCGCTCTGGTCGTCGCCGGTCTCGTTCGACTGGCCGTCGGCGTTCTCCTGGTCCTGACTGTCCTCCTGGTCCTCGTCCTGCAGGTCCGACGATTCGTCGCCGAGCTTGAGGTCGCGGATCAGCTGGCGCGCGGCGCGCGCGAATGCGTCCTGGTTGCCGAGCGTCTCCTTGAGCTTCTGGAAGTCGCGGCCGGCGGCGGCTTCGACGTCGGCGCGCCACATGTCGACCATCGCCTTGGCCGACTCGGGCGGCTGCGCGCCCAGAAGCTGCTCGCGCGCGATCAGGCTGATCACGTCGGCGATCGGCGCATCGTCCTTGTTCTTGACCCGGGCATGGCCGCGCTGGTCGGAGCGCTGGCGCCACAGGGCCGAAAGGTTGTCGGCGACGCCGGCCATGCGGCGGGCGCCCAGCGCCTCGACGCGGACCTGCTCGACCGCCTCGAAGATCGCCCGGGCGGTCTCGCCGCGCGGCACGCGGCGCAGGTGCATCTTGCGATCGTGATGGCGCAGCTTCAGCGCCATCGAATCGGCCTCGCCGCGCACGCGGCTCACGTCCTCCACGGGGAGGTCGCGGGCGGGCACGGTGATGCGCGCTTCCTGCCCGAGCAGCGAGCCGCCGTCGGGCACGAACGAGACGTTGACGTCCTTCTTCGAGATCGCCCGCATCGTGGTCGCGGTGACCCGACGGAACTCCTCGATCGGCGTGGTGTCCTTGGCCATCAGGCCCTCGTCAGTGCAGCTTGCCGCCCTTGCCGCTGGACGGCGGCAACTCCCTGCCGAAGCAGCGCTGGTAGTACTCGGCGAGCGTCGAACGCTCGACCTCGTCGCACTTGTTGAGGAAGGTCAGCCGGAAGGCAAAGCCGATGTCGCCGCCGAAGATGCGCGCGTTCTCCGCCCAGGTGATCACCGTACGCGGCGACATCACGGTCGAGATGTCGCCGGCGATGAAGCCGGCGCGGGTGAGGTCGGCCAGCGCCACCATCGCCGAGATGATCTTGCGACCGTCGTCGGTGTCGTAGGTCGGCGTCTTGGCGGCGACGATGTTCACTTCCTGGTCGTGCGGCAGGTAGTTCAGCGTCGTCACGATCGACCAGCGGTCCATCTGGCCCTGGTTGATCTGCTGCGTGCCGTGATAGAGGCCGGTCGTGTCGCCGAGGCCGACGGTGTTGGCCGTCGAGAACAGGCGGAACGACGGATGCGGGTGGATCACCTTGTTCTGGTCGAGCAGGGTGAGCTTGCCGTCGACCTCGAGCACGCGCTGGATCACGAACATCACGTCGGCGCGGCCGGCGTCGTACTCGTCGAACACCAGCGCGGTCGGGTTCTGCAGCGCCCACGGCAGGATGCCTTCACGAAACTCGGTGACCTGCTTGCCGTCGCGCAGCACGATCGCGTCCTTGCCGATCAGGTCGATACGGGAAATGTGGCTGTCGAGGTTGACGCGCAGGCAGGGCCAGTTGAGGCGCGCCGCGACCTGCTCGATGTGGGTCGACTTGCCGGTGCCGTGATAGCCCTGGACCATGACGCGTCGGTTGAAGGCGAAGCCGGCGAGGATCGCCATCGTGGTGTCATGGTCGAAGAGGTAAGCTTCATCCATCGCCGGCACGTGCTCGGTCGCGGTGGAGAAGGCCGGAACCTCCATGTCGGTGTCGATGCCGAACAGCTGGCGGGCGGAAACCTTGATATCCGGCATGCCCGAAACGTTCTGCCGGGCCGCGGTCGTCGTGGAAGCCATCACGTGTCCTACAATACAAAGCCCGCCAAATTGCGGGCTCACATGCTATAGTCGCAGGCCGGTTTGTGCACCGCAAGCGACCAATTGCCGTGGCTGCCCTGAACAGGGCTAATTGCTCGGCGGCTACTCCGCGGGCAGGTGCTCCGACGCCCGCAGGGTGGAATAGGCGGCGTTGATTTCCTTCAACTTTTCTTCCGCCTCCCGGTCGCCGCCATTGGCATCGGGATGGTGGATCTTGACCAGTTCCTTGTAACGAGATTTCACGACCGCCCGGGTCAGCGGCCATGAAAGTTCAAGGACCCCCATGGCGTTGCGTTCAGCCGGCGTGAGTTGCTCGCTGCCATCCATCTTGGGCGCCGGCTTCTCGAACAGCCCGGCTTCGTTGCTAAGGTCGAGCGGGTCATGGATGCGCGGCCCGTTCGACCGCCGGCCGCCGAGCGGCCAGACTGGACGACGCCAGGTGGTGTCGGCCCGTATGTGTTGCTCGATCGCGTCGGCGTCAAGGCCCGCGAAGTAGTCCCAGCGCTTGTTGTATTCGCGGATGTGCTCGAGACAGAACCAGCGATGCAGGTCGAGCTTGTCGCGCGCGAACGGCGCACGATACGCGCCGGCCAGTCGGCAGCCCGGCGCCTCGCAGACCCTTTCGAAGGTCTGCACGCCTTCCGTCGTCAGAGGTTTGGCTCGCCGTCGCGACATCGGATTAATATGTGTTCAACGCAATGGGCGGGCAAGGGAGGCAAGCGATGGGCGCGGTCGCAAACGCGATTGACAACAAGCTTCGGACGCGGTTCGCGCCGACACGGCTCAATATCGAGGACGAGTCGTCGCGCCATCGCGGCCATTCGGGCTACCGCGAGGGCGGCGAATCGCACTTCCGTGTCGAAATCGTGTCGGCCGCCTTCGAAGGCAAGAACCGCGTCGCCCGCCAGCGCTTGGTCTACGAGGCCCTGAAGGATGAGCTCGCCGCCGGCCTGCACGCGCTCGCGCTGACGACCCTGACGCCGGGCGAAGACAAGTAGTCTCGCTTCATATTCCTCTCCCCCGCTAGGGGGAGAGGCTAGGTGAGGGGGCTTCGAAGATCGTGCGCAACCCCCTCACCCAACCTCTCCCCCTAGCGGGGGAGAGGAGAATGACTTAGCCGTCGAGCTCGATTTCCTTGCCCTTTGCCGCGTCCCGCACCGCCTCGGCGTCCGGGCCGGTGTAGAACTGCGGCACCCAGCGCTTCGTCACTGCGCCGTCCGAGGCCCAGGCGTGGCAGTTGTCGATCATGTGCGGCCTGCGCTGCGGCTTGGCGGGATCGTGCGGCGCAGGCGGCTTGCCGATCTTGAGGCGATGCGCCGTCTGCAGCTCCTGCACCTTGCGCGAGCCGGCGGTCTGGAAGGCTGTCGTCGCCACCGGGCCCAGCAGCTCGACGAGGTGGGTGCAGCCATGCACGCCGCCCAGCCGCTCGCGCACCGCGCGGGTGAAGCCGGCGCCGATCCGCAGCCCGATCAGCTTCTTGAAGTTGGGCGTGATGTCGCCGCAGATGCGGTAGGGCGAGCTGTCGGTCACCGCCTCGACATCGACGATCGTGAAGCGGTGGTCGAGCGTCAGGCGGATCGACATGTCGTGGACATGGTCGCCGGGCTTGAGCGGCCCGCGCCATTCGTTGGCATGCTCGTAGGTCTTCTCGTCGGTGATCCGGCCCTCGATGTCGAACAGGCCGTCGTCGCGGTAGAAACCCTGGCAGGTGACCTTACGCGTGTGCAGATGCTGTCGCCCAACCGGCGGCGAAAGCGGCATGGTGAAACCCTCTCGGAAATCGGTTCAGCAGGGGGCCGTCTGACGGACCCTAGTTGGCGGCCTGTATGGCGGCCGGGGGGACAATGCGCAACTCGGCGATGCGAGTGCCCTCGCGCTTCAGAATTTCGAACCTGAAGCCGTAAAATGCATACATCTGGCCGACTTCCGGGATCCGGCGCGCCTCGTGCAGCACCAGGCCGGCGATGGTGATGGCGACGTCCTCGGGCAGCTCCCAGCCGAACTCGCGGTTGAGGTCGCGGATCGGCACGTCGCCCTGGCTGACGAAGGTGCCGTCGTCGCGCCGGATGACGCCGCGGCGGATGGCGTCGTGCTCGTCCTCGATGTCGCCGACGATCTCCTCGATGATGTCTTCCAGCGTGACGATGCCGAGCAGCGCGCCGTACTCGTCGACCACGATGGCGAAGTGCTCGTGGCGCTGGCGGAACGCCTCGAGCTGGTCGAACAGGATCGTCGATTCCGGGATGAACCAGGGCGGCGTCATGATGTCGTCGATCTTGACTCCGGCCGGTCCGCCGGCCGCGCGCACGGCGCGGAACAGGTCCTTGGCGTGCATGACGCCGATCACGTTGTCGGCCTCGCCGCGATAGAGCGGGATGCGGGTGTAGGGCGCCGCCAGCATCTGCGACACGATCGAATCGGGCGGGCCGTCGGCGTCGATCAGCACGACGTTGCCGCGATGGGTCATCACGTCGCCGACCGTGCGGTCGCCGAGATCGAGCACCGAGCGCAGCATCGCCTTCTCGGCCGGCGCGTCGGTGTCGGTGAGGTCGCTGCCGTGCATCTCGATGGCGCCGCGCAGCAGCTCGGCATGCTCCTCGGCGTCGGGCTTGCGATCGACGCGCACGCCCATCGCCCGCAGGAACACACGGCTGATCCAGGCGACCGCGCGCGCCGCCGGTCCGAGCAGCGACAGGCTGAACAGGATCGACGGTGCCAGGGTCAGCGCCATGCGGTCGGCCCGCAGCAGCGCCCAGGTCTTGGGCATCACCTCGGCGAAGACCACCACCAGGATGCCGACGATCACCGTCGCATAGACCACGCCGGCGGCGCCGAAGATCGCCGTCAGCACCGCCGTGGTCAGCGACGCCGACAGGATGTTCATCACGCTGTTGCCCAGCAGCACGGCGCTCACCGCCTCGTCCTTGCGTTCGAGCAGGCGGTTGACCATCGCCGCGCGCTTGTTGCCCTGTTGGGCGAGGCGGTGCATGCGCGGCGGCGAGGCGCCGGTGATCGCCGTCTCGGCGGCCGACATGTAGGCGCTGAGCGCCAGGCACAGCAGCACCGCCGGGCCCGCCAGCCACAGCGGCAGATGAAGCGCGATTTCGTGTTCCATGGGGGCTAGGCGGCGATCGCCTGGTCGAGGAGGCGATGCAGGTCCGCTTCCTTGACGTCGCGGCTGACGAAGGCTTTGCCGATGCCGCGCGCCAGGATGAAGGTGAGCTTGCCTGCCTCGGCTTTCTTGTCGCCGCGCATGTGCTCGATCAGCTTTCCGGCGTCCCAGGAACGATAGTTGTCGCCGCCGATAGAGCGCAGTCGCACCGGCAGCCCGATCGCTGCCAGATGTTTGCGCACGCGGACGGCATCCGGCGCGGGGCAGAGGCCGAGCGCGGCCGAGAGGTCGAAGGCCATCGCCATGCCGGCCCCCACGGCTTCGCCGTGCAGCAGGTCGGGGCCGAAGCCGGTCTCGGCTTCCAGCGCATGACCGAAAGTGTGGCCGAGATTGAGCAGCGCGCGCAGGTCGGTGGTCTCGCGTTCGTCGGCGACGACGATGCGCGCCTTGGCGCGGCAGCTCTGCTCGATGGCATAGGTGCGCTTGGCGGCATCGCCCGACAGCACGGCGGCGCCGTTGGTCTCGCACCAGGTCCAGAAATCGGGATCGTCGATCAGGCCGTACTTGGCGACCTCGGCGTAGCCCGCCAGCAGCTCGCGCTTGGGCAACGTGTCGAGCACGTCGGTGTCGGCCAGCACCAGCTTCGGCTGGTAGAAAGCGCCGATCAGGTTCTTGCCGTGGCGGGTGTTGATGCCGGTCTTGCCGCCGACCGACGAATCGACCTGCGCCAGCAGGGTCGTCGGTATCTGGATGAAATCGACACCGCGCAGCAGGGTAGCTGCGGCGAAGCCGGTGAGATCGCCGACCACGCCGCCACCCAGCGCTACCAGCGTCGTCTTGCGGTCGGGCCGCTGGTCGAGCAGCGCGTTCATCAGCTCGCCGAACGATTCGAACGCCTTGCTGCTTTCGCCGGCCGGCAGGATGGCGAGCGTCGCCGCGATGCCGGCCTTCTTGAAGGCCTCGTAGACGCGCGCGCCGTAGAGCGGTGCGACGGTTTCGTCGGTCACAACTATGACTCGCCGCGACGGCAGCAGGCCGGCGCTAAGGTCGCCGACGCGATCGATCAGGCCGGGACCGATCAGGATGTCGTAGCTGCGGCCGGCGAGGCTCACGGAGACGGTGGTCATGCCGCGGCTCCTGCCGCCTGCGGCTCGAGATGGCGGCGCAGCGCCTCCAGCACCTGGTCGGTCGTCACTTCGGCAGGTTGGGCGGTCGATTCCACCACGACATCGGCTTCGGCATAGACGGGGTAACGCTGGTTCATCAGGCGCTCGAGAATTTCCCGGGGATCGCCCTGGCGCAACAGCGGCCGGTGCGTCCGCTTCTTCACTCGGTCGTAGAGCACGTCGAGGTCGGCACGCAACCAGACGGTGATGGCGTGCGCGCGCATCAGCCCGCGCGTCTCGGCATCCATGTAGGCGCCGCCGCCGGTCGACAGGACGTGCGCCGGGCCGGCCAGCAGGCGGGAGATCACGCGGCGCTCGCCGTTGCGGAACTCGGTCTCGCCGAAGCGCTCGAAGAACTCCGCGATCGAGCAGCCGGCCGCGCGCTCGATCTCGTCGTCGGCGTCGACGAACGGCAGGCCGAGCCGGAGCGCCAGCCGCTTGCCGATGGCGCTCTTGCCGGCGCCCATCAGGCCGACCAGGGCGACGGTCCGCGGTACTGAAAGAGGAGGGGAAGAGGAGTCCATGAGGTCAGTGTCTCTGCATGTCGCCCATTCCGTCGCCTGTTTCAAGCGACCGGCCGGCGGCGATTGCCGCCTTTAGGGAGGACGGGTAGTTTGCGCCGCGTGCCCCTGTTCCGTCCCAAACCTCAGCTGCCGACCTTCCGTCTGGGGCCCTTCTTGATCATCCTCGTGGTCTGCGTCGTGGCCATCGGCGCGGTGGCCCTGGCCGTCTTCGAGCCGCGCCCCCCGATCAAGCATTTCGAGGTGCCGGTCCCCAATGAACGTTTCTCGCGCTAGTCTGCTCGTATTGGCGCTCTTTGCAGGCGCCGTGCCGGCAGCGGCGCAGGCCCAGTTCGACGACTTCCCCACAGGCTTTCTGCGTCCGGCCACCGGCGGCATGCCGCCGGACGCCTGGAACGGCACGTCGCTCGCCACGGCCAAGCGGCTGGTGTCGGCGCTGTCCCCGGCGCCGCGCAGCCGCGCGCTGCGCGACCTGCAGTTCAAGGTGCTGGTCAGCGAGCTGGTGACGCCCGGGGGCGACGGCGGCCCGCCGCCGGCCCTGTTCGCGCGCAAGGTCGACAAGCTCGCGGCCATGGGCGAGGGCGAGAGCCTGAACGAGATGGTGCGCGCCGCCGGCGGCTACGAGGATCCGGCGATCGCCGCCGCCACCGTCAACGCCCTGATGATGGCCGGCGAGCGCGGCGGCGCCTGCGCCATCGCCGCCAGCCATCCGATGACCGAGCCGTTCGGCCGCCGCGCGACGGCGGCCTGCCAGGGCGGCTCCGATGGCGCTGTGTCGACCGCGGTGCTCGACGGCCCGGCCCTGGCGATGGTCGGCGCGTCGGGCGCGCGCCTGCCCGCGTCGGCGCTGCAGTCGAGCCAGCCGCCGATGATGCGCGCGCTGGTCGCCAACAAGGCGCTGCCGCTGCAGACGCGGATCGAGGTCGCCGAGCGCGGCGAGGCGGGCGCCATCATCGAGGCGACGCGGCTCAGCGACCTTTATGTCCAGGCGGTGCGCGAGAACGTCCCCTTGCCCGGACCGATGGCGCGGCGGGCGCAGCTGGTCGCGGCCGTCAGCAACGCAACCACAGGCCCCGAGATCGTCCAGTCGATCGCCGCGGTCTATGCCGAGACCCGCAACAGCCCGTTGTTCCCGACCATCGCGCGCGCCACCGCAGCCGGGCTGCTGCGCCTGTCGCCGCAGCCGCAATTCGCGAACGTGGCACAGGAGGCGATCCGCGGATTCCTTCTCCTGGGCGACAAGAAGCTGACCGAAGCGTGGGTCAAGCTCGCGGTCGACAATGCGCTCAACAAGAACGACCCGGTGACGATCGCAGCGCTCGACCATCTGATGCCGCTGGTCGCCGTGGCCGGCATCGACAATCCGCGCAGCCTGCCGGTCGAGACGGTCAACCGCTGGTACGGCGTGCTTCGGCGCGACGATCCCGCGCGCGCGCCGTGGCGCGGCAACCTGCTGCTCGAGCTGTTCCGCGCCACCGGCATCGACGTGCCGGCGGGCACCACGCCGCTGCCCGAGCAGCCAACCGGCGTGCGGCTGGTTGCACCACCGGCCGCGACGCTGCAGGCCTTGCAGGCCGCGGCGTCGGGACGTCGCCGCGCCGAAACGGCACTGTTGGCGGCATTGGCGCTGGGCGAGCTGCCGCTCGAGTCGCTGCATCCCGCAGCGGTCGGCACCATCGTGCGCAGCCTGCGCATCGTCGGCGAGGATGAATCGGCCCGCCAGTTCGCGATCGAAGTCGCGATCGCCGCCGGCCTGTGAAAAAAAGACAACCTGTCGAGCGCAGCCGCGAGGTCGAGGCCTTCCTCGAGATGCTCGAGGCTGAGCGCGGCGCCTCGCGCAACACGCTCGAAGCCTATGGGCGCGACCTCGACGACCTGCAGACCTTCCTGGCGCGGCGCAAGCAGAAGCCGGTGATGGCCGATGCCGCGGCGCTGCGCGCCTACCTGAAGGCGCTCGACTATGTCGGCATGACGCCGCGCACCGTGGCGCGGCGGCTGTCGGTGCTGCGCCAGTTCTACCGTTTCCTGCTGGCCGAGCGGATGCGCGACGACGATCCGGCGAGCACGCTCGATTCGCCCAAGCTCGGCCGGCCGCTGCCCAAGGTGCTGACCCGCGTCGAGGTCGATCGCCTGATCGAGGCGGCGCAGGCCCAGACCAAGCCCAGAGGCCGCGACGGCGGTCGCATGGAGACCCTGCTGGAGATCCTCTACGGCTCGGGCCTGCGCGTGTCGGAGCTGGTCGGCCTGCCGGTGGCGGCGGCCGAGCGCGATCCGACCATGCTGCTGGTGCGCGGCAAGGGCAACAAGGAGCGCCAGGTGCCGCTCTCGGATCCGGCGCGCGCGGCGATCGCCAAGTGGCTGCGCACACGGGCAGCCTCGCTCGGCGAGGGCGAGAAGTCGCGCCACCTGTTCCCGTCGCGCGGCCGCGAAGGCCATCTGACGCGCCAGCGCTTTGCGCAGCTCCTGAAGGAAGCGGCGCTGGCCGCGGGCATCGATCCGGTGCGGGTCTCGCCGCACGTGCTGCGCCATGCCTTCGCCAGCCACCTGCTCGAGGCCGGCGCGGACTTGCGCAGCGTGCAATTGATGCTGGGCCACGCCGACATTGCGACGACACAGATCTACACCCACGTCGTGCCGGAGAAGTTGCGCGCCCTGGTCGAGGACCACCATCCGCTGGCCAAGCGCCGCCGGCGGCCGGTTGACAGAACCCGGGAGCCGGGCGAGAGCTAGCCGCGCATGACGACGTATCTCGATTTCGAGAAGCCGATCGCGGAGCTCGAAAGCAAGATTGCCGAGCTGCGGCACCTTCCCAACTCGGCCGATGTCGACATCGCCGACGAGGTGATGCGCCTGCAGGACAAGGTGCAGAAGCTGCTGCGCCAGACCTATGCCAAGCTGACGCCGTGGCAGCGGGTGCTGGTGGCGCGTCATGTCGAGCGGCCGCATGCGCAGCGCTACATCGACCGGCTGATCGCCGACTACCAGCCGCTGGCCGGCGACCGCGCCTTCGGCGAGGACTTCGCCGTCGTCGGCGGGCTGGGGCGGCTCGGCGGCCGCAGCGTCGTGGTGATCGGCCAGGAGAAGGGCGACGACACCGATTCGCGCATCAAGCACAATTTCGGCATGCCGCGGCCGGAGGGCTATCGCAAGGCGCAGCGGCTGATGAAGCTCGCCGACCGCTTCAGGCTGCCGGTGCTGACCCTGGTCGACACGCCGGGCGCCTATCCCGGCCTCGATGCCGAGGCGCGCGGCCAGGCGGAGGCGATCGCGACCTCGATCGACACCTGCCTCGCGATCGGCGTGCCGCTGGTCAGCGTGGTGATCGGCGAGGGCGGTTCGGGCGGCGCCCTGGCGATCGCCTCGGCCGACAAGGTGTTCATGCTGGAGAACGCGGTCTATTCGGTGATCACGCCTGAGGGCTGTGCCTCGATCCTGTGGCGCTCCAACGCCCAGGCGCAGGAGGCGGCCGAGGCGATGAAGGTCACCGCCCAGGACCTCAAGCGCCTCGACGTGATCGACGAGGTCATCCCCGAGCCGATGGGCGGCGCCCATCGCGCGCCCGACGAGACGATCGATACGGTGGGCAAGGCCGTGTCCAGCGCGCTCGAGCAGCTCGGCAACCTCGATTCCGACACGCTGCGCCGGCAGCGCCAGGACAAGTTCCTCGCCATGGGCAAGAAGGGGCTCTAGCCCCGTTGTCGGCGTTGCGTCTCAGCGTTCTCGACCAGTCGCCGATTCGCAAGGGCGGCACGCCCGCCGACGCGGTGCGCGAGACGCTGGAGCTGGCGCAACTCTGCGATCGCCTCGGTTATCACCGTTATTGGCTGGCCGAGCATCACAGCAGCGAGGCCCTCGCAGGTTCGACGCCCGAGGTGCTGATCACCCGGGTCGCGGGTCTCACCGGGCGCATGAAGATCGGCTCGGGCGGCGTGATGCTGCCGCACTACAGCGCGCTCAAGGTCGCCGAGAACTTCCGCATGCTGGAGACGCTGTTCCCCGGCCGCATCGATCTCGGCATCGGCCGTGCGCCGGGCAGCGACCAGCGTACCATGCGCGTGCTGGCCGCCGGCAAGCCCAACTGGAACGACCCGTCCGACTATCCGGTGCAGGTGCGCGACCTGGTGGCGTGGCTGCACGACGCGCTGCCCGACAAGCACGTTGCGACCGGCATCACCGCGCAGCCGGTCGGCGGTACGGCGCCCGATGTCTGGCTGCTCGGCTCGAGCGATGACAGCGCAGCGCTCGCCGCGCACTTCGGCCTGCCGTTCTGCTTCGCCCACTTCATCAATCCCGACGGCGGCGACGGCGTCACGCGCGCTTATCGCGCGCACTTCCGGCCGTCGGCGCTCCATCCCGAGCCGAAGGCGATGATGGCAATGGGAGTCATGTGCGCGGAGACCGATGAGGAAGCGGACCTCCTGTCCAAGAGCCGCGAGCTGTGGGCGATGCGGTTGCGCACCCAGAACGAGCCCGGGCCGTTTCCGCCGGTCGAGGAGGCGCTGGCGGCGGAGAAGGATCCGCGGACCCGGGCCTTCATGGCGGCGATGCGCCGCCGCGCGGTCACCGGCTCGCCCAGGACGGTGCGCGCCGGCATCGAGGATCATGCGCGGCGCTACGAGGTCGAGGAGATCATGCTGGTGACGATCTGCTTCGACTTCGCCAAGCGCAAACGCTCCTACGAGCTGATCGCCGAGGCATTCGGCCTCTAGAGCCCGGCGAGCGGGAAGCCGCCGACCTTGGCGTTGCGTGGCCGGCGATACTCGATGAACGAACGTGCCTCGTCGCGCCCGCCGCCGCGTAGCTTGGCCGAGGCGACCACGTATTCCAGCAGATCGCGTTGCGCGCGGCTGCCGCCGAGGCGTTCGTGCGTGGCGAGCAGGGGCTCGATCTCGGTCGCCGCGGTCTTGTAGTCGCCGTTCGCATAGGCTTTGAAGCCGCGCGCCATCGGCGGGACCATGTCGCCGGCGCTGCCGCGCGGACTGTCGGTGAAGGGCGCGAGCTTGTCGACGTCGCCGGCCATCGCGTAGGCGAGCACGGTGTGCATGTCGACGAAGCTCAGGCCCGGCTTGCCGAACCACTGGGTCGAGTACTCCGCCAGCTCGCGCCACAGCTCGGGCTTGCGCGGCTCGCCCGCCATCTCGGCGCGCAGCAGGAAGGCCGGGCAGTCGGTTGCGACATTGACCTGCGGACCCCACGCCGCGCCGGGCCGCAGCGATTCGTTGTAGATGCGCCAGGCGTCGGCGATGCGGCCGGTCTCGAGCGACCACAGCGCCTGGTGCCAGCTGTTGTGGCAGTGCATCAGGCCGTCGCGCGGATAGTCCTTCATCCAGTCGTTGAGAAAGGCCAACCCGGCCTCGCGCTCGCCAACCTCGTAGAACAGATGGCCGCGGATGTGCGAGGCGTGGGCGCTGCGCGGAAAGCCCGCCAGCGCCGTTTCGATGTTGCGCTCGCCTTCGGCAAACTGGCCGAGCTCGATCTGGGCGAAGGCGAGCTGGGTGCGGTACCACCAGTCGTCGCCGTAGTGCTGCTCCAGCGGCGCGATCATCTCGAGCTGTTCCTGCTCGCGGCCAACCCGGCCGCAGAAGCCGATCAGGCCGAACACGCTGGTCGCCGGCGCGAAGGCCATGGCGTCGCGCGGCCAGGTCTTGAGATGCTCCTTGATCGCCGCCAGCGCGGCCTCGCCGTGGCCGGTCAGGATCTTGTCGAAGATCGCGATATGGCTCTGCTCGCGCGGGCTCGCGCCGGCCGCGAGCTCGAGCGCCCGCGCGCGCGGCACCTTGGCCTCGTGGCCGCGGCCCATCAGCTGCTTGGCGCGCGCCAGCGAGATGTGGGCGAGCGCGAAGCCCTCGTCGGCGGCGACGGCCTCGGCGAAGGCGTGGTCGGTGCCGGGCGTCGCGGCCATCAGGCTGTCGGCGCCGCGGACGTAGGCGTCGCGCGCGGCGGCCGATTGAGTGCCGAGCTCGTTGCCGTAGCGATCCTTCAGCATCACGCCTTCTCCTTGCCCGCCGTCGCGTCCCACATCGGAGAGGCCATCGTCTCCGTGAAGTTGCTGAACATCAAGTTGAAGGAGATGCTGATGCGCTCGGTCTCGCCGTCATTGGCCGGCACGTTGTGCTTGACCCAGGCCGGGAAGATCAGCAGGCGGCCCTCCTTGCTCTGGGCGTCGGCGCCGTTGGCGGTGAGCCGCGTGTACTGCCGCGGCCGCGGCATGATCATCGACGGCCGCGGATCCTGGAACTGGATGCGCGAGCCGCTGGGCGGCACGGCGACGTAATAAACGCCGCTCAGGTAGTTGTTCGGATGGTGGTGCGTCGGGTGATAGGCGCCGGGCGGATTGATGTTGGCCCAGCAGCCGGTGATCACCATCGGATAGTGGTCGACCTGCAGGAAACGGGCGATGCCGCGGCCGGCCATCTCGACCAGCTTGACGAACTCGGCGAAGGCCGGCCGCTTGTGCAGGTCCTGCGGCGTCTGCCAGTTGCTGCCCGCCGGCACCTTGGGCCGCGGCGAGATGAGGCGCTCGATCTCCGCCTTGAGCTTGGCGTTGAGCGGGGCGGCTTCGGCGGCCTTGAGGTCGACGATCCAGAGAGGGGTCGGGAAGAGTTCCTGGACGTCCTGCTTTTCGATCATGCGGCCATTATCTCATGGCCCGCTGCAGACGGTCGAGTTGCGCGGGGATCGCCGCGGCGTCGGTCACTGGCAGCGAGCAGAAGGTGCGGGTGCAGGCGAAGGCCGCCGGGCCGTCCGGGAAGTCCGGATAGTCGACGTCGGGATTGGCGAGGCGGCCCTCGCGCTTGTCCCACCATTCGGCGCGTTTGTAGGCGAGCGGATAGGCGAGTGCCGCGGCATAGAGCGCGGCGCTGCGCGGATCGTCCTTGGCGCCGACGACGGTGACGTGCACCGGCTCGTTGCGCAGCTCGTCCTCGGCCAGCAGCACGTCGGGCAGGAAGGCCGCCTGCTCCAGGACCGCGGGCGAGGCGAGATAGCCCATGCCGGCCTCGGCGATCTCGCGATACCGCGCATTGCCGGCATAGAAGGCGAGCAGGGTGAAGAAGCGCGTGGTTGTGACATTGTCCTCGCGCTGCTTGATCGGCTTGGGCAGGTGCTTGGCATCGGGCGAGGCCGAGACGAAGAAGCCGCCGGTCTTGGGATCGACGAAGGTCGCGGCGATGAAGTCGCCGGCGGCGATCGCGGCCTGCAGCCACTTGGCGTTGCCGGTCGAGCGATGCAGCGCCAGCAGCGCCGCACCCATCTCGACCGAATCGGCCAGGTACGGTCCGGCCGCATCCTGCGCGGCGTGGCGGAAGCCGCCGCCGTTCAGCGCGCGCTCGCGCAGCGCCCAGTCGGTGCCCGCAATGGCGAGCGCCAGCGCCTCCTGGTTGCCGGTGGCGTCGTAATACGCGGCGAGGCCCTGGATCGCCTGGCCGGTCTCGCGCGCATATTGACGCTTGTCGACGCCGGGCTGGCCTTCGGCCATGCCCATCGAGGCATGGAAGCCGCCGCTCGGACCAGCGAGCTTGTCCCTCAGGAAGCGGTAGATGTCGTCTGCCGCCTTGCGATAGGCCGAATCGCCGAACAGTACCGAGGCGCGCGCATAGGCGGCGAGTCCGGCCTGCTGCGCAAACATCGGGAACTCGAGCGACGGCTTGGACCAGTCGGGCGCCAGCGTCACCTGGCTGATGCCGCCGGAGTCCTTGTCGATCAGCGCGATCATCCGGGTCAGCGTCTGCTTGATCCGCGGCGTGGCCTCGGCGTCTCCCGCTTTGGCGCGGTCGAGGAACCAGCCGAGCGTCGGGCCGTCGACCAGCTTGCTCTTGCCCCAGCCGCCATTGGCCGGGTCCCAGGCCTTGCCCAGGAAGGCGAGGATGGCGGCGCGAGCCGCGTCGGTGAGGCCGGTCGACAGCGTCCGCTCGCGCTCGGGCCCGCCGGGCTCGCCGTAATCGACCGGCAAGGGATCCTTGATCGTCTCCCGCAGCACCGGGATGAAGAACTGCGGCGAGTAGAAGCCGCGCAGCTTCACGATCTCGGTGCCGTCCGGCCCGAAGATGATGGTCGCCGGCCAGCCCCAGCGCTCGTAGCGCTGCGAGATGTCGGGCCGGCTGTCCTGGTCGACATGGACCGGGATGAAATGATCCCTGAGCTCGGCGCGCACCATCGGGTTGGCCCAGGTCTCGCGGTTCATGGTCAGGCACCACGGGCACCACCAGCTTTGCAGCGACACGATCACGAACTTCTTCTCGGCTCGGGCGCGCGCGAAGGTGGCCTCGTTCCACTCGCTCCAGAAGCCGTCCGCGTTCTCGAGCGGGGCCGCCCAAGGAGCGTGGGGCACCGCACCGATGCCGAGCAGCAAAATCGCGAGGACTCCGAGGAAGCGTGTCATGAAAGCCATTTGCCGCCGCACCCCTTCGGTGGTCCAATCACGGGCAAACACAGGATCGGGAGGAACCCATGGCCATCTCCATCCATGCCGTCACACCCTCTTTCGCCGCTGAGATCGGCGACGTCGATCTTGGCCGGCCGCTCTCCGCCACCGACGTCGCCGCGGTCAAGGCCGCCTTCACCCAGTATGCGGTGCTGGTCTTTCCCGACCAGACCTTCAGCGACGAGAGCCATCTCGACTTCGCCCGCCATTTCGGCCCGCTCGAGACGTCGGTGTTCAAGCTGCGCACCGATCACAAGATGCGGCTGCCCGAGCAGATGGCCGATGTCGGCAACCTCGACGCCGACAACAACATCCTGGCCGAGAACGACCGCATCCGGCTGTACCAGCTCGGCAACCGGCTGTGGCACACCGATTCCTCGTTCAAGCGGCTGCCGGCCTACTGCTCGATCCTGCACGGCCGCTCGATCCCGCCGATCGGCGGCCACACCGAGTTCGCCGACCTGCGCGCCGCCTACGACGCGCTGCCCGATAGGATGAAGCGCAGGCTCGAGGGCCTGGTCGCCTGGCATTCGCTGATGACCTCGCGCGCCAAGCTCGGCTTCTCCGATTTCGACGAGGCCGAGAAGACGGCCTTCGAGCCGGTGCCGCAGGTGCTCGTTCGCCGGCTGCAGGACAGCGGCCGCATAAGCCTCTATCTCGCGAGCCACGCCGGCACGATCAGCGGCATGCCCAGGGCCGACGCCGAGGCGCTGCTCAAGGAGCTGATCGAGCGCGCGACGCAACGGCAGTTCGTCTACAGCCATCGCTGGCGCATCAACGACCTGGTGATGTGGGACGACCGCTGCACCATGCATCGCGGCATGGATTTCGACGACCAGCGCTACAAGCGCGACATGCGCCGCGCCACCGTCTCCGACGTCGCGCCGACCTGCGAGCAGATGGGCCTGGCGGTCGCGGCGGAGTGATCCGGCCGCGACCGGTTTCGCCCGTTTTTGCCGTTTCTGGCGATCCCACCGTTTTCGTGGCGCCGACGCGCTCATGAGAAGCTCCTTTGTGAGCTTCATACGCCTCTCGCGACGAACCACCTATTATGGGCAATGGAAGCGATGCCAGGCCGCGTAATGCCGAGCAATCAGCACCGCGCGCGCCGTTCCATTGCCCAAAAAGAGGGATGCTGGAGCATACTTTTCCACAACCCTCAGCCCGTCAGGAGGTGCAGGCAGGTACGCTCGCAGGTGCGGAGAGCATCCGTGGTCGCCAGATAGGCGCGATGCCATTCGGCCTGATTCGCAGCGCGCGCGACCAGGGCATCGTCCGTCGACATCCTGCCGATCAGCTCGGGCGAGATCTCGACGCCCGGTTCGTGAAGTCTCAAGAACTCGGCCACTCCGGCGTTCTTCAAGGCTCGTCCATTGAAATCCTGTTCGACTTGCGCGCTGAGCACGAGTTGCGGAACGCCCGCGACAAGCGCCTCGGCAGCAACCCCCGGTCCTCCGTTGTGCACGATGAGACGGGTCGCAGGCAGGATTTCGGCGAGCGGTGCCGGCTGGGCATCGATCTGAGCCCCTTCATGACGAAGCTCCTCGACCTGCGCCGTGGGCAATCCCGGCGCGTGGATGCGCAAGCGCGACGCGAACGGGCGCAGCGCCGCGAAAAGCGAAGGATGCAGCGCGTAGCCGCTCGACAGGTAGGCGAAAATCTGTTGTGCGCCAGCACCCCTCGTCGCCGGCGCTCGATCGAACATCGGTCCGTCCAGCGGCTCGGTTCGCTGCGTATCGTACGGATCGAGCAAGGGAAAGGTCTGGACCAGGCAGGCATCGCCGGAGAAAAGCTGCGGCAGGCGATCCAACGGAACCCTTCCGCAAGCCTGCGCCGCCTGATTGACCGCGGCCAACGTTTGTTCCTCGCTCCAGACCGCGGGAGAGAACCGGTGGAGCGGCGGAAACCGTTTCATCTGGTGCGGCGGCAACGTGTAGCCATTGCCGACATGCACCAGCGGAAGGCGGCTGCGAGCCGCCAGCGCCGCCATCGGCGAAAAATCCGCGATCACCAGGTCCGGCTGGGTCCGCTTGAAAATCTCATCCCAGGCCTGGAGAAGACGCCGCACCTCCCCGGTGTCCGCCAGGCCCATGCCTGAAAGGATATCGTTCAAGGTTGCGGACGACAGGGCCGAACGTTGCGAAGCCGGGCGGGAGTCGATCGGCCAGCGGGGCGCAACGATGATCTCGCTGAAGGCTTCTCCCAACAGATCGGCGGCGGTCGAGTCCCTGGCGACCGCGACAAATCGGAAGCCGTGAGGTTTCAGACGCGCCGAGATGCGGCGCATGTTCATGAGATGGCCCAGGCCGCGACCCAGCTCCCAGGCAAAAAGTACGGTCGTCACCGTCGAAACACTCTCGCGATTTACAAGCGCGGCCTCCATGCACTATCCCATCAGGGATGGAGATAGAAGCCTGCTGAGTAGCGCGGCGCCGCGGCCGGAAGTTCGCCTGTTCTGGACCGGTCCGCCGCTCAGTCCCTATGAAGAGCTGTCGCTCCGCAGTTTCGTCGCGGGAGACGCCCGCGTGCTGCTCTACGCGACGAACAAGGACCTGGCGGTTCCCGAGGGCGTCGAGCTCATCGATGCGCGCGAGATCCTGTCGGGGCAAGTGCATCAGTTCACCTTCGCCGACGGTGTCCGCTCGCCGGCCTTGCATTCCGACCTTTTCCGCTACCAGGCGCTCCAGCAATTCGGCGGCTGGTATGCCGACCTCGACATCGTGCTGGTTGGCAAGAAGATGCCCGGCAGCAAGGTCTATATCGCGCGCGAATCGGACGATCTGGTGAATGGCGCGGTAATGAAATTTCCCGCCGCGTCGCCGTTCATCGACGCGGCGATCGATGAAGCATGGAAGCTGATTCCCGAGGCCGGGCCCGGCGCGCCTCTCAGCAAGCGCATATCGATCGGGCCGAGGCTGGTGACCCGGTTGGCGCACGACTATGCGTTGGACCACGTGGTTCGGCCGCGGTCGAGCGCCTACGAGATCCTGAGCGCTGAAATTCCCCTCATGTTCGACCCCGGACAGCGAGCGGAATTGGACGAGCGGGTCGCGAACAGCGATTTTGTTCATCTCTGGAACGAGGTCTGGCGCTGGGTCCGGATTCCCAAGAATTTCGGACCGCCCGAGGGCAGCTTTCTCGACGGCTTGTTCCGCCGATTCGGGATGACGTTCGCCGAAGACGCGCGCCTGTCCGCAGAATCCGTTGCCGTCTGGTTTCGCGAGCGCAATCTCCTGGAAGAGCTCCGCTGGCGCCTGCGCACGGAGATCACTCCGCCGAACGCCCTCGATCTTCTGGTGGAACGGCATCGAGCGGCTCGGCAGGTTGCGGTTTCACCCCGTCCGCCGGGGCGCCCCACAGGCGTCCGCGCGAGACCGGTGCGCGCCGCCGTCGCTCCCCAGACGCTGCGCACGTTCTGGCATGGTGGGCCGATCGGACCCTACCAGCTTCTGTGTCTGCGAAGCTTCGTGGATCGCGGTCATCGTGTCGAAGTTTTTGCGTTCGAGCCCATCCCCGAATTGCCCGATTGGCTGGTGCGCGAGAACGCTGCCGATATCGTGCCTTCCGAGCGCGTGTTGCGCTACCTGCCCGAGCAAAGACGCTTCGCGATTCATGCCGACTTGTTCCGTCATGCCGTGCTGCATCGCCTGGGCGGCTGGTGGATCGATCCGGATGTCGTCCTGCTGAGAACCGAGCTGCCGACGGGAGACTTGTTCTTTGGCGGACCGACCGAGTTCGACGTGATCTCCACGGCCGCGCTCAAATTTCCCGCGGGCCATCCGGTCCTGACCGACGCGCTTGTACACTCGACGTCGTTCGAGGACAGTGTCGCCGATTGGGAGCGGGCGGGCGCTTCTCTCTTGACGCAATCCATCGTATCGAACAGGTTGCTCGGCGCCTGCCGGCCGGTTGAATGGGTGAGCCCGATAGCATGGTTCGATGTGCTCCGCCTGTTCAATCCGAGCCAGGCCGATTCCTTGTCGACAGAACTCGACGGCAAGCATTTCCTCGATTTGCACATGGATGCCTGGCTGCGCGCCGGTGTTCCCAATTTCCTGGCGCCACCGCGCGGCTCCTTCGTGGACAGGCTGTTCGAACGGCATGACTTGCAGTTGTTCTTCCCGGCTCAGATGGAATTCGACGATGTCAGGCGTTGGATGACGCACATGTATGAGTGCACGTATCCCCAGCGGGCTTCGAATGCGTAAATTCCTTCTGTTCACCTTGGCGTTCTGGTCGGCCTGTGTCGGCGTGGCGTCGGCTCAGGACGCCGCCTCCGAGCAGCAGCGGCTTTACGACCGGATGATGCAGCAGCCGGCGAACCACGCGATCACCGCCGACTTCGTGAAAGTTGCGGTACAGCGCGGCGACTACGAGGCCGCGATCGGCGCGCTCGAGCGCCTTCTGTTCTACAATCCCAATTTGCCCCTGGTGAAATTCGAGCTCGGAGTCCTCTATTACCGGCTGCGCGCCTACGACATCGCGAAGCGTTACCTCTCCGAGGCGCAGGCGAGTCCCGACGTCAATACGGCGACCAGGGCGAAGATCGAGGCCTATCTCGCAGACGCCGACACACAGTCGCGGCGCGGCCGGCTGTCGGGCTTTCTCCAGACCGGTTTGCGCTACCAAAGCAACGCAAGCTTTTCGCCCGACGGCGGCGTCACGCGATTCAACGGCCAAACTTTCAATCTGCCGCCGACGCCCGGCGGCAACAGCGACGCGAACTGGTTCGGATTGGTCGGGCTGAGCTACGACTACGATCTGCAGAACGGACCTGGCGATGTCCTGGAGAGCCGCGTCTTCGGATCGCTTACCCAGCAGTTCCGCTTCAACAACCTCAATGTCGGGCTGGTCGAGGCAAGCGTCGGGCCTCGCCTGCACCTGCCGCCCGGTTTGCTCGCCGACGCGACCATCAAGCCCTATGTGGCTGGCGGCAATGTCTGGGTCGGCGGCGCCCAGTTTCTTTCGTCGAAGGGAGCCGGCATCTCGCTCGGCATAGCGGCGCCCTGGGGCAGTGCGATCGAGCCCAGCTTCGAGTACCGGCGCGTCGAATTCGCCAATAGTGCGCCGACACTTTCCGAATTCGATACGGGGAATTGGTTTACCGCCGGCCTGTCGTCGGGTTACGCGATCAACGAGCAACTGAGACTGGATGGGCGCGCCTACTTTCGGCGCGGCCAGGCCACGACCGACTTCCAGAGCTTCGGTCAATGGCTCGTCGAAGCGGCTGCATCGTACGAGTTTGCCCCGCCGTTCGCGTCGGTCCCCCGGAGCTGGGCGATCACGACATTCGGCCGTCTGATCAAGACGGATTTCGATGCGCCGAACCCCTTCATCGACCCGCGTGCCGGTCACGCCGATTTCGAATGGGTCGTCGGCGTCACCGTCAACATGCCGATAACCCGCACTTTCGGCCTGTCGACGACCGTCCAGTACGACCAGGTCAGTTCGTCGCTGCCAAACTATGGCTTCAGCAACCTTTCAATCCTGTCCGGACCTACGGTCCGGTTCTGAAGGGGCTCTCATGGAATGGCGTAGCCAATCCTTTTTCACCAGACTGCTGACGCTGCTGCTGTCGACGGCTGCGCCGTTGACCCAGGCGGCGGCGCAGAGCTTCGCCAAGGTGGGTGCCGTCAATCCGGACACCACCGGCACGCCGCCGGGTGGCTCGGCGCGAACGCTCGTGGTTGGCACCGATGTCGTCGTAAGGGAAACGATTCGCACCTCCGCTTCGGGATCGAGTCACATCCTGTTTCCCGATCAGTCGACGGTGAACATCGGCCCCAACAGTGAGCTGGTGCTCGACGAATATGTCTACGACCCGAACGCCAAGAGCGGGAGGATGAGGGCATCCGTCTTCAAGGGGGTGCTGCGCTACGTCGGTGGCCAGATCAGCCATAACTCGGAGGTAACGGTCACGACGCCGTCAGCGATATTGGGTATCCGGGGCGGTATCTTCACCCTGCTGCTTCCGGTGCCGGCCAGCCTCGCCGCGTCGGATCCGAATCTCCGGGGCCGGGAGGGTGGTGAGCTCGTCATCAATCACTTCGGAACGGTCACGATCCGAAATGGCGTCAGCCAGGTGACGCTCAGACCCGGCGAAGCCGTCGTGATCGGCTCAGCCAATCAGCCGATCTCGCCTCCGTTCAAGCTGGCCGCGGCGGCCTTGACGCAGATCACACAAATGCAGACCAGCGGTCCCGGGCAGCACGGCGGCGTTGCAGTGGGGAGCATACCGGCGAGCGGTTTCTCGGGACTGCCGCCGGGCTACAGCGTCGGCACCCTGCCGCCCAATCGCCCCGGACGGCCCCCCGGGACCGGTCCGCTGGGATCCCCGTCGATCTTCAGCAATCCCGGCGCGACCTCCTCCCAGAACAGCCAGATCCAGAGCGTGCGGCCGCCATCCTATCCGTAGTCCGCGCCACGCGATCCGCATCCCGAGCCGGTCGCAGTCGGTCCCGCCGGCACGCTCCAAGCCAGGATCTTCCGCGCCGAGACGCGCCATCCACGATTTCCTGCTGCTGGATGCGCTCGCCGAATCGGCGCTGGTGCGCGGCGCCACGGCCCGGGCGGTTGAAGCGTCCCATCGGGCTCTTTGTCGTCCGTAGCATGACGCCGGCCGCTTTTGCCAAGCTCGCGCTGTTGCTGGAGGGCGCGATCGAAGGCTCGCATCACGGCACCAAGGACTTCCGTGCTGGCGGCCGGATCTTCGCGACCCTGGGCTATCCCGACAAGGACCATGCCATGGTGAAGCTGACGCCCGACCAGCAGCGCATGCTGATCGAGGCGGAACCGGCGATCTTCGTCCCGGTCAAGGGCAAGTGGGGTCTGGGCGGCGCCACCAACGTCCGGCTGAAGGCGGCCGATGCGACGACGGCGAAGAGCGCGCTCACGATGGCGTGGCAGAACGTCAGCGCGCCATCAAAGCGCGCCGCCAGACCGGATGGCCGTGGCTCGTCTCGGTCAGCAGTGCGGCGCGCAGGGGCCGGCTGAAATCGCCGCGCGGGACGTCGGCGAAGCCGCGACGCCGGTAGAAAGGCTCGTTCCAGGCAACGCCGCGATAGGTGGTCAGGTGGAGCGTGGCGTGGCCACGCGCGCGGGCGGTCTCGGCACAGCGGTCGATCAGCGCCGAGCCGAAGCCTCGGCCCTGCCATCGGTCGAGCACCGAGAGCTGCTCGATCCAGGCCATATCGCTCTTGATCTCCATCAGCGCGAAGCCGACGACGCGCCGGCGCGGCGACGCCGCGACCCAGAGCAGGCCCCGCCGCCGGCCCTGTTCCAGCGACGCGATCGAATGCGCAGGCATGTCGACGACGCGCTTCAGCCCGACCCGTGCATAGCGCGCGTCGGCCGCGTTTTCGATCTGCGGCAACAGGCGAATTTCGTGAGGATGGGCCGCGCGGATCATCGTCGTTTTGTCTAGGCTAGCGTCATCTCCGGAGGAAGCGCCATGACCATCGACATCGAACCGCTGCGCAAGACGCTCGGCACCAAGATCGAGGACGAGGACACCGTCACCCAGGCGCCGCTGAAGGCGATGATCGCGACCTTCGACCGCAAGGACAAGGTGCCCGAGCAAGGCGAGCCGATCGCACCGGGCTGGCATCTCTGCTTCCTGCATTCCTACGCCCGGCCGGCGCAGCTCGGCCGCGACGGCGCCGCCTTCACCGGCGGCGTGCTGCCCGAGATCCCGATGCCGCGGCGCATGTATGCCGGCTCGACCTTCACTTTCGAGGGCGACATCCGGGTCGGCGACAAGCTCAAGCGCGAGATCGAGTTCACCGACATCCAGCTGCGTGAGGGCAGCACCGGTACCCTGATCGTGACGACGCAGACCCGTCGCCTCTTCACGCCGCGCGGTCTCGCCATGACCGAGGCGGCGAGCACGGTGTTCCGCGAGGATCCCAAGGCCGGCCAGAAGAGCGGCGTGCCGGTGCGCGAGGCCGCGCCCGCCGACGTGCCGTGGCGGCGCACCATCACGCCCAACCCGGTGATGCTGTTCCGCTACTCGGCGATCACCTTCAACCCGCACCGTATCCACTACGACCGCACCTATTGCCTGGAGACCGAGGGCTATCCCGGACTGGTGGTGCACGGGCCGTTCGCCCAGCAATGCATCTTCGACCTGCTGCGCGATTCGACGCCGGGCAGGAGGGTGAAGTCGATCGCCGTGCGCGCCCGCGCGCCGCTGTTCGACACCTCGCCCTTCGACGTGATCGGCCGGCCGACCGCCGACGGCAAAGGCGCCGAGCTGTGGACGGTGACGCCCAAGGGGACGATCGCGGCGCAGGCAACGGCGACGCTGGCTTGAGCGTTGGCCGGGCTGGCGCGCAGCACGAAAGTCGTCATCGTCAACGACAAGATGCAGCGCGGCGATCGCCATGTCTTGTCGGCGCCGGTGGGCCGCGACTTCGATCCGGACTTCCAGCCGCAGCTCACGCCGGCCGAGATGCTTCGGCTCGGCGTGTTCGGGGGCAAATACATGACCGATTGCCGCAAGGGATTCCCGGCGAGCTGGTTCGCGAAAGCCAAGCTGGCGCCGCGGCACCGGGACCCTGAGCTCGACTACTTCGGCGTCGATGCCAGCCAGCCGCTGTCGGAACGGCGTCGCAAGGGCTGACTCCATCCCGACGATCCGCGCGGGCTGGTTCCAATGGTACTGCCGCTACTACCGGAGCCGACGGCTCGACGAGGAGGACCGGCGCCAAGTCAAGCGCTGCCGGGCCTTCCGGCGGCACGTCGCGCAGGTGCGGGCCAACTGCGAGCCTGGCGATCCGTTCTGCCGGTCGCGCCAGCGCCGATACGGGCGTCACGGGAGGACCGGGACGCCCGCATCGATCGAAGAATACCGGTCTTACTGGGTGACGGGCTTGCCGCCCTGGTTCTGGCAGCTGATCGCGTCCTTGGTCTCCGAGAAGCCCTGGCCTTTGCAGGCATTCTGGCCTTTGCAGGCGCTGGCGCCACCCTTGCAGGCGCTCTGGCCCTTGCAGGCGTTGGTGCCGGCGCACTTCACCTGAGCGCTTGCCGAAGACGCCACGAAGCTGCTGGCCGCGAAGATCGAGATCGCCGTGGCGATCATGGTCTGCTTCGTCATGTCTGCGTTCTCCCTTAAGAAGGCTGGATCGAAGCTGATCCCGTACGGGCGATCTTACGCCCGCCGCCGCTCGCCGGATGGGGCGTCCCGCTCACAGTTGGTTGAGCGATCCGTGTGCGCTTTGCCCGTCAGTCGTTGGCCGCGCCGAAGCGCAGCGGCCGGAAGAAGTCGCGGATGTCGGCGACCAGCAGCTCCGGCTCCTCGAGGGCTGCGAAGTGGCCGCCTTTGGCCATCACGGTGTGGCGGCGCAGGTCGTAGATGCGCTCCAGCCATTCCCGGGGCGGCGCCGGCGCGATATCGGCCGGGAAGGCGGCGAACGCCGTCGGCACCTGCACCCTGCCGCCGGGCGGCAGCGCGCGCGGCTTCTGCTGCGTCACGCCGCGATAGAGCCAGGTCGCGGTGCCGGCCGTGCCGGTCAGCCAGTAGATCATGATGTTGTCGAGCAGGGTGTCCATCGAGAAGCTGTCGAGCGGATCGCCCTTGCAGTCGCTCCAGTCGCGGAACTTCTCGACGATCCAGGCTGCGAGCCCAACCGGCGAATCGGCGAGCGCAACGCCCAGCGTCTGCGGCCGCGTCGCCTGGATGCGCTGGTAGGCGGTCTTGTCGTCGAGCTGGCCCATGCCGGCGAGCCATTCCCTTTCGGCGGCGCTGAGATCGGCGGTCTTGAGGTCGATGCCCGGCCGCAGGCCGGTCATGTTGAGATGCAGGCCGGCGACGCCCGACTTCCAGTCGTCCTTCTCCCCTTTCACGGGATGGTCGAAGGCGAGCCACGACGAGACCACGGCGCCCCAGTCGCCGCCCTGCGCGCCGTAGGGCCGGCGATAGTTGAGCTTCTCATGCACCAGCCTGTGCCACAGGCCGGCGATGGCGCGCGGGCCGATCGGGCCGGGCGTGCCGTCGTCGCGGATCGGCGGGCCGGAGAAGCCGTAGCCCGGCAGCGACGGCGCGATCACGTCGAAGGCGTCGAGCGGATCGCCGCCGTGGTCCTCGGGATGGGCGAGGGCGTCGATGATGTCGAGGAACTCGACGATCGAGCCCGGCCAGCCGTGGGTGATGACCAGCGGCATCGGCCGCGGGGCGTCCTCGACCTCGGTGCCGGGCTCGCGGACGAAGTGCAGGCGTTGCGGGCCGATATCGACCAGGTAGTTGGGCCAGCGGTTGATCGCCTCCTGGCAGCGCTGCCAGTCGTAACCGTGCCGCCAGTAATCGACCAGGCTGGCCAGGAACTCGGGGTCGGTGCCGGCGGCCCAGGTCCCGTTGTCGGCGATCGCCACGGTCGGCCGCCAGCGGCGCAGGCGCTCGTCGAGATCGATCAGCGCGCGTTCGGGGATGTCGACCTTGAACGGCTCGGGCGTGTCGTAGGGCATCCGAGCATCTTATCGCTGGGACCGCGGCACTCCAGTGCCGCGCTCCCAGCTAAGTCAGCAAGTCCGCTTTCAGCCGCTCGCGGGCCTTGGCGTCGAGGCCGAGCGCCTTCTCTGCGAAGGCTTCGGGCGAGCCGTAGTCGGCGCGCACCACGTCGAAGGCAGCCTCGAGGTAGGGTCGGCGCGCCTCGATGATGGCGGCGCGGGTGTCGAGGTCGAGCTCGGGATAGCGGCCGACATGGCCGGTCCACAGCTCGTTGGTGCGGAGGTAGTCCTCCATCACGTCGTCCCAAGGCACGCCCAGCAGGCTGAGCAGCAGCGCCGAGGCGAAGCCGGTGCGGTCCTTGCCGGCGGTGCAGTGGAAGACCAGCGGCCGGTGCGTGCCGTCGCTCAAGGTCGTGAACAGGGTACGAAAGCCCGGGGCGCAGCGGCGCGGGTAGTCGCGATAGTGGTCGGTCAGGAACTGCATCACCAGGAACGGCGTCGCCGTCCCGCTGTCGACGGCGCCGCGCAGCTTCTCGCCGAGCTGCGGCTCGATGTGGGCGCCGACCACCTTGCAGCTAAGGCCCGCGATCAGGTGCGGCGTCTCGGCCGCCTCGCTGACGCCGCGCAGGTCGACGATGGTCCTGACGCCGAGCCTGCCCAGCGCCGAACGGTCGGTGTCGGTCAGGCCGCCGAGATGGGCCGAGCGGAACACCGCGCCGCGGCGCACGATGGCGCCGTCCGCGGTGCGATGTCCGCCGAGGTCGCGGAAGTTGGAGCCGCCCTCGAGCGGCACCACGAAGGGAAAATCGGAACCGTCCATGGCCGAAGGTCTAGCACGGTTCGGCGTCAGAATTTTTGCGTCAAACTGACCAGAAACGTCCGCCGCAGGCCGAACTGCGGCGCGCCGACGCCGACGCCCGAGCCGTCGCGCAGCTGGTAGCTGGCGTCGAACACGTTCAGCAGGTCGAGCCGCAGGGTCGTGCCGGCCGTGCCCTTGACCGGAATCTTCTGCGCCGCCGAGAGGTTGAGCACGGCGTAGGCCGGATTGGCCTGGTCGTTGGGCGTGACCACCGTCTTGCGCAGGCCGTTGCCGTAGATCAGGTCGGCCGACAGCCGCGTCGCCCAGTCCGAGCCGTAGTTGAAGGTGTAGGCCGCCCCCCCCGAGGCGGTCCAGCTCTGGTTGTGGTCGAGGAAGATCCAGTTGTTCTGGATGAAGGCCAGCTCGTTGGCGGCGAAGTTGAACTGCGCCGAGTTGATGTTGGTGCCCTGCGCTTCCGACCAGGCGAGGTTGCCGAACAGCGACCACGGACCGGTGTCGTAGCTCGTCGAGAGCTCGACGCCTTTGACGATCGCCGAGGCGTAGTTGAAGGAGGTGAGGATGATCGGCGCGCCGAACTGGCCTTCGTCGAGCAGGTTGGTGGCGGACTTGTAGTAGGCGTCGAAGCCCAGCTTCAGCCCGTCGAGCGGCTGCACCTCGAAGCCGGCGTCGAAATAGTGCGCCCGCTCGGCGCGCACCGGATCGTTCCGGGTGAGGGCGGGCGCCGCCGTCGTGCCGAGCGTGGCGGCGATCGCGCCGTTGTTGACCTGGGCGAGCGGCGGCGGCGTGAAGTAGCGGGAGTAGCCGGCATGGACGGTCAGCCAGTCGTTGGCCTGCCACACCACGTTGATGCGCGGGCTGAGCTGGTTCTCCGAGACGATGCCGATGTACTGGTCGAAGCGCAGGCCGTAGTTCGCGGTCACGCTCGGCAGGATCTTCCATTCGTCCTGCAGGTAGAGGCCGTACATCCAGCCGATATTGTCGGCGCCGGTGGTGATGCCGATCGGCTGGTCCTGGGTCGGCGCGCCGGTGTCGTCGACCGGCAGGACCTGGGCGTCGCTGCGGTCGGTCGAGCGCTCGCGCTGCACCAGGAAGCCGCCGCGCACGGTGTGGTTGGACGACGCCTTCCAGCTGCCGTCGCCCTGCACGCCGGTCGCGAAGTTGGTGCGCCGCGCCCACGGCGCGATGCCGTTGAACATCAGGTCGCCGAACGGATCGGGCTTGTAGGTGAGGCTCGAATAGCGCGCGAAGCCGGAGAGCTGCCAGTCGAGCGCCCCGGTGTGCTTCTGCAGCGACAGGATGCCGAAGTAGTTGCTCTCGAACTGGCGCTGGTCGAGCCGCGCGCTGTTGAGGCCGGTGGCGCCGGCGACGGCGAAGGACGGTGTCTGGCCGGGGTTGTTGGGGATCTGGAAGCGCGCCTTGGAGCCGCCGGCGATGAAGCTGACGCGGGTCTGCTCGTCGATGATGCCGGTGACCTTGCCCAGGCCATGCCACTGGTCGGTACTGTCGTGGATCGGCCAGGCGGACGAGGTCGGGTTCTCGATGCCGATGGCGTTGTGGCGGAACTGGCCGGTGACGAAGTAGTCGATCTTGCCGGACTGGCCGCCATAGCTGGCCGACGGCTGCCGCCAGTCATAGGTGCCGAGGGTCATCGAGGCCTCGGCGCCGGGATCGGTCGTGCCGGACTTCAGCGCGATGTCGACCACGCCGGCGGTGCGAAAGCCGTATTGCGCCGGCAGCGCGCCGGTGATCAGCGACATCTTGCGGGCGTACTGCGTCGCCAGTGCATTGTTGAACAGCGACAGGCCCTCGGGCAGCTGCACGCCGTCCAGCCGGTATTGCAGGTTGCCGTGGTCGCCGCGCACATGGAGCTGGCCGAAGCTGTCCTGCGCCACGCCGGGGGCGCGCAGCAGCACCTGGTTGATAGGCGCCTGGCTGCCCTGCGGCACCGTGTCGACGACGCTGGGCGTGAAGTCGAAGCGCGAGGCGCCGAGGCTGGGCTGGATCGAGCCGCGCGCGTCGTCGAGCTGGGTTCCGGTGACGGTGATGCCGGGAAGCGCCTGGCCGGTGCCCGACGCGGGCGCCGGCGGCGACTGGCCAAGGGCTGGCGCCGGCGCCAGCACCGCACACAGCGCCATCGTCTGCCGGTGCCAACGTCGCATCGCTTGTCTCCTCCGATCGGCCAACAAACGGAATGTTATAGTATAACAATTGCCTTGGTCAACGCGCGGCAATGCATTCTTGCGGCTAACGGCTCGGCGGGAGCTGGAGGATCAGGGCATCTGATAGCCGGGTGTGGACTGGGAGATCTTCTTCTCCTCCTCGTCCATGTCCTCGGCGACGCCTTCGAACATCGGCGTGGTGAGGTAGCGCTCGCCGGTGTCGGGCAGCATGGCGAGGATCACCGAGCCTTGCGGTGCCTTCTCGGCCTCCTTCATCGCCACGGCGAAGGTCGAGCCGCTGGAGATGCCGCAGAAGATTCCTTCCTTCTGCGCGAGCGCGCGCGCCCACTTGACGCCCTCTGGGCCGGGGATGGCGACGCGCTCGTCGTAGAACTTCTTGTCGATCGCCTCCTGCAGCACCAGCGGGATGAAGTCCGGCGTCCAGCCCTGGATCGGATGCGGCTCGAAGGCGGGATGGCTCCAGGCGGGCGAGCCGTCGGCGGTGCGCTCCTGCGCCTTGCCGCTGCCGATGAGCTGGGCATTGGCCGGCTCGCACAGCACGATCCTGGTCTCCGGCCGCTCCTTGCGCAGCACCCGGCCGACGCCGGCCAGCGTGCCGCCGGTGCCGTAGCCGGTGACGAACACGTCGAGCCGCTGGCCCTTGAAGTCGGCGACGATCTCGCGTGCCGTCGTCGCCTCGTGGATCTCGGCGTTGGCCGGGGTCTCGAACTGGTGGGCGAGGAACCAGCCATGCGCCTTCGCAAGATCGACCGCCTTCTGGTACATGCCGAAGCCCTTCTGGGCGCGCGGCGTCAGCACGACCTTGGCGCCCAGCATGCGCATCAGCTTGCGCCGCTCGATCGAGAAGCTGTCGGCCATGGTGACGACCAGGGGATAGCCCTTCTGGGCGCACACCATGGCGAGGCCGATGCCGGTGTTGCCGCTGGTCGCCTCGACCACGGTCTGGCCGGGCTTGAGCGTGCCGTCGCGCTCGGCCGCCTCGATGATGTTGACCGCCAGCCGATCCTTGACCGACGAGGCGGGATTGAACGCCTCGGCCTTGACGTAGATCGTCACGCCCTTCGGCGCGAGATTGTTGACCCGGATGCAGGGCGTGTCGCCGATCGTGTCGAGCACCGAGTCGAACAGACGGCCGCGGCCGTTGGTGGTCCTGAGCTTGGGGGCTGCCATGGCACGTCTCCTTCGGGTGAGTTCCGAAGGCTAGCCAAGGACGGTCGCGAAACCTAGAGCCGGTTCATACCGCCGCGGCGCCGATTTTTCCCTTTCGACGACGCGGGCAGAGTAATTTTCTGCGAGCTTCAGACCCGGCCGTGGCAGTGCTTGAACTTCTTGCCCGAGCCGCAGGGGCAGGGCGCGTTGCGCGAGACCTTGCCCCAGGTGTTGGGATCGTTGGGATCGACCTTGGGATTGGTCCGCGGCCGCGGCAGCGTCGCCACGCCGCCGCCCGACGGGTCGGCCGGGTCGAAGTTCGGATCGTCGGCCTGCAGCGCGGCCATCGCCGGATCCTCGTGGATCTCGCGCATCTGCAGCGGCGGCGGCTCCATCGGCGGCGGCTGCATCTGCAACTGCACGTTGGCCAGCACGTTGACGGTCTGCTCGCGCAGGCCGGTCAACAGGTCGCTGAACAGGTTGAAGGCCTCGCGCTTGTATTCGTTCAGCGGATCCTTCTGGCCGTAGGCGCGCAGGCCGATGCCCTGGCGCAGATGGTCGAGATGCAGCAGGTGGTCCTTCCAGGCCTGGTCGAACAGCTGCATCAGGATCTGCTTCTCGACCTGGCGCCAGACGTCGGGGCCGTACTGCGCGACCTTCTGGGCGAACAGCCGGTCGGCGGCATCGTTCAGGCGCTGCTTGATGCCTTCCTCGGCGATGCCCTCTTCCTTGGCCCAGTCCTCGACCGGCAGGTCGAGGCCGAACACGCGGCGGACGTCGTCGCGAAGCTCGACGGTCTTCCATTGCTCGGCGTAGACGTTCTCGGGGATGGCGCGGGACACCATGCCGTCGATCACGTCGCGGCGCATGCCGGCGACGACGTCGGAGACGTCCTCGGTCGCCATCAGCTCGATGCGCTCCTTGTAGATCTCCTTGCGCTGGCTGTTCATGACGTCGTCGAAGCGCAGCAGGTTCTTGCGGATCTCGAAGTTGCGCGCCTCGACCTTGCCCTGCGCCGTCTCGAGCGCCTTGTTGAGCCAGCGATGGGTCAGCGCCTCGTCGTCGGCCATGCCCTTCTTCTGCACCCAGTCCAGCACCTTGTTGTTGCCGAAGATGCGCATCAGGTCGTCTTCCAGCGACAGGAAGAACTTCGACGCGCCCGGGTCGCCCTGGCGGCCCGAGCGGCCGCGCAGCTGGTTGTCGATGCGCCGGCTCTCGTGTCGCTCGGTGCCGACCACGTAGAGGCCGCCCGCCTTGCGCACGACCTCGCGGTCGCGCTCGACGCCGGCGCGGATCTCGGCCTCGACCCGCGCGATCTCGGCCTTGCGCTCGGCGTCGTCGGCGAACTTCGCGGCGATCTCCGGCTCGCTCTGGCGCACCAGCATCTCGACGTTGCCGCCGAGCTGGATGTCGGTGCCGCGGCCGGCCATGTTGGTGGCGATGGTGATGGTGCCCGGCCGGCCGGCCTGGGCGACGATCTCGGCTTCCTGCTCGTGGAAGCGGGCATTCAGAACGCTGTGCCGGATGCCAGCCTGCTTGAGCGCGTCCGACAAAGCCTCCGACTTCTCGATCGACACGGTGCCGACCAGCATCGGCTGGTTCTTCGCCTGGCACTCCTTGATCAGCTTGACGATGGCGCGCGTCTTGTCCGAGAGCGTGCGGTAGATCTCGTCGTCGGCGTCGTTGCGGGCGACCGCGACGTTGGTCGGGATCTCGACCACCTCGAGCCGGTAGATCTCGGCGAACTCGGCCGCCTCGGTCATCGCCGTGCCGGTCATGCCCGCGAGCTTGGGGTACATGCGGAACAGGTTCTGGAAGGTGATCGAGGCCAGCGTCTGGTTCTCGCGCTGGATCTCGACCTTCTCCTTGGCCTCGAGCGCCTGGTGCAGGCCTTCCGAATAGCGGCGGCCGGCCATCATGCGGCCGGTGAACTCGTCGATGATGACGACCTGGCCGTCCTTGACGATGTAGTCGACGTCGCGCTGGAACAGCTTGTGGGCGCGCAGCGCCTGGGTGACGTGGTGCAGCAGGGTCACCTGGGTCGGCGCGTAGAGGCTCTGGCCCTCGGGCAGCAGGCCGTCGCTGCGCAGTACCTCCTCGACCTCCTCGATGCCGGCCTCGGTGAAGACCACCGTGCGGTTCTTCTCGTCCTTCTCGAAGGCGGCATTGGTCAGGCGCGGGATCACCGTGTCGGCACGACGGTACAGCTCCGACGAATCCTCGGCCGGACCGGAGATGATCAGTGGCGTCCGCGCCTCGTCGATCAGGATCGAGTCGACCTCGTCGACGATCGCGTAGTTGAAGGGCCGCTGGACCATGGCGTCCTGGCGGTACTTCATGTTGTCGCGCAGATAGTCGAAGCCGATCTCGTTGTTGGTGCCGTAGGTGACGTCGCTGCGGTAGGCGGCGGCGCGCTGCTCGTCGCTGAGGTCGTGCACGATCACGCCGACGGTGAGCCCGAGGAAGCTATAGACGCGGCCCATCCACTCGGCGTCGCGGCGGGCGAGGTAGTCGTTCACGGTGACGACGTGAACGCCCTTGCCCTCCAGGGCATTGAGGTAGACCGCCAGGGTGGCGACCAGCGTCTTGCCTTCGCCGGTCTTCATCTCGGCGATCTTGCCCTGGTGCAGCACCATGCCGCCCTTGAGCTGGACGTCGAAATGACGCTGGCCCAGCGTCCGCTTGGCCCCCTCGCGCACCGTGGCGAAGGCCTCGACCAGCAGGTCGTCCAGGGTCTCGCCCTTGGCCAGCCGCTCGCGGAACTCGGTGGTCTTGGCGCGCAGCGCCTCGTCGGAGAGCTTCTCGAACTCCGGCTCCAGCGCATTGATCTTCGCCACCGGCTTGTCGAAGCCTTTGACGATCCGGTCATTGGCCGTCCCGAACAAGCTGCGGGCGAGCGCGCCGAGCATGAAAACCTCGATATTGTAATAACTTAGGCGGGCACGCGGCCCGCCGACCTGTGAGAGATAGAGAGCGCGTTCGGCAGTGTCAACGCAAGCGGCCGCCAATCGGCTATCGGGAAAGTTCCGAACTGCGTTCGGAACCGGTCGTCTCACGAAAAATTGGCACAATTCGTTGCCATTCGATGCGGCGAAGTGTGTAAACCGGGTGGGGCCGCCAGTACTCAACCCGTCCGTCATCGAATCGTCGCCGGAGTTCGCCAATGTTGCCGTGCCTGCGTTTGCTGCGCGTCGTTTCCCTTGTCTGCGCAGCCGTCACGGTATGCGGCCTCGCCCAGGCCCAGCAGTCTCCGGCCCAACCGCCGGCCAAGCCGCCGGCGGCACAGGCGCCGGCCCAGAAGCCGCCGCAGGCCGCCCAGCCGCAGCCCAAGGACCCGGTGGTCGCCACGGTGAACGGCCAGTCGATCTATCTGTCCGAGCTCGAGATCGCCCAGCAGGCGCTGCCGGCGCAGTACCGCAACGTACCGCTGCAGAGCGTCTTCCCCGCCCTGCTCGAGCGCATCATCAACGCCAAGCTGGTGGTGGCCGACGCCAAGAAGAACAAGGCCGACGCCGATCCCGCCTACAAGAAGCGCATGGTCTTCGTCGAGGAACAGGTCATCCAGGACTACTGGCTTACCAAGGAAGTCTCCAAGCGCATCACCCCTGAGAAGATGCAGGAGCGCTACCAGGAGAAGCTGAAGTCGATGCCGGCCGAGGAGGAGGTGCATGCCCGCCACATCCTGGTCGCCACCGAGCAGGAGGCGAAGGACCTGCTGGCCGAGCTGAAGAAGGGCACCGCCTTCGACAAGCTGGCGCGCGAGAAGTCGACCGACAAGGCGTCGGGCGCCGAGGGCGGCGACCTCGGCTGGTTCAAGCGCACCGACATGGTGAAGGAATTCTCCGACGCCGCCTTCAACCTCAAGAAGGGCGAGCTCTCCGACACGCCGGTCAAGACGCAGTTCGGCTTCCACGTCATCAAGGTCGAGGACCGCCGCCAGGCGCCGCCGCCCAGCTTCGAGGAATTGTCCGAGCAGATCCGCGAGGAGATGGGGCGCGAGGCGGTCGGCCACTTCTTCGACCAGCTGCGCTCGACTGCCAAGATCGAGAAGTTCAACATCGACGGCAGCAAGGTCGATGCGAAGCCGGCCGCGCCGGCGGCGCCGACCACGCCTTCGGGCATTCCGGCGCCGGCGCTTCCCAACCCGCCGAAGTAACACTCACTTTTCGCGCGGTTTCTGGTGTAGGCTCAGCCGTTCGGCCACATCGGATTGACGGTGGGCCGGGGGGAAGGAACTCGATGGCCGCCGTAAAGCCTGCCGTATCGCCGCTTGCGCCCAAAACGACGCCGACGTTGCCGCGCATCGCGGGCGTCAAGCTCGCCTCAGCCGCATCGGGCGTGCGCTACCAGGGTCGCGACGATGTGATGCTGGCGGTGCTGCCGCCCGGGGCGACGATCGCGGGCGTCCTGACCCGGTCGAAGTGCTCCTCGGCGCCGGTCGACTGGTGCAAGAAGAACCTGCCGCGCGGCAAGGCGCGCGCCATCCTGGTCAATGCCGGCAACGCCAACGCCTTCACCGGCAAGCTGGGCGACAAGGCGGTCGAGGAGAGCACGCGCGCGGTGGCGCAGGCGATGGGCTGCCCGCGCAACGAGGTGTTCATGGCCTCGACCGGCGTGATCGGCCAGCCGCTCGACTGGGAGAAGCTCGCCGCCGTGGTGCCGGCGCTTTTGAAGGGCGCGCGCGAGGACAACTGGGCGTCCGCCGCCGGCGCCATCATGACCACCGACACCTTTCCCAAGCTCGCCACCCGGCAGGCCAAGATCGGCGAGCGCACGGTGACCCTGAACGGCTTCCTCAAGGGCTCGGGCATGATCGCGCCCGACATGGCGACGATGCTGGCCTTCCTCTTCACCGACGCCAAGATCCCGGGCGGCGTGCTACAGAAGCTGGTCACCGATGCCGCCGACAAGTCGCTGAACTGCGTCACCGTCGACGGGGACACCTCGACCAGCGACACCCTGCTGCTCGCCGCCACCGGCGCCGCCCGCCATGCGCCGATCGAGGAGGCCGACGATCCGGTGCTGGTCGATTTCAAGCGCGCGCTCGACGAGGTGCTGATCGAGCTGGCGCAGCTCCTGGCCCGCGACGGCGAGGGCGCCACCAAGTTCGTCACCATCAATGTCGGCGGCGCGTCGTCCAACGGTGCCGCGCGCAAGATCGGGCTGGCGGTCGCCAACTCGCCGCTGGTCAAGACGGCGATCGCCGGCGAGGACGCCAACTGGGGCCGCGTCGTCATGGCCGTCGGCAAGTCGGGCGAGCGTGCCGACCGCGACAAGCTCAGGATCTCGATCGGTGGCGTGAAGATCACCGAGGGCGGCCAGGTCGTGCCCAACTACGACGAGGCGCCGGTGGCCAAGCACATCAAGGGCAGCGACATCGTGATCGACATCGATCTCGGCATCGGCCGCGGCCGCGCCACTGTGTGGACCTGCGACCTGACCCACGGCTACATCGACATCAACGGCAGCTACCGTTCTTGAATTTCGCCGACGAGTGTCCTGGCGGCCCGCCGCCGCTCGGCGAGCGGCCGATGGTGCTGGTCGCGGCGGTGGCGCTGGTCGATCCCGACGGCCGCGTGCTGATCGCCCAGCGGCCGGAAGGCAAGTCGATGGCCGGCCTCTGGGAATTCCCCGGCGGCAAGGTCGATGCCGGCGAGACGCCCGAGCATGCGCTGGTCCGCGAGCTGCACGAGGAGCTCGGCATCGAGACGGCGACGAGCTGCCTGGCGCCGATCGCCTTCGCCAGCCACGGCTACGAGAAGTTCCATTTGCTGATGCCGGTCTTCGCCTGCCGCAAATGGGCCGGCACGCCGCAGCCGCGCGAGGGCCAGGCGCTGAAGTGGGTGATGCCGGCCGAGCTCAGCCGCTATCCCATGCCGCCCGCCGACGTGCCTCTGGTGGCCCTGCTGCGCGATTTGCTCTGATCATGTTCCTCTCCCCCGCTAGCTAGGGGGAGGAGAAAGAACTCACGCCAGCGGCACGCCCTCGCGCCACTTTGTGAGGCGGCGGAAGATCACCGCCAGCGCCGTCGTCAGCAGCGCCGTGCCGCCGTAGGAGACCAGGGTCGAGACTGTCCAGGTGACGATCATGATGGCGCTCTCCGCGCCCAGCCGGTGGGTCAGCGCCAGAGACATGGCGATGGCAAGGCCGTTGGCCACCGAGCTGACCAGCAGGATCAGGAACAGGCTACCGATGATCGGCCAGCTGTTGCCGCGGCCGTAGGCCCACGAGCGGCGCGGCGACCACGGCAGATCGACCGCCGAGGCGGCGAGCCCGAAGCTCACCCGGAGCGCCAGCAGGAAGGAGGCGATGAAGCCCGCGCCGAGCGGCGTCGCCATCGCCTCGCGCCGCGCCGCCTCGGGATCGGTCGCGCCGCGGCCCAGCGTCATCGGGTCGATCGGCCCGATCACCAGCAACATCGCCGCCAGCAGCACGAAGGTGATGCCGGCGACCTGCAGGAGATGGCCGACGAACGCCGTCTCGCGCGTCGACCAGCCGAGCCCCGGCAGACGATCGACGCGCTCGGGCCCGAGCAGCACGACGCGGATCCAGGCGACCACGAACATGGTGGCGGGGATGGCGTCGAGCGCCTTCTCGACCAGGCCCGACATCAGGGTGGGCTCGATCACCGACCAGACGGCGATGCGCAGCAGCAGCGACAGGATCCACGGGATGGTGACGAGATGGAAGAACAGCCCGAGGCGGGCAAAGAAGAAGCCGAAGCTCTCGGACAGGATCTCGCCGACGGAAAGCCGCATCAATGTCCCGCCTTCTCGCCGGTGCTGATCTCGCGCGTGCCGAGCGCCTCGGCCAGCCGGTGTGCCGCGCTGCCGGGCCGCAGAGGCTTGGGCTGCGAGGCGTGCGGCGCCCAGCCATGCAGGAACAGGACCTCGAAGCTCGCCGCGATCCGGCCCGAGGGCAGCGCGAAACGCTCGCCGTAGATCTCGGCGGCGCGCAGCAGCGTGGCGCGCCGGCTGAAGCCGCGGCGGCGCTCGGCCACCAGGTTGCTCTCGCCCATGGCGCCCAGATCGCGCATCAGCGCGAGCGCATTCGCGTACTCGACATCGATCGTCTCGCAGTCGGCCACCGGCAGGGCGAAGCCCGCGCGCTGCAGTAGGCCCGCCGCGTCGCGCAGGTCGGCGAAGGGCGAGACCCGCGGGCTGAGCCCGCTTTCGACCTCGCTCTCGGCCGCGGCCAGCGCCTGGCGCAACTGCCACAGGGTGCCGCCACCCAGCATCGCCGCCAGGAAGAGTCCGTCCGGCCTCAAGATGCGTGCGATCTGGATCAGCGTGCCGGGCAGGTCGTTGACCCAGTGCAGGTCCATCGCGCTCAGCACCAGCTCGAACGAGTGGGGCGCGAAGGGCAGCGCCTCCTCGTCGGCGACCACGGTCGGGCCTTGCGCGGTGCGGGCGAAGCCGAGCCCCAGGTCGGCGCGCACCAATGTCTGGACAGTCGCGCGGCCGCCGAGTGCTGTGGCGATCTCGTCGCCGTGGCAGCCGAGATCGAGCGCCGTGCCGAAGCTGCGCCGCACGTCGTCCAGCCGCTCGACCAGGCGCGTCGCGATCTCGCGCTTGAGGAACGCATGGTCGTCCCAGCGGCGGGCGGCGCGCTCACGTCGCTGGCGCAAGGTGCCGCGGTCGAAGACGAGCAGGGGGTCGGTCGTCACGCCTGCGTATGTAGGGCGAAAGGACGGTGAAGGGTAGGGGATCGCCCTTTTGCCAACGCATTTGACTGCATCAATCCGAGCGATGCTGCTGCGTCTACTGGATGCGGTCCTGCCGCCGCTCTGCCTGGGGTGCAACGAAATTGTCGCCGAACCCGGCGCGCTGTGCGCGGCCTGCTGGCCGGCCTTCTCCTTCATCGCCGCGCCGCACTGCAGCCGTTGCGGCACGCCGTTCGCCGAGCCGGTCGGCCCCGTGGAGCACGGCAATGTGCAGTGCGGCGCCTGCCTGCGGCGGCCACCGCGCTTCCACAAGGCGCGGGCAGCGCTGGTCTACGACGACGAGAGCCGGCGGCTGGTGCTGCCCTTCAAGCACGGCGACCGGACCGACATGGCGCGCGCCTGCGGCCGCTGGATGGCGCGGGCCGGCAGCGAGCTGCTGGCCGAGGCCGAGCTGGTCGCGCCGGTGCCCTTGCATTGGCGGCGGTTGTTCAGCCGCCGCTACAATCAGGCGCTCCTGCTGGCGCGGGCGGTGGCGCGCCACGGCACGGCCGAGCTGGTCCCCGACCTGCTGCGGCGCGACCGCTGGACGGGCTCGCAGGGCAAGCTCCGGGCCGAGGAGCGCCGCCGCAACGTGCGCGCCGCCTTCGCGCTCCATCCGCGCTGGCGGGAATCGGTCAAGGGCAAGGCCGTTCTGCTGGTCGATGACGTGCTGACCACCGGGGCCACGGTCGATGCCTGCACGCTCGTCCTGCTGCGTGCCGGGGCGCGGCACGTTGACGTCCTGACGCTGGCGCGGGCTGTCCGCGCGGCGTAATAATCGCGGCAAGGAGTTTTCTGCATGGCCAAGATCGAGATCTACACCACGCCGTGGTGCGGCTACTGCGCCCGCGCCAAGGCCTTGCTGGAGAAGAAGGGCGCGGCCTACGAGGAAACCGACGTCATGGAAGACGCAGGTAAGCGCGGCGAGATGCGCGAGCGCTCCAGGCGCACGACCGTGCCGCAGATCTTCATCAACGGCCAGCATGTCGGCGGCTCCGACGAGCTCGCTGCCCTCGAGCAGGCCGGCAAGCTCGACGCATTGCTCGCCCAGCCGGGCTGACCAAGAGGCATCCCATGACCGCGTTCAAGGCTGGCCTGATCCAGAGCAACGTCAGCAACGAGATGGCCGAGAACGTGGCCTTCGTGCGCGCTGAGGCAAAACGCGCGCGCGATGCCGGCGCCGACTTCGTCATGACGCCGGAGAACACCGGCCTGATCGGCGCCAACCGCGCCGAGACGCTCGCCAAGGCACAGACGGAAGAAGAGCACGCGATGCTCGCGGCCTGCCGCTCTGCGGCGCGCGAGACCGGCGCCTGGTTCCTGCTCGGCTCGATCCATGTCCGCATGCCGGGCGAGGAGCAGATCCGCAACCGCTCCTACCTGATCGATTCCGACGGCGGCATCGTCGCGAGCTACGACAAGATCCACATGTTCGACGTCCAGCTCGCCGGCGGCGAGAGCTACCGCGAATCGTCGACCTTCAAGCCGGGCGAGCGCTCGGTGCTGGCCGAGACGCCGTGGGGCGTGCTCGGCATGACGATCTGCTACGACCTGCGCTTCCCCTATCTCTATCGCGACCTGGCGCATGCCGGCGCGACCATGCTGTCGATCCCGTCGTCGTTCACGGTGCCGACCGGCAAGGCGCACTGGCATACGCTGATGCGGGCGCGCGCGATCGAGACCGGCTGCTACGTCTTCGCGCCGGCCCAGGTCGGTACGCACAAGGGCTCGGGCCGCAAGACCTACGGCCATTCGGTGGCGGTTGCGCCGTGGGGCGAGGTGATCGCCGACGCCGGCGGCGAGAATGCGGGCTTCGTGATCGCCGATGTCGACCTCGCCAAGGTCGAGGAGGCGCGCAAGATGGTGCCGTCGCTGCAGCACGACCGGAAATACGCCCCGCCGGCGCTGGCCAAGCCGGTCGCCAGGGCCGCCGAGTAGCTCATCTCCAGAAGATCACGACGAAAATTTGCGGGCCGCGATCCGTTGCACCATCGCCATTGGGTCGCTGATCAGGCGGGCTTCGTAAGCCGTCACCGAGAACTTGCCGCGCACCAGTTCGAGCAGTTCGCCGTCCTTCAGCAGATGATCGGGCTTGCTGGGTTTCCCGAAGCGCTCGTTGCCTTCCATGAAGGTCTGGTAGAGCAGCACGCCGCCCGGCTCGATCGCGTCGAGCAGTGCCGGCATCAGCGGCCGATGCAGGTAGTTGGTGACGACCGCCGCGCCAAAGTGCCGAGTGAGGGGCCACGGGCTGCCATTTTCCAGGTCGGCGATCAGAGGCTCGATGTTGGCGTGCACGGGAAGGCGGCTGGTGTCGCGGTCGACGGCCACCACCTTGTTGCCGCGCTCGGCGAAGAACAGGGCATGACGGCCGCGGCCTGCGGCGAGGTCGAGCACGGCTGCCTCCGGCGCGACCAGGCCGGCCCACTGGACGATCCAGGGGAGTGGCGCCCCTCTTGCATCAGCAGCCATGAAACCCCATCATTCTTGGCACTCCCTCCGCGGGAGTGCCAACGCCGGAATTGCTTGTAGTTTCATGATTCTATACCGCCTGCGCTGCTCCAAGGGCCACGAGTTCGAAAGCTGGTTCAAGGACAGCAAGACCTACGAACGCCAGGAGAAGAAATCCCTGGTCGGCTGCGCCGTGTGCGGCGACGCCAAGGTGGCGCGCGCGATCATGGCGCCACGCATCGGCAAGAAGGGCAACGCAGTGGAGGTCGAGGCGCCGGCTCCGGCACCCGCTCCTGCGCCGACACCGGAGCAGCAGCAGATGGCGGCACTGGCGCGCAAGGTGCCCAAGGAGCTGCGCGAGGCGCTGATGAAGGTCCGGGCCGAGGTCGAGAAGAACTGCGAGCATGTCGGCGACAAGTTCGCCGAGGAAGCCCGCAAGATTCACTACGGCGAGAGCGACAAGCGCGGCATCTACGGCGAGACCAGCGACGAGGAAGCCGAGGCGCTGGCCGAGGAAGGCATCGAGTTCGGCCGCCTGCCCTGGATTCCCCGGGGCAATTAGTCATTCGGACCGCGGACCTCCAGGTCCGCGGTCCGAATGAGCGTTAGCGCTTCGCGCCTTTCAGGTTGAGCAGGTTGCCGCCGAGGATCAGCGCGGCACCCGCGGCCGTCAGCAGGTCGATGCGCTCGGCATAGACCAGCCAGCCGGTCAGCGCGGCGAGCGGCACGCGCAGGAAATCCATCGGCACCACGATCGTCGCATCGGCATGCAGCAGCGCCTGCGTCAGGCACCAGTGCGAGTAGGTGCCGCAGAAGCCGATCACCACCAGCCAGCCCCAGACAGAGGCCGACGGCCATTGCCACAAGGCGATGGCCGGGATCACGCCGAGCGCCGCCTGGATCATCACCATCCAGAACATGATGACGATGACGCGGTCGGTGCGGGTCAGCGACTTCACCAGCGTCACCGACATGGCGTAGCCGACCGCCGCCGCGAGGGCGATCAGCTGGCCGCTGCTGACCTCGCCGCCGAACGGCCGCACGATGACGACGACGCCGACCAGGCCGAGCACCACGGCGGTGTTCTTCCAGACACCCATGCGCTCGCCGAGGAAGGCGACCGCCAGGATCGCCGTCCAGATCGGCATGGTGAACTCGATCGAGATCACCTGGGCCAGCGGGATCAAAGTGAGCGCCAGGAGCCAGCAGCATTGCGCGCCGAAATGGACGATGTTGCGCAGGACATGGCGCTTGAGATTCGGCGTCTTCATCGTCCGGAAGCCGCCGTCGCGGCGGACCAGCGGATAGAGCAGCACGATGCCCATCAGCGAGCGCAGCTCCATCACCTGGAAGACGCTGATGCGGCTCGTCGCTTCGCGGCCCGCCACCGTCATCACGACGATGCAGGCGAGCCACCCTGCCATCCATGCCGCTGCCTTCGGGATGGACGATGACTTGGCGGCCTCAGCCACCGGCCTTGCTGCCGTACAGCATGTAGTTGACGTCGAGGTCGTGCTTGCTGAGCGACCAGTCGCGGCTGAGCGGGCTGTAGACCACGCCGACGATCTCCTGCGGCTCGACATAGGCGTGCCGCAGGCCACGCACGACCTCGGAGGGCTTCAGGAACTTGCGCCAGTCGTGGGTGCCGCGCGGCAGCCAGCGCATCACGTACTCGGCACCGGCGATCGCCAGCGCCCAGGCCTTGGCGGTACGATTCAGCGTCGACAGGAACACCAGGCCGCCCGGCTTGGCGAGGCGTCCGACCGACTGCAGGAACAGATCGACGTCGGCCACGTGCTCGACGATCTCGAGGGCCAGCACGACGTCGAACTGCTGCCCGGCCTCGGCCAGGGCCTCGGCCGTGGCCTCGCGATAGTCGATGGCGAGGTCCTGTCCGGCCGCGTGCAGCCGGGCGGTCGCGATGTTGCGGTCGGCGGCGTCGATGCCGGTCACCCGGGCGCCCAGCCGCGCCATCGGCTCGCAGATCAGCCCGCCGCCGCAGCCGATATCGAGCAGGGACAGGCCCTGCAGGGGCGCGCCCGACAGGGCGTCGCGCTGCCAATGCGCCGCGGCGCGGTCGCGGATGAAGCCCAGGCGGAGCGGGTTAAGTCGATGCAATGGCGCGAACTTGCCGCGCGGGTCCCACCACTCCTCCGCGATGCGCGCGAAACGCTCGATCTCCGCCAGATCGACGGTCGAACCCGTCGGGATATGCGCCGATTCAGCCATGGTCGCCCTTGACCCACTATACGCCCCCGGTGTCTATACCCCGCTTTCGAGCAGGTCCATGGCGCGCATCGTTCTCAAATTCGGCGGCACTTCGGTCGGCGACACCGATCGCATCAAGAACGTGGCGCGCAAGGTCAAAGGCGAGGTTGACCGCGGCAACGAGGTCGCCGTCGTTGTCTCGGCCATGTCGGGCGCCACCAACCAGCTGGTCAAATGGGTCAACGACATCGCGCCGCTGCATGACGCGCGCGAATACGACGTCGTGGTCGCGACCGGCGAGCAGGTCACCATCGGACTGCTGGCGCTCGCCCTGCAGCAGCTCGACGTCAACTCGCGCTCCTACACCTCGTGGCAGATCCCGATCAAGACCGACGCCGCTTTCGGCAAGGCGCGCATCCAGGACATCGATACCGGCGCCATGGTGCGGCGCATGCAGGAAGGCGAGGTGCCGATCGTGCCGGGTTTCCAGGGCGTGGCGCCGGACGGCCGCATCACCACGCTCGGCCGCGGCGGCTCGGACACCTCGGCGGTGGCGCTGGCGGCGGCGCTCAAGGCCGACCGCTGCGACATCTACACCGACGTCGACGGCGTCTATACGACCGATCCCCGGATCGTGGAGAAGGCGCAGAAGATCGACCGGGTCACCTACGAAGAGATGCTCGAGATGGCGTCGCAGGGCTCCAAGGTCCTGCAGACGCGGTCGGTCGAGCTGGCGATGAACCATCATGTGCGCGTGCAGGTCCTGTCGTCGTTCGACGAGGCCCTGGGCAGCGATCTGCCCGGCACGCTGGTTGTGGACGAGGAAGAGATCATGGCCCAGGGGCTCGAGAAGTCAGTCGTGAGCGGCATCGCCTTCGCCAAGGACGAGGCCAAGATCACGGTCACCCACGTGCCCGACCGGCCGGGCGTCGCGGCGGCGATCTTCGGCCCGCTGGCCGAGGCCAACATCAACGTCGACATGATCGTGCAGAACGTGTCGATCGACGGCAGCTCGACCGACATCACCTTCACCGTGCCGCGCGCCGATCTCGCCCGCGCGGTCGAGCGGCTGGAGAAGGCCAAGACGGAGCTGAAGTTCGCCGAGGCCAAGGCCGACACCAACGTCGCCAAGATCTCGGTGATCGGCGTCGGCATGCGCAGCCATGCCGGTGTCGCCCTCAAGATGTTCGAGACCCTGGCCGCCAAGGGGATAAACATCCAGGTGATCTCGACCTCGGAGATCAAGGTGAGCGTCCTGGTCTCGGCCGAGTACACCGAGCTTGCCGTGCGTGCACTGCACGCCGCCTACGAACTCGACGCGGCGTAAGCCTCGCATAAGCCTACCTTTCATAAGGTTCCCTCATGCGGGTGGCGAATTAGCCGGTAGCCCGTTCGGCACCCATCTTGCTATAAGCGGGCCATGCTCGGCCGGCGCCAACATATGACCGCCCAGAAAGTCCGCCCCTCGGCGGCTTGGCGCGTTTGTGCCTGCATTATCGACCGCAGCTTCGTCGTCATCCGACTCAAGCACCTCGCGGTCTGACCATGGAGAGAGGGACTCCCCTGGCCGGACCGCGAATGCTCCTCAAGCGGCTCCGGGACACGATGGCGCGTGGTGGTACGCCCGAGGAAACCTTGGGCGAGGTCGTGCGCCTGGTCGCCAACGAGATGGTGGCCGAGGTGTGCTCGATCTACCTGCTGCGCGCCGGCGAGGTGCTCGAGCTGTTCGCGACACAGGGCCTGAATCCGTCGGCTGTGCACCGCACCCGGCTGCGGGTCGGCGAGGGCCTGGTCGGCGACATCGCCGCCCACGCGCGGTCGCTGGCGCTCGATGACGCACAGGCCCATCCGCAATTCGCCTATCGTCCGGAGACGGGTGAAGAGATCTACCACTCGCTTGCCGGCGTGCCGATCGTGCGCGCCGGCCGCGTGCTCGGCGTCCTGGTCGTGCAGAACCGCACCCGCCGCCAGTACGACGAAGAAGAGATCGAGACGCTGCAGACCATCGCCATGGTGCTGGCGGAGATGGTCGCGGCGCAGCACATCGTCAGCCCCAACGAGGTGCAGCAGGTCGACGGCCTCGGCCTCCTGCCGTTGCGCATCGACGGCGTGCAGCTCACGCCCGGCGTCGCGATCGGGCACGCCGTGCTGCACGAGCCGCGCATCGTCATCCAGAAGGTGGTGGCCGAGGACAGTGCCGCCGAGCAGATCCGCTTCGACGAGGCGCTCTCCGCCGTGCGCGACGACGTCGACCGCATGCTCGAGGCGCACGACATGCAGTCGGGCGAGCAGCGCGAGATCCTCGAGACCTTTCGCATGTTCGTCGACGACCGCGGCTGGATCGAGCGGGTCCGCGAGGCGATCGCCTCGGGCCTCACCGCCGAGGCCGCCGTGCAGCGCGCCTTCGACGACGTGCGCGCGCGGCTCGGCCAGTCGACCGATCCCTATATCCGCGAGCGGCTCTCCGACCTGCAGGATCTCACCAACCGCGTGCAGCTGCGCCTGACCGGCCGCGCCGCGCTCGATCCCAGCAGCCTGCCCGAGGACATGATCGTGATCGCGCGCGACATGGGCCCGGCCGAGCTGCTCGACTACGACCGCACCCGGCTGCGCGCGCTGGTGCTCGAGGAAGGCTCGGCGATGAGCCATGTCACGATCGTGGCGCGCGCGCTCGACATCCCGGTGGTCGGCCGCGCGCCCGACGTGCTGTCGCGCGTCGAGCCGGGCGATCCGATCATCGTCGACGGCGACCATGCCCAGGTGCTGGTGCGGCCGGCCGAGGACATCGTCCAGACCATCGATGCCGCGATCGAGGCGCGCGTCGAGCGCCAGCGCAAGTACGCCGCCCTGCGCGAGTACCCTTCGGCGACGCGCGACCAGGCGCGCGTCGGCTTGCAGATGAACGCGGGCCTCCTGATCGACATGCAGCATCTCGAGGAAACCGGCGCCGACGGCGTCGGTCTCTATCGCACCGAGATCCCGTTCATGGTGCGTTCGGAGTTTCCCGACGTCGATGCCCAGGCTTGGCTCTACAGCCGTGTGCTCGATGTCGCCGACGGCAAGCCGGTGACCTTCCGTACCCTCGATGTCGGCGGCGACAAGGTGCTGCCCTATGTCGGCGCCTTCGGCGACGACAACCCGGCGATGGGCTGGCGGGCGATCCGCATCGGCCTCGATCGGCCGGCGATGCTGCGCCGGCAGTTGCGGGCGCTGATCCAGGCGGCCAACGGCCGGCCCCTGTCGGTGATGTTCCCGATGATCGCCGAGGTCGCCGAGCTCACGGGCGCACGCAAGCTGCTCGACCTCGAGCTTGACCGCGCCAAGCGGCGCGGCCTCGCCCTGCCGGAGCGGCTGCGGGTCGGCGTGATGTTCGAGGTGCCGGCCCTGGCGTGGCAGCTCGACAGTCTACTGCCGTACGTCGACTTCATCTCGGTCGGCACCAACGATTTGTTGCAATTTTTGTACGCGGCCGACCGCGGGAATACGCGCTTGTCCGGCCGCTACGATTCCTTGTCCCCCGCGCTGCTGCGGCTACTACACTTTGTGGTTGAGAAGACCCGGCCGGCCGGCGTCGACCTGTCGGTGTGCGGCGAGATGGCGGGCCGTCCGGTCGAGGCGCTGGCGCTGCTGGCGGTCGGCGTGCGCACGCTGTCGATGGTGCCAGGCGCAATCGGACCGGTGAAGGCCATGGTTCGTTCGCTTGATCTGAACGAAGCGAGCGCATTCCTCGCCTCAGTTTTGACACAGCCGGATCGGCCTTTGCGCGAGACGCTGCGATTGTTCGCAGCCGATCATGCGGTCGAAATTTAGCAATTAAAACCGAATCGCTTTTGCTCCTTCAAAAGGCCTCTGCTAAAACACGATTATTGGCATCAGAGGGGGCTCATGCCGGACCAAGTCGATTGGCGGAGCATGGAGCGTGACGTTTCACCGGGCCGTGCAGTCGGTCGTTTGTTGAGGGATCAGCGCGCCGCGCGTGATCTTTCCATCGACGACGTCGCCGCGCGCCTTCGCATTCGCGGCCGCTATCTCGAGGCGATCGAACAGGGCCGGTTCGATCAGCTGCCGGGCGCTGCGTACATTCCGGCGTTCCTGCGCGCCTACGCCAACTTCCTCGGTCTCGATGCCGACAAGGTGATGACCGCGTACCAGCTCTCCGGCCCGGTGCCGATCGAGCGGCCGGTCACGCTGCCCGCCGATTTCCCGATCGTCGAGAAGCGCGCGCCGGTCGGCCTCGCCGTGCTCACGGTGCTGCTGGTGATCGGCGCCGGCTACGCGGTGTGGCAGTACATGCCGCGCCAGGAGGCGGTCGTCAGCCAGAAGGTGCCGCCGGTGCCCGATCGCCTGCTCGCGAACCAGGCGCCTGCGACCCCGCCCGCCGCTCAGCCGGCCGCGCCTGCTATCGAGCAGGCCGCGACACCGCCCGCCGCCCAGCCTGCCGCGCCGCCGGTCCAGGACGCGCGCACGCCGCCGCCGACGCCGGCGGTTCCGCCCGCCAACGAGATGTGGCCGGCGCCCAAACAGGAGACCGCGGCCAAGCCCGCCAACCCGATGCCGGCCGTCAGCTCGGCCCCGGCGCAGCCGCCGGTCGTGATGCCGTCGCCCGGCCAGGCCCAGGCCGCGCAGGCGCCGGTCGTCGAGGCGCCCCGCGCGGCGCTCGCCCCGAACGCAGTGGCCGTGCAGCCGCTGCCGCCGCAACAGGAAGCCGCGGCGCCGCCGCCCGTTCTGCTGGCGACGCCGGCAGCGGCGTCGGACACCAGGGTGGTTGCGCGCACCAACAGCTGGATCGAGTTGCGCGGTCCCGCCGGCGACGTCCTGACGCAGACCTATGTCCGCGCCGGCGAAAGCTACGTCGTTCCTGCGGGTATCTCCTACCGTCTGATCGACGCCCGCTAGCCATTTTTCGGTAGCTGGATAAGCGGCGGCACCGCGAGTAGATTGCCGCGCCATGAGCATTCGCCCCTATCGCGATATCGTGCGCCGCAAGTCGCGGCGGGTCATGGTCGGCTCCGTGCCGGTCGGCGACGGCGCGCCGATCACCGTGCAGACCATGACCAACACGCTGACCGCCGACGCCGACGCCACGATCGCGCAGATCAAGCGCTGCGAGGAGGCGGGCGTCGACATCATCCGCGTCTCATGCCCCGACGAGGACTCGACGGCCGCGCTGCACAGGATCGTCAAGGCGAGCCGCGTGCCGATCGTGGCCGATATCCATTTCCACTATAAGCGCGCCCTCGAGGCGGCCGACGCGGGCGCCGCTTGCCTGCGCATCAATCCCGGCAACATCGGCAGCGCCGACCGCGTACGCGAGGTCATCAAGGCGGCCAAGGACCATGGCGTCTCGATGCGCATCGGCGTCAATGCGGGCTCCCTGGAGAAGGACCTGCTGGAGAAGTACGGCGAGCCCTGCCCGGAGGCGATGGTCGAGAGCGCGCTCGATCATGCGCGCATCCTGCAGGACCACGACTTCCACGACTTCAAGATCAGCGTGAAGGCGTCCGACGTCTTCCTCGCGGTCGCGGCCTACCAGCAGCTCGCCGACGCCTGCGACTACCCCTTGCATGTCGGCGTCACCGAGGCGGGCGGCACGCGCACCGGCACGGTGAAGTCCTCGATCGGCATCGGCTCGCTTCTGTGGGCCGGCATCGGCGACACCATCCGCGTCTCGCTCTCGGCCGAGCCCGAGGAAGAGGTGCGCGTCGGCTTCGAGATGCTGAAGGCGCTCAACCTGCGCCATCGCGGGGTCAACATCATCTCCTGCCCGTCCTGCGCGCGCCAGCAGTACGACGTCATCAAGACCGTCGAGGCGCTGGAGAAGCGCGTCGCCCACATCACCACGCCGATGACGGTGTCGGTGATCGGCTGCGTCGTGAACGGTCCGGGCGAGGCGCGCGAGACCGACATCGGCTTCACCGGCGGAGGCAACGGCACGCACCAGGTCTACATCGCGGGCGTGCCGCACCACCGGCTGAAGGACGCTGGCATCGTCGATCACCTGGTCGAGCTGATCGAGAGGAAGGCGGCGGAGATCGAGGCCGGGCGACATAAGATCGCCGCCGAGTAGCGGTTGGTCCCTTCCTTCTGACGATCTCTCTTCAAGGCTATTTCCCGTGAGCAAGATGCAACCCGTGCGGGGCACGCACGACCTTCTCCCCGATGAGTATCGGCGCTTCGCGCATGTCATCGACACCGCCCGCGAGGTCGCGCGCCTCTACGGTTATCGCGAGATGGCGACGCCGATCTTCGAGTTCACCGAGCTGTTCGCGCGCGGCATCGGCGAGACGACCGACGTCGTCTCCAAGGAGATGTACACCTTCCAGGATCGCGGCGGCGAATCGCTGACGCTGCGGCCGGAATACACCGCCGGCATCTGCCGCGCCTTCGTCTCCAACGGCGAGCTGGCGCAACAGCTGCCGCTGAAGCTGTTCGCCGCGGGGCCGATGTTCCGCTACGAGCGGCCGCAGAAGGGCCGGCAGCGGCAATTCCACCAGATCGACCTCGAGGTGCTGGGCGCGCCCGAGCCCGGCGCCGACATCGAGGTGATCTCGGTCGCGGCCGACATCCTCGATCGCCTGGGCATCCTCGGGCGCTGCGTGCTGAAGCTCAACTCGCTCGGCGACCCCGAGAGCCGCACGGCCTACCGCAAGGTGCTGGTCGACTATTATTCGGCGCACACCGCGAGACTGTCGGAGGACTCGCGCGACCGGCTGCAACGCAACCCGCTGCGCATCCTCGACAGCAAGGACGAGGGCGACAAGGCGATCAACGCCGACGCGCCGTCCTTTTCGGATCACCTCAACCAGGCGAGCCGCGACTTCTTCAAGCAGGTGCAGGACGGCCTCGCCGCCGCCGGCGTGCCGTTCGAGATCGATCCGGCTTTGGTGCGCGGGCTCGACTACTACACCCACACGGCGTTCGAGTTCGTCACCACCCACATCGGCGCCCAGGGCACGGTGCTGGGCGGCGGCCGCTACGACGGGCTGATCGCCGAGCTGGGCGGCCCGCCGACCGCCGGCATCGGCTGGGCGGGCGGCATCGAGCGACTGGTCATGCTGGCCAACGAGCCGGCGCCGCTGCCGCGGCCGGTGGCGATCGCGCCGCTGGGCCCGGCGGCCGAGGCCAAGGCGCTGGGCATCGCGCGGACGCTGCGCCGCGCCGGCATCGCGGTCGAGCAGGACTATCGCGGCAACATGAAGCGGCGCATGCAGCGGGCCAACAAGCTCAATGCTCGCGCCGCGATCATCCTGGGCGACGACGAGCTCGCCAAGGGCGTGGCCCAGGTGAAGGATCTCGACAGCGGCGCGCAGCACGAGGTCGCGCTGGACAAGCTCGCGGAAGCGCTTAAGTCCTAGGAAAATGTCTCTTCTTCAGAAACTCGACCAGGTGGTGGCGCGCCACGCCGAGCTGCAGGCGGCGCTGTCCGGCGGCGCCCTCGATTCCCAGAAGTTCGTGGCGGCGTCCAAGGAGTATTCCGACCTCGGGCCGCTGGTCGACGCGGTCAACGAATGGCGCAAGGCCGAGCAGGAGCTGAAGGACACCGAGGCACTGGCGGCCGACCCCGACATGCGCGCGATGGCGGAGGAAGAGGCCGTCAACCTCAAGAAGCGGCTGCCCGACCTCGAGCAGGCCGTGAAGCGCATGCTGCTGCCCAAGGACGCGGCCGACGAGAAGAACGCCATCCTGGAAATCCGCGCCGGCACCGGCGGCGACGAGGCGGCGCTGTTCGCATCGGACCTGTTCCGCATGTACCAGCGCTACGCCGCCGAGCACCGCTGGAAGTTCGAGATCATGGAGCTCTCCGACACCGGCATCGGCGGCTACAAGGAGGCGATCGCCACGGTGAGCGGCAAGGGCGTGTTCGCCCGGCTGAAGTTCGAATCGGGCGTGCACCGCGTGCAGCGCGTGCCCGCGACCGAGGCGTCGGGCCGCATCCATACCTCGGCGGCGACGGTGGCGGTGCTGCCGGAGGCCGAGGAGTTCGACATCAAGATTGACGAGAAGGACCTGCGCATCGACGTCTTCCGCGCCTCGGGACCGGGCGGCCAGTCGGTCAACACCACCGATTCGGCGGTGCGCATCACCCATCTTCCGACCGGCGTCGTGGTCAGCCAGCAGGACGAGAAGAGCCAGCACAAGAACAAGGCCAAGGCGATGAAGATCCTGCGCGCCCGCCTGTACGACGCCGAGCGCCAGCGCCGCGACGACGCGCGCGCCGCCGACCGCAAGGGCCAGGTCGGCTCGGGCGACCGCAGCGAGCGCATCCGCACCTACAACTTCCCGCAGAGCCGGGTCACCGACCACCGCATCAACCTCACGCTCTACAACCTCGCCGAGGTGATGGAGGGCCGCGGGCTGGACGAGATCATCGACGCCCTGATCGCCGACGACGAGGCGTCGCGGCTGGCGGAGCTCGCCGCCTGATCGCCTACGACGCGCTGCTGCGCGACACGGCCGTGGCGCTGACCGCGGCCGGCATCGACAACGCCCGTTTCGAGGCACGGCTGCTGCTGGCGCAGGCCTCGCGGCTCACCGTCGAGCAGCTCGTGGCCCGCGGCACCGACGCGGCGCCGGCCGCCATCGTCGAGGCCGTGCGCGTGCTGACGGCGCGGCGGGTGCAGCGCGAGCCGATGGCCTACATCGTGGGCGAACGCGAGTTCTGGGGCCTGCCGTTCAAGGTCACACCGGCCGTGCTGGTGCCGCGCCCCGACAGCGAGACGGTGATCGAGGCGGTGCTATCGCTGATGCCCGACCGCGACCGCGCCTGGCGCATCCTCGATCTCGGCGTCGGCTCGGGCTGCCTGCTGCTGACCCTGCTGCACGAGTATCCGAAGGCGCGCGGTGTTGGGCTCGAGGCCTCGCCGCAGGCGATGGCGGTGGCTGAGGAGAATGCGCGGGCCCTCGGCGTCGACGACCGGACGGCGCTGGTTGCCGGCGACTGGCGGCTGCCCGGCTGGATCGACGCCCTCGGCGGGCCGTTCGACCTGGTGGTATCCAATCCGCCCTACATCGAGAGCGCGGCGGTCGAGCGGCTGATGCCGGAGGTGGCGAAGTTCGAGCCCCGGCTGGCGCTCGATGGCGGCGCGGACGGGCTCGCGGCCTATCGCGAGATTGCTTCGGCGGGGCCGAAATTGGTCACAGCCGGCGGCTTTCTCGTCGTCGAAGGAGGGGAGGGGCAAGTCTCTGAAATATCAGCACTTTTCTCCGCTGCCGGCCTGGCGCCGCGGCCGCCCTGGAAGGACCTGGGCGGCATCGAAAGGGTCGTCGCCGCCGGCAATTAACAGGCATTAAACTATTGGCAATCCAGAGGAATGCGACTACGTTCTTGTTGGCCCCTTGGAAGGGGCATGGCCCGGGATACGGTGTGCCACGGGCCAAATATCCCTCGTAACATTGAGCTGCGACGGCGCCCGGGAGAGGGCAGAGGGTAGTCAAAACAGAACCCGTCCGGCATGTAACTGGCCCAGGTTAATGAGACCAAACAATCGGCAGCGGTCGCGGGGCGGCCGCAATGGCGGTGGTGGCGGTGGTCACCAGCATCACAAGCAGCATCACCAGCACAATCCAAACCGACCGCCCAATCGCAACCAGATCTTCGACAGCAGCGGGCCCGACGTGCGCGTGCGAGGCAATGCGCACCAGGTGTTCGACAAATACCAGGCGCTCGCCCGCGAGGCCGCGGCCTCGGGCGACCGCATCATGGCGGAGGCGTACTGGCAGTACGCCGATCACTACTACCGCGTGATCCAGACCATGGGCGGCTTCGTCCAGCGCAACAACCAGGGTTGGGGCGATGGCGAAGAGGGCCAGCCGCCGCAGCAGGGCAACCCGCAACAGCAGGGCCAGCCCAACGGTGAGCAGCAGGCCGGCGGCAGCAACGGCTACGCTCCCGAAGAGCATCAGCAGCAGAACATCCGCCAGGATGGCCGCGAGGAGCGTGGCAGCCGCGAGGACCGGGGTGGCCGTGAGGAGCGTGGCGGCCGCGAAGATCGTGGCGGCCGTGGCGGCCGCGAGGAGCAGGGCGACAGCGACCCTGGTCTCGGCGGGGTCGCCTTCCTGCAAAGCGGCCGTCCGCCGGCGAACCCCGATCCGGCGGCCGACGAGCAGCCCGAGGTGCCCGAGTTCGCGCCGGCCGGAGCGGGCCGCCGGGGCTAAGCTTTCTTCCCCTTTGCGGAGTCCGCGAAGGGGAAGTGCCCGCGTCTTGCGCGGGCGATGGGGTCATGACCCCTCCGTCGCCGATGACGGCGACGCCTCCCCCATGGCGGGGGAGGAGGGCTACAGGTGAATGAGCGTCGGCGCGAGGAAGCCCAGCGCGCCGAACAGCATCCCGACCACGCCCAGGCCGATCGACATGATCGTCAACCAGACGACGCTGGTGAGCGCTGCGGCGCCGGCCAGCACGATCGCGAGCTGCAGCGCGGCCGAGCCGTATTCGAACATGTGATAGGCCGACATCGCCTTGTCGCGCGCGGCCTCCTTGGCCTTGGCGCGGGCGGCCAGTTCCTTGCGGCCCTCGCCGGTCTCGGGCTCCGTCTCGTAGCGCTGCGCCGTCGTGCGCCAGGTCTCGGCCTGCTTCTTCAGGCCGGGCGGCATCGTCTGCCCGCCATCCTTGAACTGCGCCTCGACGGCGTCGGCGGCCGTCCGCATGGTCGTCTGCCGGATCGTCTTGGCCTGGAAGAACGACCACAGGTTCGAGGCGTCGATATGGTCGGCCAGCGCATGGGTCTGCGCGCTCTTGCCGCCCAGCTCCGAGATCGCAAGCAACGCCGCCAGGATAGCGACCAGCAAAGCGGTTTTCTTGTCGCCGCCTTCGACGTGTCCGTGTCCGCCTGACATTTCCACACTCCCCTGTTTCGCAGCGGTTCATACCGCGCGTTCGTTACATCGAAAAGCCATACCCGTCGTCGGGTCTTGCGTCCGGGCCGTCCCACCCCATATCGAACGCAGGATGCCCGGATAGGGGTCCGCTCTTTCGCCTGCCGTTGATTGGGGGCGTCCGAAGAAAGGGTTGAGTGATGAACCAGGAGAAATATACGGACCGCATGCGCGGCTTCCTTCAGAGCGCGCAAATGCTGGCGCTCCGCGAAGGGCACCAGCGCTTCATTCCGGACCACCTTTTGAAGGTCCTGCTGGACGATCCGGAGGGCCTCGCGGCCAACCTGATCTCCGCCGCAGGCGGCGACTCCCGCGCCGTCCACCGCGCGGTCGAGGCGACGCTGGCCAAGCAGCCCAAGGTCGAAGGCCAGGGCGCGGGCCAGATCTACATGGCGCCGGAGACGGCGCGCATCTTCGACCAGGCCGAATCCATTGCCGAGAAGGCGGGCGACAGCTTCGTCACCGTCGAGCGCATGCTGCTGGCGCTGCTGCTCGCCAAGGGCACCGACGCCGCCAAGGCGCTGAGCGATGCCGGCGTGAAGCCGCAGGCGCTGGAGAAGGCGATCGCCGAGCTGCGCAAGGGCCGCACCGCCGATTCGGCAGGTGCCGAGGGCAGCTACGAGGCGCTCAAGAAGTACGCCCGCGACCTCACCCAGGCGGCGCGCGACGGCAAGCTCGATCCGGTGATCGGCCGCGACGAGGAGATCCGCCGCACCATCCAGGTGCTGAGCCGCCGCACCAAGAACAACCCCGTGCTGATCGGCGAGCCCGGCGTCGGCAAGACTGCCATCGCCGAGGGCCTGGCGCTGCGCATCGTCAACGACGACGTGCCGGAGTCGCTGAAGGGCAAGAAGCTGATGGCGCTCGATCTCGGCGCGATGGTCGCCGGCGCGAAGTACCGCGGTGAGTTCGAGGAGCGCCTCAAGGCAGTGCTCTCCGAGATCGCCTCGTCCGAGGGCGACATCATCGTCTTCATCGACGAGTTGCACACCCTGATCGGCGCCGGCAAGGCCGACGGCGCGATGGATGCCTCCAACATGCTGAAGCCCGCGCTGGCGCGCGGCGAGCTGCATTGCGTGGGCGCCACGACGCTCGACGAGTACCGCAAGCACATCGAGAAGGACGCAGCACTCGCCCGTCGCTTCCAGCCGGTGTTCGTCGCCGAGCCGACGGTCGAGGACACGATCTCGATCCTGCGCGGCCTCAAGGAGAAGTACGAGCTCCACCATGGCGTGCGCATCGCCGATGCCGCGATCGTGGCGTCCGCGACGCTCTCCAACCGCTACATCGCCGACCGCTTCCTGCCGGACAAGGCGATCGACTTGATGGACGAGGCCGCGAGCCGGATCCGCATGCAGGTCGACAGCAAGCCCGAGGAGCTGGACGAGCTCGACCGGCGCATCATTATGCTCAAGATCGAGCGCGAGGCGCTGAAGAAGGAGACCGACCAAGCCTCGCGCGACCGCCTCGAGCGGCTCGAGAAGGAGCTGAGCGAGCTCGAGCAGAAGTCGGCGGCGCTGACCGCGTCGTGGAAGTCGGCCAAGGACAAGCTCGCCGATTCGCAGAAGCTCAAGGAGCAGCTCGACAAGGCGCGCTCGGAGCTCGACATCGCCCAGCGCAGGGGCGAGCTGGCGAAAGCCGGCGAGCTCGCCTACGGCGTGATCCCCGACCTCGAGAAGAAGCTCAAGGAAGCCGAGAGCCACGAGGTGGCCGGCGGCAAGGGGGTCAAGGAGGAGGTCACTCCGGAAGACATCGCGGCCGTCGTGTCGCGCTGGACCGGCGTGCCCGTCGACAAGATGCTCGAGGGCGAGAAGGCCAAGCTGCTCCGCATGGAGGAGCAGGTCGGCAAGCGGGTGGTCGGCCAGGACGAGGCGGTCCGTGCCGTCGCCAACGCGGTGCGCCGCGCGCGCGCCGGGTTGCAGGACCCGAACCGGCCGATCGGCTCGTTCCTGTTCCTGGGCCCGACCGGCGTCGGCAAGACCGAGCTCACCAAGGCGATCGCCGAATTCCTGTTCGACGACGACCAGGCGATGGTGCGCGTCGACATGAGCGAGTTCATGGAGAAGCACGCCGTCAGCCGCCTGATCGGCGCGCCTCCGGGCTATGTCGGCTACGACGAGGGCGGCGTCCTCACCGAGGCGGTGCGCCGGCGTCCCTACCAGGTGATCCTGTTCGACGAGGTCGAGAAGGCGCACCCGGACGTGTTCAACGTGCTGTTGCAGGTGCTCGACGACGGTCGCCTGACCGACGGCCAGGGCCGCACGGTCGACTTCAAGAACACGCTGATCGTGCTGACCTCGAACCTCGGCAGCTCGCATCTGGCGGCGCTCAAGGACGGCGAATCGGCCGACACCGTGCGCGAGCAGGTGATGGAAGAGGTGCGCCGCGCCTTCCGGCCCGAGTTCCTCAACCGCCTCGATGAGGTCCTGCTGTTCAGCCGGTTGAGCCGCGCGAACATGACCGACATCGTCGAGATCCAGCTCGGCCGCCTGCGCAAGCTGCTGGCCGATCGCAAGATCGAGCTGAAGTTCGACGGCAAGGCGCTGCAGTGGCTGGCCAATCGCGGCTACGATCCGGTCTACGGCGCACGGCCGCTCAAGCGGGTGATCCAGCGCAGCCTGCAGAACCCGCTGGCGACGATGCTGCTCGAGGGCAAGATCGGCGACGGCGACAGCGTCGCGATCACCGTCGAGAACGGTGAGCTCAACGTCGGCGGCGTGCAGGTACTGAGCGAGGCAGCCGACTAACCGGGACGATTGACCGGGACAGGGGGCAGGCCGTCAGGCCTGCCCCGTTCCGTTGTGCAGGGACGCCGTTGCGGCCACAATGCGTGGGACGATCATGGCGCAAGTAATGGTGCAACTTGCCGCTGACATAGCCGCCAGCTTTTCGAAGGACGCTGGCGGGGCGGCGCCGTTGCGTCGGGCTCTCGACGAGCTCGGCCTGACACTCGAACCGGTCGCGCCCGGCATCGATGACCCCCATCTCGCGCGATACTTCCAGGCAACCGTCGCCTCGGACGACGAGGCGGCGAAGGTAGCGACCAGGCTGACGGATGTGCCCGGCGTCACCGCTGCCTACATGCAACCGCCGATGGGTTTACCCTAGGGAATATGCTATCGCTTTCGTGACCCGGAGGGAGGGCATCATGGCGGCGAAACGCAAAGCGGCAGCCAAGCGCAAATCCACTGGAGCCAAGCGCAAAGCCACGGCGAAACCCAGGTCCGCCGCGAAACCCATGTCCGCCGCGAAGCCCACCGCCGCAACCAAGCGGACTGCTTCGGCGAAGCGCGCCGCCCGCCCGGAGCGTCCCCTCGCGGCGCCGGCGGTTCTGGCATCGTGGGGGCGGACGGATATTCCTTTTTGGCAGCAGCGGCAGCTTGTCGTCATGACCGAGCCGGCGCGCGAAGCCGCGGCCAGCCCGAGCACGCTGGGGTTGATGGCGCCGGCCGTGCATGTCCGGGAGGTCGCGGCGCAAGCCATCGGTGACATCGCGCAGATCCTCGCCAGGGCGAGCGCCACCATCGCGCCGATGCTGACGGAAACGCTGTTGATGCCGCCGTCGCGGCCTCCGGGGTTGGCCGCCGTCGCCGGCGAATTCGCGACGCCGCAGCCGCCGCCGGCCGAGCTCGGCCGCTACCAGCTGGTGACCGCGCCGGAGGAGAAGATCGAGGATCTCGCGACCGAGCTGAACGCCCATCGCCTCGTCGAGGCAGCCTATGTCACGCCGCCGCTCTTGCCGGCCGCGGCGCCACCGCGGATGGCCGCCGTGGGCAACCGGGCCCACGCCATGATGCTTCCCGCGGCCCCACCGCCGGCGCCCGGCACGGCGACGCCCGATTTCTCCGCCATGCAGGGATACCTGAACGCATCGCCCGACGGCGTCGATGCGCGCTGGGCGTGGAGCCAGCCGGGCGGCCGCGGCGACGGCGTCAGCATCATCGATATCGAGGGCGGCTGGTGCTTCGATCATGAGGATCTGCAGCACAGCGTCGACGGGCTGGTCGGCGGGACCGCGCTGAGCGATCCCCTGTGGCGCGATCACGGAACCGCCGTGCTGAGCGAGATCGTGGGCGACGACAACGGCATGGGCGTGATCGGCATCGCACCGAATGCGCGCGTCGCGGCGATCTCGCATTCGGGCGAGAGCACTCCGGTCAAGGCGATCGTCGCGGCGACCAAGCGCCTGCGGCCCGGCGACATCATGCTGCTGGAAACGCAGCAGGCCGGTCCGCGATTCAACTTCACCCTCCGCGACGACCAGAGGGGTTACATCCCGGTCGAATGGATCGACGTCACGTACCGCGCGGTCGCCTACGCGGTGAGCCAGGGCATCATCGTCGTCAGTGCCGGTGCCAATGGCGGCGAAAACCTCGACGACCCGATCTACTCGCTCCGGCCGAGCTCGGGGCCCGTCACGTTTCCCGGCGACTGGGTCAATCCATTCGACCGCACCCGGCGCGATTCCGGCTCGATCATCGTCGGCGCCGGCGCGCCGCCCAGCACCGCCTTCGGGCCCGACCGCGCGCGCATGGGTTTCTCCAACTTCGGCGCCGCGGTCGACACGCAGGGCTGGGGCGAGGAGGTCGTCGCCGGCGGCTATGGCTTCCTGCAGGGCGGCGCCGAGGAGAGGCGCTACACGGCGACGTTCGGCGGTACCTCGGGCGCCTCGCCGATGGTCGTCGGCGCCCTGGCTGCCGTGCAGGGCATCCGCAAGGCGATGGGCCGCGCGCCGCTGACGCCGGCCCAGGCGAGGAACCTGCTGAGAGCCACCGGCGCACCGCAGCGCGGCAACACCACGGAGCGCATCGGCACTCGGCCGGATATCAAGCAGATGGTCGCGTCGATGCCGGCCTGATCATGTTCTTCGGGGACCGCGGGCCTCCAGGCCCGCATCACGATTCATGAGCGAGCCCGGAAGACCTGATGCGCCGCCTGGAGTAGCGCCTCTCCGGCAACTCAGCTGCCGTTGGCGAGTTGCCGTGTGTGGCTCGCGGTCACCTTCGACCTATGCTTCACCGCGGGCTTCTCCGACGTCACAGGGCCGCTCGCGATGGTCGCGTCGGTGTGCTTCTTGGGTACGATGCGGGAGCGCGCCGCGACGTTGGGCTGGCGGCCCTCCTTCGCGGTCTCGCGCTTGCCCGCGTCGACCTTCGACGCGTGGTTGTCGTCGAACGCGTCGGGCTTGGCGACCTTCGGCGCGTTCTTGAGCTGCGCCACGTACTGGCCGGCCAGTCCCTTGAAGCGCGCGAGGTCCTTGCCGCCCACCGACGCCTGCATCGCGAACTTCTGCGCCAGCGGATTGACCGGCCGGCCGCCGCGATAGAACTCGTAGTGCAGGTGGGGGCCGGTCGACATGCCGGTCGAGCCGACGAAGCCGATCACCTGGCCCTGGCGCACCGCGACGCCCGGCTTGATGCCGGGGCCGAGGCGGGACATGTGGCCATAGCCGGTGCCAATATCGCGCGTGTGCTCGAGCTTCACGAAGATGCCGTAGCCGCCGTTGTAGCCCGCCATCATCACCTTGCCGGCGCCGGCGGCGAGGATCGGCGTGCCCGACGGCGCGCCGAAATCGACGCCGGTATGCATCGCGCTGTAGCCGAGGATCGGATGATCGCGCATGCCGAAGCGCGACGTCACCTTCGAGGCATCCATCGGCGTGCGCAGGAAGGAGCGCACCACGCTCTCGCCCTTGGGGTTGTAGAATTGCTCGGCGCCGTTCTGCGGGCGGAAGCGGATCACCGTGACCGAGCGCTTGCCGAGATGCAGCTCGCCCGCGAGCAGGCGGCCGGGATGCGTGATCTTGCCGTCGCTGGTGACGAGCTGCTCGAGCAGCACGGTGAACTTCTGGCCTTCCTTCAGCTCGCGCTGGAAGTCGACGTCGTAGGAAAGCGCGCGGATGAACTCGACCATCGCCTGGCTGGGCGCACCGCCGGCGATGCCGCTCGATTCGAGGGAGCCGTGCCGCTCGCCTTCGACGCGCACGATGCGCGGGCTGACGCGATAGGTCTTCTCCTCGCCGGAGTAGCTGCCGTCGTCGCTTCGTTTGACGATGTACTCGCGCTCCGGCTGGGGCCGGATCGAAAGCGACAGCACGCGCGGCGCATCGGATTGGCCCGGCAGGGTCTGGATCTCGAGCTGGATTTCCTCGCCGACCGCGATCTTGCGCTTCTTCAGGATCGCGTGCAGGGCGTCGACGATGGCCTTGCGATCGGTCTCGGGGACCTCGATGTCGGCCAGCATCTTGTCGATCGTGTCGCCCTTCTCGAGGCGCAGGGTGAGCTCGTAGCGATCGGGGGCCGGCGGCTCGGGATCGCTCGACGGCTGGGCCTGCTGTGTCGGCGGCTGGGCGCTCTGGAAGCCCTTGAAATCGGCCGGATCGAGGCCGCCCCTGAAGTCGGCGGCGCTGACCGGCGGTGCCGGATCGGGGTCCGGCAGGGCGGTTTCGGCCACGATCGCCGGCGGCGGCGATGGGCTGTTGCGATGTGTCAGAAGCAGGGCGCCAAGGGCCAGGCCGCTGGCGCCAATCGCGAATAGGACAGGCCGGAACAGCACGAAAAGCGCCGTTTGGGCGCCTTCGGGCCGGCCCGACGGAGGGGGGGAATCCGTCATGACCGTTGACCTATGTGGGCCCGGTGGGCCGGGCCTCAGCTTGGGTTGCTGCCGTTGCTCAACAATCGATCCCCAACGGCAGGGACGCTACATATTGATGCCGGAAAGGCTGGCCGGCGACAACAATACAATAGGTTTGACGTGCCTTTTCAGACTCTTAGGACTTCGTAAGAGATTTGAAAATTTACGTTTGACACCCCGATGGGTCACCCATATAAGCGCGGCTCCCACGGCGAACGGGGTGTACCGAAAACGTCACGGCGTAAGAGTGACGGGGGGTTCTTCGACCCAAACGGTACGCCCGGAAGCTGAAGGTCTCGACCACCCGGTCGTGTGTTCTATGCATCGTCTGTTAGGAAAGGGATACGCCGGCGGCGGCGAACGTCAGCTCTGACCTTCGGGTTGGCTGCAGATGTTTTCGTCGTCGCTAGTTCGAACGCTCGGCCGCAAGGCCGGGCATAGTAATCTAGTGACGGGATCTCAAAGCGCTCTTGCTTCTCTTCGGAGAGGTCGAGAGCACGTTAAACTTGAGAGTTTGATCCTGGCTCAGAACGAACGCTGGCGGCAGGCTTAACACATGCAAGTCGAACGCGTGTAGCAATACACGAGTGGCGCACGGGTGAGTAACACGTGGATATCTGCCTTTTGGTTCGGAATAACCCTGGGAAACTAGGGCTAATACCGAATGGTTCCTACGGGATAAAGATTTATCGCCAAAAGATGAGTCCGCGTCCGATTAGCTAGTTGGTGAGGTAATGGCTCACCAAGGCGACGATCGGTAGCTGGTCTGAGAGGACGATCAGCCACACTGGGACTGAGACACGGCCCAGACTCCTACGGGAGGCAGCAGTGGGGAATATTGGACAATGGGGGCAACCCTGATCCAGCCATGCCGCGTGAGTGATGAAGGCCTTCGGGTTGTAAAGCTCTTTTGGCGGGGACGATGATGACGGTACCCGCAGAATAAGCCCCGGCTAACTTCGTGCCAGCAGCCGCGGTAAGACGAAGGGGGCTAGCGTTGTTCGGAATTACTGGGCGTAAAGCGCGTGTAGGCGGTTATTCAAGTCAGGTGTGAAAGCCTTGAGCTCAACTCAAGAAATGCACTTGATACTGGATGACTAGAGGACCGGAGAGGATAGTGGAATTCCCAGTGTAGTGGTGAAATACGTAGAGATTGGGAAGAACACCAGTGGCGAAGGCGGCTATCTGGACGGTTACTGACGCTAAGACGCGAAAGCGTGGGGAGCAAACAGGATTAGATACCCTGGTAGTCCACGCCGTAAACGATGGGTGCTAGACGTTGGCGAGCTTGCTCGTCAGTGTCGCAGCTAACGCGTTAAGCACCCCGCCTGGGGAGTACGGCCGCAAGGTTGAAACTCAAAGGAATTGACGGGGGCCCGCACAAGCGGTGGAGCATGTGGTTCAATTCGACGCAACGCGAAGAACCTTACCAGCCCTTGACATGTGACTCGCCGGGAGCAGAGACGCTCCCTTCGGTTCGGCCGGAGTCAACACAGGTGCTGCATGGCTGTCGTCAGCTCGTGTCGTGAGATGTTGGGTTAAGTCCCGCAACGAGCGCAACCCTCGTCTCCAGTTGCCATCAGGTTATGCTGGGCACTTTGGAGAAACTGCCGGTGACAAGCCGGAGGAAGGTGGGGATGACGTCAAGTCCTCATGGCCCTTACGGGCTGGGCTACACACGTGCTACAATGGCGGTGACAATGGGATGCGATGGCGCGAGCCGGAGCCGATCCTAAAAAGCCGTCTCAGTTCGGATTGCACTCTGCAACTCGAGTGCATGAAGTTGGAATCGCTAGTAATCGAGGATCAGCATGCCTCGGTGAATACGTTCCCGGGCCTTGTACACACCGCCCGTCACGCCATGGGAGTTGGTTCTACCCGAAGATGGTGCGCTAACCGCAAGGAGGCAGCCAGCCACGGTAGGATCAATGACTGGGGCGAAGTCGTAACAAGGTAGCCGTAGGGGAACCTGCGGCTGGATCACCTCCTTTCTAAGGAAGGTCCGAAGCAATTCGGGTCTTACTTACACAAAAATCGAAGTCGGGTTTCTCAAGCCCGACCGCCGCCGTCGACGCATCCCTTTCCTGTGATGGTTTCTCGCTTCGTCTGCCCGAATTGGGCTAGTAGCTCAGCTGGTTAGAGCGCGCGCTTGATAAGCGTGAGGTCGGAGGTTCAAATCCTCCCTGGCCCACCACCTTTCGCGCGATCGGCTCTGCCTTCGGGGAGGCCGGTCCGCACCGAAAACGGTGAATTCGCCGAAAACGGTGAAAACGGTTCAAACGGACGAAGCGCAGACCGCGGATCACCGCCTAACGGGGGCATAGCTCAGTTGGGAGAGCGCCTGCTTTGCAAGCAGGAGGTCGTCGGTTCGATCCCGTCTGCCTCCACCACCATCACACAGGTGCAGAGACACCCGATGCAAACCGCATCGGATCGTTCTTTGACATCGTTCATCGGAAGAGAGGTCTGAAGTCTAGATTTCCGCGCTCCGTCGCCTAGGCGGAGTGGTAGGAACGGGTAAGTAGAACACAAGGCCGTTCTCGTCGTGGGGGTCGTCCCCTGCACGGAACGAGCCGAAGACATGATCGAGAGATCATTCTTCGCTGACAAACAGTTGTGAGATCAAGCACAACAAGGGCGTTTGGCGGATGCCTTGGCACTGAGAGGCGATGAAGGACGTGGTAGGCTGCGAAAAGCTCCGGGGAGTTGCCAACATACTTTGATCCGGAGATATCCGAATGGGGAAACCCCATCCATCAGGATGATCGGCGACTGAATCCATAGGTCGACGAAGCGAACCCAGGGAACTGAAACATCTCAGTACCTGGAGGAAAGGACATCAACAGAGACTCCGCTAGTAGTGGCGAGCGAACGCGGACCAGGCCAGTGATACGATCGTAAGAACCGGAACACTCTGGAAAGAGTGGCCATAGCGGGTGATAGCCCCGTACGGGTAGAAAGCGGTCGTATCCTCGAGTAGGGCGGGACACGTGAAATCCTGTCTGAACACGGGGGGATCACCCTCCAAGCCTAAGTACTCCTCAGTGACCGATAGTGAACAAGTACCGTGAGGGAAAGGTGAAAAGCACCCCGACAAGGGGAGTGAAAAAGACCTGAAACCGAACGCCTACAAACAGTCGGAGCCCGCAAGGGTGACGGCGTACCTTTTGTATAATGGGTCAGCGACTTACTCTGTGCAGCAAGCTTAAGCCGATAGGTGTAGGCGCAGCGAAAGCGAGTCTGAATAGGGCGACCAGTTGCACGGAGTAGACCCGAAACCGGGTGATCTAGTCATGGGCAGGTTGAAGGCGCGGTAACGCGCGCTGGAGGACCGAACCGGTTACCGTTGCAAAGGTATCGGATGACCTGTGATTAGGGGTGAAAGGCCAACCAAACTCGGAAATAGCTGGTTCTCCGCGAAAACTATTTAGGTAGTGCGTCGTGTGATTGCCATCGGGGGTAGAGCACTGGATGGGCTAGGGGGATCCAAAGTCTTACCAAACCTAACCAAACTCCGAATACCGATGAGTACAGCACGGCAGACAGACGGCGGGTGCTAAGGTCCGTCGTCGAGAGGGAAACAGCCCAGACCGCCAGCTAAGGTCCCCAAGTCATGGCTAAGTGGGAAAGGATGTGGGAAGGCCAAAACAACCAGGAGGTTGGCTTAGAAGCAGCCATCCTTTAAAGAAAGCGTAATAGCTCACTGGTCTAATCAAGCAATCCTGCGCCGAAGATGTATCGGGGCTAAAGCCATGCACCGAAGCTGCGGACTCGAAAGAGTGGTAGCGGAGCGTTCCGTAAGCCTGTGAAGGGCGACCCGTGAGGGCGCCTGGAGGTATCGGAAGTGAGAATGCTGACATGAGTAGCGATAAGAAGCGTGAGAGACGCTTCCGCCGTAAGTCCAAGGGTTCCTGCGCAAGGTCAATCCGCGCAGGGTTAGCCGGCCCCTAAGGTGAGGGCGACAGCCGTAGCCGATGGGAACCACGTCAATATTCGTGGGCCTGCTGGAAGTGACGGATCCGAAATGTGGCCCGAGCTCGTTGGCGAATGCTCGGGCGGCCCAAGGGTTCCAGGAAATAACTCCAGCGTATAGACCGTACCCTAAACCGACACAGGTGGACTGGTAGAGTATACCAAGGCGCTTGAGGGAACCATGTTGAAGGAACTAGGCAATTTACCCCCGTAACTTCGGGATAAGGGGGCCTCTGGCGGTCTCGCCAGAGGGGCACAGACTAGGGGGTGGCGACTGTTTAACAAAAACACAGGGCTCTGCTAAGCCGTGAGGCGAAGTATAGGGTCTGACGCCTGCCCGGTGCCGGAAGGTTAAGAGGAGAGGTTCACGCCTTGAATCGAAGCCCCGGTAAACGGCGGCCGTAACTATAACGGTCCTAAGGTAGCGAAATTCCTTGTCGGGTAAGTTCCGACCTGCACGAATGGCGTAACGACTTCCCCGCTGTCTCCAACATGGGCTCGGCGAAATTGAATTCCCCGTGAAGATGCGGGGTACCCGCAGTTAGACGGAAAGACCCCGTGCACCTTTACTACAACTTTGCAGTGGCATTAGAGATTGGATGTGTAGGATAGGCGGGAGCCTTTGAAGCCCGGGCGCTAGCTCGAGTGGAGGCAACCTTGAAATACCGCCCTTTTGATCTTTGATGTCTAACCGCGACTGGTTATCCCGGTCCGGGACCCTGCATGGTGGGTAGTTTGACTGGGGCGGTCGCCTCCCAAAGAGTAACGGAGGCGCGCGATGGTGGGCTCAGGCCGGTCGGAAATCGGCTGCTGAGTGCAATGGCACAAGCCCGCCTGACTGCGAGACTGACAAGTCGAGCAGGGACGAAAGTCGGCCATAGTGATCCGGTGGTTCCGCGTGAGTGGGCCATCGCTCAACGGATAAAAGGTACGCCGGGGATAACAGGCTGATACCACCCAAGCGTCCACAGCGACGGTGGTGTTTGGCACCTCGATGTCGACTCATCACATCCTGGGGCTGGAGCAGGTCCCAAGGGTTCGGCTGTTCGCCGATTAAAGTGGTACGTGAGTTGGGTTCAAAACGTCGTGAGACAGTTTGGTCCCTATCTGCTGTGGGTGTTCGAGACTTGAGAGGAGCCGTCCTTAGTACGAGAGGACCGGGATGGACTTACCTCTGGTGTACCGGTTGTGACGCCAGTCGCAGCGCCGGGTAGCTATGTAGTGAAGGGATAAACGCTGAAAGCATCTAAGCGTGAAACCCGCCTCGAAACTAGGTCTCGCTGAGAGTCGTGGTAGACCACCACGTTGATAGGCCGCATGTGCAAGTGCAGCGATGCATTCAGCTTAGCGGTACTAATAGCTCGATCGGCTTGATTTCATCGTTCCGTGCAGCGGTCGACATCCGCGGCGCGGCTTTGTGTGCCCGGGACTTCAGATCTCTTCCAATCTTTGCGCTTCGACGACCTGGTGGCAGTAGCGAGGGGTGTACACCCGATCCCATTCCGAACTCGGCCGTGAAAACCCTCAGCGCCGATGGTACTGTGTCTTAAGGCACGGGAGAGTAGGTCGCTGCCAGGTCTTCCAAGCGCGAAGATCTTCCGACGAACGACAGACGAACAGCGCGCAGGAAATCGACGCGGGGTGGAGCAGCCCGGTAGCTCGTCAGGCTCATAACCTGAAGGTCGTAGGTTCAAATCCTGCCCCCGCAACCAAATTGAAAAGCCGTCCTCGAAAGGGGACGGCTTTTTGTTTTCTCAGCGGCTCATCGCAGCGCTGCAGCGGCGGAACCGGAAGCTCTCGATTGCACGAGTTGGTTCTCAGCTTTTGAGGAACTCGCGTACTTCTTCGAGCAGTCGCTCGTGGGCAGGCTCCGAATCGAGCAGAATGTGATTCTTGCTCTGCAGGGTTACGAAGCGAGCACCCGGAATTTCCGAGGCCATCGCGCGACCGTATTCCCAAGGCACAATGGCATCTCCGCGCGAATGAGTGACGAGGGTCGGTATCTTCAGCTTCGACAGCAAGTCGCGAACATCGATATTGCCTACCACTTCGCGAAAGCGGATCGCATTCTCCGATGAGATACTGGCCCGCTGCAGCTCATTGAAGCTGTCGAAGATCTCCTTCGTTCCCTCCGGGAAGAACAGTGACGTAAACATCTGACGGAAAGCCGGATTGTCTGTACCCCAACCCGCCTTCATCAGCTGCATCATTGCCCGCGTGCGCTCGGTTTCTTCAGGTGTCCGTTTGAGCGGCCCCAGTGCAAAACCGCCATGCAGGATCAGGTGACTGACTTTTTCGGGATGGCGTGCCGCAAAGGCAATCGCCACCGCGCACCCCTGAGAGGATCGTGTCCCAAACCGTGGTGTAGCTGATCGTCGATCAACCAGGCGATCTCGGGGTTTGAGCCGGATCGATCAGCCAGCCGCGATGGGCAGGCCGACGATGGGATCATCGCCGACGGGGGCGATGCTTTCCAGCGTGATGTAGCGGGCGCGCTGTACGGCCCATTCGTCGTTCTGTTCGAGGAGGATGGCGCCGACGAGGCGGGTTATGGCGGCCTCATTGGGGAAGATGCCAACGACCTCAGTGCGGCGCTTGATCTCGCCATTCAATCGTTCCAGCGGATTGGTGCTGTGCAGCTTGGTGCGGTGCTGGGGCGGGAAGCTCATGTAGGCCAGCACGTCGGGCTCGGCCTGATCCATCAGGCCGGCGAGCTTGGGGAGCTTGGGCCTGAGCTGGTCAGCGACGCGGCGCCATTGGGCTTTGGCCTGCTCGGCATCGTCCTGGGCGAAGGCTGTTGCGATGAAGGCCGAGACGACGCGCCTGCCGCTTCTGCCGGCATGGGCCAGGGCGTTACGCATGAAGTGGACGCGGCAGCGCTGCCAGGTGGCGGTGAAGATCCTGGAGACGGCCGCCTTGATGCCTTCGTGGGCGTCGGAGACCACCAGCTTCACGCCACGCAGGCCGCGCCGGGCGAGCTTCCTGAGGAAGGTCGTCCAGAAGGTCTCGGCCTCGGAGGGGCCGATATCCATGCCGAGCACCTCGCGCCGGCCATCGGCATTGACGCCAACCGCCACGATCACGGCGACCGATACGATGCGGCCGGCCTGGCGGACCTTCACGTAGGTCGCGTCGATCCACAGGTATGGCCAGTCGCCTTCGATCGGTCGGTCGAGGAAGGCCTTTACCCGCTGATCAATCTCTTCACACAGCCGGCTTACCTGATGACCTGCCCCTGGGTTTTCGGGCCATCGATTAGTTGAGAGACTGGCCTCCGCGAGGAGGCAGGATGAAGAAGTCGAGGTTCACGGAAGAGCAGATCGTATCGATCTTGCGGGAGACGGATCGGGACACGGTGCCGGTGGTATCGA
>NZ_JAFKJN010000008.1 GCF_017305915.1 Reyranella sp.
TTGTCGGGCTCCAGCTCGGCCGCGCGTCGGATCAGCGCCTGGCGCTCGTTGAGGATGTCGCGATTGCGCGTCACGCGCTCGGCCGCGAGATGGCGGCCGACGCCGTCCATCGCATCGGCGATGTGCAGGTCGAGCCGCGGCGCGAGCAGCGCCCGTTCGTCATCGCTGCCGGCCGCCGCCAGCGTGGCGTCGCGCAGCCCGGCGAGATTCCTCATCAGCGGCGGCTCGGCCTCGATTGCCTGCTGGCCCTTGCGCCAGAAGAAGGCGTCCGGGCCGGTGAACAGCGCCTTCTGCTTCTTGTCGATGAAGAGGTTGATCAGCCGCTCGACGCGATCGGGATCGGCTGCCTTGTCGAGCGCCTTGCCGAACTGCTGCAGCGCCTCGGCCTGCGGCGCGCCGAAGGCCGAGAGCGGGGTGTCGACCTGCAGGCTGGGCGCGCTGCCTTTGGGGAGCTGCTCGCCGATCCGGTAGTCGGGGAAATCGAAGCGGGCCATGCTGCCTCCTAGAACGCCGGCCCGGGCACGCCGCCGTAGCCGAGATAGTTTCGCCGGCCGCCGAAGCCGTCGGTGCCGCCGGGATTGGGATCGCTGTCGAAATAGCCCTTGCTGTAGTAGCCGAGCCCCTTGTCGAACAGCGACGACGCGCCGCCCAGCAGGCTCGAGCCGATGCCGAACGGCAACGCCGCCATCGTGTTGTCGGCGCTCTGCCGGTAGAGCTCCGACTGCGCCCCGGCATTGGCCGCCTGGACGCGGAAGCCGTAGGCCTGCATGGCGGCGTTGTTGCGGATCGTCTGGGCGTCGAACTCGCCGGCGCGCGCGCTGTCGCCCACGATGTCGAGCGGGCTGCCGCTGTTGATGTCGCCGCCCTGGCTGGCGAGCGCCGCGCGCTGGGTGCCGATCACCTGCGAAGTCTTGAAGCGCTGTTGCTGCTCGGCGACCTGGCCCTGCTGGAGCGCGCGCTGGGCGTTCCATTCGGCGATCTGCTGGTTGTTGCGCGCGAGCTGGGCCTGGTAGTTGGCCTGCGCGGCGCTGGCCGCCGCCTGCTGGCCCTGGCCGATCATGCCCATGACCGAGCCGGCCGCATTCATGGCAAGCGAGCCGACGGCGACCGCGGTGGTTGCTCCCGACATGCTATTCTCCCGTATTGACGATGCGATTGCTGCCGGCGTCCCGGCGCGAGACGAGGAGGTCGGCCTCGTCGGTGAATTCCTGTTCGGCTTCTGCGACGCCCGTCGCGCCCGATGCGAAGATCATGGTGATGTGCGTGTCGGCCTGGGCGAAGAAGGCCTGCTTGCGGCCGGCCTGGGCGGGCAGCACGTGATGGCCCTGCAATCGAAGCGGCGGGCCGTCGTCGACATGGACGAGCACGTCGCCGTCGACCACCAGCAGGGTGGCGATCTTGACCAGCACGCCGGTGATCACCACGCCCGCCGGCACCCGGACGGTGCGGGCATAGAGCCCGGCATGCAGCGCGTGCCCGGTCTCGATCGCGACCTGCGGCAGGCCGCGCGCGAGGCTTTCGAGCCGGCGCACCTGGTCGATCGCGGCCGGGCTCATGGCATCGATCCTTGCGGCGATGCGCGGCGTGATGGGCACCAGCTCAGCCATCGCCCACCTTCTTGAAGAACACCCGGTTGGTCTCGACGTAGCCGCGGCGCGGCAGGACCTCGAACAGGCGGCCGCCGAACGGCGCGCTGACCAGCAGGCCGGGCGAGCCGAGCGCGCGCGCCTCGGCCTCCGCGGCGCCGAGCAGCCCGAGGCCGGCGCCGCTCCGGCGATGGGCGCCGGCGACGAAGAAGCTCTCGCTCACGGCGACCGGCACGCCGTAGTGCGGCAGCACCGGCGCGAGCAGGGTGATGAAGCCGATCAGGGTGCCGTCGATCGACGCGCTGAAGGCCTGCAGCATGCCCGCGGCCTCGAGCTGCCGGTAGGTTTCCATCTTGGCCGCGGGCGGCGGCAGGCCGTCGATCGCCGCCTCGGCCGCATACTCGGCGGCGAGGGCTGCGAACTCAGTCGCGCCGGCGATCGCGGCGACGCTGCTTCTGGCGACGGTCAGCATGGGGGTCATGGGCGTCATGGGGGTCAGCATGGCTGGGTCAGCGTCGCGCGATGGAACAGCGCGCCGCGCGCGCCCAGCGGCCGCGCCGGCGCCAGCACGAAGCCCAGCCAGTCGAGCCAGCGGATGGCCTCGCCATACTCGGCATGGACCTGGGCGACCAGCATGCCGTGCTCGGCCGCCAACTGGCGCGTGCGCGCCTGCGTCAGCCGCAGGAACGCCTTGGCGTGGCGGTCGACCGGGCGGCCGGTCATCAGCCAGGGCATCGCGATGCCGCCCAGCACGGGCTGCAGCACCACGCCGGTCAGGGCCGCGACCTCGCCATCGGCGATGTAGGCTTCCGCCGACAGCGAGCGGGCGAGCGCCTGCGCGAGGCCTTCGCGCACGGACAGGCCCAGCGCCTCGATCTCGCGGCGGTCGCCGGGGCGCAGATCGATCGCATCGGCGTGGGCGAGCGTCGCGGGGACGACTGTGATCATGGTACGCAAAGCTCCACGCACCGGGCTCTCGCGTCCTCGCTGCGCTGCGGGCGCTGCCGCCCGCCAGCGCCTTCGCTGCGCTGCAGGCGCTCAATCGCCAAGACTCACCTCCGGAATCAGATCGAGGATCGTGGCCGGCAGCGGATAGTTCTGGCGCACGAAGATCCGGCCGTCGCGGTTCCATTCGCTGGGCACGCTGAGCTGCCAGTCGCCGCTGAACGGCTGCAGTGCCGTACCGAGCGTCTCGGCGCTGCGCTGCTTGACCTCCTGCTGGGCACCCTGGTCGAGGCCGACGCTGAGGCCGCGCGCCTCCTTCACCCGCACCACGACCTGGCCGATCTTCTTCATCTGGCCCTGCGCGGTCGGGCTGGCCTGGGTCGGCAGCTCGAGGTTCAGCGTCTCGAGGTCGGCGCTGTAGGGCAGGCCGACGATCACCTTGCGGTAGCTGCTGTCGAGCGCGACGCGGCCGCCGCTCACGACCTGGCTCGGCACGACGCTGCCGTCGCCCAGGATCGCCACGGTCTTGCCCTCGAGATGGTCGAGGCCATCGACGGCCGTGGCGAGCAGCGCCCAGTCGGCCGTCGCCGTGTTCTGCAGCGAGGGCGGCGTCGCCGCGGCGAGGGTCGCCGTGACATGGAGGCCGTCGGTGACGGCGGCGATCCTGACCGTCACGCTGTCCTCGCCCGCGCGCAACATGTACTGGCGGCCGAGGCTCGCCGGATCGCTGAACGGGGCGAAGCCCGCCGCCGTCAGGGTCACGCTGGCGCCCGATGCGTAGGAGGCGCCGCTCATCGTCAGGGTATGGGGCGCGTCGCCGTTGTCGCCGTCGTAGGCCAGCCCGCAATCGACGAACCAGGCATCGGCGATGGTCGGGAAGGTCCGGCTGACCATGCGCTCGAGGGTGCGCCGGGTCTGCCCGTTAATCGTGCGCTTGACGATCAGCCACAGCGCGTCCTCGTAGCCGCCATGGCCGTCGGGCTCGGTGACCGTGGCGACGCTCTCGACCGCGCCGTCGGTGGTGTGGCGATGCCAGGCATAGACGTCGTGCTCGCGCATGTAGGTGAGGCCGAGCAGCACGCCGTCGCTGCGCGCGCCCCACACGATCTGGTGCGGCTCGGCGGCGAACGCCCATTCGACGATCTGCTGCGTACCCGGCGTGTCGTAGAGCAGGTGGCTCGACAGCACGCTCATGTCGAAGCTCTGGTACTGGTCCTGGATCGCGTCGAAGCGCAGCGCCCGCACGCGGCTGCCCTTCTCCTGGACGAACAGCACGTCGTTGCCGGCCTGGATCGGCGGCACGTGGCTGCTTCCGTGCGCGGTCTGGGGCAGCGTGAAGCAGGCGCCCGGCGTCAGCGCGTTGGAGCTCGGGCCCGGCCAGCACCGCCATTCGGCGCCCGAGGTCATGATCAGCATCGACGTGCCGACCGGCACCAGGTGGCGGATCTCGTTGACCTGCCGGCCGGTCAGCGTGCGGGTGATGGCGTCGCTGTCCTTGGTCGGCGTCGAGACGTTCATGTTGCCGAAGGCGCCGACCGTGGTGAACCACAGGGTCTGCGGCTGGGCGAGCGTGTCGGCATAGACCTGGCGCTGCAGGAAATAGGTCGAGCAGGAGGGGTTCTGCGTGCCGCCGTCGACGTTCAGCGTCGGCGTCACGACGGCACCGGCGCCGGCACTGTCGGTCGCCGCCATCGACAGCAGCGCCTGCGAGGCCGCATCCCAGGCGCCGAAGCCCGGCGTCACGGCGATCGACACGATCGCGCCGCCGACCACCGTCGGCGTGAACACGTAGCCGCCGTAGTCGGTGACGCCGTAGTAGATGCTGTGGACCTGTGCGTTGGCGAGATAGCCGGAGCCGCCGGCGACCACGGTGACGCCGCTGATATAGCTGGTGCCGTTGCCCGAGCCGTCGTCGGTCCATACCGGCGCCAGCACCGCGCCCGATCCCGCGCCGTCGGTGATCTGGATGAAGGCGTTGGCGCCGACCCGCTGGCCGGTCGCCGCCGGCGTCGCCGACACGATCGCGCCGCCCGACACGCCGAAGCTCACCGTGGTGACCTGCTTGCCGTTGTCCATCAGCCGGCCGGTCGGGCTGGTGTAGCCCGAGCCGCCGGCGCCGAGCGTGACTCCGGTGAAGGTGCCGGTGCCGAACGGGTTGCGGCTGCCCGGCGGGGTGTTGGCGATGTCGGGATCGATGTTGGCGTCGGTCCAGGTCGGCGACTGGACCTGTGCCACGAAGCCGTAGACCGAGCCCTTCGCCTTGTAGGCGTTGTAGTTGCTGCAGCCCGGTACGGCGTTCCAGTTCCAGGCGCCGCCGCCGCCGCTCGAGCTGCCGGCGGGACCGCTCGGCAGGCTCTCCTCGCCCGAGCTGTCGTTGATTGCCGTCACCACCAGGGAGGCGGCGCTTCCGGGTGCGGTCGAGCCGAGCCCGGTCGGCGCCGGCGTCGACGGTGCAAAGGTGAGCGGCGCCAGCGTCCAGGCGGCGTGGCCGGAGCGCGTCAGGCTGCGCGCGGCATAGTTCGGATGGGTGAGCGTCATGGTGTCGGCGCTCTGCACGTACTTCAGCAGCGCGAGATCCGCGGAGGCATAGGGCGTGGCGAGCCTGAACAGCCGCGCCGCCTGGCCGTTGGCGACCCAGGCGCCGAAGCCGGTGATATCGAGCCCGATCGAGAAGCGGTCGTCGTCGATGCGCGTCACCGTCACCGTGCGGCCGTTGAGCTCGACCATGCCGGAGAGGCCCGACAGCGCCACGCGATCGCCGGTCGCGTAGCCGTGCCCGTCGGCCCGCACAATGCCGGGATTGGCCTGGGTGACGGCCTGGATGGCCTTGCCGGCCTCGGTGACGAACCCCCAGCTCGCGGTGGCGGGATTCCACATCGCGACCTGCATGGTCTTGTCGCCGAACACCAGGACGTAGGTCTGGCCGGTCGGCAGGGTGCGGAACTGGAACGGGATCAGGCGATGGCGCTTGGCGCTGTCGTCGACCTCGCCGACGAAGCGCGTGCCCGGCCGGTTGCTGGCGCCGCCATGGGCGTGGACGAAGAAGTTCCGGAGCGTGCGCGCGCCGACCTTGAACTTGGCGAGATCGACGCGGCCGTAGAGGAACGGCGAGAGTTCACCCGCCGCGAAGCTGGGCTGAATCGTGGGGATCGCGGTCATGCTGCGACGTCCGGCACGAAGCCGCGGACCTGCAACGACTCGGGCAGGTAGGTGCGGTTGATCGAGCTGCCCTCGTTGGCCATCTCGGCGCCGGCGCGCTGTAGCGTCGCCTGCCAGAGCTGGGTCAGCGTGCGCACGCGATCGTCCTTGCCGGTGAGCTCGAAGCAGATCCGCGCCGCCAGGCCGTAGCTCATGGCGTCGACGAAGCCGGTATCCCAGCGCAGCGGGTCGCCGACCCGGGCGGTGTAGATCGCCGCCACCGGCGCGGCCTGGGTCAGCAGCACCGTGATGTAGGCGCCGGTCGAATCGCGGTCGGCGGCGACCTCGCAGAAGGTCTCGGGCAAAGCGAGCAAGGGCACGTCGTTCAGCCGCCGCAGCCTGAGGCAATCGGTCGGCAGGGCGTATTTGTGCCGCCAGCGCGCCGGCGGGGCCCCTGACATCGAGAGCGGCAGCTCGGCGAGCTGCGCGGTGAGCCGGGCGAAGTTCCAGTCGAAGGCGCGGAGCGTCGCGTCGCGCACCAGGGCGAAGTGCGTCTGGCAGGCGCTGGCCTCGGTCGAGCCTTCGTCGATCGCGCTGATCTTCGAGCGCGTGCCGCAGTGGGAGAGCGCGGCGTTACAGATGTCGGTGATGGACGGCATGCGCTACTCCGCCGGAAGAGAGAAGGGCCGGGGCGGGCCGAAGCCCGCCCCGGGGACGTCACGCTGCGTAGCCACGGGCATAGACGGGCGAGACATCCAGCGAGGGCACCAGCGCCGCCTTGAGCGCGCCGCCGGTCATCGCCGCCGTGCCGATGGAGTAGTTCAGGCGCACGAAGCGCTGGGTCTGGCCGGGCAGCTCGCCGGGCAGGAACTTGTAGCCCTGCACCAGCGAGGCGACCGGGATGGCGTCGGACTGCGCCAGCGTCACCCAGGAGCCGGGCAGGCCCGAGCCGTTGTCCGGCGCGGTCTGGAACTGCACCTGCATGGTGGCCGAGCCGCCAGAGGTGAAGGCGGTCGCGACCTGGCAGAGCAGCATGAGGTTGTCGGTCATGGCGCCGCCGATGTCGCGGGCGATGCCGAGATCGACGATGTTGGTCGAGGCGGTCGAGCCGATGGAGGTCGGGCTGTCGCCGGCGTCGGCCGAGAACTGGTTCTGCTTGTCGATGAGCATGATGAGAAACTCCGAATAGGGGTTGGGTGTGTGGCTTTCCCCCTCCGGCCCTCCACCGGCGCGCTTTTGGCCGCTGAGCGGCCAAAACGCGAACCCGTCAGACGGGGGAGGCCGGGAGGGGGAAGGCCTCAGGTGACGTTGGCTTCCGCGTTGGTGATCTGGTCGCAGATCCGGATCGGGATGCCGCGGAAGGCGGTGTAGGGCCGGGAGTCCCGCGTCTCGATGGTCAGGAAGTTGTTGGCCTTGCTCATCGCCTGGATGTCGAGCGCCGCCCGCACCGTGCGATTGCAGTAGAAGGCGGTGTTGACCTGGCCGGGCTTGGTGCCGCCCGGCGGCGGGCTGTTGCCGGCCGCGCTGACGAACGGCAGCTTGTTGACCGCCGCGATCAGCGTGTTGACGAGGTTCGAGGTCGTCACCGCGCCGGCCGTCACGTTGATGTTGGCGATGCGCACCACGAAGCGCCAGTCGCGCACCGAGAGCCCGCAGTCCCACTTGAAGTGGGTGCGATAGCCCTGGAAGACGTTGTTGTTGGCGTCGTAGAGCGCCACCTCGCCGAGGTCGCGCACCTGGAGGCCGGCCTTGCTGCCCTTGGGGAACAGGCCGTGGCAGGTGTTCTGGCCCCAGCCGATCAGCCAGATCGAGGTGTTGGTGTTGGCGCTGCCGCCGGCATTGACGATGTTGCCGCCGCTCGGCGCCGACAGCGCGCTGAAGCGCGGGCCGAGGCCGGTGAAGCGCTCGGGATTGACCGAGGTGTTGCCGTAGACGACCGAGCCCTGCATGCCCTGGTTCATCGATTCGATGAAGGCCATGTCCTCGCCCATGCGGAACTCGGCGGAGTTGCCGTTGAGATCGGCCAGCGCCTTGTCGATGTCCGAGTACGCTTCCAGCATGCCGGTCGCGTCACGGACCTGCGCCGTGGTGCTCTTGGACTTCACGACGCCGTAGTTCAGCAGGCGCCAGGTTGCGGTGGGCAGGCCGGTGCGCACGGTGGTCTTGTGGCCGGCGCCGTCGTTGCACTGCATCCACAGCATGTCGGTCAGCATCTCGTTGGTCTGGCCGAGCAGCTCGATCACCGCCGCGGGCTTGCCGCCGGGATCGAGACGCGTCGCCCATTCGCCGAGCGTCAGGGCGGAAGAAGCAAGGGTTGCCATTGTCTATGTCTCCTCAGGTTCGGGGATTGCCGTCGTAGATGACTTCGGCCGGCGATCGCGGGACCTGCGGCCGGGCGGGAGCGCCGGGCCGGTAGCGGTCTTCCGAGATCATCTGCCCGAGACGCACGAAGGCCTTGACCACCGCAGGATGGTTGCCCGCGCCGGTGAAGTTCAGCGCCTCGCGGAGCCCGGGGACGTTCAGGCGATCGATCGCGCGGGCAGCCGAAGCGAGGGAAGTCTTCAGCCTGTCGCCGCCGATGTCGGGATCCGCCTTGATCTCCGAGACCCATTGGTTCTGCAGGTCGACGAAGGCCTGCACGCCCCGGTGCGCGGCGGCGCTCTCGCGCGCCATCGCCAGGTCGATGAATTTCTGCGCCTGCTCCTGGCTGAGGCCGGAGTCGGCGAACAGCTCGGTCGCGGGCTTGAGCTGCTCGGCATCGAGGCTCACGCCCTCGGGCAGCTTGAAGTCGCCGTAGCCCGGCTGCGCCGGCACCTCTTCGGCGGACGGGTGCGCTGGCGTTTGCTCGTGCTGTTGCTCCGTCGCGGGATCGGCGCCGAGAACGGACTCCTCGGGGCGCGCCTGGGCGAGCTGCGGCGCTTGGTCAGACGTCGGTTCCATCGGTTTCTCCGGTGAGGGCGCCGGTGACCAGCGCGGTGAAGGGCTTGCCGTCGTCGAGCGAGCGCACGTCGTTCAGGACCTTGAAGCCGATCGAGCGCTGGCCATCGAGGAACATCACGGTGTGGGAGTCGGCTGCGACGACGCGTTCGAGCGCGCCGCTCTCGCGCACCAGGTCGGCGAGATAGAGCCGGCCGCGGGCATCGCCCGCGATCCAGCGCACCGCTTCGGTGAGCCGCGCCCGCCGGGTCCTGGCGGCCTTCTCGCGGCGTTCGACGTGGCGTTGGTTGCCGGCGTCGTAGCCGCCTTCTGGGCCGCCTGGGCCGCCTTCTGAGGTTGTGTTTTCGGTCGACATGCGCGCGAACCTACGCGCACGGAACGAGAACACCTATTATGGGCAATGGCCGCGATTCAGAGGCCGATAAATCGCGGGTCGATCATCGTTCCATTGCCCATAATGCGATTCGCAAAAGGGCAGTTATCCACAGGATTTCAGCCGTCGATGGCGATGAACTGCCAGGGCACGCGATCGGCCAGCCAGACCTTGTCGTTGCCGGCATAGAACGCGACGCCGTTCTTCGCCGCTTCCGCGGCATTCACCAGCAGGATGACCGGCTCGCGATGCTTGCGTCGGCCGACCTCGAGCGCGTCGGCGCGGGTGTTGGAGAGATGCACGTATTGGCGTCGCATCGGCTGCAGGCCGGCGCGACGGATGGCATCGAGGGCGTCAGGCGAGGTGCCGTGATAGAGCCGCTCCGGCGGCGTCGAGGCGGTGCGCTCGAGCTTGCCGGGCACCGAATGGCCGTAGAGCGCGCGGATGCGGCCGCCCTCCAGGTCGAAGCGGCGCTTCGCCGAGGTGCGGATCACCTCGGCGAAATCTGACGCGGCGAGATCGGCCCAGTCGTTCCGCTCGGCGCGCAGGGCGGCGAGCAGCGCCTCGACCGGCGTCCAGCCTTCGGCGTCGAGCTCGAGCTCGTAGAGCCACGGCTCGTGCCGCAGCGCGTGCGACATGGTGCGGCTGAGGGCGATGAGGTCGCGGCGTGCCATGGCCGTCGCCTAGAGGCCTGTCGCCTGGCCGCGGTGGAAGCGGACGTTCCACTCGCTGCCCTTGACCGCGCGATGCACGGCCACCGTGAGGTCGAGCATGGTCGGGCCGCCGGCATCGAGACCGCCGGCCGCGAGGGCCTTCTCACAGAGAAGCTGGAGCTCCTGCAGGGCGCGCAGATCGGCGCGGGTGGCGACCTGATCCGCATCGGCCGCGATATCCCTGGCGCGACGCGCCGTCAGCTCGACGATGTTGCTCACGACACCCTGCCGCCAATAGTGGGCGGCAATGAGCACAGGGCACGCAGCTTCGCCAGCGGCGGGCCGTGTGGCGGCTCGTCGCGTTCGGCGGCGGCGCGGTACCAGCCGGGCTTGTCAGCCGGCTTTGGCGGCGAATTGCGCGGTGTTGCGGATCAGGCTGCGGCCAGGCGTGCGTGGCGGGTTGGCCGCGGGCGCAGGATCCGCCGGCCGGTCGACGACGCGATGCGTGTCGACGCCGGATGCCTGCCGGTCGGTCGTGCGCAGCAGGGAGCGGCCGATCTCGAGCACCAGCAGGGCGGCGAAGAGCAGGCTGACGACCGTCAGAAACGCGCGGATCCGGGTGTTCAAGAAAGCCTCGTGGACATGCTCGTACGACTCAATACTCCAACAGCATCGCCCCGCCTGGATTGGGGGACAGGGCAGGATGAACCCGCGTCCGATGCGATGAAGACGTTCTAGGACACGGTTATCTCACCGGCAATTCAAATAAATTTGCATTCCCTTTTGTCGCAAGATGCGCGCCGCAAGGCGATACACGTATGGCTTGCAAGCGCTCGATCGGCCCTCACGTTCGATTGGGCCGGATCTTTTGTTCGAAGGCTCGGCCGGGGCCATCCAGTGGGGGATGACGAACTCGGCGCTCATCGCGCGCCGCCCGTGTCCGGAGCACCCCGGCCGAGCAGGGCGGCGACGGCGTTCTGGCCGCCGCCGACATCGATCTGGCTGGCAGTCTTGCCCACTTTGGCGCGGGCGCGCCGGTCATGTCGGCGTAGGCGTCCATGGTGCCGTCGGCGTCGAGCCGGTCGAGCGCCTCGGGCTTGAGCGCGCCGATCTGGGCGCCGAGCTGCCACATCCGCTCGATGCCGGCGGTGGCGACCGACTTCTGCGCCACTACAACCTTCTTGGAAACATAGTGACAAGGTTTCCTTCCTTGTCGGTCAAGATAGTAAGAATTGATGTCGGTGCCCTGATCTTCCTGAGAGCACCTATGATGCGACCGTTGAGCTTTACCTCGCGCAGGTACACAAACCCGTGTTTTTGGCTCGGAAGAACGCGGACGATAGGCGATCTGACGACCTCTCGCGTCAAAAGGAGAAGCCGCCTTCATCGCTCGTCCCTCGACGACTTCTTCAACAGCCTGCTAGGTAAGCTTACGCCAATTCGTCAGCTCGGGCGTCCGCTCTCAGCTGGTAGCCCGCCAGCTGAGAGCAACATGCGGAGAAAGTTAGCGAGTGCCGAAGGATTTGCCCTCCAGGTCGAACTCAAGTGAGAAACCCAGCTCCGAGGCACGCTTCTTTGCAAGGTCGTAGTATTTCTTGGCGTTGTCGCTCAGCGGATGGCTTCCCCAAACGATGATGGAGACCGGCAATCCCTTCAGTTCCGGCATCGCTTCCCCGGCCTTTCCGTGCTGGATAGCCCAGATGTAGTGGTTAAGCTTGTCTTGGAGGAGTTCGAGGTGTGCATCCTCATCTTGCTCCCAGTCGAGATGGTCAGAAATGAACAGGACTGCTCTCCGGCATTTCTTGTCGTGTGCCAGGAAATCGATGGTATTTGGCTGTTCAATCGACATCTTTCGGCCTCATGACCTGTACCTTTTCCGCGGGTAGTTTTAATCCGCCGACGAACGGTGGTTCGGCTTTGGCTCTGCCTCTGATAACAGAACCCTTCTCTTCGATCAGGGGGTGGGACATGGTCTGGTTTGGTGTGAAGCCCGCAGTTTCGCTACCTTTTCCTTCATAATAGCCAAATTTCTTCGTTACTCGGTGATACGTGAGGAAGTCCATCACCGTAGGCGGACCACCCTCCGGCTGAACTGTGATATGGCGACCGACGATAAGGTCTGGATCGCGTGCAAAGTAGCGATCCATCTTTTCTTCCTGCTCTCTCCCGGCGGCCTTGTTCTTGTCAAGCTGAGCACGAGCGCGTTGCTTTTCTGCATCGCTAAGTGGCCGTCGCGTGCCACCGGCCCCGAAGGTTACGCCATCTCCGCGAGGACCGAACGCATGGCCGACCCCGCCGGTGATATCCGTGAAAGTTTCGATGGCCTCGGGGGTAAGCTCGCCAGTCTTCGTACCTTTGAGAAGGTCAAGGAAGCCTTTGAGGAAGCGGCGTGTCGATTCAGGCAAGACGAACCAGCGAGTCTTGCCATTTCTGTCGACTCCGATAGGTAGGATTTCGCCGTAAGCGACATCGGGATCGGGCGCCAAGGCCTGGTAGAACCCGTCGAGGTCGCTCGTGTCGGGTCTGTCGGCGAGCTGCTTCCTGATCCGGGCGACTTCCGATCGCGAGTAGCCGGAGTCAGGATCGAGGTCGGCCTGCAGTTCCGCGACCTTCCTGAAGTCGCTGGCCGAGAGCTGCGATCTGTAGCGGTACAGTGGCGTCTGGGCCCATTCGCGCTGTGTTTCCGGATTGCGGCTCTTGAGGCCGTTGACGATCGTGTTCAAGACTGCGGGATCGGTCTTGATGGCGTCGCTGCCTGATGCCAGGTCTTCGATTTGTCGCTTCTGGTCGGGACTCAGTCGTTCCACCAAAGCCGACGGCATCGACTGTCCAGGCCGCGCCTTTGCCAGCCATTCGCTGACCGCGCGGTCGGTGGTGACCCTCTCCTTGACTTGCTCGGTGCGCGCTTTCGCTTCCGCGATTCGATATACGTCGCTACCCGGCGCAGGTTCGGTGGCAAACGATCCGATTTGTCCACCCGAAGTGGCGGCGCCGCCCTCGTTTGGCGCCTTCGCCTGCTCGGCGACGATGCGACGGGCTTCGGCGTCGGCGGCCTGATAGGCGGCGCTGCCTGGATCGGGTCCAGATTGCGGCGCGCCGCCGAATCCACCCGTGCCTTCGGTTCTCGTTGCCGCTACCTCTGCAGGAGGGCCGTCAGTGCCCACGCCGGACAGCTCGTCCATCGCGGTCCACGGTGCGGCGTCGACTCGCATGGTGCTGCTGGCACCGGTCGCTGGCGTGTCGATCGAGGGCGGCGCCAGTCTCGCCTTGACCATGGCGCGCATATCGTCCGGAAGCCCCGCGAGACGCGCCTGGACGGCCTGCTTCTCCTTCTCCGATCCCCTCGCGAACGTTCGCTCCATGCCGGCGATCTCGTCGGCGGTGAAGGGTGCGACGGGGATGCTGCCGCGCAGCTGTGCGATCTGGCGGGCCTGACGGACGCGGCCCTCGAGATCGTCAATCGGGACGGGTGGGCCGACTTCCTTGTAGACGGCCGTGCCGGCGGCGAAGGCGTCGAGCGAGAAGAGATGGGTCTGGAGGTCCCGCAGCCCCGTGGCATGGTCGCGCATCGCGCCGGGCGGCAGGGCGTCGAGCATGCGCTGCTGCTTTTCCGCGCTGGCTTGCGCGAAGGGCAGCATGAAGGACTCCCATTCTGCGGCGCGTCGGGCGCCGTTGGCGCGTTCGAGGTCGCCTGCCGCGGTGTAGGCATCGGCAAGGCGGGCAAAGGTGCCGGGCTTGTAAGCTCCGGGGTTTGCGGCCTGGGCGCGGTAAGCGGCGCGGACCTGGTCCTCGAGCGCCTGCAGCGTGGCGGCGCGCTTGCTCTCCTCGGCGGAATCGCGGGCATCAACCTTGGCGCGGATGATGTGCTTGGTGTCGAGCGGCAGGTTGGGATCGGCGGTGACACGATCCTGCAGCGGCGGGCCCTCGGTCGCGGTCTGGTTGGCGATCCATTGCTCGGCCGTCTGGTCTTGGCGGGCGACCTGCGTCGGCGTGTCGAGCGACAGCTTGTCGGACGCAGTGAGCTGGTCCTGCATGCGGTCGAACAGGGCGAGCGCCTGCGGTCCGTTGCCGTTGGCGATGCGCTTGCGGATGGCGGCACGCCAGACCGCCGAGCGTGCGGATTGCGCGACCTGGGCTTCGGGCTCGCCGTTCATGCGCGCCAGCTCGAGCGCGGCGCTGGCATTAGCCTCGGCGAGGCCGGCGAGCTTGTCGTCGTCGGTGTGCTCAAGCTCGGCCGCGCGCTGGATCAGCGCGTGGCGCTCGGCGAGGGTCTGCCGGTTGGAGACTTCGCGTTGCACCGCGATGTGGCGGTTGATCCCATCCATCGCGTCGGCGATGTGAGCGTCGAGGCGCTCGCCGAGCGCAGCGTGCTCGCCGTCGGTCAACAGTCGGATCAGGCTCTCAGGGTCATGCTGGCCCGACGGTTGGGGGTAGTAGGGCAGGGGACGGGCGAGCTGCTCGTTCTTGAGGTCGATCAGCCGATTGGTGATGTGCGGCAGCAGTTGAACTGCATCGCTGCCTTTGTAACGAAAGTAGGCGTCGCGACCGGTAAAGAGGGCGTCCTGCTTGGCGGCGATGAAGCGGTTGACCAGCTCCTCGACGCGGTACGGATCGACGTCGGTCACGTCCGGCCGTGGCGGCGGCTCGGCCGGGGCCATCCAGTGGGGGATGACGAACTCGGCGCTCATCGCGCGCCGCCCGTGTCCGGAGCACCCCGGCCGAGCAGGGCGGCGACGGCGTTCTGGCCGCCGCCGACATCGATCTGGCTGGCAGTCTTGCCCACTTTGGCGGACCAGCACCGAGGCGGGCGCGCCGGTCATGTCGGCGTAGGCGTCCATGGTGCCGTCGGCGTCGAGCCGGTCGAGCGCCTCGGGCTTGAGCGCGCCGATCTGGGCGCCGAACTGCCACATCCGCTCGATGCCGGCGGTGGCGACCGACTTCTGCGCCTGGGCGAGGATCGAGATGAACTCGACCTGCAGGCCGCGCCCGTCGAGGCCGCGCGGCGGCTCGGGGATACGGCCGTTGCGCGCCATGATGTTGAAGACGCGGGCGACCAGCGGCGACAGCAGCTCGTCGTGCAGGCGCTCGAGCACCGGCCCGAGCATCAGCATCTTCTCCTCGCGCCGCTCGTCGATCTCGCGCGCGGTGATCTCGCGGCGGTCCGACTCGGCCAGCATCAGGAACAGGTTGGCGTAGAACGCCTCCTTCACCCGGCCCTGGACTTCGGCGATGTCCTGGGCGAGGTGGGAGAGGTCGAGCCGCACGTCGATCGCCGGCCGGAAGCTCTGGCCGTTGGGATCGGCGACGTAGGTGACGCCGCCCGGCAGCAGGCTCGCCGGCTCGTTCTTGAGCGACGGCGGGCCGACCATCGGCGGCTTGACCTGCTTGTCGATCGCCTCGAGCTTGCGCTTCTGCTGGACCTGTAGCTGCTGGCTGTCGCCGAGCGCGATCCAGCCTGGGCCGGTGCCCCAGCTGTCGGTGCCGACCACGTCCCAGCGCGGCGCCATGCAGGGGAACTCCTGGTAGCCCGAGACGCGCAGCAGCAGGTTCTCGCCCTGCGCGCTGCGCTCGAACCACACCGAGCGCCAGGGCAGGCGGGCGGAGAGATGGCCGTTCCAGGGATTGTGCGCGCCGCGGATCTTGGGTCCGGCGGCGTTCGGATTGGGCTCGATGGCGTGGACGATCTCGTATTCCAGGTCGAGCTGGCCCGAATCGTAGGCGGCGCGCAGGCCGGCACTGACGGCGTCGCGGCCGAAGGTGTCGACGATCTGCCGCACCGTCCACCACATCGAGCGGTAGAGCGTGTCGACGGCGAGGCGATTGCTGTTCGACAGCCAGTATTCGCCGGCGGTCAGCGTGTAGCCGCGGACGACGTCCTCCTCGTCCTCGTCAACCCAGAGCGCGCCGGTGCCGAAGACGCCGAGCTCGCCGTAGAGCGTGTGCAGGCAGTTGTAGAGGTTCGACCGGGCGAAGACGCGCAGCATGCGCTGCTGCACCTCGTCCAGCCACGCCCGCGCGCCCGGGTCCTCGTTGGCGCGCTCTGAACTGAGGCGCAGCCGGAACCACGGGCGCGCGGGCGACGAAATGCCCGCCATCATGCCGCTCGCCATCACGCGGGCGGCGATCAGCGGCGTGTTGTCGATCAGCTTCTGGTCGCGGCGCCGGCCGCGCGAGGCGTCGGGCGCACCGTCGAGGAAGCGGCCTCGGCGTGGCGCGAAGTTGGCGCTGAGGTCGCGCCAGGTCGGCACGTACGACGCGCGCTCGCGGTCGAGCGCCGCGAGCCGGTTGGTGAAGTAGTTGCGCAGCCAGGGGTCCTTGAGATCGGACGCGCTGCGCGAGGAAGAGGAGGGGGAAGGAGAGGCTGACTGTGCCGCCACGGTACTACTCACTCTACGAAGCGCCGATGCTCTGGCGCCTCTGGTTACAATCCGCGGCGGCACAGTGCCCCGCGCGCGAGCTCGTCTGCTATTGACCCAAGAGGGTCTTGTTGGTGGTGAGGGCGGGCGTGGTGACGCCCTGCCCGCCGGTCAGCAGGGTGCCGCCAAAGCCGCCCGCGGCTGCGAGCTGGGCCTTGGTGCGCGCCGCTGCGTCCTCGGCAGCCTTGTCGACGGGCGTCGGCGGCGGTGGGGGAGGCGCCGGCATCATCGGCGGCGCGTAGGAAGGGGAAGGCGGTGAAAAGAGTCCCATGGGCGCGGACCATAATCGCGCTGCCCCGTCGACACCTATTCTGGGCAATGGCCGACGCGAATCGCCCGCAAACGAGGGGCCTGAAACGCGGTCCATTGCCCACAATGCGTGTTCATCGCGCGCGTTATCCACCGATGCTTGTGGATAGCTTTCGGCGCGCAATGTCTTTTTGGGCAATGGACCGCGTCTCGGACCCCTGTTTATCGCGGGAAATCGAGCGGCCATTGCCCGTAATAGGAGTGCGCGTGTGACCGCGCCTATAACCGCGAACCTCCTCTTCAGCGGTTGCACAGCCACATGACCGTCTCCAGCACCTCCTCGCGCATCGTCTATGTCGGCGACGGCAGCGCGACCGACTTTCCCTTCGCCTTCAAGGTGAATCAGCCGGCCGACCTGGTGGTCGTCTACACCGACGCCGGCGGGACGGACATCGTGCTGTCGCCGTCGCAGTACGCGGCGACCGGCTTCGGGCTCGATGCCGGCGGTTCGGTGACCTATCCGCTGTCGGGCGGCGCCATCGCCGCGCCGGCCAGGCTCACGATCTATCGCGATGTCGCGGTCACCCAGCCGACGTCGCTGTCGAACCAGGGTGCGATGTGGCCGCAGGTCATCGAAGCGGCGCTCGACCGGCTGACCTACGTCGCGCAGAAGGTGACGGATGCGGTGAGCCGTGCGGTCGTCATCTCGCCCACCGATTCGAGTCAGCTCACGGTGCTGCCCAACGCCGCGACGCGCGCAAACTCGGTGCTGGCCTTCGACGGCGCGGGCCAGCCCTATGCCGCGACGCTTACCGGCTCGCTGGTCGATGTGGCGACGTGGCTGGTCAACAATTTCCTCGCGGCCGCCACCTCGGCGGCCAGCGCGCGCGCCGCGCTGGGCGCCGCCGGCCTGGTCGAGACCGGCACGATCGACGTCAGCGGCGGCCGCCTCAAGGCACCGACGCGCGCCAGCGGCGATAGCGGCAGCGACGTCGCCACCACGGCCTTCGTCACCCGCGCCGCCCTGCGCTCGTATCTCGCAGGCCTCGGCCTGTCGAACAACGTCGGCGCGCCGAATGCCAGGATCGACGTCGCCACCGGCATCTGCGCCGACGACACCAACACCCAGATGCTGTCCCTGGCGAGCGGCACCCTCGACTGCACGACCACAGGCGCCAACGGCCTCGACACCGGCAGCCTCGCCAACAACACCTGGTACCACGCCTTCGCCATCGGCAAGCCGGACGGCACGACGGCGCGACTGGCATCGACCTCGCCGACATCGCCGGCCCTGCCAGCCGGCTACACACTCAAGCGTCGCATCGGCAGCTTCAAAACCGACGTCGCAGCGCACATCCTGCTATTCGTGCAGGACGGTGATTCATTCATGTGGAAGACGCCAGTGATGGATCTCGGTGGTGTTAGCGGCACCAATCCTGGCACATCAGCAGTTAACCGTACCCTAGTTTCGGTGCCAACCGGCGTCCGGATGCAAGCGGTCCTAAACATAGTTGTCAATAACAGCGGAAGCGATTTCGCCTACTGCCTGATCACTGACAGATCACTGACGGACATGGCACCGTCAGTCGGCAATAGTGACACGCCTAAGGCGAGCATCGGCACGGCACTCAAGGCAGTATGGACGGACACCTCGGCACAGGTCCGCAGCCGCATTAGCTATAGCGACGCTCTCACTGGTTTGATCCTGAACACCCTGGGCTGGATCGACCATCGTGGCCGCAATGCATAGGCGAATGACCTGACTGAACGAGATGCTCGCTATGGCATATGCAGAGGATTGCGCGGTGATCAGCGCAGGAAAGATGGTGGCGCTCGCGTCGCCTGCATCAATAGCGTCGCTGCGTCCCTCCAAGTTCGACAACAAGAACCATGAGACGCCCGCGAGGACAGCTAGGAGAGCAAACCAGATCAGGCGTTCCGAGAAATCGCAACGTCAGGGCCACAAGCCGATGATGACCAATATCGTCGCGGCAGCCACACCGAGAACGATGGCTACTGCCATCAACACAGTGGCGCCCGCGCCGACTGCCGATACCGAAAACATAGCCTCAGGAAGCCTCAGGACGGCTCCAGAACCACAAGACGATCGCTAAGACGGCGGAGGAAGCAGCAAGCCAGATCATTGGCCGCAGTCTATTTACGACTCACTTCGCCAGCCCTCACTGTTGTTACGCATAGGAGAATCTCATGGATTACCCCGTTCTCAACAAGACGCCTGACGTGGCGCAGGCGATGGTGCCGCACAGCCTCGACGGCAGCGGCAATGCCGTGCCGCAGAGTCTGGGCAACCCGCCACCCGTGCTGTACTTCCCCAAGCCGATCAATGCGGTCGCGGCGGCGATGAGCCGGCCGGCCAACACGACGCCGTATGCGGTCGGCGATGCGGTCAGCAACAACGCCACCGCCGCCAGCGTGACGCCGATCAGCTTCGCGGCGGCCGATCTCAGCGACGCGCCGGTGCTGCTGACCCATCTCGAGATCTTGTCGACCGATACCGGTCCGGCGGCCGCCGGCGCGACCTTCGAGGCCTGGCTGTTCAATGCCGATCCGACCGCCAACGCCGGCGTCGGCGGCGGCGACAACGCCGCCTTCTCGCAGAAGCAGGCCGGCTTCGTCGGCCGCCTGTCGGGCAGCTTCATCGCCGCATCGGACGGCTCGATCGCCATGCTGACGCCGGTCGACGGCAGCTTCGTCGGCACCCGGCCGGTCGCCGGCGGGACCACGATCTATGCGCTGCTCAAGACGCTGACGGCGTTCACGCCGTCGGCCAACGGCACCACCTTCACCTGCACGCTGCGCGGAGTGCAGGGCCGTGCTTGATCTGCTGCTCTTCGCCAGTCTCACCGATCCCGACGTCAAGCAGTGGGTGCAAGCGGTGCGCTCTGTCGGCGGTCGAGTATCGACCGCGCGCGCCGCGCTGGTCGAGAAGCTCGTCAAGGGGCTGAAGGCGGACGGCGTGTGGCCGCTGCTCGACCGACTTTGGCTCTTCGCCGCCGAGAACGGCATGCAGGCGCGCATGGACGTCCGGGCGCAAGTCCTGGCCTCGGCGGTCAACGGCCCGACGTTCACGACGAATCGCGGCTATACCGGCGACGCTCTGGCCGCCTATCTCGACACCAACAGCAATCCGGGCGCCGGCGGCACGAACTACGCCCGCGACAACGCCAGCTACGGTCTCTGGGTCTACAACGATCCCGGCGTGCCGGGCTCCTATCGCGAGATGGGCAACGACGACGACATCTGGGGTGAAATCCAGTTCAATGCCAACGGCGCCATCACCGCCGGCATCAACCAGAGCGCGTCGCCCAGCGGCATAATCCCGCCGGCGCGTACGGGCCTGGTCATGATCGAGCGGACGGGCGCCAATGCCACGGCGCTCTATCGTACGGGTGCGCAGATTGGCACCGGCTCGGGCGCCAGCGTCGCCGTCGCGAACCGGAATTTCTATGTGCTTGCCGCGGCCGGCAGCGGTGGCGCCGCCGCGCCGACCAACAGCGGCGTCTCGGCGGCTCTCCTCGGCGCGGCGCTCGGCCCGACGCTGCAGGCCAGCCTCAACAACCGGCTGCGCACCCACATGACCGCCGTCGGCGTCCCGTGAGCGGAAGGAGCAGGCCATGACGATGTGCATCATCATGAACCAGGACGGCCGCGACGCCGTCGCCGGCGGCGAGGACAAGGGCTATCTCAACGGCAGCCAGCTCCAGCCGGTGCGGCGCCAGGGCGGCGGAACGAACCCCGATCCCTGCTACATCGTGAACGCCGCGGTGCAGGCCAACGCGGATTTCGCGACGGCCTGGCCCTACCTCGCCGGCCTGCCGCAGAGGGATTCGACCGACCCGACGTTCCCGCCGCCCTACGCGCCGTAACGCTTCGGGAGCAGACCATGATCGACCGGCAGGATCTCCGCGAGCTCTGGCAGTACGTGCTGCTGATCGCGCCGGCGCCGGTCGGCGCGCTGATCGGCCTGCGCTACGCGGTCGAGCAGAGCGCCCGGGCGCGCGCGGCCGCCTGGCTGTGCTCGTGCGCCGTCGGCATCACGGTCGGGCCGTGGCTGGGCGAGCTGCTCGGCCTCAGCGCCTCGGGTGTCTCGGTCGCCACCATCGTGGCGGCCGCCGTCGGCATGGAGGTGATGGCCGGCCTCAACACCGCGGCGCGCGCCTTCGCCGCCGATCCGCTGGGCTTCCTCGGCAAGGCGCTGTCGATCTTCCGTCGGAGCGGACCGTGAACCTCGCGAGCCCCGAGGCGCTGGGCGCCCTGATCGTGATGCTCGCCGGCTGGGCCTGCCGCGAGACGATCTTCCAATGGTGGCAGCACGTGAAGCGGAGGCGTCGATGATCTCGAAAGCCCAGATGGCGCTCGCCCTGCCGCTGGCAGCGCACGCCGGCCGGCTCGATGTCTGGCATCCGCTGCTTGCCCAGGAGATGGCCGCGCACGAGATCGGCAGCGATCCGCGCCAGGCGATGTTCCTCGCCAACCTGGCCGAGGAAACCGGCGAGCTGGCCGTGCAGGAGGAGAACCTGCACTACAGCGGCCCGCGACTGCTGCAGGTCTTTCCGAGCCTGTTCCCGGGCGGCATCGGCCCGGCGGCGGCGCTGGCGGCGCGGGGCCCCGAGGCCATCGCGAACTTCATCTATGCCGACGCCAATCGGCCGGCCGGCTACCGCATGGGCAATACGCAGGCGGGCGACGGCTGGAAGTATCGCGGCCGCGGACCGATGCAGCTCACCGGCCGCGACAACTACGGGCGGTTCTTCACGTCGCTCGGCCTGCCGGCCGACAGCGATCCGGATCTGCTGCTGCTGCCTGCGTTCGGCGCGCGCTCGGCGGCGCATTTCTGGCAAGTCAATGGCTGCAACCAGCGGGCCGATGCCGGCGATTTCGTCGGCGCCGTGAGGCTGGTGAACGGCGGCACCGTCAACCTCGACAAGCGCCGCCGATACCTGATCGCGTTCCAGGGCGCATTGCGGCGCATGGACCTGGCGGCATGAAGATCTTCGACAGGCTGCTCGGCCTTCTGCCCTCGTGGCTTCCGTTCGCCGCAACAGCCCTTCTGCTGGCTGGCCTGGTCGGCGGCTATTTCGCGCTTCGCTCGGCGTGGCGGGCGGAAGCCGCGGCCGGCGTGATCGCGGCCGACCAGAAGGCGGTGATCGACCAGCAGCGGCGCGACGCGGCGCTGTCGAAGCAGATCATCGCCCGGCAGGCCGAGCAGCTCGCCGCGCTCGAGGAGAAGGCGAATGCCATCGTCAAGAGGATCGACAATGCGCCCAAGACCACCGGTTGCGGCCCTGTCATGCGCGATGCTTCTCGCGGCCTGCACGAGCTTTTCGGCGGTGCCGGTGGCGCGCCAGCCGGACGCCAGCCTGCTGCTGCCGTGCCGGGACCCGGCGCTGGTGCCCGACCCTGACACCGCCACGGACAACGACGTGGCGGCCGAGCGCATCCGCGTCGCCGAGGCGTACCTGGCCTGCAAGCAGCGGCATGACGACCTGGTGACGTTCGTGAAGGGTGGCGCCGGTCGCGATTGAGTTATCACCTTTAAGGTTGTCCTCCAACTACCGGTTCTCCCGCGAAAGTCTGCGCCATTGACGTTTTAGCGAGATTCGGTCGACATTTATGCAACCATAGGGGGTGACGGATGGGGGCAGTCCGATTGCCGGCCATGTGCCTGGTCTTCGTTTTGGCATCTGCAGCGGTGGAGTCGAAGGACAGGGAGTCGTCGGGCAACAGTTCGCGCTCCTCGTCCAGCTCATCGTCATCGTCGTCGTCCGGCAGCAGTTACAAGCCGTCGCCGAGTTCGACGCCGCGTCCGGCACCTAACGTGGCGCCGCGCCCGCAGCCCGGTCCGCCGCCGCGATCCACGGCGACGCCGAGCGTGCCGCGCCCCGCGCCGAACGCGGCGCCCGCCGCCCGGCCGACAACCGCGCCCTCGACGACCGCGTCCACCGCTCGGTCAACGTCATCGCCGTCGCGACCGACGACCACGCCGCAAAGCCCGTCGCCCAAGCAGCAGCGCGCGCAGGAGCAGGCGGCGCGCGACCGGGCGACCCTCGACAAGTTTCCCGAGATCAAGCAGACCGCCAAGGGCGTGTCGCCGATTGTCGATCGCGTCGCGCGCGACCATGCGATCGACAGCGCCAAGCGCGGCACGAACGGCAACGCGACGGTAACCAGCCAGGATCGCGGTCCCAAGCATCCGCTGCATTCGCCTGCCCATGATCGCGGGGCAGTCGACGTGACGACGCCCAAGGATATGCCCGGCAACGCCGCCAAGATCAGCAAGGAGACCGGGCGGGGATACCTCACGATCCACGAGCAGCCGAAGGCCGGACCGAAGGGCCAGGACGTCCAGACCTACTACAAGGACGGCAAGCAGGTCGGTCAGGCGAACGTCCCGCCACGGGCGACCAAAGAGCACATCCACGTCCAGCCGGACTTCAACAGCCGGCTGCACAATGCAACCGCGCCGCCGCCGGTGGGCGAGCAAAAGCAGCCGAAGAACACGCCGTAGCTAAGGACGCCGTAAGACCGTCTCAGGCACCGGAAGCGGCGGGCGCGGCACCCTTCTTCTTCGCGCTGCCGCGCTCCTCGAAGCGCTGCAGCACGACGAAGAATGACGGCACGAACAGCACGGCGAGGCAGGTCGAGGCGATCATGCCCGAGAACACGCAGAGGCCGAGCGACACGCGCGCCGCGGCGCCGGCGCCGGTCGCCGTCACCAGCGGCACCACGCCGAGGATGAAGGCGAACGAGGTCATCAGGATCGGCCGCAGGCGGGTGATCGAGGCCTCGAGCGCGGCTTCCTCGATCGGCTTGCCGTGCAGCAGCCGTTCCTCGCGCGCCACCTCGACGATCAGGATGGCGTTCTTGGCGCTGAGCGCGATCAGCAGCATCAGGCCGATCTGGGTGTAGAGGTTGTTCGGCAGGCCGACGAGCTCGAGCACGATCGCCGGCCCGCCCAGCGCCAGCGGCACCGCGAGGATGACGCCCATCGGCGCGATCCAGCTCTCGTACTGGCCGGCGAGGCAGAGATAGACCAGCAGGATCGCGAGCAGGAAGACGTAGAGGAGCTGGTTGCCTACGATCGTCTCCTGGTACGACATCGCCGTCCATTCGTAGGTCGTGCCCGGCGGCAGCGCGCGCTTGGCGACCTGGTCCATCAGCTCCAGCGACTGGCCGCTCGAGAAGCCCGGCGCCGGCGCGCCGATCACCGAGGCCGACGGGTAGAGGTTGTAGAGGCTGATCAGCGCCGCGCCCTGGGCCGGCTTGATCCGCGCCAGCGCGCCGATCGGCACCATCTTGTTGTCGCTGCTGCGCACGTTGAGTTGCAGCAGGTCCTCCGGCCGCGCACGGTACTGCGAATCGGCCTGGACGTAGACCTGCAGGCTTTGGCCGAACTTGTTGAAGCGGTTGACGAAGGTCGAGCCGACGTAGGCCGACAGCGTCGAGAACACGTCGCCGACCGCGACGTTCAGGCTCTCGGCCTTGGCGCGGTCGATCTCGAGCTCGATGTGCGGCGCGCCGGCGCGGAAGGTCGTCACCGGGTTGGAGATCGAGGTCTGGGTCCGCGCCTGCTCAACCAGCTCGTCGGTCGCGCTCTGCAGCTTGGCCAGATCGAAGCTGCCGTCGCGCTGCTCGACCTGCATCTGGAAGCCCGAGGCGTTGCCGATGCCCTGGATCGGCGGCGGCCCGAGCACGATGACGCGGCCGTCCTGCAGCCCGGAGGTCTGCTGCATCAGGGCCTGGGCGATCGAGCGAGCGTCCTGACCCTTCTTGCCGTCGCGCACGCTCCAGTCGTCGAGGGTGATGAAGGCGACGCCGGCATTGGCGAGCTGCGCCATGTTGTCGAGCATCGACACGCCGGTGATCGCCACCACCTGGCGGACGCCCGGCACCTTGCGGGCGATCGCCGCTGCCTCGTCGAGCGACTTGCTGGTGCGGCCGAGCGAGGCGCCGTCGGGCAGCTGCACCGCCAGCATCAGATAGCCCTGGTCCTCGTTGGGGATGAAGGCGGAGGGCAGGCGGGCGATGCCCCAGCCGCCGATCCCGGCCACCGCCAGCGCCAGCAGCACCATCAGGCTGCTGCGCTTGATCATGCCGCGCATCAGCCAGGCATAGCCGCGTTCGAACTTGTTGTAGCCGTAGTTGAAGCCGCGGAAGAAGAAATTGCGCTGCTCCGGCGGCGGCGCGGGGCGCAGCCATAGCGCGCACTGCGTCGGATTCAGGGTCACGGCGCTGACCGCGCTGATGAAGGCCGTCGCGGCGATCACCAGCGCGAACTGGGCGAACATCTTGCCGGTCAGGCCGGGCACGAAGGCCGCCGGGATGAACACCGACATCAGCACCAGGGTGATGCCGATCACCGGCCCGAGCAGCTCCTCCATCGCCTTCACCGCGGCGTCGTGGGGCGTCAGGCCGCGCTCGATGTGGCGCGCCACGCCTTCGACGATCACGATCGCGTCGTCGACTACGATGCCGATCGCCAGCACGATGCCGAACAGCGTCGACAGGTTGATGGTGAAGCCGAGCGCCGCCATCGCCGCGAAGGCGCCGATGATGGTGACCGGGATGGTGGTCGCCGGCACCAGCGTCGCGCGCCAGTCCTGCAAGAAGATCACGATCACCACCAGCACCAGGATGCCGGCCTCGATCAGGGTCATGACCACCTCGTTGATCGAGGTCTTCACGAAGGCGGTAGTGTCGAACGGCACGCTGAACTCGAGACCCTCGGGGAAGGCCTTCTTCAGCTCCTGCATCTTCTTCTCGACCGCGGTCGCGACGCCCAGTGCATTGGCTTCCGGCGTCTGGTAGATCGCGAGGCCGGCCGCCGGCTTGCCGTCGACCTTGAAGTCCTGGGCGTAGGTCTGGGCGCCGAGCTCGATGCGGCCGATGTCCTTCAGCCGGACGATGCGGCCGCCATTGCCGGGCGCGGCCTTGACGATGATGTTGGCGAATTCGTTGGGATCGTCGAGCTGACCCGCGACGTCGACGGTGTACTGGAAGCTCTGGTCGCGGCCGGCGGGCGGCGTGCCGACCTGACCCGCGGTCACCGACTGGCTCTGCGACTGGATGACCTGGATCACGTCCTGCGCCGTGAGCTGGTAGCTGTAGAGCTTCTGCGGATCCATCCAGATGCGCATCGAGTACTTGCCGACACCCATCACGTTGACGTTGCCGACGCCCGGCACGCGGCTCAGCTCGTTGACCAGGTTGATGGTGGCGTAGTTGCTGAGATAGAGGGCGTCGTACTGCCCCTTGCTCGAGAACAGCGACACGATCTCGAGGATCGAGGTCGATTTCTTCTGCACCGTCAGGCCCTGCGCCTGCACTGCGGTCGGCAGCGAGGCGAGCGCGGCGCTGACGCGGTTCTGCACCAGCACCTGCGCGAAATTGAGGTCGGTGCCGATCTCGAAGGTGACGGTGAGCGTGTAGGCGCCGGTGTCGGTGCTGGTCGATTGCATGTAGATCATGCCCTCGACGCCGTTGACCTGCAGCTCGACCGGCAGCGCCACCTGGTTGACCACCGTCGATGCCGAGGCGCCGGGGTAGGTGGTGGTCACCGACACGGTCGGCGGCACGATGTTGGGATACTGCGAGATCGGCAGGCTGAAGGCGGCGACGCCGCCGATCAGCACGATGACGATCGCCAGCACGTTGGCCAGCACCGGCCGCCCGATGAAGAACTTGGAGATCATGGCGCGGCCGTTACTTCGCGGCCGCCGGGACCTGGATCGCCGTGACCTTGGGCGAGACCTTGCGGCCCTGGATGGCGCGGCCGTTGGTGCTGATGACGACGCGGTCGTCGGCGGCGAGGCCCTTGTCGATGACGCGCAGGCCGCCGGGCAGCAGGATGCCCGAGGCGACCCGGCGCTGCTCGACCACGTCGTCCTTGTTGACCACCAGCAGATAGTTGCCGGCCTGGTCCTCCGCCAACACGCGGTCCGGCACGATCAGCGCCTGCGCCGACTTGGTGTCGGTCGGCACGCGGATGCGGGTGAAGAAGCCCGGCAGCAGGCCGCGGCTCGGGTTGTCGAAGATGCCGCGCACCAGGACCGTGCCGGTCGCCGAATCGACCGAAGGGGATGCATAGTTGAGCCTGCCCTTGTGCGGGTAGCCCTCCTCGGTCATCAGGCCGATCTCGAGCGGGATCTTGTTGAAGTCCTCGGGGCTGATGTTGGCGTTGCCGAGCCGGGCGCGGATGTCGAGCAGCATCTGCTCGCTCATGTTGAAGGTGGCGTAGATCGGGTCGAGCTGGATGATGGTCGCGAGCTTGGTCGGCGTCGACGAGCCGACCAGCTCGCCGACCGATACCAGGTGGTTGGTGACGATGCCGTCGAACGGGGCGACGACCTTGGTGTATCTGAAGTTGGTCTGGGCGACGATCAGGTTCGCCTGGTTGTTCTCGACGTTGGCCTTGGCCGAGTCGCGCTTGGCCTTGGCCTGGTCGAAGGTGTTTTGTGCCGACACGTTCTGGCGCAGCAGCGTCTCCTGGCGGGTGAACTCGGCCTCGGCCTGGACGAGCTGGGCCTTGGCCGAATCGAGCTCGGCCACCGCCTGCTTGACCTTGGCGTCGTAGGTCGTCGGCTCGATCTGGAAGAGCGGATCGCCTTTCTTCACGAAGCTGCCGTCCTTGTAGTCGATGCCGACCAGGAAGCCTTCGACCCGGGCGACCAGGTCGACGGTGGCGACGGACACGGTGTTGCCGGTCAACTCGACGAACGGCTGCACGCTCTGCTGCACCGGCGGCGCAACGCTGACCTCGGCAGGCGGCGGTGCCACGAACTGGTTCTCGGGCTTGCAGCCCGCCAGCGCGGCGGCCGACAGCAACAGGACGATCAGGCCCGCATCACGGTAGCGACTCGGCATCGTTGTACATACTCCCTCGTGCGCAAAGCGATAGCGCATCCCGCTCCGGAAGGCCACGCCCCAAGGTCGCTCATCTGGCCGCTCGTCTTGTCCCGCAACCGTAACAGGCTATACGATCCCAAGGGTTCGGTACCGGTACTGGCTGGCGATTGGGGAGCATGCCTTTGGACCTTGCGGGCTTGCGCGCGTTCGTCGTCGAGGACGAAGCGCTGGTCCTGATGACGCTCGAGGACATGCTGGCCGAGCTCGGCTGCCAGGTGGTCGCCTCCGCGCGGCATCTCGAGGACGCGTTGCGCCTGGCGCGCCACACGGCGGCCGATGTCGCCCTGCTCGACGTCAACGTCGCCGGCCGGCGCATCGACCCGGTGGCCGAGCTGATCGCGGCCCGCGGCATCCCGATCGTGTTCGTGACCGGCTACGAGGCCCGTTCGCTGCCGCAGGGCATCGCGCGGGCGACGCGGGTCGGCAAGCCCTTCCGGGCGGCCGAGCTGGCCCGCGGCCTGCGCGAGGTGCTGGCGCCGCAGGTCGAGGAGCGATGAGCGCGGCCCCGGGGAGACGCCGCGCCTGGCCGGCCGCCCTGCATCTCGTCCTGTTCGGCGTCATCATCGCGGTGCCATTGCTCGTGCTGCTGGCGGCGCTGCTCTACCGCTCGGCGGTACAGGAGCACCATCGACTCGAGCGCCTGATCGGCCAGGAGCTCGACGAGCTGGTCGTCACGATCGATCGCGACATCGAGCGGCGCACGGCGGTGCTGCAGACGCTGGCCACCGCGCCGGCGCTGGACGCGCGGGACTGGGCCGCCTTCCATGCCCAGGCCAAGGCGAGCCTCGGCCGCAACTACCTGGTGCTGGTCGATACCGAGGGCCGGCAGCTGCTGAACACGTATCTGCCCTACGGCGAGGCGCCGACCTTGACCGGCGATCCGGCGACCTTGGAGGAGGTGCGGCGGACCATGCGGCCGGTCGTGTCCGACCTGTTCACCAGCTTCGCCACCAGGGGCCTCGTCTTCAACATTTCCATTCCGATCGTGCGCGACGGCCGGCTGCTCTACGTCATGAGCCTCGGGTTGTTCCCCGACGACCTGCTCGGCCTGCTGCTGGACCAGCGGCTCGATGCCGGCTGGATCACCGCGATCTGGGACCGCAACGGCACGATCATGGCGCGCAGCCGCGACAGCGCGCAGTGGCTCGGCAAGCCGGCGCCGGCGCACTGGCGCCAGCAGGCGATGGGCCTCGTGGCCGACGATCGCAGCCTCGAGGACGAGGAAGTGCTGGCGCGCGCCGGCCGGGTGCGGCTGGCCGGCTGGACCGTGCGCGTGTCGTTTCCGGCGCGCCAGATCGATGCGCAGATCCGCGAATCGCTGTGGCTGTGGATCTCCGCCGTCGTCATGGTCGTGGGCTTCACCGGCCTCGCCGCCTATGTCTTCGGCTGGTTTTTCACCAAGCCGCTGGCGCGCGCCGCCGAGGCGGCGGCCTCGCTGGGCCGCGGCGATCCGGTCGCGCTGCCCGACGGCCCGGTCGCCGAGGTGAACGCGGTCGGCCACGCGCTCAGCGAGACGCAGCGCGAGCTCGAGGCCAGCCGGCTGGCGCTGCGCTACAGCGAGCAATTGCTCGGCACCGCGGCCGACGCCGCCCAGTTCGGCGCGCACCAGTACGACGCGGTCAACGACCGTGTCTATCGCTCGCCGCAAATCCGCCAGATCCTGGGGGCCGCACCCGGCGACGAGCGCAACCTCGAGGCCGCCTTCGACTTCGTCCATCCCGACGACCGCGACCAGGTGCGCTGGCGCAAGCGGCAGATCCTGGAGCAGGAGGACCAGTACCAGCTCACCTATCGCATCCGCCGGCCCGACGGCGAGGTCCGCTGGGTGATGGACCGCGGCCAGGTCGAGCGCGATTCCAGGGGCAAGGCGCTGCGCGTGATCGGCGTGCTGGTCGACATCACCGACCTCAAGGCCTCCGAGCAGCGCCAGCGGCTGCTGTTCGACGAGCTCAACCACCGGGTCAAGAACACTTTGGCGATCGTCCAGTCGCTCGCCCTGCAGACGCTGCGCAGCAGCCCCGACCCGCAGGCCTTCGGCAAGGCTTTCGGCGAGCGGCTGCAGTCGCTGTCGCGCGCCCACGACCTCCTGGCGGAGACGGCCTGGCAGGGCGCGCCGATCACCAGGCTGGTCACCGCCGTGCTCGAGCCGTTCAGCGCTCAGAACGGCCGCGTCGAGATCGCGGGCGAGGCGGTCGACCTGCCGGCCAACACCACCATCACGCTGGCACTGATGCTGAACGAGCTCGCGACCAACGCCGCCAAGTACGGCGCGCTGTCGGGCGGCACGGGCAAGGTCTCCATCACCTGGACGGTCAAGCCGGTTGGCAAGGCGCTTGCAATCGACCTGGCATGGCGCGAGCAGGACGGGCCGACGATCGCGCCGCCGCAGCGCCGCGGCTTCGGCGCGCGCCTGCTGGCGGCGAGCGCGCACCAGATCCAGGGCGCGCTCGATATCCAGTACCCGGCCACCGGTGTGAACGCACGCCTGTGGTTCAGTGTTCCCGTCAACGCAGGAGCTTCGCGTGACCAGCAACGTCCTTGAGATCGATCCCGAGCGGCTGTGGAGCACGCTCGAGCGCTCGGCGGAGATCGGCAAGTTCCGCGACGTCGGCCTGCGCCGGCTGGCGCTGTCGGCCGAGGACAAGCAGATGCGCGACCAGTTCGTGGCCTGGGCGAAGGAGGCGGGCTGCTCGATCGAGATCGATCGCCTGGGCAACATCTTCGCGCGTCGCGCGGGCAGCGACCCGTCGCTGCCGCCGGTCGCGATCGGCAGCCATCTCGACACCCAGATCTGCGGCGGCCGCTACGACGGCATCCTGGGCGTGCTGTGCGGGCTGGAGGTGGTGCGCACGCTGAACGACCGCGGGCTGCCGACCAAGCGCGGCATCGAGGTGATCTGCTGGACCAACGAGGAAGGCGGCCGCTTCGCGCCGCCGATGATGGGCTCGATGGCCTTCGCGGGCGTGCTGCCGTTGGCCGACGTGCTGGCGACGAAGGACGACGACGGCATCACCGTGGAGAAGGCACTCGACGCGATCGGCTATGCCGGGCCCGAGCCGTTGGGCCAGCGCAAGTTCGACGCCTATCTCGAGCTGCACATCGAGCAGGCACCGGTGCTCGACAGAGAGAAGGTCGATGTCGGCATCGTGGTCGGCGGTTACAAGACGCGGGCGCTGCGGCTCACCCTCAAGGGCGACACCGGCCACGCCGGCGGCACGCCGATGGCGATGCGCAGGAACGCCCTGGTCGGCGCGGGCTACGTGATCGCCGCGGTCAACGACATCGGGCTGGCCTACGCGGCCGACGAGGGCCGCACCACGACGACGCGCATCGAGAGCTTCCCCAACCTGCCCGGCACCTACGCCGAGGAGGTCAAGCTCACGCTCGACTACCGCCACATCGACGCCGCGCGCTTCGAGGCGATGGGCAAGGAGATCGAGGCCGCGATCGCGAACGCGGCGAAGAAGGCCAATGTCGAGATCGACGTGGCGCCGGGCTGGAGCTGGGGCACCGAGCTGTTCGCGCCCGACTGCATCGAGCTCCTGCGCACGACGGCGAAGGAGCTCGGCCTGCCGTACCGCGAGATGCGCAGTCAGGCCGGCCACGACGCCTACGCCGTGGCGACGATGGCGCCGACCGCGATGATCTTCACGCCCTGCCACGAGGGCATCAGCCACAACGTGAAGGAAGACATCGAGCTCAGCCGCTCGGTGCCCGGCGCCAACCTCCTGCTGAACGCAGCGGTGGCGCGGGCAAACCGATGACTCGCCTGCTCGGTGCGGGATCGCACACTCGTATCGCGAACTTGATCGATCTGCCGGAATTCCTGCAAAATCCGGCCCGATGGCGAAGTCGTCAGCCATGGCCGAGGCACCTCAACAAAAGCCGGCAACAACGTTGGGCGACGTCCTGTACGCCAAGCCCGCCGCGCCGGTGCCGGAGCAGGCCTGGTCGAGGCTCGTGGAATCGATCGCTGCGGGCGACCAGGCCGCGCTGCATGAGCTCTACGAAATGGCTCATCGCATCGTCTTCACCCTGGTCATGCGCATTACCTGCAACCGCGAGACCGCCGAGGAGCTCACCGTCGACGTCTTCCATGACGTGTGGCGGCGCGCCGCGGGCTATGACCCCGCGAACGGCACGGTGCTCGGCTGGATCATGAACCAGGCGCGTTCGCGCGCCATCGACCGCCTGCGCTTCGACAACCGCAAGAAGCGGACCGACGGCGGCGATCGGCAGCCGATGTCCGAGCCTGCTGCCGATCCGAGCGACGTGCTCGAGTTGCGCCAGCAGGGCGTGCTGTTGCGCGCGGCGCTGTCGGCACTCACCGCGGACGAGCGCCAGGCGATCGAGATGACGTTCTTCGGCGGGCTGACGCACGCCGAGGCCGCGGCGCAGCTCGGTCGGCCGCTCGGCACCGTCAAGACACGCATTCGGTCGGGACTGCACAAGCTGCGGCAGGCGCTGGCCGCCAAGACGGGGGCGCCATGAGGACGTCGCACGAGTCCCCGTGCGCACAGAGCGAGCTGACGTGCGCCTTCGCCGCCCGGGCGCTGGCGCCGGCCGAGGTTGCCGCCGCCGAAGCCCACATCGCATCGTGCCCGGCCTGCCAGCAGGAACTGGAGGAGCTGCGTCCGGTGGTCGGGCGGTTCGCGGCCTGGCCGACCGACCTGCTGCGTCCGCCGGCATCGCTGCACGAGCGCCTGGCGCAGCGCATCGGCGGCGACGCCGCGAGGCCGTCCACGGCCCCTGCACGGCCATGGTCGGAACCGCACTGGCAGCAGGTCGCGCCCGGCATCGAATGCAAGCTGCTGGCGACGGACACCGAAAGGTCCCGCGTGAGCATGCTGGTGCGCCTGGCGCCGGGCGCAAGCTATCCGCCGCACACCCATGCCGGCGTGGAAGAGCTGCATCTCCTCGACGGCGAGCTGTGGATCGACGACCGCAAGCTCGTGCCGGGCGACTACAACTACGGTGCGCCCGGTGCCGGCGACGACGAGGTCTGGAGCGAGACCGGCTGCACCTGCCTTCTCATCACCAGTACCGAAGATACCCTGCGCTGAACCGGCCGGACCGCGCTCGCGGCAATCCAAGCGCGCGCGGTTGACGTTTGGGGGGTATGAATTGCCGCGAGAGAGCCGAGCCAGCCTATGCCGGCGCCCTGCAGGCCGTGCCCGCGGCCGAACTGCCTGCGCTCCACGCCCATATCGCCTCGTGCCCGGACTGCCACCGCGCGCTCGAGAGCCTGCGCCCGGTGATCGACCGGTTGGTGGCCTGGCCGACCGATCTGCTGCGCCCGACGACACCGCTGCAGGAGCGTCTCGCGCTTCGCATTGCGCAAGCGACCGGTCAGCCGCCGCTGCTGCCGGTGCGACGATGGCGCGAGCCCGAGTGGGAGCGGCTCGCGACCGGGATCGAGTGCAAGCTGCTGGCGACGGATACGGAACGGCACCGGGTGAGCATGCTGGTGCGGCTGGCGCCGGGCGCGAGCTATCCGGCACACACCCACGCCGGCGTGGAAGAACTGCACCTGCTCGACGGTGAGCTCTGGATCGACGAGCGCAAACTGCTTCCCGGCGACTACAGCCGCCGCGCGCCGATGACGGGCGACGACCGTGTCTGGAGCGGGACGGGCTGCACCTGTGTGCTCGTCACCAGCACAGAGGACGTCCTGCGGTGAGGAGCCTCCCATGAACCAGCCTCTTCGCGGGACGTCCGTCCTGATCGTCGAAGACGAAGTCATCATCGGCCTGATGCTGTTCAACGAGATCGCCGGCGCCGGCGGCAAGCCGATGGGGCCGGTCACGTCGGTCGCCGACGCGGTGAAGGAGATCGAGTCCCAGGGCGTGGACGTGGTGATCCTCGACGCCAAGCTCGTCGACGGATGGGGCGCGGATCTCGCTGTCTTCCTCGAGCAACGGCGGATTCCGTTCGTCGTGGTGAGCGGCTACGACAAGGCAAATCTACCGGACGGGCTGAAGGCGGCGCCTTTCGTCGCCAAGCCGATATCGCTGCCGATTCTGCTGGACGCGATCCGCAGCCTGATGCCGGGCGAAGCCCCGGGGACGCCCCTCGAAGCCCGCTAGGGTTACGGCTTCCTCATCGTGAAGCTGCCGGCGCAGCGTCCCGAGACGGTTCCCTCGCGACGTTGTTCGCCACGCTCGCCGCCGCTCGGGCTCCCGCGCGGCCATTCGGCATTGCCGTTTGCGAACGTCACGCCGGCGATGCCGGACGGCGGCCCGTGGAACGACGCCGAGATGTACGGCCTGTACGTCGATCGAGTAGCGATCGGCAGCGCCGAGCGCACGCTTCCGTCCTCACTCCAGCTTGATGTTGGCGGCCCGGATGACCTCGGTGTAGCGGGCGGTGTCGTCGGCGAGGATGCGGACGAACTCGGCCGATGACGTGCCCACGACGATCAGACCGATGTCGGTCAACCGCTTCACGATTTCCGGCCGGCGCACGGCCGTTCGGTAGGCTTCCTCCAATCGCGCCTTGATCGGCGCCGGGGTGTCGGCCCTGATCGCGATGCCGAAGTCGTTGCTGGCCCGGACCTTGGGATAGCCCGCTTCCGCGAAGGTCGGCACGTCGGGAAACTCCGCCATCCTCTCGGTGTGGCTGAGCGCCAGTCCGCGCAACTGGCCGGAGAAGAGGTATTGCCGGCAGTCCGTCACGCCCAGGATGGACATCTGGAGGCGCGATTCCAGGAGATCGGCGACGATCGCCGGCGTGGCGCGATAGGGGACGTGGATCAGGTCGACCGCGGCGTCCATCTTGAAGAGCTCGCCTCCCATGTGCACCGACGTGCCGATGCCCGAGCTGCCGTAGGACCATTTGCCCGGCTGCGCCTTCGCGGCGGCAACGAACTCGGCCATGGTCCTGATGCCGAGCTGGCTCGGCACGGTGAGCATGGTCGGCCCGATGGTCAGCCGCGACAGCGGCGTGAAGGCGTCCATGCCGAAGGGAAGATTGCGCATCAGCAGGCCGACGATGGCGTAGCTGCTGCCCGTGAACATCAGCGTGTAGCCATCGGCCGGCGCCCCCGCCACCGCCGCCATCGCCACCGTGCCGGTGGCGCCCGGACGGTTCTCCACGATCACCTGCTGCCCGAGCGACTCCGAGACGATCGGGGCGAGCAGCCGTGACAGCACATCCATCGAGCCGCCGGCGCCGAACGGCATCAGGACGCGGATCGGCTTGGTCGGCCAGGGATCGGCTGCGCGGGCGCCGGTGCCGAGCAGGGGCGCGACGGCGACTCCGCCGACCGTCGTCGCCAGCAGCTTTCGCCGCGTCAGTCGCTTGCGCATCGCGTGCCCTCCCCCAGTCGCTTTGGTCGGGATGCTACAGAAGCGACCTGCGGGCTGCACAAGGAACTTGTCGCGCGTTTCGCCGGGTCTAAGCCGGATCGAGTCCCTTGTCGCGGAAGATCGCGGCGGCGGCCGGCGTGCGCAGGAAGTCGAGGAAGACCTTCGCTTCCTTCGCCTTCGCGCTCGCCTTCTCGATGCCGGCAACGAACACCGTCACCAGGTCGTACGGCGCGGGCAGGGGGCCGACGATCGAGAGGCCGGCGACCTGCTTCAGCTCGGGAATCTGCTGGACCGCGATCTCGACCTCGCCGGTCGGCAGGAACGTGCCGCTGAGGCCGCCGGCCGGCGGGAACTTGTTCTTGGCGTTGATTTCGGCGGCGATGCCCATCCGCTCGATCACCCTGGCGAAGTGGATGCCGCTCGCGCCGCCCGCTGCCGGATCGGTGTAGGAGATCGACCGCGCCGCCAGCAGCGCGCGCTTCAGCGCCTCGCCGGTCGAGATGTCGGGATGCGGCGCGCCCGCCTTGACCGCGAGCGCGGCGGGCGAGGAGGCGAGCGTCACTTCCGAGCCCGTGAGGATGCGGCCGTCGCGCTGCATGATGTCCATGCCGGCGCGGTTCAGGATCAGGAGGTCGGCCGTCTCGCCGCCCTGCAGGCGCTTCACGAAGGCCGGCGCGGTGTTCCATTCGATGACGGGCCGGATGCCGGTGTCCTCGATGAAGCCCGGCAACAGCACCTCGACCGCGGGCTGCACGGCAATCGAACTCAACACTTTCATTCAACGCTCTCCGGGCCGCGGCGGGGTGACGGGGCGCCGCGCGGCCAGCGGCGCTTCACGAAGGGCATCGAGGCTCACCGCCGGCATCGGCTCGGCGATGTGCTTCAGCACGGCATTGGCGAGCTCGTTGTAGCGGTCGAAGCTGCGGCGCAGGCGGCCGCGCCAGGCGAACTCGCCGCCGTTGGCATGCAGCTCGAACACGTGCTCGCGATGATCGAGCGTCGAGCCGACATGGTCCCAGGCGAGCTGCAGCAGCGCCGCGCGTTGGCGCGCGCTGTAGCCGGCCCCGACGAACGACTCCTCGAGGCCCGCGGCGAGGGCCGGATCGGCGAGGTCCTTGTCGCTCGGCGCCACCACCAGCGAGGAGCCCGGCAGGATGCGCAGGATCTCGGCCATCCGCCGCCGCGCCTTCAGCATGGCGATGCTGCCCACGGCGAGATGGCTGTGGTTGGGCGAGCAGTAGCCGTCGGCGGTCGTCTCCGGATCGCGCTCGGCGGCGATCTGGCAGGCGCGCACGGTCTGCACGTCGGTGATCAGGTCGAGCAGGTAGTCGATGGTGAGCTCGTGGTTGGCGAGCCCCATCGCCTGCGCGCAGGCCAGCGCCAGGCCCAGGGTGAACTCCGCCTTCGACAGCCAGCAATAGAGCTGGTGCCAGAACAGCCAGCGCGCCACCGGCTCGGGCGATGGGTCGGTGAGGAAGACGCGGTTCCACGGCACGACCACGTCGTCGAGCCACATCTGGCCGTCGAGCTCGTCGAAGCGATGGCTGAGCGGCGCGGTGAAGGGGTTGGGATCGCCCGCCGCGCTCTTGCGGCAGATCACCGTGACGCCCTTGCCGTTCACCGGCACGACGAAGGTGGCGCGATGGCCGTCGATGTCGGCGCCGTTGACCGCGCCGATATAGACGTCCTCGGCGAAGGCGGGGCTGGTGTGCATGCCGATCTTGCCGCGCAGGGTCACGCCCGCGTCGGAGCGGCCGACGACCTTGATCGCCACCCGGTCGGCAGGATCGGCGCGCAGCCGATGGCCGATCGGCGCGGCGCCGGCGGCGAAGGTCAGGAAGCGGCCGGTGCGCGCGATCTCGGCGCGATAGGCCTCGGCATTGGCGACCTGCTCGGGCGCGGCCTGGCGCAGGCCGACCGCGTGCAGCACACCGAGGGCGATCATGTGGCCGTAGGCCGGCGTGTGGGTGATGTTGCCGGCGCTCAGGAACGTGGTGGCCGAGAAGCACCGGCCCATCCGCACCAGGTCGTCCGAGGTGCGCGGCACGCGGTAGTCGATGGGCCCTTGCGCATCGAACAGCGTGTCCTTCCACGCCGGATCGGCGTGGCGGTCGTACCAGGCGGCATATTCCCCGACCATCGCCGCGGTCGCCGGATGGGTCGTCACGTCCTCGACCTGGCCGCCGCCCAGGATGAATACCCGCCGCCCGTCCCTCAGGCTGTTCCGATAGTCAGCACCTGTCCGCATGGTTTCCGTCCCTGTTGCCGGCAGTCTAGCCCAGCCGCGAGTCGGAATGTTCAGTTGCAGATGCAGAACATGTTCGCGCCAGGTTTGCACTCGCGCTGGTAATCAACAGGCTTCGACGTTACACTGCAGTTAACAAAGGGAGATGCGCACACCGCGCATATTTGGGGGGAAGTCTATGAAATCGGCTGTCGAGAACCGCGCGGCATCGCGCGGCGAGGTGCTGCGTCGTGTGCTCGGCGTCGGCGTGGCGGTGTCCTATCTGGCGGGATGTGCGAAGGGGCCCGACTCCATCGATGCCAGGTATGTCAGCCCGAACACCTATCAGAACTGGTCTTGCGAGCAGCTCGTCGACGAGAAGATGCGGCTGACGCGTGAGGTCGACCGGGTCGCCGGCCTGCAACGCGAGAATGCCAATGCCGACGCCGCCCTGATGGGCGTCGGCCTGATCATCTTCTGGCCGGCGCTGATCGGCCTCGCCGCCACCAAGGACCGCAAGGACGAGCTCGGCCGCCTCAAGGGCGAGTTCGAGGCGGTCGACAACAACGTCAAGTCCAAGCAGTGCAGCGCGCCGGCGCCGGGTCGGCCGAGCGTTGCGGTCCCGGCCACGCCCGAGACGGCGGCTGCGGTCGCGGCCGCCGGGGGCACCTACAAGGGCAAGGGCAAGACGGATTCGTGGTGCCAGACGCCGACGCTCGACCTGGTGCTGAAGGGCAACGAGCTCGAGGGAACTTTCTCGGAGCTTGCGACCGGCACGCCGACCAGCAACGTCAAGGGCACGCTGTTGAACAGCGGCATCGTCGAGCTCGAGTTCAAGGGCCGCAACGACAACTACTTCAGCGGCAAGGTCGAGGGTCAACTCAAGGCCGACAAGCTGATCGTGAACTTCCGGATCAAGGCTGCGACGGCCTGCACCTATCAGTTTGAGCTGCCGCGCACCTGACGGAGCGAGGCCGCCCGGCAGCTTCTGGCTGTCGGGCGGCCTGACGGTGGACGCGCGACAAAGCTTGATGCGGCGGACAAGAACCCTCAAATTCCCGCGCGCCATGACGGATGAAAAGACTCCCCATTCCCACGCGTTCCAGGCCGAGGTCGCCGAGCTCCTGAACCTGATGGTGCACTCGGTCTATTCCGAGACCGACGTCTTCCTGCGCGAGCTGATCTCCAACGCCTCCGACGCCTGCGACAAGCTGCGCTACGAGGCGATCTCCCGGCCCGAGCTGCTGGCCGGCGACGAGCGGCTGGCGATCCGGCTGACGCCCGACGCCAAGGCAGGCACGCTGGCCATCGCCGACAGCGGCATCGGCATGACCGAGCAGGAGCTGATCGACAATCTCGGCACCATCGCCCGCTCGGGCACCAAGGCGTTCCTGCAGGGGCTGGCCGAGGCCAAGGACGGCCCAGGGGAGGGAAGCGGGCTGATCGGCAAGTTCGGCGTCGGCTTCTATTCGGCCTTCATGGTGGCGGCGAGCATCGAGGTCACCAGCCGCCGCGCCGGCGCCGACCAGGCCTTCGTCTGGCGCTCCGAGGGCGGCGCCGGCTTCGAGGTCGCGCCGGCGAGCGAGGCGCAGGCGGCGCGGGTGCCGCGCGGCACCGAGGTGCTGATCCACCTCAAGGACGACGCCAGGAAATTCGCCGAGCGCTTCGAGCTGGAGCGCATCGTGCGGACCTATTCCGACCACATCCTGTTCCCGATCGAGCTGGTCGACGGCGAGGGCGACAAGAAGGGCGAGGCCCGTCAGATCAACGCCGCCTCGGCGCCGTGGCAGCGCGCGAAGTCGGAAATGAAGCCCGAGGACTACACCGAGGCCTACAAGTCGATCGCCACGGCGTTCGACGAGCCGGCGCTGACCCTGCACTACCGCGCCGAGGGAAGGCAGTCCTACGCGGTGATGCTGTTCGTGCCGACGATGCGGCCGTTCGACCTGGCCGATCCGGGGCGCAAGGGGCGCGTCAAGCTCTATGTCCGGCGCGTCTTCATCACCGACGATGCCGAGCTGCTGCCGCCCTGGCTGCGCTTCGTGCGCGGCGTGATCGACAGCGAGGACCTGCCGCTCAACGTCTCGCGCGAGATGCTGCAGAACAACCCGCAGGTGACGCAGATCCGCAACGCCGTCACCGGCCGCGTGCTGGGCGAGCTGGAGGTCGCCGCCGACAAGGACGCCGCCAAGTACAGGACGATCTGGGAAGCCTTCGGCGCCGTGATCAAGGAGGGCCTGTACGAGGACCACGAGCGGCGCGCGCAGCTCCTGAACCTCTGCCGCTTCGCCTCGAGCGCGTCGGACGCGCCGCGGTCGCTCCGGCAGTACGTTGCCGACCTCAAGCCCAACCAGACCGAGATCTACTACCTGGTCGGCGAGAGCATCGAGCGGCTGAAGGCCAACCCCAAGCTCGAGGCGGCCAAGGCGCGCGGCATCGAGGTGCTGCTGCTCGCCGACCCGATCGATGCCTTCTGGACCATCATGCCGTCGGATTACGAGGGCAAGCCCTTGAAGTCGCTGAGCCAGGGCGACGTCGATTTCAGCCTGGTGCCGCTGGTGGACAAGGAGGCCGCGACCGAATCGTCCGAAGCCGACAAGGGCATTCTCGACGCGGTGAAGGCGACGCTCGGCGACCAGGTCTCCGACGTGCGCGCCTCGCAGCGCCTGACCGACAGCGCGGCCTGCCTGGTCGCCGCGACCGGCGCCCGCGACCGCGAGCTCGAGCGGCTGCTGGCCCGCCAGGACCGCGGCAGCGGCGCCAAGCCGATCCTGGAACTCAACTTGAGGCACGCGCTGGTCAAGGCGCTCGCCCATTCGATCGAGGAGAAGAAGGAGGGCGACGTCGCCGACCTGTCGGCGCTGCTGCTCGCCCAGGCGCAGATCCTCGACGGCGAGGTCCCGCCCGACCCCGCCGCCTTCGCGCGCCGGCTCAACGATTTGATCGTGCGAGGGTTAAAAGCCTGAGGTTCTTATACGTTTTTCGCAAACAACGTATAACTCGGCATTATCTGCGGAAAACGTATAACTAGACTAGGTCATCGGCAGGATGTCCGTGGGGCGTCGCTGTCGCGGCTGAGAGATATCCACGATCTGTGGATAAGATGTCGCCGCGTTGAGCCTTTGTGGGCAATGGAACCCCCTTTCGGGGTGCGTTCGCCTAAGGAATAGCGCGGGCCATTGCCCATAATAGGTGGCCACACGCAGTACGCGTAAGACTGGCACGCATGAGTACCGCGTTCCAGTTGCCCGAGTGGTTCCCAGTTGCCGAGCCACCGCCTTCACCACCCGTCGATGACCATCGCATCGAAGCGCTGGTCAACCGCTTCATCGCCGGCAAGCAAGAGGCGCTCTTCACGGCGCCCGATGCCTTCTATCGCCTGTCCGGCGGCGATGCCGTAGATGGGGCGCCCACAACTGTCCAGCGTCTAAACGACTTCAAGTCGGCAATCCTCGAGCAGGCGCGCGACGACAGCGAGCGCGCCGCTCTCGGCCCGCGCCTCGACCTCCATATCGATGATGCGAACAACGGCATCGACCGTCACGTCGCCGAACAGCGGCGCGTACATCAGCGACAGGGTCCTCTCGGAGCGCCAGGCGCTGATCCTGCGTGCTGCCGAGCTCGAGCACGACAACGACGACAAGATCGCCGGCCTCGCCGAAGCCAACGCGAGCGCCGCAAGTGAGCTCGCGCGAATCGACGGTCAACCGGAGACTCCGTCCATCGATGGAGCGCGCTCGGCGGTCTGGCGTACCGCTATCGATCAACGCATCGCCGGCGGCAAGGGTCCTCAGGCGATCGTCCTGTTCGATCGGGTGAAGGATCGGCTGGTGCCGGCGGACCGCCTGTCGCTCGACACTCCGGTGCAGGCCGCTCGATACGAACACGCAGCCGACCAGTGGATCGCCGGCCAGGCCGGGACAGACGGACCGCCTCTGCAGCGGCGCGTCGACTCGGATGCCAACCTGCCGTCGGAAGCCAAGGCAATCGTCCGCGCCAAGGTCGATGCTCAGGAGTCCGCGAGCGAGAGCACGCGTGCCGCCCGTGTGCAGGCGCTGGACGACGAAGCCCGCGCTGCCATGTACGACCAAGCGGTCAATCCTCGAGCTTACAAGCCAGGCACGTTCGCCAGGCTGGCCGATGCCTATGACGCAGCCGGCGCGTCCGAATCGGCTGCGTTCGCGCGGCGTTTGGCAACGTACGACGCATTCATTGCGTCGTTCGCGCAGGCCAGCGCCGAAAAACAGCAGCGGATGATCGATGAGCTGCCGGAAGAGTGGCGTCATATCGCCGCCATCATCCAGGACCGCCAAGCCGCAGTCTTTGCACAGGATGCCTTCGCCGCCGGCACCGCCATCTACAAGGAAGTCGGTTCGCCGGTCCCGATCGACGACATCCAGGGCCGCATCCGCCAAGCCCGTCAGATCGCGCAGCTGCGCGGCGGCAATCCGGTCTTGCCGTTCACGGTCCGCGAGATCCGCCAGATGCAGCGCGTGCTGGGGAGTGGATCAGACCAGGACAAGGAAGCCGTCCGGACGCGCCTCGCAGCGGTACCCGTCGATATGCGACCGCCGATCGAGCCCGGGAACGGCGCCGCATCGACCGACCAGGAAGCCGCGTCGTCGGGGGGATCGGCGCAAGCGTTCAGCGTCCAGGCCGCCTCAGGGATCGATGCGAATGAGACAGCGGAAGCGGCGAACACTGACGCCACACCTTCGGCCGGCGGCTACGCAGGCGCGCCGACGATCGGACCCATCCCAGGAAGCCCGGAATACCAGGCAGCCGAAGCGCAGGCTCGTGAGCTCGAAAAGCCTTCTTACGACGACCTCAGCGGGTGGGAGCGATTCAAGGTCGCGACCAAACGGTTCTTCCTGGAGGGCGATAGCCGAGGTGCCACGTACAGGGCCGATTCCGCCGCGCAGCGATGGCAGCGAGTGCAGGAGTTGCTCAATGAGGGAGACAACATCGGCGTTGTCGGCAAGCGCTTTCTTATTGAGAACCGAAATGTCGCCGCAGAATTTGCCGCTGCCGCAGGGCAACTGGCCGACGCGCAACGCAAGCTGAACGAGCTGCCGAGCAGCGATGCCCTTCGGCAGCTGTTCGAAGTGGGATCCGTCGCGGAATTCGCAAAGCTGCTGGACGAGAAGGGCGGCAAGATCGCCAGCGCCGCGGCGATCGGAAGCGTGCCCGACCTGACCACGGGCATCGTCGCGACGGCCGTCCTGGGTGGGGTCGGCGGCGGAATTGTGCTCACCGGCTCGGCCGGACTGGAAGGCTACGGCAGAGGCCTTGTCGGTGCCCTCGCCCAGCGCGGGATCGACGTCACCAATCCCAACGCGGTTGCGGCTGCCCTTCAGCACAAAGAGCTGATGGATGACGTCCGCAAGGACGCGAGGACCGACGGCGCTATCGAGGCCGGCGCCGCCGCCTTGGCCGCGTTTGCCGGCGGCATCGGGCGAGGTGGCAAGCCGACAAAGGAGTTGACCGATGCCGAACTGAGAGGAGGAGGAGCCGCCAGCGTGCGCAAAGGCATGGCATGGGAAAGGGAACTTGCCGCTCGTCTCGTGAAACAGAGTTCGAAATACGACTTCGCCCAACAGGTGATGATCAAGGCGCCCAATGGGCCTGTCGTTCGGATAGACTTCATCGTGAGAAACAAGGAAACGAAAGAAATCTTCCTAATAGATGGGAAGGACATGCAAAGGTTGAGACTGAAGGAGCCGAACCAAAGAATAGCTTATCCCGAGATCGAGAGGATGGGTGCTGTCATCACTAAGGAGGGCTGGCCTAGACTGGCGAGCGAGGGAAATTTCCACGAAGGAATGAAGATTCCACCCACGCGAATCCAAATTCAAACGCCGAACGGGCCCTACCACGTCCATCCAGAAGCCGTCGGTAACCGAATTCCTTTGGTCAGATGGACAGAGCCAGCGGGTCGTCTCGATGATATCTCCGGTTAAGGTTGCAACTAGAGGTTGGTACACCTCGATTAGGTATGTCGTATAGCGTACACGTTACAGATTGGCTTTCCGCGACAGTCCAATCTTATGATCAAGGGGGGCTTTAATGTCAGTCGACCAGCCGGCAGTCATCGACTTTCTGTGGAAAGATCAGAAGAACAATCGGGCCGTCTTGACGATCTCCGATCATCTCGATTGGGAGGATGAGGGCGAGCATCTGTTGTTGCTCCAGGACAAGCTCAATCACTACCTCGAATTCATCGAGAGCGGGCAGCTGGCGGAGGCCAAGCCCGAGTTGCGGGGGCTTCCGGTTCTCATTCACGTGGCGGCTCAGCATCCCTTGAGCGAGCAGGCCGCCAGGTTTTACGACATGGTGAAGGAGCGTGCCGCCGAAATGGGCTTCTCGCTGATGTTCGACCTGGGTGGGAAGTTGATCGAAGACGCCTAAGGAGCTTGAGGCAAAGGGAGGCATTCTTGATGCGCTTGCTGCTCATCCTCGCCTTGGCGCTTGCGCCGGCACTGGCGCTCGCCCAGGCCGAACCGCGCGGGAAGCCGGCGCTGCAGGTGCGCGGCCAGTACATCGACCAGCGCATCGCCGAGTTCATGGCGAAGAACGAGGTACCCGGCATGACCATGGCGATCGTGCAGGCACCTTATATACCGCGCTCGGCGGGCTACGGCCGGGCGAGCCTGGCGCGCGACGAGCTCGCCTCGACCCGCTCCATGTTCGCCATCGGGCCGATGACCCAGGGCTTCACCGCCGTCGCCACCCTGCAGCTGCAGGAGATGGGCAAGCTCGAGGTCCGCGACCCGATCGACAAGCACCTTGCCGGCCTGCCGGCGGCGTGGGGCAGGATCACCATCCTCGACCTGCTGCAGCATGCCTCGGGCATCCCCGACTATCGCACCGCCGGCGCCTTCAAGGAGGGCCAGCATTACCTGCCGGCCGAGCTGCTGGCATTGGTCTCGGGCCTGCCGCTCGAGTTCCAGCCCGGCACGCAGGTCCGTCAGTCGGCGACCGGCTTCGCGCTGCTCGGCATGATCGTCGAGAAGGCGAGCGGCATGTCGTATCACGACTTCGTCTGGAGCAAGCAGATTACGCCGCTTGGCCTGCGCGCGACGCAGTTCGTCGCGGACTTCAAGACGTGGGCCTACACCGACCGCTCGGGCGCGCCGGGCAAGAAGCAGCACACGCGCTTCACGTCCGAGGTGCCGTTCATCAGCCCGATCGAGCCCGCCACCGGCTACAAGGCGGGCGCCTCGGGGCTGGTCGTGGTCGATCCCATGGCGACGGCCAACCTGTTCGCCTTCGCGACCCTCTGGTCGTCGGCCGAGGACATCAGCCTGTGGGACGTGGGCCTCGCCGGCGGCATCCTCGTGAAGAAGCCGGAGAACCGCGCGCTGATCTACAAGCCGACGACGCTCGCCAACGGCACGGTGGTGCCGGCGATGGCGGGCTGGGAGTTCACCATGCATACCGGCTTCATGGAGATCAAAGGCTCGGCGCCGGGCTTCACCGCCTATTTGAGCCGCTTCACCGACGCTGCCGACCTGGTGTGCGTGACGCTGCTCGCCAACAAGGAGAAGGTCGACCTCACCAACCTCGCGCGCGACATCGCCGACTCCTACAAACCTGGCCTCGGTGCCGGCGTGCCGGCGGAGAACATCGTCGAGCAGGAGAGCAAGTGGAGCCTCGACGAGACCGTGGCCAGGCTGGAGAAGCTCCTGAAGGCCCAGAACGTGCCGATCTTCGCGTCATTCGACCATGACGGCAACGCGAAGAAGGCTGAGATGTCCCTGCGGCCCACCCGCGTGCTGGTGTTCGGCAACCCCAAGGTCGGCACCAGGCTGATGCAGGCGGGACAGTCGGCCGGCCTCGACCTGCCGATCCACGTCTCGATCTGGCAGGACGCGCGCAACCGCGTCTGGGTCGGCTATCGCTCCATCGAGTCGATCGCCGCCGAGCACGCGGTCAAGGATCCCGAGACCGTGGCCGCGATGTCGAAGGCCCTCGAGTCGCTGATAGCCAAGACGGTCAACGTCTACGATTACTGAGCAGGATCGCAGCCGATGGATGGACCTCGCCGGTCCAGCCCGGCAGCACCAGCGTGGTCGCATCGAGCTGCGAGACGATGGCCGGGCCGGCGATGAAGTCGCCAGCCCCGAGCGACGCGCGCTCGAACAGCGGCACCTGCGCCAGGCCCGTCTCGAAATGCACCGGGAACTGGCCGCGCATGCGGGCGCCGCGGCCCTTGGCGAGCATCGGGCGCGGCGGCTCGGGCATGCGGCCGGTCGCCTCGACGCGGAGCGTCACCAGCTCGATCGGGGCGTCCAGGGTGAAGCCGTAGAGGCTCTTGTGGGCCGAGGCGAAGGCGGCTTCGACGCCGTTCTTGCTGTCGGCCCACGGCACCAGCACCTCGCCGCCCTGGCCGTGATAGCGCAGCATCGCGACCCTGGTCTGCTGGCGATCCTCGGCCGCGACCTTCTCGGCGGTGAGCCAGTCGTCGGCCTGCGCGGTCAGCTCGGCGAAGATGCGGCGCGCCTCGGAGAGGGCGACGGCGCCGGCCTTGGGCAGGGTGCGGCTGAACTCGGCCTTGAGATCGGCCGCCAGCAGCCCGTCCGCGCAGAGCACGCCGGGCGCCGGCGGGATCAGCACGCGCGTGATGCCGAGCAGTTCGGCCAGCGAGCAGCCATGCAACGGGCCGGCGCCGCCGAACGCGACCAGGGTGAAGTCGCGCGGATCGTGGCCGCGCTCGACCGAGACGATGCGCACGGCGCCGACCATGTTGTGGTCGAGGATCGACAGCACGCCGCGCGCCGCCGCGGCGCGGTCGAGCTTCGACGGCTCGGCGACCTCGCGGTCGATCACCCTCGCGGCAGCGTCGACATCGAGCGCCATGCGCCCGCCCAGCAGCTTGGCCGGCAGGTGGCCCAGCACGACATGCGCGTCGGTGACGGTGGCGCACTCGCCGCCGCGGCCGTAAGCCGCCGGGCCGGGATCGGCACCGGCGCTTTGCGGGCCGACGGTCAGCGTGCCCGAATCGACCTTGGCGATCGAGCCGCCGCCCGCGCCGATCGTCACCATGTCGACCATCGGCAAGGGCAGGGGCCATTCGCCGACATGGCCCTGCTGGGTCAGGCTGATGCGGCCGTCCTTGATCAGGCAGATGTCGGCGCTGGTGCCGCCGATATCGACGGTGATGATGTCCCTGATGCCGCAGGCCTCGGCGACGTCGCGCGCGCCGACGACGCCGGCGGCCGGGCCCGACAGCGCCGTCAGGGCGGGCGCGCGGCGGATGGTGGCGCCGCCGGCGACGCCGCCGTTCGACTGCATCAGCAGCAGGGGGGCCGCGACATGCTCGTCGAGCAGCCGCTTCTCCAGCCGCGAGACGTAGGTCGAGACGCCGGGCATCACCACGGCGTTGAACACCGTGGCCAGCGAGCGCTCGTACTCGCGCACCACCGGCAGCACGTCGGACGACGCCGTCACCGCGACGCCCGGCAGCCTGGCCTTCAGGATGTCGGCGACCGTGCGCTCGTGCGCGGGGTTGGCGAAGGAATGCAGCAGGCAGACCGCGACGGCCTCGACTCCGAGCTTGCGGCATTGCCGGGCGGCGGCGTCGACGCTCGCCTCGTCGAGCGGCTCGATCACCACGCCGCCGGCGCCGATGCGCTCCTTCACCTCGAACACGCGGGACGCGGGGACGGGGCGCGCGGGCTTCACCCAGGCGAGGTAGTTGGCGCGGCGCGGAATGTCCTGGCGGCCGATGGTCAGCACGTGGCGGAAGCCGGCCGTGGTGACCAGCGCCGCCTTCGCGCCCTTGCCCTCGAGGATCATGTTGGTGGCGACGGTCGTGCCGTGCAGCACGCGCGCCAGCGAGGGCGCCGCCTTGCCGGCGTCGTCGAGCGCCAGCCGGATGCCGGTCAGGAAGGCCTGCGACGGGTCGCTCGGCACGGAAGGCGTCTTGGCGCGCCAGATCCGGCCTGAGGAAGCGTCGTGCAGGGCGATGTCGGTGAAGGTGCCGCCGATATCGACGGCGATGGCGAGGGAGTTATCGGCACTCATGAGCAAGCAATTCTGTCGTCCTTCGCTACGCTCAGGACGACAAGGGAGAGCATCACGTCGACAGGCTGTCGACATAACCGTGACGATGGAACGCCTTCACGTCGGGACGCTTGGCGCGCAGGCGGCGCGTCAGGTCGGGATCGATCTCGTCGGAATCGATCGCGACGCCGTACAATTCCTTCGCCGCACCGGCGGTGACGAAGCCGCCCAGCACGTCGTCGAGCACGCTGGCCGGCGGCCGGTCGAAGGGATGGCCGTAGCCGCCGCCTCCGCCGGTCTCGATGCGCAGGATGTCGCCGCGCTTCAGCATGTTGCCGTCGGAGAGCGGCTGCAGGTGGCGCTCGTGGTTGGTGTCGGGATTGACGAGCACGCGGCCGGTGCCGCCCGCCATGCCGCCGGCCATGCCCCAGGGCGGGTTCTTCACGCTGTCGATGCGCACCGCCAGCATCGCCTCCTCGGCGAGGATGTCGTACTCGCGCACGATGCCGCAGCCGCCGCGCCAGCGCCCGGCGCCGCAGGAATCGGTGAGGATGCCGTAGGTGCGTAGCCGCACCGGATAGCCGACCTCGAGGAACTCGACCGGGTAGTTCTCCTGCGCCACGAAGTAGACCGCGTCGGTGCCGTCGGCTGACGCGCGCGCCCCCCAGCCGACGCCGATGCCGTCGGACATCAGGAACGGCTCCAGCTTGCCTTCGAGCGTGCGATAGGTGCCGCGCATGAAGGAGATGACATAGGCCGAGTGCGCCGCCGGCGCCTTGCCGCCCGCGACGTTGATCAGCCCGTTCACCGCCGCCAGGAAGCGCATCAGCGTGAGGCCGCGCATGCCGAGCGGCGCCGGCCACTTCGGCCACAGCAGCGAGCCTTCGCGCAGTCTCACCTCGTCGAGCGCCTGCGGCCCGCCGGCGTTGCAGACCTGCGCCGGATCGCCGCCGAGATAGAACATCGACAAAGCCGTGCCCGGCACGTCGGGATTGAGCAGCAGGTTGACCGGGCCGGGCGACTGGTCGTCGGTCGCGGTGGCGTCGAAGACGAACTTGTCGTCGCCGCCCTCGGTCTTCTCGCGGGTGAGGGCGAGGCGGAGATGGAATGGGCCATTGCCGTGGCCGTCCGAATCGATCGCGTCGGTGAATTTGTGGGTGCCGTAGTCGAAGGTCTCGGCGAGCTTGGTGCGCACCAGCTTGCGCGTGCGGGCGACGAGCTGGCTCAGCGCATCGGCCACGATATCGGCGCCGAACCGGGCGACGATCTCCTCGATGCGCTTCACGCCGAGCGCGGTGCTGGCCATCAGGGCGCGCATGTCGCCCATGTTCTGGGCCGGGAAGCGGGAGTTGCGGAAGAAGATCCGGAGCGTCGCCTCGTTGGTGACGCCGGCATCGATCAGCTTGGTCGGCGGCACGATGATGCCTTCCTGGAAGATGTCGAGCGTGTCGGGGCTGATCGAGCCCGCGCGCATGCCGCCGATGTCGGAGAAGTGCGCCCATCCCATGACGAAGCCGCAGCGCCTTCCGTCGTGGAACACCGGCGCCACCAGCACCTGGTCGTTGGAATGCGAGATCGCGCCGCGCGAGCCGTAGCAGTCGTTGTACCAGTAGAGGTCGCCCTCGCGCATGGTCTCCGGCGGGAAGTCGCGGAACACCGGGCCGCAGATGTCGCCGAACACCGGCAGGTTCGAGCCGACCGCCATGACGCCGTCCGCGTCGAACAGTGCGGTATAAAAATCCTTCTTCTCGCGGATGAAGGCGGAGATGGCGGTGCGCTCTATCAGCGCCTCCATCTCGGCCTGCGCCGCGCGGATGGCGCCTCGCACGATCTCGAGGGTCACCGGATCGCAGGCACCGGCTGTGGAATTGCTGGCCGAAAGGGTGTCCATGCGGGCAGTCTGGGGGAGGGACCGCCGCTTTGTCCATCAGCTCAGGAAGCGACGGAACTCCTGCACAACGAACGCCGGCCGCTCGCGCACCGAGGCGTGGCCCGCGTTCGGCACCTCGACGATGCCGCGGCTGCCGGGAATGGTGTCGGCCATCCAGCGCGCGGCCTCCTTGAACGGCGGGCCCTCGTTGGAGCCCAGCATCACCAGGGTCGGCATGGTCATGCGCTGGGCCTGCGGCCGTGCATCGAGCATCGCCAGCCACTCGCAGCCCCGCGCATAACCTTCGCCGCTGCACGACGCCCACTTGTCCTTCACATGGCGCACGTTGGGCCCGTTCTCCTGCAATGAGGCCTCGGTGAAGAACACCTTCTCGAGCACCGGGATCAGGCTCGCGACGCCGTTCTTGCGCGCGGCCTCGGCGCGCACCGGCCAGGCGGCGCGCATCTCGTCGGTGTAGCGCGGGGTGCAGTCGCACAGGATCACCCGCTCGACCCGCTCGGGATGGGTGCCGGCGAAGGCCTGGGCGAGCGAGCCGCCCATCGAGATGCCGGCGAGGCTGGCCTTGGCGACGCCCTCGCGATCCATCACCGTGCGGAGCTGCGCGGTGAGCTCGGCCTCGCCGTACTGGCCCTTCGGCAGCCTGGTGTCGTGATGGCCGGGAAAGCTGTAGGCGATCAGCTCGAACTTGTCGGTGAGCGGCTCGAGCACGTCCCAGAAGGTCCAGTCCATGCCGAGGCAATGCAGCAGCACCAGCGGCTTGCCGCGGCCGCGGCGATGCACGGCGATGTCGGCAGGATCGAGCGGCTGCGGTTTCCAGTCCATGGGAGCCTCACGAAGCGAAGCAGTCGGAGAGCGGATAGAACTCGAAGCCGGCCTTGCGTCCGGTGAGCTTGGCGCTTTCAGCGGGGGCGAGGTCACCGCGCCAGGTGTTGGCGTCGAAGCGGTAGCCGTTCACCGCGTCGGCCTCGCGCGAGACGACGAACAGGAGCGGCGCCACCATCTCGGCGGGCTCGACCAGCCTGGGGGCCTTGCCGGTCGCCGACCAGTCGCGCATCTCCTGCGCCATGCCAGGCGTGTTGGCGCCGGCGCCGGGATTGACGATGTTGGCCGTGACGCCGCTGCCGGCCAGCTCCTTGGCCCACACCTCCGTCGCCATCTCGAGCGCCGCCTTCGACGGGCCGTAGGGCACCGCACCCAGCATGTTCATGGTGCTGAGCTTGGTGGTGACGTTGACGATGCGGCCCCAGCCCTTGGCCAGCATCAGCGGCGCCGCGCGGCGGCCGAGCTGATCGGCCACCATGTAGTTGGTGTCCATGGTGTTCTGGACGATCTCGTCGGAGAGCTCCCAGAACTTGCGCGGGCCTTTGATGAAGCGCTCGGGATCGGTGTAGGTGAAGGTGAGCCCGGCATTGTTGACCAGGATGTCGGGCCCGCCGAGGCGTTGCGCCGCCGCGATCGCGGCGGCGCAATTCTCCGGCCGGCGCAGGTCCAAGGCGAGGCATTGCAGGTCGCCGGCATGGTTGGCGGCGTCGCGCTGCAGGGCGGGGATGTCGTCGGCGATGTGGCCGACGGCGAGGACCTTGTGGCCGCCGCGCAGCAGGCCCAGCACCATCGCCTTGCCCAGGCCGCGCAGGCCGCCGGTGACGATCGCGACACTCATTGCTTCGCGAGCCCCATCGGATAGCGCAGCTCGCCGGTCTTGTACGCGGCGGGGGACACCACGACCTCCGCGGCCGGATTGGTGAACTGGTCCATGCCCTGGCCCTTCAGGCCGCGGAACTGCACCCACAGCATGCGCGGATGGTCCCATTCGCCGTCGGGCCCGAACTTGATGTCGCCGACCACCGTCTTGAAGGTGGTGGCGTGCATGACCTTGGCGATCTTCTCCTGGTCGGTGCCGCCCGCGCCGGTCACCGCCTGGTGCAGGATCTCCATGGTGGCGTAGCAGAACGGCGGCACGTAGTAGCCCTGCGGGTCGATGCCCTTCTGCTTGGCGCGCGGCTGGTACTTCTTCAGGACGGCCTCGACGTTGGGGAACCTGGCCGCGACCGCGGGGCAGTAGAGCTCGTAGCTCACCACGTCGTTCAACATCTCGCCGAGGTCGCCCTTCAAGGTCGCGGCCTGCGTGCCGACCATGCCGCCGCCGAACAGCTTGGGCCGGAAGTTGAGCTCGCGCGCGGCGCGGATCATGCCCGAGGTGTCGACCGGATAGCTGCCGACATAGACGATGTCCGGGTTGGTGCCGGCGATGCCGCGGATCACCGGCCCGAAATCGACGGTCGGCGGCGGATAGGTGCGGTCGTAGACGATCTTCAGCCCGTGCTTCTTGGCCTGCTCGCGCGCGCCGTCGACGGCGTTCTTGGCGAACTCGGCGTCGGCGCCGACCAGGGCGACGGTGGCGGGCTTGGGGGTCATGGCCATCGCGACCTCGAAGAAGCCCTCGCTGATCGATTCCTTGCCGCGCGGGCCGTAGGGCATGGTCTGGAAGAAGCGGCCGTACTTGAACTTCTCGTTGACCGCCAGCGCCAGCATGCAGAACACGACCATGCCGCGCTGGATGGCGATCGGCATCGCCGGCACCGTGAGGTTGGTGCCGTTGGTCACCAGCAGGTCGATTTTGTCGACGTCGAGCAGCTTGGTGTAGATGCGCGGCACGTTGGCCGGGTTGGACTGGTCGTCGTAGGTCACGAGCTGCACCGGCCGGCCGATGATGCCGCCGGCGGCATTCACGTCCTCCGCCCAGATCTGCATGGTGAGCAGCGCCTGCAGGCCGATCGCGGCCAGCCCGCCGGTCTGCGGGATCGAGAAGCCTATCTTGATCGGCTCGGCTGCAAAGGACGCTCCGCCGTGGACCACGCTACCCAGAGCGCCCGCGATGACGGTGCGCCGACCGATTGGAAACTGCGTCATGCGTTTCTCCCTTTTTCCAGGCTTTTGCCAGACCGACGATGCCGTTGGGGGCTAATGCGATGAAGGCGATCATCAGCAGGCCGACCAGCAGCAGGTTGGAAGCGGAAGAGATGGTGACCATCGCCGTCTCCTGGACGGCGGTCAGCAGCACCGCACCGATCACCGGCCCGATCCAGGTCTGCGTGCCGCCGACCAGCGGCATGGCGATGGTGTTGACGGCGTAGGACAGGTTGAAGGCCGACGGCGGGTCGAGATAGGCGACGTAAAAAGGGAGCGGCGCCCCCGCCATGCCCATCAGCGTGCCGCTGAGCACGGTCGCCAGCACCTTGAGCCGCAAGGTCGGTACGCCATTGCTCTCGGCCGCGCCCTCGTCGTCGCGGATGGCGGAGAGGCCGTAGCCCATGTCCGAGCGCTCGATGGTGCGGGCGAGCGCGACCGAGCCGCAGGCCATCGCCAGCATCAGGTAGAAAAGGTACTCGACGTAGCTGCCGCCCCACGGGCCGTCGGCCGGGCGCATCACATAGGCGCCCGAAGCGCCGCCGACCCACGACCAGTTGGTGATCACCGCCTGGAAGACGATCGCCAGCGCGAGCGTCGCGATGGAGAAGAAGACGCCGCGCAGCTTCAGCGTCAGATAGCCCATCACCAGGCCGAGCGCGCCGGCCGAGACGCCGCCCGCCACGATCAGGATGGGCACGGGCAGCTCGACCAGCTTGTTGAGCGCCACTGACATGTAGGCGCCGAGCGCAAAGAAGGCGGCGCTGCCGAAGTTGATGTAGCCGGCATAGCCGCCCAGCAGGTTCCAGGCGGTGGCGAGCAGGATGTACTGCAGGACGGCATAGCCCGCGAAGAACACGTACTCGTTGGTCACCAGCCGGCCGGCGAGCCAGACCACGACGATCAGCACGCCCATCAGGCCCCAGAAGCGCAGGTTGCTCACAGCTTGCGCCCCAGCAGGCCGCTCGAGCGGAAGGCCAGGGTCGGCAGCAGGAAGCCGAAGGCGATCGCCGGCGCCCAGGACGGGTTCCACATGTCGGAGACCAGGCTCTCGGTGATGCCGAGGATGATGCTGGCGAACAGCATTCCCCAGAAGCTGCCCATGCCGCCCAGCACCACGGCGGCGAAGGCGCGGCCGATGAACTCGCGGCCGATCGAGGGCTCGACCGGCTGGATGATGATCAGCAGCGCGCCCGCCACCGACGCCGTCGCGGTGGCGAGGCCGAAGGCCAGGCCCTTGATGCGCATCGGACCGACGCCCATCAGGCGCAGCGCGACCTCGTCCTGCGCCACCGCCTGGATGGCGCGGCCGGTGAAGGTGCGCAGCAGGTACTGGTGCAGCACGGCGATCATCACTACCGACACCAAGAACGGCACCAGCATGCGCTGCGGTACGACCAGGCTGCCGACCGTGAAGCTGACGCCGATATAGGGGGCGACCACCGAGCGGTAGTCGGCGCCGGCGGTCATCACCAGCGCCACCTCGGTGATGAACAGCAGGCCGAAGAAGAAGGCGAGGCCCTGCAAGGCCGCCTCGCCGCGGCGCTCGAAGCAGACATAGTAAAGGCGATAGACCAGCCAGCCGAGCCCGAAGAAGACCGGCGCCATCGCCAATCCGGCGACCACGGGATCGAGGCCGAGATGGCTGTTGAGCTGCCAGGTCGAGAAGGCGCCGGCGACGACGAAGGCGGGATGCGACAGGTTGGGGATGTCGAGCATGCCGAAGGCGATGGCGATGCCCAGCGCCACGGCGGCGTAGAATCCCCCGAGCATCACGCCGGCAACCACCGCGTTCACCACAGCCAGCGGATCGACCATCGGCCGGATCTCCTCCCGCGCTGTTCTTCTTATGGCTGCCACAATGCGCCAACCGGTCGCCGACGGCACGGGAAGAAGGGCAAAAGACCTTTTCCCCCGTGTCCGAAATCCCGGCGTTATCCTAGGAGGGCGTCCCCCACGGGAGCGCCACACGGGAGCGCGACATGCAGTTCGGACTGTTCGGAGGCGCGCGCACCAAGCGCAGCGTCGGCATCGAAGACAGCCAAGGCTACGAGAGCTTCATCGACTACGTGATCGAAGCCGATCGGCTCGGCCTCAAGCAGCTCTTCCTGGTCGAGCATCACTTCACCGGCCAGGGCCAGGTCTCGGCCTCGATGACGCTGCTGGCCTATCTCGCGGCGCGCACCAGGACCATCCGTCTCGGCACCGCGGTCGTCGTGCTGCCGTGGCACAACCCGGCACTCATTGCGGAACAAGCCGCAACCCTCGATCTCCTGAGCGGTGGCAGGGTCGATTTCGGCGTCGGCAAGGGTTATCGCCAGGCCGAGTTCGACGGCTTCTGCATCCCGATCGGCGAGGCGACCGAGCGCTTCGACGAAGCGATGGAGATCATTCGCAAGGCGTGGACCAGCGAAGGCCGTTTCTCGCACCACGGCAAGCGCTGGCACTACGACAACATCGTGGTCGAGCCCGAGCCCTTGCAGCGGCCGCATCCGCCGCTGTGGCTCGCGGCGGGCAGCCCCGACAGCGTGCGGCGCGCGGCGCGCGAGGGCTACAACATGCTGCTCGACCAGCTCGCCCAGACCGACCAGATCCTGCGGCGCATCGCGATCTTCCGCGAGGAGTGCGAGAAGATCGGCCGGCCGTATAATTCCAACATGGTGGCGACGTCGCGCGCGCTGCAGATGATCCACGACGAGGGCGAGCGCGCCGCCGCCTACGAGACGCGCAAGCGGGTGATCAGCGTGATCGGCGACCTCGCGCGCGACAAGCTCGCCGACCGCGTCGAGGACGACACCGCGCCGCTGCTCGGCACGCCGCAGGAGATCATTGCCCGGCTGAAGGAGCTCGAGGCGGGCGGCGCCACCAACATCCTGCTGGTCGATCCGAATGCTTCGGTCGCCAACCTGCGCGCCTTCGCCCGCGAGGTGATGCCGGCGTTCACGCCGCAACGCGCGGCGGCGGAGTAGCCATCATCTCCGGGAGTGTGCGACTCCAGCCGCGCTCATACTCTCTTTGCCTTGCGAGGGTGCGCTGAGGAAGACGACGGCCATCGTGCGGACGTGGGCCATCCAAGCCAGTCTAGCACTCCGCAATGTTCAGCCGGAAATTCTTGTCGTTTTTCGTCGCCTGGAGTACGCTGGCATGAGGATACTTCGACCTGACTATGTCGATGATGGATCTTCGATCATCATCGGGCATGACACAGCCAAGAATCACGGCGTCAAGCTCACGTGCGTCGAACGGGACGTCCTCGTAAGAGGCACTGGAATGCCGACCACTGCCAGCCTGCAGTCGCCACTCTTGTTCATGAGACCACTCGGCGGCCTTTGTGTAGATGACGCGGTCAACAAGGGTCTGCGGATCGAGGACCGCAAGTCCTGCCGACATGTCGGATAGGAACGCTTCGTCAGCCAGTCGCGGCATCGCATTTTGATATTGGACAGGTCGTGCGACACGCCATGGACTGTCGGGCACAGTGTCTGAGCGAAAGCAAAGCACAGCGCCTTTGTGCTGCTCTGCGTAGTACGCCCACATCAACAAGCTATCTCGCACCTCGCTCTGACAAAGGACCTTGCTTGTGCCGATCACCTCTCGAAATTTTTGATGTGTTTCCGGCAATCGACGCATTGCATTTTCATAGCCCTCAATGATGGCCGGCCCGAATTCTGCTTCGAATTCTTCACGTGAGAGCACGAGGCCCTTGAGGCGACTCAACTGAATCAGCTTCCCCATCAGGTTTTTAGGATGAGGGATGTAAAGGCCGCCGCCGAACATTGCCTTCCACACCTTCTCAAGTGCGAGGCCTCTAAGCACTTCCTTGTCCACGTCAACATGAAGATCGAATTGATGGTCGTGAGGATCATTGAACAGAGCTGGCGTTGACCATCGAAGCGTACGGTTCTGAAGGACTATCCTTGCCGTCTCACGGGTCGTGTACTTGTAAAAGACCTTCGGAAGAGGTTTAGCCTGGCTGGCGTTGGCGTGGTTCATCGAAATATCGTAGTTCGGCGGAGTTCGTTCGCGTGGATTTGGAAACTTCCTCGTGCGCTGCTGCTGCATCTGCTCGACGCAGGCTCTCAAACCGACCATGCCCGATCACCCAACTTACTTGGGCTCACGCTCAGATTTGATCCACTTTCTGTGGACAAGCCTTCTTCGCCGGAACGCTTTATGGGCAATGGAACCCTGTTTCGGGCCTCTCTTCCCTAAGGAATAGCACCGGCCATTGCCCATAATAGGTGTTCGACGCGCGCTGGTGCAGGGTGGCGCGCATGATGATGCGCCACGTCACTACCATTCCCGGACAGGCCACCCACTGCCTGCGCGGCCATTCCGTCACGGCTGATAAAGTGTTTTTCAGGGCCCCGCGGGGGTCGGTGGATTCGTGGCCTCCGGGCCGAAAACGCCGATGCCATCGGCATCGAACCGGTCCACACCCGTGTGGACTCTTATGGACTTTCGTGGACTCCGGGCGGCCGGATGGACGCAGTTCAACCCATCGCGCTCTAGCCGCTCTTGGTGATCATCGCCAGGAAGTCGATGAACGCCCGCAGCTTGGCCGGCAGATGGCGCTGCGGCGGGTAGAGCACCGAGACCGGCGCGCCCTCGATCTCGTAGTCGCGCAGGATCGCCTTGACGTCGCCGCCCGCCAGGTCCTTGCGATAGAGCCACCACGTGCCCTGGGCGATGCCCGAGCCCGCGACCACCGTCTCGCGCAGCACGTCGCCGCTGTTGATCACGGCATTGCCGCGGGCGCGGATGGTGAAGGTCCGGCCGTCCTTGCCCTTGTAGGTCCAGTCGGGGCCGAAGCGGCTGATGATGCAGTTGTGCTGGCGCAGATCCTGCGGCGTCTTCGGCTCGCCGTGGCGCGCCAGATAGGACGGCGCCGCGACGGTGACCTGCGGCCCCTTGGTCAGCAGCCGCGTCGTCAGCCGCGAATCGGTCGGATGGCCGGTGCGCACCGCCAGCTCGTAGCCCTCGGCGATCAGGTCGACCGCGCTGTCGTTGAAATGCAATTCGAGACTGATCTCCGGATACTTGGCGAAGAAGCGCGGCAGCTCCGGCGCCAGGGTCACGCGGCCGAACGACAGGGGGAACACGGCGCGGATGGTGCCGCGCGGCGCGCCGCTGCCGCTCTTGATCGTCGCTTCGGCCTCCTCGAGGTCGGCCAGGATGCGTACCGTGCGTTCGTAGAACTCGCGGCCGAAGTCGGTGGTGCGCAGCCGCCGCGTCGAGCGGTTGAAGAGCTGCGCGCCCAGCTCGTCCTCCAGCCGCGAGATCGTCTTGGTCACCGCCGAGGGCGACTGGCCGAGCCGCGCCGCCGCGGCGGTGAAGCCGCCATGCTCGACCACGCGGGTGAAGACGCGAAGGGCGATGAACTTGTCCATTCGCGCCTAGGCAGCCCGCTCGCGCCGGCGCAGGAAGTCGATGAAGTAGGCACCGAGCGTGCCGTTCTTCTTCGCCCAGCCGTCGAAATCGACGTCGACGTCCACGTCTTCCGCCATGACCTCGCGATATTCGCTGTTGGGCATCAGCCGATGCGCCGCCTGGCCCGGCGCGCGCGGATGGATGCGGTCGTTGCCCGGGATGATGAGGGTCGGCAGCGCGATGCCGCGCATCTCGTCGGGGCTGAGCCCGGCCACGGGGTGTCCGCTGCCCTGGTGGAAGCCCGCCCGCCAGCGCTTCATCGCCGCCAGGAAAGCCTCGGCACCCATGCCCTCGAGGATCTTCCGGTTGGCCGGGTTGGCCGCGACCATCGCGGCGAAATGTTCGGTTTTGACCACCGCGTCGATCCCGCCCTGTTCGACCGCGGCGATGAACTGCTCGTAGTAATTGAAGGCGAGCCGCTTGGCGGCATAGTCGCCGCCGGTCACGCGCCATAATAGAAGTGCCTTCACTGCCTCCGGATGGTGCAGCGCGAGCAGCAGCGACAGCCGCGAGCCCGAGGAGCAGCCCGCGACATAGGCCGGACCGGTGCCGAGCGATTTCAGCAGCGCCAGCAGGTCCTCGGCCTGCTCGTGGCTCTCGGATTGGCCGGGAAAGCCGATCTCCGACGCGCCCGTATTGCGCCGGTCATAAACCAGCACCCGGAAGCCTGCGTCCGCCAGCAGGACGCCCAGAGCGCGATCCGACGCCAGGCCGCGCCGGCCGCCGGGCGAGATCGCGACCCACGGGCCGCCCTCTCCCAGCACCTCGTAGACCAGCCTGACACCGCGGATCGAGACGCTCAGCATGGTTCCTCCCCTCCTTTTCCCGCAGCGTAGCACGCGCGACTTGCTCTTGGACGCGGGGTCGGCTCAGATACGTCTTCTCCAAAAGGAATAGCGGGGGACGCCGTCGCATGAGTGAAATCCAGTATCGGGTGGCGAAAAACGTCAAGGACGCCTGCGCGGCCATGGCCGCCGCCAAGGGCAAGGGCTACATCCTGGCCGGCGGCACGGACCTCCTGGTCCAGATGAAGTCGGGCACGCGTGAGCCGGGCGTCATCGTCGACGTCAAGAAGATCCCCGAGATGGTGTCGATCGTCGAGAAGAACGGCGCCTTCACCGTCGGTGCGGCGACGCCCGCGGCGGTGATCGGCGAGCACAAGAAGCTGAAGAAGACCTGGCCCGGCGTGGTCGAGGCGATCAACCTGATCGGCTCCACCCAGGTGCAGGGCCGCGCTTCGGCGGGCGGCAACCTGTGCAACGCCTCGCCGGCGGCCGATTCGGTGCCGGCGATGGTCGCGGCCGGCGTGGTCGCCAACATCGCGGGCCCCAAGGGCAAGCGCTCGGTCCCGGTCGAGAAGTTCTGCGCCGGTCCGGGCAAGACCAACCTGAAGACCGGCGAGATCCTGGTCTCGCTGACCTTCCCCAAGCGCGGCAAGGACGCGTCGGACGCCTACCTGCGCCTGATCCCGCGCACCGAGATGGACATCGCGGTGGTGGGCTGCGGCGTCAGCCTGACCATGAAGGGCGACACCGTGAAGGACGCGCGCGTCAGCCTGGGTGCCGTCGCGCCGACCGTGCTGCTGGTCGACAAGGCGGCCAAGGCGCTGATCGGCTCCAAGCTGGAGGACAAGGCGCTCGACGCGGCCGCCCAGGCCTGCTCCGACGCCTGCACGCCGATCGACGACAAGCGCGGCACCATCAGGTACCGCACCAAGATCGCCGGCGTGCTGCTGAAGCGCGCGGCGCTGATCGCACGCGACCGCATCAACGGCATCGAGCATCGGGGACATCGCTAACATGGCAAAGATTCACGTCACCACGACGATCAACGGCTCGGCCACCGAGTATCTCTGCGATCCCAACCAGACGCTGCTCGATGTGCTGCGCGACAATCTCGGCCTGACCGGCAGCAAGGAGGGCTGCGGCTCGGGCGACTGCGGCGCCTGCAGCGTCACCATCAACGGCCGCCTCGTGTGCTCCTGCCTGGTGCTGGCGCCGGAGGCCGAGGGCCAGAAGATCAACACCATCGAGGGCATGGCCCAGGGCGAGAAGCTGCATCCGCTGCAGAAGAAGTTCGTCGAGATGGCGGCGCTCCAGTGCGGCATCTGCACGCCGGGCTTCCTGATCGCCTCCAAGGCGCTGCTCGAGAAGAACCCGAGCCCGACCGAGACCGAGGTCCGCTACTGGCTGGCCGGCAATCTCTGCCGCTGCACCGGCTACGACAAGATCATCAGCGCGGTCATGGAAGTCGCCGCCGAAATGAGAGGAGCCCCCAATGCCTGACGGTAGCCCGAATCCCAAGTACAAGTGGATCGGCACGCGTCCGGACCGACCGGACGGCGCCGACAAGGTGACCGGCCGCGCCCGCTTCGGCGCCGACTTCAACCTGCCGGGCCAGCTCATCGGCAAGGTGCTGCGCAGCCCGCACCCGCACGCGATCATCAAGTCGATCGACACCTCGAAGGCCGAGGCGCTCGCCGGCGTGAAGGCCGTGGTCACCGCCAAGGACTTCCCCGAGCAGGCCAACCTGATCGTGCCGACGGGCGAGATGCAGGTGAACCTGCGCGACATCACCCGCAACATCATGGCGCGCGAGAAGGCGCTCTATGAGGGCCATCCGGTCGCCGCGGTCGCGGCGGTGTCGGAGGCGATCGCCAAGCAGGCGCTGGCCCTGATCAAGGTCGATTATAAAGTGCTGCCGCACGTGATCGACGTCGCCGACGCGATGAAGCCCAACGCGCCGGTGCTGCACGACGGCATGATCACCGAAGGCGTCAACCCGCCGCCGACCAAGGCCAGCAACATCGCCAAGCGTGTCGAGTTCAACAAGGGCGACGCCAAGGCGGGCTTCGCCGAGGCCGAAATCGTGATCGAGCGCGACTACTCCACCCAGGCCGTCCACCAGGGCTACATCGAGCCGCACGCCGCGCTCGCCTCGGCCGCCGAGGACGGCCAGGTCCAGGTCTGGTCGACCACGCAGGGTCACTTCCAGGTGCGCGGCTTCTGCGCCAAGCTCCTCAATCTCGACACCTCGCAGATCCGCGTCACCGCGACCGAGATCGGCGGCGGCTTCGGCGGCAAGACGGTCGTCTACCTCGAGCCGCTGGCGATCCGCCTGTCGCAGAAGACCGGCAAGCCGGTGAAGATGACCATGACGCGCGAGGAGGTGTTCCGCGCCTCCGGCCCGGCCCCCGGCGGCAACGTCAAGGTCAGGATCGGCGCGAAGAAAGACGGCCGCATCGTCGCCGCCGAGTGCACGGTCGAGATGCAGGCGGGCGCCTTCCCGGGCTCGCCGGTCGGCCCGGCCTGCATGTGCTCCTACGCCTGCTACGACATCGACAACGTCCACATCGTGGGCTTCGACGTCGTCAGCAACCGGCCCAAGGTCGCGGCCTATCGCGCGCCCGGCGCGCCGATCTCGGCGTGGGCCGTCGAGTCGACGCTCGATATCCTGGCGCAGCAGCTCAAGATGGACCCGATCGACCTGCGCCTGAAGAACGCCGCGAAGAAGGGCACCAAGACCGCCTACGGCGTCACCTTCAACACCATCGGCATGGTCGAGACGCTCGAGGCGGCCAAGAGCTCCGAGCACTACAAGAGCAAGCCGAAGCCGGGCTACGCGCGCGGCGTGGCGGCCGGCTTCTGGTTCAACGTCGGTGCCGATTCCAGCGCCGCGGCGCATGTCGGCGAGGACGGCTCGGTGACCGTGATCTCGGGCAATCCCGACATCGGCGGCAGCCGCGCCTCGCTCGCCCTGATGGCGGCCGAGGAGCTGGGCGTCGACTACGACAAGGTGCGGCCGGTGATCGCCGACACGGCGTCGATCGGCTTCAACTTCGTGACCGGCGGCAGCCGCGTTACCTTCGCCACCGGTCTCGCGGTGGTGAACTCGGTCCGCGACCTGATCCGCGAGTGCAAGGTGCGCGCCGCCAAGATCTGGAACGTCGATCCCGAGGCGGTGATGTGGGAGAACGGCATGGCCAAGCCGGCCGGCTCCAACGTCGGCGAGTTCGAGCCGCTGACCCTGGCGGCGCTCGCCGCCCAGGCCGGCAAGACCGGCGGGCCGATCAACGGCCATGCCCAGCTCAACGTCACGGGCGCCGGGCCGGGCTTCGGCGTGCATGTCTGCGACGTCAAGGTCGACAACGACACCGGCTGCGTCACGGTCGGCCGCTACACGGCGGCGCAGGATGTCGGCACGGCGATCCATCCCTCGTACGTCGAGGGCCAGCTCCAGGGCGGCGCGGTGCAGGGCATCGGCTGGGCGCTGAACGAGGAGTACATCTACAACGCCAAGGGCAAGCTCGATAACCCGGGCTTCCTCGACTACCGCATGCCGGTGGCGTCGGACCTGCCGATGATCGAGACCATCCTGGTCGAGGTCCCCAACCCGACGCATCCCTACGGCGTGCGCGGCGTCGGCGAGGTGCCGATCATCCCGCCGCTCGCCGCCGTCGGCAACGCGGTCGCCCGTGCGACCGGCGTGCGCATGACCGACCTGCCGATCTCGCCGCCGCGGCTCAGCGCGGCGCTCGACGCGGCGGCGCCGAAGATGGCGGCGGACTGAGGAAAGCTCCTGATCGGGGAAGAGGCGGCCGTCCTGGCCGCCTTTTCTTTCACAACGGCTAGGATGCTCGCGGAAACGACACGGTGACTCGGAGGCCCGTGCGGCCTTCCTCTTTCACGATGTTGCTGAGCGTCACCTTTCCGCCGAAGCGATCCACGATCTTTTGAACGATCGGTAGGCCAAGGCCATTGCCTTCGCCAATTGGATCCGGGCCGCGGTAGAAAGGCTCGAAGACGCGTGAGAGGACCTCCGGTCGGATGCCCGGCCCACGGTCTTCGATGAGTAACAGAGCCTGCTCGTCTTGCGTCTGCAGGGAGACATCGACGCGACCGCCCGGTGGCGTATGGCGTATCGCATTGTCGAGCAGGTTCCGCGTCAGCATCGCCAATGCGGCGGCATCGGCTCGAACGGCGATCGATTCGAGTCGCTCGAAGCCCAGGTCCACTCCCAGGGCCTCGGCTTGAGGAAGGAAGTCCGCGACCTGGGCTTTGAGCACGGCATCGAATTCTACCTTGGCCGGGTTGGCCTTCGGTTGCGCGTCATAGCGCGCCAGCGCGAGAAGCTGCTCGAGAAGCCGCCCGATGCGGAGCATGCCGCTTCGCAGCTCGTCGAACCTTGCCTGTTGGTTTCGCGGCAGCGCCGTGCTGTCGATATTCTGAACCTGCAGGCTCAAAGCGGTAATCGGCGATCTCAACTCATGAGCGGCGTCGGCGATGAAGCGGCGCTGCTGCGTGAAGACCAGCTCGAGGCGATCCAGCAGCCGGTTTATGGAGGCAACGAACGGCTCGAGCTCGCCCGGCAGATTGCCGTCGGGAAGGCGCTCGAGCCGTTCGATCTCCTGCGCATCGACCTTGGCCGAAAGCGCCGACAAAGGCCGGAACGTGAGGCGGATGACGATCGCCACCATGACCATCAGACAGGGGATGAGCGTACCCAGGGGAATGAGGGTTCGAAGTGCCGCATCGCGCGCGGTCTCGTCGCGCAGGGCGGTGGACTGAGCCACGGCAATCCGGCGGCCATCCTTCTCCGATTGAACCAGGACGCGCCACCTCGTGTCGTCGGCTGCGACGATGTGGAAGCCGTCACCCAGCGTGGAGGGAAAGACGCCGCTGCCCAGCTCCTCGATGACGACGCGATCCTCCTCGTCGATCCGGCTGGCGTTGGCGGCGTTCGTGGTCTCGTCCTTCGGCAGGCGCAGCGCGGCGATTTGGACGAGGATGGCATCCTGAAGCTCGATCGCTTCGTCAAACGCGGAGCGAAAGGCCACGATGCCGGCGCAGACGCCAAACGCGAGAATGAACAACGTCATGCCGATGAAGAGACGGGCGCGCAGCGTCTTCATCGGCCGTCACGTGCGACCATCCAGCCGACGCCCCGGACATTGCGAATGACCTCGGCGCCGAGCTTCCGGCGCACCGCATGGATCAGGAATTCGACGACATTGCTCTCGACTTCCTCGTTCCAGCCGTAGATGTGCCGCTCGAGATCGCTGCGCGTGAGGATTGTGCCCGGCCGCGTCAATAGCGCGCGGAGCAGCGCGAATTCCCGGGCGGTGAGCGCACACGCGGCGGTTTCGGTGCGGGCTTCGCGCGTTTCGGGATCCAGGCTGACGACACCGTTGCTCAGGACCGACTGCCCGCCGCCGCCCTGGCGGCGGAGGACGGCGCGCATGCGCGCCAAGAGCTCGCGAACCTCGAACGGTTTGACGAGATAGTCGTCGGCGCCAAGATCGAGGCCAGTTACGCGGTCGTCGACCTCATCGCGTGCCGTGACGATGATGACGGGAACCTTCTCGCGGGGGCGGAGGTTCCGCAGCACCTCCAGGCCTTCAGGCTGTGGCAGGCCAAGATCCAGCAGAATGAGATCGTAAGTCTCGGCGGCTGTGCTTTCGATCGCCGTTGCGCCATCGGTGACCCAATCGACGGCGTAGGCAGCGTCCTTCAGCGCGTTCACGATCCCCTGGCCGATCATACGGTCGTCTTCGACGAGAAGGATTCGCATGGTCTAGTGCCCAGTCCCGGCTCGGGGAGAACCGACGACGCGGTGCGCCTCCGCTTGAAGGTTGGACCCAGTCCCTATCATCCTTGCGCTCGTCATTCCTTTCGTCGCCACGCTGCTTGGCATTGCGGACGCCGAGGACCGCTCCATCGTTGGCGTCGATCTTCGGCAAGCGCCCTGCCGCTTGCCACTTCAATGTCATACACCCACTTGCCATCCTTTTGCTGCTCATACTCGGCGCCCATAGGACCTGAAGCTTAGGAATTCCTTAGCCTCCAGGAACCGAACCGCTCCATGTGTGAGCGTGGCGACGGCCAAGGCCGCTAAGAGCCCGCTAAGTCATCGCGCCTAGCTGTCGCCGAGCGTCGAAACCTGGCGGAGATACCGATGGTCACATCCGGGCAACAGAAACGGGCGTGGTTCAATAAGGTGCCGGACGTCACGATCGTCTTCTGGATCATCAAGATCCTGTCGACCACGGTCGGCGAGACGGGCGCCGACTACCTGGCCGTGCATGTCGGCCTCGGTACCGCGGTCACGACGCTGCTGATGCTGCTCCTCCTGGTTGGCGCTCTTGCCCTGCAGCTTCGCGAAAACCATCTGGTCGAGTGGAAATACTGGCTGACCGTCGTGCTGGTGAGCATCGTCGGCACCCAGCTGACCGATGCTCTCACGGATGGGCTCGGCGTAAGCCTCTACCGGAGTACCTTGGCCTTCGCGATCGCCCTCGGCATCACCTTTGCCATTTGGTACGCACGCGAGAAGACGCTTTCGATCCGCTCGATCGTCACCCTGCGGCGTGAAGGCTTCTACTGGACCTCCATTCTGTTCACTTTTGCGCTCGGGACTGCGGCTGGCGATCTCGCAACGGAAGCGCTCGGTCTCGGCTTCACCCTTGGGGCGATCGTGTTCGGCATCCTGATCGGTTGCTGCGCCCTGGCGTACTGGCTCGGAGCCGATTCAGTTCTGACCTTCTGGCTGGCCTATATTCTGACGCGCCCCTTGGGAGCATCGCTTGGCGATCTGCTGTCCCAGGCGCGCGAGTACGGCGGTGCGGGGCTGGGAACCGTCTACACGAGCCTCGGCTTCCTGACCGTGATCGTTGCTCTTGTCGCCTACTGCACCGTGCGGGCGCCCACGAGGAGTCCTGCAGTCTGACCCGCCCCTCTCAACCTGATCAAGGAGTCCACAATGCATCGATTCGCAAGGTTCGTCCTTCTGGCCGGCATCGCGGTCGCGTTCGTTTCTGCAATGCCGCCCCTCGCATTGTCCCTCAGCGGCTTTTCTTTCGTAGCGCCGGCCAATGCCGCATCGAAGCTCGGTGATCTCTCGCGATTCCGGAAGATCGTGGTCGATGTGCAATCGCTCGTCGAACAGGGCGACCTGGCCGCCGCAAAGGCCCGCATCAAGAGTCTCGAGACCGCGTGGGACGATGCCGAGGCCTCCCTCAAGCCGCGCGACGCCCCGGAATGGCATCGGGTCGATAAGGCGATCGACAAGGCGCTCGCTGCGCTTCGCGCCTCAGCCCCTGACGACGGCGCCTGCAAGGCGGCGCTCAAGGACCTGCTGAAGACCATCGACGCGGCGAGCTAGCCCGGCATCCGGAGGTGCCGGTGATGGCTTTCCGTTCCTCTCTCGAACCTGAAGCGAAACATGACGCACAATCATGAAGGTAATCTCCCCCCATCGGCAGAAGAGGTAATCAGCAAGGTGCCGGCGGTTACGCTCGGCTTCTGGATCGTCAAGGTGCTTGCAACGACGCTCGGCGAGACGGGCGGCGACGCCGTCACGATGACCACGCTGCATGCCGACACCAACGCCCACAACGGCGGTTATCTCATCGGCACCGGGGTATTTTTGGTCATCTTCCTTGGCGCCGCGGTCGCGCAGATCGCGGCAAAGAAGTTCAATCCATGGATCTACTGGTGCGCGATCGTGGCGTCGACCACGGTCGGCACGGCGATGGCGGACTTCTTCGATCGCTCGCTCGGCATCGGCTATACGGGCGGCGCGTCGATCCTGCTGGCCTGCGTGCTGGGCTCTCTTGCGCTGTGGTACCTCACCCTCGGGACGGTAAACGTGCAGACGGTCGCAACGCCGAAGGTGGAGATCTTCTACTGGGTCACGATTACCTTCTCGCAGACGCTGGGCACGGCCTTGGGCGACTGGATTGCTGGCGACACCGGCCTCGGGTATCGCGGCGGCGCAGTCGTCTTCGGGGCTGCGCTGGCGGTCCTGGCCGCGCTCTACTACTGGACGGACATCTCGCGCGTCTCCCTGTTCTGGGCGGCGTTCATTCTGACGCGACCGCTCGGCGCAACCGTTGGCGATCTCCTCGACAAGCCGGCTGCACAAGGGGGCTTCGCCGTTAGCCGGCCGATGGCGTCGACCATCATCCTGGTTACAATCGTCGCGCTGGTAGCCGTCCTCCCACAGCGAGCGGGTCGTCATCTCATGGCGCGCCAATCGCAGCTGGACTAGCTCAATCGTGAGACCGCCTGGATGACGCGGCAGTCCGCGACCCGCTCGTTCTTGCAGCGGTGCGCCATGCGCCGAAGCTCGTTGCGCAGCGCTGTGAGACGCCTCAGGCGGCTTTCCACGGCGGCAAGCTGAGCCGACGCCAGATCATCGGCCTCCTTGCAGGGCATCTCCGGCGATTCCTGCAGCGCCAGCAACGTCCGCGCCGCCTTGAGGTCGAAGCCGAGTTCGCGCGCATGCCGAATGAAAGCCACTCGTCCGGCGTCCGCTTCGCAATAGGTCCGACGGCCGTTGGCTGCCCGATCCGCTTTCGGCAACACGCCGACCCGCTCGTAGTAACGAATGGTCTCGATGTGAACGCCGGTCCGTCTCGAAAGTGTCCCGATCGACATCATATCCGTCGTCCCAGCTTGATCCTGTAGCGGCTACAGGATGCAGTTTTGCCGACATCGGCACAAGTACAAGAGAGGTTGCGGCCATGTCCGGCGCGCTGGCCGAAGTGAGATACCGAGTGACGGGCATGGATTGCTCGGACTGCGCGAGCACGATCGAGCGCACGGCGAGAGATGTGGCCGGCATTCGCGACGCCCGGGTCTCGCTCGCTGCACAGGAGATGACGCTGCGGCTGGCCGGCCCGAACGCCGGCCCGCTCGCCGAACTCGAACAGAAGATTGCCGGACTAGGCTACCGCCTTGCGCGACTGGACGCCGAAGGCGATCGCGAACAAGGCCCGCGCCTCTCGCATCTTTCGCGGGGTTACAGGCGGGCGCTCTGGATCGTCGTGCTGCTCAATGCCGGCTATGGGCTGATCGAATTCGTCGGCGGCTTCGTGGCTGCCTCGCAATCGCTGAAAGCCGATGCGCTCGACTTCATCGGCGACGGCCTGATCTCCTTGCTGGGACTGGTCGCCATCCGCTGGGGGGCAAAGGCGCGGGCTGGCACGGCGTTGCTGCAGGGGGTCTTCCTTGCGGCGCTCGGCATCGGCGTCCTTCTGGCCACTGCCTATCGCGTGTTCGTACTTCGGCAGCCCGAGGCAGAACTGATGGGCATCTTCGGCGCCATCGGGCTCATCGTGAACCTCACGGCGGCCGCCGTCCTCGTGCCGCATCGCCACGGCGATGCAAACGTCCGCGCCATATGGCTGTTCAGTCGGAACGACGCCATCGCCAACGTTGCAGTGGTGGTCGCCGCGGCCCTGGTCGCCTGGACTCGAACGCCGTGGCCCGATCTCGGGGTCGCCATGGTGATTGCCGGCCTGTTCCTGCATTCCGCCTACGCGATCATCGTGGATGCGCGCCGAGAACTCGCGGCCGCTCGACGTTCCTTCCCACAAGATGAGGCCGGATAGGCAGGCAAATGCCAAGTCGTCGACTTGTCAGCGCTGGTGCTCTCCTGCTCGCAGGCATCGCGGTAGGCGGGCTGCTCGAGCGGCCGGTTGCGCGTTTGCTCTCCGTGCTCGGTGCTGGCGATACGAACAAGGAGGCTCCCCCAACTGAGGTGAAGGACAAGAAACTGGTTTCCGTCGATTCCGGTATCGCCAAGACGCTGGGCATCGAGATCGGCACGGCTGGGCCGGCCACGCTTGCGACCGAATTCACAGTCGTGGGATCGGTCGGTTTCGACGACACGAAGGTCGCCCGCATCGCCGTGCGCGTTTCCGGAACGGTCCGTCAGGTCGACAAGAGCATCGGCGACAAGGTCGCCGCGGGTGATGTTCTTGCTGTCATCCACAGCCGCGACATTGCCGATGCCAAAGCGATGTATCTGGCGGCCAAGGACAAACTGGCCTTGGCCGAGAAGACACTCCGTCGCCAGCAAGAACTCGTCCGCGGGGGTGGCGGAACGGAAAAGGATATCCTCCTGGCGCAACGTGAACTCAACCAAGCCCAGATCGACTTGCGCAATGCCACTCAGGCGCTTCTTACGCTTGGTCTCAGCCGCGCCGATCTCGACAAGCTCGACGTGGAGCACGCGGACCTGGCGCGCTACGAAATCGTTTCGCCGTTTGCCGGCGAGGTCCTGGAAAAGCAGATCTTCACCGGCGAACTGCTGCCGGCCAATCGCGACGTCTTCGTCGTCGCCGACCTCGATGTGGTCTGGGTCAACCTTCGGATCGGACCCGAGCTGCTGGCAGAGGCACAGGTCGGCAAGCCGGTCGAGATCGTGTCCAGCACCGGCCTGAAAGCCCAGGCGCCGATCACCTACCTGGCGCCGATGATTTCTGAAGGCACGCGATCGGTGCGCGCCCGGGTCGATCTCGTCAATCCCGAGCATCGCTGGCGGCCAGGCATGGTCGTCGATGCGCGCATTCCCGGGCCGAGCGCAGCCGTCGCCATCGCGGTGCCGAACGATGCAGTGCAGGTCGTTGGGGGCAAGCCGTCGGTCTTCGTCGCGGTCAAGTCGGGATTTCGCCTGCGTGAAGTGAAGGTCGGCAGGACGGATGGCAAGTCCACCGAGATCGTCAAGGGCCTGACCGCGGGCGAGAAGATCGCGACCGGCGAGACATTCGCCTTGAAGAGCCAACTGGAAAACACCGGCGACGACAATGACTGAGGCGCGCGCTGCGTGCGGCGGAGGCCGGCGATGCTGAGATGGGTGATTAGCGCCTCTCTGAACAATCGCTTTGTCGTGCTGCTGCTGGCGGCGGCAGTCGCGGTCGGCGGTATATTCGCAGCGGTCCGTCTGCCGCTCGACGCCGTTCCCGACATCACCAATCGGCAGGTCCAGATCAACACCCTGGTGCCGAGCCTCTCGCCCGAGGAAGTCGAGGCGCGCGTGACGTTCCGTATCGAAACGGCAGTGGCGGGGACGCCGGGGCTCGTCTCGACGCGGTCGATCTCGCGCAACGGCTTCTCCCAGGTGACAGCGGTCTTCACTGACGGCACCGACATCTATTTCGCCCGCCAGCAGCTGACCGAGCGCCTGATTTCCGCGCGCGAGAACCTGCCGGCCGGCGCCGAGCCGGTCCTCGGGCCGAACGCCACCGGACTGGGCGAGGTCTACTGGTGGACACTCTCCTTCGATCGGCCGCCAGCGGCACCTCACCCCGGACCCGGGCTGCAGCCCAACGGGGCCTATGTGACGCCGAACGGCGATGTGCTGCGCACGGCACTCGAGCGGGCGACCTATCTGCGCACCCTCCAGGACTGGACTATCCGGCCGCGCCTGCTGGCTGCCCAGGGCGTGGCGGGTGTCGATTCGATCGGCGGATATGTGCGACAGCTCGAGGTGCAGCCGGACCCGGCGCGTCTCATTGCCTACGGCATATCCCTCGACGAGGTGGCGGCCGCGCTGGGCCGCAGCAACGTCGCTACCGGCGCCGGCTATCTTGAAAGCCGCGGCGCCGCCTATCTGGTGCGGGCCGACAGTCGCTTTCGCGACAGCGAGGATGTGCTGAAGACAGTCATTGCGGTGCGCGACAGCACGCCAATCACTGTTGGCGATCTGGCGAAGGTCGTCCCAGGCAAGGAGCTGCGCAGCGGCAGTGCCAGTGCCAACGGAGAAGAGGTCGTCCTCGGGATTGGCTTGATGCGGATAGGTGGCAACAGCCGGACCGTTGCAGATCGGCTCAAGGAGATTCTTCCCAGTCTGCCGCCCGGCGTCAGGGTCACGCCGGTGCTCGACCGGACTGAGCTCGTCAATTCGACCATCCACACGGTGGCGACCAACCTGGCGGAGGGGGCGCTTCTCGTCATCGCCGTCCTGTTCCTGACCATCGGCAACCTGCGCGCCGCTCTGATTACAGCGTTGGTCATCCCGCTCGCGATCCTGGCAACAGCGATCGGCATGGTCGAGAAGGGGGTCAGCGCCAACCTGATGAGCCTCGGCGCCCTCGACTTCGGTCTCATCGTCGATGGCGCTATCATCATTGTCGAGAACTCGCTGCGCCATCTCCACGAGGAACGTGCGCGGCTCGGACGCCTGCTAATCTTTGAAGAGCGGCGCGAGGTGGTGACCCGGTCGACCTACGAGATGATCCAGCCGTCCGTCTACGGTCAGATGATCATCATCATCGTCTACATCCCGATGCTGCTGCTAACCGGCGTCGAAGGCAAAATGTTCACTCCCATGGCGATGACGGTCATCTTCGCCCTGGCTGCCGCCTTCGTCCTGTCGTTGACTGTCATTCCGGCGCTTATCCTCACGTTCCTCGGCGGATCGGCCGGAGAACGCGAAGGATACATCACGGTGGCGGCGCGACGCTTCTATGCGCCGCTGCTCGAGATCACGTTCCGGCGTCGCGGTTCTCTGCTTGCCGGCGCCATGGGTCTGGTCGCCCTCTCAGTTCTCCTCTTCCTGACCCTGGGGCAGGAATTCATCCCTACGCTCGACGAAGGCAATCTGGCCGCGGAGACCCGCAAGATTCCTGGGGTCTCGCTGACGACATCGACCAGATTGCAGCAGGTCACCGAGAACTCGCTATCCAAGGTACCGGAGGTTTCCGTAGTCGTCTCGAAAACGGGTGCCGCCGAGTTGGCGACGGATCCGATGGGGCCCGAGGTTTCGGATGTCTACATCATCCTGAAGCCGAGGGAGCGATGGCCTGATCCGGACGAGCCCAAGAGCGCGCTGATCGCCCGCCTGCGGGAGGCGGTCGAGAAGGTGCCGGGGACCAGCTACGAATTCAGCCAACCGATCCAGTTGCGCTTCAACGAGCTGATCGCAGGCGTCAAGAGCGACCTCGCCATCAAGGTGTTCGGTGACGACCTCGAGGTGCTGCGCGATATCGCCGACCAGGTCGCCAGCGTGGTGAGCAAGGTGCGCGGCACGTCCGGCGTCAGGGTCGAGCAGACGATCGGTCAGCCGATCGTGACGGTGAAGCCTGATCGGACCGCGGTGGCCCGCTATGGCGTCGCCGTGCCGGACATCCACGATACGCTGACGGCCGCCGTGATCGGTCGCACGGTGGGACAGATGTACGACGGCACTCTGTCCTATCCGCTGGTTCTTCGCTTCGCCGACCCCTATCGCAGCAGGCCCGAAGCGCTCGGTGTGTTGCCGGTGCCGCTCCCGTCCGCGACCTCGCCACCCACGGTCGCCCCGTTGCACAATGCGGCGAACCTGCTGGAGTTGCCGCCGACCAACTTCGTTCCGCTGTCGGAAGTGGCGCGTATCGAGGTCAACGACGGCTTGAGCCAGATCAGCCGCGAGTACGGCAAGCGCCGGGTCACGGTGTCTGCCAACGTGCGGGGCCGCGACCTCGGCTCGACCGTGGACGAGGCGCGTCGCCAGATCGTCGACAAGGTGAAGCTGCCGGCGGGCGTCTGGATCGAATGGGGCGGCCAGTTCGAGAACCTGCAGTCGGCACGGCGGCGGCTCTCGGTCGTGGTCCCGCTCTGCCTCGCGGCAATCCTTGCGCTGCTCTACGGGGCACTCGGGTCGCTGCGGCAGTCCCTTATCGTGTTCACCGGTGTGCCGCTCGCCTTGACCGGAGGCGTTCTGGGGCTCCTGGTGAGCGGCATGCCGTTCTCGGTTTCCGCGGCAGTTGGGTTCATCGCCTTGTCGGGCGTGGCCGTGCTGAACGGCCTTGTGCTCGCCAGCTCGATCAACGGGCGGCTCGCCGAAGGAATGGGAGTCGACCAGGCGGTGCGGCTTGGCGCGCAGACGCGGCTGCGTCCGGTATTGATGACCATGCTGGTCGCCTCCCTGGGGTTCGTCCCCATGGCCGTAGCGACCGGCGCCGGTGCGGAAGTGCAGCGGCCGCTTGCCGTGGTCGTCATCGGCGGGCTGGTCACCAGCACGCTGCTGACGCTTCTGGTTCTTCCGACCGTCTATCGCCTATTCGTCAACCACAGGAGGACTTGATGCGAAGGAAACTCGTCGTCGCACTGCTCTGCGCGGCATTTCTGCCGGCGTTCACAACTTCGGCAAGCGCAGCCGATATCGTCGAGATCATCGCGGCCAACCCGAAGCTCACGCTCTTTGCCGCCGCCATCAAATCGGCTGGACTGACCGATAAGCTGAAGGAAAAGGGCCCATTTACGGTGTTCGCGCCGACGGACGAAGCGTTCAAACGGCTGCCCGGCAAGGCGCTCGACAATCTGATGAAGGCCGAGAACCACGAGCAGCTCGTCAAGTTGGTGAGCTACCACATCGTTCCGGCGCGGGTAGCGGCGAAGGACATGGATGGCAAGATGTACAACACCAAGACGATCCTGGGCAAAGAGATCGAGATCGACGCCGACGATCCGGGTGAAGGCATCCGCATCAACAAAGTAAAAGTGACCGCAACGGATCAGATCGCTGACAACGGCGTCGTGCACGAAATTGGTCGCGTGCTGCTGCCCTAGCAGACAGTGGCTGAGGCCCCGCGACCACCGTGAACCGCGATGCGACTGGGACCTTTCGCGGCAATTGCAATCAGGCCGGCAATGCGCCACGCCGTGAAACGCACGAAACCCAAGTCGTCCCTCGCACAATGTTCGGGAAACCGGGCCTTCTTATAAGCGCGTCGAACAGCTTCACAGGCGCACCATGTACCAGGCGACCGACAGCGCGGCTCGGAAGGCAGGAACCGCTCGTTCGTCATTTCGACGCGGACGCCGGAAAGACGATGCGGTCGTCGCCGCCATTGCCGTCCTGCTGGGGGTCCTCTTCTTCGTGCAACTGGCCTGGGTGATCCTCAACCGGACCCACGCCTAGCCGACGCTACGCGATGTGCACGCCGAGCCCGCCGATCTGGCGGTCGTCGAGCGACACCTCGGTTTCGGGCGGCGACACGGTGCGCGGATCGAAGGGCCTGCCTGGGTCGGACAGCAGGATCTCGAGCACGCCGCCGCATAGGACAGCCTGAGCGTGATCGGCCGGGTGCCGCCCGGCGCCATGCCATAGCTCACGAGGTTGGTGACCAGCTCGTCGAGCACCAGGGTGACCTGGTAGGCGGTCTCGGTCGGCAGGCCGGTCCGCTCGGCATGGTCCTCGAGCGCCTCGACCCTGCGCGCGATCTCGGGCAGCTGCGGGCCAGCTCCAGCCGGAGCTCGCCATCGGCGGCTGTCTGCGGGCCGGTCTCCTGGGCTGCCATCTCGGGCATCAGGATACCAGCAATCATGACCTGCTGCGACGCTTTCCGAGGTGTTTCAGGCGGCGAGCGGTTTGACATGCAACGACCGCGCGCGCTTTCGGAGCGCGGCAAGGTCGTAATTCATCTGCATTTGCAGCCACGTGGCGGCGCTGCTGCCCAGGCCCGCCTCCAGGCGCACCGCCATCTCCGCCGAGATCGCGGACTCGCCGTTGATCACCCGGTAAAGCTGCTGGCGCGTGACGCCAAGACCCTGCGCCGCCTTGGCGACCGATAGTCCCAAGGCCTCGATCTCGTCCTTCACCAGGCGGCCGGGATGGGGAGGGTTCTTCATCGGCATGTGTCTCTCGCTTCTCAATGATAGTCGACCAGATCGACGTCGAAGGCGGTGCCATCCTCGAACCGGAATATGATCCGCCAGTTTGCCCGTACCGTTACGGCCCAGAAGCCCCGCAGGTTCCCGGTCAAGGCGTGCAGGCGAAAGCTCGCCAGCGCCATATCCGTGACCGTGCTGGCTGCATCCAGAAGGCCGAGAATGTTCTCGACCCTGTCGACGAACTGAGGATTGATCCCCTTCCTTTCGCCGTTCTCGAACAGGCGTTTGAGGCCCTTGTGGCGAAAGCTCTCGATCATGCGCTCAGGTCCGGGACGGACTGTCGCATGTCACGTTACATATGTCAATCAGCCGTCGAGATGACAGGCGACGCGATGGCCGGACGCGGTCGTGCGCAGCGCCGGCACCTCCTCCGCGCATCGCGCGAAGGCGTGCGGGCAGCGGTCGCGGAAGCGGCAGCCCGACGGCGGCTCGCGGGCGTCGGGGACGTTGCCGCTGATCGGCAGAGGGCTGCGCGACTGGTCGGCGTCGGGTACCGGCACGGCGGCGACCAGGGCGCGGGTGTAGGGATGGCGCGGGTTGCGCACGATCTCGGCCGTGGGGCCGTCCTCGACCACGGTGCCGAGATACATCACCACCGTGCGCTCGCAGAGATAGCGGACCAGCGCCAGGTCGTGGCTGATATAGACCGCGGTCAGGCCCATGGCGTCGCGCACCTCGCGCAGCAGCGCGAGGATGCCGGCGCGCACGCTGACATCGAGCATCGACACCGGCTCGTCGGCGACCAGGAAGCGCGGACCGAGGACGAGGGCGCGCGCCAGCACCACGCGCTGGAGCTGGCCGCCGCTGAGCTGGTGCGGGTAGCGGTCGAGATAGCGCTCGAGGTCGGGCAGGTGGACGCGGCGGAAGGCGGACGCGACGCGGTCGGCGTGCTCCGATTTGGCGATGCCGGCGTTGAGCAAGGGCTCGGCGACGGCGCGGTAGATGGTGAAGCGCGGGTTCAGCGCATCGAACGGGTTCTGGAACACGAGCTGCGCCTGGCGGCGGAAGGCGCGCAAGGACTCGCCCGCGAGGCCGTCCAGCGCCGCGCCGTCGAAGGCGATGGCGCCGCCGCTGGGCTCGGTGAGCTTCAGCATCAGCCGGCCGAGCGTGGTCTTGCCGCAGCCCGATTCGCCGACGATGGCGATCGCATCGCCCGCGCCGATATCGAGCGTGATGCCGTCGAGCGCGCGCACGACCGGATGCCGGCCGCGGACGATCTCGCTCAGCGACCGCGACACCGGGAAGTGCTTCACGACATCGCGGAGTTCGAGGAGGGCGCGTTCCTTGGGGACGAGCGTGCTCACGCGGACCGCACTCCCTCGCCCCGGTCGAGCTCCGGAACGCGCCCAGGAGACGGCGTCGATGCAGCGCGGTCCGCTATGAATGCCATGTCTTCGGGTCCAGGGCGGCGGCGCGCAGGGTGTCGGCCTCGGCCGAGCGGCGGCAGGCGGTGAGGTGGTTGACGGCGACCTCGGGCGTGATGGCGCCGGACGTGCAGGCGGGCTGGACGAACGGGCAGCGCGGGGCGAAGCGGCAGCCGACGAGTTCCGCGCGCAGGTCGGGCGGGCTGCCGTGGATCGGCACCAGCTCCATCGCGTCCGACAGGAGGTCGGGGAAGGCGTTGCGCAGGCCCATGGTGTAGGGATGGCGCGGCCGCGCCAGCACCTCGCGCACTGGGCCGCTTTCGACCACCTGGCCGGCATACATCACCACGACCTCGTCGCAGAGATAGGCGACCACCGAGATGTCGTGGGTCACCATCACCATCGAGAGCTTCAGCCGCTGCTGCAGGGCGCGCAGCATGTCGAGGATCTGGCGCTGCACGATGACGTCGAGCGCCGTCACCGGCTCGTCGGCCAGCAGCAGGCTGGGCTCGAGCGCCAGCGCCATGGCGATCGCCGCGCGCTGGCGCATGCCGCCGGAGAACTGGTGCGGATAATCGGCCAGCCGCCGGTCGCTGAGGCCCACCAGCTCGAACAGCTCGGCGGCACGCGCCTTCGCCTGGGCGCGCGAGGCGTTGCCGCGCTTGACCAGCACCTCCACGATCTGGGCGCCGACGGTGTAGACCGGGTCGAGCGAGCTCATGGCGCTTTGCGGCACGTAGGCGATCTCGCGCCACAGCAGCGGCCGGGTCGTGCGCTCGTCGATCGCCGTGCCCTTGAACACCACCTTGCCGCCGGCGCGGCGGCCGTTCTCGGCCAGCACGCCCATGATGGCGCGCACCGCCGTGGTCTTGCCGCAGCCCGATTCGCCGACCAGGCCGACGATCCTGCCTTCCGGCACGACGAAGGAGGCGCCGTCGACCGCGCGGGCCACGCCGTCGCGCGTGGCGTAGTGGATCTGCAGGTCCTCGACCGCGAGCATCATTGGACGGGCATCATCGGCCGCGCAGCCTCGGCATGAAGACCTCCTCGTAGCCGCGGCTGATGAAGAAGCCGGCGACCACCACCAGGATGATGCAGAGGCCGGGCGGCACGAACCAGGCGTACTGGCCGCGCGACAGAGCCTGCGAGGAGAAGGCGTCCTGCAGCATCATGCCCCACGACACGCTGGTCGGGTCGCCGAAGCCCAGGAAGTTGACCGAAGCTTCGGTGATGATCGCCCAGCCGATGGCGATCGCGGCGTAGACGAAGCTGAGCGGCAGGATGTTGGGCGCGATGTGCACGAACAGGATGCGCCACTGGTTGGCGCCGGTGACTCGCGCCGCCTCGACATAGGCGCGTTCGCGCAAGGACAGCACCTGGCTCCGGATCACGCGGGCGGAGTTGGGCCACAGCAGCAGGGCGACGGCCGCCACGATGTTCTCGGTCTCGGCGCCGAGGAAGCCGGTCAGCACGATCACGAACGGCAGGAACGGCAGGCTGAGCGCCATGTCGGCGATGCGCATCAGCAGCGCATCGATCCAGCCGCCGAAATAGCCCGACACCAGCCCGACCACCGTGCCGACGGTGGCGACGATCACCGCCGCCGACAGGCCGACGGCGAGGGCGCTGCGCGTGCCGTGCACGAGCTGGGCATAGATGTCGCGGCCGAGGTTGGTGGTGCCGAGCAGGAACTCCGCCGACGGCGGCATGTTGGCCGCGACCTTGCCGGCCTTGGTGAACAGGATCTCCATCGGATCGACCGGTGCGAGCCGGTCGGCGCTGAGCGCGACCAGGGCGAAGGCGAGGTAGATCACGATGCCGGCGAAGGCGAACGGGTCGCGCAGCGGCATGGCGAGCAGCCGCTTGACGCCCGGCGACAGGCGCCAGGTGCGCCTCGCGGGCAACGGCTCAGCTCTTTCGGCCATGGCTCACCCGCGGATCGAGGACCATGTAGAGCAGGTCGGCGACGAAGTTCATCAGCGCCAGCACCAGCGCGATCATGAGGAACGCGCCCTGGGCCAGCGGATAGTCGTGCACCGACACCGCCTGCACCAGCATGCGGCCGATGCCGGGCCACGAGAACACCGTCTCGATCACCACGTTGCCGCCCATCGACAGGCCGACGCCGAGCGCGAAGGCGGTCACGACCGGCAGCAGCGCATTCCGGGCGGCATGGCCGATGACGATGCGCCATTCGGAAAGGCCCTTCATGCGCGCCATGGTGACGAACTCCTCGTGCATCACCTCGAGCATGTTGGAGCGCATCAGCAGCAGCGGCAGGCCCTGCAGATAGAGCGCCAGCGTGATCACCGGCAGGGCAAGGTGCTGGACGTAGTCGAGGGAGAGGATGCGCTGCCAGTTGCTGGTGTAGGCCAAGCCGGGGCTGCTGGCGCCGCCGGACGGGAACCAGCCGAGATTGAAGGAGAGGAAGGCCAGCAGCACCATGCCGATCCAGAACTCGGGCGCGGCGCGGGTCGCCAGCACCACCGGCACGGCGACGCGCTCCAGCCAGCTTCCGCGCTTCCAGGCCAGCCAGGCGCCGGCCAGCACGCCGAAGACGTAGGCGATGATCAGCGACGTCAGCGTCAGGATGATCGAGTTGGGCAGCACCTCGAGCAGGATGTCGGTGACCGGCCGGCGCTGGAAGAACGACAGGCCCATCTGCCCGCCGAGCAGGTTGCCGAGATAGATGAAGTATTGCTGCCACAGCGGCTTGTCGAGGCCGAACTGCTGCAGCATCGCCTGCTGCTGATCGGCGTTGAGGTTCTCGTTGATGAAGGCGGCGAGCGGCGTCCCCGGCATCAGCCGGAACATGAAGAACAGGATCGTCGTCACCGCCAGCAGGGCGAGCGCGTTGTGCGCAAAGCGCTCGAGGACGAGCTTCATTCGGTGGTCAGCTTTTCCTGCTTGCCGGCAGGGTAGTAGAGCTTGCCGCTGACCACGCGGTAGCCCGCGTCCTGCAGGATCTTCTTCGACACCGCGAGCCCGGTCTTCATGGCGTCGACCGACGGGTCGTGCCAGTAGCTCAGCACCGGCGAGACGTGGCTGTTGGCCGGCACCGCGAAGTCCTGCCACGCCGCCGAGACCATCAGCCGCCGGTCGATCGCGAAGGAAAGCGCGCGGCGGAAGGCCGGGTCGTCGAACGGCGCGCGGCGGTTGTTGAAGGCCACGAACTCGAAGCCGACATCGGTCTCGGTGGTGACCACGATGTCGGGGTTCTCCTTGGCGAACTTCACCAGCACCTCGGGGTCGCCGCCGAAGAAGCCGAGAAAGTTGAGCTCGCCGCGCTTCAGCATGCCGAGCGTCGCCTCGGCATTGGGCACGATGCGCATGATCCAGCGCGCCACCTTGGGCGACCTGAAATGCTCGCCGAAGCGCTCGAGCACGATCTCCTCGTTGGGCGCCCAGCGCACGATCTTGAACGGCCCCGAGCCGGTGCGGTTGATCTCCTTGATCTGCTCGGCGTTCTCCGGCTTGCCCTCGAGGTCCTTCAGCACCGGCTCCCAGACGTGCTTGGGGATCAGGTTGATCTTGCTGAGCGAGGCGGTGAAGAAGGTGGCGTTGGGGTTCTTGAGCTTCATCGCCAGCCCGAGCTCGCCGGTCTTCTCCATCGCGGCGATCTCGGTGACGAACGGCTTGTACATCGGCGCCTTGTCGCCGGCCGGGGCGGTGAAGGAGAAGATGATGTCGTCGACCGTCACCGGCTTGCCGTCGTGCCATTTCATGCCGGCGCGCAGCTTGATGTCGATGGTGGTGTCGTCCTTCCAGGTCACGCTCTCGGCTGCCCAGGGCTGCGGCTGGCCGTCGGGGCCGATGCGCATCAGCCGGTCCCAGATCAGGTCGGTGATCCAGCTATCGACCGCGCCGCCGATATAGAGCGGGTTGGTGGCGTTGATCGATTCGGAGCTGTTGATGATCAAATCCTTCTGCGCGCCCAGCGGCTCGATCGCGACGAAGGTCCAGATGTTGCGGATGCCGATGCCGGTCTGGTTGACCACGGTGTCGGCCTTGAACACCGCCTTGTTGTAGGCCATCGGATACTTCGGATGGACCAGGAAGGCGTAGGGCTGGTCGCGGTCGATCATCTTCTGCGCCTCGAAGATGGTCTTGCGCCGCTCCTCCCTGTCGAGCTGGGTGCGCTGCTTCTCGGCGAGCTTGTCGTACTCGGGGTTCTTGTAGCCGATGAAGTCGTAGCCCTTGTCGGCGTAGCTCGAATCGAACAGCGAGTACACGAACTCGTCGGGATCGGAGCGCTCGGGCCGGCCGACCATGCGCCACATCGTGGCGTCCCACTTGTCGCGGCTGTACCAGATCAGCGCGGTCTGCGCCTGGCGCTGCAGCGGCTTGACGTCGATGTCGAGGCCGAGCTGGCGCCATTGCTGGGCGATCAGCTGCGAGGCCTGGTAGGCCTGCGGCAGCGCCGCCTGCGGCCAGGTGTAGAGGTTGATCTTGCGCACCTTCTCCGCGGCGTTCTGCGCGAAGGCCTTCGGCGTTACGGCGGCTACGGCCGCCGCTCCCATCAGAGTCCGTCTTTTCATGAAGCCTCCTTCAACCGGGCCTTGGTGTACCGGTTCTCCGGTATCTTGAGCCCGAGATTCTCCCTGAGTGTCTTGCCTTCGTACTCTTTGCGGAACACGCCGCGCTGCTGCAACAGCGGCACGACCTCGGTGCAGAAATCCTCGAACGGCTTGGGATAGTGGTTGCAGACGACGTTGAAGCCGTCGGCCGCCTCTTCCGTCAGCCACTTCTCCATCTCGTCGGCCATGTATTCGGCGGTGCCGACGATCACGCGATGGCCGGTGCCGGCCGCGGTGTGCCGCGCGATCTGGCGCAGGGTCATGTTGTTGTCGCGCGCCGTCTTCACCACCAGCGCCTGGCGCGCCTTGGCGGCGTTGCTGGGCGGCAGGTCGGGCAGGGGCCCGTCGAGCGGGAATTTGGTGAGGTCGAGCCCGCCGGAAATATGCGTCAGCGACAACAGAGCCACGTCGTCGGGCATCAGCGACTGCAGGTATTCGTAATTCGCCCTGGCGTCGTCCATGGTCTTGCCGAGCACCGGCGTCAGGCCCGGCATGATCTTGATGTCGTCGGGCGAGCGGCCGTAGTTTGCGGCGCGCTGCTTGATGTCGGCGTAGAACGCCTTGGCCTCGTCGATCTTGGTCTGCGCCGTGAACACCACGTCGGCGGTGCGCGCGGCGAGGTCGCGGCCGGCCTCGGAGGAGCCGGCCTGGGCGATCACCGGCCAGCCCTGCGGCGAGCGGGTGATGTTGAGCGGGCCCTTGACCTTGAAGTGCTTGCCGACGTGATCGAGGAAATGGACCTTGTCGCGGTCCATGTAGACGCCGCTCTCCTTGTCGCGGACCAGCCCGCCGTCCTCCCACGAATCCCACAGGCCGGTGACGACCTCGTAGAATTCCTCGGCGCGCTCGTAGCGCTCGGCGTGGGCCATGTGCTGATCGAAGCCGAAATTCTCCGACTCGTCCTCGATCTGCGAGGTGACGAGGTTCCAGCCGGCGCGGCCCTCGCTCATGTGGTCGATCGACATGAAGCGGCGGGCGATGTTGTAGGGCTCGTTGTAGGTGGTCGTGGCGGTCGCCACCAGGCCGATCCGCTCGGTCACCATGGCGAGCGCCGCCAGCGTCGCCGTCGGCTCGAGCTTCACCGTGCGCGAGAGCTTGGACCGCGCCCGCTCGCCGCGCGCCAGTTGCCGGCTGCCCGACACGCCGACCGTGTCCTGGAAGAAGATGCAGTCGAACTTCGCCGCCTCGGCGACCTGGGTGATGTGGGCATAACCCTGGAAGTCCATGTCGTAGGTCGGGATGGCGTCGGGATGCCGCCAGCCCGCGAGATGGTTGCCCGGCACGCTGAAGAAGCCGCCGAGGCGGAGCATGCGGTTAGTCATTGGACGCCCTCATTGGACCGCTGGCTTCCAGCCCGCTGATGAGCGTGCAGGATGCGCGCGGTCCACATGACACGATCTCAGCCATTGGACGCCGCCACTGAGACGGCCACGCTCACGCGGTTCTTCGCGAACCGGTTCGGCGGGATCGGGACGCCGAGATTGCCGCGGAAGGTCGTGCTCTCGTACTCGGTGCGGAACATCCCGCGCCGCTGCAGCTCGGGGATCACCATGTCGACCCATTCCTCGAGCGGCCTGGGATAGTGCGCGAACAGGAGGTTGAAGCCGTCGGCGGCGCCCTGCTCGAGCCATTCCGTCAGGTCGTCGGCGATCGATTGCGGCGTGCCCCAGATCACGCGATGGGTCTGGCTCATCGCCAGCACGCGGCCGATGTCGCGGATGGTCATGCCGCGCTTGCCCATGGCGATGATGCGATCCTGGCGCGCCCGCGCCGCGTTGGAGGGCTTGAGCGGCGGCAGCGGCCCGTCGGGATCCATCGAGAAGATGTCGACGCCGCCCGCCAGCCGCGCCACCGCGGCGATGCCGACGCCGTCATCGACCAGCGCGCGCAGCTCCTGGTACTTCTCCTCCGCCTCCGCCATGGTCCGGCCGACGATCGGCTGGATGCCCGGGAAGACGCGGATCTCGTCCGGCCGGCGGCCATGCTTCTCCATGCGCCGACGGATGCTGTCGCGGAAGGCGCGGCCCTCGGGGATGGTGTCCTGCGCGGTGAAGATCAGGTCGGCGGTGCGGGCGGCGAGCTCCATGCCGACATCCGACGAGCCCGCCTGCGCCACCACCGGCCGGCCCTGCGGCGAGCGCGCGACGTTGAGCGGCCCGCGCACGTTGAAGTATTCCCCCTTGTGATTGAGGATGTGCATCTTGTCGTAGTCGAACCACTGGCCCGTCGCCTTGTCGCGCAGGAAGGCGTCGTCCTCCCAGGTGTCCCACAGCCCGACCACGACGTCGTGAAACTCCGACGCCCGCTCGTAGCGGATGCCGTGCTCGAAATGCTGGTCGCGGCCGAAGTTCACCGCCTCGTCCTCGGCCTGCGAGGTCACGAGGTTCCAGCCGGCGCGGCCGCCGCTGATATGGTCGATGGTGAGGAAGCGGCGCGCCACGTTGTAGGGCTCGTTGTACGAGGTCGTACAGGTCGAGATCAGGCCGAGGTTCCTGGTGATGGCGCCGATCGCGGCGATCGCGGTCATCGGCTCGATATGCGCCTGCCGTCCGCTCTTCACCCGGAACGGCTGGCCGCCATAGACCGCGGTGCTGCCGGGGATGGCGACCGAGTCCTGGAAGAACATGCAGTCGAGCAGGCCGCGCTCGGCAGTGCGTGCCATGTGAAGCAGCAGCTTCGGCGAGAGATCGGTCTCGGGAACGGCCTCGGGATGGCGCCATCCGGTCGGATGGCAGCTGGGCACGCTCATGAACGCGCCGAAGCGCAGCTTGCGTGCGGTCGTCGTCATCGGGAACACCACTCAGGACCTGCGAAGGCGGAAGCAGTTAGTGTGCCAAGAAAAGCGCGGTACGGCCATCCTTCCCGCGCGCGGTTCAGCGCCTGTTTCGTTCGCTCAACGGCCGTCGGCGGATCGTCCGGCCGGAAGGGTAACCGGGGCGCCCGGGCTTGCGTCCGTGCAGCCAAAAGCGGACACTTCCTGACACGTCAGTAGCCGGAGTCGCTCAGCGTAAACCTCGTTCCATGAAACAGGGAGGTTTAGCCGATGTCCGCGTCCAGCCCTTCTGCGTTGCTGCCCTGGTACAAAGAGCCGACCAAGGACCAATGGTACGCCTATAGCGCGTCCTGGCTCGGTTGGACGCTCGATGCGTTCGACTTCACCGTGTTCCTGTTCATCATCGGTCCGATCGCCGACGAGTTCAAAGTCCCGGTGACCGAGGTGACCATCGTGTTCACCCTGACGCTGTGGATGCGCCTCCTGGGCGCGACCGCCGCGGGCTGGCTGGGCGACCGCATCGGCCGGCGATGGCCGCTGATGATCTCCATCCTGTGGTACTCGTTCTGCAACTTCATCGCGGGCTTCTCGCCGACCTTCATGTTCCTGCTGGTCTTCCGTACCCTGCTGGGCATCGGCATGGGCGCCGAATGGCCGGCCGGCGCGTCGCTGGCGATGGAATCCTGGCCGACGCGCTCGCGCGGCTTGATGAGCGGCATCCTGCAGGGCTCGTGGGGCCTCGGCTACGCGCTCGCGGCCGGCGCCAACTGGCTGCTGTTCGCCGACTTCGGCTGGCGCGGCCTGCTGTGGATCGGCATCCTGCCGGCGCTCGCGGTGCTCTACATCCGCTTCTTCGTCAAGGAGCCGGAGGTGTGGGCGGAGAACAAGCGCCAGCAGACCGCCGAGCACACCGAGGTCACGCTGCCGCTCTTCACCATCTTCAAGCGCAAGTACATCTGGAACACCCTGACCGGCTGCTTCTGGATGGCCTCGGCGTTCTGCGTCTACTACTCGATCTGGGCGCTGTTCCCGACCTACCTGCAGCGCGAGCTGCACTGGACGCCGGCGCAGGTCTTCGTGCCGATCTTCTTCGCCAACATCATCGTGTTCGGGGGCAGCGCGCTGTGGGGCTTCGTCTCCGACAAATGGGGACGGCGGCCCGGCATCTACATCCCGGCGATCATCGGCATCTTCATAACGCCGCTCTACCTGCACACCACCGATCCGACCTGGGTGGTCGGCGGCTTCATCCTGCAGGGCCTGTTCCTGGGCTCGATCTACGGCCAGAACCCGAGCTACCTCTGTGAGCGCTTCCCGACCGAGGTGCGGGCGACGGCCTCCGGCTTCGTCTATCACCAGGGCGCCATCTTCGGCGGCGTGATCGCGCCGCTGCTGAGCTACTTCGCGAACGAGATGAAGATGGGCTACGCCTGGCCGATGATGGTCAGCACCATGGGCTTCGCCATCCTGGTCGTGATCTTCGTGCTGCTCGGCCCGGAGACCAAGGGCAAGGAGCTCACCTCCAAGCTCGAGGTGTTCCAGCCGGCGGAGTGAGCCGGGAGCAACCCTCCCCATTCAAATGGGGAGGTGTCAGCGTCTTACGCTGACGGAGGGGTCATGGGCCGCAGTCATGTTGTGGCTCAGACCCCTCCGTCGCGGGTAGGGCACTTTCACGCGGAGCGTGAAAGTGCCGACGCACCACCTCCCCATATGAATGGGGAGGAGTGCGATGGACAACGCGTCCGGCGTGCCGCATCTCTCGGGCCATGCAGCCCCGACCCGGAACCACCGAAACTCTCGCCCGCTTCGTCGTCGACACCCGGTGGGACGACATCCCCGCCGAGGCGCGCCACGAGGCCAAGCGGGCGCTGCTGAACTTCTTCGCCGTGGCGCTGGCGGGCTGCCGCACCGAGCCGGTGGCGATGGCGCTGAAGTCGCTGGCGGAATTCTCCGGCGGCCGGCAGGCGACGGTGATCGGCCGCCGCGATCGCATCGACGCGCTGAGTGCCGCCTTCCTCAACGCCGCCGGCGCCAACGTCTTCGACTATTGCGACACCCACCTGCCGACGGTCGTGCATCCGACCTCGCCGCTCGCGCCTGCGGTGCTGGCGATGGCCGAGCTGCAGCGCGTCACCGGGCCGGAGTTCCTGACCGCCTTCGTGCTGGGTTTCGAGATCGAATGCCGGATCGGCGCCGCCATCTCGCCCGGCCATTATCCGAAGGGCTGGCACATCACCTCGACCTGTGGCGTGTTCGCCGCGGCCGCGGCGGCGGGCAAGTTGCTGGGCCTCGCCGCGCAACCGATGGTGTGGGCGCTGGGCACGGCGGCGACGCAGTCGGCCGGCCTCTGCGAGTGCCTGGGATGGCCGGCCAAGAGCGTCAGCGTCGGCAACGCCGCGCGCAACGGCCTGTGGTCGGCGCTGCTGGCCGAGAAGGGCTTCGCCGGCCCGCCCGAGCCGCTGGCCGGCGCCCAAGGCTTCTTCGCGGTGATGGACGAGCCGGTGAACTGGTCGGGCCTGCTCGACGGGCTGGGCCAGGACTGGCAGGTCGCCAACAACTCGATCAAGCCGTATCCCTCGGGCTTCGTCATCCACCCGCTGCTCGACCTGGCGCTCGACTGGCGCCGCGCCAACCCGAAGGCCGTGGTCGAGAAGGTACGCGCCCGCGGCAACCCGCTGCTGCTGCAGCGCACCGACCGGCCGGAGGTCAGGACCGGCCGCGAGGCCCAGGTCAGCCTGCAGCACGCCGTCGCCGCGGCACTGGTGCTGGGCCGGGCGGGGCTTGCCGAGTTCACCGATGCCTGCGTCAACGATTCCGCGGTGTCGGCGCTGCGCCGCAAGGTCGAGGTCGCGGCCAAGGACGGCCTCTCGACCATCGCCGCCGAGATGGATTTCGTGACGTCGGACGGCAAGACGCACAGCGTCTCGACGCAAGCCGCGCGCGGCAGCGCCGCCAACCCGCTGAAGGACGCCGAGATCGAGGAGAAGCTCAGGATCGAGGCCGATAGCTGGCAGAAGGGCCACGACATCCAGCCGCTGATCGACGCGGTCTGGGCGGTCGACCGGAGCGAGGACGTGTCGTCGCTGGCGAGGCTCGCAGTTCCGGGCTAATGGTTGCCTCGCGGGCGGCCCTTCTTGCGATCAACCATGGATTGTAGAGGAAGCCGCAATCCGGTCATTTTCGTATGATCCCATAAGCTTGAACGAACGAGATCCCGTTGTTGCCGCTGTCCTTCCGTCGCATGGGGAGTTTCGGCAGAAGTGCCGTTGAAGGAGGGCTGCTCTTTGTCGCCCTCGTCCTTCTATGGAAAGCAATCTTCCTTTTGGAGCCATGCGTCGGGCGTCTGAATGCTCAGCCCGATTTCGACGGCGGCGATCTTGTCTGGTGTGCCCGTTCGATTCTCGACCGACTGTCGGTGCCGGATCCGCCAGTCCTGTCGCACTACCTGTCACTCGCCGTACTCGCCCTGCTCTTGGTTGGCTTGTGGCATGGCGTCGTCGCCGTCTGGCGTTGGTGGCGCGTTTCCCGGGCTCGCCAGTGGATTGCGGAGCGATCGGGGCGAGTGGTCTTCGTCCTGCGATATGTCCTGGTTCTCGCCGTTTGCGCCGCTGTCGACTGGCTGGTTCCGACTGTTCAGCCTTGCATCTCCGATTTTTTCTACAGCCCGGCCAGTGGCTTCGAGTGTCAGTTCTTCCAGCATAGATTGCCGCCCGTACCTCTTTCTCTCGATCCGGGCGGCACGCCGTTGCCCGTCGCCGCGTTCTTCATCGTCTTAATCTGGTATGCTTACGATGCCAGACGCGCTGCGCGAACATAGTGCGCGCTTGGCGCTCACGGTGAGGGTGCGTCCGCCCGGTCCGGATCGTCGCGTTGGAGTTGATGAAGCTCATCTTCGGCGGCTTGGTACTCGCGACTGCCGGGAAGAGGCTCGGTGTTCGGCGGCGAGTAAGTACCGCGCTCGCTGTGGTCGAGGCCGGGATCACGGAGATGCCGTCGCCTGATCATGGCCTTTAGCGTCTCCTGTGCGTCCTCCGTCTGTGTTTCCGTCGCCTTCTTCAAGAAGGCGGGAACCCACGCGGGCAGTTCCAGGAGAGTCGCCAGGACGAGTGCGACTTTCGCATGATCTTCAAGTGAGCCGATGGGTTGTCCGGCCTTGCCTGTTCTCAGGTAGCCGGTGCCAGGACTGATCGTGCTCTGCAACGTCGCCAGCCGCGCAAAATCCTCGGGAGAGAGGGACAGCCTGTATTGATAGAGCGGCTTGCGAGCCCAAAGCGCGCGCTCGTTGCTGTCGCTGCTCGTCAAACCGGTCCGGATTTCAGTATAGAGCGCGGGGTCGGTGAGACCTTGCAGTTTGTGCGGTTTCGCCGACATGATCCGATTGATGCTTTCCTTCTGCTCCGGGCTGAGACGCTTTTCCAGGCTCGGTGGAATGTTGCGTGGCTGGTAGTCAGGCTGAGATGCTCTCGCCATCCACTCGGTAATCATGCGGTCCGTATCGATCGCCTCGATTTCTTGCCGGCGACGGACCTCAGCGTCAGCGGCACGGTACACTTCACTGTCGGGCGCCGGTTCGACTTGCGCTGTCCCAGTGCCGACGCGTCGGCCATTCGGCTCGCTGGCCGAGCCGATCGGTCGGAAATCGTCGGGCGTCGCTTCGACACGCTGCACGCCATTGCGATGAATCGTATTGCCGGCGGACGCGCCATCCGTCCAAACGGCACGGTTCTGCAGGAAATCCGCCTCTGTTCCGTTCACTGGCGTAGTCGCAGTTGGAGGGAGTTGAACCGATCCGCGCATCGCCTCGATCATCCGCACCTGCCGGCGCCGTCCTTCGACATCTTCCTCCGGCAGCGGCGGGCCAACGTCGGGGTAGAGCGCGGTGCCCGCGGCGTAGGGGTCGCGGGCGAAGGCCTCTTGCTGGTGGCGCAGGATCGCCTCGACCATCGCGCGTTCGGGGCCGGTGAGGTTTTCGAGATGGCGCTGCTGCGCGGCGGCGTCGGCCTGGGCGAAGGGCAGGAAATAGCGTTCCCACAAGGCGAGGCGGCGGGTCTCGTCGGCTTTCTCGGGCGCGCCGGCGCCAGCATAGGCCTCAGCCAGTTGGGAGAGCGTGCCGGGGCGATAGAGCGACGGCTGGGTAGCCAGCGTCGCGGTGGCCGCGGCCAGTTGGTCGTCGAGGCCCTTCACGGTCGCGAAGCGACGGCTCTCCTCGGCCGACTCACGGGCGCCGATCTTGGCGTGCAGGATCAGGCGCTGCTGGTTGGTGAGCGTATCGTCGAGCCCGGCGCGGTCGGCGAGCGGCGCGCCGTCCCGACCAGCTTCGCGCGCCAGCCAGGCGTCGGTGGCGGCCTCGTCGGTCGCGACGCCGAGTGGCAGCTCGAGTGCGCGCCGGTCGGCCGGCGACAGCGCCGCCTTCACCCGGTCGTACAGCGTCACCGCCTTGTCGGGCATCGCGGCGCCGATGCGCTGCTCGATGGCGGCGCGCAGGATCTGCGAACGCGCGGCGGCCTGCGCCGCCGCCTCCTCGGGCGACCCGGGCGCGATGCCGTCGAGCCGCGCCAGCGCCTGGGCCGCACTCGCCTGCGCCTCGGCGAGGCCGTCGATCTTGTCGTCGTTGTCGGGCTCCAGCTCGGCCGCGCGCCGGATCAGCCGCCGGCGCTCGGCCAGGACCTGGCGTTGATGCACCGCGCGCTGGGCGGTGATGTGACGGTTGATGCCGTCCATCGCGTCGGCGACATGGAGGTCGAGGCGCGGCCCGAGGGCCAACCGTTCGCCGTCGTCGCGCGCCTGGTCGAGCGTCGCGAAGCGCAGCGCCTGCAGGCGGTCGGCGATCGCCGGCGCGCCGTCGACCGCATTGCCGCCTCGGGCGCGATAGAAGGCATCGGGCGCGGTGAACAGCGCCTCCTGCTTGCCGGCGATGAAGCGGTTGATCAGCCCTTCGAGGCGATGGTCGTCAACCGGCGGCAAGGCGGGCGCGGGCTCCTCGGGGAGCCACTCGGGGATTTCGAATCGGGTGCTCATGCGCGTCAGTCTTACGCGCGTCGCGCCGCGACACCTATTATGGGCAATGGCCTGCGCGATTCGCCCGTAAAACGTGTCTCCAAAACCCGGTCCATTGCACATAAAGCGCGATCGGGATATGCCTTATCCACAGGCCCCTGTGGATGCGAGGCCATTATGGGCAATGGAACGCCATTCGGTCCTTGATTCTCTTGCAAAAGAATCGCGGCCATTGCCCATAATAGGTCCAGTGGCATCGAGCGCGTAGAATGCTGCGACCATGACCCGCACGATCGACGCCCCTCGCGATCGCCTAAACGGCGGTCGCGCAAACAAACCGCTAAAACGGCCGGAAACGGCGGGAATCCGCCGGTTTACGCCCGCTTGCGGCCGGTTACGCCGTGGCGCTGCCGAGGTATCCTGCGCCATGATCCGGTTCGTGCAAGCCATCGTGGCGTTGCTGCTCGCCGCGCAACTCGTCGCCCCCCAGGCCAGCGCACAGAGCGAACGCTGGATGACCCTGCCGCCGACGCCGTCGCTGCCCGTGCCGACCCAGGCCGCGCGCGCCGAGGTCAACGGCGCCTCGATCTGGTACGCGATGTTCGGGTCGGGCCCGCCGGTTGTGCTGCTGCATGGCGGGCTGGCCAATTCCAGCTACTGGGGCCACCAGGTGCCGGCGCTGGCGCAGAAGTACCAGGTGATCGTGATCGACAGCCGCGGCCACGGCCGCAGCACCCGCGATGCCAAGCCCTACGGCTACGAGCTGATGGCCTCCGACGTGCTGGGCGTGCTCGACAAGCTGGCCATCCCCAAGGCCGCGATCGTCGGCTGGAGCGACGGCGCGATCATCGGCCTGTCGCTGGCGATGAACCATCCCGAGCGCGTGTCGCGGCTGTTCGCCTTCGCCGCCAACTCCGATCCGTCGGGCGTGAAGGACGTCGACAAGAGCCCGGTCTTCCAGGCGTTCATCGCCCGCGCCGAGAAGGAATACGAGGCGCTGTCGGCGACACCCAAGGAGTACAAGCAGTTCGTCGAGGAGATCAGCGGCATGTGGTCCAAGCAGCCCAAATGGACCAAGGCCGATCTCGAGAAGATCAAGGTGCCGACCTGGATCGTCGACGCCGACCACGACGAGGCGATCGAGCGCGGCAACACCGAGCTCATGGCCGAGTCGATCCCCAGGGCGGGCCTGCTGCTGCAGCCCGAGGTCAGCCATTTCTCCATGCTGCAGGACCCGGCGCAATTCACCGCGGACGTGATGCGCTTCCTCGAGCGGACCTGGTGAGGCGTGCTGGTGGCGCGCAGCATGGCCCGGGGGCTCCGCTCATCGCACCAGGACCAGCTGGTGTTGTGCGTTGTCGACGGACCACGATCTGAAGCGTGCAAGGAAGCTCATGCCCAGCAGCAACGGTCCGTTGGCTTCCGTCACGAGCGCGCGAACGTTCTCCAGCGTTACAGTCCCGACCTTCAACGATCGGATCTGAAAGGTGGGGGCTTCCTTGATCGAGCCGTCAGCCAGCATGTATTTCGATTTCCCGATGACGTCGGTTTTCGCCAGCGTTCCCGTGCGCACGAGCGTTCCGAACACGTCGGACGGGATGCTGACGTTGGTTGCGCCGCTGTCGAGGAAGAAGTTGAGGCTCAGCGCACCGTTGATTTGGACCGGCACGGCATAGGTTCCGTTGGCCTGGATCATTTGAACGCGAATGAGTCCGTCGGGCGATCTGGTGGCGGTCGGGGCGGGCGGTGCGACCGCAACGCCGCGGACTGCGGCCTCCTTTTCGAGCTGGGCGCGCAGCGCTTCCGACGGCTGCCCGTCGCTGCGCTCGCCGATGCTCCTCTGGAAGGACGAGATCGCCATGTTGGTTTTGACGGTGAGGATGCCATTGGCCGGGCCGGGGTCGTAGCCCAGCCGGGCCAGCAACGTCTGGATCCCGGCGACCAGCGCGGTGTTGGCGCCTTCATACTCTTGGGTGCACTCCCTGGCGCGCGCCAGCGCATCCTCGACGCCGTCGAGGCTGATCGAATAGTGGCGCCCGTCGACGGTGGCCGAGAGTTGCACGCCCGACCGCAACTGGCCGAACAGTTCGTAGGCGGTGTTGACCTCCATCGCGCGCGGGTTCATGGGCTTGGTCGCCGCCGTGAACGAAGCACCCGTCCCGATCTGGATGATTGCCGTGCGAAAATCGTCGCGCTTCAGGGTCCAATCCGTCGATTCGATCACCAGGCCCCAATTGCCCTTCTGCCGATACATGACGGCGACAGCGAAGCCGTCGCTTTGCACCCGGTAGATGGCACAGTGGCTGAAGAGGTCGCTGCTGTCCCGCGTGAAGGCGGCAACGCGCCACGCGCCGACCTGGGTTTGCGAACCGGGTATCGGTTTGGCATGGCTTGCCATCGCCAGCGAAGCGACGAAGGCTGCAGCCAGTGGCAGTGACCACCTCCCGAAGCACACAGCCAGCACGGCCTCCCCTCCGTGTTCTCGTGGCGCCCCCATCGGAGCCGCGCGACACGGTAGAGGAAGGCCTATCGGTTGGCGAGTCCGGAGGCGTTGCATACCACCTGAAGCTGTGGACGCAAGGAACACGATGATCGAGTTCGACGCTGCGATCCTGCCCGCGGTCAAGAAACCGCTCGAGATCCGCCGCACGCGGATCGACAAGATCGAGCGCGACGACGTGCTGGTGCGGATCATGGCGTCGGGCCTCTGCCACACCGACCTCGAGGTGATCGAGGGCTCGCTCGCCTATCCGATGCCGATCGTCCTCGGCCACGAGGGCGCCGGTGTGGTCGAGGCGGTGGGCGATGCGGTCACCGACGTGAGGCCGGGCGATCACGTCGTTTGCTCGTGGAACCCGCATTGCGGCCACTGCTTCTACTGCGAGCGCGACCAGCCGATCCTGTGCGAGCCCTTCACCTGGCACCAGCCGCGCGGCCATCTGCTCGACGGCCAGTCGCGGCTGAGCTGCGAGTCCGCGACGGTGCATCACTTCTCGGTCGTGTCGTCGCATGCGCAGTACGCGGTCGTGCCGCAGTCGGGGGCGATCAGGGTGCCGGTGGAGATCCCGTTCGACCGCGCCTGCCTGATCGGTTGCGGCGTGATGACGGGCGTCGGCGCGGCGGTGCGGCTGGCGCCGGTCGAGGCGGGGGCCTCGGTCGCGGTGATCGGCTGCGGCGCGGTCGGGTTGAACGCCCTGCAGGGCGCGCGGCTCGCCAATGCCGGCACCGTCATCGCCATCGACCGGGCGAAGGGCCGGCAGAACCTGTCGCGGGTGTTCGGTGCGGATCTGACCGTCGGCGAGCCGGGCGACGACGTCGTGGCCTTCGTGAAGCAGCACACAGGAGGGCGCGGCGCCGACCATGTCTTCGAGGCGGCGGGCAGCGCCGACGGATTCCGGCTGGGGGCAGAGATCGTGCGGCCGGGCGGCCATCTGGTGTTCCTGGGCAAGGTCAACGTCGGCCAGGACGTGGCTTTCCGCTGGGGCGCCCTGATGGGCGAGAAGAAGATCACCCGCTCGAGCTACGGCGGCGCCCGGCCGAAGCGCGACTTCCCGTGGCTGGCGCGCTGCTACCTCGAGGGCAAGCTCAAGCTCGACGAGCTGATCACCGCCCGGCTGCCGCTGCAGCGCATCAACGACGGTTTCGACGCCATGCGGCGCGGCGAAGGCATCCGCACCGTGATTTTGCCCTGGAATTGAACCTTGACCCTATCGACCCCAAGCTGGACGATTCAGCCATGACCAAGCTTCTCACCGAGGACGCGGTCGCAAAATACCGCCGCGACGGCTATTACTTCCCGATCGACGTGCTGAGCGAGGGCGAGACGCGCGACCTGCGCGCCAAGCTCGAGGCGCACGAGCGCGCGTCGGGCGGCCCGATCCAGGGCGACCGCCGCCACAAGCCGCACCTCTATCTCACCTTCCTCAACGACCTGATCCGTCATCCGCGCATCCTCGATGCGGTCGAGGACGTGTTGGGCCCGAACCTGCTGTGCTGGAGCACCAGCTTCTTCATCAAGGAAGCCGCCGATGCGGGCTTCGTGTCGTGGCACCAGGACGCCACCTACTGGGGCCTGAGCTCGCCCGACGTCATGACGGCGTGGGTCGCCTTCACACCGGCCAATCTCCTGAACGGCTGCATGAAGTTCATGCCGGGCTCGCACAACCAGCAGCTCGAGCATGTCGACACCTTCGACAAGAACAATCTGCTGAGCCGCGGCCAGGAGATCGCGGTCAGGGTCGACGAGAGCAAGGGCGTCGATGCGATCCTCGAGCCCGGCCAGGCGTCGCTGCATCACGTGCTGCTGGCGCACGGCTCGGCGCCCAACAAGTCGAACGACCGGCGCATCGGCTTCGCCATCCGCTACATCCCGACCCATGTAAAGCAGGCGGTCGGCGTGCGCGACAGCGCCACCCTGGTGCGCGGCACCGATACCTTCAACCACTTCGAGCACGAGCCGCGGCCGACGGCGGACTGCACGCCGGAATCGCTCGCCGCCCATGCCGCCATCGTCGGGCGGCAGGTGCAGGTGCTCTATCGCGGGACCGGACAGGAGCATTTCCGGCCCTGACCTGCGATGGACGAGCGTAAAGCGTACCGAATCGGCATCGACGTCGGCGGCACCTTCACCAAGGCGGTGCTGGTCGACGACGACAGCCATGAGATCGTCGGCCGGTTCTCGACGATGACCACCCACGCCGATCCGCGCGGGGTCGCCGCCGGCGTGGTCGAGGTGTTCCGCCGCGTCCTCGCCGATTCGAACGTCGCGCCGGAGGACGTGGTCTTCCTCGCCCATTCGACGACCCAGGCGACCAACGCCCTGCTCGAGGGCGACGTGGCGCCGGTCGGCATCGTGGCGATCGCCAGCGGCCCCGCCGCCGAGCTCGCCGCCAAGCAGAGCCGCATCGAGGCGATCGAGCTCGCGCCGGGCCGCGTGCTGCATCCCGGCCACCGTTTCCTGCACGGCGAGGCGATGGACGCCAAAGCCGCCGCGGAGGCGGTGCGCGCGCTGCGCGACGAGGGCGCGCGGGTGATCGCGGCGACCAGCGCCTTCGGCGTCGACGACGGCTCGGACGAGGAGACGGTGCGCGAGGCGGCTGCCGCGCTCGACCTGCCGGTGACCTGCGGCCACGAGATCTCCAAGCTCTACGGGCTCGCCACGCGCACCCGCACGGCGGTGATCAATGCCTCGATCCTGCCGCGCATGATCGAGACCGCCGACATGACCGAGGCGAGCGTGCGCGAGGCCGGCATCGCGGCGCCCCTGATGATCATGCGCGGCGACGGCGGCGTGATGGACGTGCGCGAGATGCGACGGCGGCCGGCGATGACCATGTTGAGCGGTCCGGCCGCGTCGGTCGCCGGCGCGCTGATGCATCTGCGGCTTAGCGACGGCATCTACTTCGAGGTCGGCGGCACCAGCACCAACATCGGCGTCATCCGCAACGGCCGCCCGGCGGTGAAGTACGCGAAGGTCGGCGGCCACGAGACCTATGTCAGCTCGCTCGACGTGCGCGTGCTGGGCATTGCGGGCGGCAGCCTGGTGCGCGTGCGCGGCGGCGCGATCGCCGATGTCGGGCCGCGCAGCGCCCACATCGCCGGCTTGCCTTACGCGGCCTTCGCGTCGGCCGAGGTGTTCGACCGTGCGCGCATCGACAGCCTCGATCCCCTCTCGATTCGAGGCCGCGACGGCGTGCGCTATGCCGTCACCACGACCTGCGCCGCCAATGCGCTGGGCTATGCGACGCCCGGCATGCACGCCTACGGCAACCCCGACGCCGCCGGCGCGGCGATCGACCTGGTCGGCCCTCTCGAGGAGGTGGCGCAGGAGATCCTCGAGCGCGCGACCGCCAAGATCCTGCCGACGGTCGAGCAGCTGATCGCCGAATACGGTCTCGAGCGCGACCAGCTGCTGGTGGGCGAGGGCGGCGGCGCGGGCGCGCTGCTGCCGTTCGTCGCCGAGCGGCTCGGCCTGCGCCACGTCATCTCGCCCGACGCTGAGGTGATCTCCTCGATCGGGGTGGCGCTCGCCATGGTGCGCGAGGTGGTGGAGCGGGTGATCGCCGATCCGACCGACGACGACCTGCGCGCCATCCGCCGCGAGGCGCGCGATGCGGTGGTGCGGCTCGGCGCGTCGGGCGACACGGTCGAGGTCACGATCGAGATCGATCCGCACAGCCAGCGGGTGCGCGCGACCGCGGTCGGCGCCTCCGAGATGCGCGCCCGCCACCGCCGCCATATCGGCGAGGCCGATGCGCTCAGGATCGCCGCCGGCTCGCTCGGCGTGCCGGTCGGCGCCGCCCGGCTCGCCGCCCAGACCGACGGCATGCGCCTGATCCAGGCGAGCATCGACGGCCGCGCCCCGGTGCGCGCAGTCGATCTCGAGGGCGCGATCCGCATCCAGCGCAGCAACGCCCGGGTCGAGCGCGCCCATGCGTCGGACGCGCTGGCCCACCTCGAGGCGCGCTGGGACGAGGTGCAGCACGACATGTTCCTGGTGCTGGGCGGCCATGTGATCGACCTGGGCGGCCTGCCGAGCCGCGAGCAGGCGCTCGCCGTCGCGCGCACCGAGCTCGAGGGCGTGCCGGACGACACCATGGTGCTGCTGGTCGCGGCGCTCAGATAAGGGAGGCATGGCATGACCTCGAATTCCTGGCTGCTCTGGGCGCTGCTGTCGGCGGCCTTCGCCGCGCTGACCGCGATCTTCGCCAAGGTCGGCGTGAGCGAGATCAATTCGGACCTCGCGACCTTGATCCGGACCGTGGTCATCGCGGGCGTGCTGGTCGTGCTGGTGAGCGCCACCGGCCAGTGGCAGCCGGCCGAGTCGATTCGGCCGCGGACCTGGATGTTCCTCGCTTTGTCGGGGCTGGCCACCGGCGCGTCGTGGCTGTGCTACTTCCGGGCGCTGAAGCTCGGCGACGCCGCCCGCGTGGCGCCGATCGACAAGCTGAGCGTGGTGTTCGTCGCCGTGATGGGCGTTCTGTTCCTCGGCGAGCGGCTGAGCGGCGGCAACTGGCTGGGCGTCGCGCTGATCGCGGCCGGCTCGCTGCTGGTCGCGCTGACGTAAGGCTGCCGTCAGCCAACCGCCCACTCTTCGCCATATCGGGAGAGGAGCATGCGCTCGGCCGAAAGATCCGGTCGAACGGAGATCAACATGACCAGGACGATCACGCTTTTCATGATTTGCGCGGGCGCACTGCTGCCCGTCGCGGCATCGGCACAGCAGGCCGACAGCGCCTACTGCGCGGCGCTGGCGACTCAATACCAGCGCTATGTCGGCGACAGCGCGGCGGCACATCGCGGCCAGCAGCGCGACGCCACGGTCGACACCGCGATCACCCAATGCTCGACCAACAGCGCCACCGCCATCCCGGTGATCGAGAAGGCACTGAAGAACGCACGGATCGATCTGCCGCCACGCGGCTGACCGGCGCCGGCACGGCAAGAAAGGGGCGGCAGGACCGCCCCTTTCTCTTTAAGCTGGCCCGGCCAAAGGGAGATCAGAGACCGCAATGAGCAACATGGACGAGCTCTTCGCCGAGCTGCGCAAGATCGACACGCCGACCATCACCAACGTGGTGGCGACCTATCCGAAGAACCCGCTGTGCCTCGGCCTCTACAATCCGTGGACCGAGAACTGGTACACCGACACCTCGATCCGCTGCCTCTATCCCGAGCTCGGGCCGATCGTCGGCCATGCGGTGACCTGCGTCTACGGCATGCCCGATCCGAACTACTCGGGGCGGCTCTCCTTCATGGACGTGGTCGACGCGCTCGATGCGATGAAGAAGCCGACCGTCCTGGTGATCCAGCAGAAGTGGCCGGACGGCATCATGAAGAAGGCGGGGCTGGCCGGCGAGATGATGGTGAGCTCGATGATGGCGGTCGGCTGCGTCGGCCTCCTGTCGAACGGCCCGTCGCGCGACGTCGACGCGATCCGCAAGCTCAAGTTCCAGTACATGCTGGGCGGCGTCACCGCCGGCCACGGCGAGCAGGCGGTGCATGCGGTGAATGTCCCCGTGTCGGTTGGCGGCATGGACGTGGCGCCGGGCGACCTCATCCACATGGACGAGAACGGCGCCGTGAAGTTCCCCGTGCAGCACGCCGAGGCGGTGGTGAAGAACGCCAAGGCGATGCTCGACGACGAGGCGCGCCGCCTGGTCGACCTGCGCAAGGCCAAGTCGGCCAAGGAAGTGCGCGCCGCCAATTCCGGCGGGGCCTACACCCAGAAGAAGCCCTGAGGGGTCAGGCCTAGAGCATATTCCGTTCGGCTGGAATCAGCCGAACGGAATATGCCTGCTGCAACAACACCCCCCGTGCGCGCATTTCCGAGCAGATGGAACCGCGAGCGGTTCCATCTGCTCGGAAATCGCTCTAGCTCCGCCGCAGCACGAACAGGAAGGCGAGCGGGGCGGTCAGGATCGGGATCAGCGTCATCAGGTGGAAGGCGTTGACGTAGCCGATCATGCTGGCCTGGCGCTGGATCTCGGCGGCGAGGCGGGCCTGCACGTGGGTGTCGCCGAGATGGCCGAAGGCCTGGACCCACGGCGCGATCAGGTCGCGGGTGAAGTACGTGATCGAGCCCGCGAGGTTGGCGTTGGCCTCGGCGGTCGAATGGGCGAACACCACCAGGGTGATCGACACGAACACGCTCGAGCCCAGCATGCGGATCAGGGCGAACACCGCGTTGCTCTGCGTCATGTACTGGGCCGGCATGGTCGAGAAGGCGAGCACAGCCATCGGCGTGTAGCTGAGGCCGAAGCCGAAGCCGTGCAGGGCGTTGCTCACGATCACGCTCTGCGGCGTGATCTGCATGTCGAGGCCGCCCATCATCCAGCCGGCGAAGGCCTGGATCGACAGGCCAAGGAACAGGCAGAGCCGGGCGTCGAAGCGGGTGAGCTGTGCGACCACCACGAACGACGCGAAGTTGCCGAGCCCGCGCGACGCCACCAGGTAGCCGATCGTCGTCTCCGGGTAGCCCTGCAGCTCCTGCAGCAGCGGCGGGAACAGCACCATCGGCACGTACTGCAGCATGCCCATGATCAGCGCCACGACGACGCCGATCGTGAAATTGCGGTCGCGGAAGGCGGCCGGATCGAACAGCGGCGACCGCGCCGTCATCACGTGGATCGCGAACATCACGAAGAACACGCCGGCCAGCACGCATTCGGTGACGGTCTCGCCCGAGTCGAACCAGTCGTTGCGCTGGCCGCGGTCGAACATCAGCTGGGTCGCCGCGATCGCGATGGCGATGAAGGCGAAGCCAGTGAAGTCGAACGGCCGGGTGCGGCCCTTCTCGTCGTCGTTCAAGGCCGCGAAGGCGAGCATTCCGGCGGCCACGCCGAGCGGCACGATCAGGAAGAAGATCCAGCGCCAGCTCAGGTGATCGCTGATCAGGCCACCGAAGGTCGGCCCCAGGATCGGCCCCATGACGCCGCCGACGCCCCACATCATCATGATGAAGGGATGCTGGCTGCGATGGAACGAGGTCAGCACGATGGTCTGGCCCATCGGGAAGATCGGTGCGCCGAACGCGCCCTGCACGACCCGCAGCGCCAGCAGCGCCTCCAGCGAATCGACCAGGCCGCACAGCATCGACGCGGCGGTGAAGCCGGCCACCGACAGCACCATCAGCGTCCGCCAGCCGAGCCGGCCCGCCAGCCAGCCGGTGAGCGGCGTGGCGATCGCGGTGGCCACCAGGTTGAAGGTGAGCACCCAGGAGATCTGCTCCTGGGTCGCCGACAACGCGCCCTTGAGCTGCGGCAGGATCACGGTGACGCTGGTTGCCGTCAGGCCGAACAGGACGGTCGTGAACTGGACCGACAGCAGGATCAGCCACTGTCGGCCGGTGATCTTCATGCCTGGGATGGTAGAGTCGCCCGCGCTCCCGGAAAAGACTAGAACACATTCCGTCCGGCGAAGCCGGACGGAATGTGCCTCTCTCAACCACGATCGCCTGTGCGCGCATTTCCGGTCAGAGGGAACCGCGTGCGGTTCCCTCTGACCGGAAATCGCTCTAGGGTCGAGCCAACGAAAGAGGAAACCGCATGAAGGAATTGTCCAAGGACCTGCGCGACGTGCTCGCCAAGGTCGGCACCTCGACGCTCACCGGCGTGCTGAACCGCCGGAGCCTGAAGAGCATGACCCTGTTCGACGTCCGCCCGGTGCGCGACGAGCAGCCGGCGATGGTCGGCATCGCCTACACCATGCGCTTCATCCCCTCGCGCGAGGACAAGGACGGGCCGCAATCGACCAACCGCAGCATGATCCAGCCGCAGGCGATGGAGGAATGCCCGCCCGGCCATGTGCTGATGATCGACAGCCGCGGCGATTCGCGGGCCGCCTCGGCGGGCGATCTCTATATCGGCCGGCTGAAGGCGCGCGGCGCGGCGGGCGTCGTCACCGACGGCGGCTTCCGCGACACCAACGGCGTGCATCGCACGGGACTGCCGGCCTATCACCGCCGCGCCTCGTCGCCGCCGTCGCCGATCGTCCACCGGCCGGTCGACCTGCAGCTGCCGATCGCCTGCGGCGGCGTCGCCGTCTATCCCGGCGACATCGTGGTCGGCGACCGCGACGCGGTGCTGGTGATCCCGCCCGACATCGTCGAGGCGGTCGCCGAGGAGGCGCTGAAGAACTACGAGTACGAGGAGTGGGCCGAGCTCGAGGTGGCGAAGGGCCGCTCGCTCAAGGGCCTGTTCCCGGTCGCCGGCGACCAGGCCAAGGCCGACTACGAGGCCTGGAAGAAGGCTGGCGGGAAGAAGTAGCTCAGCGGACCGCGCACCTCCTGATGGAGGCGCATGTGCATGCGCCGAATGAGCGCGCAAGATGCGCGCGGTCCACTGACTACACGCTCTTCCGGGCAAGGCGCTCGTTGAACGACCGGAGATCGATCACGATCCGCCGGTGGCTTCCCGTGCCGATCTCCTCCCTGCCGTCGCGGGCCGACACCTTGAAGTCGATCCGTTTGCCGTCGACCGCGACGACCTCGGCCGTCGCGCGGACCTCGTGGCCGACCGGCGTGGCGGCGAGGTGTTTTACATCCACGGCAATGCCGACCGCGCTTTCGCCGGCGTCCAGAAACGGCCTGATGGCATTGAGCGCCGCGTTCTCCATGATCAGAATCATCACGGGCGTCGCGAGCACCTGTGGCAAGATGGCGTCCTTGAATCGATCGGCGAGGTGTTCGGGCTGCACGCGCAAGGTCGCCGTTCCCGTGGCTCCGAGCGGAATCTGCTTCATGAGGGGATCATCGTGGTCAGCAGCAATTCCTTCAAGTTCGTCATGCTGCCGCCGCAGACCGACACCACCCGCCGTTGGGCCGGACGCCTGGCCGAATCGGTGCCGGAGGTCCGCGTGGTCGTTGCCGAGGATGCCGACACCGCCGCGCGCGAGATCGCCGACGCGGAAGCCGCCTTCGGCTGGCTCGGCAAGGAGCTGCTGGCGAAGGCCAGGAACCTGCGCTGGCTCCAGGCGCCCATGGCGGCGCCGCCGGCCGGCTACTTCTATCCCGAGCTGGTCGGCCATCGCGCGGTCGTGACGAACTTCCGCGAGATCTACAACGACCACATCGGCGCCCACATCCTGGCCTTCGTCCTGGCCTTTGCACGCGGCTTGCACGTGTTCATCCCGCAGCAGCTCCGCCGCGAATGGAAGAAGAGCCCGCTGGAAACGGGCGACGTCGTGCATCTGCCCGAAGCGACGGCCCTGGTCGTCGGCGTCGGCGGCATCGGGGCCGAGGCCGCGCGCCTGCTCGCGGCTTTCGGCGTGACCGTGCTGGCAACCGACGCCCGCCACACGACCGCGCTCGGCGGGGTGGCGGAGCTGCATCCGCCGGAAGCGCTGGACGAGCTGCTGCCGCGCGCCGATTTCGTGATCCTGACGGTGCCGCATACGCCGGCCACCGAAGGCTTCTTCAATCGCGCCCGCTTCCAGCGCATGAAGCCCGCGGCATTCTTCATCAACATCGGCCGGGGCATGACGACCCGGCTGGACGACCTGGTCGCGGCGCTGCAGGCCGGCGAGATTGCCGGCGCTGCCCTCGACGTCTACGAGCTGGAGCCGTTACCGACCGAGCACCCGCTCTGGGGATTGCCCAATGTGCTGCTCACGCCGCACATGGCCGGACACGGGCCCTATCTCGACGACCGCCGGTTCGAGATCATGGCGGACAACTGCCGCGCCTTCGCGGCAGGGCGTCCGCTGCGCAACCAGGTCGACAAGGCGTCCTGGTTCTGAGCCGCAGTCACCGCCGCGTGATCGCCCTCACGGCAAGATGACGGGGTTTTGACGGTCGGCGCCGAAAGAGCCCCACGCGAATCGCGTGTAGACTCCGGTGCCATGCTCGTGCGCAAGCATATTGCCGCCATCGTCGCCCTGCTTCTGGCCGCGGTGGTGCTCGGCATCATCGCCGCAGCGCCGCTGTCGCTGAATTACGGCTGAGGAAAGCGGAAACCCTCCCCATACGAACGGGGAGGATTGCCGATCAGATCTTGGCTATCACCTCGGCCTTGAACTTCTTCATCTCGGCCAGGATCTCGGGGATCGTCGTGCCGGCGAAGCCCAGGTCGATGGCGCCGACGCCCAGCGCGGCCATCGCCTTGATGTCGCCCACGATGTCGGCGGCAGAGCCGGTGAACAGCTTGCGCTCGCCGTCGCCCGCCTTGTCGGGCGTGCCGGGCGCGTAGCGCTGGAAGCGCACGGTGACGCCGACCGCCTGGGCGTCGCGGCCGGCCTCGCGGGTTAGCTTGCGCAGCCGCTCGATGCCGGCCGTCAGCCGCTTCAGGCTGTCCATCGGGAAGGCCGGGTTGTTGGGGATCGGATACCAGGCGTCGCCGTACGTGGCGGTGCGCCGCAGCGCCGGGCCTGATTCGCCGCCGACCCAGATCGGGATGCCGCCCTTCTGCGCCGGCTTGGGCGCGAAGGTGATCTTGTCGAACTTCACGAACGCGCCGGAGAATTTCGGCCGGTCCTTGGTCCACAGCTCCTTGAAGGCGGCGACGTATTCGTCGGTCACCTTGCCGCGCGCCTCGAACGGCGGGGCGCCGATCGCCTCGAACTCCTCCTTCATCCAGCCGGCGCCGATGCCCAGGATCACCCGGCCGCCCGACAGGGTGTCGATGGTGGCGAGCTGCTTGGCCGCCAGCACCGCCGGCCGGTGCGGCACCACCATCACCGAGGTCACGAGCTGGAGCGTCTGGGTGCGCGCCGCGACGAAGGCCAGCTCGATGAGCTGCTCGTTGCGCTCGCCGGTGCCCTGGTTCGTGAACTCGCCGGTGGCGGAGTAGGGGTAGGGCGAGGAGATCTCGGTCGGGATGACGACGTGGTCGCTGAAGGTGCCGTAGTCGAAGCCCAGCTCCTCCGCACCGACGCACAGCCGGACCAGGGGATCGAGCGCGGACAGAGGTCCGGCGGTGGGCGCGCTGAAACCGATCTTCATGGTGTCTCTCCCCTCTATATGTCCTGTGTAGTCGACATCGTCAGTGGGCGCGTTTTCGATCGAAAACGCGCTAAGCGAGCGTGGTGCGGATCTCGAGGCTGCGCTTCAGCGTGAGGGTCACCGGCGTCTTCTCGGCGATCTCGGCCATGCGTTTCTTCTGCTCGTCGTCGGCGCCCTCGATGTGCAGGACGCGGTCGATGCTCTCGACCTTGTCGGTTCGCTTGAAATGGATGTCGGCCCGGACGTTGGTGACCGGCCACTGCTTGCGCTCGGCATACATGCGCAAGGTGATCACGGTGCAGGCGCCGAGCGCCGAGGTCAGCAGGTCGTAGGGCGCGGGGCCGGCATCCTTGCCGCCCAGCTCCGGCCCTTCGTCGGCGGTGAGCTGGTGGCGATGGCCGGTGGTGATGGCGGTCGCGTAGTCGACCGTGCCGATGCTTGCCTGTGCGTGCGCCATGAGCTCCTCCGCGCCCCGGCCGAACGGGACCGGGGCGCGGGAGCGAGTTTAGCGACGGCGGACCTTCTTTGCCGCCTTCTTCACCACTCGCTTGGCGGCACCCTTCCTGGCGGCGACCTTGCGCTTGGCCTTGGCGGCCGCCTTCTTCACCGGGCGCTTCTTGGCCGCGATCCGGCGCTTGGCCGAGGCGACCTGGCGGGTTGCGGTGGTGGCGGCCTTGCGGGTCGCGCCGATGATCGCCTCGCGTGCCTGCGCCACGGTGGCCCCGGGGTGGGCCAGCGCGTCGATGGCGGTGGTGACGGCGTCGGTGACGGAATCGGCGACGGCGCCGACGATCGTGCTCTTCTTCCTTCGTGCCATATCGTTCTCCCAGGGAATCCCCCGCGGCAAACGCAAGCAATCTCAAAGGGTTGCACGCGTCGTGCTTGACGCGCTGATACAAAGTGGGCAAAATCCAGTTATATCAATCGATTATTCTTTATTCTTACAGTCATATTGGAGCTTCGCATGGCCGTATCCTCCGGCCTGTCGCTGTCCCCCGACCGTCTAGCCAATCGCGCCTCCTGGCTGCCGTCGCTGCCGCTCGCGGTCGGGTTGGCGGTGTTCATCTGCCTCGCCAATGTGAACGGCCTGCCGCTGCTCGCCGATCCGGACAGCCACTGGCACATCGCCGTCGGCCACTGGATCCTGCAGCACGGCGCGGTGCCGTCGGTCGACACCTATTCCTTCACCCTGACCGGCCAGCCCTGGATCGCCAAGGAATGGCTCTCCCAGGTGCTGATGGCGGGGGCCTACGACATCGGCGGCTGGGCCGGCGTGGTGGTGCTGGCGGCGGCGGCCTTCGGCGCCACTTCGGCGATGCTGCTGCGGCTCCTGCTGCGTGACCTGCGGCCGTTGCCGGCGCTGATGTTCACCGCGGCGGCGTTCGTGATGATGGCGTCGCACTTCCTGGCGCGGCCGTTCGCCTTGGCCTTCCCCTTCATGCTGTGGTGGGTGTCGGGCCTGATCCGCGCGGTCGAGGAGAAGCGGGCGCCCGAGCCGATCCTGCTGCTGGCGATGCTGATCTGGGCCAACCTGCATGGCGGCTTCACCATGGGCCTGCTGCTGGGCGGCGCGTTCGGCCTGGAGGCGCTGGTCAACGGCGCCGACGGGGCCGAGCGCAAGCGGATCTTCTGGAGCTGGCTGAAGTTCGGCGTCGCGGCGCTGCTGGTCGCCTGCATCACGCCCTACGGTGTCGGCTCGATCCTGATCACCTTCCAGATCTTCGGCCTGGGCGATGCGCTGGCGCTGATCGACGAATGGAAGTCGCCCGACTTCCAGACCCAGCCGCTTACCGAGCTGATCCTGCTGGTCGGCCTCTACCTGGTGCTGGCGCGCGGCGTGAAGCTGCCGATCATGCGCACCCTGATCGTGGTCGGGCTGGTGCACATGTTCCTGCAACACGTCCGCAACGCCGAGCTGCTGGCGACCATCGCGCCGCTGGCGATCGCGCCGGTGCTGGCGCGCAACTGGCCGGCGATCCGCCGCGATGACAGCGCCAAGATGCTGTTCGGCGGCATGGCCGCGCCGGCGAGCTTCCGCGCGATCGGCCTCGGCCTGCTGGTGGCGACGGTCTATGCGACGGGCCTGGTGCGCTTCGCCGGCATCAAGCCGCCCGAGGCGACCATGCCGACCGCGGCGATGGACTATGCGCGCGAGGCCGGGCTGAAGGGCCGCGTGCTGAACCACTACGGCTACGGTGGCTACCTGATCAGCCAGGGCGTCCCGACCTTCATCGACGGCCGCGGCGAGCTGTTCGGCGGCGAGTTCATCAAGAAGTACGTCGACGCCGTGCATCTGCGCGGCGAGGACCCCGAGGTGCTGCAGAAGACGCTCGAGAAGTACCGGATCGACTGGACGATGCTGCTCAAGGAGCAGCCGGCCAACAAGCTGCTCGCGACCCTGCCGGGCTGGCGCATGGCCTACAGCGACGACAAGACGACGATCTTCGTCAGGGAGTGACTCGTATTCCTCTCCCCCGCTAGGGGGAGAGGCTAGGTGAGGGGGCTACGACGTGCGTTTCCCCCTCACCCGTCCTCTCCCCCTGGCGGGGGAGAGGAGAAAGACTAGCCCCGCAGCAAAATCCACGTGCAGGTGCCTAACGCGCACAGCCGGCCGCTCTCGGTGTAGAGGGCGGTGCCGGAATAGAGCTTGCGGCCCTCGGCGCCGATCCGCCAGCCGACCACCGCGCAGCGCTCGCCGACCTTCGGCGGCTCGATCACCTTGACGGTCATGCGGCCGGTGAGCGCCGGCCGAATGTCGTCGGGATCCTGGACGGCGAAGGCACCCGGGCAGTCGAGCGTGCCCCACACGAACTCCGGCCGGATGCGGCCTGAGGCATCGGCATGGTTGGGGTGGGGCACGTAGCAGGACAGCGAATAGCCCGGCGCCGGCCCGGCCGAGCCCAGCACGCGCAAGCCGTCGCCGACGGCGCGGTCGCGGCCGCAGACGATGCACGAGCCAAAGTCGCTCTCGGGCGGGCTGCCGCCTTCCTCGCCGCGGCGCATCACGTCGATCCAGTCGGTCGGTGCCGGCGGCGGCTTCAGATGATCGACCGAGCCCGCGCGCGCCTCGCACAGCAGCGTGTCGCCGTCGCGCAGCATCAGGGCCTCGTCCTCGGGAGCGACCTGCAGCACTCTCGCGATCGGGATCGGCGCACGCAGCGTGATTTCCACCGTGCCGTTGCCGCCGAAGGCGCGCGTGTAGCGCTCGGCCAGCACGCCGCCGACATAGCCGCCATTCCCGGAAAGCCGGGGACCGTTGAATCCCGGCGCAATCGTGATCGTGTCCACCTGAACCCTCTCCGCGGCGCGAAAACTGCAGCACGGCCACGGCTGACGCAAGCCTCGCAGCGTGCGAAGGGAATTGACGATGGCTCGCTTCGTTCCGTGGATGCTGGTGGCGCTCTGCTTCGTGCTGGGCGTGGCCAGCCGCTCGATCGGCGACAGCTTCCCGGTGTTCGTGCCGGCGCTGGAGCGCGCCTTCGCGGCCAGCCGCGGCGACGTCACCATCATCTACAGCTTCGCCCTGCTGGTCGGCGGCATCTCGGGCCCGGTCAACGGCTGGATCCTCGATCGGCTGGGCCTGCGCGCGCTGACGGTGATCGGCATGAGCCTCGCCGCCGCCGCGACCGTCGCCGCGGCGCATGCGACGGCGCTGTGGCATCTCTACGCGACGCTCGGCGTCATGCTGGGCTTCGGCGGTGCGTCGGTGTCGGGCGTGCTGAGCGCCGGGCTGCTCGGCCGCTGGTTCCCGGCGCGGCGGCTCGGCGTGGCGCTCGCCGTCGCCTGGTCGGCGACCGGCGTCGGCACCATGGTCACCATCCCGGCGGCGCAGGCGATGATCGCCGAGTCCGGCTGGCGCCACGCCTACCTGGTCTTCTCGATCGTCAGCGTGGTGTTCCTGCCGCTGGTGCTGTTCCTGCCGTGGCGGCGCATCGCGGCCGGCGCGCCCGGCCTGGTGCGTGCGCATGCGGCGAGCGGCGAGGGGCCGACCGTCGGCCAGGCGATCCGCGACTGGCCGTTCTGGGCGCTGACCTTCTCGTTCGCCTTCACCTCGGTCGGCATCTTCGCGATCGTGCCGCAGGCCATGAGCTACCTGCTCGAGCGCGGCATGGACGGCGGTCACGCCGCGCGGGCGCTGGCGGTCGCGGGCATCCTGACGCCGCTCGGCATGGTCGGCTTCTCCTGGCTGGCCGATCGCGGCGGCCGCAAGATCGCGGCGATCCTCGCCTATGGCTGCTCGATCGCCGGCGTCGGCGCGCTGGCGATGGTGCGCGGGCCGGGCGACGATCACTGGCTGTGGATCTACGTGCTGCTATTCGGCGGCAGCCAGGGCTCGCGCGGGCCGATGATCTCGACGCTCGCGACGCTGCGCTACCGCGGCGCCAATTTCGGCCGCATCTACGGCCTGATCGGCATCGGCATGGGGCTGGGCGGCTTTGCCGGCGCCTGGGTCGGCGGCCTGCTGCACGACCTCACCGGCGACTACGCCGCGGTGATGGTCTTCTCGGTCTGCTCGCTCGCGCTCGCCGCCGCGTCGCTCGGCAGCGAGGCGGGGGCGAGGGAGAGGCTCAGTCGCTAGCGCGAGGTGTCATCCCGAGCGCAGCGAGGGATCTATGGCGACGCATGATTCTAGATCCCTCGCTGCGCTCGGGATGACACGGGAGCTACAGGATTGCCGAGTGGACGAAGTTCGCCACCAGGTCGAGGCGCTTGGAGTGCCAGGGATCGGGGATGCGGTTGTTGCTGAGGTAGGCGAACGACACGCCCGAATCGGGGTCGGCCCAGCAATAGGACGTGCCGACGCCGCCATGGCCGAACGCCCGCGGGCTGGCGAAGCCGCCGAGGCCGCGCACGTTCTCGGTCAGCCCACGCAGGTGCGGGCCGAGGCCGCGATGCATCGGCATGCCCATGAACTCGTCGACCCTATCGCCGGTGTGGTTGCGCACGGCGTATTGCAGCAGCCGCGGCGAGATGATGCGCGTGCCGCCGAGCTCGCCGCCGTTCAGCATCATCTGGTAGAGCGCCGCCATCGCCCGTGCCGACGCGTAGCCGCCGCCGCCCGGCACGCCGGCGCGGCGGAAGTCGGCGCCGTTGTTGTCGGCGAGCGGCTGGTGACCGGTGCCGTCGGATTTGGGCTGGTGCATGTCGGCGGCGCGGCCGAACTCGCTGTCGGGCAGGCCGACGAACAGCTCGCGGCCGAGGCCGAGCGGCTCGATCACGGTCTCGCGGATGACGTCGCGGAAGTCGCGGCCGGTCACCGCCTCGATCAGCACGGCGAGCGTCCAGTGCGCGGTCGCGCCGTGATAGTGAACCTTCGTGCCCGGCGTGAACTCGAGCGGGAAGTTGCACACCACCTCGCGCAGGCGCTTGTGGTCGGCCCAGGCGTCCGGCCCGACCACCGCGTTGGGGAAGCCGGCCTGATGGGTGATGGTCTGCAGCACCGTGATGTTGCCCTTGGCGTGCCTGGCGAACTCCGGCACGTGGTCGGCGATCCTGTCGGAGAAGCCGAACAGCCCGCGCTCGGCCAGCACCCATGTCGCCACCGCGGTCACGACCTTGGTATTCGAGTAGAGCAGCCACAGCGTGTCGTCAGCCGCGGCGCGCCTGGCGGGCTCGGTCACGGCATTGCCGAAGCTCTTGAACAGGGCGAGCTTGCCGTGGCGGGCCAGCGCGATCTGGCAGCCGGGGTAGCGGCCCTCGGCGATGTGCTTTTCGATCAATTCGAACAGCCGATTGATCTGATCCTTGCGGAATCCCGCCGAGTCGAGGTCGGTCGCGGGCAGGGGAAAATTTTGCGCGTCCGTGCGGATTGCGGTGTCCATGTGGCGTCTCCTCCGGCAACGATCATATTACCTCTGGGAGACACGTCGATGACGGCGTCGCCGACATATTGTGTTTCCGCAAAACCTTGCCACAATGCGCGCCGCCATGATGGATCGGATCGACTTTCCGAGTAGTCCCAGCCAACGGCGGCGGAGCTAGCCGTGACGCCCGGCCTTGAGTCCTGCCATGCGCTGGTCCTCAACGCCGACTTCCGGCCGTTGTCGTACTTCCCTCTGTCGATCTGGTCATGGCAGGACGCGGTCAAGGCGGTGTTCCTCGACCGGGTCAGCGTGATCTCCGAATACGACCGCATCATCCACAGCCCCAGCTTCGAGATGCGGCTGCCCAGCGTGATCGCCTTGAAGGAGTACGTCCCCGCGGCGCGGCGGCCGGCGTTCACGCGGTTCAACGTGTTCCTGCGCGACCACTTCGTCTGCCAGTACTGCAACGGCGACTTCGCGACCAACGAGCTGACCTTCGACCACGTCGTGCCGAAGTCGCGCGGCGGCCGGACGAGCTGGACCAACGTCGTGACCGCCTGCAGCCCGTGCAACCTGCTCAAGGGCAACCGGCTGCTGCGCGAGAGCGGCATGGCGATGAAGCGCTACCCGTCGGAGCCGACGACCATGGAGCTGCAGGAGAACGGCCGCGCCTTCCCGCCCGGCTACCTGCACGAAAGCTGGCGCGACTTCCTGTACTGGGACAGCGAGCTGGAGACGGATACGGATCAGCCTTAGAGCATATTCCGTTCGGCTGGAATCAGCCGAACGGAATATGCCTGCTGCAACAACAACGCCCGTGCGCGCATTTCCGGGCAGATGGAACCGCGAGCGGTTCCATCTGCCCGGAAATCGCTCTAGCGCGTTCATACGCGCTGGCGGGCGGCAGCGCCTTCTGAGGCGCGAGAGCCCGCACGCTTCAGAAAAGACGACGGTCCCGGATCAAATCCTCGTCGACAGCCAGATCGCGAGCCGCGAGCCCGCCTTGATCGCCGCCGTCAGCGCCGGGTAGCCGATCGCCTGCTCGGCGCCCGAGGCCAGCGCCTCGTCGCGATGGGCTATCTCGTCGGCGCGGAACTTCTCGACCGTGCTGCGCAACTCGGCCTCGTCGTCGCCCAGCTGGGCGGCCTGGCTGGCATAGTGCTCGTCGATCGTCTCCTCGATCGCCACGGTGCAGGCCATCGCGGCTTTGTCGCCCATCAGCGCCGTGACCGCGCCCAGCCCGAAGCCCGCCACGCTCCACAGCGGCGACAACAGGGTCGGCCGGACCCGGCGCTGGGTCATCATCTTGTCGAAGGCCGCGCGGTGCTCGCGCTCGGCGCGGGCCATGTTGGAGATCTTGCGGCCCGCGTCGCTGTTGCTGCGCCCGGTCCAGCGCAGCGCGGCGAGCTGGCCCTCGTAGATGCGCACGGCGCCGAACTCGCCGGCCTGGTCGACGCGGATCACCCGCTCGACGGTCTGGCGCGGGTCGGGGTCGCCGGGATTGCGCGGGTCGGCGGTTCTCATGCCTTTTCCCCCCGGATGTGGTTCAGCACGCTGATCGACAGCACGATCGCCAACGTGCCGGAGAGGATGGCGTTCCATCCCGCCATCGAGATATTCCACAGCTGCCAGGGGATCTCGTCGCAGCGGACCATGCGGGCGCTCATCAGCCACTTCTTCAGCTCCTCGGTCGAGAGGCCGGCGGGCACCCGGCCGGAGCAGGCCTGCGGGCCCTGCCACCAGTGCTGCTCGACGCCGGCATGGAAGATGCCGATGCCGGAGGTCGCGAACAGCGCCACGATCGCGCCCAGGGCGAAGACCAGCGCCACCCGGGGCTCGACCAGCAGGGGGGCGGTCAGCAGGCCGAACAGGATCGCCAGCATATGCGGATAGCGCTGCCACAGGCACATGTCGCACGGCGCCAGCCCGACCCCGTACTGGAAGTAATAGGCGCCGCCCAGCAGCAGGGCACTGCCGATGGCGGCTGCAAGTCCGAGGCGGGTGGCGTAGGGCAGGGACATGTCCGGCTACAGAAGGTAACGCACCACGACGAAGCCGCCGACCAGCGCGATCAGGAACGCCCAACTGACGAGCGTGAAGCGCTCCTCGATGAAGGTCCGGATCGGCTCGCCGTACTTCCACAGCAAGGCTGCCACGAGGAAGAAGCGGACGCCACGCGTCACGATCGACGCCCACACGAACGTGAAAAGGTCAAAATGCGCGGCACCTGAAGCGATCGTCACCAGCTTGTAGGGGATCGGCGTCAGGCCCTTGATCAGGATGATCCAGATGCCCCATTCGGCGAAGCCCTCGCGGAACTTCTCCAGCCCGGCCTGCAGCCCGTAGGTCTTCACCACCCAGGCGCCAATCGTCTCGAAGAAGTAGAAGCCGATGGCGTAGCCCAGCAGCCCGCCCAGCACCGAGGTCACGGTGCACACCGCCGCGATGGTGAAGGCCTTCTTGCGGTTGGCCAGCACCATCGGGATCAGCATCACATCCGGCGGGATGGGAAAGAACGAGCTTTCGGCGAAAGACACCACGCCCATGAAGGGGATGGCGAAGCGGTGCTGCGCGAGCCGCATCACCCAATCGTAAAGTCGACGCATGCGGGGTGATGACTAGCAGGGGGCCAGGGGGCTTGGAAAGGTCCGAGGCATTGCCATATATACGGCGCTGACGTATAGTACCCCTGTGCTGTTCGAATGGGACGAAGCCAAGAGCGACGCCAACTACGAATTGCGCGGCTTCGATTTCGGCTACGCGTCTCTGGTCTTTGGCGATCCGTTCCGCATCGAATGGCGAGACAGACGGCGAGCCTCGACACCAGACGATCGTCGAGATCGACGGTTTGACCTACTTCGTCGTCTACACGCGACGTCGCAACAGAAATAAGAATCATATCGGCGCGAAGGGCAGAACGGGATGAAGACCGGACGTATCGTGAAGGCACGGATTGACACCAGCGGGCGCCTGATCAGCGAAGGCCGTGTCCTGCAGCCTCGTGTCGACAAGTCGCGGCTGAACAGCCCGGCTGCGTTCGCGCCCGATGATGACGCGCCGATCCTGACGGCCCGGCAATTGGCCTCGTTCCGCCGGGTCAATCCGCCGAAAGCGGTCGACCCTTCGCGCGTTCGCAAGCGGCTGAAGATGTCCCAGGCAGCTTTTGCGCACGTCTTCGGCGTTAGCGTCCGCACCGTTCAGGAGTGGGAGCAGCACCGACGCAAGCCGGCAGGCGCCGCGCGGACCTTGCTGCAGGTGATCGACCGCGAACCGGAGGCCGTCAGGCGCGCGATCGGCCTTTAGATCAACGTTTGTCGCGGTCGCGGCTGAACATCGGCTGGCCGGCGTTCGGCGGCGGCGTCGGCGCGCCGGGCCGCGTGTCCTTGCGATAGAGCCGGTACGCGAAGCCGCCGGCGGCCAGCAGGGCGGCCACCGCGAGGATCTCGTAGAGGGACACCTGCTCGGCCGCCCTATTCAGCCGCCTGGGCGAGGCGGGTCGGCACGGTCTCGCCGGCGAAAAGCGCGGCGCGCGCGGCGTCGTACTCGGCCTTGAGGCGGCCGACGATCTCGGCGGCGGGCGGGGCGTCGTGGATCTGGCCGACGCCCTGGCCGGCGCCCCAGATGTCGCGCCAGGCCTTGGCCTTGCTGTTGCCGCCCGAGCCGAAGTTCATCTTGCTCTTGTCGGCCACCGGCAGGTCGTCGGGATCGAGGCCGGAGGCGGCGATGCTCTTCTTCAGGTAGTTGCCGTGCACGCCGGTGAAGAGGTTAGTGTAGACGATTTCCTCGCCCGAAGAGTCGATGATGCACTGCTTGTTGGCGTCGGTGGCGTTGGCTTCCTTGGCCGCGATGAAGCGCGTGCCGAGATAGGCGAGATCGGCGCCCAGCGCCTGCGCCGCCAGTACGCTGGCGCCGTTGGCGATCGAGCCCGAAAGCAGCAGGCAGCCGTCGTAGAACTGTCGCACCTCGGGCACCAATGCGAACGGCGACAGTGCACCGGCATGGCCGCCGGCGCCGGCGCAGACCAGGATCAAGCCGTCGACGCCCGCCTGCAGCGCGCGCTTGGCGTGCTTCACGTTGGTCACGTCATGGAACACCAGGCAGCCGTAGCGCTTGGCCGACGTCACCACGTCGTCGGGCGCGCGCAGCGAGGTGATCTGGATCGGCACCTTGTACTTCTCGCAGAGCTCGACATCGTGGCCGAGCCGGTCGTTGGAGCTGTGCACGATCTGGTTGACCGCGAACGGCGCCACCTTCTTCGTCGGGTTCTTGTCCTTGTACTCGCCGAGCTCGGAGGTGATGCGCTTCAGCCACTCCTCGAGCACTTCCTTGGGGCGCGCGTTCAGCGCCGGGAAGGAGCCGACGATGCCCGCCTTGCACTGCTCGATCACCAGGTCGGGATTGGAGACGATGAAGAGGGGCGCACCGACGACCGGGATCGAAAGCGAGTCACGCAACAAAGCGGGAAGAGCCATGTGTCCTTATTCCTATTTCATCAGTTCGTAGGGCCCGCCCTTCTCGAGGGCGCGCTTGTAGGCCGGCCGCGCATGGATGCGGTCGAGGAAGGCGGCGAGCTTGGGCATCTGCCGCACGATCGGCGCACGCGCCGACGCGGCTTCCAGCGGGAAGCTCATCTGGATGTCGGCGGCGGTGAACTCCGGTCCGGCGAACCACTGGCGCTTGGCGAGCTCGCCTTCGAGGAACATGAAGTGGGCGCCGATCTGCGGATCGAGCAGCGTCTTGTTGGCGCCGTTGGCGATCGCCTTGCCGACCGGCCGCATGAAGAACGGCAGGCGGCCGGGGATGCGGTTGAAGATCAGCTTCATCAGCAGAAGCGGCATCAACGAGCCTTCGGCGTAGTGCAGGAAGTAGGTGTAGTGGATGCGCTCCGGCGTGCCGGCGGCGGGCTTGAGCTTGCTGCCGCCGTAGGTGTCGACCAGGTACTCCAGGATCGCGCCCGATTCGGCGAGCGTCCTGTCGCCGTCGGTGATCACCGGCGACTTGCCGAGCGGATGGACGGCGCGAAGCGCGGCCGGCGCCTGCATGGTGGGCTCGCGCTGGTAGTGCCTGACCTCGTAGGGCAGGTCGAGCTCCTCGAGCATCCACAGGATGCGCTGGGAGCGCGAGTTGTTGAGGTGGTGGACGGTGATCACGGCGCGAGACTACCCGGCCGCCAGTTGCCGTGGAAGCCGGCCGGCACCCGGCTCGTGAGGTGCGCCAAGGCGATCGGGCCGCGGCCGATGTCGGTAGCCTCGAAGATCGCCAGGTCCGAGCGCTTTTCCTCGCCGCGATAGAGCACGCTCAGCAGCCAGCCGTCGCCCTCGGCCGCGTCATCGGATCGCGGAACGAAGATCGGCTCGCCGAAGCGGTCGTCCTCGCCGGCGATGAAGGCGGTGCTCTTGCCGGTCTTGAGGTCGTAGTGGACCAGCCCGTCGTGGCGCGGGTCGCCGACCTTGGGATCGGTGACGTCGCCGCCGACGATCCAGCCGTGGCGGTAGTCGCTCATGCAGAAGCGCTCGTCGAAGCGCGGGAACTCGCCCGAGCGGTCGTCGAGCTGCTCCTCCTTCATGGTGTTGCCCTTGCCGGTGAGATCGAAGGTCCAGCGGTGCAGCTTGGCGAACGGCAGCTGCTTGCTGGGCGGCGAGCCGTCGGGCAGCGGGAACAAGGGCGCCACCTCGAACTTCATGACGTCGACCACGATCTTGCCGTCGGCCGTCTCGTAATGGTTCATGGGATGGAACACGTAGCAGGGCGGCGCGCTGACCCACTTTACGTCGGCGACGGTGCCGTTGCGCGGGATGAAGGCGATGTGCGTGCCCTTGTCCGGCTCCCAGGCGAACGGCGGCTTGCCGCTCATCGCGCGCTCCATCGACGAGGTCAGCGGGAAGATCGGCAGCACGATCCAGTTCCGCGTCACCGCGAAGTCGTGGATCATCGAGGGGTACGGGCCTTCGAGGATCTCGGCGCGGGTGATACGGCCGTCCTTGTCCACGGTCTGCAGGCTGATCTCCCTGCTGAAGCGGCCCTTGGCCGAATAGCCGAAGAAGATCATCTCGCCGGTCAGCGGATCGATCTTGGGATGGGCGGTGAACGGCCCGACGAGCTTGTTGCCGTAGGTCTCGTAGCCGCCGTCCGGGCCGACCGGCATCAGGGTCGCGGGATCGAGCGAGAAGGGCGCGTGCGCCTCCTCGAGCGCCAGCAGGCGGCCGCCGTGCCAGACGATGTTGGTGTTGGCGATCGTCGAGTTGAGCGCCATCACGCGCGGGTCGGTGTAGCGCGGGTTGCCGAAGGTGCCCGAGAGGCCTTCGCCCTCCTGGTTCTCCAGCACCCACTTCGGCGTGCGCACCCAGCGGTTCTTGTAGGAGACGTTGCCGTTCTCGACATGGAAGGCGTGGATCATGCCGTCGCCGCCGAACCAGTGGTACGGCCCGCGCGGCGCGAATTGCGGGTTCGGGCCGTTGCGGTAGAGCGTGCCGGTGAGCGCCGCCGGCACCTCGCCGGTGACGTGCAGATGGGCGGCATCCGCCTCGGTGTTGACCGGCGCGTAGTAGGGGCTGGTCAGGAACGGATTGTCGGAAGGGAACGCCTTGGCCATCGGAGCCTCCGTTTAGGGAAACGGTGTGTATCTATCCAGACGCTATCAATACACGGCGTTTCCCGCAAGGGGGATTTCTTATGCTGGGGGCGCGTCACTTCAGTGACGCGTCATGGGGGTGCAGCCAGAAGATCGCGCCCCTGGAGTGGCGCGCCCTCAGCGCAAGATTATTCGCCCGGCGCCGGCACCGGGTCGGCGCTGCCGCGGCGCTCCTTGCGTTCGTGGCGGCGGCACAGGACATGGCCGACGATGCCGATGCCGAAGATCAGCACGCCGCAAGCGAGCTGGGTGGCGACGGCGCCCATCGCGTCGAAGAACCACGTCGCGACGATGCTCGAGATCAGCATGGCGCCGGCCATCACCACCAGCCGGAAGCGGAAGACGCGGGCGATGTCGTGGCCGTGGAACACCGTCTGCATGCGGGTGATCATCGGCACGAAGAAGAACGGGCCGCCGAGCCCGCCCAGCAGGCCGCCGATCATCATCGCCGGCAGCAGCACCTCGCCCGGCAGCAGCCACACCGAGACGGCGAGCCAGGAGAAGCCGGTGCCCATCGCGACGTAGCCCAGGAACATGGTCGACAGAGGGTTCCGGAAGCGCACGCTCGCGGCGATGATGTTGCCGGTGACGTCGCCCACGCCGTAGGCGCCCATCACCAGCGCGTAGGCCGAGAGATCGCCGAAGCCGAGGAAGGTCGGCTTGTACTCGGTGACGATCAGCGCGATGGCGAGGCTCAGCGCCACCATCCAGGGGCCGTTCATCAGCGCGTTGGTCAGCAGCACCGCGCCGGTCACCGGCTCCGACAGCATCAGCCGCATGCCCGCGGTCAGCGCCTCCCAGGCGCCCTTCAGCCCGGGCTTCATGCGCACCGGATCGGCCAGGCCGTCCTCGAGCCGCGTCTGCGCCGCCCGGATCGCCGCGCCCGAGACCAGGAAGCCGAGTGCCGTCGCCGTGAGGAAGTGGATCACCGGCATGAAGAGATGCAGCAGCGCCGCCACCATCGGGCCGATCAGGCGGGCGATGCGGTAGGTCGCGTCGAACAGGCCGTTGATCGCCTGCTGGCCGTCGCGGTCGCGCACCAGCGTCGGGATGGTCGACTGCAGCGCCGGCGAGAACACCATGCGCAGCGAGGCCAGCCCGACCGAGGCGACGATCAGCAGGGTGATCGACAGGCCCGAGACGTAGTAGCCGATCACCGGCAGCAGGCAGAAGGCGGCGCTCCACCAGCGCGACACCAGCATCGCCCGCACCGGCCGCCAGCGATCGAACAGCACGCCGCCGAACAGGCCGGCGACCAGCATGGCGACGTACTGCACGCCGGTGACCAGCCCGACCATGTTGCCGGCGACCTCGACGGCGAGCCAGACGCTCGCCACCCGGAACAGGTCCTCGCCGACGGTCGAGGTGCAGAGGCCGGACCACACGACCAACACGGCGCGGTCCTTCAGGGGCCGGAAGACAGGCAACATGAACGGCCGATTGTACGGCGATCGCGCCGTCCTACCAATCGTCGTCGTCGAGAGCCCGACGGGAGCGGATGCCTAGCGAAATGTGAACGAGAAGGATCAACGGCAGCGCCAGGCCCGCGACCAGGTGCACGAGAGACGCGAGGTCTCGCAATGTCTCCTGCCCGGCGTAGTAGAGAGCGAAGGCCGTGGTCACGAGCACGGCCAGTGAGCAGGCGACGATCACGCCGCTCGATCGGTTGCGCCGCCGCGACCAGCTCGCACGCGCGTGCAGCACGGCGACGGCACCGAGCGCCAGCAGCGACAGCATGGCGGCAAGCCCGTGCAGCGCGAGCAGCGTGGGCCGCGCCGCAGCGCCTTCATCCAGCCACCACCAGACCGCGCCGGTCGCGAACAGCGTCGCCAGCGTGGCGTAGAGCAGCCGGCGCAGCCAGGGCTCAATCCGCAAGCGCCACCATCCGGCCGTCGCGGAACAGCACGGCGACGGCGCCCATCTCGCGCAGCAGCGGCACCGCCGCCTCGCCCGATACGCCGACGACCTTGGTGAGCGCGTCGGCGATCATGCAGCTCGGCGCGCGCACGCTGGCGCCGCTGCACGCGCTTGCAGGCTTGCGCGTCATCGGGTCGAGCGGGCGGGCGCTCGAAGCGAAGGCGGTGTTGCCGAGCCGCACGATGGCGGCCAGCCGCCCCGGCTCGGCCGGATCGCGCACGCCGACCGGGATCTCACGGTCGCCAAACACGGCGAGATCGCCGCCGGCGTTGACGATGCCCCGCGCGACGCCCGCCGACCGCAGCGTCTCTATCGCGCGGTCGACCGCGAAGCCCTTGGCGATGCCGCTGAGATCGATGCCGGCCCCGCCGCAGGCCGCGTCGAAGGCCCCGCCGGAACGGGCACGAAGATCCGTTGCCGCGGCCAGCACCCGTTGCGTCCAGGGATGCAGCCCGCCCGCCGCCGCGCCGCGATTGTGCCGGCTGAGCTCGCTGTCCGGCTCCTGGAAGCTCATCAGGCGATGGACGGTGGCGACGGCGTCGAAGCTCCGGTCGATCGCGTCGTCCAGAGCGGCGCGGTCGGCGCCCCAGGCCGTGATCTCGACCAGGGTGCCGAGCAGCGGCCGCGCGCGGCAGGCTTCAACGCAGCAGGAGGTCATGGATCGCCAGCACGCGCTTGACGCCCTCGGTGACGTGGCGCGAGGACAGCGTGGCACCCGAGATGATGGTGATGTCGCGGCCCGGCGCCAGCGAAGCACCGCCGCCCTTGCCGGCGAACTGCGCCAGCCAGTCGCGGTTGGCGATCTCGCCGCCGTAGGATTCGCGATATTGCAGGATCTCGATCCGCCCGACCTTGCCCGACGCGTCGAGCGCCACGGCGTAGTCGATCACCTCGTGCTTGCCGATCACGTAGTCGACGATGAAGAAGCCGAGCAGCCGCCCGCCCGCTTGCGCCCGCCACACCTGCTCGCCGCGTGTGCGCACCTTCTGGCCGGAGGCGCGCTCGATGGCGGCGACGTCGGCCGGCGTGAAGACGATGTGCGCCTCGACGAACTCGCTCGCCGCCGGGAAGCAGAGCCGCTGCGCCTGCTCGACCGACAGATACTGGGTCGCCTGCGCCGGCACAGCCACGACGATCGAGGCGAGCGGCAGCAGCCACGATGACCGGCTCATGCGCCGGCCTCAGAAGTGGAAGCCGATGCCGCCCAGGAACAAGTCCGACATCGCGCCGGTCGGGGAGCCATCGATCACCTTCTGCCAGTTGGCCTTGAGCACGAGCTGCGGCGTGGGGAACACCGCGACGCCCACCGTATGATACTGCTGCTGGCCCGCGCCAGTCGGCGTGTTGGCGTCGGTGCCGGCGAAGCCCGCGGTCTGCTTGTTCATGTAGGAGTAGCGGTAGAACGGCACCGCTTCCCAGTCGCCGCCCAGCATGTGCCCGAGCGGGAAGTGATAGGCGACCTCGCCGGAGAGGCCCCACATGGTGCTGCCGACGTTGTTGGTGGGATCGCTGTCGTTGTTGGCGCGCAGCGCCGCCGGATTGCCGAACGACACCAGCACGCCCTCGCCGCGGAACTCCCAGCCGGTGTGCGGCGGGCGGTAGCGGAACTCGGTGTCGAACAGGGCGAGGCTCGACGTGCCGAGCAGGTTGCCGTTGTCGTCGTGCGCGCCGCGCGGCACGACGTTGTTGCTCCAGTAGACGCTGGTGCTGCCGGCGAAGCCCGGCAGGAAGGCCGGCTCGTAGCCCAGGCGCAGCGTCCATGCCAGCTCGTTGCTGAGCTGGCGGTAGTCGCCGCGCGGCGCCCGGGCGGCATTGAGGCCGCTGATCCCGTTGATGCCGCCGGCATAGGCGCCCGAGGCGACGTGGTTGCCGTCGGTGCGGTTGTCGAAGCTGTCGCCGAAATCCTCGAGCGTGCTCGAGACCTGGATCTGGTAGTCGAGCCCGTCGATGATGCGGCCGTAGACGCTGGCTGCGGGCGTCGCCCAGGTCGTCGGCACCAGGCCGTTGTTGCGGCCGTTGACCAGCTCCGGCCGGTTGACGCTGTAGAACTGCGTCGGCTCGTGGTGCTGGTTGATATAGCCCACCGGCACCAGGTCGATGCCGGGCGAGCGGATGTTGAGCCACTTCGCCACCAGGAAGTCGACATAGACCTGCTCGATCTCGGCGGTGCCGTGCAGCTTGTCGTCGTTGTCGAAGCCCGCGCCCGCATGCTCGAATTCGATCTCGGCGTTGAAGATGATGCTGTCGGTGAACCTGTAGGAGGGCAGCAGCACGATCCGCGCCGCGTCGAAGCCGGTCTGCCACTGGCCGCCCGCGCTCGGATTCTGCTGCGTGCCGAACTTCAGCTCGCCATACATGCCGATCTTCAGTCCCTCGATCGGCGAGGGAGCGAGGCCGAACAGGTCCTTGTTGGCCGGCTTGGCCTCGGCGGCCTGGACGGGAGGCGGCGTGATGGCGGGACCGGGTGCGGCCGGCGGCTCGGCGACGGAGGCTGTGGTGGACCGGGCGACGGGTTGGACCGTCGCCGTCTGGGCCGCGGCGGGACGCGCCTGGGCTGGAGCCGGCGGGCGCTGCGCCTGCGTCTGTTGTTGCTGCTTCTGCACCTGGGCCTCGAGCGACTTCAGGCGTTGCTCCAGCAGCTTGATCTGCTGCAGCAGCTCCTCGGTCGAGGGCTGGGCCTGGGCGGAGGCCCGGCCGCTGCCCAGACCGAGCGCGGACAGAACGGCGATTGTGGACACGACAAGTCGTTGTTGGTTGGCGCGCATTGGCAGCCTCGCAGCAGATTCCGGGTGGGAGTCGGAGGACTGGCTGGCTGCCCGCTCGAACGATCGGTGCGGGTTGGCTGGCTGAGGAGGACGCGGACACGCCGCGCTGTCACTTGGTCAGGAGCAACTTCCCGGCGGAGGTGATGCGCAGTCGGTACTCTTCCAGGCCGTGCTGGAGCACGATCTCCCGCCGGCCGCCCATCAGCCGATCGGTCGAGATGCGCAGGGGCCGCACGCGCACGGCAAGGGGCGGCTGCGGCTGAGAGGCGCCTTCGGCGGTCGTCGATGTCATTGGGCTAGCGAGTTGATGGGCCATTCCGCCGAATTAATACTCAGTCGCAACTCGGCCGCAAGTCTTTGTTCTAATTAATCTTTTCACATCTACTGCTGCACATGAACTGCGATTCCGAAGCGCAGGATTCAGCGGCTCCACACCCCGCCGTCCTTGTTCTTGTAGCCGAGCGAGAGGTAGGTGGCGTCGACCAGCGCCTGGCCGCGGTCGTTGAGCAGCAGGCCGGGGCCCATCCGGTTCATGGTGTAGCCGAACGACATCCCGGCGGCCGGATCGGCGAAGCCCAGCGAGCCGCCGGCGCCGACATGGCCGAAGGCGGCGCTGCTCATGATCACGCTGTCGATGTCCGGCCCGAAGATCTGCGCGCCCACGCTGCGCCGGCGGTTGTCCATCGACTTCATGAAGCCCGGCGCGAAGCGCGTCGGGATGCGGAGCGTGGCGTCGTCGTGCGTCGCCATCGAGACCTCGCCCATGCGCGCCAGCGTCTTCGCATCGACCAGCTTGCCGCCACCTTGCGCCAGCGGGGCGTACATGCCCGCGAGCCCGCGCGCGTTGGTGATGCCGTTGGCCGCGCCGATCTCGGCGGCATGGCCGTCGCGGCTGTTGGCGCCGCCGGTGCGCCAGGCGCCGACATTGAAGAAGAACAGCGACGCCGGCGACGTCGGGACTTTGGCGAGGTCGATCATGAACGGCGTCTTCGCCTCGCCCGCCCTGTAGACGTACGGGATCATCGGCGCGACGCGCGGCTCGATCGCCTCGGGCAGGCCTATCCAGAAGTCGAGGCCGAGCGGCTTGGCGATCTCGTCCTGGAAGAAGGTGCCGAGCGACTTGCCCGAGGCGCGCCGCACCATCTCGCCGACCGTCCAGCCGAAGGTGAAGCCGTGATAGCCGTTGCGTGTGCCCGGCACCCAGAACGGCTCTTCCGCGGCCAGCCGTTCGGTCATGTAGTCCCATTCGTAGGGACCTGAGTCCTTCACCTTGTCGCGCAGCGCCGGCACGCCGGCCGAATGGTCGAGCATCATGCGCGTGGTCACGCGCTCCTTGCCGTGCTGGCCGAACTCCGGCCACAGCTCGACGACCGGCGCGTCGATGTCGAGCGTGCCGCGGCTCGCCAGCACGTGGGCGCACAGCGCGGTCGCGCCCTTGGTGCAGGAGAAGACGATGCCGACCGTGTCCTTCGTCCACGGCGTGTCGGTCTTGGGATCGGCCGCGCCGCCCCACAGGTCGACGACGGTCTTGCCGCCGACCGTGACGCACAGCGAGGCGCCGACCTCGCCGCGCTCGCCGAAATTGCGCTCGAAGGCTTCGGCGACACGTTCGAAGCCGCGCGCGGCGGTGCCGTCGATCTTCATCGCCTAATGGTTTCCCTTATTGGTTTCCCTTATTGGTTTCCCTGGGGCATCGGCAGCTTGAACGCCTCGAGCAGGAAGCGCGCGGCGTGGCTCAGCCCCGTCTGGTCGATGCCGTGGCCGACGCCCTGGGCGATGTGCATGCGGGTCGGCACGCCGTGCTGGCGCAGCACCTCGGCGGCGCGCTCGGTCATCATCGGCGGGATCATCTCGTCGCTGTCGCCGTGCAGCAGCAGCACGGGCGGCCGCGACTTGATCTCCTTGCCGAGCGCCTCGGGCGCCGCGAGCAGGCCGGAGAAGCCGATGATGCCCGCGAGCGGCTTCTCGCGGCGCAGGCCGACATGCAGCGACATCATGGTGCCCTGGCTGAAGCCGATCAGCACGGTCTTGCTCTCGTCGAGCCCATATTGCGCCATGGTGTCGTCGAGGAAGCTGTCGACGAACGGCGCCGCCGAGCGCACGCCTTCGGCGGTGATCTTCGGATCGAGCCGCGAGATGCCGAACCACTGATAGCCGAACGGATTGCCCTCGCAAGGGTACGGCGCGTTGGGCGCGTGGAACACGACGTCCGGCATCAAGGGCGCCAGCACCGGTGCCAGCCCGATCAGGTCGTTGCCGTCGGCGCCATAGCCGTGCAGCAGGACCACGAGATGGCCGGGCTTGCCGCCGCCGTGCGGCCCGTGGCTCGGTCCCTCCAGCTTTTTCATGGCTGAGTCTTTCTCCTCTCCCCCTGGCGGGGGAGAGGAATATGAGCGGCTCATTCCTTCTTGCTCCAGTCGGGCATGTTGCGGCGATAGTGCCAGAGCAGCAGCGCCGCCGCACTGCGCCACGGCCGCCACGCTTCGGCGATTTTGAGAAGCCGCTTTGCGTCCGGCCGCTTGCGCAATTTCTTCAGGTGCTGCGCGGCGATCACCAGGCCGAGATCGAGGCCCGGCATGATGTCGGGCCGGCCGTGCGCGAACATCAGGTAGATCTCGGCGGTCCACGGCCCGATGCCCTTGGCCTGGGTCAGCATGGCGATCGCCGCCGTGTCGTCGAGCTCGGCAAGCCTGGCGAAATCGATGCGGCCCTCGACGATGTCGGAGGCGAGCGCGCGGCCGTACTTCATCTTGGCGTTGGAAAGGCCGACGCCGCGGAGCTGCTCGTCGGTGAGCCGCAGGAACTCGGCCGGGTCCCCGGTCGGCAGCAGCGCCTCGAGCCTGAGCCAGATCGAGCGCGCGGCATGCACCGAGACCTGCTGGCCGACGATCGAGCGCATCAGGCCGCCGAAACCCGACGGCACGACGCGCAGCTCCGGGTGCCCGACCTCCTTGATCGCCCGCGCGAAGTCGGGATCGACCTTGGCGAGGTGCCGCATCGCCTTCCTGAGATTGGCCGAGTCGAGGACGATTTGTGCCATGGCTCCGCATAGCATGCCGCGCGACGGGACTGTAAGTTCCGCGCATGTTCAGCGATTCACAGCAGGCGATGCTCGATCGCGTGCTCGCCGCCGTCGCCCGGGACGTCCGGGTCGATGCGCTGCTCGGCATGGGCTCGCGGGTGACCGGCGGCTGGGACGCGCAGTCCGATTTCGATTTCGTCGTGGTCGAGGCGGCGCCGGTGGCCGACCGCCGGGCCTTCGCCGAGGCGATCGGACCGCTGCTGACCGGCTTCACCGGCGAGCATGTCGGCGAGCCGAAGCTGCTGATCTGCCTCTACGGCCCGCCGCTGCTGCATGTCGATTACAAGTTCGTGCCGCGCGCCGAGCCGGCGCAGCTCGGCGAGCGGCCGAAGGTGCTGTGGGCGCGCGATCCGGCGGCCATCGAGGCGTGGCTGTCGACGGCCCGTTTCGGCCAGGCGCCGCGCGAGCCGCAATGGTTCGAGGACCGCGTCTGGCTGTGGCTGCACTACGGTGCCTCGAAATGGGCGCGCGGCGAATACTTCGAGGCGATCAGCACGCTCGACTTCCTGCGCAGCATGGTGCTGGGGCCGATGATGCAGCTCCAGGCCGGCCGGCCGATGCGCGGCCAGCGCCGGCTCGAGACGCTGGCCGGCGCGCGCGAAAGACTGCTGCCGACCCTGGCCGGCTACGACGCGGCAGCAATCCGGCAGGCCTTCGTCGAGGCGGCCGCCATCTATGTCGAGCTGCGCGCCGCCGATCCGCCGCCGCGGCCGGTGCCGCGGATGCCTCAGGCGCTGCTCGATTTCCTGCAATGACCCCGAAGCCATGACAGTCGTCACGCGCTTCGCCCCCAGCCCGACCGGCGAGCTGCATCTCGGCCACGCCTATTCGGCGCGCATCGCCTGGCAGCGCGCGCGCGAGGCCGGCGGCCGCTTCCTGCTGCGCATCGAGGACATCGACATCCGCCGCAGCCGCCGCGAGTTCGAGGCGGCGATTCTCGAGGATCTGCGCTGGCTCGGGCTCGACTGGGACGGCGAGGTGCGGCGGCAGTCCGAGCATTTCGCCGACTACGGCCGCGCGCTCGACGCGCTCGATGCAAGCGGCCTGATCTATCCCTGCTTCTGCACCCGCGCCGACATCGCCGCTGCAACCGACGCACCGCACGCCTCGCTCCAGGGGCCGGACGGCCCGCTCTATCCCGGGACCTGCCGCCACCTGCCGCGCGAGGAGCGCCGGTCGCGGCTGGCGGTGGGCGAGGAGCATTGCCTGCGCCTCGACGCGGCGAAGGCGGCGGGCGAGGCCGGGCCGTACCACTTCCTCGACGAGGCGCGCGGGCGGATCGAGGGGCAACCGATGCTGTTCGGCGACGTCGTGCTGGCGCGCAAGGACACGCCGACCAGCTACCACCTCGCGGTCACGGTCGACGACCATCTGCAGGGCGTGACCCTGGTGACGCGCGGCGAGGACCTGCTGCCCTCGACCCATGTCCACGGACTGCTGCAGCGGCTCTTGGGCTACGAGACGCCGCGCTACGCCCACCACCGGCTGATGACCGACGCCCAGGGCCGCCGCTTCGCCAAGCGCGACAGGTCCCTGACGCTGCGCGCACTGCGCGAAAGCGGCAAGACGCCAGGCGACATTTTCAGCCTTCTGTGAGGGCCCGGTCGGTTCGCGGCCTCAATCAGGCACGCCGAGCCGCCGCAGTTCGTTTTGGTAAGCTGCCAGATGTTCTTGTCGACGAACCGCCATCCGCTCTCGCACATTCGATGTCCGCAGTGTTGCATCGAGCACGCGCAAGCGGGTGGCCAGGTCCCGGGCTTCTGCCAACCGGCCGCATGAAGCGGCGCTCGCAGCGGCGACGATCACACCGGGGATCCAGTTCGGCTTGCTCGATACGGCTCGCCGCGCCCATTCCCAGGCTTCGTCGCGGCGGCCAAGGGCAAGGAGCGCCTGGGCGGCGGCGGCTTGCATGTGGCCGATCAGGGGATCAAGCGGACTGAGACGCATTGCTCGCATCTCGTGATCCAGTGCCAGCGCTGCCTCTCCGAGGCGGAGCCTGGCGAGCCCACTGAAGTGCCACGCCGCGGCCATGTTCGGATCGAGAAGGAGAGCTTGATCTATGAGCGCCGCTCCGTTTTCGATCTCTTCCGCGAGGATTGCCAGCGCGACACCCGCCGCCGAGAGAGCCACTGCGTCATCCCTGCCCAGCGCCGCCGCCCGCCGGGCGAGACGGCTGCCTTCACGGCGCTCCGCCGCATCGTCGGCCATCCAGCCGTTCACTTGCCGACGGGTGTAGGCGCGCGCGGCAAGGCCGAAGGCTGCGGCGAAATTGGGATCCAGGTTCATGGCGTGCCCAAAATGCGCCAAGGCCTCCGCATTCGACTCCTGGGTATCCTGATGCAGGCTGGCGACGCCACGCAGGAGATAGTCGTAGGCGCTCAGGTTCTCGGTCGGCTTGCGGCTGGAGCGCTCGATCTCCGCCCGTTGCAGCTTGGGCCCGATTGCCCCCACGACACTGGCGGCGACACGGTCCTGAAGGTCGAAGACATCGGCAAGGGTGCCGTCGAAACGATCCGCCCAGAGGTGCGCTCCGGTGGATGCATCGATCAGCTGGCCGGTTATGCGTATGCGGTCGCCGCCTTTTCTCACGCTTCCTTCGAGCACGTACTGCACGCCGAGCTCGCGGCCGACCTGTTTGATGTCCACGGCGCGGCCCTTGTAGGTGAAGCTGGAATTGCGTGCGATGACGAAAAGCCAGTGGATGCGGGACATGGCGGTGATGATCTCCTCGACCATGCCATCGGCGAAATACTCCTGCTCCGGATCGCCGCTCATGTTCTGGAACGGCAGGACCGCGATCGACGGCTTGTCCGGCAAGGCGAGTGCCGGCCGCGATCCCGTTGCCGACGGCGGCGCACCGGACCCATCCTTCGGCACGGTCCAGTCGGCGGTATTCCATTCGGCCTTGAACGTCCGCACCGGGCGCTCGATGTTCTTGAGCGTCAATGCACCGAGATCATGCAGAGAAACCTTCAGCCGGCCTTCCACCGCCTCGTGGACTGTGCGCGATACCAGGATCCCACCCGGCGCGGCCTCCGCCTCGAGCCTTGCCGCGATGTTGACGCCGTCGCCGTAGAGGTCGTCGCCCTCGACGATCAGATCGCCGAGGTGAAGTCCGATCCGGAAAACGATTCGCGCATTCTCGGGCTGATCCTGATTGGCGTCCGACACGGCCTGCTGAAACTCGATGGCAGCCCTGAGCGCATCCACGGCGCTGCCGAACTCGGCCAGCACGCCATCTCCGGTCAGCTTGACCAACCGACCACTATTTCGCGCCAGCGTCGGCTCCAGGTGCTCCCTGCGATGCATCTTGAGACGGGCAAGCGTACCGCTCTCGTCACGGCCCATGAGCCTGGAGTAGCCGACGACGTCGGCTGCAAGGATCGCGGCCAGCTTGCGTTGCTCACGCGCCACTTTTGCGTCCCTCGAACATCGGCAAAGGGATGGTAGAAGGCGCAGGCGGCTAGAGCAAACGGCACGGAAATGCCGCGCGGCTTGGCCAAGCCGCTCCATCGCCGTCGTCTCCCTCTGGCGGCGGGGGGCAATGCGGCCTAACTTCAGGCCATGGACAGACAAGAAGAGCTGGCCGTCGGGAGGCGGCTGTTCGGCCATATCGACGGCCGCACCACCGACCTCGCGGACGCGCTGTTCCGCAACCGGACGATCAACTACTCCTGCCGCGAGCGGGCGGCGGTGGAGCGCGACCGGCTGTTCCGCGCGCTGCCGATCTTCATGGGCCTGTCGACGCGGCTGCCCAAGCCCGGCGACTTCCTCACCGAGGACGTGGCCGGCATGCCCGTGCTGATGACGCGCGGCGCCGACGGGCAGGTGCGGGCCTTCGCCAACATCTGCCGCCATCGCGGCGCGCCGGTCGCGACCGGCTGCGGCAATGCCCGCGCCTTCGTCTGCCCCTATCACGGCTGGACCTACGATTCGGCAGGCAAGCTGCTCGGCACCACCGACAAGGTCGGCTTCGAGGGCCTCGATCACGGCGCGCACGGGCTGGTGCCGCTGCCCGCCGCCGAGAAGCACGGCATGCTCTACATCCGTGCGCAGCCGGGCGGCGAGCCGATCGACATCGATGCGGTCCTGGGGGCGATCGCGCCTGACATGGCGGCGCTTCGGCTCGACAGCCATCCGCTCTATTCGACCGACAAGGTGACGCCGCGCATCAACTGGAAGTTCGCGATCGACACCTTCCTCGAGGGCTATCACATCCCGCACCTGCACCGGAAAACCATCGCGCCGTACTTCGTCGGCAATTGCGGGGTGTTCAAGAGCGGCGGGCTGAACGGGCGGCTCAGCGTGCCGAAGACCACGATCGAATCGCAGCGCACCATGGCCGAGGACACGCGCGACTACCGCCGCCACGTGGTGTCGATCTACCAGCTCTTCCCCAACGCGCTGCTGATCTGGCAGCTCGATCATGTCGAGATCTGGCGCGCCTTCCCCGATAGAGACGATCCCAGCCGCTGCGAGGTCGAGATGACGATCTACAGGCCGGCCGAATCGACCCGACCCGATTCCTACTGGGAGAAGAACCGCGACATCGCCATCCGCACCGTGATGGAGGAGGACTTCCCGCTCGGTGAGCGCATGCAGATCGGCTTCGAGTCGGGCGCGACCGAGGAGGTGATCTACGGCCGCAACGAGCCGTTGCTCGTCCACTTCCACCGCTCGATCCGCAACGCCCTGGGAGTCCGCGCGTGAGCCAACGCACCAAGCCGCCGTTCCGTGCCGATCAGGTCGGCAGCCTCTTGCGGTCCGCGCCGGTCAAGCAGGCGCGCACCCAGCGGCTGGCCGGCGAGATCACGCCGGCCGATCTGAAGGCCGTCGAGGATGCCGAGATCCGCAAGCTCGTCGCGAAGCAGGAATCGATCGGCCTGCAGGCGGTGACCGACGGCGAGTTCCGCCGCTCGTGGTGGCACTACGATTTCCTCAAGCACCTCGACGGCGTCGAGCTGGTGAGCGTGGCGCAAGGCCTACAGTTCAAGGGCACCGAGACCAAGGCCGAGGGCCTGCACGTGCACGGCAAGATCGATTTCTCAGCCTCGCATCCGATGATCGAGCACTTCAAGTTCCTGAAGTCGGTCGCCACGGCGGTGCCGAAGATGACCATCCCGTCGCCGACCGCGCTGCATTTCCGCGGCGGACGGAAGGCGATCGACAAATCGGTCTATCCCGAGATGGAGCCGTTCTACGAGGACCTCGGCAAAGCCTACACCAAGGCGGTGCGGGCGTTCGCCGAGGCAGGCTGCACCTACCTGCAGCTCGACGAGGTGTTCGTCGCCTATCTGTGCGACGACAACCAGCGCCAGATGCTGCGCGATCGCGGCGACGATCCCGACAAGCTGCTCTACGTCTATCGCGACCTGGTGAACGCCGCGGTCGCGGGCCGTACGCCCGGCATGACCATCAGCATGCATCTCTGCCGCGGCAACTTCCGCTCGACCTGGATGGCGCAGGGCGGCTACGAGCGGGTGGCCGACATCCTGCTCAACCAGATGAACGTCGATGCCTATTTCATGGAGTACGACACCGACCGCGCCGGCGGCTTCGAGCCGCTGCGCTTCCTGCCGAAGGGCAAGCAGGTCGTGCTGGGCATCATGACGTCGAAGACCGGCGCGCTGGAGAGCAAGGACCAGCTTAAGCGCCGTATCGACGAGGCGGCGAAGTTCACGGACCTCGACCAGCTCTGCCTGTCGCCGCAATGCGGCTTCGCCTCGACCGAGGAGGGCAACCTGCTGGCCGAGGACGAGCAGTGGGCCAAGCTCTCCCGCTGCGTCGAGGTCGCGCGCGACGTCTGGAGCTGACAGCAAAACTGTCGTCCTGAGGGTAGCGAAGGATCTCATGCCGGTTGCGAACGGCGATGAGGTCCTTCGCTGCGCTCAGGACGACAGAATTCAGGCCGCCTTCTTTACTCCGGCGATCGCGCGCTTCAGCGCCGCGCGGGCCAGCAGCCGGGTCGAATCGAGCGTCGGCAGCGGCGAGTTCCGGTCGTTCATGATCAGCGGGATCTCGGTGCAGCTCAAGGCGACGGCGTCGCAGCCTTCGCCCTTCAACCGGCCGATGACTTTTTGGAAGTACGCGACCTGCTCGGGCTTGACGACGCCGCGCACCAGCTCGTCCATGATGATGCGGTTGATCTCCTCGCGCTCGTCCATCGTCGGGCGGACGTAGTCGGCGGGGTAGACCGGGCTGCCGACCAGCCACTTGGTGCCGGTCAGCGCGACTTTCCGGAAGCCTCGCGCGCGGGCCTCGTCGGCGACGCAGTGGGCGATGTGCAGCCACGGCAGCGGCGAACGCGCCTCGATGAAGGGCAGCGCCTGGTGGATGGTGTTGTCGGGGCAGATCACGAAGTCGGCGCCGACCCGCGCGAGCTTCTCGGCCGAAGTCAGCATCATCTCGGCCACCGCCGGCCAGTCGCCGCGATAGATGTGGTCCATGTATTGCCCGAGCGAGGGCGTGTGGACGGTGACCTCGGGATGGTCGTGGGTGCCGAGCAGCGCCGGCGCCTCGGTGCAGATGGTGCGGTAGCACAGCGCCGCGCCCTCGGCCGAGCAGGCGGCGATGCCGATGTGAAGGGGAGCCATCAGGGAAGCCATCTGGGTAGTGTGGCTGGCTGCACTGCCTGCGTCACCTTGCATTTCCGCCGCAATTAAGCGCGCCGGCGCTTGCCCTGCGAGGGTGCACGCCGTAAGCAGATTGCGGGAGTGTGGGATGTTTCACAGGTATTTCCCGACCTATGAGGTCGAGGAACCGGAATCGAACGCGATTCGAAGTCTCGATGGCAGCTCGTACGTGGTGGCCGGGCTGTTCGGCTGCTTCTATGTGCTGGTCAAGGGGTTCGTCGGCCGCTTCTTCCTGGCGCTGGCGGTCGACCTCGTCGGCATCGCCGGGGCGGCCTTCGTGGTGCTGGCGATGGTCAACTACCTCGGCGGCGCTGACGCCTACATCGCCATGCTCATGGTGCTGCTCGGGCTGTGCGTCGTGCGCTCGGTGCCGATGATCGCCATCGTCAAGGACGGCTACCGCCGGCGCGGCTGGACGGTGATGCGCGTCTGAAGGCGCGCAGCAACTTCGACTCGTCGCGACACGTTGCTTCGGGGCAACGACATCGCGAGGAGGCTGGGATGGCCGACGTCACCAGGCGCGCCTCGCGATGACAGTCTTCATTTCCCTTCCAGGGCGGCGTTGAGCCACACCTGCACGGTGTTGGTCTCGAGGAAGCGCTGCGCGGCCCTGGCGACCGCGTCGTCGTCGACCTTGCCGACGACGACGGCGACGATGAGGTCGCAGTTGAGCGACACCGCGATGCCCTGGGCCAACCGCTCGCGGCCATCCTTCTTGATCCTGTAGAGACGCGCGCGGCCGGCGAGGTCGGTGATCTGGATGCGCTTGCCCTCGCGGACCGGCGTGAACTTGTCGTCGAGCAGGTCGATGTCGCTCTTGCCGTCGATCTCGGAATCCTCGACCACGCCGGTGTCGCAGTTGCCGCAGAAGCCGAGCTTCGGCCGGACATAGACCTCGGTGCCGTCGCGCGTCCACGCCCGGCCGGCCGGGAAGGCGTCGCGTGGAAACGGCCAGGCGATGCGCCGCCAGCCAGTCGCCTCCTCGTCGCGGTCGGGCTTGGGCCACCAGTTGGCGACCAGCGAGAACCCCGCCAGGCCGGCGATCAGCCCGCCGGCCAGCGAGGTCTGCACGATGGTGCGGCGGGAGATCATGGCTGGGAGCGCGCGGACCCCCTCCCAACCCTCCCCCTCAGGGGGAGGGCCAGGGTGGGGGTGAGCCCCACAGGCGTCACTTCAGCCCCGCGACCTGGCGCGCTTCGCCGCCAAGCTCGAGGATGTGCATGCCGGTATTCGCCCGGTCGACGATGTAGACGTAGCCGCGCTCGTCGGTCTCGACGTTGTTGGTCTGGATCGCCGTCTTGCAGCGGTCCTGGCCGTCGACCTTGACGCAGCGCTTGTCGGTCTTGTCGGTGATCGCCGGGATGAAATGGCCGATCTCCTTCGGGTGATAGGGATCGCGCACGTCGATCGCCCGCACCCCGGCGTTGAACCAGGCGATCAGCGCGATCTTCTTGTAGAACACCGGCGCCATGCTCTCGTTGGAGGAATGGGCGCCGAAGCGGCCGCCGCGCTGGCAGAAATGGCCGCTCGCCTCGGGCACCGTCCAGCTCGAGATCATCGTCGGCCGGGTCTCGATCGAGATGTCGGCGAACCAGATCATCTGCCGCGGCTCGTTGCATTCGTTGAGGATCGCCTCGTCGACGATCATCACGATGTCGCGCGTCTTGCCGTCCTTGTCGTTGGCGAACTCCGCGATCGGCATCTGCAGCATCGGGAACACGGTGTGTGCGCCGTTCCACGCCGACATCAGGAGCCGCCCGACCTCGGGCGCGCGCAGGTTGTCGGGCGTCGGCTCGGGCGGACCCTTCAAGAGCTTCTCGCGATCGACGATCTGGATCACGCCGCCCTTGTTGGTGCCGTAGCCGAAGAAGACGCGGTTGCCCTGCGGCCCGGTCGAGATCGGGCCGTGCAGGTCGGTCGGCACCTGGCCGGTCGCGCCCGGCTCCTGGCCGGGCAGGCCGAAGTCGCGGATGTGCACGGGCTTGGCCGGATCGGAGAGATCGTAGACCTGGGTCATGCGCTTGGTGCGCCAGTCCTTGGCGCCGCCCACCAGGTAGGCGATGCCGGTGTCGCATTCCCACCAGTTCTTATGGGTGTCGCGCAGGCCGTCGAGACGGATCACCAGCTTGGGGCTCGAGGGATCGGCGACGTCCCAGATCTCATGCGCCTGCCCGCCATAGGTCCGCAGCATGTAGACCGCGTTCTTGTCGCCCTTCGGCAGTTGTGCGCCATCGCACACCCGCACCATCTGCGCGCCGCCATCCTCGTATTTACCGGGCGCGCCGGGGATGTGGCGGAGGTACTTGGGGTGCGCGGCATCGGTGACGTCGAGGATCGAGGTGCCGTTGGGTTCCGGCTGCCCGGTCATCGGGTTGACCGGCGTCGGCACGTCGTCGGTGCCGCCGTGATGGCCGACATAGGCGATGAAGCGGCTGCCCTGCTTGTGGATGGTGGGCTGGTAGGCCGAGCGCGCCTGCAGGTCGCTCCAGCCGACCAGCTTCATGTTGGAGGCCTCGGGCGCGGCGCCCACCTTCTGCTGCTGGGCAGAGGCGCCGTTCGCGATACTCCCCGCAATACCCATGGATACGAGACAGACCGACAGCCAACGGCGCGTCATGGCGTTTCTCCCTAGGTTTGGGCGCCATGTTACGTCGGCAACCAATCCTCCGGCCAGACATTGCTGTCGCTATGGACCCCTACGAACGCGAGCGGATCGACCGCCTCAACCGCGAGGCCGAGCGGGAGAGAGCGCCCGGAGATCCGTCGCAGCCGGTCGATGCCGGCGATTCCAAGCCGCTGATCGTGATGATCTGCGCCGCGCTCGCCGCCACCGTGGTCGTGCTCGGCATCATGTGGGTCAACAACAGCCGCTACGACGGCACCTCCGGCCAGCCGGTCGCCGAGCAGCGGTCGCGCCAGTAACGCAGCAACGCACCAGTGATCCGGCCGGTAACCCGCGAGTAACTCGCGGCATTCACCATCTGTGCGGAGACCCATGCGCCGGCGTCCTCCGGATATCGAATAACGCTCCTTGACGTCTTCCGGGATTGGGACAACGCTCGTCTCAACCAAAAAGAGTGCGCATTCGACAGAACGACTGCGCGTGTGGCTCACCCAACGAAGCCAGCCTCCCGGAGGATACATGCTGACACTCACCGTCAACGGCCAGCAGAAGCAGGTCGATGTCGAGAACGACACGCCTCTGCTCTGGGTCATCCGTGAGCATCTGCAGATGACCGGTACCAAGTTCGGTTGCGGCGCTGGTCTGTGCGGCGCCTGCACGGTGCATCTCGACGGCACCGCCGTGCGCTCCTGCCAGACCGCGGCCAGGGACGCGGTCGGCAAGAAGATCACCACCATCGAAGGCCTGACGGTCGGCGGCAAGCCGCACCCGCTGCAGGACGCGTGGATCGCCGAGCAGGTCGCGCAATGCGGCTACTGCCAGTCGGGCCAGATCATGCAGGCCGCGTCGCTGCTCGCGACCAACCGGGACCCGACCAAGGCCGAGATCGTGGCGCACATGGACGGCAACCTCTGCCGCTGCATGACCTACGGCCGCATCCAGAAGGCGATCATCCGCGCCGCCGCCGATATCCGCGCCAAGTCGGGAGCGTGACATGACCCACATTGAACGCAATTCCCTCCGCCGCCGCAGCTTCATCGTCGGCGCCTCCGCCACGGGCCTGGCCTTCGGCTATGTCGCGGCGAACGGCATCAAGGACGCTCTCGCCGCCCAGAGCTTCGGGCCGACCGCGTGGTATTCGATCGGTCCCGACGGCATCGTCACCGTCATGGTCGGCAAGGCCGAGATGGGCCAGCACGTCTCCAGCACCATGTGCCAGATCGTGGCCGAGGAGCTCGAGGCCGATTGGAGCAAGGTCAGGATCGCGCTGCCCAACAACGATCCCAAGTACAACGACCCGATGCTGGGCGCGTTGATCACCGGCGGATCGTGGTCGACCCGCATGAACTTCGAGACCATGAGCCGCGCCGGCGCCGCCGGCCGCATCACCCTGATCGAGGCGGGGGCCGGCCTGCTCGGCGTCCCGGTCGGCGAATGCCGCGCGTCCAACGGCCAGGTCATCCACAGCAAGACCGGCAAGAAGGTGAGCTACGCCAAGATCGTGGCCGACGGCAAGGCCAGCAAGACCTGGACGCCCGACGAGCTGAAGGCGATCAAGCTCAAGACGCCCGACCAGTACAAGCTGGTCGGCGTCGCGGTGCCGCAGCTCGACATCCCGTCCAAGACCAACGGCACGGCGAAGTTCGGCATCGACACCATGGTGCCGGGCATGCTGTACGGCCGGCCGGTGATGCCGCCGGTGCGCTATGGCGCGACGGTCAAGGCGGTCGACGAGACCGAGGCCAGGAAGGTCAAGGGCTACGTCAAGGCGGTGACGCTCGACGACAAGACCGGCACGACCTCGGGCTGGATCGTGGCGGTCGCCACGACCTACGAGGGCGCCAAGAAGGCGGCCGACGCGCTCATCGTCACCTACGACAAGGGCCCTAACGCCAACGTCAGCGACCAGACGATCATCGACGAGGCCAAGAAGCTGCAGGCGAGCGACGCCGCCGGCCAGCTCTTCGTCTCCCAGGGCGATCCGGCCGCGGCGATCGCCGGTGCGGCCAAGACCGTCGAGGCCGAGTACCTGACCTCGATCAACATCCACGCGCCGCTCGAGCCGATGAACGCCACCGCCTACGAGCAGGGCGGGGTGTGGCACGTCCACACCGGCAACCAGTTCGCCTCGCGCACCGGCGGCATCGCCGCGGCGGCGCTGGGCGTCGATCCGAAGAACCTGGTGCTGCACCAGTACTTCATGGGCGGCGGCTTCGGCCGCCGGCTCGATGCTGACATGGTCATCCCCGCGGTGCTCGCCTCGAAGGCCGTCGGCAAGCCGGTCAAGCTGATCTATGCCCGCGAAGACGACATGGCGATGGATTTCACCCGGCCGCTCACCTACCAGAAGGTGAAGGCCGGCGTGGATGCCGACGGCAAGCTGGTCGGCTTGCAGCACGACGTGGTCTGCGCCTGGCCGACGGCGCGCTGGGGCATCCCGGAGTTCCTGACGCCCGCCGTCGACAAGAAGGGGCCGCTCGACGGCTTCACCGTCAACGGCGCCGACTTCTGGTACACCGTGCCCAACCACAAGGTGCGGGCCATCTTGAACGAGCTGGCGCAGAGGGCGACGCCCTCGGGCCAGCTCCGCTCGGTGGCGCCGGGCTGGACCTTCTGGGCGGTCGAGAGCCTGATCGACGAGCTGGCGCACGCCGCCGGCAAGGATCCGGTCGACTATCGCCTGGCCATGCTCGACGGCGCCGGCAACAACGCCGGCGGGGCCAAGAAGCTCGCCAACGCGCTGCGTACCGCGGCCGGCCGCGCCGGCTGGGGCTCGGTCACGCTGCCGAAGAACACCGGCATGGGCATCGCCTGCGTCTCCAGCCAGGAGCGGGCGACCGCGACCTGGACGGCCTGCGCCGCCACGGTCGAGGTCAACCCGACGAGCGGCGCGTTCGAGGTCAAAAAGCTCAACGTCGCCATGGACCTCGGCACGGTGATCAACCCCGACGGCGTCAAGGCGCAGATCGAGGGCTCGACCCTGTGGGGCATGTCGCTGGCGCTGTTCGAGCAGGCGACGCTGAAGAACGGCGCGCTGCAGGCCACCAACTTCGGCGACTACACGCCGATGCGCATGAGCGAGATGCCGGAGCTCGACATATCGATCATCGCCAACAACGATCCGCCCTCGGGCTGCGGCGAGCCCGCGGTCACGGTGGTGGCACCGGCGATCGCCAACGCGATCTTCAACGCGGTGGGCGTGCGGGTGAGGAGCCTGCCGATCACGCAAGCTGCGGTGCGCACGGCGCTGCAGGCGAAGAAGACCTGACGCCCTTCCTCCTCTCCCCGCCGGGGGGGGGGTGTGTGAGGGGGAATCGGAAGGGCGGCCGAGAGGCCGCCCTTCAGTTTCCCGACAACAAGCCCCAGGCGCCGGTCCTGCCCGCTGCGCGGCGGCCCGGTTCAAGACATCGCTTGCATCAACGCAGAGATATTCATGGTCGCGAAGTTGGAGAATGTGTCCGACACCGCGTACGGCAAGATGATCTGATCGTTGTGCCGAATCGCGCCGCACGTATAGACCACGTTCGGGACGTATCCTTCGCGCTCTGACGATTCGGCCCGCAACAGCGGTTCGCTCGAACGCGCCAGCACCCGTGAAGGGTCGTGCTTGTCGAGCAGGGCCGCGCCGATCGAATATTTTCGGACCGGGCCGACGCCATGCGTCAGCAGGAGCCAGCCCTCGTCCAGTTCGATCGGCGATCCGCAGTTGCCGATCTGGACGAACTCCCAGGGGAATTGCGGCTTGAGGATCGCCTGGCCGCCTTCCCATCTGTAGAGATCGTCCGAGTAGGCGAGATAGAGGTTCTCGTTGTCCTGTCGCGTGATCATGGCGTACTTGCCGTCGATCCGGCGCGGGAACAGCGCCATGCCCTTGTTGCGGGCAGCGGCGCCGTGCAGCGGCGACATTCGAAACGAGAGGAAGTCGCTGGTCTCGATCAATTCCGACCGGATCGCGGTGCCCTTGTAGGCGGTATAGGTCGCGTAAAAGGTCGTCCGCCCGCTCTCGCTGAATTCGACGAAGCGGGCGTCTTCGATGCCGTTCGACTGCGATTCCGTGACCGGAAAGATCACGCGTTCGCTGATGTCCTGGGCCGGATCGAAGATGACCTCGACTTCGTCACCGAGCGGTCCGGGCACCCGCTGCCCGATCCGCGGACTGGAAGCGAGCCGGGCTGTCGGATCGACGGCGATGCTTCCGTCGGCCGCGATGGTCCCGGTGCGAAACGTCAGCGACGAAACATGTCCTTCGCCGACCGCACGGAGGCTGAGGATGAATCGCAGGCTGCCGGTCTTGGTACCCGACTGGTCGGGGTGCGCCACGATGCTGGGATTGAACAGGGCCGACGCCTCGAACGAATACTCATTCAGGAAATAGGCGCCGATGAGCTGGCACTGGACTTCGGAAAAGGTGCAGTGCGCCGCAAGCGCGTCTTCCATATCCGCAGCGCGTTGCTCGAACGTCCGCAGGAGGTTGCGGTGCCGGCCCTCGAAGTTCTCCAACACGTCCGCCAACTGGCTGGCTGCCGCCTTCGCGTCGAGCGCGAGAACGCGCTCGACGATATGATTGGCCCGTGTCTTGTCGGTCGGGTTGAGATCGCGCGGCTCGGTCGCCGGCTTGAAGGGGCGCACGATCACGCGGGCAGGGTCCGGACGCAGATAAAGAGCGTGCCGATTGAGAAAAGTCGCTTGCAACGAAGTGTCCTCTGTTCGCCCGGAACGCCGGATCAGGCGCCGATGGCGCGAAGCGCCACGGGATCTCCCGGATTGACGTTGATCCGCGCAAGCTGGCGGATCTCAGCCAGGGCCAGCAGATACGACACCACCGATTCGCCTCCGCAATTCTCATTAGCACGATCGGGGTGCAATCCATCGCGGCAACTGCCGGTCTCGGGATCGACCAGCGCAACCGACAGGTCGTTGCTGCCGAGAAACCACGAGAAAACCCTGGTTGCGATCGTTTTCCATTCGGCATCGCCGTCGGCGCGCCACGCGGCCAAACAGGCCGAAATTGTCGCGGCAGCTTCCAGAGGCTGTTGATCGAAGGCGCGAGGAGGCTTCCGCAGTTCGCCGAAACTTGCCGTGCCGACGGGACGGAAATCGCTGGTCGATGTCGTTTGTTGCCTCATCAGCCAGCGCAGCGATCTCAGCCCGGCATCGACATACGCCGGTGTATGCGTCGCTAGGCCTGTAACGATCAAGGCCTGCGGCAACCGCGCATTATCGTAGGCGAGGCCTTCCTCGAACCACTGCCAGTTCGGCGTCTCGACCGCCGCCAAGCCGGACAGAAGCCCTTCTGCAAGGACAATACGGATGTCCCCGGCGCGGCGATCATCGGGAACCGCGGCGCAGTAGGCGTCGAGACCCAGCAGCGTGAAGGCCGATGCGCGGGGGGAACCAAGGCGTTCCGCGGCCGGCAGCGCCTGGGCGAACAACGCACGCGCCCATCGACGCCGCGCCGCGCTGGCGTCGTTCCGCGTGCACTCGCCGAGCGCCCATAACGTTCGGCCGTGACTGTCCGTGGAGCCGCTGTCTTCGAGCCAGGACCGGTCAAAACCCATGAAGTTGCGAAATCTCCCAGTATCGGGGTTCCACGCGTGCTGCACAAAAGCGGCGAAGCGCGCCGTCAGCCCCTCCGAAATGGGCCGCTCGCCAGGTTCATTGAGCGCGCAAGCCAGCAACAAGGCGCGGGCATTGTCGTCCACGCAGTAGCCGTGGGCGCGGTTGGGCACCGAATGCACGGCGTGCTGAAACAGGCCGGTATCGTCGCACATCGACAGGAAATGCCCCAATCGCATGTCGGGCGCGGCGCGCGCGAGCGGGTTCGGCCGGTGGCCCTGCGTCGCATGCTCGAACACGGTCCTGTAGCGCTCGGCGGTGCGCTCCCATGTCATCGACCGGCTGGCGGCATAGGCGCGCTCGCGCATCGCCTGCCGGCGCGGGGTGTCCGTGAGCAACTCCGCGATTTCGTGGCCGATCCCCGCCGAATCGCCAAAGGGAACGAGAACGCCGCGCCCGTCGGCCAGCAATTCGCGCGCATGCCAATAGGGCGTCGAGACGACCGGTTTGCCGAGGCCGAAGCTGTAAGCCAGCGTGCCCGACGTCATCTGCGCTTCGTTGAGATAGGGCGTGACGTAAACGTCGCTCATCGAGATGAACTCGAGCAGCGTGGCCTGGTCGACGAACTGGTCGAGGAATACCACGTGATCTTCGATGCCGAGCTTGCGCACGCGCGCCATCAGGCTCTCGCGATAGGCCTCGCCCTGATCGCGAAGCAGATTGGGATGCGTCGCTCCGAGCACGACATACACCGCGTCCGGTCGCCGCTTCAGGATCCGGGGCATGGCGTCGATCATGACCTCGATGCCCTTGCTCGGCGACAGCAGCCCGAATGTCAGAATGACGGAGCGGCCGCTGAAGCCCAAGACAGCCTTTGCCGTGTCCGGGGCGACAAAGGGAAAATCCGGGATGCCATGAGGGATGACCTCGATCTTCTCGTGCGGCACCCGATAGACGCTGTTCAGCAGCTCGCGCGCCATGTCGGCCATCACAACGACCTTGGCCGACGCTTCGACGATTCGCTCCATCACCTTGCGCTGGGCCGCGCTGGGGTTTGCCAGCACCGTGTGCAGTGTCGTCACGACCGGCATGGCAAGCCGCGTCAGCAATCCGAGGATGTGGGCGCCGGCATCGCCGCCGAAGATCCCGAATTCGTGCTGCAGGCAGACGACATCGAATCGACCGGCGTTCAAGGCAGCCGCGGCGCGCCCATACTCCCGAGGGTCATCGTCCCTGACCTCGCGAATGACCGATGCCGGATACTCATAGGTCCGATCGCGGTCGGTCATCGCCACGACCGAGGTCTGCAGGTTGGGGGCTGCTTTCGAGAGCGCGCGGTGCAGGTCGGTCGTGAAGGTTGCTATGCCGCAGCGGCGGGGCAGTGAATTCCCGATGAGGGCAACCCGGCGGAGCGGCGTCGCGGGCGCGCGGGGAAAAACAGACAGAGGGCTGCCCTGGACGACTGAAGCGGCGTCGCGCCGCGCGGCGTCGAGCAGCAGGCGCTTCTGATCCGCGGGAGCTTCCTGGATCCGGTTCGTCGCGGCGGCGGCCGTTATGGCCGTCGAAGGCAGATCCGTCATGGGAACCCCTCATTTATGGTTATTGGTGAGTCCCCGCCGGAAATGGATAGATGAGCACGCGCCGGACCGATCACCGAGCGGTGCATTCAATGAGATGGTGGGTGGGGCCGCCGGTTATCAGGGGCCGGGCGACGTATATTTATTTCGCGCGCGCCAGCGTTGCGTTGGACATCCCGAGAAATGACGCGCCGATATCGGCCCTCAAAAGTTCCGCTCACGCCTCCGCGGCCAGCCGGGCGAGCAGCGCGTCGAGGGCACGCGCCGCGTGCTCGTCCCAGGCATGACCTTGCCAGCCGTGGCGGGCCGCGAGCTCGGGCAAGGTTTGGCCGGTGTCGAGCACGCTCGCCTCTATGTCGCAGTCTTCCGACCAGTGCGAGGCGCCGGCGCGGCCGTCGACATGGATGCGTCGTCCATCCCTCAGCCGGGCCACGAAGCCGCCGGACCAGCCCGCGCCGGCGTTGCCGATCCACGCCGCTTCCATGGCGGCGAGGTCATCGGCGACGAAGCCGTGCCGCGCAGCATCGAGGCGACGCAGCACCTGCACGAAATGATCGAGAATGGGGCCGTCCTCGTCGGTGCCCCGCAACGAGCGGCGTGCGGGTGCGGAGCCTGCCGATCACGCAGGCCGCGGTGCGCACGGCGCTGCAGGTGAAGAAGACCTGACGCTCTTCCTCCTCTCCCCCGCAGGGGGAGAGGTTGGGTGAGGGGGAATCGGACGGGCGGCCGAGCGGCTGCCCTTCTTCTCGTGAAACGCGGATACGAAGCCTGGTTGCGGTTGCTTTGCGTGGCGTGCGGATTTCGGTCACCATCCGCCGCATGGAACCGGATGTGGCCTCGATCGATCTTCCGCCGATGGCGCGGTTCGCCGTCGTCCTCTTCCTCGTCCTCTGCATCCCCTACATCACGCGGCGGCTGCGCCTTCCTTCGGTCGTCGGCTACATCCTCGCCGGCGTGCTGGTCGGCCCGCACGGCATCAGCCTGTTGCCCAAGCATGCCCAGACGGCGGAGTTCTTCGCCGAGCTCGGCAAGCTCCTGCTGATGTTCTTCGCCGGCCTGGAGGTCGACATGCGCCTGTTCCGCGAGAACCGGCGCAAGTCCCTGATCTTCGGGCTGGCCACCTTCGGCCTGCCGTTCGCGGCCGGCCTCGCCGCCGGCCTCAGCTTCGGCTACGGCCCGATCTCGGCCATCCTGGTCGGATCGCTGCTCGCCTCGCACACCCTCATTGCCTATCCGATCGTGATCGCCGCCGGCCTGGCCCGGCGCCCGGCGATCGCCATCACGGTCGGCGCGACCATCCTGACGGACATCCTGTCGTTGCTGGTGCTCGCGGTGTGCGTGACGACCCATGTGAGCGGCTTCAGCCCGCGCTCGCTGGCCCTCCAGATCGGCGAGCTCGCGCTGTTCGTCGCCGTCATGGTGGGCATCGTCGGGCCGGTCGGTCGCTGGCTGTTCGAACGGCTCGGCAAGAGCGACGAGCTCTCCTTCACCCTGATGATGGCGATCGTGGCGGCGGGCGCGACGTTTGCCGAGGCGCTGCAGCTCGAGGGCATCCTCGGCGCGTTCCTCGCCGGCCTCGCGGTCAACGAAGCGGTGCGCGGTACCGCGGCCAAGGAGAAGATCGAGTTCCTCGGCAACACCGTGTTCATTCCGGCCTTCTTCATCGTCACCGGCTTCCTGGTCGACCTCCGCGTCTTCGCCGTCACCCTGTGGTCCAACACCGCCCTCGTGCTGGCGATCGTGCTCGGCCTGATCGCGGCGAAGTGGATCGCTGCCGAGATCGCCGGCCGCGCCTGGGGCTTCTCCGCCGTCGACCGCGGCCTGATGGGCTCCCTGACCCTGCCGCAGGTCGCGGCCACCCTCGCATCGGCTCTGGTCGGCTACCAGGCGGTCAACGGCGCCGGCCAGCGGCTGGTCGACGACGCGATGCTCAACACGGTGCTCGTCCTGGTGATCGTCACGTCGGTGCTGGGCCCGATCCTGGTCGAGTACTTCGTGCGCCGCGCCGGCGCGGGCGAGCGGTCGTCATCGGCCGTCGCGTCGGTGCCTGGGCAGAGCCCGGTCAGGGACAGCGGGTCATGATCTTCAAAGCCGCTGCGGATACAACCTCGGCGATAGGCTCGGCTACGTGCCCTTGATCGTGATGTCCTCGTAGGGCGCCGTGTAGGGGAACAGCGGGATTCGGCCGAAGCCGGACTCGCCGACGCGCGGCCCGATGCCGTTGATGAAGGCAAGCTGCCAGATCGGCGCGTAGATCGTCCGCTCGACCATCAACTGCTGGATCTTGAAGAGAATGGCCTCGCGCCGCGGGCGATCCAGTTCGCCCGCCTGTTGCTGGTAGAGCTCGTCGATATCCGGGTAGCTGCCGTAGGAGAAGACGCCGCCCTTCACGAGGTGGGCCTCGATGCGCGTCGCGGCATTTCCGAAGGCGCCCGGGCCGGCCTGGATGATGTTCTTGTATTTCTTCTCGCTGAATTCCTTGATGAACGCGGCGCGCTCGATTGGCCGCAACTTGGCCCGGATGCCGACGGCGAGAAGGTTGTCGACCACGGCTTCGCCGATGTTGGAATACGAGGCGTCGCAATTGTAGTTGCCGGCATCGAAGCCGCCGCGCAGCCCCGCCTCGGCCAGGAGCCGCTTCGCCTTGTCGGGATCGAATTCCGGTGCCGGCGGCTGCCAGTAGAAATCGAAGCCTTTGGGGACGATCGCGTTTCCCGTCACTTCCGAGAAGCCGAGCGTGAGCGCCTCGTTGATGGTCTTGCGGTCGATCGCCAGGCTGGCGGCTCGTCGCACCCGCACGTCGTGCCACGGCGACTGGTCGTCCCACTGCTCGGGGAAGTAGAGGCAGAACGGCCCCTGCACCAGGGCCGGCTTGAGCGCCAAACCGGGTGTGCTCCGCAGTTTCTCGGCCAGTTCGCCGCGCACCGAATAGGCGATGTCGATCTCGCCGGCCTTCAGGGCGGCGAGCCGCGTGGTCTCGTCGGGGATCACCTTGAAGACGAGGCGCTTGACCGCCGGCTTCTTGCGCCAGTACCGCTCGGACGCCTCGAGGACGAGCTCCACGCCGGGCTTGAACGAGACGAACCTGTAGGGGCCGGCGCCGACCGGCGCCTTCTTGAAGCCGTCCGGGCCGACCTGTTCGGCATATCGCTTCGGCACGATCCAGCCCGCGCCGGTCGCCGTGGCATAGAAGGTCAGGAAATCCGGCCACGGCTTCTTCAACCGGAAGCGGACATGCCGGGCGTCGGGCGTCTCGACCTCGGCGACACGGGCTTGCAGCAGATCGTGCGCGACGCCGCGGTAGCGATCGAACGAGAACTTCACGTCGGCCGATGTCACGGGGTCGCCGGTATGGAACGCCGCCCCTTCGCGAATCACGAAGTCATAGGTCCGTCCGTCGTCCGAGGCGGTGACCGACTCGGCGAGGCTCGGCGCCAGCGCCGTGCCGGGCATCGGCTTGACCATCGCGTCGTGCAGCGCATAGAGCACCAGGAACGGGGTGATGATGCCGGACGCTTCCGCGGGATCGAACCAGGCGGGTGCGAGGGAGACGTGGACGCCCCACGTCAACTGGTCGAGAGGAGAGGCGGCCGCTGCCGGCCGGGTGAGGCCCGTCATCAGGCCGAGGCCGCCTGCTGCGAGAAGCTCGCGCCGGCCGATCGTCGACCAGGCGTGCGCCGGACACGGTTCGCGACCTTTGGGGCCTGAACTCATTGCCGCCTCCCAGGATCCCGTTGTTCCTCGGGTATTGCTCCAACTGTAGACCGACACGGCGCAATTGTCGCGCGATCCCTTTCGGCGACGTTCTCCGGGGGTGAACCCGGAACATGTTCAACCATGTAGGCGTAAATTGGCAGGCCGCTCCAGAGCCAAGGCGGAGTATCATACCAACCACTTGACGGGGTGGCGGGATGAAGGGCCAGTGGATAGGGGACTACCGTGGCGGCGCCGACGGTCGAATGATCGTCAACGTCGACGAACTACCAACGTGCTTCGAAGGAATGGCGTACCTGCATCCTCACAACGGCAGGTTTCCACGCGCAGAGGCACACTTCACGACCGCGGGAAAGAATTCACCGTTCTCGTTTAGAACGACATGGCTTCAGCCGCTGCATCCCGACAATGGCAATCCGGTCGCGTGGGCGACTATCAAGGACCGATTTCCGGCCGATGTTGCCTTCTCCACATACGTCGATGTCAACGGCACCTTCACGAAAGACGAGCTGACCCTTAACTGGAAATCCGACGTGGGAGCGGACGGTAGCTGCGTCCTTCCCCGCTCGAAAGCGTCGGACGTGTCTTTCCTTCAAGCTGACCAGCCGACATGGGAAGAGTTCAAAGCGCAGGCGATCGAATTCGGCCGCAAGGGATACATCATGCGCGGCCAGAGCAAGGCGTGGCGTTTGCGGACTGCATTCCATCGAACAGGAAGGGCAAACCTCGCTAAATTCCTTGGCCACGATATCCCAGCGTTGCACCAGCATTTGAGCGCTCGTACGAAGCACTACTTCCAGCTTACGGACCCGCTCCAAAATGCAGCGTTTCTCAGTCTGGCGCAGCACCATGGCTATCCCACGAACCTTTTGGACTGGACCAAGTCACCGTACGTGGCGGCCTTCTTCGCCTATCGCACCGTAAGCCGGTCGGACTTAGAAAAAGCCACCGAGGAGAGCCGAGTTCGCATTCACGTGTTCGACCTGCCTTCGTGGCGACGCTTAGTGCAGCAAGTGGCCGCTGTCGCCTCACCAATCATGCACGTGTCGCTCGTGGACGTGTTGGCGATCGAGAATGAACGTCTCATTCCTCAACAGGCCGTTGCTCTCATATCAAGTGTTGATGACATCGAAAGCTATATACGCACGCATGAGGAGGCCGTCACGCGCACGTTCCTGAGAGCAATTGATCTGCCCATGCTCGATAGGGCCAAGGTCATGGAGGAGTTGCGTTTTATGGGAATCACGGCAGGGTCGCTCTTTCCGGGCCTTGACGGAGCTTGCGAAGAACTGAAGGAGCGGAACTTTCAATAAAAGTCTCGCTGAAGCGGAGCCAAGGTGCGCCAGAATCCGGATGAATTGCAAACTGCCTTCGATCTAGCATCCGCCGATCACAGGATCGTCAAGGCAATCACCTGAAGAGAAGGCGGCGTTATTCTACTCGAATGGGTCATAGTCCTCCTCAGCCTCTAGCGGATCGTACTCGTGGATGCACTCGTACAGCGGACGGCCGCGGCGTGCGTCCGCGTCGTCCCACGACGAGCGCCTGCTCCAGTGGGCCCGCTCCTCCCACCACTCCTTCGGCTTCGGCTCGGGTTTGGGCTCCGGCTCCGGCGCACGCTCTTGCTGGCGCTCCGGCGCGGCCTTGGTATCCGCTGGCGTAGCCCCCGATCCCGGCGCGTCGGGATTCTCCACCGGCGGGGGCCGCAGCTTCGCTTCCTCGGCGAGGCGCTCGGCGTCCTCCGCGGCGCGCACGGCCTTGTCCGCCGCCTCGCGCGCCTCGAACGCCGCCGTCCGGGCCGCTGCGTCGGCGGGATCGCGCGCGGCGCGTTCGGCCGCCGCCTTGGCGGCGCGTTCGGCCAGGATCGCTTCGTCGCGGGCGTCCTCCGCGTCGAATTGCTCGCGCGTCGTCGGCGGCTTCGGCGACGACGGCGACTGGGCGGCCGCGCGGACCGCCGCGACGTGCTCCGCGTGCGTCATGCGCGTCATGCGCTCGATCTTCCAGTCGTTGATCTCCTTGTGGGTCCAGCCGGTGAAGTCCGGCTCCGGTTCCGGCGGCTGCTCCGGCCGCGCGTCCTGCTTCAACGCCTCCAGCATGCGCAAGGCCGCGCTTTTCATGGCTTGCCTCCGCCGGGCTTGCGCCTCTCCGCATAGAGCTCCTCGACCTTCCGCTCGATCTCGAACGTCTCGACCGCGCGCCGGCGGTATTCCAGCATGGTCGAGAAATCGAGCGCCTGGCGCGTCGTCATCTCGCCCGCGGCAGCCGTCGCGATCACCGCGGCATGCGCCTCGGCAAGGCTCGCCGCCCCGGTAACCGGCGGCAGGTCGATCCGCACCGCCTGTTGCGGCCAGCGCCACGTCTTGCGCGCCACCTCGGCCGCCCTCGTGTCGCCGTTCTTCGCCTTGGCGACCATCACGCGGCCGATCTCGGCCATGTCGGCCGCGTCGACCGGCTCGCCGGCCGGTTTTACGCGCACGGTTTCGATTGGCGCCGTGTCACGCCCCGTCTCTTGGGGCGCGGCGCCGGTGTCCTTGGGGGTGTCCTTGGGATCGCTCATCGTTCAGTCTCCCCTTGTCTCGTGAGAGGGCGTCGGTTGCGGGTCGAGGCGGCCGAGCCGGCGCGCGCGGTCGCGCAGCTCGTAGGCGACGGTGCGCGAGACGCCCAGCTCCTCGCCGATGCGCGGCACGCTCAGGCCCCGATCGAGCAGCGCCACGACGCGCGTGAGCCGCGGGTCGTCGTCGGCCGTCGCCCACTGCCAGCGGATCAGGCCGTCGCGCTCGTGCAGCCGGGCCTCGATCGGCTCGATCGACGCGCCGTGCAGGCTGCGTGCCTTCTCGAAATGGATCTGGAAGCGTGTGCCGTCGGCGGGCCGCCAGCCCGGCGGCCGGCGCATTCCCATCACCAGGTCGAGCATGTCCTCGCGCCGGCTGCTGCCGCGCTGCAGGCCCTTCTTGTTGGCGTGGTGCACCATCAGCACGGCGAGTCCGACCCGCCGCAGCGCCATCAGGAAGCGCTGCAGCTCCGACCAGCGGTCCGGATCGCCGGTCCTCAAGCCCGCGAGGCTGGCGAGATTGTCGAGCACCACCAGCTCGGGATCGCCCCACGCCTCCATCAGCCGGCCCTGGCTGCGCGGATCGGCGAGGTCCAGCAAGGGCCCGCGGTTGAGGTCGGCCAGCATGAACTCGAGCGTCGGCGGCGGCGGGCCGAACGCGGCGAGGCGGGCGCGGATGTCGACCGCCGCCATCTCGCCGTCGAGATAGAGCACGCGGTGCGGCCGCGGGCTCGTCCAGCCGAGGAAGCTCTCGCCCGCCGCCGCGGCGCGGGCGATGCCCAGCGCCACGAAGGTCTTGCCGAGGCCGCGCGGCCCGTAGAGCAGGGCGATGCTCTTGGTCGCGAGGATCGGATCGAGGATCGCCGCACGCTCCGGCAGCTCGGCCGCCAGCAGCGCGGGCGCGGTGAGTCGAACCCAGTCGTCCATCATATGTGGAATATAGTTAATCAATAGAATACGTCAAGGTTGACAATTTGCACTGCCGCGTCCGGCGCGTCCGCCGGCGTCCGGCCCGGGGGGTGGGGCCGGATTCCCGGATTCGAGGCCAAAAGCCTTATGGATTGGGCATCGGACGCGTCCGGGAATCCGCCGGATCGGGGCCGGACGCGGGCCGGAATGCCCGGGCGAGAATTTTTAGTTGGGACCGCCCGGTAAATCTCCGCGAAGGAGCGTCCGTCGCGGCAGGGAGGTCAGGACGTGACCCCGGTGAAGGCCATGAGCAGCAGGACGATCGCCAATCCGATCGCCATCAGCGTGCCGACAGTGACTGCCAGTTCGGAATAGCCGTACATCGATTCCCCCATCGATCAAGCATCCGCTGTCCGTCCCATACCACTCGGCCGGTGTCGCCGACATGAAATCAGTGTTGCGCGTGCTACGCCGCCCGCTTGCCTCCGCGAGGGCTCTACGCACGCGCGCGATGCAGAGAGGATGCGACCGGCGCGGCAGCGCGGCGAGGGACGGCCGTCGTTTGCCGACGCTGCCGGGTCCCCTGTAGGATGCCCGGCGCACGGGAGGAGTGGGCATGTTCTACAGGCTGCTGCGGCGGAGCGGGATGGCGGTGCTCGTCGCGCTGATGGCCTTCGAGGCCGGCGCACAGATCAGCGGCAGTCCCCCCATGTCGCCGCCGCCAGTTCAGGGTATCGGGTCGGGCGGGGGCGCGGCGCCTCCGGCCTCGGGGACTCCGTCCCCGGGGGCGCCGTCCGTGACCCCCATCGGGATCCCGAGGGAGGTCGTGCCGGCCACGCCGACCAAGGAAACGCCCGCGCCCGAGTCGGACAAGGCGAAGACGCGCTAGCTTCGCGCGGCGTCGGCGCGCCGGCGCAGGATCCACGCCACGCCGGCGCCGGGCAGCATCCAGGATTCGCACTTCGCCCGGAGATAGCCGGGCCTGGTCGTGAGGTGGAGCTGCTCGTCGTTGACCACCATCGTCTTGTGCTGCAGGTCGTAGTCCTTGGGGTAGGCGACGGTGATGTCGAAGTTCTTGGTCGGATGCGCCATCGTCCAGTATTGCAGGCGCTCGCGCTTCATGGCGTAGCGGGCGTCGAGCGCCACGATCAGCCCGTCGACCGCCTTGTAGGCCTCGAGCGAGATGCCCTGCTTCAGGGCGTCGCGGTCGGCCGGCGTCTTCGCCGTGTCGGCGAGCTCGACGACCTGCGAGGCCTTGGCATGGTTCTCGGGATACTTGACGCAGAGGCTGACCGAGATCACCTCCTCGACGTCGCGTTCCTCCAGCCACCAGCGGACCTGCGGCTGGATCGCATCGCCCGCGATGCGGCAGCGATAGCTGGTCCTGACATTGACGTTCCAGAGGTCGCCGGCGCCTTCCTCGAGGAAGACCTCGGTGGTCACGTCCTCGCGGAACGGCTCGGCGATGAACTTGTGCAGGTGGACGTGGAAGTAGTTGAGGAACGAGCCCTCGCGGTCGATGTTGGGGTCCTTGAAAAAGGCCTTCATCACGCCGACCTGCAGCGCGCTCAGCCGCTCCTTGTCGAGGTTGGTGAGGAACGTCTGCTCGATCACGATGTCCTGCAGGCGGCGCTCGAAGTAGTTGCGCCAGTCCTTGGTCTCGATCAGCACGTTGATGATGCCGAGCGCGATGAAGGCGATGCCCAGGGTCTCGGACAGGAACACGACGGCATGGGCGATGCTGCCGCGCTCGGTGTGGAAGACATGGGCGACCAGCGCCAGCACGATGCCGCCGAGGACGAAGGCCGTGCCGTACATGTAGCCGAGCGCCCGCTCTTTCCTGTCCGCGTCCATTGTCGCCCCCGCCCGTCGCCGATCCGCCGGCGATGCGGCCAGAGTATCTCCGGCGGTCGCCGGCCGCCACGGCGGTTCGCCCGGTGCGGCCTGGATCAGCAGCCGTGAGCCCAGTGCGTGAGGGTGACGAACGGCCGGAGCCCGACCGAGCGCGCCAGCGCGATCGAGGCGGTGTTGTCCTCCTCGACCTGGTAGCGCGGCATCAGCCCGCGTTCGCCGAGCTCGGCCAGCGCGGTGCGCACGACGCGCGCCGCCAGGCCCTGCCGCAGGTGCCCGGGATCGGTGACGACGCCGCCCACCTCCCACACCGGCCCGTAATTCTCGAAGGCGAAGCAGACCGCGAGCGGCCGGTCGTTGTGCTCCAGCACGCAGGCGAAGGCGCGGCCGTCGCCCAGCATCGGCTCGAGCCATTCGCGGTCGTGGCCCTGCGTCGCGAACAGCGCGAACGCCCGGTCGCCCGGCGCGCGCGTGAAGTGGACGCCGCGGTCTGGCTCGATGAGGTCCGGCTCGACACGCTCCGACGCCGTGAACGAGACGAACGCGGTGCGCCGCTCGAGCGCGAACTGGCGGGCGACTGCGGCGCGGTCGGCCTCGCTCGCGAGCTTGAAGACCACGCGCGCGCTGGCCGGCACATGCGCGAGCAGCCGGGCGGTGAGCGCCGGATGGTCGCTCGCGATGAAGGCCGCGATCCTGGCCTTCGGATAGGTCTGCCGGTCCCACGGGCTGGCCGCGGCGTCGAGCATGACCAGCGTGGCGCTGCCCTCGGCGCCGGTCACGCGATGGGCGGCGACATGCTCGGGCCAGGCCAGCAGCTGCTTCAGCAGCACGATGTGGCGCAGCGGCTCGCGGGCCAGCGCAGCGATCAGGTCATGGTGGGAGGGTTGCGGCATCGGGGCGATCCTACCCCGATCGGGCCTACCGTTTTACAGCGAGCACGAAGCCCGGGCCGCCGTCCTCGAACACGTGGGTCGTGACCCCGGCCGGGCTGCCGGCGATGGCGAGCAGCTTGTCCCTGACCCAGGCGCTCGCCTCGGGCGTCACGTTGTGCGCCATCCAGGCGAGGACCGGGCAGCCCTCGCTGGCGAGCCGCCGCTGCAGCTCGGCCTTCAAGCCGGCCGGCAGCACGCCCTGCGCGAGGTCGCGGCTGAACACCAGCGCGGTCGGCGCGAAGCCCTGCAGGTAATGGCCGTAGGCGCCGCCGTAGATCAGCTCGGCATAGCCCGGCTTGTACCAGGCCGGGCTGTCGGTGGTGATCACCGGCAGGACCTGGCCGCGGCAGGCCGGCTGGCCGCCGATCCAGGCGGCCGATTGACGGAACGGCTCGTGCACCACCCGCGATCCGGTGCCGGGCAGCCGCGCCACCGCGACCCCGGCCATGCTCAGCGCCAGCGCCGCGAGCGTCACGGTGAGCGCCAGCCTGAGCGCCGGCGCGGCCTTCTCGACCGCGGCGTCGTAGGCGAGCGCGGCCAGCGCCCACACGAACGGCGAGACGACCATGAAGTTGCGGTCCCAGAAGTTCGGCGCCAGCAGGGTCGAGCTCGCGATCGCGCCGAGCAGCACCACGACCGGCACGCCGGCCAGGAACAGCAGGGTGCGGCTGGGCTGCAGGCGGCCCGTCGATCCGCGCCGGCCGTGCAGGATCGCGGCCGCGCACAGCAGCAGCGCCACCAGCCCCGGGGTGCCCAGCGTGTAGTCCAGGCAGGACTTCAGCACCGCGACGTACCAGGCGACGTCGTTGCGGTACCAGTTGTCGCCGAGCGAGACCCGGGTATGCGGCTCGATCACCAGCTTGACGTACAGCCCGGCCGCGACGGCGAGCGCCGCCCCGGCGGCGGCAAGCCGCCAGCGGTCGCGGTGCTCGAGCAGGCCGAGCAGGATCAGCACGGCCAGGCCGACATGGAGCACGTAGAAGTGCGTGAAGGCGCCGGCCAGCATCAGCGCCAGCAGCGCGGGCGTCCGCCAGCCGCGCTGTCCTCGCAACCGCGCCAGCGCCAGCGCCAGGATGCCGGTCACGATCAGCAGGCAGAGCGCGTAGGAGCGCGCGTTCTGCGCCTGGCTGAACCAGAACAGCGAGCCGGTGGCGAGCGCCGCGCCGAACAGCCGCGCCGGCAGGCTGAAGACCGCGCGCATGCCGGCGACGAACACGACGATCGCGGCCGAGGCGGCGAGCGCGCTCGGCAGGCGCAGCATCGCGTCGCTGGCGCCCGCGACCTGCGTGAAGGCGCCGAGCGTCAGCAGGTAGAGCGGCGGATGGACGTCGGTGGCGATGCGCTCGAACAGCGTCGTGCCCGGCCACGGCTCGAGCAGCTTGGCGGTGAACAGCTCGTCGAACCACAGGCTGTGGGTGTCGAGGCCGACGAAAGCGAAGACCAGCCCGACCGCGACCGCCAGCCCGAAGCCTGCGACGGCGATCCGCCGGTCGCTGTCGGCGCGCACCGTCCAGGTCTGGCGAGCGGGGACCATGCTTCTCTTACGCGTCGAGCAGGTCGATGTGCCCGGCCGTGCGGGCGCGCAGCCAGGCGACGGCCGAGCGGCCGAGCAGGTAGCCGCTCGCCAGCAGCATGAAGAACTCCGCCGTCGACTCGTAGGGGTTCTCGGCGCGCAGGCCGGTCTCGATCGCGCCCTGGATCGCGGCGAACAGCACCATCGCCCAGCCGACCCAGACGGCGTCGCTGCCGCGCACCACCCGCACCAGCCCGTGGGCGCGGTCCGAGGCCACCGTCAGCGCCCAGCCGCGCGCACCGCCCGCCACGATGCCGGCGGCGGCGACCAGCCAGACCTCGGGATTGGCGAGGTCGCGGATCTCCGGATACGACAGCAGGATCACGGTGCCGGCGAAGGCGAGCACGCCGGGCAGCAGGAGCTGCCACCGCGCGAAGGGGATGGGATGGCGCTCGGGATTGGCGGTCACCGCCGCGCCGATCGCCAGGAGAACGATCAGGAGATCCAGGCCATACATGACCAGCAGATGCTTCATGCGAAGCCTCCGGCGCGCGAGACCTCGCGCGCTGTGAGAAGCCTTGCGTACGGACTTGCGCTCAAGAACGTGCGCCGGGGCGCCGCCTAAATCTGATGCGCCATCGGAGGCGCATGGATCGGCCGCACGCGCTCATAAGCCGCCGCCGCCCGCAGCACGAGCGCATCCCGCGCATGTCCGCCGACGATCTGCAGCCCGATCGGCAGCCCGTCGCGGTCGAGCCCGCAGGGGATCGTCGCTGCCGGCTGGCGCGTCAAATTGAAGGTCAGGGTGAACGGCGTCCAGCCGATGTCGACGCCGTCGCCGCCCCACGCCGCGTTCTGGTTCACCTCGAACGCGGTCATCGGCATGGTCGGCGTCAGCAGCAGGTCGTACTTCGCCATGAAGGCATTCATGATCACGCCGAGCTGCTGGCGCTGGTGGATCGCGGTCACCACCGTCTCCTGGCCGAGATTGGCGCCGACCTCGGCGGCCTTGACCAGGCCCGGATCCATCAGCGCCTGCTTGTCAGGCGCGTAGCCCTTGAACAGCACCGCCACGTTCGACTGCCAGTGCGCGTTCAGGATGGCGCGCGGATCGAGCCCCTGCAGGTCGGGCGAGTCCTCGACCACCTTGGCACCCAGGGTCTTGAACACCTTGGTCGCGGCCTCGACCGCGACCGCGACGTCGCGGTCGATCCTCTCGCGCTCGATGAAGCCCAGGTTGGGCGAGTAGGCGATGCGCAGGCCCTTCACGCCCTTGTCGAAGCCCTTGAGATAGTCCTCGGCATCGTCGGGCCGGCCGTAGGGATCGCGGCTGTCGGGCCGCGCCATCACGTTCATCATCATCGCCGCATCGCGCACCGTGCGCGTCATCGGCCCGATATGCGACAGCGTGCCCTGCGCCGAAGGCGGGAACAGCGGCACGCGCGCCTGCGTCGGCTTGAGACCGAACAGGCCGGTGAACGAGCAGGGGATGCGCACCGAGCCCGCGCCGTCGGTGCCGACCGCGAGGCTGCCCATGCCGACCGCCTCGGCCGCGACGCCGCCGCCCGACGAGCCGCCCGGTGTGTGGCCGATCTTCCACGGATTGTGGGTCGCGCCGAACAGCCGCGAGTCCGTCACGCCCTTCCAGCCATATTCCGGCGAGGTCGTCTTGCCGAGCAGCACCGTGCCCGCCTCGCGCAGCCGCTGCGCCACCGGCGCCTCGACGGTCCACGGGCCGTTCTCGTCGGTCGCGAGGCTGCCCATGCGGGTCGGCAGGCCCTTGGTCAGCACCATGTCCTTGATGGTGAGCGGCACGCCGTCGATGTCGCTGAGCCGCTTGCCGCCCTTCTTCCAGCGCTTCTCCGAGGCGCGCGCCGCCCGCAGCGCACCATCGGGATCGAGATGCTGGAAGGCGTTGAGCTTGGGATTGAACGCCTCGATGCGGGCGATCGCCGCCTTCACCGCCTCGACCGGCGAGGCCTTGCGCGCCTTGTAGAGCTTGGCCAGCTGCCAGGCCGGCATCAACGCGAGATCGGCGGTCATCTACTTGGTCTCCGGCAGCACGGGGAACTCGATCGGGTGTTCGTCGGCATAGGCGCCGGCCAGCGCCAGCACCGCGGCGTCCTCGAAGTGGCCGGCCACGATCTGCAGCCCGACCGGCAGGCCGGCGCTGCTGAGACCGCACGGCACCGAGGCGGCGGGCTGGCGCGTCAGGTTGAAGGTCGCGGTGTAGGGCGACCACATCATGTTCGGCTTGCCGTCGGGCCCGTCCGGGGCGTTCTTCAGCACCGCGAAGGGCTGCACCGCGACGGTCGGCGTCAGCAGGAAGTCGTATTTCTCGAAGAACAGGTTCCACGCCACCGACATCTCGCGGCGGATGGCGTGCGCATTGACCACGTCCTGCAACGTGTAGCGCTCGCGCGCCAGCTTGGCGCCGGCCAGCAGCGCCGAATCGAATTCGCCATGGCGCTGCTCCGGAAACATATCGAGCAGCCGCTGGCTGTTGGTCAGCCATTGCGTGACGAAGCTCCTGCCGGCCTCGGCATGCGGGAACGGCGGCGCATCGATCTCCTCGACCGCGCAGCCGAGCTTCTCGACCCGCTTGGCGGCCTTGGTGACCATCGCCGCGACCTCGAGATCGAGCGGGTGCTCGCTCATGCGCAGCAGGAAGGCGACCTTCGGCTTCCTTTTGTGCTTGTGCTTGTGCCTGTGCTTCAGCGCCTTGATGTAGTCGGCGTCGTCGGGCGGCAGTTGCGTCGGATCGCGCGGGTCGGGCCGGGTGATGGCGTTCAGCATCAGCGCGCAATCGAGCGCCGTGCGGCACATCGGGCCGGTGTTGGAGAAGTCGCCGTTCAAGGTCGGCGGCCAGTTGGGCACGCGGCCGTAAGTGGCCTTGAGGGTGACCAGGCCGTTGAAGCTCGACGGGATGCGCACCGAGCCGCCGCCGTCGGTGCCGATGGCGAGCGGCCCGAGCCCGGCCGCAGCCGCGGCGCCCGCGCCGCCCGACGAGCCGCCCGGAGTCATGTCGGTGTTCCACGGATTGCGCGTCACGCCGTGCAGCGGCGTGTCGGTCACGCCCTTGTGGCCGAACTCCGAGCTCGTGGATTGCGCGAACACGATCGCGCCGGCCTCGCGCAGCCGCGCCACCGCCGGCGCGTCGGCATCGACCGGCGTCTTGTCGGTGAGCTTGCTGCCCATCGAGGCCGGCCAGCCCTTGACCCGCACCAGTTCCTTGATCGAGACGGGGACGCCGTCGATCGGCGACAAAGGCTTGCCCTTCTTCCAGCGCCGCTCCGAGGCGCGCGCCGCGGCGAGCGCCGGCCCGGCATCGACGATGCACAAGGCGTTGAGCACCGGATTGACCGTGTCGGCGCGCGCCAGCACGGCCTTCATGGTCTCGACCGGCGAGGCCTTGCCCTTGGCGTAGAGCTTGCCGAGCTGCGCGGCGGTGAGCTGGGTCAGATCGTGCTTCATGTCGAGTCCCTCTTCGCTGGGAGCGCGCCACTCCAGTGGCGCTCTTCTCGGCGTGGCCGGTACCGACATGATGCGCCACTGGAGTGGCGCGCTCCCGGCCATGAGCCCCTACGCGTTGGCATACTGCCGCGCCAACCGCTCGGCCTGGTAGTCGGCGGTCATCGCCTGCTCGGCGCGGCCGAGCTTGCGGTAGAGATCGGCCAGCGCGCGCTTGGTCGCCGGCACCGTCGGCCGCTCGCGTTCGTCGGCCTGCAGGATCTTGAGCGCGGCGTCGTTCCAGCCCGACTTGATCAGGGCGTCGAGATGGATCGCGCCGAACAAGGCACGCTGCGCGATGCTGCCGCCGATCGGCCGCAGGTGCGGCATCGCCTGTCCGAGCAGGCGCGCGGCCTCGGCGTGGTCGCCGCGGGCGTGCGCGGCGAGGCCGTGCGCCGCCGGCACGGCGCAGTCGGCCCAGGCCTCGCGCTCGAACGGCTTGGCCTGCTCGCCGCGGTCCTCGAGGCTCGCCAGCATCTCGGTGACGCTCGGCTTGCCGGCGCGGGCCAGCGCGTAGAGGTACTGCAGGTCGAGGAACGGCACGAAGTGGTCGTGCAGCCGACCTTCGAGATAGGACGCCACATCCGCCCAGCGCGCGCCGACATCGACGCCGCGCAGCTCGAGCCGCGTCAGCAGCGAGATGGCGTTGATCTGGTCCTCGGAGAACTCCTTCCACACGCCCCATACGCGGCTGTCGAACAGCGCCAGCGCCTCGTCCGTGCGGTCGAGATCGATCAGGAACAGCGCCTGATGCCACCAGTTGTGGGTGTACATGAAGGAGTTGCAGTCGGCCCAGCAGTCGCTGACCGACTCCAGGAACGCCACGCCCTCGGTCAGCCGGCCGCGCGCCTCGAAGCAGTGCGCCATCGCGTGGTGCGCCCACGGGTCGTTGCGCCCCATCTCGATCGCGCGCCGGGCATGCGCCTCGGCCTCGTCGAGGCGATTGCACTCCTCGAGGCCGAAGGCATGCATGCCCCAGACGAAGTGGTTGTCCCTGTTGGCGGCGATCAGATGCTCGCCGATCCGCAGCAGCGCCTCGGCGTCGCCCAGGTTGAAGGCGTGCAGTTGCCCGAGCTTGCCGGCCAGCAGGTCGCGCGGCCATTCGGCGACCATCTTCTCGTGGATCGCGAGGCTCTTGTCGGCGTCGCCGTCGAGCCAGGCCTGGGTGGCGTCGAGCCAGGCCCGTTCGCGCGGGCCGATGCCCTTGCTCAGGATCCGGGCGCGCGCCAGGTATTTGGCGCCGAGCGCGCGGCCGTCGACCGAGTTCATGGACAAGACGAGGTTGGCGGCCAGCACCGGCAGCAGCGCGCACGTCTCTTCGGCGTCCGCTGCCGCCATGAACCCGTCGAAGCGCTTGCCGAAGACCAGCCATTCCTCGCGCAGGAAGTCGAGCGCCTCGATGGCCTTTGCATCGGCGTTGGCGACGTCCAGCCCTTGACCGTCCTTCAACATGACCCCGCTTATTTCAGGGCCAAGCTTCGCACAGGCGCTAGGCCTGCTCCAAGCCCTCGCGGACGAGGCCCCACCGCATCGTGGTGCGTTGTTCGATCGGCCGCAGGATCAACCGGTCCATGGCCAGCCAGACAATGCCGATCGCGAGCATGCCGACGACGATGCGGGCCGACTGAAAGTACTGCTGGGCGTTGAAGATGGCGTAGCCCAGGCCGTCGGTGCTGGCGATCATCTCGCCGCCGACCAGCGAACGGAAGCCGAAGGCGATGCCGAGGCGGATGCCGGTCATCAGGTTGGGCAAGGTCGCCGGGAAGATGACATGGCGGATCACGTCGCCGCGGTTGGCGCCCAGGGTCCGCACCGCCTCGATCAGCACCGGCTGCACCATGCGGATGCCGGTCAAGAGGTTGTGCAGCACCGGGAAGAAGACCGACATCACGATGATGAAGGTGACCGCGCCCTGGCCGAGCCCGAACCACAGGATGGCGAACGGGATCCAGGCGAGGCCGGGGATCGCCTGCAGGAGGTTGACCAGCGGATCGAAGAAGTTGCGGCTCGCCCGGCTCAGCCCCATCAGGTAGCCGAGCGGCACGGCGATCGCGCAGCCGACGACGAAGCCGAGCAGCAGGCTCTTCAGGCTGACCGCGAGGTTGACCAGCAGCACGCCGGAAGCGAGGTCGGCGGCGAAGGTCTGCGCGACCTCGAGCGGCGAGGGGAACAGCACCTTGGGCCAGATGCCCGCCATCGCCAGCGCCTGCCAGATCGCGACCGCGACGGCGAACGGGAACAGCTCCGCGAAGAGGGTGCGCGCGGCCTTCATGCCTTGGTGCCGTGGATGCAGCGCGTGAGCTCGTCGCGATAGGCGGCGAAGCGGGCGTCGTTGACCAGCGCGTCCCAGCGGCGCGGCCGCGGCAGCTCGATCGCGAGGTCGGCGACGATGCGGCCCGGCCGGCCGGACAGGGCGATCACGCGGTCGGACAGGAACACCGCCTCCTCGATGGCATGGGTGATGAACAGCACCGTGGTGCGCTCGCGCGCCGTGATCGCGGTCAACTCCTCCTGCAGGTGCTGGCGCGTCATCGCGTCGACGGCGGCGAACGGCTCGTCCATCAGCAGCACGGTCGGGTTGTTGGCGAGCACGCGGGCCACGGCGGCGCGCTGGCGCATGCCGCCCGAGAGCTGGTGCGGATACTTGTTCTCGAAGCCCTTGAGGCCGACCAGCTCGACGAAGCGGCGGGTGATCGCCTCGCGCTCGGCCTTGGGCAGCTTCTTGAGCCGCGGCCCGAACTCGATGTTGGCGGCCGTGGTCTTCCACGGCAGCAGCGCGTACTCCTGGAACACCATGCCGCGGTCGGCGCCGGGGCCGGTGATCTTCCGGCCCGAGACGGTGATCTCGCCGGCGGTCGGCTTGTCGAGGCCGGCGACCATGCGCAGGAAGGTCGACTTGCCGCAGCCCGATGGGCCGATCACCGAGACGAACTCGTGCGGCCGGATCGCCAGCGAGACGTCCTCGAGCGCCACGACATTGTCGTTCGCAACCGTGTCGAAGTAGGTCTTCGACACGTTGCGCGCGACCAGCAGGTCGGTCACTTCAGCAGCTCGGGCTTCTTGGCCTTGAGCTCGGCCGTCACCTTGTTCAGCGCGGCGAGATGCGGCTCGAGCTTGATCGGCGCCGGGATCAGCTTCTCCTCGGCGAGATAGTCGGCCGTGGTCTGCAGCGACTTGGCGGTGAAGTCGTCGATCACCGGATCGTAGGTCAGCACCTTGAACGAGACCTCGACGATGCGCGGCTCGACCTTGAGGAACTCGGCCTCGAGCGCGGCGGCCTCCTTCTGGTTCTGGCGCACCCATTGCTGCGATTCCCAAAGGGCGGCCACGGCGTCCGCGACCTTCGTCGGGTTGGCGGCGGCCCACTTGTCGGAGATCAGGAACAGCCCGCCGCCCTGCACGTGCTTGCCGAGACGCAGCAGGATCGAGGCCTTGCCCTCCATCTTCTCCTCGGTGAGCGTCAGGAACGGCTCGAGGCCGGCCATCGCATCGACCGCGCCGGAGACCAGCATCTGGCCCATGTTGCCGTAGTTGGCATTGACCCGCTGGACGGAGTCGCGCGGCAGGCCCGCTTCCTTCAGCACCTGGTTGAGGCCTTGCGCCGGCGCGGTGCCCTGCGGCACGGCGATCTTCTTGCCCTTGAGGTCCTTCGGCGAGGCGATGCCGGATTCCTTGCGCACCAGGATGCCGTAGGAATCGCCGCCCTTGGCGTACATCGAATAGGCCTTGAAGGGCAGGCCAGTCGCCCAGGCGACGACGGTCGATTCGACGCCGCCACCCGACCAGTCGGCCTGGCCCGCGGCCAGCGCCTGGTTGGCCTGCACGCCGGTGGCGAGCGGCAGCACTTCCACATCGAAGCCGTACTTGGCGAAGATGCCTTTCCTGGCGCCGACATAGAAGGCGGCCTGCGAGGCCGTCGTCAGCACGCCGAACTTCACCTTGACCTTGTCCTGCGCGGCGGCGGGGCCCGCCAGCAGCAGGCCGCCGGAAGCGAGCAGCGCGGCCCGCCGAGAAATACCCTTCATTGTTCGTTTCCTCCCATCATGGACGCACGCCGTATTTTGCTTTGGGCCCCAGGCTCGTGCGGATGCGTGCCTGCGCCGCATCGATGAAGCGGCACAGGTAGGGGCGCGTCTCGCGCGGATCGACGATCTCCTCGACGCCGAACGCCTCGGCGGTGCGGAAGGGCGAGGCCATGGCGCGCAGCTCGGCCTCGATCTCGCGCTCGCGCGCCTTGGCGTCGGGCGCATTGGCGAGCTCGCGGCGGAACGCGGCGGCGACGCCGCCTTCGATCGGCAGCGAGCCCCATTCGGCCGACGGCCAGGCGATCTTGAACTCCAGGCCGTTCTTCTCGGTCGTGCCCATGCCGGCCATGCCGTAGCACTTGCGGATCACGACTGTGTAGGTGGGGACCGTGGCCTGTAGCCCCACATAGACCGCGCGCATGCCGTCGCGCAGCGTCGCCGCGGCCTCGGCGTCGCGGCCGACCATGAAGCCCGGCACGTCGACCAGGAAGATCAGCGGAATGTGGAAGCAGTCGCACATCTCGACGAAGTGGATCTGCTTGCGCGCCGCCTTCACGTCCATCGCGCCGCCATAGACCATCGGGTTGTTGGCGACGATCCCAACGACCTTGCCGTTCATGCGGGCGAGGCAGGTGATCAGCGCCTTGCCGTAGGTCGGCTGGATCTCGAACACCGAGCCGTTGTCGACGATGTGGCCGATCAGCTTGCGCATGTTGTAGGGCTTGCGCCGGTCCTTCGGTACGGTCGACAACAGCTCCTCGTCGCAGCGATCGACCGGATCGGTGCAGGCGACCTCGGGCGGCGCCTCCCACACGTTGGACGGCATGTAGGACAGGAAGCGCCGCAGCTCGGCGAAGCACGCTTCCTCGCTGTCGACGCGGTTGTCGATCGTGCCGGCAAGGTCGACCGCGATCTGCGTGCCGCCGAGGTCTTCCTTGCCGATCTTCTGGCCGAGCGAGCGCTCGACCACCGGCGGGCCAGCGGCGAAGACGTGGCTGGTGCCGTCGACCATCACCGACCAGTGCGAGAGGATGGCGCGGCCGGCCGGGCCGCCCGCCGCCGTGCCGAGCACCGCCGAGACGACCGGCACCTTGCCGAGCAGCTCGACCGAGCGCTCGAAGCCGTGCACGCCGGGGAAGATCGAATGGCCGCGCTTGTTGATCGAGGTGACGCTGCCGCCCGAGCCGTCGATCAGGTTGACCAGCGGGATGCGGTAGCTTGCGGCGAGGTCCTCGATGAAGCCGCCCTGGCCGCCTTTCTTGCGGTCGCCCGACCAGCTCGAGCCGCCGCGGATGGTGAAGTCCTCGCCGCCGACTGCCACCGGGCGGCCGTCGATGCTGGCGAGGCCCATGACGTAGGGCGCCGGCGTCACGCCCTTCAGCGTCGCACCGTCGTACCTGCCCTGGCCGGTGAGGGTGCCGACCTCCTTGAAGGAGTCCGTGTCGACCAGCCTGGTCACGCGCTCGCGGATGGTGAGCCGGCCGCGCTCGTGATGCTTGGCCACCGCCTCGGCGCCGCCCAGAGCCATCGCATCGCGGCGGCGCAGCCGCAGCTCTTCGACCTCGGCGCTCCAGTCGTCGCTCATCGCGTCAGCACGGCCAGGACCTGGCCCTCGCTGATCGCCGTTTTCTCGTCGACCATGAACTTGTCGATCGTGCCGTCCTGCTCGGCGATGACGGGGATCTCCATCTTCATCGATTCGATGATCATGATGGTCTCGCCGGCTTCGATCTTCTGGCCGACCTTGGTCGTGATCTGCCAGACCGAGCCCGCGACGTCCGCCTTCACCTGGATCGCTGCCATTTGCCGTTCTCCTAGAAGCTGGTGGGCCAGCCGCGCATCAGGTGCTGCCCGATGCCGCCGCTGAGGCGTGCGCGATGCACGTCGAGCATGCGGATCAGGTAGTCGCGCGTCTCGTGCGGCTGGATGATCGATTGCACCGCGAAGACCGCGGCAGCGTCCCACGGTTCGCTGTCGCGGCTCATTTCCGCAAAGGCCTCGTCGAAGCCGGGCTGTCCGGGCTCCAGCCCGTGCACGATCTTCACCGCGAAGGTCGGGTCCATGAAGCTCACCTCCGCGGACGGCCAGGCGGCGACCTCGTCGGAGTTCCGCCCGCCGCCCATGTTGAGATAGGCCTGACCGTAGGTCTTGCGCAGGATCACCGAGAGCTTTGGGACTGTGCAGAGCTGCAGCGCCTGCATGAAATTCATGATCTTGCCCGGCGCGCGCTTGCGCTCCGCCTCGATGCCGATCGAGAAGCCTGGCGTGTCGACCAGCAGGATGACCGGGATGTTGAAGCTGTCGCACAGCACCAGGAACGAGGCGCCCTTCTCGCAGGCGTCGGTGTCCATCGCGCCGCCGCGGAACAGCGGGTTGTTGGCGAGGATGCCGACGGTGCGGCCGCCCAATCGCGCGAGGCCGGTCGTCAGCACCTTGCCGAAGCGCGCCTTGACCTCGAAGAAGCTGCCCTCGTCGACTATCGCGCGCACGATGCGGCGCACGTCGTAGACCTGCGTGCGCTTCTCCGGCAGCAGCTTGGCGATGTCCGCCATTCCAGCGCCCGATCCGGCCGGCACCGGCCTTTCCGGCGGCCTCTCGTTGTGATGCGAGGGCAGGTAGGAGAGGAAGGTGCGGATCAGCGCCAGCGCCTCCTCGTCGGTCTCGGCGACGGCATCGGCGAAGCCGGTCACCTCGGCATGGACCTGCCAGCCGCCCATCTCCTCGGGATCGACCTTCTCCTTGATGGCGAGCGAGGCGAGCTGGGCGCTCGACACGGCGAGCACCGCGCCCTTGCGCACGACGTTGAAGTCCGACAGCACCGAGTACCAGGACGACGAGCCGTAGGAGAGGCCGAGCGTCGCCGAAGCCCACGGCGTCTCGCGCAGGCGGATGTACTGGGTGCCGTCGTTGCCGAGCAGGGTGGCCATGCCGCGCGCGCCCATGTGGTCGGGCATGCGCGCGCCAGAGCTTTCGCCGAGGAAGACCATCGGCAGGCCGCGGCTGGTGGCGACCCGCTTCATATGGCTGATCTTGCGGCCGTTGGTGCCGGCGGACGAGGCGCCCATCACCGTGAAGTCGTTGGCGACCACGGCGCAGTCGCGGCCGTCGATCTTGCCGAATCCCGCGATCTTGCCGTCGGCCGCCGACTTGTCGGGATCGACCGGCGAGGCGCCGAACAGGCCCGATTCGATGAAGCTGCCGGCGTCCAGCAGCGTCTCGACCCGCTCGCGGGCATTGAGCACGCCTTGGGCCTTGCGGCGGGCGAGCTTCTCCGGCCCGCCCATGGCGAGCGCCTTGGCCTTGCGCGCGTCGTAGGTGCTGGTGCTCATGCGACGATGCCTTCCTTGGTGAGCGCATCGATGCGCGTGTCTTCCAGCCCCAGCACCTCGCGCAGCACGGCGCGCGAATCCTGGCCGACGTCGCGGCCGGCATGACGCACGCCGCCCGGCGTGTCGGAGAGGCGCGGCACGACGGCAGGCATGGCGACCGAGCCGAGATGCTGGTCGGGCGCCTCGATGATCGAGCCGCGCTCGCGGTAGTGCGGGTCGTTGAAGATGTCCTCGACGGTGAAGATGCGCGTGGCCGGCACCGACACCGCGTCCATCTTCGCCTCGAGGTCGGCGAGCGTGTGCTGCTGCGTCCAGGCCGAGATGATCGCGTCGAGCGCCTCGTGGTTGTCGTTGCGCGCGGCGTGGAGGGCGAAGCGCTCGTCGTCGGCGAGCTGGGGCTGGCCCATCGCGCCGCAGAGGCGGCGGAACAGGCTGTCGGCCATGGCGGTGATGTGGATGTAGCTGCCGTCGGCCGTCGGATAGAGATTGTTGGGCGTGCTGCCGATCAGGCGCGAGCCGGTGCGGTTGGGCACGAAGCCCAACTTCTGGTAGGCGCCGATCCACACTTCCATGAAGTTGAAGGCGCTTTCGTAGAGCGCCGCGTCGATCACCTGGCCGCGGCCGGTCTTGTCGCGCGCCATCAGCGCCATCACCGCGCCGTAGGCGCCGTGCAGGCCGGCGATATAGTCGGTCATCGACACGCCGACGCGGCTCGGTGCGCGGTCGGGATCGCCGGTGAGATGACGCAGTCCGCTCACCGCCTCGCAGACCACGCCGTAGCCCGGCCGCTGGGAGTAGGGGCCGTCCTGGCCGAAGCCCGAGATGCGAACCATCACTAGGCGCGAGTTGATCTTCGACAGGTCGTCCCAGCCGAGGCCCCATTTCTCGAGCGTGCCCGGCTTGAAGTTCTCGACCAGCACGTCGACCTTGGCGGCCAGCGCCTTGACCAGGGCGCGGCCTTCGGGACGGCGCAGGTCGATCGCGACCAGCCGCTTGTTGCGGAAGATCGAGGCGGCGTAGAGCGAATGGCCGTCGACCGACTTGCCCATGGTGCGCACGGGATCGCCTTCGGCCGGCTCGATCTTGATCACCTCGGCGCCGAAGTCCGCGAGCATGCGGCCGCAGAACGGGCCGGCCACGGTCGAGCCGATCTCGAGCACGCGATAGCCGGCCAAGGGTCCCTGTCGCTCCACCAACCGGCTCCTAAAGAACGTATTTCTGGAAGCGGCGCAGCGTCGCCTGTGCGTTCTGCAGGTTCATGCGCTTCAGCCGCTCGGCGCCCTCGGCGTCGCCGGCGCGCATCGCCGCCACGACGGCGCGATGCTCGCCGAGGCCCGACTGGGCGCGGCCGGGCAGGATGACGATGCGCCGGATCACCACGTTGGTCTTCTCGTAGATGCTGTCGAGCATCCGCGCGGCGACCGGATTGCGCGCCCATTCGATGATGGCGTGGCGGAAGCGCTCGTAGACCACGATGAAGGAATCGAAGTCGCCGGCCTTCACGTAGGCGTCCATCGGCTCGCCGAACAGATGGATGAACTCGTCCCAGGTCTCGGGCGGGGCGTTCTGGGTGGCCAGCCGCACGCACATGCCTTCGAGCACCGAGCGCACCTCGTAGAGCTGGAAGACATGCTCGAGCTCGAGCCGCGACACCACGGCCCCGCGGTTGGGGATGCGCTCGATCAGGCCGCGGCTCTCCAGCACGCCGAACACCTCGCGGATGCGCGCGCGCGGCACGCCGAACTCGGCCGCCAGCTCCTGCTCGCCGAGCTTGGCGCCGGGCGCGATGTCCTGGCGGCCGATGCGGTCGCGCAGCACCTGGACGATGTCGGCGATCGAGCGCGCGCTGGTGCTGCCGCCGCCACCGCTCGGCGGCTTGCGGGCGCGCATCCGTGCCCTGGTTTTCAGCCTGACGACCCGGCCTGACATTTCCCTTCCCTTGTGGTCACATTGCAGCCAAGCCGCAATTCGATGTCAACAATCTTGTTGGCAATATTGTCGCCAGGAAAAAAGAAAGCGGGAGGAACGGCATGAAACGGCGCCAGATGCTGCGCAGGATGGGCGTGGCGGCAGGATTTTTCGCGGGCTCCGGCCTGGTTCGCGCGCAGGCCTTTCCCGACCGGCCGGTCCGCTTCGTGGTGCCCTATGCGCCGGGCGGCTCGACCGACACGTCCTCGCGCATCGTCGCCGAGAAGCTGGCGGCGATCCTCGGCCAGCCGGTGGTGGTCGAGAACAAGGCGGGCGGCGGCACCATCATCGGCACCGAGTTCGTCGCGCGCTCGAAGCCCGACGGCTACACCCTGCTGCTGTCGCCGGCGGCGCTGATCGCCAATGCCGCGTTCGGCGTGAAGGTGCCGTACGACATCGACAAGGACCTCGTGCCGGTGATCGGCTTCGTCGATCTCGCGGTGCTGCTGGCGGCGGCGAACGACGCGCCGTTCAAGACGGTCGCCGAGCTGCTCGCCTACGCCAAGGCCGATTCCGGCCGCACCATTGCCTATGCCTCGGCCGGCGTCGGCAGCCTGACGCATCTGTGGGGCGAGTACGTCAAGGCGCGCCTGAAGCTGCCGCTCGAGCATGTCGGCTACAAGGGCAGCGCCGAGGCGCTGCGCGACGTGATGGCGGGCAACGTGCCGCTGTTCTCCGACGTGCTGGTGCCGACCGCGACGGCGATCCGCGCCGGCAGGGTGCGCGGGCTCGCGGTGGCGACGACGGCGCGCGTGGCGCTGCTGCCCGACGTGCCCACGGTCGGCGAGGCGGGCCTGCCCGGCACCGAATGCACCATCCCGTTCGGCGTGTCGGTCGCCGCCGGCACGCCGCCCGAGATCGTCGCGCGACTCAACGTAGCGTTCAACGAGGCGCTGGCCGATGCGGCGGTCAAACAGAAACTCACCGAGCTCGGCTTCCTCGCCGTCGGCGGCAAGCCCGAAGCCTATCGCGAGGTGACGACGCGCGAGATCGCCAAGTGGCGACAGGTGATCAAGGACTCCAACATTCCGGCGCCTTAAGCGCTCCCCCTAGGGGAGCGCTTGGGAGCGAGCCTGCGGTTCGCTCCTAACTCTTCGGGCTGCCGCCGAGGAAGCAGTAGATGACGCCGCTGCGACTGGCACAGATGTGGCTGCGACCGTCGGGCGCGAGCTGCTTCAGCACGGCGCGCGGCGGCACCAGCACCCACTTGCCGTCGATCAGCGCGCGCCACTCGCCTTCGTCGGTGAGATAGGCGCGGGTCGGCCGGCAGTCGCCTTCGATGCCGTTGACCGTGCCGTTGCAGCACGAATAGCCGGTGCCGGGCTGCTTCAGCTCCTGGTACCAGTCATGGTTCTCGGCATGGCCCTGGCCGTGGTTGCCCTGCTGGGCGATCACCGGCCAGGCGATCGCAGTGATTGCGAAGATCGAAACAACAGACCGACTGCGAAAGGACATGGGGGTTGCCTTCGCGCGTGCCAGTCGGGTCGGTCACGTATTCGGATCGACGCGCCATTGCGCCCGACTGAATCCGTTGCCGCGATGTTACAACGAGTCGTTGTGGAAGGCGATCAACTCTTCGGGCTGCCGCCGATGAAGCAGTAGATCATGCCGCTCTTCCCGGCGCAGATGTGTGAATTGCCGTCGGGCGCCAGCTTTTGCAGCACGACGCGCGGCGGCACCGGCATCCAGCGTCCGTCGACCAGCGCCTTCCACGTGCCGTCCTCGGTGAGGAAGGCGCGCGTCGGCCGGCAGTCGCCTTCGACTCCGTTCATGGTGCCGTTGCAGCAGGAGTAACCGGTGCCGGGCTGCTTGAGGTCCCTGTACCAGTCGTGGTTCTCGGCGTGCCCGAGATTGCGGGTGCCGTCGATGGCGCCGTTGCCGTGCCGATGACTGGAAACGTCTTGAGCCAGCGCGGGGGCGACAGGTGCGATCGCAAGCGAGGCGGCGATCGAGAGGCAGACGACGCGCATGAGGACACCTCCTCACACGCCACAACGTGTCATCTCTCCGACGGTTGCGTCCGGTGCAATCCCTCGACGATGGCGAAGAAGTCGCGATCGTCGGCGCGCAACATTCCATGGCGCACGAAGAAATCGATCAGCACCAGATTGCAGTTGTATTTGAACTGCTTAGTGTCGCGTACCGTCTCGTACACACGCTGCACCGGCCACAACTCGAACGCATGCACTTCGCCGTCGTGCGCCCGCGGCACGAAGTCCTGCGGCAGCTCGAGATCGAAGCAGGTCATGACGTCGGGCTTGAGCTGGCGGCCCGACTGATTCCAGTAGGCGATGAAGCCGACCGCCAGCGCCTGCTCGGCGAGCTTGCGCGGGATCGCCGCCTCCTCCGCGCATTCCTTGATCAGATTCTCCAAGATGCCGATGTTGGCCGGCTGCCCGCCCGCTACGGTGTTGTCGAGCTCGCCGGGAAAGGTCGGCTTGTCATAGGAGCGGCGCGGCACCCAGATATGCAGGCCGTCGTCCTTCCTCACGTAGCCCGTCATGTGCGGGCCGTAGGCGCGCACGCCGAACCACGGCACCGCGGCGCGCTCCATCTCGAGCAGCGTCGGATCGTTGAAGTGCGGCGCGACCTTGTACGGCTCGTCGCGCCACGCCTTGCCGAACAGGCCGCGCGCCCTGAGCTCGAGCAGGAAGTCGCGCATCGCGGCCGTGCGCTTGGCCGGCGTGTCGAGCGAAGGCTCGAGGTACCAGCCGCCGTCGCGATGGCCGAACAGGTCGGGCCGCACGGCGATCATCGGCAGGAAGTCGCGGTGTAGGAAGCCTGCGCGCGTCGTGCCGACATACCAGGGCTCGAACTGGCCGAGGTCGGCGTTGTTGCAGGCGGCGATGCGGTCGAGGAAGGACATGGTGCGGCTTTCCTGCTACACGGCCGGCGGGGGCTTCCGCAATGGGGCGCAGGACACTGCTGTATGCTGCCGGCTTGTCCGTCTGGACGGCGGCCGCGGTCGCGGCCTGGGAGATCGTGCGGCTGATCGCGCGCTGGGACTATAAGGACGGGCGCCCTTACTGGCGCTACGTGTTCAGCGACCTCAACGCGGTCATCTACGTCTTCGTCGCCGTCGCCTCGTTGGCGGCCGGCATGCTGGCCTTCCATGCGACGGGACGGGTCCGACCGGCGGCGCGGGTGGCGCTGCTGGCCGTCCTCGCCCCCGCCGCGCTGCTGTGCGCGGCGGCCCTGACGGTGACGCTCGGCACGCTGCTGCAGGCGCATGAGAACGGCGGGCTGATCGATCCGCTGGCGCTGCTGTCGGTCTTTGGCGGCGCGCTGGCGATCGCCGCCCACAAGCTCGGTCTGCCGAGCGTGCTGGCGGCGGCGGCCTGGTCGTGGTTCTTTTGCCTGCGATGACCGAAGAAGAGTTGCAGGCCGCGCTGGAGCGGACCACGCCTGCGCGCGACCGCTACGACCTGTTCGTCGAGGAGGCGCGGGACCAGGACGTCCGTGTGCGCTTCTCGCCGGTGCAGGGCGAGGGCTGGTCTTTCGCGGCGCTGCTGGCGGCGACCGAGACGTCGCTGCGCGCAGCCGCAGGAGTCGAGGCCGCGGTCACGCATCTCAACGTGACACGCATCCGCGCGCCGCAGGACGGCGACATCATCGCCCTGTCGCGCGTGATCTGCCGCGACGGCGGCACGATCCACGCCGAGGCCTGGCTGTTCAGCCACGCCGTCGTCGAGGCGATGCTCCACGCCACCGCAACTCTCACCGTGTGACGGCTATTCCCAGGCGGCGCGGCAGAGGGCGCGGGTGTCGAGCGCCTGGTCGGCCAGGCCCCAGGTCTCGGGCTGGGTGGCGGCGACGGGTGCGCCGTGCGCCCAGCGGCTGGCCGGCCGGACGAACTGCCGCTCGATCGACGGGGCGAGAACCGAGTCGATGTTGTGGACCCGGCGCCGGGGATAGTCGAAGGCCATGCGCGCGCGATGGGCGAGGCCGGCGCCGCCGAGCCGCGCCAGGATCGCCTCCAGCCCGCGCTGCCAAGGCCGCCAGACGAAGGCGATGCGCGCGTTGTTGAGATGCCCGTGCCGCGGCTTGTAGACCTTGCAGGGCGCGGGCCACAGGCATTGCTTCACTCCGAGCGCAGCGGCAGCGTGCATGACCAGCGAATCGCCGTCGAGGGTGAGCGTGGTGTCGTCCGCGGGATGGCCGCGCAGGCGGTGCCACCACGCCGCGGCCATCAGCAGGAAGTCGCCGCTCGCGTTGGTGTGCAGGTCGCGCAGCCGCCAGTGCGGTGATTGCTCGATGTATGCGTTGCGTTCGGCGGGCAGCTTTTCCAGCGCGGCCAGCAACCGTGTGCCGTCGAGCGACCACAGCGTCTTGGGCACCACCACGTCGTAGCGGTCGACTCGGTACAGCGTGTCCGGATCGAGATCGCGCCGCGCGATGCGCGCGATCGTCTCGGCCGACAGGAAGGTGTCGCTCGCCTTGGGCAGGATGAAGCGGCCGCGGGCGCGGCGGATGCCGACGTTCCACGCCTCGCCGCTGTGCATGCCGTGCTCGTCGGCCCCCTTGAAGCGCAGGTGATGGACGGGATCGCTGACGATGCCCCTGACGGCAACATGGGACGACGTGCACGGCAGGTCGAGCGAGTCGACGAGCAGGGGCCGCTCCGGTGGCGGGTTCCATTCCGATACGACGATCTCGGAGTCGAGCGCTGCCGCCTCGAGCTGGCGCACCAGGCAGGCGATCGCCTTCGAGGTGCGCACGAGGTAGTCGTCGGTGTAGCCGTCGTTTCGTCCCCAGGTGACGAAACTGACATAAGGAGTGGACCGGGACTCTGACATCGACCCCGGAACATTGTGATCGGCTGCCGTCGCGTCAATAGCGGCCGATCCGCGCGCCAGCCGCGTGCACCGGCGCCGCCGCGACTGCCTCCCTGGCGCAGCGCATTCGGCGGGCTTTTATTGTGGGCTCGGCCTCTATCCCCGCAACGCCTGACGGAGTATGTCATGCGCATGCGTCTGCGCAGCCTGCTCTGGCTGGTCGCCTTGGCGGCATTCCTGTTGCCGTCCTTTGTCGGCCCGGCCGTCGCCGCTCATCGGATGAGCGATCCGATGATGAGCGACTGCGGCCGCGAGATGCCGCCGCCGCCGTGCCCGGAGAAGGACACCGCCAAGCACGCCGCCGGCCTGTGCTGCCCCCTCATGTCGGGGACCCTGGCGCTGCTGCCGCCGGTCGCGGCCGCCGGCCCGCGCAGCCCGCACGTGGCGCTCCTTACACTGGTTGCGCCGCACCTGACCGGCCTTTCACCGCACAAGGATCCGCCGCCTCCCCGCGTCTGAACCCGCTTCCTGCGCGTTCCCCCTTTCAGACACGGAGATTTTCATGTTGTTCCGACCATTGGCCGTCGGCGCTCTGGCACTGGCTGCGGCCCTGCCGGCGTCCGCTCACGGCCCCGGCCATCCCATGAGCGGAGGCAAGCCGGGCAATGCCGCCAAGGCCAGCCGCACGATCGAGATCGTTGCGACCGACAATGCCTTCTCCTTGAAGTCCCTGCAGGTGCGGGACGGCGAGACCGTCCGCTTCGTCATCCGCAACGACGGCTTCGAGTCGCACGAGTTCCTGATCGGCACCGCGGCCGAGCACGCCGAACATCTCAGGATGATGAAGGCGATGATCGAGCAGCAGAAGAAGGGCGGGCGAGCCGCGCCGGCAATGAACCACGACAGCGGTGTCATGGTGGCTCCCGGCGAGACCGTGACCTTCGTCTGGACCTTCGCCAGCACCGCCAACCTGCAATTCGCCTGCGACATCCCCGGCCACTACGAGGACGGGATGCACGGGCCGGTGAGCTTCGGGGGTGGACGATGAACCGCCGCCGCTTCGTCGAAGGCCTGGCCGCCACCGGCCTCGCCGCCCTCGCGCCGGCGCGCGCGTCGGCGGACACCCGCGTCGACCTCACGGTTGGCACCCTGCCGGCCAACATCACCGGCCGGCCGCGCACCGCCACGGTGGTGAACGGCTCCTTGCCGGGACCGATCCTGCGCTTCCGCGAGGGCGATGCCGTCACGATCGACGTGCGCAACACGCTGCGCGAAAGCACCTCGATCCACTGGCACGGGCTCTATCTGCCGAGCGCCATGGATGGCGTACCGGGCCTCTCCTTTCCCGGCATCGCGCCGGGCGAGACCTTCACCTACCGCTTCCCGATCCGGCAGGCGGGGACCTACTGGTATCACAGCCACAGCGGCACCCAGGAACAGGCCGGCCTGTACGGCGCGCTGATCCTCGAGCCGCGCGGCCGCGAGCCGTACACCTACCAGCGCGACCACGTCGTGCTGCTGACGGACTGGAGCGACGAGGAGCCGATGACCATCGTCTCCAACCTCAAGCAGCAGGGCGACTACTACAACCGCAACCGCCGCACGCTCGGCACCTTCATCGAGGACACCCGGCGCGACGGCCTCGGCGCTGCCGCCGATGACCGGCTGATGTGGGGCAAGATGCGCATGAGCCCGACCGACATCGCCGATGTCACGGGCGCGACCTACACCTTCCTGATGAACGGCCAGCCGCCGGCGGCGAACTGGACGGCGCTGTTCACACCCGGCGAGAACGTGCGGCTGCGCTTCATCAACGGCTCGTCGATGACGACCTTCGACGTGCGCATCCCCGGCCTCGACCTGCGGGTGGTGCAGGCCGACGGCTCGGACGTCGAGCCGGTGACGGTCGAGGAGTTCCGCATCGGCGTCGCCGAGACCTACGACGTGATCGTGCGGCCGCGCCCGCAGGCCTACACGATCTTCGCCCAGGCCCAGGACCGCAGCGGCTATGCCCGCGGCACGCTGGCCTTCCGCTCGGGGATGGAAGCCGCCGTGCCGCCGCTCGATCCGCCGCCGCTGCGCACCATGGCCGACATGGGCATGTCGCATGAGGGGATGTCGCATGAGGCGATGGGGCATGGTGGCATGGACCAGTCCAAGATGGACCACTCCGCGATGGACCACTCCACGATGGACCACGCCGCCATGGGGCGGTCCATGCCGGCGCGCGAGATCCCGGTGACCAACGCCGACGGCGTCGATCCGAGGCAGCTCGCCGGCAAGCCCAGCGTCGACAACGTCGCGATGGCGCCGAAGGATCGGCTGGGCGAGGCCGGCACCGGCCTCGACGGCAACGGCCGCCGAGTCCTGACCTACCGCGACCTGCGGGCGCTCGCGCCGCGCCGGTTCGTGCCGCCCGAGCGCGCCATCGAGTTCCACATCACCGGCAACATGGAGCGCTGGATGTGGGGCTTCAACGGCAAGAAATTCTCCGAGGCCAGGGCGGTGCGCGTGCGGCTCGGCGAGCGCGTGCGCTTCGTGATGATCAACGACACCATGATGGAGCACCCGATCCATCTGCACGGCTACCTGTTCGAGGTCGAGAACGGGCAGGGCGACCGGTTGCCGCTCAAGCACACCGTCAACGTCAAGCCGGGCGAGCGCATGAGCTTCGTCTTCACCGCGGACGCGCCCGGCCATTGGGCGTTCCACTGCCATCTGCTCTACCACATGGAGATGGGCATGTTCCGCACGGTGCTCGTATCGTGAGCGCGCCCGTCCTCGCGCGGGCACTGGCCTGCCTGCTGCTGCTCGGCCTGCCCCATGGCGCCGCCGCGCAGATGACCCACGATCATGCCGGGCACGGCGCGCCGCCTGCATCTGCACCGGCGACCGGCGATCCCGGCGACCCCGCGCCGTTCGGCTCGCCGGTGATGGACCAGCACGTCTTCTATCACCTCATGCTGAACCAGCTCGAAGGCCGGTTCGGCGCCACCAACAGCTTCCGCTGGAGCGGCGAAGGCTGGCTCGGCACCGACCAGCACCGGCTGTGGCTGCGCAGCGAGGGCAAGCTGGCCGACGGCAAGGTCGACGACGGCCAGCAGGAGCTGCTCTATGCGCGGCCGATCAGCACCTACTTCAACGCCATGATCGGCGGTCGCTACGACCTCGATTCGGCGCCCGGCCGCGGCTGGGGCGCGATCGGCATCGAGGGACTGGCGCCGCTGTTCTTCCGCGTCGCCGCCACCGGCTACGTCGGCGGCGACGGCCGGCTCGCCGCCAAGCTGGAGGGCAGCTACGACCTGCTGCTGACGCAGAAGCTCGTCCTGCAGCCGCAGGTCGAGATGAACTTCTACAGCAAGGCCGATGCCGAGCGGGATCTCGGCAGCGGCCTCGCCGAGATCGATGCCGGCCTGCGCCTGCGCTACGAGATCACGCGCAAGGTCGCGCCCTATGTCGGCGTGACCTACACCGGCAAGTTCGGCGGTACCGCCGACTTCGCCCGCGCCGCCGGCCATGCGACGGACGAGGTGCGCTTCGCGATCGGCTTGCGGACGTGGTTCTAGAACGGGAATGGCTCTTCGAGTTCCTCCCCTTGGCGGATTCCGCCAAGGGGAGGTGCCCCCTCGGGGGCGGAGGGGTCATGTGCCGCAGCCGTGGCGTGGCTCATGCCCCCTCCGTCGGCCACGCGTTTTCGAGCGAAGCTCGAAAATCGCTCGGACGCCGCCACCTCCCCATGTGAATGGGGAGGAATTCCGAGTCGCTTCAACTCGTCTCGCTCTGTGCCTGCTGCAACAGACAAGGCCGCTCTAGCCTCGGCCCGGGTCGCGATGAATGAGCGAGTAGAGCGCCGGCAGGACGAGCAACGTCAGGATCGTCGATGAGACGATGCCGCCGATGACGACCGTCGCCAGCGGGCGCTGGACCTCGGCACCGGCGCCCGTGGCGATCGCCATCGGCACGAAACCAAGCGATGCGACCAGTGCCGTCATCAGCACGGGTCGCAGCCGCTTGAGCGCACCGTCGCGCACCGCCTCCGCGACCGGCAGGCCGGCCGCCCGACGGCCCTGGATGAAGGAGATGATCACCAGCCCGTTCAGCACGGCGACGCCGCTCAACGCGATGAAGCCCACGCCGGCGCTGATTGACAGGGGAATGTCCCGCAGCGCCAGCGCGGCGACGCCGCCGGTGAGCGCCAGCGGCACGCCGGAGAAGACCAGCAGCGCATCGGCGACCGAGCGAAGGCTGGTCGCGAGCAGCATGAAGATCAGCAGCAGCGCCGCCGGCACCACAACCGCCAGCCGCTCCGACGCCGCGACGAGCTGCTCGAACTGGCCGCCCCAGCCGATCCAGTAGCCGGCCGGCAGCTTCACCTTCTGCGCCACCTCGCGCTGGACCTCGGCGACGAACGAGCCGAGGTCGCGGTCGCGCATATTCGCGGTCACCACGACGCGGCGCTTGCCGTTCTCGCGGCTGATCTGGTTGGGGCCCGGCGCGATGTCGAGCTCGGCCACCGCCGACAGGGGAACATAGGGGAAGACGGTTCCCGCGACGGCCTGCGCGATCGGCTTGCGACTGAAGTCGGAGCCGCCCGTCGCCTGCTGCGGCAGCGGCACCGGCAGCGACGCCAGCGCATCGAGGTCGAGGCGCAGCCGCTCGGGCAGGCGAACCACGATGTCGAAGCGCCGGTCGCCCTCGAACATCAGGCCGGCCTGCTTGCCGCCGACCGCGATCTCCACCACCTCCTGCAGCTCGGCCAGGGTGATGCCGTAGCGCGCCAGCGCCGCGCGGTTGGGCTTGATGGTGAGCATGGGCAGGCCCGTGACCTGCTCGGTGCGGACGTCGGCCGCGCCCGGCACCGCCTTCAGGACCGCTTGCACCTTCGCGGCAAGCCCGAGGAGCGTGTCGAGGTCGTCGCCGAAGATCTTGATGCCGAGGTCGCTGCGCACGCCGGAGATCAGCTCGTTGAAGCGCATCTGGATCGGCTGGGTGAACTCATAGTTGTTGCCCGGGATCTCGGCGACGCGCCTGGCCATCGCCTCCACCAGGTCGGCCTTCGGCCGCGCCGGATCGGGCCACTGCGCGCGCGGCTTCAGCAGGATGAAGTTGTCCGCGACGTTGGGCGGCATCGGATCGGTGGCGATCTCGGCCGTGCCGATCTTGGCGGCGACCTCCTTGACCTCGGGAAATTCCAGCAGCGCCTTCTCGAGCGCGTTCTGCATCTGGACCGACTGGGTCAGGCTGGTGCCCGGGATGCGCAGCGCATGCATGGCGATGTCGCCCTCGTCGAGCGACGGGATGAACTCGCCGCCCATGCGCGACGCCGCCACGCCGGCCGCGACCACCAGCAGCAGCGCCAGCGAGATCACGACGATGCGCAGCCGGATCGCCATCTCCAGCACCTGCCTGTAGAGCCGCGACGCGGCGCGCATGAAGAGGTTCTCCCGTTCGGCGACTCGACCGGTCATCAGGAGCGCCACCGCGGCGGGCACCAGCGTGACCGACAGGATCGCGGCCGCCCCCAGCGCCAGCAGCACGGTCAACGCCATCGGCGTGAACATCTTGCCCTCGACTCCGGTGAGCGTGAGGATCGGCAGGTACACGACGCCGATGATCACCGTGCCGAACAGGCTCGGGCGGACGACCTCGCGCGCACCCGCGAGGATCGTCTCGAACCGCTCGGCGCGCGACAGGATGCGGCCGCGGCGGTGCTGCTCCTCGGCGAGCAGGCGCAGGCAGTTCTCGACCACGATCACCGCGCCGTCGACGATGATGCCGAAGTCGATCGCGCCGAGGCTCATCAGGTTGGCGCTGATGCGATTCTCGACCATGCCGGTGATGGTGACCAGCATGGACAGCGGGATGACGGCGGCCGTCACCAGCGCGGCGCGGAAGTTGCCGAGGATCAGGAACAGCACCGCGATGACCAGCAGCGCGCCTTCGAGCAGGTTCTTCACCACCGTGTCGATGGTCGCGTCGACCAGCCTGGTGCGGTCGTAGATCGGCCGCGCCACGATGCCGTCGGGCAGCGAGCCGGCGATCTCGTTCAGCTTGGTCGCCACCTTCTGCGCGGCCGCGCGGCTGTTCTCGCCGATCAGCAGCATCGCGGTGCCGATCACGGTCTCGGTGCCGTTCAGGCTCGCTGCGCCGGTGCGAAGGTCGGTGCCTTCCCGCACCTCGGCGACGTCGGCGATGCGGATCGGGTTGCCGGCGCGCGTCGCGACGACGATGTCGCCGATCTCGGCGGCGCTCGCGACCTGGCCGGGCGTGCGCACCAGATACTGCTCGCCGTTGCGCTCGATATAGCCGGCGCCGACATTGGCGTTGTGTAGCGTCAGCGCCGCGGTGATGTCGTGGAAGGCGAGCCTGTAGGCGACCAGCCGCGCCGGATCGGGCAGGACGTGGAACTGCCGCTCGTAGCCGCCGATGGCATTGACCTCGACGATGCCGGGGACGGTGCGAAGCTGCGGCTTGATGATCCAGTCCTGGATCGTCCGCAGGTCCATCGCGGTATAGGCCTCGCCGCCAGGCTTGCGCGCGTCGGGCCGGGCCTCGACGACGTACATGAAGATCTCGCCGAGGCCGGTGGACACCGGTCCCAATGAAAGCTCGATGCCGGCGGGCAGCTTGTCCCTGGCCTGCTGCAGGCGCTCGCTCACGAGCTGGCGGGCGAAGTAGATGTCGGTGCCGTCCTTGAACACCACGGTGATCTGGCTGAGCCCGTAGCGCGACAGCGAGCGCGAGTAGTCGAGCTTCGGCAGCCCGGCCATCGCGGTCTCCAGCGGGAAGGTGATGCGCTGCTCGACCTCGAGCGGCGAATAGCCGGGCGCCTCGGCGTTGACCTGGACCTGCACGTTGGTGATGTCGGGCACGGCATCGATCGGCAGGCGGGTGAAGTTCCAGGCGCCGAGCGCGCCGACGGCGAGCGCCACGAAGACGACGAGCCAGCGATTGTGGATCGAGAAGGCGATCATACGGTCGAGCATGGCGGCCTCAGTGCTCGTGCCCGGCGTCGGCCTTGCCCAGTTCCGCCTTGACGACGAAGCTGTTGCGCGCCGCGTAGGTCTCGCCGGCCTTCAGCCCGGCCTTGATCTCGATCCAGTCGGGATCGCGGTCGCCGAGCTGCACCTTGCGCGCCTCGAAGACCTCGCCGTTGCGCACGAAGACGACGGTCTGGCCTTCGACGGTCTGGATCGCGCTGGCGTGAACGGCGACCTCGACCCGCTGCGCCGCCATCAGGACCCGCCCGACCATGAACAGACCGGGCCGCAGCCGGCCGCCGTTCGGGACGACCGCCCGGGCGGTGAAGCTCTGCGTGTCGGCCGCGCCCAGCGGCGAGATGTAGCCGATCTTCGCCTCGATCGCGGGGCCGCCATCGTCGACCTCGATCGACACCGCGTCGCCTGCCCGCACGCGTGCGCTGTCGCGGCGATGGACCGAGAAATCGACCCACATGGTCGACAGGTCGGCGACGGTGAAGAGCGGCTTCTGCTCGGACGCGAACTCGCCCAGGGTGCCGTCGCGGTCGATCACCGTGCCGTCGATCGGCGCCTTCAGCTCGAATACCGTCAGGCTCTGGTTGCTCTCCACCGTGGCGAGGATCTCGTCCTTGGCGACCCGATCCCCCAGGCGCTTGCGCATGCTGCGGATGACGCCGGGGAACCGCGACGTCACCTTCACCAGCGCTTCCTGGTTGGGCTGGACCAGGCCAGCCAGCCGCAGCCGCTCGTGCAGCTCCTGCGGCCCTGCCTGGAGCAGCTCGATACCGGCTTCGGCAACCTGCTTGTCGGTCAGCTTGGCCGCGTCCTCGTGACCGTGCGCCTCGCCTTCGCTGGGGTCATGGTCGGCCTTGGACGCGACGGGTTTCGAGGCGTTGATGGCGCCCTGCAGATACCTGCCCGAGAAGCCGAGGATCGCGAGACACACCAGCCCCGCCACGGCCCATCCGAGAAAGCGCATCATCTGGTCCTCATCTGCGCCGGGACGGCGGCACTGCCGGTCAAGCCCTCGATCGTGGCGAGGGAGGTATGGAGCATGTTGAGCGCGTCGTGCTCCATCAGCTCGGCATCGGCGACGCGCTGATAGGCATCGAGGATCTCCAGCACGGTGAAGCGGCCCTGCTCGTAGCCCGTTTCGATGGTCGATAGCGTGCTGCGCGTCGCCGGCAGCACGGTGCGCCGCAGCAGGTCGATCTGCTGCAGCGCGCTGGCGGCGGTGTCGTAAGCCTTGCCGACCGTCACGATCAGCGTGAGCCGGTTGATCTCGCGCTCGGCTTCCGTGCGCTGCGCCAGTTCCTGCGCCTCGCGAATGCCGCCGCGGTTCTGGTCGAGCACGGGGATCGGCATCGAGATGCCGAGACGCAGGGCATTCTCCGGCGTGTCGCCGTAGCGTCGCCAGCCGACCGATGCCGTGACGTCCGGCACCGCCTTGAGCCGCGCCGACAGCAGGTCGGCGTCGCGCCGCGCGCGGACGGCGGTCCAGCGCATGAGCTGCGGGTTGTCGGCGATGGCCTTGACGATGGCGTCGAACGGCGCGAGCCGCGGCATCCCGCCGAGGTTGCCCGAGACGGCGGTGAAGTCGGGCGTGTCGAGGCCCATCAGGACGCCAAGCTCGCGCTGCGCCAGGCTCTGCGCGACCCGTGAGCGCTCGCGTTCGAGCCGGGTGAAGCCGATCGCGCCCTGGATCTTGGTTACCTCGGCCGGCGAGGAAGCTCCGGCCTCGAGGCGCCGCTGCATCAGCGGCACCAGCCGCTCCAGCGCCGCGACATGGCGATCGAGCAGGGCGATGCGGCGTTGCGCGGCCAGCGCGCCGATGAAGGCGACGGTGGCTTCCGACAGCAGCTCCAGGCGCGTGGCTTCGCGCTCGTAGCGCGCGGCATCGTAGTCGCCCAGCGCGGCGGCGACCCGCGCATCGCGCTTGCTGCCGAGCTCGACGAGCTGGCTGAGCAGCAGCGTGGTCTCCACCGCCTGCCCCGGGACCGAGCCGCTCGGTGCGAAGTTGTCGACGTCGAAGCCGACCGACGGATTGGGCAGCGCCCCGGCCTGCTGGCGCCGCCCGTGGCTCATGGCGATGGTGCGGTCGGCCGCGGCGAGCCGCGGATTGACCGCCACGACCCGCTGCAGGGTCTGCGGCAGGGTGAGGGTGGACGCCCGTTGAGTCTGGGCGGCAACAGGAGACGCGCAGACGACAGCAGTCGCGCAAAGCGTCCAGACGGCACGAAGAAACATGATGAACCTGCAAACCGATAAATCCGCACGCGCCCCCGCGACGGCGGGCGCGCAGTCAGGCGATCGGAATCAGGCTCGGGGAGGCGGACCGACGGTCGGTTGTTGGAACGTCGAGACGTGCAGGATCGTGCCCGCGGGAACGTCCCGCACGACCGCGACACCCGGTTCGGCCGGCACGGAGACGGCAAGCGAGGCCACGGCGCAGGTGTGACACTTTTCGACAGCGGCGAGGCCGCTCGATGGCGACTTGCCCGCGTCGTCGTCCGTCTTCATCGACAAGGATACCAGCTCGACGACATTGGCGCTTGTGGCGTCGCAGACATGGAACGTCGTCACCAACGCCACGGCGAAGGCGCAGATCAGGCGCAGGGCCCGATCGACAAGCGAGAGACGGCTGTTCCGCACGCGCGACTCTTAGAGTTGGTCCCGTCCGTTACACAATCACGTTGGTGCCCGAATCCCGGGCCGCGCGCATGGGACTTCTAAGCCGCTTCCTTCCAGGCGCTGTCCACCACCTGGACGATGTCGCGCATGATCTGCGTCAGGTCGAAGTCCTTGGGCGTGTAGACGCGCGCGACGCCGGCCCTGGTCAGCAGCTCGGCGTCGGCCGGCGGGATGATGCCGCCGACCACCACCGGCACGTCGGCGATGCCGGCCTTGGCGAGGCCCGCCAGCACGTCCTGCACCAGCGAGACATGGCCGCCCGACAGGATCGACAGGCCGACCACATGCACGCTCTCCTCGAGCGCGGCATTGACGATGCGCTCGGGCGTCAGCCGGATGCCCTCGTAGACGACCTCCATGCCGCAGTCGCGGGCGCGCACGGCGATCTGCTCGGCGCCGTTGGAATGGCCGTCGAGGCCGGGCTTGCCGACCAGGATCTTGATGCGCCGGCCGAGCCGCCGCGACACCGTCTCGACCTCGCGCCGCGCCGCCTCGAGGCGGCCGTCGGTGACGCCGATCGCGCGCGCGACGCCGGTCGGCGCGCGGTACTCGCCGAACACCGTGCGCAGGGTCTCGGTCCATTCGCCGGTGGTGACGCCCGCCTGGGCGCAGGCGATCGAGGCCGGCATGACGTTGCGGTCTTCCTTCGCCGCTGCGGTCAGGTCGGCGAGGGCGGCTTTCACCGCGGCGCCGTCGCGCTCGGCGCGCCAGGCGTTCAGGCGCTCGACCTGCTCGCGCTCGACCGAGGCGTCGACGGTGAGGATCGCGCCGTCGCCGCCGCTGAGCGGCGAGGGCTCGCCCTCGGTGTAGGCGTTGACGCCGACCACCGTCTGCTCGCCCGATTCGATGGCGGCGAGGCGCTTCAGGTTCGACTCGACCAGCCGCTGCTTCATGTAGGCGGAGTCGACTGCCGCGACCGCGCCGCCCATGTCGGCGATGCGCTGCATCTCGGCCAGCGCCTCGGCCTTGAGCTGCTCGACCTTCTTGGCGATCTCCAGGCTGCCGTCGAAGATGTCGGCGTATTCCAGGAGGTCGGTCTCGAAGGCCACGATCTGCTGCAGGCGCAGCGACCATTGCTGGTCCCACGGCCGCGGCAGGCCGAGCGCCTCGTTCCAGGCGGGAAGCTGCACCGAGCGGGCGCGGGCGTTCTTGCTCATCACCACGGCCAGCATCTCGAGCAGGATGCGGTAGACGTTGTTCTCCGGCTGCTGCTCGGTCAGGCCGAGCGAGTTCACCTGCACGCCGTAGCGGAACAGCCGCTGCTTGGCGTCGACGACGCCGTAGCGGGTGTGGGTGATGTCGTCCCACAACTCGGCGAAGGCGCGCATCTTGCAGATCTCGGTGACGAAGCGGATGCCGGCGTTCACGAAGAACGAGATGCGGCCCACCACCTGCGGGAACTCGGACTCCGGCACCTGGCCGCGGCTGCGCACCGCGTCGAGCACGGCGATCGCGTTGGCGAGCGCGAAGGCCAGCTCCTGCATCGGCGTCGCGCCGGCTTCCTGCAGGTGATAGCTGCAGACGTTCATCGGGTTCCACTTGGGAACCTCGCGATAGGTGAAGCCGATCGTGTCGGCGGTCAGCCTGAGCGACGGCTCGGGCGGGAAGATGTAGGTCCCGCGGCTCAAGTACTCCTTGATGATGTCGTTCTGAGTCGTGCCCTGCAGCCTGGCGCGCTCGACGCCCTCAGCCTCGGCGGCGGCGATATAAAGAGAGAGCAGCCACGCCGCCGGCGCGTTGATGGTCATCGACGTGTTCATGCGGTCGAGCGGGATGCCGTCGAACAGCGTGCGCATGTCGCCGAGATGGCTGATCGGCACGCCGACCTTGCCGACCTCGCCCTTGGCCAGCGGATGGTCGCTGTCGTAGCCGGTCTGGGTCGGCAGGTCGAAGGCGACCGACAGGCCGGTCTGACCGCGCGCCAGGTTCTTGCGGTAGAGCTCGTTGGACTTGGCGGCCGTGGAATGGCCGGCATAGGTCCGGATCAACCAGGGCCGGTCTTTGGGAGGTTGGTCGCGGGTCGGCTTGGTCATGGTGTAAACTGCGTACACCGAACAATGCTGCGGCGCAGCATAAAGTTTCGCGTTGCAGCTTGAGGGACGGGGATCCTTTCGTGACCGACATTTCAGCCCCCTGGGGTCAGCCCGAGGGACAGCCGGTGGCTCAACCGACCGCGGTTGCGGCCCAGCCGGACCTGACCCCGAGCCGCCCCGTCTACGACGGCCAGTTGAGCGAGCTCTACGGCATCTATCTGCGCCATCTCACCCTGATGGTGCTGACGCTCGGCTGGTCGCGCTTCTGGGGCCGCACCCGGCTGCGGCGCTATCTCTGGAACCATGTCTCGATCCTGGGCGACCGCTTCGAGTATCGCGGCCGCGGCATCGAGCTGTTCCTGGGCTTCGTGTTCGTGCTGGTGATCCTCGGCCTGTGGGGCGGCCTGATGTGGCTGGTCTGGGAGTTCGTCTTCCACGAGGTGACGCTGCCCGGCCTGGGCTTCCTCAATCTCTTCTATCTGTCGATCGCCTTCATCGGCATCCCGCTCGCCTTCGTCGGCCAGTATGCCGGCCTGCGCTACCGGCTCACGCGCACGCGCTGGCGCGGCGTCCGCTGCGGCATGGCGGGCTCGGCCTGGAGCTATGGCGGGCTCGCCACGGTGATGAACATGGCCAATGCCATGACCGGCCAGCTGCTGACGCCGCTGGTGTCGGTCACCCTGGCGAAGCCGCGGCTGGCCAACGCCTTCCTCGGCACCCTGCGTCTCGACTTCGCGGGCCGTGCCGGCGACATCTACGGCCGCTACATCGGCTATTACTTCCTCAACATCGCCGCGTGGGGGCTGGTGATCGTCGTCGGCATCACGGCGGTGACCCTGGGCGGCGAGCGTCTCGGCCTGACGGGCGAGGCGTTCGCCGAGCTCTTCACCTCGTTCAGCCTGCGCACCGTGCTGATCCTCGTGATCGGCTTCTTCGTCCTCTACACGCTGTTCGGGCTGATGATCCTGCCGCTGCGCTGCTGGTGGCAGGCCTACCTGCTGCGCTACCTGGTGGCGCGCACCCGCGCCGGCAACGTGCTGTTCGCCACGGCGGTCAGCACGCGGCAGATATGGGGCTTCCTGGTGCTGAACTACCTGATCGTCGTGATGACGCTGGGGCTCGGCTGGCCGTGGGTGATGCACCGCACGCTGCGGCTGATCTCGCGCCAGCTCTGGATCTACGGCGCGCCCGACGGGGCCGCGGTCGGCCAGCCGTCCGACCGCGGCCCGCGCTTCGGCGAGGGCCTGCTCGACATGTTCGACGTCACGGGCTTCTGAGCATGGCCTCCGCCCGCTACTACGACGGCAAGCTGGCGATCGCCCGCGAGGTCGGCGTGCGCGCCGGCAGCCACGAGCTGATCGTCACCGATGCCGACGGCACCGCCGTGGTCGCGCGCTGGCCCGCCGCCGAGCTCGAGGTGCTGGGCGACACCGAGCACGAGAAGGCGCCGCCGGTGATCCGCCGCGGCGAGGAGGCGCGGCTGGTGATCGAGGACGCCGAGCTGCGCCGCCAGCTCGCCCAGTTGATCCCGGCGCTGGCGCCGCTCGGCCGGCCGCGCGCCAGGGCGGTGCCGCGCATTGCCCTGTTCGGTGCCACGCTGGCGGCGGCGATCGGCCTGTTCTGGCTGGCGATCGATGTCGGCAGCAGCACCCTCGCGCCCTACGTGCCGTACGAGTTGCAGCACCGGCTGGGCGCGAGCGTCGCCGACGACCTGATCGGCGAGCAGAAGCAGTGCTACGGCGCCGGGCTCGCCGTGATCAACCGCCTCGCCAACCGCCTTGCCGAGGCCGCCGACTATCCACATCCGGTCGAGGTGCATGTGGTGGAGGGCGGGCCGGTCAACGCCTTCACCCTGCCGGGCGGCATCCTGGTTTTCTATTCCGACCTGATCGACAAGGCGCACAGCGGCAACGAGGTGGCCGGCGTGCTGGCGCACGAGATGGGCCATGTCGTGCACTACCACGCGATCAAGGGGCTGGCGCGGCAGTACGGTATGGAGCAGTTGCTGAAGGCGATGACCGGCGGCTTCTCCGACCTCGGCACGATCGGGCAGGGCGGCAGCCTGCTGCTGGCGCTGCGCAACGGCCGCTCCTTCGAGCGCGATGCCGACGCCACCGGGGTCGAGCTGCTGCAGAAGCTCGGCCTGCGCGCCGACGGCATCGCCGGCTTCTTCGAGCAGATGCTGAAGGACCAGCCGCACGATGCGGCGGCGACGGTCGGCATCTGGTCGAGCCATCCGCCGACTGCCGAGCGCATCGCCGCCACCCGCCAGCCTGCCACCGGCAAGCCGGCCTTCAGCGATGCCGAATGGCGGTCTCTTCGCGCAATTTGCGGTGGAACGAATTCACCGCAACGTCGATAGCCGCGATGCACGCCAGCGCACCGGCTAGTTACGCGCCTTGTAGGTCAGCCAGGCGATGACGGCCTCCATGTCCTCGTCGCTCAGCACTTCCTCGTTGAAGCTCGGCATCTTGCGGTCGGGCCAGTCGCGCACCTGCTTGGAGCTGCGCAGGAACTTGCGGAACGCCAGCGGCTGGAAATAGTCGACCGGGTTCATCGGCTGGCCGAGGTCGGGACCCTGCTCGCCCTGGCCCGCGCCCTTGAAGCGATGGCAGGAGATGCACAGCGCCACGTAGCGGTCGAGCCCGCGCCGCGCCGGATGGGTCGCCGGCAGGCTTTCGGCGACCTCGAGCGACGGCCAGCGCAGGTAGGGGCTGTCGGCGACCTCGATCGCGGCGAGCTTGTAGACCCAGTATTCCGGGCTGATCTCGCCGGGCTTCGCGTCCTGCCAGACGATGAAGAAGGGGGCCGCCGTCTCCTTGCCCTTCTCGGGCATCGCCGGCCACGGCCGCGCCGGGTCCTCGACCGCCAGATACGCGTGCGGGCTGGCGCTGCCGGGCCTGAGCAGCAGCCGCAGCGGGATGCCGATCGAGAATTTGTCGGTCGCGACGAAATCGACATAGTCCTTCGGGTCGAGCTCGAGGCCCTTCAGCAGCTCCGGCACCGGGATCGCCCGGTAGCTCATCGTCCGGCCGTAGACCGAATCGCGGGCGATCGTGATGTCGCGGGCCAGCGGGCTCGCCAGCAGGTCGGCGGCGCTGAAGGTCTTGCTGCCCTTGCGGTCGGCGATCTTGAGCGACTGCGCCTCGGCGACCGCGGCGAACAGCAGGCTGAGGAAGAGGGCGACGAGGCCGTGACCGATCATGCGGTCATACTTTGCCCGCCGATGCGATGATCCTTCAAGACTTCCGGACGGAAGGCGAGCCCGTGGCCCGGCCGTTCGGGCGGCGTCATTGTACCATTCGTATCCGGCAGGATCGGCGCGATCCACAGATCGTCGTTCCAGTCCATGTACTCGAGATAGCTCGCGTTGGGGATCGACGCGAGCAGGTGGACCATCTGCTCGTGGAACAGATGCGGCGCGACGGTGATGCCCCACGGCTCGGCCGCGGCGGCGATCTTGCGCAGCTCGCTGTAGCCGCCGCGCATCGGGTCGGGCTGCAGGATCGGCACGCCGGGATGCTCGAGGAAGGGCCTGAGGTCGTTGCGCGTGAAATGGCTCTCGCCGCCGACCACGCGGGTGCGCAGCGCCGCCGCGATCCGGCGGTAGCCGGCGAAGTCCTCGGCCACCACCGGCTCCTCCAGCCAGTAGGGGTCGTACTCGTCGATGCGATGGCCGGCCTGGATCGCGGTGTCGGCGTCCCAGCCCATGTTGACGTCGATCATGATCTCGATGCCGCCGCCCATCGCCTCGCGCATCGCCTTGACGTTCAGGACGTCCTCGCGCCACGGCCGGATGTGGGCGACCTGCATCTTGATCGCCGTCAGGCCCATCGCCGTGAACTCCTTGGCGCGGGCGATCATGCCGTCGCGGCCGAGGCCGCGGAAGCAGCCCGAGCCGTAGGCCGGCACCTTGGCGCGAGCGGCCCCCCACAGCCGGAACAGCGGCAGGCCGGCGCGCTTGCCGACGATGTCCCACAGCGCCATGTCGACGGCGCTCTGGGCGAACACCGTGACGCCCATGCGGCCGAGCCAGAAGTTGTTCTTGTAGAGCGTCTGCCAGATGCCCTCGATCTCGGTGGCGTCGCGGCCCAGCACGTGCGGCGCGACCAGCTCCTTCATGCAGGCGTCGATGGTCTGCAGACCGCCGCGCAGCGGATGCAGGTAGCTCATGCCGGTGAGGCCGCCCTGGGTCTCGATCTCGAGCACGTAGATTTCGCGCGGCCCGGGCGGCACGACGCCCGCCGCCGGCGGCGCGCCGCGCCACGGAACGCGCAGCAGGGTCGAGCGCAGATGGGTGATGGTCGTAGGCGTGGTCATGTCGGTTTCTTTCCCGGATTCTTGTCGAGGGCCAGGCTGCAACGCCATCTGTCTTTCCGCCCCGTGGACATTATGATGCCGGCGTCATGACCTCGTCCAACCGCGTCTACCTGTTCGACACCACCTTGCGCGACGGCGCCCAGACCCAGGGCGTCGACTTCACCGTCGCCGACAAGGCGGCGATCGCGCGCGAGCTCGACCGGCTCGGCATCGACTACATCGAGGGCGGCTGGCCGGGCGCCAACCCGACCGACGACCGCTTCTTCGCCGATCCGCCCGAATTCCAGAACGCGAAGTTCGTGGCCTTCGGCATGACGCGGCGCGCCGGCCGCAGCGCCGCCAACGATCCCGGTCTCAACGCCATCCTGCAGACCAGAGCGCGCACCGTCTGCATGGTCGGCAAGACCTGGGACTTCCACGTCGACGTGGCGCTCGAGCTCGATCGCAATGAATACGTCGACATGATCGGCGATTCGATCGCCCACGCGAAGAGCCGCATGGACGAGGTGATGTTCGACGCCGAGCATTTCTTCGACGGCTACAAGGCCAACCCCGACTACGCGATGGCTTGCCTGAAGGCGGCCGAGGCCAACGGCGCGCGCTGGCTGGTGCTGTGCGACACCAACGGCGGCACCCTGCCGCACGAGATCGAGCGCATCGTCGGCGACGTGGTGAAGACCATTCCCGGCGACCGCCTCGGCATCCACACCCACAACGACACCGAGAACGCCGTCGCCAACACCTTGGCCGCCGTGCGTGCTGGAGTTCGCCAGGTGCAGGGCACGATCAACGGGCTGGGCGAGCGCTGCGGCAATGCCAACATGATCTCGCTGATCCCCAACCTCGTGCTCAAGATGGGCTTCGAGACCGGGCTGAAGGAGGGCGCGCTGCAGCGGCTGACGCATCTGTCGCGACTGCTCGACGATCGCCTCAACGTCGGCACCAACCGCAGCGCCGCCTATGTCGGCACGCGCGCCTTCGCGCACAAAGGCGGCCTGCATGTCTCGGCCGTCGAGAAGGACCCCAGGACCTACGAGCACGTCGATCCCGAGACGGTCGGCAACCAGCGCATCATCGTGGTCAGCGATCAGGCCGGCCGCTCCAACATCATGGCGCGCTTCCGCCAGATCGGGCTCGAGGTCGATGCGAAGAATCCGGGCGTCGCTCGGCTCCTCGAGATCGTCAAGGAGCGCGAGGCCGAGGGCTATGCCTATGACGGCGCCGATGCCTCGTTCGAGCTGCTGGCGCGGCACGAGCTGCATACCGTGCCCGACTACTTCGCGCTGCAGAGCTTCCGCGTTTTGGCCGAGCGGCGGGTCAATGCCCGCGGCCAGTTGATCGCGCTCTCGGAGGCGACGGTGAAGCTCGACATCGCCGGCCGCCGTGCCATGGAGGTGGGCGAGGGCAACGGCCCTGTGAATGCCTTGGATGCTGCGCTGCGAAAGGCTTTGATCCCGGTCTATCCGGGCTTGGCCGACATGCGGCTGGTTGACTTCAAGGTGCGCATCCTCGACTCCGCCGGCGGCACCGCAGCGACCACCCGAGTCATGATCGAAAGCGCCGACGGCAAGGGCCGCTGGTCGACCATCGGCGTGTCGCCCAACATCGTCGACGCTTCCTACAACGCGCTCTACGACGCGATCACCTACAAGCTGTTCAAGGACGGCGCGGCGCCGGCAACCGGTGGCGGCCAAGGAAACGGTACGGTCGGCAGTACTGCTACCCCGACGTAGCCAGCCATGTTGCGCCGTCAGTTGACGGTCGGGTTACGTCGGCAGACCATATATAGAGAATGGACGGAGAGCAGCTTCAGCCGCAGGCCCCGCCGATCGCGGTGACTGTCGCGCGCCGCCCGCGCGTGGGCGGGCGCGTGCTGGCGCGGGTCTTCATGTGGTCGCTGCCGTTCCTGGCCGCCGCCATCGCGCTGTTCTTCTGGCTGGGCGCCGGCCGTTATGTCGAGACCGACAACGCCTACGTCAAGGGCGACCGGGTCTATATGGCCACCGAGCTCAGCGGCCCGATCGTCGAGGTGGCGGTGCGCGAGAACCAGCACGTCTCGCGCGGCCAGCTGATCTACCGGCTCGACGACACGCCCTACCGGCTGGCGCTCGCCAAGATCGAGTCCGACATCGACATCCAGCGCGCCGAGATCCGATCCTTGCGCGCCCAGTGGCGCACCAAGCGCGAGGACATCAAGGCGGCGCAGAGCCAGCAGACCTACGCCCAGGCCGACTTCGAGCGTCAGAAGGACCTCGCCGATCGCAAGTTCGCGCCGGTCGCCAAGCTCGACGAATCCCGCATGGGCGCCGAGGTGGCGCGCCAGCGCATCTCCTCGCTCGAGGAGGACCTGCAGCGCATCGAGGCGCAGCTCGCCGGCGATCCCAAGATCCGCGTCGACGACCATCCCAGGGTCAAGCAGATGCTGGCGGCGCGCCAGGAGGCGCTGCTGAACCTGCGCCGCACCACCATCGAGGCGCCGATCGACGGCATCGTGTCCAAGGTACTGGTGCCGGGCAGCTTCGCAGTGATGGGCGTGCCGTCGGTCGCCGTGGTGGCCGATTCGGACCTGTGGATCGAGGCCAACTTCAAGGAGACCGAGCTCACCCGCGTGCGGGTCGGCCAGCCGGTCACCATCCTGATCGACACCTATCCCGACGTGAGGTGCACCGGCAAGGTGACCTCGCTCGCCTCGTCGACCGGCGCCGAGTTCGCCGTGCTGCCGCCGCAGAACGCGACCGGCAACTGGGTCAAGGTGGTGCAGCGCATCCCGCTCCGCACCTCGGTGCAGTGCTCCGAGGGCGCGCCGCCGCTGCGCGTCGGCATGAGCACGACCATCGAGATCGACACCGGCCACCGCCGCAGCTTCGCCGACCTGCTCAAGAGCATCGGTTTGTGATGTCTTCGCTGGGAGCGCGCGACTCCAGTCGCGCTCATATGCTCTCGCGATCGACGAAAATGAGCGCCACTGGAGTGGCGCGCTCCCAGCCCTGATGGACGCCGACCAGCTTCGCCGCCGCCGCTGGCTGACCGTCGTGGTCATGATGGCCACGATCATGCAGGCGCTCGACGGCACCATCGCCAACGTGGCGCTGCCCAACATGCAGGGCTCGCTGTCGGCGACCCAGGAGCAGGTCGCCTGGGTGATCACCTCGTATATCGTGTCGGCGGCGATCGCGACGCCGCTCGCCGGCTTCTGCGCCGTGCGCTTCGGCGTGCGGCGCATCCTGGTCTCTTCGGTGATCGGCTTCACGATCGCGTCGATGCTGTGCGGCGCCGCCCAGACGCTGCCGCAGCTCGTGGCGTTCCGCACCCTGCAGGGCATCTGCGGCGCTGCCCTGGTGCCGCTCAGCCAGGCGCTGATGATGGATGCCTACAGCCGCGAGGAGCAGGGCAAGGCGATGGCGATGTGGGGCGTCGGCACCATGCTGGGCCCGATCAGCGGCCCGACGCTCGGCGGCTGGCTGACCGACGAGTATTCCTGGCGCTGGGTGTTCTACATCAACCTGCCGGTCGGCATCCTGTGCGCGATCGGCCTGATGATCCTGGTCAAGAACAAGGCGAGCGACAATCCGCGGCCATTCGACCTGCTCGGCTTCACCCTGCTGGCGATCGCCATCGGCACCTTCCAGCTGATGCTCGACCGCGGCGAGACGGTCGACTGGTTCGGCTCGAAGGAGATCATCGTCGAGGCGGTGGTGGCTGGCGTGGCGGCCGCGATGTTCGTGCTGCACATGCTGACCGACGACCATCCGTTCCTGCCGCGCGACCTGTTCCGCGACCGCAACCTGATGTTGGGCATCATCTTCACCGCCGTCACCGGCCTGCTGATGATCGTCACGGCGACGCTGCTGCCGCCCTTCCTGCAGCAGCTCAAGGGCTATCCGGTGTTCACCACCGGCATCGTCATGGCGCCGCGCGGCATCGGCACCATGATCTCCATGTTCGCGGTGTCGCGCATGATCGGCCGGGTCGATGCGCGCTGGCTGATCGCGATCGGCCTGATGCTCTGCGGCGTGTCGCTCTACGACATGACGCTGTTCACGCTCGATGTCGACGAATGGCGCATCATCTGGAACGGCTTCCTGCAGGGTGTCGGGCTGGGGCTGGTGTTCCCGCCGCTGACCACGCTCGCCTTCGCCACGGTGCCGCTGCGCGTGCGCACCGAGGGCGCGGCGCTGAACGCGCTGATGCGCAATCTCGGTGCCTCGATCGGCGTCGCCGCGCTGGTCGCGCTGCTCGACCGCAACGTCCAGATCAACCGCTCGGAGATCGCCGAGCACCTGACGCCGTTCAACCCGTTCTGGCGGTTCGGCTACGTCCCGATGCAGAACGGCGTGCCGATCAGCCGCGAGCGGCTGATCGACTACTGGACGCCGATGACGGGCGGCTTCCCGTTCGGCTCGGTGCCGACCGACGATCCCAACAAGCTGATCGGCATGTGGGCCGAGGAGCTGAACCGCCAGGCCGCGACCATCGCCTACCTCAACGATTTCCGGGTGCTGGCGGTCTCGGCCATCCTGTTCATCCCGCTGCTGTTCTTCATGCGCCGCCAGGCCATGCTGGCCCGCCCGAGCCGACGCTAGCTTCGGCTGTCATCCCGAGCGTAGCGAGGGATCCTTAACCCCATACATGCCGACGTACTGGACCTGCATCCTGACGAACGCCGCCCGAAACGTTATCTATGTCGGCGTGACGAACGATCTTGAAAAGCGCGTTGCAGAGCATCGGGATGGAAGGGGCGGCCTCTTCACCCGGCGTTACAACGTGCACACTCTCGTCTATGCCGAAGAGCACGAACAGATCGGCGACGCGATTGCGCGCGAGAAGGAGATGAAAGATTGGCGGCGCTCAAAGAAGGACGCGCTGGTGGATGACTCCGGCTTGGGCGGATCTTCCTGCGTTTGGCGGCTTGAAAGATCCCTCGCGGCGCTCGGGATGACAGATGGCTAAGGCAGCGAAAGGGCGGGCCACTGCGGGCGCCGCGCCGGTGATCATCCTGGTGCGGCCGCAGCTCGGCGAGAACATCGGGATGGCGGCGCGCGCCATGCTGAATTGCGGTCTTTCGGAGCTGCGTCTGGTGGCGCCGCGCGACGGCTGGCCCAATGACAAGGCGCAGCGCGCCGCGTCGGGCGCCGACGTGGTCCTCGACCAGGCCAAGGTGTTCGACAGCGTGGCCGAGGCGGTGAACGGCCTGCAGCGCGTGGTCGCCACGACGGCGCGCACCCGCGAGCTGGTGCAGCGCATCGTGACGGCGCGCCGTGCGGCGGCCGATATGCGCGACTGGATCGCCTCAGGCGAGCGGGTCGGCATCCTGTTCGGGCCCGAGCGCACGGGGCTGGAGAACGACGACGCGGTACTGGCCGACACCGCGCTCACCATCCCGCTCAATCCGCAGTTCTCGTCGCTCAACGTGGCGCAGGCCGTGCTGCTGGTCTCCTACGAATGGATGACCTCGGGCGATGCCTCGCCCGAGGAGCGGATGTCCGACCATGCAACGCGGCCCGCGACCAAGGACGAGCTGCAGAACCTGTTCGACCATCTCGAGCGCGCGCTCGACCAGTCGGGCTTCCTGCGCCACAAGGCGATGCGCCCGGCGATGGTGAACAACCTCAGGGCGTTGCTGCAGCGCGCCACCATGACCGAGCAGGAAGTGCGCACCTTCCACGGCGTCATCAAGTTCCTGAGCAAGGGCGAGCACGAGGATTGACGTCGCCGCAGCCTCTGCGACGGCGTCTCCCCGGAGCGCTCGCGGCCGCGCAGTGCATCAGGCCCAGCGCTGGAGATCGTGCCGGGGCTCTCCCGAGGGTGCACGCCGCCCGGTGAAGAGGGTAGTGTCCGCCGCGACACGATACTGCCCTTGTTCACGGAGCCCGCATGTCCACCACCGCCAAGATCTCCTGGGTCGACGGCGCCCTGTTCGTCGCCGAAGGCGGCAGCGGCCACACCATCACCATGGGCGGCGCCCCCGATGTCGGCGGCCGCAATTTGGCCTCTCGGCCGATGGAGGTGATGCTGATGGGCATGGGGGGCTGCACGGCGATCGACGTCGTGTCGATGCTCCGGAAGCAGCGCCAGGACATCGAGGGCGTCGAGGTCTCGCTGGTCGCCGAGCGGGCCGACGACCATCCCAAGGTCTTCACCGAGGTGAAGCTGGTCTACACCGTGCGCGGCCGGAAACTGAGCCGGCCGCTGATCGAGCGGGCGGTCGGCCTGTCGGACGAAAAATACTGCTCGGCGACGGCGATGTTCAAAAAGACCGCCAAAGTCACCCATGAGGTCGTGCTGGTCGAGATCTAAGCCCTTGATCCGGCAGCAATAACCGCCGCTTGACTGGCGCGGTTTCGCCAGTATGTTCCGCGCTTCTTCCGGAGAACGTGGTTGTGGGTCGCCAATGTCCATTTGGCGGACCCCCATCCCGCCTCGCCAAGGCGCCTGTAAACAGGCGCTGGGCGGATCAGGCCTATCCGGACACAACAGCGAAGGAGCATCGCGTGAGCAAGCGCGAGAATTCGAAGTACAAGATCGACCGCCGCCTCAGGGTCAACCTGTGGGGCCGTCCGAAGTCCCCGATCAACAAGCGCGAATACGGCCCCGGCCAGCACGGCCAGGGCCGCCAGAAGCCGACCGACTATCGCCTGCAGTTGATGGCGAAACAGCGGCTCAAGGGCTACTATGGTTCGGTGTCCGAACGGCAGCTCCGCCGCTACTACCTCGAGGCGGTCCGCCGCCGCGGCGACACGGGCGAAAACCTCGTCGAGATCCTCGAGCGCCGCCTGGACGCCGTGATCTACCGCATGAAGTTCGCCATCACCGTGTTCGCCAGCCGCCAGCTGGTCAGCCACGGCCACGTGAAGGTCAACGGCCGCCGGGTGAACATCGCGTCGTACCTCGTGAAGGACAACGACGTGATCGAGCTGACGAGCAAGGCCAAGGAGATGGTCCGGGTCCTCGAAGCGACCCAGTCGGCCGAGCGCGACGTGCCGGAATATGTCACGGCGGACCACAAGGACATGAAGGGCACCTTCGTCCGCGGTCCCAAGCTGGCCGACGTGCCGTACCCGGTGCAGATGGAGCCGTCCCTGGTCGTCGAGTACTACAGCCGCTGATCGGACGCTTTTCCCGAGATTCCAACGAAAAACCCGCCCCTCTGTGGCGGGTTTTTTGCATCACAATCCCGCAGACACAGCGGGTTGTTACTGTGCTGGCCGGGCGGGCCGTCTATAATTCCGCTCGGGGGTTTGGGGCTTTCGGGAGTTCTCGATGCGTTTGGTCCGTTGGGCGGTCCTCGCTGTGGTGGCGGTCGTGCTCTGTGGCGCGGCTTGGCAGTACCGCTCGGAGGTGGCGCAGAGGCTCGGCCTCGGCACGCCGGCCAGCGCTGCCGAGAGCGGCTCGAGCCCTGCAGCCTCAGCGCAACCGCAGGGCCGGCGCGGGCGGGCCAATCTCGGCGGCCCGATTCCCGTCGTCACGACGGCGGTCGTGCCCAAGTCGATGCCGATCGTCGTCGAGGCCGTCGGCACGGTGCAGGCGATCGCCTCCGTCCAGATCAAGCCGCGCCTCGACAGCCAGATCATGAAGCTGCTGGTCGAGGAGGGCGCCCTCGTCAAGGAAGGCGACCTGCTGTTCGAGCTCGACCAGCGCACACTCAAGGCCCAGCTCGCCCAGATCGAGGCGCAGATCCGCAAGGACCAGGCGCAGGTCGCCCAGGCCAAGCGCGACACGGTGCGCTCCGAGGACCTGGTGTCCAAGGGCGCGGCGACGGTGGTCGCGCGCGACACCAACATGACGGCGCTGAAGGCGGCCGAGGCGCAGCTCGAATCCGACGAGGCGATGCGCCAGAACATCCTCGCCCAGCTTTCGTACACCGAGATCCGCGCGCCGGTGTCGGGCCGCATCGGCTCGATCCCCAACAAGGTGGGCACGACGGTGCGCGTCGCCGACAACACCGCGACGGCGGTGCTGGCGACCATCAACCAGGTCGATCCGATCTACGTGCAGTTCGCGATCCCGCAGGTCTACCTGCCCGAGCTGCGGGCGGCGATGGCCAAGGCGCCGGTGGTCGTGAATGCCATCGTCGACGAGCGCCACAAGCAGTCGGGCGCGGTCGCCTTCATCGAGAACACGGTCGATCCGATGACCGGCACGGTGATGGCCAAGGCCAAGATCGCCAACGCCAACGAGGGCCTGTGGCCCGGCCAGTTCATCAAGGCCGAGATCGTGCTGGGCGTCGAGAGCAGCGCGCTGCCGGTGCCGGCGCCGGCCGTGATGCTGGGCCCGCAGGGGCCGTACGTCTTCGTGGTGAAGGGCAACGTCGCCGAGGTCCGGCAGGTCAGCGTCAAGCGCACCCAGGCGGGGGAGACGGTGGTCGGCACCGGCCTCAGCGCCGGCGAGCAGGTCGTCGTCGACGGCCAGCTCCGCCTGGTCAACGGCGCTGCGGTCGCGCCCAAGCCGGCAACCAACGAGGCCCCCAAGGCCCCCGCGCCGCGCGGCTAGGGAGCGCCCTCGATGTCCGCGATCTGCATCCGCCGCCCGGTGATGACCATCCTGGTGATGGCGTCGTTCATCATTGCCGGCATCTTCGGCTACAAGCAGCTTCCCGTCGCCGCCGTGCCGCGCGTCGACTTCCCGACCATCCAGGTCACCGCCCAGCTTCCGGGCGCCTCGCCGGAGACGATGGCGGCCTCGGTCGCCACCATCCTCGAGCGCCAGTTCTCGACCATCGCCGGCGTCACGACGATGACCTCGACGTCGTCGCTGGGGAACACCTCGATCGTCCTGCAGTTCGACCTCAACCGGAACATCGACGGTGCCGCCCTCGACGTCCAGTCGGCGATCTCCTCGTCGCTGCGCCGCCTGCCGCCCGAGCTGCCGACGCCGCCCAGCTTCCGTAAGGTCAACCCGGCGGACTACGCGATCATGTTCCTGTCGCTCAGCTCCTCGCAGGTGCGGCTGAGCGACATCGACGCCTTCGCCAACCGCTCGATCCTGCCGCGCATCTCGACCCTGCCGGGCATGGCGCAGGTGCTGATCTTCGGCAGCCAGAAGTACGCCGTGCGGGTGCGCGCCGACCTCGACCAGCTCGCGGTGCGCGGGCTGACGCTGAACGAGCTGCAGAGCGCCATCGTCGCGGCCAACTCGACCAAGCCGCTCGGCGCGATCGCCGACCAGCGCCAGAACGCCATCCTCGACGCCACCGGCCCGATCAACAAGGCGGCCGACTACAATCCGGTCATCGTGTCGTTCCAGAACGGCGCGCCGGTGCGCATCTCCGACGTCGCCACCGCGATCGACAGCGTCGAGAACGACAAGGTGGCGAGCTGGCTGAACGGTACGCGCGCCATCCTGCTGGCGCTCTACCGCCAGCCCGACGCCAACACCGTGCAGGTGATCGACCGCGTCAAGGCGATGCTGCCGGCGATCGAGGCCGAGCTGCCGAGCGGCGTCACCATCGAGATCCTGAACGACCGCTCGGTGTCGATCCGCGACGCCATCGAGGACGTCGAGTTCACGCTCTGCCTCGCCGGCATCCTGGTCATCACCGCGATCTACTTCTTCCTGCGCAGCTTCCGCGCCACGCTGATCCCGGCGATCGCGCTGCCGATCTCGGTGATCGGCACCTTCGCCGGCATGTTCGTGCTCGGGCACTCGATCGACAACATCTCGCTGCTGGCGCTGACGCTCGCGGTCGGCTTCGTGGTCGACGACGCGATCGTCATGCTGGAGAACATCGTCCGCCACATCGAGGCGGGCGAGAAGCCGATGGACGCCGCGTTCAAGGGCTCCAAGGAAGTCGGCTTCACCATCGTGTCGATGACGCTGTCGCTGGTCGCGGTGTTCATCCCGGTGCTGTTCATGGGCGGCGTGGTCGGCCGCATGTTCAACGAGTTCGGCATGGTCATCTCGATGGCCATCCTGATCTCGGGCATCGTGTCGCTGACCCTGACGCCGATGCTGTGCTCGCGGCTCCTCAAGCCGATCGACCATCACGAGAAGCACAATTTCCTGCTGCGCTCCTTCGAATGGAGCTTCAACAGGGTCACCGAAGGCTACAGCTGGGCGCTCCGGCGCACCGTCCGGATGCCGCGCCTGGTGCTGGCGGTGACGCTCAGCACCTTCGTGATCACCGCGATCCTGTTCCAGAACATCCCCAAGGGCTTCTTCCCGACCGAGGATATCGGCCAGCTCAGCGCCTCGACGGTCGGGCCCGACGATGCCTCGTTCGACGCCATGGTGGCGCGCCAAAGCGTGCTCGCCGAGGTCATCAGGCGCGATCCCGACGTGGTGTCGGTGATGTCGACGGTCGGCGGCGGCAATGCCGCCAACACGGTGAACTCGGGCCGTATCTTCGTCACCCTGCGCAACAAGCCGGAGCGCAAGGACACCTCGCAGCAGGTGGTCGCGCGACTGCGCCGCGCGACCGCCGCGGTGCCGGGCATCAACATCTATTTCCAGTCGGTCCAGTCGATCAACATCGCGACCACCCAGACGCGCGCACAGTACCAGTTCGGCATGCGCTCCAGCGACCTCGCGGCGCTGCGCCAGTTCGCGCCGCTGATGGAGGAGCGCATGAAGCGCATCCCCATCATCCTCGACGTCAACTCCGACCTGCAGGTGCGCGCCCGGCAGACCTCGATCGAGGTCGACCGCGACGTCGCCTCGCGCCTCGGCCTGTCGGTCGACCAGATCCGCCTGCTGCTCTACTCGGCCTTCGGCACGCGCCAGATCTCGACCATCTACGCGCCCGACGACACCTACCAGGTCATCCTCGAGGCCGATCCCAGGTACGCCGACGTCAACGAGGTGCTGCGCAAGATCATGATCCGCACGCCGACCGGCGCGATGGTGCCGCTCGACACGGTGGCGAAGAAGACCGACAAGCCGACCTCGCTCACGGTCAACCACATCGCACAGCTGCCGGCGGTCATGATCTCGTTCAACCTCGGGCAGGGCATTGCGCTCGGCGAGGCGGTCAAGGCGATCCAGGAGGTGGCGGCCGAGGTCGGCCTGCCGGCGCAGATCGCCACCAGCTTCGAGGGCAGCGCCCAGGTCTTCCAGCAGGCGGTCGCCAACCAGGGCATGCTGCTGTTCGCGGCGGTGCTGGTGATCTACATCATCCTCGGCATCCTGTACGAGAACTTCATCCATCCGCTGACCATCCTGTCGGGCCTGCCGTCGGCCGGCATCGGCGCGCTGCTGACGCTCGAGCTGTTCGGCATGGATCTCTCGGTCATCGCCATGATCGGCATCGTCATGCTGATCGGCATCGTGAAGAAGAACGCCATCATGATGGTCGATTTCGCGCTGGTGCGGCGCGCCCAGGGCGCCTCGGCCCAGGACGCGATCGTCGAGGCCGCGGAGCTGCGCTTCCGGCCGATCATGATGACCACGACCTGCGCGCTGCTCGGCTCGCTGCCGATCGCCATCGGCGCCGGCGCCGGCGCCGAGCTGCGCCAGCCGCTGGGCGTCACCGTGGTCGGCGGCCTCCTGGTGTCGCAGTGCCTGACGCTGTTCATCACGCCCGTCGTCTACATCTGGTTCGACCGGCTGCTCGGCGTGAAGTTCGGCGAGCTGCGGATCTTCGGCGGCAAGCGCAAGCAGGGCACCACCCAGCCAGCGGAGTAGCGCCATGAGCGACGACATCGGCGCCTTCGTGCCCGGCCCGCGGGTACGGATCGAGGGCCGCGCGGGCGGGCCGCTGTCGGACCTGACCTTCGCCGCCAAGGACCTGTTCGACGTCGCCGGCGTGCCGACCGGCGGCGGCAATCACGACTGGCCGACCGGCCGGCCGATCCCGACGCGGCATTCCTGGGCGGTGCAGACGCTGCTCGATGCCGGCGCCGCCCTGATCGGCAAGACCGTCACCGACGAGGTCTCGCTCGGCATCCTGGGCGAGAACGCCTTCGACGGCACGCCGAAGAACGTCCGCGCGCCGGGCCGCGTGCCCGGCGGCTCGTCCTCCGGCTCGGCGGCCGCCGTGGCCGCGGGCCTCTGCGACACCGCGCTGGGCACCGACACCGGCGGCTCGGTGCGCGTGCCGTCGAGCTTCTGCGGCCTCTACGGCATCCGGCCGACGCACGGCCGGATCGACACGACCGGCATGATGCCCCAGGCGCCGACCTCCGACACCACCGGCTGGTTCGCGCGCGATGCCGCGACCTTCGCAAAGGTCTCGGCGGCGATGCTGGGCGAGCCGATCCCGCGGGCGCTGCCGACCAGGCTGGTGATCGCGGTCGACACCTTCGGCTTCGCCGATGCCGGCGTCGCACAGGCGCTACGTCCGACGGTGACCCGGCTGGCCGAGCTGGTCGGCCACAGCCGCGAGGACATCATGGCGCCGCAGGGCCTCTCGACCTGGGCGATGGCGCAGCGCAGCCTGCAGCCGGTCGAGGCCTGGAACACCTTCAAGACGTGGCTCGACGAGCGCAATCCGCGCTTCGCCTTCTCGGTCGCCCGCGCCCTGGTGCAGGGCTCGATGGTGTCCGCCGCCGATCAGCGCTGGGCCAGCCTGATGCGCCAGGAGGCGCGCGGGCGGATGGCGCATCTGCTGCCCGAGGGCACCATCCTGTGCCTGCCGACCACGCCGTTCCCGGCGCCGCCGGTGGGACAGAAGCTGTCCGTGCTCGATCCGCTGCGCGACCGCATCACCTGTCTTTGTGCGCAGGGCGGACTTGCCGGCCATCCGCAGGTCAGTCTGCCCGGCGCAACGGTTGACGGATTGCCGGTCGGTCTGTCCATCATCGGTCCGCGCGGCAGCGACGCCAGCCTGGTGGCCGTGGCGCGCGCGCTGGCGGAGGGTTAGTGCCGACCGAGAAGCAGAAGATGCTTGCGGGCGAGCTCTATGTGGCGACCGGCGAGGAACTGGCGGCTGACGGCCGGCGCGTCGCGGAGTGGATGGACCGCTACAACGCCTCGATCGCCCGCACCCAGCGCGACTATCCCGCGATGCTGCGCGAGCTGCTCGGCGAGGTCGGCGAGGGGGCCTACATCCGGCTGCCCTTCCATTGCGACTACGGCTACAACATCAGCCTGGGCCGCGGCGTCTTCCTCAACTTCAACTGCGTGATCCTCGACGTCGTGAAGGTGGCGATCGGCGACGGCACGCAGATCGGCCCCGGCGTGCAGATCCTCACCGCCGACCATCCGCGCGATCCGGCGCGACGGCGCGCCGGCCTGGAGCTCGGCCCGCCCGTCACCATCGGCCGGAACGTGTGGATCGGCGCCGCGGCGATCATCCTGCCAGGCGTCACCGTCGGCGACGATGCGATCGTCGGCGCCGGCGCCGTGGTGACGCGCGACGTGCGCAGCGGTGCTACGGTGGTGGGCAATCCTGCGAAAGAGCGTGCCGCGTGACCGATCTCACCCCGAACATCCCCGAAGTCGTCGCCGAGGTATCGGCTCTCTTCGAGCGCTACGAGCAGGCGCTGATCGACAAGGATGTCGAGGTGCTCGATTCGACCTTCTGGCGGAGCCCGCACACCATCCGCCTCGCCAATGCCGAGCACGGCTACGGCTTCGATCGCATCCATGCCTTCCGCGTCGCGCGGCCGCCCGGACCCGGCACCAAGGAGAAGCGGCTGCGCCTCGACATCGTCACGCTGGGCCGCGACCTTGCGACGGTCTCGCTGGTCTACAAGGTCCGCGGGCAGGACAAGACCGGGCGGCAGACCCAGACCTGGGTGCGCTTCCCCGATGTCGGCTGGAAGGTGATCCACGCCCACGTCTCGATGATCGCGGAGCAGCCGGTTTTGTAAGGAGTAGGAGGAAACCATGGCGGCAGAAACGACGCCCACGCTCGGCAATGTGATCGCGCCCAATCTCGAATGGGTCGCCAAGACCGCCGAGCCTGCGCTGGAACCCGACCTGCCGATCGTCGATCCGCACCACCATCTGTGGCAGCGCGCGGGCAACGACTACATGTTCCACGACCTGCTGGCCGACACCCAAACCGGCCACAACATCGTCGGCACCGTCTTCGTCGATTGCCATTCGATGTACCGCAAGGAAGGGCCGGCCGAGATGCGCTGCCTCGGCGAGACCGAGTTCGCCAATGGCGTGGCCGCCATGAGCGCCTCCGGCATCTACGGCAACCTGCGCGCCTGCGCCGGCATCGTCAGCCATGTCGATCTGCGCCTGGGCGCGAAGGCGGGCGCGGTGTTCGATGCCCAGATCGCCGCCGGCAACGGCCGCTTCAAGGGCATCCGCTACCAGACTGGCTGGGACGCCGATCCCGGCATCCGCAACTCGCGCACCGATCCGACGGCCGAGCTGACCCGCGACAAGACCTGGCGCGAGGGCTTCAAGGCGCTGGCCAGGCGCAACCTGACCTTCGACGCCTGGCTCTACCATCCGCAGATCGCCGAGATCGCCGAGCTGGCCGACGCCTACCCCGACACCCCGATCATTCTCGACCATATCGGCGGACCGCTGGGCTATGCCGGCTACGCCAACCGCCATGACGAGGTGCGCGGCGTCTGGAAGAAGACCATGGCCGAGCTCGCCAAGCGCCAGAACATCACCGTCAAGGTCGGCGGGCTTGGCATGGCGATGGGCTGGTTCGACTTCTACCAGCGGCCCAAGCCGCCAAGCTCGCAGGAGCTGGCCGAGGCGTTCCGGCCTTGGGTCGAAACGTGCATAGAGCTGTTCGGAGCGCACCGCTGCATGTACGAGAGCAACTTCCCCGTCGACAAGATCACCAGCGGCTACGGCGTGCTGTGGAATGCCTTCAAGCGGATCACCGCCAAGGCCTCGGTCGACGAGAAGAAGGCCCTGTTCTCCGGCACGGCATCCCGCGTCTACCAGCTCTAGAGGAGGTTCAGATGCGTCGTCTCCTGCTTGCGTCCGTTGCGTTGGCCACCCTCGCCGCGGCGCCGTTCGCCTCGGCGCAGACCTTCAAGGTCGTCATGCATTCCGACGTGAAAGCGCTCGATCCGGTGTGGAGCGGCGCTTACATCACGCGCAACCACGGCTACATGCTGTACGACACGCTGTTCGCGCTCGACGAGAACCTGCAGGTCAAGCCGCAGATGGTCGACAAGTGGGAGACCAGCCCGGACGGCCTCACCTGGACCTTCACCCTGCGCGACGGCCTCGAGTTCCACGACGGCGCGCCGGTGACGTCGGAGGACGTCATCGCCTCGCTGAAGCGCTGGGCGTCGCGCGATTCGATGGGCCAGAAGCTCGCCGCCTCGGTGGCCGAGTACAAGGCGGTCGACGCCAGGACCTTCCAGATCCTGCTCAAGCAGAAGTTCGGGCCGCTGCTCGAGGCGCTCGGCAAGCCGTCGGTGGTCGTGCCCTTCATCTTCCCCAAGAAGGCGGCGGAGGCGCAGGACGCCTTCACCCAGAGCGACAACGTGATCGGCTCGGGACCGTTCATCTTCAAGAAAGACGAATGGAAGCCCGGCGAGAAGCTGGTCTACGTCAAGAACCCCAAGTACAAGCCGCGGCCCGAGCCGATGTCGGGCCTGGCCGGCGGCAAGGTGGTGAACCTCGACCGCGTCGAATGGGTCTGGATCCCCGATGCCGACACCCAGATGAACGCTCTCGTGAATGGCGAGATCGACATGATCGAGAGCGTCAACTACGACCACCTGCCGATCCTGGAGAAGGCCAAGGGCGTCAAAGTCCTGACCAGCCGGACCTCCAACCAGTACGTCTTCCGCATGAACTGGCTGCAGCCGCCGTTCAACGACGTGAAGGTCCGCCGCGCCGCCGCCTATGCGCTGAGCCAGCCCGAGTTCCTCGAGGCCAACATTGGCGACAAGCGATTCTACAAAGTGTGCAAGGCGATGTTCACCTGCGGCACGGCGCTGGAATCGACGGTCGGCATGGACGGGCTGATCGAAGGAAACATCGCCAAGGCCAAGGAGCTGCTGGCCGAGGCCAAGTATGACGGCGCGCTGGTGGTGATCCCGCAGCCGTCGGATCTCGGCGTCATCAAGCAGCTTGCGCCGGTTGCCAAGGCGCAGCTCGAGAAGGCGGGCTTCAAGGTCGAGGTCCAGCCGATGGACTGGCAGAGCATGGTGACCCGCCTCACCACCAAGAAGGGGCCGGTGACCGACGGCGGCTGGAGCGCCTTCGGCACCAGCTGGGTGCAGGTCGACATCCTCGATCCGCTGATGACGCCGAATCTCGCCGCGACCTGCGAGAAGGCGCGCGCCGGCTGGCCCTGCGACGAGGGAATCGAGAAGCTGCGCGACGCCTTCATCGCCGCCGGCACGCCGGCCGAGAAGAAGGCCGCGGCAGAGACGGTCCAGAAGCGCGCTATGGAGGTGGTGACCCACATCCCGCTCGGTGAATGGGTCGGCGTCTGGGCGGTGCGAAGCAACATCGAGACGCCGGCCGTGACCGCGCCGGTCACGGCGTTCTGGGGCATCAGCAAGAAGTGACACAGGAAAGATCCCTCGGCTTCGCCTCGGGATGACAGTAGACTCGCGCCCCTGAAAAGGGAGGCGTGAGTGTTCAAGGGTTTGACGCGCCGGATGGCGCTGGCGGGTCTCGCGGCCGCGCCGTTCGTGCAGGGCGCGCGCGCGCAGGATCTGGCCAAGGCGTCGATCGCGCTGCTGCGGCTCACCTCGTCGGGGCCGGTGTTCATCGCGCTCGAGAAAGGCTGGTTCAAGGAGGCGGGCCTCGATCTCGCGATCAAGGACTTCACCGCCGCGTCGCAGCCGCCGCTCGCCGTGGTCTCCGGGGATGCCGACTTCGGCACCACCGCCTTCACCGCGGGCTTCTTCAACCTCGCGGCCAAGGGCGGCGTCAAGGTGATCGCGGCGCAGAGCGCGGAGAAGCCGGGCTATCCGCTGGTCGCGATCGCCGTCACCAACGCGGCGTGGGATGCGGGCGTGCGCACCATCAAGGACCTCGCCGGCAAGCGCATCGCCATGACCACGGCCGGCTCCTCGATGCACTATTCTATCGAGATCGTGGCGCGCAAGCACGGCGTCGACCCCAAGACCGTCACCATGGTGCCGCTGAACACGCTGCCGAACATGGCGGCGGCCTTCAAGGGCGGCACGGTCGACGGCGCGCTCTTCCCGGTGACGACCTGGCGGCAGGTCGAGGCGGACGGCGGCGGCCATCTCATCTCCTGGGTCGGCGACGAGGCGCCGTGGCAGTTGGGCGGCGTCTTCACCGCGCCCAGGACGATCGCCGAGCGGCGGCCCTTGGTGGCGAAGTTCATCGCCGGCTACCAGCGCGGCGCCGCGGCCTACAACGACGCCTTCGGCAAGCGCGAGAACGGCAAGATCGTGCCCGGGCCGGGCTATGACGATCTGCTGGCGCTGCTCGCGACGGCGGTGAAGCAGTCACCGCAGCTTGTCGCTGCAGGGCTGCCCTACATCGATCCGCAGGGCCGCCTCGACGTCGGCGACATCCATAACCAGGTCAAGCTCTGGCAGGCGCAGGGCCAGGTGGCGCGCGACGCCGATCCCAAGACCTTCGTCGACCTCACCTTCGTGAACGGCCACTTCAACGTGCCGGGCTGAGCTCGAGCGCCTCTCCGGCCCGTCGAATCGCGAGGAGACATGACACAGCAATGACACAGCTCTGCTGGAACTCGACCCCTACCATCCGGTTCTTCCGCAATCTTCGGTCAGTGACGGCCATCGGCAGGTTACTGTATGAGGCGCGCTCGCCTGACGATCATTCTCCTGGGCCTCGGCTTCACCTGTTGCGTCGTGGATGCAGCCCGCTCCGAGTCGTCGCGCATCGCCCTCGTCATCGCCAACAGCGAGTACGCAAACTTTCCCGCTGTGTCGCGCTGCACGCCCGCCGCTGCGACGGCGCGCGACAGCCTGCGCGCCAAGGGCTTCGAGGTCATCGAGCGCAATAACCTGGGGCGCGGCGAGTTCGACACGGCGATCGGCATGCTGGCGCGCCGCATCGCGGCAGCGCCGCCGGCGGTAGCGGCCGTGTACTATTGCGGCTACGCGGCCGAATTCAACAATCGCTCCTTCTTGCTGCCGGTCTCCGCCGTGCTGACCCGCGACAACGACCTCCTCAGCCAGGGCATCCTCGTCAAGAGCGTAATCGAGAGCCTGCGGCACACGCCGGACAGTGTGGGCCTGGTGCTGCTCGACGTCTTCCAGCCGTCCAACGCGCCCAGCCGCCGCATGGGTCAGCTCGCCGAGCATCTGCCGGCATCGAGCTTCGCGGTGATCGCCGCCGGCAACGAACCCAACGGCGAGGGCGCGACGGCGCTCGCTCTCGGGCTGCGCGACGAGCTCTCCGCCGCCGACGCGGGGGTCGACAGCGTAACCAATGGCCTGCGCCGCCGGCTCGCCAAGGAACCGGTGACAGCGCAGGTCATCGCCGCCACCGGGGATGCAGCGCTCGCGGCCGAGAAACGGCCGGCGCCGCCGTCGGCCGCGTCGATCGCGCCGCCCCCGCCCGTGCCGCCGCCCCCGCCCTCCTTCAAGGCGGCGCCGCAACGGCACGTCATGGTCGACGAGGATCAGATGTCCGACAGCGACCGGCGCCAGGTCCAGACCGTGCTCGCCACCATGGGCTACTACTCCGGCCGAATCGACGGCGCTTTCGGCCTCGAAACGCGGGCCGCCATCCGCCGCTATCAGTTCGAGATCAAGGCCGAGCTCACGGGTCGCCTGACGGCGGAGCAGGCGACCAGGCTCGTCAACAGCATGCGGTGATGCCCAAAGAGCACAGGGGGCAGCGATGGGACTGCGGGCCAAATTCAATCTGGTGATGATCGCCGCCTTCGCGATCGGGCTCGGCGTGGCGACGTTCCTGGCGCGCGAGATAACAACCGACGAAGCCAAGCGCCAGGTGCTGAACGAGGCGACGCTGATCATGCGCGCCGGCACGGCGATCCGAAGCTACACCCAGAAGGAGATCGGCCCCCTCCTGAGTGAACAGATGTCGGTGCGCTTCCTTCCCCACTCGGTACCGTCATGGTCGGCGCATACGGTGCTGCGCGCGGTGCAGAAGGACTATCCCGACTATTCCTACAAGGAGGCGGCACTCAACCCGACCAATCCCGCCGACCGCGCCACCAACTGGGAGGCCGACATCATCGCCGCCTTCAAGCGCGACGGCGGGCTCAAGGAGTTCGTTACCACACGAGACACGCCCAACGGGCAGTTCCTGGCCTTCGCTCGGCCTTTCCGGCTGACCGACCGGGGGTGCCTCGGCTGCCATTCGACGCCCGCCGCCGCGCCGCCGACGATGGTCGACCTCTACGGCAACGGCAACGGCTTCGGCTGGACACAAGGCGACGTGATCGGCGCGCAGATCGTCTCGGTGCCGATGACGCTCGCGCTCACGCGCGCCAACCACTCGCTACTGGCCTTCGTCGCTGCGCTGAGCGCGGTGTTCCTGGTCATGCTGATAGCGCTGAACGTGCTGATGCACTTCTTCATCCTGAAGCCGATGCAGCGGATCACGACGCTCGCCCGCGACGTTAGCGCCGGCAAGCCCGACGTGCCGGAGTATGCGGTCAGGGGCAAGGACGAGATCGCCTCGCTCGGGCGATCGTTCAATCTGATGCATCGCAGCCTTCAGAACGCCATGCGCATGCTCGAGAATTGATGACGGTCTACACCGGGTCCCGATCATGGAACCGATCCCTGTCCAAATCGGCCGATACGTCGTCGAAAGCCTGGTCGGCGCGGGCGGCATGGGCCAGATCTACAAGGCCCACGACCCCGACATCCGCCGCACGGTCGCCATCAAGCTGATCTCGACGCGGCTGATGAGCAGCGCCGACCGCGGCGAATACATACGGCGCTTCCGCCGCGAGGCCGAGGCCGCCGCGCGCTGCGCCCATCCGAACATCGTCTCGATCTACGACTATGCCATGCACGAAGGACAGCCGTTCCTGGCCATGGAGTTCGTCCACGGCAGGAGCGTGCGCCAGATGATCGAAGAGAGCCCGATGGCGGTGCCCGACGCCATCCACGTCATGCTGCAGGTGCTGGACGCGCTGGCGAGCGCACATGAGCAGGGCGTCATCCACCAGGACATCAAGCCGGCCAACATCCTGCTTACGCCGCAGATGCGCGCCAAGGTCACCGACTTCGGCATCTCGCGATTCGCCAACGCCGACACCACCAGCATCTCCTCCTCGATGGGCACGCCCAGCTACATGGCGCCGGAGCAGTGCCGCGGCGGCCCGGTGGACCATCGCGCCGATCTGTTCGCCGCCGGAGCCACGCTGTTCGAGATGGTGGCCGGCGAGCGGGCCTTCGGCGGACACAACTCGGTCGAGGTCACGCATCACATCATGTACGACAGGCTGCCGCTGCTGCCCGCCGCCGCGCGGAGCGCGGCGCCGCGGCTGCAGCTCGTGCTCGAGCGCGCCATGGGCAAGCATCCGGAGGACCGCTTCTCCTCGGGTCACGAGATGGCCGAGGCTCTGCGGCAGATTCTGGGCACCGTAGCGGCCGACGTGCAGGACAGGATGCGCCGTCCATCTGCCGGGATGACCGCGACCTTTGTCATGCCGCCGGCGGCGCCCGCCGGACGGTCCGGCCCGCCACCCCGTGGTGCGCCGCCGTCCGCCGCGCCATCGGCCGGCCCGCCACCCTCGTTGCCAACGCCCGGGCGAGTGCAAGGTCGCTCACCCATCGATGCCAGTACACGGCAGATGCTGGAACAGAAGCTTATCCCCTACCTTGGGCCGATCGCGCGAGTGATGGTGCGCTCCGCCGCCGATCGCGCCTCGGGACTGGACGCATTGTGCGCGGAGCTTGCCGCGGCCGTGCCTGAGGGTACCGAGCGCGAGAGCTTTCGCCGCGAAGTCGCACCGCTCCTGCGGACGCGCCCTCCGGTGATCGACGATGAGCCGTCGCACGGCAGCATCGGTTCCTTCCACGAGCCCGAACTTGAACGGGCACAGCGCGCGCTGACGCAGTATGTCGGACCGATCGCCCGTGTGCTGGTGCGGCGGGCCGCCCGTGACGCCTCGTCCATCGACGGGATGTGGCAGGCGCTGTCGATGCACATAGAACTGCCAGCGGAACGCGCCGCCTTCCTGCGGCAGCGCCACGAATAGTGCCCCCGGGATACGGACAAAGCACCGCGCGTTGCGCATTCGACGTCTGGCGAGCCAAGCCCTCATGTGCAATGAATACGAACCCGCGTCCCGCCCGGCGAAGTCTCGGCCTCCTCGACCATCGAGGCGCAACAAACCGGCATCTCTTTCCTTAGTTGGGTCACCATGACGCGATCCGAACGGCGGCTGTCTGCGATCCTGCACGCTGACGTTGCGGGTTTCGTCCGACTCGTCGAGCGGGAGGAGGACCTTACGTTCGGGCACCTTCGGGCGGCCCGCGCGCGAATCTGGCAGCCTACCATCGAAAGCGCCGGCGGCGTGCTGGTCAACAGTGCGGGCGATGCCATCCTCGCCCAGTTCGAGTCGGCGATCGCCGCGGTCCAGGCAGCCATCGATATCCAGGAGCGCATGGCACGCTTCAACGAAGGCCTCGCCGAGGAGCAGCGGCTGCTGTTCCGCATCGGAGTCCATGTCGGCGAAATCATCATCGACGAAGCCGGTCACGATATCTTCGGCGACGGTGTAAACTTGGCCGAACGGATTCAGGTGCTGGCTGAACCGGGCGGGATCGCCGTCTCTCGCGCGGTGCGCGACGTGACGGAGTTGCAGTTGCAGGACGACTATGCCTACGTCGATGGCGGCGAGCACCAGGCCAAGCACGTCAGCCGCCCCCTCCACATCTACAGGGTTCGAGCCCATGAAAGCGCCACCACCCTGCCCAGAACGTCGTTGCCCCTGCGCGGAACAATCCGCTTTCGCGGTGCCGATCCCAGGGGCCACAAATTCGGCTTCGATGTCGATTTCGATGCGCTCGTGAAGGGGAATCAAACCGTCCTGATCGGGAGGGATTCTGCTCAATGCGATGTCGTCCTGCTGCATGCGTCGGTTTCCAGACGTCACGCGCGATTGAGCGTGGGCAGCGACAACAATCTGCGGGTCGAGGACATGGGATCGACCAACGGTACCGCTATCGATGGCAGGCCGATCGCTGCCGGCGGCCTGCCGGAGCCTCTGGCTCCAGGATCCACGTTGAGATTGGGAGATATCGAACTCGTCGTTCGATACGACTAAGTCCTCTTCGCGCCCGTGATCGGCCTCGTGGTCCCGGCGCTGGTCTAGGCGGCCTTCAGCTCGCTCTTCTTGTTGCCGGCGCGGTCCTCGGTCTGCCAGCGGACGGCAACCTCGCCCAGCTTCTCCAGGACCTCGTCGAGCTCATGGCCGCGCGGGGTGAGGGAATAGGTGACCTTGGGCGGGATGGTCGCCTCGTAGTCGCGCTTGATCAGGCCGGCGCCTTCCAGGGTACGCAGCCGCTCGGTCAGCATCTTGGCCGAGATGCCGGCGACCCGGCGCTTCAGCTCGCCGAAACGCTGCGGCCCGTAGGCGCGCAGGTTGTAGACGATGTACGTGGTCCACGGACCCATCAGCATGCGCAGGATGTAGTCCATGGGGCAGGCGGCGCCGCCTTCGTGATGGACGGGGGCGGGAGCGGGAGCGGGAGCGGGAGCGGGAGCTGCGTTGGGGGTGGGCTGGGTGGTGTTGGAGGTCATGGGGAAAAATCCCGGTGGTTACGATTTGGTACCTACTGGAAGTTATATAGTGGGCCTCCCAGATGTTTCCAGTCACTTTGAGTAATCTGCTCAGGATTGGAGACTAATTATGACAAATATCGCAATCGTCTATCACTCCGGCTACGGCCATACCCAGGCCGTCGCCGAGGCGGTGGCGGCGGGGGCCCGGGCCGTCGGGGGTGCCAAGGTGAATCTGATCCCGGTTGCCGAGGCCGAGGCCCGCGAGGCCGAGCTCGATGCCGCCGACGCCATCGTCTTCGGCAGCCCGACCTACATGGGCGGCGTGTCGGCCGACTTCGCCAAGTTCAAGGACTGGACCTCCAAGAAGTGGATGGCGCGGGCCTGGCAGGACAAGCTGGCCGCCGGCTTCACGGTCTCCGCGTCGTGGGGCGGCGACAAGCAGAACACGCTCTATCAGCTGATCACGCTCGCCCAGCAGCAGGGCATGGTGTGGGTCGGGCTCGGCCTGGCGCCCGGCTACAACCACTCCAAGGGCACGCCGGACGACCTCAACCGCACCGGCGCCTCGCTCGGGCTGATGGCCCAGGCCCATGCCGACCAGGGCAATGAGGGCATCGGTGCGAGCGAGCTCGCCACCGCCCAGGCGCTCGGCAAGCGAGTCGCCGAGGCGGCCCGGCGCTGGAAGGCGGCGCCGCTCGCGCAGGCGGCGTAAGGTTCTTGTCGTCCTGAGCGTAAGCGAAGGACCTCATTGCGCTTCAACGAGCGCACCGCTGGCAAATGCCATGAGGTCCTTCGCTTCGCTCAGGACGACAGATCATCATTTCTTACTAACGTTCCACCACACCGCGACCGGGGCCTGCAGCCAGCCGTCGACGCGGTCCTTGCGGTAGGCGCCGAACGCCTTGTACTGGCCGAGCACCACGTACTGCGCCTGGTCCATGATGCGGTCGGAGACCGCGAGCGCGATCGCCTTCTGCTTCTCGGGATCGGTCTCGCGGGCAAAGGAGGAGCGCAGCTTCTCCATCTCCGGATCGCACGGCCAGCCGAACCACGCCTTGTCGCAGCCGCCGCTCGAGAACGAGTTGGCGGCCGGGTTGTCGGCGTCGACCGTGGTGGTCGTGGTGTAGAAGATGTTCCAGCCACCCTTGTCCGGCGCCTCCTTGCGGGCGCGCCGCGACACCACGGTCTGCCAGTCGGTCGACTGCACGTCGACCTTGAAGCCGCCCTTCTCGAGCAGCGACTTGCCGACGGCGGGGAGCTGGTTCGACGACTGCAGGTCGGTCTGATGCATCATCACGACCGGCTTGCCGTCGTAGCCGGCCTCTTTCAGGAGCGCCTTGGACTTCTCGAAGTTCGGCTTCACCAGCAGGTCGCCGTAGTGCTTCTCGTACTTCGAGCCGCAGACCAGCGGGGCGTTGCACACCCTGTAGATCTCGGGATCGCCGACCTGGGCGCGCAGGAAATCCTCCTGCGCGATCGAGTACATCAGCGCCTGCCGTGCCTTCAGGTTGTCGAACGGCGGATGCAGGTGGTTCATGCGCATGATGATCTGCGCGCCGGCCTGGTTCCAGCCGTAGAGCTGGATGTTCTTGTCCGCCTTCAGCATCGGGAAGAGGTCGGGCGGCGGCACCTCGATGATGTCGATCTCGCCGGTCAGCAGCGCGTTAGCCGCGGTCGCGGGATCGGAGATCGCCAGCCATTCGACACGGTCGACCTTGGCGACCTTGCCGCCGGCCAGCATCGAGGGCGGCTCGTTGCGCGGCTTGTACTTGGGATTCTTGGCGTAGACGATCTTCTCGCCCGGCTTCCATTCATCCTTCTTGAAGATGAACGGCCCCGAGCCGGTGTAGTCGTCGATCTGCTTGTTGGGATCGGTCTCGGCGACGCGCCTGGGCATCATGAACGGCACGTTCGAGCTGGGCTTGCCGAGCGCCTCGAGCACCAGGCCGAACGGCTCCTTCAGGCTGAGCCGGAAGCTGTTGTCGTCGAGCGCCTTGAGCTCGCCGGTCGCGCCCAGGAGCTGCTGGCCGAGCGCGTCGCGCGCGGCCCAGCGCTTGATCGAGGCGATGCAGTCCTCGGCGGTGACCGGCTTGCCGTCGCTCCATTCGAGGCCGGGCCGGAGCGTGAAGGTCCAGGTCAGCTTGTCGGGCGAGACCTCGTACTTGTCGACCATCTGCGGTTTGACATCGCCCGTCGCGTCCTTGGCGAACAGCACGTCGTAGATCATGTAGCCGTGGTTGCGGGTGATGAAGGCTGTCGTCCAGATCGGGTCCAGCACCTTGAGGTCGGAATGGGCGACCAACCGCAAGGTGGTCTGTGCCATCGCCGCCGGCGCCGCCAGCATCGCAAGGCCGGCGGCGGCCGCTATCAGTCGTCCCAGGGTTTGGGCCAGAGTTCGCATTTCCTCACCTGTCGTTCGTTGTCGTCAGTTCTTCTTGCTGATGTTCCAGACCACCGGCACCGGGCCCGCCAGCCAGCCTTCGAGCCTGTCCTTGCGGTAGGCGCCGAACGCCTTGTACTGGCCGACCGGGGCGTAGAAGGCCTGCTCCATCACGCGATCCGAGATCGCCAATCCCAATTCCTTCTGCTTGGCCGGATCGGCGCTGTGGATGAAGGCGTCGCGCAGCTTCTCCATGTCGGGATCGCACGGCCAGCCGAACCAGGCCTTGTCGCACGAGCCGGCGGCGTAGGAGTTGGTGCCTGGATTGTCGCTGTCGAGCGTGATGTTGGTGGTGAAGAAGATGTTCCAGCCGCCCTTGTCGGCGGGCTCCTTGCGGGCGCGCCGCGACACCACGGTCTGCCAGTCCGAATCGATCATGTTGACCTTGAAGCCCGCCGCCTCGAGCTGCTGCTTGGCGACCGGCTGCACGTTGTTGGAGGACTGCAGGTCGGTCTGGTGCAGCATCACGACCGGCGTGCCGTCGTAGCCGCCGTCCTTGAGCAGCGCGCGGGCCCTGGCGATGTCGGGCTTGATCAGAAGGTCGCCGTATTCCTTGCCGTAGGTCGTGCCGCAGACGAACGGCGCGTTGCACACCTTGTAGATCTCGGGATCGCCGACCTGGGCCTGCAGCATCGGCTCCTGCGCCAGGGCATACATCGCGGCCTGGCGAATCTTGGCGTTGTTGAACGGCGGCTGGATGTGGTTGAAGCGCATCACGATCTGGCTGCCGGTTGCGTTCCAGCCGAACAGCGCGATGGCCTTCTCGGCCTTGAGCAGCGGGAACAGATCCGGCGGCGGCGATTCGATCAGGTCGATCTCGCCGGTCAGCAGCGCGTTTGCGGCGGTGTTGGCGTCGGGGATGGCGAGCCATTCGACGCGATCGACCTTGGCGACCTTGCCGCCGGCCAGCATCGAGGGCGGCTCGTTGCGCGGCTTGTATTTGGGGTTCTTGACGAACACCGTCTTCTCGCCGGGCTTCCATTCGTCCTGCTTGAAGATGAAGGGGCCGGAGCCGACGAACTCGGTGATCTGCTTGTTGGGATCGGTCTCGGCGATGCGCTTGGGCATCATGAACGGCACGTTGGACGAGACCTTCGACAGCGCGTCGAGCACCAGGCCGAACGGCTGCTTGAGCACGATCTGGAAGCTCCTGTCGTCGATCGCCTTCAGCTCCTGGGTCGCCTTCATCAGCAGCTGGCCGGAGGCGTCGCGTGCGCCCCAGCGCTTCAGCGAAGCGATGCAGTCCTCGGCGGTGACCGGCTGGCCGTCGCTCCACACCAGGCCGTCGCGCAGCTTGATCGTGTAGGTCAGCTTGTCGTCGGAGAGAGTGTAGCCCTCCGCCATCTGCGGCTGGATCCTGAGGTCGGCGTCCTTGGCGAACAGGACGTCGAAGACCATGTAGCCGAAGTTGCGGGTGATGAGCGCGGTGGTCCAGATCGGGTCGAGGATCTTGATGTCGGCGTGGCTCACCATGCGCAATGTCGTTTGCGCCATCGCCGGGGCGCCCAACGATGCCCATATTGCCAGGGCGGCAAGCGCCACCCGTTTACGCACACCACGCATGAACCACTCCGTTGTTTGCCAATTGCAGATGTTGTGTGAGGATTGAAGCAATGTCGATGCCGACCGTCTTCGTATCGCACGGGTCGCCGACCCTGATCCTGGAAAACCTGCCAGCGCGGGATTTCCTCGCTTCGCTGGGCAGCCTGCTGCCGCGGCCCAAGGCGATCGTTGCGGTGTCCGCACACTGGAACACCGAGCGGCCCGCGGTTTCGACCGCCGAGCGGCCGGAGACCATCCATGATTTCTACGGCTTCCCGGACGATCTTTACCGGCTGCATTACGATGCGCCGGGCGCACCCGACCTGGCCGAGCGGGTGGCGAAGCTGACGGGCGCGGTGTGCGATCCGACCTACGGTCTCGACCACGGCGCCTGGGTGCCGGCGATGCTGGGCTGGCCCGAGGCGGACATCCCGATCTTCCAGCTGTCGGTACAGCCCTATATGACGCCGGCGCACCATCTGGCGCTCGGCCGCAAGCTCAGCGCGCTACGCGACGAGGGCATCCTGGTGATGGGCAGCGGCAGCGCCACCCACAACCTGCGCCGCCTGATGCGCGGTCAGCAAGGCCTCGCGCCCGAGCCATGGGCCAAGGCGTTCGACGACTGGCTGGCGGGGACCTTGGAGAAGGGCGACGAGGCGGCTTTGGCGAACTATCGCACCGAGGCGCCGCATGCTCGCGATGCCCATCCGACCGACGAGCATTTCCTGCCCCTGCATGTCGCCTTCGGCGCGGCCGGCAAGGGCGCCAAGGGGAAGCCGCTACACCGCAGCTTCACGTCAGGCAACCTGTCGATGGCGGCTTACGCGTTTGCGTAGCGAACGCGCGGCGGGCGGCAGGCGTTGTAATCAACGCCGAAAGCCCGCTGTGTGGAGCCTTACAGGCGATGTAGTTCTTGTCTTTTCTGAAGCGAGCGGGCTCTCGCGCCTCAGAAGGCGCTGCCGCCCGCCAGCGCGTCAGAACGCGCTTAGGCGGCGGTCGCCAGCGTGACGCCTTTTTCCTTCATCAGCTGCTCGAGCTCGCCGGTCTCGAACATCTCGCGGACGATGTCGCAGCCGCCGACGAACTCACCCTTCACGTAGAGCTGGGGGATGGTCGGCCACTGGCTGAACTCCTTGACGCCCTGCCGCAGCTCGGGATCGACCAGGATGTTGATGCCGTGGAACTTCACGCCGAGCTGGCTCAGCACGTCCACCACCGCGGCCGAGAAACCGCACTGGGGGAACACCGGCGTGCCCTTCATGAACAGCAGCACGTCGTTCTTGCCAATCTCGTCGCGGATGCGATCGAACACGTCACTCATCTGAGAACTCCCAGGGATTTGCCTAGAATATAGGGCGCTCAGCCCCTCGGCGCCATGGTGGTCAGTTTCAGGGCATGCAGAACGCCGCCCATGCGCTCGCCCAGCGCCCGATAGACCATCTGGTGCTGCTGGATCTTGCTCTTGCCGACAAAAGCCGGCGAAACGACGGTCGCCGCCCAATGGTCGCCGTCGCCCGCAAGGTCCTGCATCTCGACCTCGGCGTCGGGAATGCCCTGCTTGATCAGGGCGACGATGTCTTCGGCGGCCATCGGCATGGCTCAAAACCCCTTATTCAACGGCACTCATATAGGCCGGCAGCCAGTCCTCGTGGGCTTTCTTGATGTCGGCCAGAGGCAGCGAGACCAGCCCCTCGACCACCAGCGATGCCCCGCCCGAGTAGCCGAGCAGGACCGCCGGCACGCCGGCCGCCCTGGCGGCCTCGAGGATGTCGTGGCCCGAGCCCGAAGCGACCAGGTAGCGGGCTTGATCCTCGCCATAGAAAAACGCGTGTGAGGGAACGCCCGTTCCGGCCGGCTGCTTCATGGTGACGCCGGTGCCGCCGGCAATGCACATCTCGGCCAGGCCGACCAGCAGGCCGCCGTCCGACAGATCGTGGCACGCCTGCGCCCGGTCCGCCAGGATCTGGCCGCGCACGAAGTCGCCGTTGCGCCGCTCGACCGCCAGATCGACCGGCGGCGGTGCGCCATCCTCGCGGCCGTGCAGCTCGCGCAGGTACAGCGACTGGCCGAGCCAGCCCCGGGTCTCGCCGACCAGGATGATCGCCAGGCCCGCCTGGGTCAGCCGCGAGCCGACGGCATGGCCGATGTCCTCGATCACGCCGACCGCGCCGATCGTGGGCGTCGGCAGGATCGGCCGGCCCTCGGTCTCGTTGTAGAGCGAGACGTTGCCGCTCACGACCGGGAAGTCGAGGACGCGACACGCCTCCGCCATTCCTAGAATGGCGCCGGCAAATTGCCCCATGATCTCGGGCTTCTGCGGGTTGCCGAAATTCATGTTGTCGGTGACGGCGAGCGGCGTCGCACCGGTCGCGGTGATGTTGCGCCACGCCTCGGCGACGGCCTGGCGGCCGCCGGTCTCGGGATGGGCCTGCACGTAGCGCGGCGTGCAGTCCGACGTCATGGCGAGACCTTTGTGGCCGGCGCCTGTAGCTCCCTTGGGCACGCGCACCAGCGCCGCGTCGCCGTCCTGCGGCCGGATCGCGGTGTTGCCCATGATCAGGTGATCGTACTGGTGCCAGATCCACGCCTTGCTCGCGAGGTCGGGGCAGCCCATCAGCTTGAGCAGCGCGGCGTTCCAGTCGCCAATGGAGTTGCCGGGCGCCGGCACCTTCGAGGCGTCGACCGCAGCCGGCAGCTCGGTCAGGGTCCACGGCCGCTCGTACATCGGCGCCTCGGTGACCAGCGGCGGGATCGGGATGTTGCCGACGACATCGCCGTGCCAGGTCAGCACCATGCGCTCGCTGTCGGTGAGATGGCCGATCACCGCGAAGTCGAGCTCCCACTTCTCGAAGATCCGGCGGGCGAGATCCTCGCGGCCGGGCTTGAGCACGATCAGCATGCGCTCTTGGCTCTCGGAGAGCATCAGCTCGTACGGGTTCATGCCCGCCTCGCGCATCGGCACCTTGTCGAGCTCGACCACGACGCCGAGGCCGCCCTTGGCCGCCATCTCGAACGAGGAGGAGGTGAGGCCGGCCGCGCCCATGTCCTGGATGGCGACGATCGCATCGGTCGCCATCAATTCGAGGCAGGCCTCGAGCAGCAGCTTCTCGACGAACGGGTCGCCGACCTGCACGGTCGGCCGCTTCTCCTCGCTGTCCTCGTTGAACTCGGTCGAGGCCATGGTCGCGCCATGGATGCCGTCGCGGCCGGTCTTCGAGCCGACATAGACCAGCGGATTTCCGACGCCCGCGGCGGCCGCGTAGAAGATGCGGTCGGACGGCGCGATGCCCACGGTCATGGCATTCACGAGGATGTTGCCGTTGTAGGCGGCATGGAAGTTGGTCTCGCCGCCGACGGTCGGGATGCCCATGCAGTTGCCGTAGCCGCCGATGCCTGCGACCACGCCCGACACCAGGTGCCGGGTCTTGGGGTGCGACGGATCGCCGAAGCGCAGCGCATTGAGGTTCGCCACCGGCCGGGCGCCCATGGTGAAGACGTCGCGCATGATGCCGCCCACGCCCGTCGCCGCGCCCTGGTAGGGCTCGATGTAGGAGGGGTGGTTGTGGCTCTCCATCTTGAAGATGGCGGCCTGGCCGTCGCCGATGTCGATGACGCCGGCATTCTCGCCCGGACCCTGGATCACCCAGGGCGCCTTGGTCGGCAGCTTCTTCAGCCACACCTTCGACGACTTGTAGGAGCAATGCTCGCTCCACATCGCCGAGAAGATGCCGAGCTCCACCATGGTCGGCTCGCGGCCCATGATCTTGAGCAGCCGCTCGTACTCGTCGGGCGCGAGGCCATGCTCGGCGACGATCTGCGGCGTGATCTTCGGTTCGTTGGGAAGCTTGACCGGCGGGTTCTTCTCGACAGCAATCGTCACGACAGCGCCTCGACCAGTCCCTCGAACAACGCCTTGCCGTCGCAGCCGCCGAACAGCGGCTCCACGGCGTTCTCCGGGTGCGGCATCAGGCCCATCACCGTCTTGCTCTCGTTGAACACGCCGGCGATGTTGCGGATCGAGCCGTTCGGGTTGCCGCTGCCGTCGACCGTGCCGTCGGGCGCACAGTAGCGGAAGGCGATCTGGCCGCGATCCTCGAGCCGCTTCAGGGTGTCGGCGTCGGCGAAGTAGTTGCCCTCGGCATGAGCGACCGGGACCTTGATCACCTGGCCGGCTTGGTAGCGGTTGGTGAACAGGCTCTGGCTGGTCTCGACCTTGAGATGCACGTCGCCGCAGACGAACTTGAGCTTCTCGTTGCGCATCAGCACGCCGGGCACCAGGCCCGCTTCGGCGGCGATCTGGAAGCCGTTGCAGATGGCCAGCACCGGCACGCCCTGCGCCGCGCGCTTCTTCACCTCGGCCATCACCGGCGACTGCGCCGCCATGGCGCCGCAGCGCAGATAGTCGCCGTAGGAGAAGCCGCCCGGCAGCACGATCAGGTCGGTCTTCTCGAAGTCGCCGTCGCCGTGCCAGACCATCTGGGGCTTGCGGCCGGTGACCAGCTCGATCGCCTGCGCGACATCGCCCTCGCGGTTCGAGCCGGGGAAGACGAGGACCGCCGCTTTCATCAGATCATCTCGATCGAGTAGTTCTCGATCACCGTGTTGGCGAGGAGCTTCTTGCACATGTCCTCGACCCGGGCCTTGGCCTTCGCCTTGTCGGTCTCGGCGATCTCCAGCTCGATGACCTTGCCCTGGCGGACGTCGCCCACTTCGGGGAAGCCGAGGCGATTGAGGGAATGTCCGATGGCCTTGCCCTGGGGGTCGAGCACGCCGTTCTTCAGGGTCACGTGAACTCTAGCTTTCATGGGGGGCTTTCATCTCACCTCTTATTGGAGCGTCGTCGGGCCGCGCACGTCGCCGGGGCCCTGGTCGATCAAAATGCCCAGCCGGCGGGCCACCTCTTGATACGCCTCCTCGACCTTGCCGAGGTCGCGGCGGAAGCGGTCCTTGTCCATCTTCTCGTTGGTGCGCAGGTCCCACAGCCGGCAGGAATCCGGGCTGATCTCGTCGGCAAGCACGATGCGGACCATGTCCTCCTCATATAGGCGGCCGAACTCGATCTTGAAGTCGACCAGCTTGATGCCGCAGCCGAGGAACAGGCCGAACAGGAAGTCGTTCACGCGCAGGGTCAGTGCGACGATGTCGTCGAGATCCTGCGGCGTCGCCCAGCCGAAGGCGGTGATGTGCTCCTCGGTGACCATCGGGTCGCCGAGCTGGTCGTTCTTGTAGAAGAACTCCATGATCGAGCGCGGCAGCTGGGTGCCTTCCTCGACCCCGAAACGCTTGGCGAAGGAGCCGGCTGCGACATTGCGCACCACCACCTCGAGCGGGATGATCTCGACCTGTCGGATGAGCTGCTCGCGCATGTTCAGGCGGCGGATGAAATGGGTCGGCACGCCGATCTCGCCGAGCTTGGTCATCAGGAACTCGGAGATCCGGTTGTTGATCACCCCCTTGCCGGTGATCGTGCCTTTTTTTTGGTTGTTGAACGCGGTCGCGTCGTCCTTGAAGTACTGGACGATGGTCCCGGGCTCTGGCCCCTCGAACAAGGTCTTGGCCTTGCCCTCGTAGATGCGGCGGCGGCGGGACATTTGCTACTCCTGTGCGGACGGCCGGCACCGTCCGCCCCCTTGCAGGGTATCGGGCCGGAATATGGCGGAAACCCCATGGAACGGGATTGGGGAAAAATCCATTGAAAAAGGTGACGCAGACGTCATAAATCGGATGGGAACGGGAGGCCCCACATGGCCCAGCAGATCACGTACGACAAGGCCTATGACGCGGTCGCGCCGGAAGATTTTCCGGCCATGCTCGAGGTGCCGCGCTACGGCCGCCGCAGCGACGCCTTCGACGGCATCATTTCGGCCACCCACGACCATTTCTGGGACCCGTTCGACAAGAGCTACATCGACTTCGACCAGCCGTTCGACCTGGCGAGCCAGCAGATCATGCCGTCGGACACCATCATCGAGTTGCGTTGCGAGGCGGTGACGGCCCGGCTGGACGAGCGGCAGAGGGTCCGGCTGGCCAACGACGTCACCCACTGGTCGCTCTCGAACCTGCTGCACGGCGAGCAGGGGGCGCTGTCGCTGTCGGCCAGCCTGTGCCACGTGCTGGTCGATCCGGGCGCGCAGGAATATGCCGCCAACCAGGCGCGCGAAGAGGCCCGCCACGTTGCCGGCTTCACCCGCTACATCGCCAGCCGCTGGGGCGCGCCGCTGCCGGTCGGCAAGACGATCGAGACGGTGCTGAAGGATCTGGTCAGCACGCCGGAGGTCTACAAGAAGATCGTCGGCATGCAGATGCTGATCGAGGGCATCGCCATGGGTGCCTTCGCGACCTTCAACGCCAAGACCGCCGATCCCGTCCTGCGCCGGCTGGTGCAGCTCGTCATGAGCGACGAGGCGTTCCATCACCGCTTCGGCCGGCTGTGGGCGGCCAAGACCATCCGGCACCTCAGCGACGAGGAGCACAAGAAGGTCGAGGACTGGTCGGCGCAGCTCTTCCAGATGCTGCTGTTCAACCTGATCAACAGCGAGCAGAAGCAGGTGATCTATGCCAAGTACGGCCTGCACTGGGAATGGGTGCGCGACGCCCTGAAGGACACCTTCGGCGACGAGGAGCGGCGCGCCCAGCTCAAGGAGAGCACCAACATCTTCCGCGTCCTGATCAAGACGCTGCTGCATGCCGGCATCATCACCTCGCGCACCGCGCCGCTCTACGCGGTGTGGGTCGACATGGAGGAGCTCAAGGCCGAGGGCGACGCCATCCCGGGCGACGTCGTCGCCGACGAGATGCTGGTCGTGCTGCGCGAGATCAACGCCAAGCGCCGCCGCATCGGCGCCAAGGACGTGGCGGCGGCCTAAGTCCGATTGCTGCCGTTTTCGGCCGTTTTCGCCGTCTTTGTCGAAGGCGAGTACGGTCGGAACGCCAAGTCTTTGAGTTGGCGGGATTCTTCGCCGCAGCCCGGCGAGGGAAAACCGCGATGAACGGTCGAAAACGGTCGGCAACGGCCGAATCGCTGAGGGACGTTGAAGGGGCGGCATCTTGGACTTCTGCTTGCGGTCTCGATGGTGCAAGCAGGATAGGCGCCTCCCGCCCAAGCACCTATTTTGGGCAATGGCTGCGATTTTTTGCCAAGGAAATCAGGGACCGATTCCCGTTCCATTGCCCATAATGAGGCTCGCTCATACAGGCTTATCCACACCCGAATAGGCATCTCGAAGCGAAGGTGATCCGAAGTGGTCTAAGCGGCTCGCCGCGGATGCGCTTGCTTGATCCGCGACGGCCGGATCAGGATGTCCGTCGAGATGCCGAGCTTGTCGTGCAGTCGTCGGATCATGTTGATCGACAGGCCGCGGCGGCGATTCAGCACTTCGGCAATGCGGGTGCGGCTGCCGACGATCCCCTCGAGGTCCTTGCGGCTGAGATTCTGCTGCTCCATCCGGAACTTGATCGCTTCGATAGGATCGGGCGGATCCATGGGAAAGTGCTGGCTCTCATAGACATCGATCAGGGTCGCCAGCACGTCCAGCCGGTCACCCTTGGCCGTACCGGCCTTCGCGCCCCACAGGCGCTCCACCTCGGCCAGAGCGGCCTCGTAGTCGGCTTCGGTGCGGATCGGTTTCACGTCACTCATATCTGATCCTCCTCACATCGATGCGATCGTAGTCCCGGTGGGTGCCGATCCATTTGATCCAGACGATGCCCTTTTCGAAGTCGACTGCCACGACAAGCCGATAGTCGTTGCCCTTGACGTTGAACACGACGCGATCCGCCGACACGATGCTGGCCGACGCATACAGTCGCTTGATATCGGCCGTGCTTGTCCACTGTGCCGTACGGACCTCGGTGAACCAGGCATCTAACGCTGCCTTCAACGCCGGCCGATCCTTGTGTCCCGCGCGGCTTTCGACAAATCGTCGAAGGGTTCGCCGGGCAATGATCCTCATGTTCGTTCTTTGTATCATGCGCCCATTTTGGGTGCAAGGATACCTATGGCTTGCGCGCCAGGACGAAGGCCGACAGGCCGGCGAGGCGGTTCATCGGGAACAGCGGCAGCTCGGCGGCGCACGCCGCCGCGAGCAAGCCGTTGCTGAGCGCGCCATGCTTCTTGAGGCTGCTGCGCGGCGTGCCGTCGCCGCGGGTGGCGAGGCGGACGGCGGCGGCGAGCGGGAAGATCAGGCCGAAGTAGTAGGCGCCCTTCACGATCTCCAACCCGCCGGTGCGCATCGCTTGCTCGATCTCGCCCAAAGTGTAGCGGCGCTTGTGCTCGAGGAAGACGTCGTGGCCGCTCCACAGCAAGCGGAACGCCGGCACGGTCACCAGGAAATGCGCGCCCGACGGCACCCTGGCCGCGTAATGGCGCACCAGGCCGGCGTCGTCGTCGACGTGCTCCAGCACGTCCATCATCAGCACCAGGTCGCAGTCGGTCGCGTCGCAGTCGCGCCGGTAGAGCACCGGCTTGCCGGCCTCGCTGTCGTCGCGGTCGTGCTCGTAGCCGATGTCGACGCAGAGCGCCGATTGCGCGCCGTTGGCCAGCAGATGCCGCGAGAAGAAGCCCGAGCCGGCGCCGACATCGAGCAGGCGCTGCGGCCGCAGGGCGGCCACCATCCGGCGCAGCGCCGCCGCCTTGGCGCGGTAGTACCAGTGCCGGCCGATGTCGCCGCCCAGGATGTCCTCTTCCTTGAGGTCCATCAGGCCTGCGGCGGTTGGGGGTCTTCGTAGACGCCCTCGACGACGTAGATCGGCCGGCCCTTCACCTCGAGGAACAGGCGGCCGAGATACTCGCCGATGATGCCGATCGACAGGAGCTGGATCGCGCCCATGCCCAGCACGGCGATCAACAGCGAGGCATAGCCGGGCGTGTCGATGCCGAAGATCAGCACCCGTCCGATGATGAAGAGGGCGTACAGCGCCGCGATCGCCGCGATCGCGAGCCCGCCGTAGAACGAGGCCCGGAGCGGCACGGTCGAGAAGCTGACCACGCCGTCGAGCGCGAAGTTCCACAGCCGCCACAGGTTGAACTTGCTCGAGCCCGCGGCGCGCTGCGGCCGCTCGTAGGGCACGCCGACCGCGTTGAAGCCGACCCAGGCGAACAGCCCCTTCATGAAGCGGTTGCGCTCGGGCAACTGGCGCAGCACCTCGACCGCGCGGCGGTCGACCAGGCGGAAGTCGCCGACGTTGGGTGGGATGCGCACCGGCGACATGCGGTTGAACGCCCAGTAGAACCAGCCGGCCGACAGCCGCTTGCTCATGGTGTCCCAGGCCCGCTTCTGGCGCACGCCGTAGACGATGTCGTAGCCCTCGCGCCAGCGCTCGATGAACGGGATGAACAGGTCGGGCGGATCCTGCAGGTCGATGTCCATCGGGATCAGGATGTCGCCCCGGGCATGGTCGATGCCGGCGGTCAGCGCCGCTTCCTTGCCGAAGTTGCGCGACAGGTTGACGATGCGGATGCGGGCATCGCGCCGGCCGCAGTCGAGCAGCCGGCTCAGCGTGTCGTCGCGCGAGCCGTCGTTCACGAACACGATCTCGAAGCGCAGCCCGGCACGGTCGAGGAACGGCTCGACCGTGGTCAGGAAGATGTCGATCGATTCCTCTTCGTTGAACACCGGCACGACCAGCGACAGCAGCGGATCGGCCGGCCGGCGGGCGCGCTGGACGGCGAGCTGGCGCTCGAGGGCGGACGACGACTTGGCCGGCAAGGGGGGCAGGGACGAGTCGGGCACGACCGCCAGTCTACACCATCGGCCGTCAGGCGACGACTTCGACCGCGCCGTTCAGGTCCATGATGCCGAGCTCGACCTTGAGGTCGGGATAGCGCTTGGCGACCTCGTCCCGGAACTGGTTGAGCACGCCGGCATGGGTCTTGGTCTCGAAGGCGGTGTCGGTCTTGATCCGGTCGCCGTAGGCGACCACGGCCGCGCCGCAGTCGCGGTGGGTGATCGCCACCACCCGCTTGATTTCGTGCAGGCCGTAGGAAATTTTCAGGTTGTCCCAGAAGGTCTTCTGCCAATCGGCGAAGACAGGGGCGACGATGCCGATCGGGCCGCCCGCGATGTTGAACTGACTGTACAGGTTCTGCCAGCCGCGGCTCGACATGTAGGCCCAGGTGTTGGTGGTGAAGCGCGGGTCGATGCACTTCACCAGCATTGCCTCGTAGCCCGTGTCGAGCGCCAGGGCGGGCGTGGTCAGGGTTGCGGCGGTTGCCGCGGCCGCGAAGCCGAAGCCGAGCGCGCGCCGGCGCGACAGCATTGCGAGACAGCCGCAGCCGGCATGGTGAAGCGTGTGGGTCATCGGAAGGTGGCCTTTCCCAGTTGTGCCAATCCCCCTTTGGCGTTGGCAATCCAGGTCGTGAGCGAGCCGTCGGGCTCGCGGCGCGCCGCGACCGTGAGCGGCGCCCCGGCGAACACCGGTGACAGCGCGCGGAACTCGAAGGTCGCGGGTGTCCTGGCGGGCGTGGCGCGGCGCGCCAGCTCGATCTGCAGCAGGCCCATCAGCGGCCCGTGCACGATCAGGCCGGGATAGCCCTCGACGCCGGTCACGTAGGGCTGGTCGTAGTGGATGCGATGGCCGTTGAAGGTCAGCGCCGAGAAGCGGAACAGCAGCACCGGATCGGGCACGATCGTCTTGGCGGTCGTGGAATCGGTCGGCGCGGCCTTGGGGTCGCGGACGGCCTCGCCGGGCTTGGCGGCCTCGCGATAGACGATGTCGTGCTCCTCGATCAGCGCCGTGCCGCGGGGCCCGGAGAGCGTATGTTGCACGGTGACGAACACCATCGCGCCCGTGGCGCCGGACTTGGGCTCGATCGACTTGATCGTCGAGACGCGCCTGGCGGTCTCGCCGATGCGGATCGGCTCGCCGTCGAAACGGAAGCGGCTGCCTGCCCACATGCGGCGCGGCAGGTCGATCGGCGGCAGGAAGTCGCCGCGCTCGCCATGGCCGTCCGGACCGATCTTCGATGCCGGCGCGACCTCGAGGAAATAGAGCCAGTGCCACAGCGGCGGCAGCGGATTGCCCATGCGCGGCTCGGGATCGCGCTCGTCCAGGGTGGCGATCAGCGCCTTGGCCGGCCAGGGGGCGACGAAGTCCTCCACCGACTGGGTTCGGCCGATCCAGGAGCGCATGTCATCAAGCGGCATGCCCTGATTCTGCCACTCCCGGCATGGGGTGGAAAGGCCGCGCCGTGCTGCTATAACCCGCCGCGACAGCCCCTGCGGAGCGCCTGAGATGACGACGTTCGACGATCGCGAAAAAGCCCACGAGAACAAGTTCAGCCACGACATGGAGCTGCAGTTCAAGGCGCGCGCCCGCAAGAACAAGATGTTGGGCCTGTGGGCCGCCGGCCTGATGGGCAGGAGCGGCGCCGATGCCGAGGCCTATGGCAACGAGATCGTGCTGGCCGACTTCGAGAAGCCGGGCGACCACGACGTCATCCACACCCTGATGCGCGACCTCGCCGCCGCCGGCAAGCCGACCGAGGAGCATACGATTCGCAGGCAGGGCGAGCGCTTCCTGGTCGAGGCGACCAAGCAGGTGATGAGCGAGGTGAAGAGGTAGCGCGCTTCAACGCAATCTTCCCCATTCATATGGGGAAGTGCCCCCGTCTTACGGGGGCGAAGGGGTCGGAGGCCACGACCGCGTTGTCGCCGATGACCCCTCCGTCGGCGTAAGACGCCGACACCTCCCCATTTGAATGGGGAGGAGGGGCTGCGCGGCTCCCTTCAACGTCGTGTAATCACTTCCTGGCAAGCTCGCCAGCGAGGCCTGTGTAGTTCTCGGGACGAAGCGCCTTGAGCCGCGCCTTCATGTCCGGGCCGATATCGAGGCCGTCGATGAAGGTGGCGAAATCCTCCATCGTCACCTGCTTGCCGCGCGTGAGTGCCTTCAGCTTCTCATACGGCATCTCGACATCGGCGACGCGGAGGACCGTCTGGATCGCTTCGGCGAGGACTTCCGGGTGCGTCGTGAGGGCATCGCGAAGGGCGGTTTCATTCACGCTGATCTTGCCGAAGCCGCGCACGAGCGAATGGTAGCCGATGAGCGCATGCGCGAAGGCGGTGCCGAAGGTGCGCTCCACGGTGGAGTCCGAGAGATCGCGCTGAAGGCGTGAGATCGGCAGCTTTCTCGAGAGATGCTCGAAAAGCGCGTTGGCAACGCCGAAGTTTCCTTCCGCATTCTCGAAATCGATCGGATTCACCTTGTGCGGCATGGCCGACGAGCCGACCTCGCCCTCTTTCGGCTTCTGCGTCACCCATCCGTCCGAGATGTACCGCCACACGTCCTGCGACAGATCGATGAGGATCGTGTTGATGCGGCGGAAGTTGTCGAACATCTCCGCATAAGTGTCGTGTGGCTCGATCTGGGTCGTCACCTCGTTGAGCGCGAGGCGTACGGACCGTGTCTTGTCCGCACCTGCCGCGTTCAACCTCTCCGCAAAGGAATGCGCAAAGGCGAGCCAATCTATTTGCGGAAGAGCCACCATCTGGGCGTTGTAGTTGCCTGAAGGTCCGCCCCACTTCACGAGGATGGAGCTGCTCTTGAGGGCCGTGACCTGCTTGGCGAGACGCCGCGCGAAGACGTTCATCTCCTTGCCGAAGGTCGTCGGCGTCGCGCTCTGTCCATGGGTGCGCGCGAGCATGGCCGTATCGGCATGTGCCCGGGCGAGACCGACAATCTCGCTCTCCACCTTCTCGAGTGCCGGCAGCATCACCGCTTCGAGCGCTCCGCGAAGGGCGAGTGCATGGGCGGTGCTGTTCACGTCCTCGGAGGTGAGCGCGAAATGCACCCACTCGAGGACGTCGACAAGGCTCGAGTTCTTGAGCTTGAGCTTGATGAAGTACTCGACCGCCTTCACATCGTGATTGGTTGCGGGAACACCGCCATAGCCCTCGTGCTCGAACTTCTTGATGATCTGTGCGTCCTCGATCGAGATATCGGGCAGCGCGCGAAGCATCTTCTTTTCGTCCGCCGTAAGCGGACGTATCCCGACGCCCTTGGTCTCCGAGAGTGCCGTGAGATACTCGCACTCGACGGTCACGCGCATTTTCATGAGCGCGTATTCGCTGAAATAGGGAGCAAGCGCCTCGGCGGTTGCGCGATATCGGCCGTCGACGGGACTCACAGCGGTAAGGGCTTCGAGGTGCATTGGGGGGCTTTTAGCTCCGATCTCCCGCCCGCGCCATGTTAAGAAGTGGCGCAATGAAGCCGCTTTCCGACTGCCCCAAAGCCACCCTGGCCGCGATCCGGGGGGTCCTCACCGACATCGACGAAACCGTCTCCACCGCGGGCCATCTCACGCCCGAGGCCTATGCCGCCCTGGCGGCGCTCCGGAAGGCGGGCCTGCTGGTCATCCCGGTCACCGGCCGGCCGGCCGGCTGGTGCGACATGATCTGCCGGTTCTGGCCGGTCGACGCCGTGGTCGGCGAGAACGGCGCCTTCTGGATGTGGCACGACGACAAGGCGAAGAAGCTGCGCGCCCGCTTCATCCAGACCGAGGCCGAGCGCGCCGACGGCCGCCGCCGCCTCGAGACCGTGCGCGCCGACGTGCTGCGCGAGGTGCCGGGCGCCGGCATCGCCTCCGACCAGCCCTATCGCCTGGCCGATCTCGCCATCGACTTCTGCGAGGACGTGCCGCCTCTGCCGCGCGCCGACATCGACCGCATCGTCGCGATCTTCGAGCGCCATGGCGCCCACGCCAAGGTGAGCTCGATCCACGTCAACGGCTGGTTCGGCGACTACGACAAGCTCACCACCAGCACGGCGATGATGGCCGAGCTGTTCGGCGTCGATCTCGCGCGCGAGGCCGACCGTTACGTCTTTTCCGGCGACTCGCCCAACGATTCGCCGATGTTCGGGTTTTTTCCCAATGGCGTCGGCGTCGCCAATGTGCGTGACTTCGCCGATGCCATGCCGCACCTGCCGCGCTGGGTCACGCGGGCCCGCTCCGGCGCAGGCTTCGTCGAGCTGGCCGAGGCGCTGATCGCGGCGAGATCCTGAGGGGGCCCGGGTGGGAACGAGTTTCACGCACACGTTCATCTACGAGCTGGTGACGCTGTTCGTCATCCTCGATCCGGTCTCCACCATCCCGATCTTCCTCACCGCCACGTTGGGGCAGCCGCGCCGCGAGGCGTTGAAGGTGGCGGCTTTCGCCTTGGCGATCTCCTTCGCCGTCCTGCTGTTCTTCATCTCCGGCGGCCAGCTCCTGCTGCGGGTGCTGCATATCCCGATGGAGTCGTTCCAGCTCGCCGGGTCCATCGTGCTGCTGCTGTTCGGCCTCAAGCTGGTGCTCGGCAAGGTCACCGAGGAGGCCGCGGGGATCCCGGAAGGCACGTCGGTCTACGAGCGCGCCATCCATCCGCTCGCCATTCCGGGCATCGCCGGGCCGGGCGCCATGCTGACGGTGGTGCTGCTGGCCGACAACGACACCCGCACCTTCGGGGAGCAGGCGATCACCGCCGGCCAGCTCTCGATCTGCCTGCTGGTGATGTTCGGCCTCTTTGCGGCGTCGAGCTTCCTGTACCGCGTGCTGGGCCGCGGCGGCGTCGAGGTGATCAGCCGGGTGTTCGGCCTGATCCTGGCCAGCATCGCGGTGAACAACATGATCATCGCCATCAAGCTGAGCTTCGGGCTCGCAGCCTGATCCGGGCTCCTGTCCTCAGGGGCCCCGTCCTCAGGGTACCGGCGCCACGACCAGCGAGCCGAAGCGGATCACGCTGTCGGCCTGGCTCCAGACGCCGACCGTGCCGGCCATCGGCAGGCTGGCGTCGGTCGCCTTGAACACCGGCTTGTCGTCGAGCGAAACCTCGAAGCTCGCGCCTTTCAGGATCACCCGCAGGGCATGCCAGCGGTCGCTCGCGATGTCGATGCCGTCATGGCTCTTGATCAGGGCGCGGCGGCCGCGCTGCATGCGATAGAGCTGGACCTTGCCTTCCAGGGCGTCGGCCCGCACCACGTAATAGTCGTTGGCGCTCTGGGCGCGCAGCACCAGCCCGGCCGCCCGGGCGTGGTTGCCGCCGACCGCCTTGAAACGCAGGGTGGCGTCGACATCGCGCGCCACCGTCTGCGCGGAAATGCACAGCGGAAAATGCAGGTCGGTGGCGTCGCCGCCGGTTTCGCTCAGCGCCCAGCCGCCCAGCGCCACCGGGTCCTGCACCGCTTCCCATTGCGCGATCCGGCCGACGCCGGTGATGCCCTGGGTGCAGGCGATCTTGCCGTCGGAAGTGGTGAGCGGCGCTACCAGTTGGGCCTGCGCTGGCGTCATCGAAACTGTCGCCAGGAGCACGAGCCCTGCACGGAAAATCAACATGACCCTCCTACGATGTCGCACGAAACAGTCGCCAAGTCTGCCCGTGCAGGATGTATGATGCCGGCGGAGATGGGGGTTCGATGGTCGCAGGGCGTCGGCAGCTCGGGGTTGCCTTTGGGTTTTGGGCTTTTTCGACGGCATTTCTTCCCGTAGCAGGTTGGGCCAAGGACGAGCCGTCCGCCGGCGGCGACAAAAAAGTGTCGCCCGCGAAGGTGACGATCGCCGTGGTCGGCGATTCGCTGGCGGACGGCATCTGGGGCGGCATCTACCGCAAGCTCTATCGCGACAAGCGCTTCAGCGTCTATCGGGGCGCCAAGAATTCCATCGGCTTCGGCGGCGGCGACCTGCTGGACGCGCTCGACCGCCCCTTCGAGGCGGGCCCGGTCGATGCCGTGGTGATGATGGTCGGCGCCAACGACCGGCGCGGCATCTACGCCACCGACGGCAACCTGGCGGCCGCCTACAAGTCGCCGCAATGGCCGGCTGCCTACCGCGCCCGCGTCGACAGGTTCATGGACAGCGCGACCGGCCATCTGGTGCCGCTGGTCTGGGTGCTGCTGCCGGTGATGCGCGACGACGGCGCCGATACCGACAGCAGGCAGATCAACGACATCGTCTGCGCCGCCGCCGATTCCCGCGCCCTCGTGGCGACGGTGCCGACGCGGCCGCTGACGATCGACCCGGAAGGCAAGTATGCTGCCTACCTCAAGGACGCCAAGGGCCAGCAGCGGCTGGTCCGCGACAGCGACGGCGTCCATTTCACCGACTACGGGTACGACATGATCGCCGATCAGGTCCTGGCGAAGCTGAACGACGTCTCGAGCAAGATCGGCAGCGTGACGAGCGCAGCGAAATGATCGGCCAGGCCTGGCGCGGCTGGCTGCCGCGCGCGGCGACGGCATCGACCTGCATGGCGATCCTGCTGCTGTCGAGCTGCGTCGAGTCGAGCTCGTCGGCGCCGAACGCGTCATCCGGCGGCCGGTCGGGCGCCGGCCTGACGGCGTTCCACGAGGCGCTGGCGTCGCTCGAGGCGGGCCGCACGCAGCGCGTCAACATCGTGCAGATCGGCGACAGCCACACCGCGGGCGACCATTTCAGCGGCCGGCTGCGCGAGCTGTTCCAGGGCCAGTTCGGCAATGCCGGCCGCGGCATGCTGCCGCCCGGCTCGCCGTTCCCCTACTGGCGGCCCTACCAGGTCCATGTCGCGCAGAAGGGCCGCTGGGAGGTGCTGTCGAGCAACAAGCGCGACTATGCGCAAGTGCCCTACGGTCTGTCCGGCTTCGTCCTGCGCTCCCGTGCCGCCGGCGCCTCGATCGCGCTGGAGGCCGACAGCGCCTTCGACACCGCCGAGGTGACGTTCTTCCGCCGCTCGGCGGGCGGCCATATCGACGTGCTGGTCGACGGCAGCAGGGTGGGCGACATCGACACCCGTGGCACCGACTGGCAGATGGACCGCAAGTCGTTCACCGCGCGCAGCGGCGCCATGACCTTCGAGCTGCGGCCGCGCGGCGACGGCGAGGTCGCCATCGCCGACTGGTCGATCTGGCGCAACACCCGCGGCGTCGCGCTGTCGAGCCACGGCTTCGTCGGCGCCGAGGTCAGCCTGATGGACCGCTGGAGCGGCGCCAATGTCGCGGCCCAGCTCCAGCAGCTCTCGCCGGCGCTGATCATCCTCGCCTTCGGCACCAACGAGGGCTTCGATCCGGTCGACATGCTGGGCGACTACGGCACGATTCTGGAATCGCGCGTCACCCAGTTGAAGCAGGCGGTCCCCAACGCCTCGATCGCCATCGTCGGGCCGCCGGACGCCGACCGGCTGCCGGACTATTGCGGCGTGCGCGGGCCGATGCGGGACACCCTGCGCTGCGCGCCGCTCAGCGCCACCGAGGCGCAGGAGTACGGCCGGCTGCTCGCCCGCCGCGACCGCAGCCTCTGCCGCTGGCACGCCCCGGCCGGCGTCGCCCTGGTGCGCCAGCAGCAGCGCCAGGTCGCCGAGCGCACCGGCGCCTTCTTCTGGGACTGGTCGTCGGTGCAGGGCGGCGAGTGCGGCGCCACGCGCTGGGCGCAGGAGGGACTCGGCCATCGCGACCGCGTGCACATGATGGAGGGCGGCTACGCGCTGTCGGCCGACCGTTTCCACGAGGCGCTGATGAGGGGCTACCGGAAGCGCTGACCGGCCGGCGATGGTCTTTCCCACCCTCAACTTCCTGATCTTCTATCTCGGCATCTGGCCGCTGTCGTGGCTGCTGGTGCGCGCCCGCCGGCATGGCTTGCACAAGCTCGCGATCATCGCCGCCAGCTACATCTTCTACGCCGCATGGAGCACCAAGTTCACCCTGCTGCTGCTCGCCAGCGTCTGCCTCAACTGGGGCACCGGCCGGCTGATCGGGGCGAGCGGCGACAAGCGCCAGCGCCGGCTGGTCGTCGGTGTCGGCGTGGCGCTCAACCTCGCGCTGCTGGGCTACTTCAAGTACTGGAACTTCTTCATCGAGAATTTCGACGAGCTGCTGCGCAGCGCCGGCCTCCAGGCCGAGATGCCGTACTGGGAGATCGTGCTGCCGGTCGGCATCTCGTTCTTCACCTTCCAGGGCATCTCCTACATCGTCGACCTCTATCGCGGCGATTTAGACCGGCCGCGGCGGTTCGTCGACGTGATGCTGTTCATCTCGTTCTTCCCGCACCTGGTGGCAGGGCCGATCGTGCGCGCCGCTTCCTTCCTGCCGCAGCTCGAGAAGCCGCCCAACCCCAACCGGGTGTTCGTCAGCCTCGGCGTCTGCCTGGTCGGCTGGGGCGTGTTCAAGAAGGCGGTGGTGGCCAACTGGCTGTCGGTCGACCTGGTCGATCCTGTGTTCCGCACGCCGCTGGAATATGGCGGCGCCGACATCCTGATGGCGGTCTACGGCTACGCCATCCAGATCTATTGCGACTTCAGCGCCTACTCGGACATCGCCATCGGCGTCGCCGCGCTGCTGGGCTACCGCTTCCAGCGCAACTTCCACCAGCCCTACCGTGCGCCGTCGCTGCAGGACTTCTGGCGGCGCTGGCACATGTCGCTGTCGAGCTGGCTGCGCGACTACCTCTACATCCCATTGGGCGGCAGCAAGAAGGGCAGGGTCCGGACCTACGTCAACCTGCTGCTGACCATGGTGATCGGTGGCCTGTGGCATGGTGCTGCCTGGCACTACGTCGTCTGGGGCGCGCTGCATGGCGGCGGGCTGGCGGTCGAGCGGGCGACCGGCCTCGACCGGGCCTCGCCATGGCCGTGGCGCCAGGTGCTGCGCATCGTACTGGTCTTTCACTTCGTCTGCTTCTGCTGGATCTTCTTCCGCGCCAAGGACATGACGGCGGCCACCGACATCCTAGGACAGCTCACCGACTGGTCGGCCGCGCCGCAGCTCGTCACGCCCTTCCTGATCGGTCTGGTGGTGCTGGGGTTCATGATGCAGGCGACACCCCAGGACCTGCTGCAACGCCTCGACCGGCTCTATCACGCGCTGTCGCCCTGGACTGTCGGGGTGCTGGGCGGCCTGCTGCTGCTGCTGATCGAGGCGTTCGGCGGCGACGGCTCGGCGCCCTTCATTTACTTCCAGTTCTGAAGGGAATGCCGATGGCGCCAAACGACAAGGACAGCGCGCTGGGAACCGAGGAGCTCGAGCAGGGGCTGCGGCCTGCCCCGGCGCTCGACTTCGCCAAGATCGCGATCGTGGCGGTGGCGATGCTGCTGGTCTTCAATTCGGCGGCGCTGCTCGACTGGACGCGGCAGGCCAATCCCGGCCCGGTGATCGCCGCCCTCGAGGGACCGGCCCAGCGCTGGCACGAGGCCATGGTCCGGCTGGGCACGGCCGGCCTTTTCAAGCGCCTGAAGGAGCTCGCGCCCTAGCTTGGCTTGACCGCGTGCGCGGGACGGAGGAGTTTACGCCGCAATCGCGATCCGGGGCCTTGAACTAAAGGGGGAAACACCATGCGTCTGTGCACCATCAACAGCGGCGGCAAGCCGGCGGTCGGCGTGAAAATGGGCGACGGCAAGGTCATCGACCTCAGCAAGCAGATGCCGCGCGGGCCGAAGTCGGTGGTCGAGATCCTGGCCGGCGGCAGGAAGCTGCAGGCGGCGGTGGCCAAGGCCTGCGCCAAGCCCAAGGCCGGCGCCACGGTGTCGGAGAAGTCGGCCAAGTACCTCTGCCCGATCCCGGCGCCCGGCAAGATCCTGTGCATCGGCCTCAACTACCGCAAGCACGCCGAGGAGACCGGCAGCCCGATCCCGGACTATCCGGTGGTGTTCACCCGCTTCAACAACACGCTGGTGCCGCACAACGGCAAGATGCTGTCGACCACCCATTCGGTGCAGTACGACTGGGAGGCCGAGCTCACCGTCGTGATCGCCAAGAAGTGCCGCAACGTGCCGAAGGAGAAGGCGCTGTCGGTGATCGGCGGCTATGCCTGCTTCAACGACGGCTCGATCCGCGACTGGCAGAGCAAGTCGGGCCGCCAATTCACGCTGGGCAAGAACTTCGACGGCACCGGCGGCTTCGGCCCAGACATCGTGACGGCCGACGAGCTGCCGAAGGGCGGGGCACCGCTGCGCATCATGACCCGCGTCAACGGCGAGGTCATGCAGGACAGCAACACCGACGACCTGATCTTCGACGTGCCGACGCTGGTGAGCGAGCTCTCCAAGGTGATGACGCTCGATCCGGGCGACATCATCATCACCGGCACGCCGTCGGGCGTGGCGATGGCGCGCAACCCGCAGCCCTGGCTGAAGAACGGCGACGTCTGCGAGGTCGAGATCGAGAAGATCGGCGTCCTGCGCAACGTCATCGCCCAGGGCGGCTGAGCAAGAAACCCTCCCCATTCAGATGGGGAGGTGGCAGCGTCTTACGCTGACGGAGGGGTCATGAGCCGCGGCTCGTGGCCCCTTCGCGTATGACCCCTCCGCCCGCGACTACGCGGGCACCTCCCTATGGGAATGGGGAGGGAGGCTATGGCCTAAGAATCTTTCTTCGGCAGGTTCGCGATCCCGCCCATCATCATGCGGGTTGCGAACTCGATCGCGCCTTCGGTGTCGACCGGGTCGCGCGCCGCCATGGCCACCGAGATCTCGAACACCACGCCCGACAGGGCTGCGGCGAGGTAGGCCGGATCGACCCGGGGCAGCACGCCGCGCTCCATGGCGGCTGTGATGTCGTCGACGAGCTGGCGCGACATCACCTGCAGGTCGGGTTTCTCGATCAGGGCGCGGATCGGCGCCACGTTGGCGCGGCCGAACGCCAGGACCTCGGGCTCGTTCACCACGAAGGTGATGTAGGTCGAGATGTGGCTGCGGAAGAACTCCTCGGCGGTGCGCGCCCGGGCGCGGCCGCCGCGATGGCGCCGCATGATCTCGACGCTCATCTCGCGCACGACGGCCTCGAAGATCTCGGCCTTGTCCTTGAAGTAGTTGTAGAAGGTGCCGGAGGCGAGGTCGGTGCGGCGCACGATGTCGCGTACGCCGGCGGCGCCGTAGCCCATCTCGGCGAACACGGTGCGCGCGGCCTTGAGCAGGGCGGCGCGGTTCTCCGCCTTGTTCTGTTCGCGCCGGCCCGCGCGCTCGCTCGAGCTTCGCGCCGCCGTCGTCAAGCCCGCCTGCTCGGTCATCCCGTACGCCTCAGCTCATCGCCCGAGCCGCGCCAGCTCGTGCCTTAATCCCGCCACCATATCATCCATTGCGCGCGCCGCCGCATGCAAAGCGCCGCGCATGCCGATGAAGCCGTGGATCAGGGAATCGAACTCGCGATGGACCACCTTGACCCCCGCCGCGGCGAGCTTGTCGGCATAGGCCTGGCCTTCGTCGCGCAGCGGGTCGAGGCCGGCGGTGAAGATCAGGGCCGGCGGCAGGCCGGAGAGGTCGGTCGCCTTGAGCGGCGAGACGCGCGGATCGGCGATCTGCGCCATGTCCTCGAGATAGAGGCCGCGCATCCATTCCATGTCGTCGCGGTCGAGCAGGAAGCCCTTGCCGCAGGAGGCGTGCGATGCCGAGTCGGCGGCGAGGTCGGTGGCCGGGTAGATCAGCCATTGCAGGCAGGGCGCGCGCGCCTCGCCGCGCACCAGGTGGGTCGCCACGGTGGCGAGCGTGCCACCGGCCGAATCGCCGGCCACGACGATGCGGTCGGGATCGATGCCGACGTCGATCGCTTCGGCCGCCAGCCAGCGGAACGACGCCACGGCGTCGTCGAGCCCGGCCGGGAACTTGTGCTCGGGCGCGAGGCGATAGTCGACTGCGACCACCGCGCAGCCGGTGCGGGCGCAGAAGAAGCGGCAGGGCAGGTCGTAGGCCTCGAGGCTGCCGATTACCCAGCCGCCGCCGTGGAAATAGAGGATGCCCGGCAGCAGCCGCGCCACCGAGCCGGCCGGTCGATAGATCCGCACCCGGAGCCGCCCGCCGGGGCCCGCGATGGTGCGGTCGACGATCTCGCCGACCGGCGCCGGGCGGCCCGACATCACCGGCTGGAACAGGTCGAACTCGGCGCGCGCCTGGGCGACGCCCAGCCGATGCAGGGGCTGCTGGCCGCTATTGACCAGAAGCTTCAGGAACCACTGGGTGCGCGAATCGAGGGTGCGGCCGTCGACGGTGATGGGCTGGCCGGCCAGCAGGTTGACCCACGAGATCGGCATGCCCAGGGCCAGGTTGGCCGCCTTGCCCTGAAACTGGCGCGCGATCTCCTTAAGCTCCATCGCCGGTGTCCTAGCATGTCCTCGACGGCCCGGCACCCGCTGGCTAGCTTGGCACCTGATGGCCGAGAGTTCCGGCGATTTTGCCAAGCAGCTTCGCCGCGAGGTCCTGCGCAGCGAGCAGCGGCGCATGCGCATCGTCGCGGCGATCCTGGTTTTCCTGGTGGGCTTCACCTCGATCGGCCTGCGGGTCCTGCCCGACCTGCGCGAACGGCTGTTTCCCCACGGCATCGCCTGGTGGATGCCGCTCGCCGGCATCGGCCCGTTCATCCTGTTCGAGCTGGTCGCGCATACCGTGCTCACCTATCGCATCGGCCGGGGCCTCGACTTCCCGCAACCGGCGCGCTTCCTCAATGCGCTGATCGAGACCAGCCTGCCCGGCGTCATCATCTTCGTGCTGGCACGCCATATGGAGCCGCAGCTGGTGTTCGGCTTCTGGCCGCCGATGCTCTATTTCGTGTTCATCGTGCTGTCGACGCTGCGGCTCGACTTCTGGCTGTCGCTGTGGACGGGCTTCGTCGCCGCCGTCCAGCAGTTCAGCCTCGCCGTCTGGCTGCTGCCGCTCGATCGGTCCGGCGAGCTGCCGCAGGAGGCGCTGGTCTACCATTTCAGCCGCAGCGTCATGCTGATGCTGGCCGGCATTGCCGCCGCCATCGTCGCCCGCACCGTGCTGCAGCAGTTCGAGAAGTCGGTCGCCGCCGCCCAGGCGCGCGACAAGATCACCAACCTGTTCGGCCAGCACGTCTCGCCGGTGGTGGTCGAGCAGCTGCTCGGCGCCGACGTGCAGAGCGAGCGGCGCACCGTCTGCGTGATGTTCCTCGACATCCGCGGCTTCACCGCCATGACCCGCACGCGCTCGGCCGACGAGACGGTGACCCTGCTCAACGACTTCTTCGCCGAGATGATCGAGATCGTCGATCGCCACGGCGGCTTCATCAACAAGTTCCTGGGCGACGGCTTCCTCGCCCTGTTCGGCGCCGCCCTGACCGATCCCCGCGCCGCGGGGAATGCGCTGGCTGCCGGGCGCGACATGCTGGCGGCGGTCGATGCCTGGAACCGCGCCCATCCGCAGCGCCAGCTCAGGGTCGGCATCGGCGTCCATATCGGCGAGGCGATCACCGGCTCGATCGGCTCGCCGCGGCGCAAGGAGTACACCGCGATCGGCGACACCGTGAACCTCGCCGCCCGGCTCGAGCAGCTCACCAAGGAGACCGGCGCGCGGCTGCTGCTCAGCGAGCCGGTGCGCAAGGCCGCCGAAGCGGTCGACGCGGTCGATCTCGGCCCGCTGCCGATCCGCGGCTACGATCAGCCGGTGCGCGTCTGGAGGCTGCCGTGATCTGGTACTTCGCCTACGGCTCGAACATGAATCCGGCGCGGCTCGCCGACCAGCGGCTGAAGGAGCGGGCGGTGCAGATGGGGCCGCGCATCGGCGGCCGGCTCGACGGCTGGCGGCTGGCGTTCAACAAGATCGCGCGCGCGCCCGGAGGCGCGGCGGCCGGCAACATCGTCGAGGCCGCCGGCGAGGTCGTGCACGGCACGCTGAACCGGATGCCGGAGGCGGGACTGGCGGTGCTCGACATCTGGGAAGGCGTGGCGGGCGGCCACTACAGGCGGCAGACCGTGCCGGTGGTCCGCGCCGACACCGGCGAGACCGTCGCGGCGGTGACCTATATCGCGCTCAAGATCGGCGAGGGGCTGAAGCCGACGCGCGAATATCTCTCCCATCTCCTGGCAGGCAAGGATCTCCTGCCGGCCGCGTACTGGGAGAAGCTCAGTCGAACGAACACGCTCGACTAGCGACCGCGCATTTCTGGAACCAGATGGGAAAGCCGATGCCGAACACCCTCGACGACATCTTCACCGAGCCGGATTTCTCGCCGGACACGCTGGCCAATCTCGGCCCGCTTCGTCGCCTGGCTGGCGTCTGGCAGTCCGACAAGGGGGTGGACATCAATCCCAAGGCGGACGGTTCCGAGCGGCGCGTGTTCCGCGAGCGTGTCGAGATGACGCCGATCGACCCGCAGACCAACGGGCCCCAACTGCTCTACGGCCTGCGCTACCACATTCACATCAACACGCCCGAGGAAGCCATCACCTTCCACGATCAGGTCGGCTACTGGCTGTGGGAGCCGGCGACCGGGCTGATCATGCAGTCCCTTACCATTCCGCGCGGCCAGGCGGTGCTGGCAGGCGGCACGGCGCGCGCCGACGACAAGCGCATCTCGGTGGAAGCGCGGCGCGGCGATACGCGGTTCGGCATCTGCTCGACCCCTTTTCTCGAGCAGGCGTTCCGCACCGATTACTATCGGATCGACATCACCTTCAACGACGACGGGAGCTGGAGCTACGTGACGCGCACGGACCTGGCGCTCCGGGGCAAGGAGCCGCCGTTCGACCATCGCGACACCAACACTCTGCGGCAGGTCGGGCCGCCTGTGCCCAACCCGCTCGTCGGTCTGCCGAAGGGCGGCAAGGCCGGCTAGAGCGATTTCCGGGCAGATGGAACCGCTCGCGGTTCCATCTGCCCGGAAATGCGCGCACGGGCGTTGTTGTTGCAGCAGGCATATTCCGTTCGGCTGATTCCAGCCGAACGGAATATGCTCTAGGCCGGGACCTTGGCCTTCTTGGCCGGCTTCTTCTCCGCCTTGAGGCGGTCGCCGGGGAGCTTGGCGGAGTTGTCGATCTCCGGGACGTCGGCCTCGTGCCAGAAGTTGAGCTCGATCATGATGCCGTCGGGATCGTGCAGGAAGACCTGCTGCAACGGCCGCGCCGGGACCTTGCGGACCTCGAACGGGACCTTGTCCTTCCTGATGCGGTCGATCGTGCCGCGGATGTCGGCGCAGTTGATCGCGACGTGGTCGATCGCGCCGCCGCCATGGTCCTTGCGGCCGCTTTCGGACACGAGGTGCAGGATCGCCTTTTCGCCGGCATAGAGCCAGGCGCCGGGGAAGTTGAACGGCGGACGGTCGCCGTCGCGAAGACCGACGTACTTCTCGTAGAAGGCGACGGTCTTCTTCAGGTCTTTGCAGAACACATTCCAATGGTCGAGCGACAGCGCGGGCATGGATTCCTCCTTGCTACGGCCGCGAGCTTACACCCATCCCGGCTAGCTGTGGCAGCAGGAATCTCCGGGTTTTTCCGCGTATTTGTCGTGGTGCCGGACCCAGTCGGAAAGGTTGGTGCCGGGCGGCTCGTTGCGGCCCTTGGGCGTGACGTCGAGGAAACCGTAGACGCCGCCCACCATCTCGGTGCCGCGGGAGAAGGTCGAGTAGGTGTGGAAAACGTCCCCCGCCTCGTCCTTGTAGAAGACGCTGTAGCCCGGCAGCTCGTCGTGGAAATAGGGGCCTTCCTCGAAATTGTAGAAGGAGCGGTTGGCCTTCTTCTCCTCCTCGGTGAAGGAGACGTGGTAGTCGAAGTTGAAGTCCGAGCCGAACGACGACACCCACTTGAAGGTCCAGCCCATGCGCTTGTGGAAGGCGGCGATCTCCGGATAGGGCGCGCGGCTGATGGCGGTGAACATGACGTCGTGGTTCATCAGGTGGACGACCGAGCCGTCGAGCTGGTCGGCGCCGAACGAGCAGCCGACGCAGCCTTCCGTCCAGCCCGGTCCCAGCATGAAGTGCTTGACGATCAGCTGGCTGCGGCCGGCGAACAGGTCGGCGAGCGTCTCCTTGCCGTTCGGCCCCTCGAACACGTAGTCCTTGTCGAGCTTCACCCAGGGCAGCTCGCGCGTCGCGCGGCGCAGCTCGTCCTTGGCCTTCAGGAGCTCCTTCTCCTTGGCGAGATGGGCACGGCGGGCCACGAGCCATTCTTCGCGGGACACGGTCTTGTGCGCTTGCATGACGGTCTCCTTCAGGCGGCTTCGGGAAGATTGCGGACGGCGTTGAACACGGTGGCGGGCACTTTGACGCGCGGATCCTGGTAGATCGCGCGCAGCTCGCCGAATTGGCGGTCGGGCTCGACGGTGAGGGCGGCCAGCCGGTCGATGAAGGCGCGGTCGATTCCCTCGTCCTCCCGGGTCATGGCGCCCCAGACGTCCCACGGCAGCATCACCTTGTCGTTCAGCGCGGCGACGTCGCGGATGACGTTGCCGGCGATGAACCACAGACCATACATGTCGAGGATGCCGAACTTGCCCGGATCGGCCGTGCCGGCGCGGCAGCGCTGCCAGGCGTCGCCGGCGACCAGGAACCGATCGCGCGGCACGTCGAGCGGATCGAAGGCGATCCTGAACAGCTCGCGCTGGCGGGCGTCGAGCTGGGCGTCGGCCAGCACCCAGGCCTTGCGGTCATCGTTCCAGTATTCGGTGACCCAGTGGTCGATGAACTTGCCGGCCTCGAAATAGGCGCCGAAGCCGCAACGCGCGCGGGCGCGCAGACCGGCGCGGCGCAGCATCGCGACGTGCAGCAGCGTGAAGTGCCGGCAGACGCCGACCTGCCGCTGGTCGGGCGCGCGCGCCGAGGTGAGCGGCCGCTGGTCGTGCGCCAGGATCTGGCGCACGACCTCTTCCACCGGGCGGACATGCGCCTCGGCATGCTTGGCCGCGCTCAGGGCGAGGCCGTAGGCCGGTGCCACGTGCTCGTGCATCAGCAGGCCCTGCACGACGATCGCCAACGCGGCCGGATCGCCGGGCAGGTCGGCGAAAGCCTGGTCGACGTTCATCGCAGCAAGGCCTCCAGCCGGTCGAGCGAGGCGTTCCAGCCGCGGCCGTGATCGTCGCGCGCCTGCTCGCTGAAGAACTGCTCGTGGGTGAGCGTCAGCATCGTGCCGTCGGTCACCGGGTTGAGCTCGATCGTCACCAGCGATTCACGCTCCGGCGTGGTCTGCCAGGCCCAGGAGAAGGCGAGCTTCCGGTTGGGCACGACCTCGCGATAGATGCCGCTGACGCTGTGGTGCTCGTTCTTGGGATCCCAGAACTGCACGCGGAAGCGGCCGCCGACGCGCAGGTCGGTCTCGGCGATCGGCGACTTGGGGCCTCCGGCGACGCCCCACCATTGCGTCATTTGCTCCGGCTTGGTCCACGCTTCGTAGACTTTTTCCGGCGCGGCTTTGAGCCGTCGCTTGAGGACGAGGGAGGGTTTGGTTGCCATTGGTCTTCCTCCAGGAATGCAGCGAGGCGGTCGAGTTGCTCGGTCCAGTAGCGCTCGTAGCGGGCGAGCCATTCCATCGCTTGCTCCATCGGCGCCGGAGTGAGTTGGCAGGTGACGGTGCGGCCGGTCTTGCTGCGGCTGATCAAGCCGGCGTCGGACAGCACGTCGAGATGCTTCATGATCGCCGGCAGCGACACCGGGAAGGGTTTGGCGAGCTCGCTGACCGACAGGCTGTCTTCCGCGTCGAGCCGCGCCAGCAGGGCGCGGCGGGTCGGGTCGGCGAGGGCCGCGAAGGTCCGGTCGAGCGGTGCGGCTTGATAGTTAACCATAGGGTTAAATATCGGCTGCGACGGGCGCCCCGTCAACCCCCACGGGCGGAATTTCGCCGTTCGGGGAAAGGCGGCCGGACCGCCTCACGGCCCGTTCAGCGGTCTTCCTTCCTGTCCGATCTCCGGCCGCGCCGGCGCACTGTCCGCAGGACGGCAACGAACAGCAAGGCGGCGACCGGCCAATGGAACCAGAGCCGGTGCGGGTTGGTGAAAAGATTGATCAGGACCAGAAATCCCGCAATGACGAGGGCCGCCGCAATGGGACGGGGCAGGTTCGCGAGCCACTGCGAGACGACGTGCATCCGCGTCGACGGCTGGTGTGTATCGCGAGGCCCAGGTGCGCCAGCCTGCGAGGCTGCCGCATCGCCCTGGGGAGCGGAGCTTTCGTCGACGCGGACGCCGCGCTGACCGCCGCCGGCCATGGCCACGCGATAACTGATCACGGGAGCAACGTTCTTCATCTGCTGCTGGCCGAGACAGTCGAAGCCAACCGACAATTTATTGTGCACCTGATCGTACACGGGACTGGAGATCACGACGCCGCCGGGTTCGGCGAGTTCCTGTAGCCGTGCCGCGATATTGACCCCGTCGCCGTAGATGTCGGAGCCGTCCACCATCACATCGCCGAGGTTGATGCCGATGCGGAAGCGCATGCGGTGCGGGTCGGACGGGTCGGGCTCCTGGCTGGAAACTTCCTGCTGGATCTCGATCGCACATTGCACGGCCTCGACGACGCTGGCGAACTCGGCGATCACCGCGTCGCCCCAGGTATTCACGATCCGCCCGTCATGGCGCTCCACCAGGCCTGCGATGGCGGCGCGGTAGCGGCGCAGCTTCGCCAACGTTCCCGCTTCGTCAGCCTCCATGAGACGGGAGTATCCGTGCACATCGGCGCACAGGACGGTGGTCAGCCGCCGCTTCACCTTGTCGGTCATTGGAGGAAGTCCTCGATCGCGGCGACTGCGGCGGCAGGCTGCTCTTCCATCAGCCAGTGGCCGGAGCCGGCGATCACGTGGGCGGCGACGTCGCTTGCGACGAAGCGCATGACCTCGGCCTGCATGGTGCCGAACGAGTTGTCGCCGCCGACCGCCAGGATGGGCATGGCGAGCTTGGGCCCCTGCGCGAAGGCCTTGTTGTCGGCGGCATCCTGGCCAAAAGCCGCGAACTGCTCGAAGGCGCAGTGCATGTTGCCCGGCCGGGCGTAGAGCCGGGCATAGTGATCGCGCGTCGCCTCGTCGATCGCCGCGGGATTGGCCGACAGCTCGTTGTAGAAGCGGTCGAGATAGATGCGCTCGCGGCCGGCGACCAGCCGCTCCATGTCGGGGCCGCGGAAATTGAAGTGCCACAGCATCGGGCTCTTCAGCAGCTCGTCCCACGGGCCGATGCCGGGCAGCGGCGCATCCATCGCCACCCAGCGCGTCACCCGCGCCGGGAACTGGGCGGCGAAGGCGTAGCCCACCATGTTGCCGATGTCGTGCGTGACCAGGGCCACCGCATCGATCTTCAGCGCATCGAGCACGCCCGCGATATCGCGCGCCTGGGTCTTCTTGTCGTAGCCGCCGGCCGGCTGGGAGGAGAGGCCCATGCCGCGCAGGTCGGGCGCGATCACGGTGTGCGTGGGCGCCAGCGCCGCCGCGACCGGCGCCCACATGTCGCCGGTGTCGGCGAAGCCGTGCAGCAGCACGACCGGGCCTCCGTGGCTGGCAGGCCCGCCGATCCGCGTGTGGATGGCGACGCCGTTGGCCTTGATCTCCTCGATGCGGAAGCCGGCGGGGAACGGCTGGATCACGACAGCCGCTCGATCAATGCCTGCGCCGCCGCGGGATTGCGCACCTTTGCACCGGATATGAAGTAGATGAAGACGTCGCCCTTCTTGGTCCAGGCCTTGGCCTTCTTCGCCCACTTGTCGAGATCGGCCGGCTTGTAGCCGGTCTTCACCTTGTCCTCGGCGCTCATCAGCCGGGCGTAGGTGAAGTCGGCGGTCGGCTCGTCGATCTCGGGGAAGTCGGGATCGTGGGCGAAGATGATCGCGACATTGTGTTTGCGGCAGAGATCGTAGAAGCGCTCGTCCTTGAAGGTGTCGTTGCGCACCTCCAGCGCGTGGCGCAGCGGCAGCTTGCCGGCCTGCGTGGGCAGCAGCTTCAGGAAGGCTGCGATGTCCTCGACGTCGAATTTCTTGGTGCCCATGAACTGCCAGTTGATCGGTCCCAGCCGGTCGCCCAGCTCGACCAACCCCTGGTTCACGAACCGCTCGACCGATTCCTTGGCCTCGGCCAGCACGCGGCGGTTGGTGCAGAAGCGCGAGGCCTTCATGGAGAACACGAAGCCGTCCGGCGTCTCGCTCTTCCACTTGGCCCAGCTCGCCGGCTTGAAGCTCGAATAATACGTGCCGTTGATTTCAATCGATGTGAGCTTGCGGCTGGCGTACTCGAGCTCGCGCTTCTGGGTGAGATTGTCCGGATAGAAGACGCCACGCCATGGCTCGAACGTCCAGCCGCCGATGCCGACATAGGTTTTGCCTGCCATACTGCGCTCCCAAGTGGCCCTGGATGTGTATACTGCCGCGCAACGATACGAAACGGTGAGAACAGGGTGGGAGTGGTTCGTCTGATTGCGGCGATGGCGTTGCTTGCCGGTGCGCCGGCCTGGGCGCAGCAGCCCGGCGGCGGGCCGCCGGCCGTCGGCGTGGTCGCGGCCACGCGCCAGCCGATCACCCAATCGAGCGAGTATATCGGCCGCATCCAGTCGACCAACCGGGTCAACCTGGTGGCGCGCGTCGCCGCATACCTCGATGAGGTGCTGTTCACCGAGGGCACCGAGGTCAGGCGGAACCAGCTCCTGTACCGGCTGGAGCAGGCGCCGTTTCGCGCCGACGTCCAGGCCAAGGAGGCCGCCGTCCAGCAGTTCAAGGCGCAACTGCAGAACGCCGAGATCGTGCTCGCCCGCGGGCTGCAGCTCCTGAAGACGCCGGCCGGCCAGCAGGCCCAGGTCGATCTCGCGACGGCCAACCAGCAGGCGCTGAAGGCGCAGGTGCTGGCGGCCGAGGCGCAGCTCGACCAGTCGCGCATCAACCTCGACTACACCGAGATACGCGCCCCGATCGACGGCAAGATCGGCCGCACCGCCATCACCGCCGGCAACTACGTCAATCCGGGCAGCGGCACCTTGGTGTCGATCGTCAGCCAGGACCCGATGTACGTCATCTTTCCGGTGCCGACGCGGACGGTGATCGAGCTGCAGCAGAAGAGCGGCGGCAAGGTCGAGGCGCAAGTGATCCGCGTGCGCCTGCCCGACGGCAGCCTCTATGACCTGGCCGGCCGGCTCGACTTCATCGACAATTCGGTGACCGGCAACACCGACACCATGATCCTGCGCGGCGTCGTGCCGAATCCCAAGCGGCGGCTGATCGACGGTGAGCTGGTGATGGCGATCCTGCAGGACGTCAACCCGACCGAGGCGATCGCCGTGCCGCGCGCATCGGTGCTGGCCGACCAGGAGGGCGATTACGTCTTCGTCGTGTCCAAGGACAACAAGGCCGAGAAGCGGCGGGTCAAGCTCGGCCAGTCGACGCCGGTGCTGGCCTCGATCGTCAATGGCCTGACCGACGGCGAGACCGTGGTGGTCGACGGCATCCAGCGTGTGCGCCCGGGCCAGGTCGTGTCGCCGGGGCCGGCCGCGCCGCAGATCCAGCCGCCGGCCGGCGCATCGGTCGGCGCCCCGTCCGGCTCCGGCCCCTCCAACTCCGGCAGGCCGTGATCTCCGCCGCCTTCATCCGGCGGCCACGGCTCGCGGTCGTCATCGCCATCGTGATCACGCTGGCCGGCGCGATCTCGATGCTGCGCATCCCGGTGGCGCAGTTCCCCGACATCGTGCCGCCGCGCGTGCAGGTCACCGCCAGCTATCCCGGCGCGTCGGCCGCCGTGGTCGAAGCCGCGATCGCCCAGCCGCTCGAGGCGCAGATCGTCGGCGTCGACAAGATGATCTACATGAAGTCGACCAGCGGCAACGACGGCAGCTACAACCTCACCGTCTCGTTCGCGGTCGGCACCAATCCCGACACCGCCACGGTCAACGTCAACAACCGCGTGCAGACGGCGATCCCGCAATTGCCGCAGGCGGTGCAGCTGCAGGGCCTGACGGTGATCAAGCGCTCGGCGGCGATCCTGCAATTCATGAATCTCTACAGCGAGACCGGCAAGCTCTCGCCCGTCTACATCACCAGCTACGCCACCATCAACGTGCTCGACGAGCTGGCGCGCACGCCGGGCGTCGGCCAGGCGCTGCTGTTCGGCAAGCTCAATTACTCGATGCGCATCTGGTTCGACACCCAGCGGCTGACCAGCCTCAACCTCGCGCCGTCCGACGTGGTGCAGGCGATCCAGGCGCAGAACGTGCAGGCGCCGGTCGGCCGCATCGGCGCGCGGCCGGTCGCCGACGACCAGCAGTTCCAGCTCAACGTCCAGACCCAGGGCACGCTGACCACGCCCGACCAGTTCCGCAACATCGTGCTGCGTGCCAACCAGGACGGCTCGGTGCTGCGCATCGGCGACGTCGCGCGGGTCGAGATGGGCGCCCAGAACTCCGACACCGAGACGCGGATCAACGGCCAGCCCTCGGTCGGCGTGGCGCTCTACCTCGCGCCCGACGCCAATGCCGTGGCGACCGCGGGCGCCGTCAACAAGGTGCTCGAGCGGCTCTCGGCCCGCTTCCCCGAGGATCTCAGGGCGCGCGTGGTCTACGATTCGACCGTCTTCGTCAACGACACCATCAAGGAAGTGCTGGTCACGGTCGGCGAGGCCTTCATCCTGGTCGTGATCGTGGTGTTCCTGTTCCTGGGCAGCATCCGCGCCACCATCATCCCGGCGGTCGCGGTGCCGGTCAGCCTGATCGGCACCTTCGCCTTCCTGCTGATGATGGGCTACTCGGCCAACACCGTGTCGCTGCTCGCCCTGGTGCTGGCGATCGGCATCGTGGTCGACGACGCCATCGTGGTGGTCGAGAACGTCGAGCGCGTGATGCAGGAGAACCCTGCGATGGAGCCGCACGAGGCGACCAACGAGGCGATGCGCCAGATCACCGGACCGATCGTCGCGATCAGCCTGGTGCTGCTCTCGGTGTTCGTGCCGGTGGCGTTCATTCCCGGCATCTCGGGCCAGCTGTTCCGCCAGTTCGCGGTGACGATCAGCGTCGCCATGCTGATCTCGGCGATCGTGGCGCTGACGCTGTCGCCGGCGCTGTGCGCCATCTTCCTGCGCCACGAGATCCCGACGCGCGGGCCGATCTACCACGTGCTGCGCGCGATCAACGTGGTGCGCGACGGCTATGCCCGGTTGGTCCAGCGGCTGATCCGCGTGTCCTTCATTTCGATCCCGCTGGTGGCGCTGATCGGCGGCGGCATCTTCGGGCTGGCGCGCATCACGCCGACCTCATTCCTGCCGGAGGAGGACCAGGGCGCCTTCTTCCTCAACATCCAACTGCCGCCCGGCGCGTCGGTGGCGCGCACCAGCGAGACGGTCCGCCAGGCCGAGGCGATGCTCAAGAGCATGCCGCAGGTGCAGGACGTGTTCACGGTGATCGGCTTCTCGCTGCTCGACGGCGCCAACTCGTCCAACGCCGCCTTCGCCGTCGCCAAGCTGAGGCCGTTCGAGGACCGCCGCGCCGCAGCCGATTCGGCGCAGGCGCTGATCCGGCGCACCTTCGCGGAGAGCATGCAGATCCGCACCGCCACCGTCGTCGCCTTCAACCTGCCGCCGATCATCGGCCTGTCGACCAGCGGCGGCTTCGAGTACCAGCTCGAGGCGCTGGAGGGCCAGGACCCGGTGCAGCTCGGCGCGGTCATGCAGGGCGTGGTCGCGGCGGCCAACCAGGATCCACGGCTCAGCCGCGTCTTCTCGACCTTCACCGCGACCACGCCGTCGATCTACCTCGATATCGACCGCGACAAGGCGCAGGCGCTGGGCCTGTCGATGAGCGACGTCTTCACGGCGCTGCAGTCGACCTTGGGCGGCCTGTTCGTCAACAACTTCAACCTCTACGGCCGCACCTGGCAGGTCAACATCCAGGGCGAGGCCCAGGACCGCCGCAACATCGAGAATATCTGGCAGATCCAGATACGCAACCGGCGGGGCGAGATGGTGCCGGTCCGCTCGATCGCCGAGCTGCGCTTCGTGCTCGGGCCGCAGGTCATCACCCGCTACAACAACTACCGCTCGATCACCATCAACGGCGCGCCGGCGCCCGGCGGCTCGTCGGGCGACGCGCTGGTCGCGATGAAAGAGGTGTCGGACAAGACGCTGCCGCAGGGCTACGCCTTCGAATGGACCGGCACCGCCTACCAGGAATACGAGGCGGCCGGGCAGACCGGGCCGATCCTCGCGCTGGCGGTGATCTTCGCCTACCTGTTCCTGGTGGCGCTGTACGAGAGCTGGGTGATCCCGCTGCCGGTGCTGCTCTCGGTGTCGATCGGCGTGCTCGGCGCCTATGGCGGCATCATCATCGCCGGGCTGACGGTCGATCTCTATGCCCAGATCGGCCTGGTGGTGCTGATCGCGCTCGCCGCCAAGAACGGCATCCTGATCGTCGAGTTCGCCAAGGAGCAGCGCGAGAAGGGGCTCGAGCTGTACCACGCCGCCACCTTGGGCGCGCGCATGCGGTTCCGCTCGGTGATGATGACCTCGTTCGCCTTCATCCTCGGCCTGGTGCCGCTGGTGTGGGCGCATGGCGCGGCGCAGATCAGCCGGCGCGACATCGGCACCTCGGTGTTCGCCGGCATGCTGGTCGCCAGCACCATCGGCATCTTCCTCATCCCGATGCTCTACGTCGTCTTCCAGCGCCTGCGCGAATGGAAGCCGGGCCGCGCCAAGCATCGCGAGGTCGCGGGCCACTTCCCGAAGTCGCACCGCCAGCGCTAGAGCGATTTCCGGGCAGATGGAACCGCTTGCGGTTCCATCTGCCCGGAAATGCGCGCACGGGCATTGTTGTTGCAGCAGGCATATTCCGTTCGGCTGATTCCAGCCGAACGGAATATGCTCTAAGGGCCGACGCGCGCCCTCGAGGGATCGAGCGCTCCTTTTCTTTTTCTGCCGAAAAGAAAAAGAGCGACCGGCTTGGCCGCAATTATCGGGCATTTGTGCCGGCAAGGGGCCGAGCACCCCGGAAACGACGCCGTCCAGGCCGTCATTATGGGCAATGGAACCGTGATTTAGGCGCGTCTTTGTTGGCTTTTTCGCGCGGCCATTGCCCATAATAGGTCGCCGCTGCGGCCGGCCTTATCCTGTGCGCCCACTTTCTGCACAGGAGTCCGCAATGTCAGATCTCGATCCCGTCAGAGCTGCCGAAGGCCTTCGGCCCACCATTTTTCGCGCCGGCAAGAAATGGTGAAAATGGTCGGAAATGGTCGGAAATGGTCGAAAATGGCGCGCCCCCGCGCGGGAGTTTGCGCAGTTTGCGCGGTTTCCGCTATCCCTCGAGCAGGCGAGCGGCGCAGCGGTTGTGGGTGCCGATCACCGGCCGCATGTCCATGGTGACGATCTCGCCGTCGCGCACGATCTGGCGGCCGTGCACGACGGTGTGACGCGCCTGCTGCGGCGCGCAGAACAGCACCGCCGCCACCGGATCGTGCAGCGCGCCCGCGTAAGCCACGGTGTCGAGGTCGAGCGAGAAGAAGTCGGCGCACTTGCCGGCCTCGAGCGAGCCGATGTCGCTGCGGCCCAGCACTCGGGCGCCGCCGATGGTGGCGAGCTCGAGCGCCTCGCGGGCGGTCATCCATTCGCCGGCGCGCACCGCGTGCGACGGCCCCAGGAACATGTACTTGCGCGGGCCCTCGGGCGGCAGCAGGCCGAGCCGCAGGCGCGCCAGCAGCATCGCCTGGCGCGCCTCGGCGATGATGTTGGAGGAATCGTTGCTCGCCGAGCCGTCGACGCCCAGCCCGACCTTCACGCCGGCCGCCATGTACTTCTTGACCGGCGCGATGCCCGAGCCCAGCCGCATGTTGGAGCACGGGCAGTGGGCGGCGCCGCAGCCAGTGCGGGCGAACTTGGCGATCTCCTCGTCGTCGACATGGATGGCGTGGGCGAACCAGACGTCGTCGCCCAGCCAGCCCAGCGTCTCCATCCAGTCGACCGGGCGCAGCTGGAAGCGCTCCAGGGTGTAGCGCTCCTCGTCCATCGTCTCGCAGAGATGGGTGTGCAGCTTGACCTTGTAGTGCCGCGCCATCCTGGCCGACTCCTTCAGGAGCTCCGCCGTCACCGAGAAAGGCGAGCAGGGCGCCAGCACGACCTGGGTCATCGAGCCGGGCTTGCCGTCGTGGTAGCGCTCGATCACGCGCTGGCTGTCCTTGAGGATGAAGTCCTCGTCCTCGACGCAGTCGTCGGGCGGCAGGCCGCCCTTGGATTCGCCGAGCGACATCGAGCCGCGGCTGGCATGGAAGCGCACGCCCAAGTCGCGCGCCGCCTCGATTTGGCAGTCGACGTTGTTGCCGTTCTTGAAGACGTAGGTGTGGTCGAACACCGTGGTGCAGCCCGATTGCGCGAGTTCGGCCAGGCCGATCAGCGTGCTGGCGCGCGAGCCCTCGGCGTCGGTGCGCGCCCAGGCGCGGTAGAGCGCCTTCAGCCAGGGGAAGAGGTTGTTGTTCTGCGCGCCGGGGAAGTTGCGGGTCAGCGTCTGGTTGAGATGGTGATGGGTGTTGACGAAGCCCGGCAGCACGATCTGGCCCGTGAGGTCGATCACCGCGTCGGCGGTGGCCGGCAGCTCGGCGGTCGGCCCGACCTGCTTGATGAAGCCGTCCTCGGCGTAGAGTCCGGCATTGCGCAGCTCGCGCCGCGCGTCGTCCATCGTGACCAGCACGTCGGCGTTCCTGGCCAGCAGTGTCGGCATTTTTCTCCCCCTCCCAGAGCGCCGATGATAGCAGCCCGGCCGGGCGATCAGGCCCGAAAACCGCTGGCGCGGCGTCTCCGAACCGCCATAGTCGGCGGCCGTGAGCGTGCTGATCAACATCGACGTGCCCGATGCCGAGACCGGTACGCGCTTCTACACCGAGGCGTTCGGCCTCGAGGCCGGCCGCCGCTTCGGCAAGGATTTCGTCGAGCTGCTGGGCTGGGAATCGCCGGTCTACCTGCTCGCCAAGCCCGCCGGCACGGTCGGCGCCGGTGGCGACCTGCGGCGCTACGAGCGGCACTGGACGCCGTGCCATCTCGACGTCGTGGTCGACGACGTCGACGCCGCCGTCGAGCGCGCGGTCCGCGCCGGCGCCAAGCTCGAAGCGCCGGCCAAGGACGCGCCCTACGGCCGCATCGCCATGCTGGCCGATCCGTTCGGTCACGGCTTCTGCCTGCTGCAGCTCGGCGCGAAGGGCTACGACGCGCTGCTTGGCCTGTGACAGCGGCGTCATCCTGGCAAGCCGCCGTCCTGCTGTTGATGGCGCTTCGATGGACCGCGTAGGATATGCGCTGCGTAGCATCTCTGTCGCGTGTCGTTGGGCAATTCGAGTGGACACATTTATGGGCGACGCGCCGTCCTCAAGATTCGGTCTTGCGCTGCTGGGACGTTTTGAGCTGACGGGGCCGGCCGGCGCTGTCGACTTGGCGGGCGGAAAGCTTGCGGGGTTGTTGGCTTACCTGGCCTGCACGGCGCCGCGGCCGCAGTCGCGTGAGAAACTGTTGGCCCTGCTGTGGGGCTCGTACTTCGATGCGCAGGCCAAGCAGAACCTGCGGCAGGCCCTGTCGCGCCTGCGCCGGGTGTTGGGCGACGCATTGGAGAGCGATTCCGAATCCGTGTGGCTCGACCCCGCAGCGGTCGATTGCGATGTCAGCCGATTCGAGACACTGGTTCGCGACGGCAGCCGCGACGCCTTGAGCGCGGCGGCCGAGCTCTATCGCGGCCGCCTGATCGACGACCTCGCTGTGCGCGAGGAGGGGTGGAACGAATGGCTGGCGGCCGAGCGCGAGCGGCTGTCGGATCTCGCGCTCGGCGCGCTGGTCCGATTGGGCGAGCAGGAGCTGGCGGTCGGTCGCGCCGAGCAGGCGCTGCAGGCCGGCCGCCGCGCCGTCGCGCTGAACAACATGCGCGAGGATGCCCATCGCCTGGTGGTGCGCGGGCTGGCCGGCACGGGGCGCAAGGCCGAGGCGCTCAGGCACTACCAGGGCTTCGCCGCGCTGCTGAAGCGCGAGCTCAGCGCTGAGCCCGATGGCGCCACCCGCGCGCTGGTCGCCGAGCTGCGCCGCCAGACGACGCACGAGCGCGCCGAACCCGAGACGACACCGGACGAGGCGATGCCTGCGGCGGTCCGTCCGGTCGGCTCCGAGCGACGGCAGCTCACGATCATCGCCTGTCATATCGCTGATTCGGTCGCCCTCGCGGCCCGGCTCGATCCGGAGGACATGCACGAGCTGATCGGCTCGTTCCACAAAGCCGTTGCCGATGCGGTCGCGCGCTTCGGCGGCTTCGTCGCCCAGTACCTGAATGACGGCGTGCTCGTCTATTTCGGCTACCCCAGTGCGGGCGAGCACGACGCCGAACAGGCCGTGCGCGCGGGTCTTGCGATCCGCGACGCGGCCGGCGGGCTCGGCACCGCGTCCGGCGTGCGCATCGGCATCGCCACGGGACTGGTCGTCGTCGGCGAGCAGCGGATCGCGGGAACGGTGCAGCGCGTCGCGATCGGCGAGACGCCGAACCTGGCGGCGCGGCTGCAGGCCGCGGCCTCGCCCGGCGAGGTCGTGATCGGTTCGAGCACGCGCCGCCTCGTCGGGCAGATGTTCGCGTACCGGCCGCTGCCAACCGTCGAGATGCCGGGATCGGCGCCCCTCGAGGCGTGGCGGGTGCTGGAGGAGATCGCCGGCGTCAGCCGCTTCGAGGCGCTGCGCGGACGGACGCTGTCGCCGCTGGTTGGCCGGCGCGAGGAGATGGATCTGCTGCTGCGCCGCTGGCGGCGGGCAAGGCGCGGCGAAGGCCAGGTCGTGCTGATCTCGGGCGAAGCCGGCATCGGCAAGTCGCGCATCGCCGAAGGCCTGAGCCTCGGGCTCGAGGGCGAGCAGCCGACCAGCCTTCGCTATTTCTGCGCGCCCCACAGCAGCAGCAGTCCGCTCCATCCGATCATCGGGCATCTCGAAGTGACAGCGCGCTTCGAAGCCGGCGATGACGCCGACACCAAGCTCGACAAGCTGGACGTCCTGTTCACGCCGACCTCGAAGAACGTGCGGCGGGACGCGGCGCTGGTGGCCGAGTTGATGGGGTTGCCCCAGCGGGAGGCCCATCCGGTCCTGGCGGCGAGCCCTCAGCACAAGCGCGAGATGCTGCTCACCGCGCTCGTCGACCAGATCGAGGGCCTTGCGATGCGCGGCCCGGTCCTCGTCGTGTTCGAAGATGCGCACTGGATCGATCCGACCTCGCTCGACCTGGCCGATCGCCTGATTGCCCGGGCCGCCCATCTTCCCGTGCTGCTGATCGGCACCTTTCGGCCGGAGTTCCGGCCGCCCTGGGTCGGCCAGCCGCATGTGACGATGCTGGCGTTGCGCCGCCTCGGCCGCCGCGACAGCGCGCAGATCATGGCCGGCGTGACCGGCGACAAGGTGCTGCCCGAGGCGGTCGTCGAGCACATCCTCGCCCAGACCGATGGCGTGCCTCTGTTCGTCGAGGAGCTGACGCGCTCGCTCATCGAGAGCGGGCTGCTGCGCGAGACGGCGGACCGCTACGAGCTCGAGATGCCGCTGCCGCCGCATGCCATCCCGACGACCCTGCGGGCCTCGCTGGTGGCGCGTTTCGACCGGCTCGGGCCGGCCAAGGAGATCGCGCAGACCGGCGCCGCGATCGGTCGCGAGTTCTCCCACGCGCTGGTCGCTGCGGTGTCGGGCCTTGATGCGGTGAACCTCGACTCGACCCTCGAGCGGCTCGTTGGCTCAGGCCTTGTCTCCCGGCGCGGCACGCCGCCGGAAGCGACCTATGCGTTCAAGCACGCGCTGGTGCAGGACGCGGCCTATAACATGCTGCTGCGAGGCGGGCGGCGCCAGCTGCATACGACCATCGCCCGGGTGCTGGTCGAGCGGTTCCCGGCGTTGGCCGACAGCCAGCCCGAGGTCGTCGCTCATCATTTCACCGAGGCCGGCCTCGGCGGCGACGCGATCGGCTACTGGGTCAAGGCAGGCCGGCTCGCCAGTGCCCGGTCGGCCAACCAAGAGGCGGTCACATCGTTCGAGCGGGCGCTCGATTTCCTCGGCACCCAACCCGAGACCCGGAAGAGCCTCGAGCAGGCGATCGATATTCGATTCGAGCTTCGCTCCGTCCTCATCCAGCTCGGCGAGTTCGATCGCACCGTCGCCCGGCTTCGCGAAGCCGAAGGGCTGGCGCGCAAGCTCGATGATCAACGGCGATTGGCGCTGCTTTTCGTCTATCTCTGTCACAGCAACCGCATGGGCGGTCACCTTACGGAAGCCATCGGGTTCGGGCAGACTGCCCAGGCGATTGCCGATTCGCTCGGAGATCCCTTGCTTCAGATGGCGGCCAATGGCGATCTGGGCGGGGCCTGTGTCTTTGCCGGCGACTATCGACAAGCCGAGGAGCTTCTTCTCAAGGTTCTCGCCGGGCTGGAAGGCGACCGGCGGCGCGAACGGTTTGGCCAGACCATTCTGCCGGCGGTGGGAGCGCTCGGCTACCTGACCTGGATCTATGCCGACCAGGGACGGTTCGCCGAATCGCTCGATCGCGGGCAGGAAGCTGTGCGGCTCGCCGAGGCGGTCGATCACCCCTACAGCCTCGTCTACGCCCTATGGGCTCTCGCCCGCCATCACATCATCAAGGGAGAATTCGGCGACGCCATTGGTCTGCTCGAACGCGGGAAAGTGGTGAGCAACGAGTGGAATCTTACCTTCATGTCGGCGTTCAACTTGGAGGGCCTGGGCTATGCCCATGCGCTGCTGGGACGGCGGGCCGAGGGTATCCCTTTGCTCGAGCAGGCGATCGCCGCAAAGCAGGCGACGCGCGAGGCCGCCATGATGCTGCCGCTCGGCTTTATCTATCTCGGCGAGGTCTTCATTCTTGCCGACCGGCTCGACGACGCTCTGGCCTGCGCCGAACGCAGCCTTGCGCTCTCGCGGGAACGCGGACAGCGCGGCTGGGTGGTGGCTTCGCTGCGCCTCGTGGCCGAGATATCGGCGCGTCGTGATCCCGCCGAGCAGGCGCGCGGCCATTACCGCGAGGCGCTGGCATTATCGGAAACACTCGGCTTCCGCCCGCTGATGGCGCACTGCCATGTCAGTCTCGGCAAGCTCTGCCGTCGCACCGGCGAGAGTGTTCAGGCCAAGGAGCACTTCGCAGCGGCGACAGCGATGTACCGCGCGATGGGCATGGCGTACTGGCTGGAGAGAGTCGAGGCCGGCCAATAGGCCGGTCGGCAGGGCGATCCGTACTCCGGCACCTCGATCGCGAGCCTCCTTGGGCCAGCCCTTGAGGCCGCACCAGATCGTCGGCGCCGAACGCCGCGCCGCCAGCACGGTGGGAAAATCGATTGAAGGCCACCAGGCTCACGTCGCCGCGTCCCGGACCGCGCAGGCTATCGACGGGGTCGCGGCCTGGACGGCGACGACTGCGGCGACCTGCGCGAGAAGGAACGCGGCGAATGCCAGACCGCTCAGCAAGGCCTCCATCATGCCTCCCGATGTTTCGTGACTGCTGCGGGGCGGCTTTCCCGTCGTTTCCGATGAGGGGCGAACGCTGACCACACCGTGCTCACGGCGCTTGCGATCAGAGAGCGCAGCAGCCGGCCGCGTTCGCGGTGCGCCGCCAGCCGCATGTCCTGGGTCGGGCGGTTCAGGCTCGACAATGGCCAGCCTTTCGACGCGGAATCGTTGGCTTCAGTCATCGTTGTCTCCCGTCGGCAATGAACTTGCGGCGAAGCACCAGAGTGTCGGCGAGGCCGAACAGGGCCACCGGCACGACGATGGCCGGTGACGCGCGGCGACGTCCCGACGCGTGAACGCCTCAGATCGCGGGCTTCTGTCATCGTTCCCCGCTGTCCCAGCTATGTTCGCCCAACCAACGGCGAAGCCACTGGTAGTCGTCCAGTCCGCGGCCATTCCAGTCGTAGAAGCAGTGCCGCCGAGCCAGGTTGAGCATGTGGACGGCGCGCTCCAGGACGGGAGCATCCGTGGAGCCGTTGCGTCCGAGAAATCGGGCGAGGTCGGCAACCGCCGCCCTATCGGCTTCCCGGCACTGCTGTGACACGGGAGTCGGCCCGGTGGTGCCGGTATTGAGAGCCATACTCGCGGTATCCGGGTCCGGCTGCCAGGCGAGGACAGCGACGGCCGCGGCCACGAGGATGGACGTGGCGAAGATCGTGAGGTTCGAGAGCCTGCGCTCGAGCTGCCGCTCGCCAATGGCCATGATCCGTTCCCCCGCTGTACGGCGGGAGCATCTCGTGGCAGCGTGACGCCGCTCTAGAGGCCAGCGTGACTTGATCGTGAAATCGACGGATGTGGCCCTTGCGGCCGATCAACCGCAGCCCTATCAGCGCCGCGTGCCGCCGCCCAAGTACAGACTGAAGCTTCTCGGCCGCTTCGAGCTGTCAGGGCCGGAGGGCCCGATCGAGCTGCCCCACAAGAAGCTTGTGGCGTTGCTGGCGTACCTGGCCTGCTCAGGGCCGAAGCCGCAGTCCCGCGAGAAGCTCGCGACCCTTCTCTGGGGCTCGCATTTCGAGGCCCAGGCGCGGCAAAATCTGCGCCAGGCCCTGTCCCGGTTGCGTCGACCGTTGGGGCGCGATGCGCTGGTCGGTGACGGCGACGACATCTGCCTCGCCGCCGATCTGGTCGATTGCGACGTCGTTCGGCTGGAGGCCCTGCGCGACGAGGGCAGGTCGCTCGGCACGGCCGCCGACCTCTATCACGATGCGCTGCTGGCCGACGTGACTATCGCGGAAGAGGGCTGGGCCGATTGGCTCGGCGCGGAACGGCTGCGGCTGGAAAGCCTGGCGGTCGACGTCATGATCCGGCATGGCGAGCAGGCGTTGCAGGCGGGCGACGCCGAGGCCGCGCTCAAGGCTGCCCATCGTGCCATCGGAGTGAACGGCCTGCGCGAGGATGCACACCGGCTGCTCGTCAGGGCACTGGTCTCGACGGGACGCCGGGCCGAAGCCCTCAAGCACTACCAGGATCTCGCCGCGCTATTGAAGCGCGAGCTGGACACCGGACCCGACGAAGCTACCAGAGCGCTCGTCGCCGAGCTTCGCATCAATCGGCCGCTCAGCCCGTCGCCTGCGGTCCCAAGCGTGACGGCAGGCGACGATCGTCCGGGCGGCGCCGAGCGGCGACAGTTGACGATCCTGGCTTGCCATCTCGCCGATCCGATTGCGCTTTCGCCGCGCCTCGATCCCGAGGAGAGGCGGGATCTGGTGGTTTCCTTCCACGAGGAGATCACCGCCGTCGTGTCGCGCTTCGGCGGCTTCGTCGCCCAATATCTGAGCGACGGCGTGCTCGTCTACTTCGGTTACCCGCAGGCTCACGAGCATGACCCCGAACAGGCCGTGCGCGCGGGCCTCGCAATCCGCGACGCCGTCGCTGCGCGCATCGGCATCGCCACCGGCCTGGTCGTCGTCGGCAGACAGCGGGGCGCTGATGATGAACATGACCTACTGGCTGGCCCAGGCGGAGACGGCGATGCCTACGTCAGGAGTCCGAGGCTCCTGAAGCTCACGTGGCCCTTGCGGCCGATCACCAGGTGGTCGTGGATCGAGATACCCAACGCCTCGGCCGCCTTTTTGACCTCGCGGGTCATCTCGATGTCGTCACGCGACGGCTTGGGATCGCCGGACGGGTGATTGTGCGCCAGTGTTCTAGAGAGGAAAATACAAAGGCTCTCGGATAGAATGAACGGGATGGTCTCGGGCGAACGGGAGGCCAAGCATGAGCACGCAGCAGGTTCTCGCGGCCGGGCGCGTCAGGCTCAACCGGTACCGCCCGCCAGTTTGGCGCAGCCATCTGCACGGATCCGAGTTCGCCTGGGCGGTCGCGTTCATCATACCGTATATCGGCGTTCTGCTCGCTTTCGCCATCTATCCGATCGCCTATGGATTCTGGATGGCTGGCGATCCGGCGCTGTACGTCGAGCTGTTCTCGAGCGACGAGTACGTCGAGGCGCTGATCAGCACCGCGCTTTATGTCGGTATCGGCGCGAATGTCAGCGTGTTTCTCGCGCTTTTGTTGTCCGGCTTCTTCATGCGTCGCGGATGGTGGGTCAAGGCGATGCTGGTTCTTTCGATGTTGCCATGGGCCCTCCCGGCGCAGACCGCGTTCATGTCGTTTCACTGGATGACGATCTATTGGGGCTTCCTGAACAGTCTGCTGGAGAAGCTGTTCGGCATCGCCGGTCCGGATTGGCTCGACCACTACTGGCTCGCGCTCGGCGCCAACATCGTCGCCTACACCTGGAAGAGCATGCCGTTCTGGACCCTGATCTTCCTCGCCGGGCGCATGGCCATCCCACAGGACCTCTATGATGCCGCCGAGGTCGATGGCGCCACCGGGGTGCGCCGTTTCGTCCACGTCGTGATCCCGCTGCTGGCGAATCTCTATTTCATCTCCACCTTGCTGGCGACGATCTGGATGCTCGGCGATTACAACACGCCCGACATGGTATCGGGCGGAGCGCCGCTCGGATCGACGGCCGTCCTGGCAACGGTTGGCGTCGAGTTTCTGCTCAACAGCGGTCGCCCCGACCTGGGGGTGGCCGCGGTGATGGCGGCGCTGCCCGTGCTGATCCCGGCCGGAGTCCTGCTGATCCGCCGGCTTCAGACGAGGGAGGTGCAGCTATGAGCGTCGCCCTCGCCTCCCGGCGCCGGTCGATCTACCGGTGGCGTCGAAGGGCCGATACGGCGGGCGCGGCCGTGCTCTCGGTCGCGTTGCTGATCTGGTGGTTGCTGCCGCTCTATAACCTGCTGCTGATCGCCCTCGATCCCGAAGGCGATATCGAGTTCACGGGCGACATCTGGCCGTCGGACCCGACGCTCAAGGCCTTCGCCGGGGTGTTCTTCGAAGGCTACTGGTACCTCAAGGATTTCTGGCTCCAGTTCGGCAACAGCCTTTTCATCGGCACCATGACGATGGCCTTCACCGCGCTGATCAGTTCGCTCGGCAGCTTCGCGCTGGGGCGGATGTGGCGCGGCAGGGGCGGCGTGATCTCGACCGCTGCGTTGCTCATGTACACGGTGCCGGTCTATCTCCTGATCATCCCGTTCTATCTGCTGATGCACAAATACGGCCTGTTCGACACCCTATGGGCAGTCATCGCCGCGAACGTGACCTTTGCCGTTCCCTACGCGCTTCTGATCCTCCAATGGTACGGGCGGTTGATCCCGGTCGAGCTCGACGACGCGGCGCGGATCGACGGCGCAACGCCCATCCAGGTGTACACGCGGATCTATCTGCCGCTCATGGCGCCGGCCGTGGCGGTCGTCGGCATTTTCGCGTTTCTCACCGCCTGGAACGAGTATCTGTACCAATTCATCCTGCTCAGCTCCCCCCGCAACAAGACCGTGGCGATAACGCTGGCGACCTTCTTCGACAACGAGGACACACCTTGGAACTATCCGGTGGCGGCCTCGCTGATCTATGCGCTGCCGCCCATCGCCCTGTTCTTTGCAGTCCGCCGCTACATCGCGGCGGGGCTGACCCCGGGCCGCTTCAGGCGATAAGGCGGCCCGGTTCGCCCTGGTGCTCGCTGGCCGGCCTGCCGATCACGCGGAGAACACGCAGTTTCGGTCGTTCCCCAGGATCTGGAGACGTGCTACGCTGTCAATGAATCCAACTTTAGTTGGTGTTGAGGCGGGCCCGAAGCGTCTGTCCTCCGAGCCTGGCTCATCAGTCGTCCAAAACAAAAAAATTGCGTCAGCGTCACATACGCGGTGCGAACAGGGAACAGGAGACGACCATGGCTCTCTACAAGCGGCGTTCGCTGCTGCAGGGGTCGCTCGGCTTCGCGGCCGCCGGCACCCTGGCACGGCCCTACATTGCCAACGCTCAAGCCAAGACGGTGACCGTGTGGTTCGCGCAGGGCTTCGTCGAGGACGAGGATATCGCCCTGCGCAAGGCCGTCGCCGACTACGAGAAGGCGAGTGGCAACAAGGTCGAGCTCAGCATCATCCCGTTCGCGCCGATGCGCCAGAAGATCGTCTCCGCGGTCACCAGCGGCGTCGTCCCGGATGTGACCCAGAACAACCCGGGTGAGATTCTGCAGCTCTACGCCTGGCAGGACAAATGGATCGACACCGAGGACGTCGTCGAGACGCAGAGGGCGAAATACAGCCAGACCGCCCTGAAGGCCGCCCAAGCCTACAACGACGTCACGAAGAAGCGCGCTTTCTACGGCGTGCCGATCCGTGGCGCGTGCGTGCCTTGTCATACCTGGAAGTCCCTGGTCGAGAAGGCTGACATGACCATGGCGGATCGTCCGAGGACGTGGGACGCCTATTTCGATTTCTACAAGAAGGTACAGGACAATCTGCGCAAGAAGGGCGAGCGCAAGGTCTATGGGCTCGGCTTCCAGGTGACGGCCAACGGCGTCGATCCGGCCAACCTGTTCAATGCGTTCATGCACGGCTATGGCGGCCAGGGCATCGTCACGGAGGATGGCGCGCTCAACCTCGACGACCGGATCAGGACGGCAGCGATCAAGGCCTGCGAGTATCTCGGCGGGGCTTACCGCGACGGCTATGTGCCGCCAAGTGCGATCAACTGGAATGACGCCGACGACAACAATGCGTTCCATGCCAAGCTTATGGTGATGGATGTCGACGGTACGTTGTCGACCGAGGTGGCGGTCAAGGCCAAGCACCCCGAGTGGTATCACGACGAGATCGTGACCGATGGCCTGCTCTATCCGACCACCAACGACGGCAAGCCGGTGACTAGCATCACCGGGATGACCAATGCGGTGATCCCCAAGGGCGCCAGGAACGTCGCGGTGGCCAAGGACTTCCTCAAGTACTTCATTCAGCCGGCCGTCCTGCGGGAGTTCAACGAAACCGGGTTGGGCCGCTGGCTGCCTGCGATGCCGGAGGAGGCCAAGACTCCCTTCTGGGAGAACCCGAAGGACCCGCATTTGAGGGGCTACGTCCAGCAGGGCCTGCTCGGCCCGACCACGCCGGACTACTACGTCTTCAATCCGGCGATGGCGGAAGTCTACGCGCAGCACGTCTACAGCAAGGCAATGATCGCCGTTGCAAAGAAGGGCAGCAAGGCGACCGACGCGGTCGACGTCGCCTTCAGGGAGATCAAGGAGATATTCGCCAAGTACCCGATCAAACAGTCGTAAGAGGCGACCATGACCGCTGCGACCGTACTGGATGTCGGCTCGCCTTCGTCGACACGGAGGCGATCGTTCTGGCGTTATTGGCGTGGGAACCTCAAAGGATCGGAGTTCGCGTGGGCTCTCGCCTTCAGCGTTCCGTACATCGCCGTGTTCGTGGCCTTCGTCGCTTACCCGGTGTTCTACGGTCTCTGGATGGGGAGCGACCCGGCCCTGTACTCCGACGTGTTTTCCGACGTGATCTACCAGGATACGGTCGTCAACACGCTGGTTTTCGTGGCGCTGGGGGTCAACCTCAAGCTGTTCCTGGCGTTGCTGCTGTCCGGCGTCTTCATGCGGCCGGGCTGGTGGACCAAGGTGATGTTGATGCTGTTCGTGCTGCCCTGGGCAGTGCCGCAGCTGCCGGCCTTCATCTCGCTCCATTGGATGCTCAACGGCGAATGGGGACTGCTCAACAACGCGCTCTGGATCCTGGGCGGGATCGAGGGTCCGTCGTGGCTGAACGAACGCTGGACCGCGCTCGGCGCGGCGATCGCCTCGCATATCTGGAAATGGACGCCGTTCTGGACCGTGATCCTGTTGGCCGGCCGCATGTCGATCCCGCAGGACATCTATGACGCGGCGAAGGTCGATGGGGCGACCGGGTTGAACAGGTTCCTGTTCGTGACCTTCCCGCTGCTCGCCAACCTGTACCTCGTGTTGACCTTGCTCGCGACGATCTTCCTGCTAGGCGACTTCAACACCGTGTTCTTCGTGACGGGTGGCGGACCGAACAACGAAACGCACCTGCTGGCGACCTTGGGCATTCGCAACGCCTTCGACCTGGCCCGGCCGGATCTTGGTGTCGCGGTGGTGATGACCGCGTTGCCCGTGCTGATCCCGCTGGTGATCATCCTGATGCGCAAGCTGAGGACCGCGGAGGTGCAGCTATGAGCATGCGGATCGCAGTCTCGGAGCCGGTGGCGGTCGGTCCCAGGTCGGGTTCAGCCGGGCGACGGGGGCGCGTGGCACGACGCTGGCGATATGCCAACAGTGCCGGGATCGCCGTGCTTTACGCCGTGATGTTGGTGTGGACCTTAACGCCGCTCTACAACATCGTGATGATCGCCCTCGAGCATGAAGGCGATGTCTACGGCAACAACATCCTCCCGGTGCAGCCGTCGCTCGACAGCTTCTGGGTCGTCTTCACCCAGGGGTACTGGTATCTCGAACATTTCTGGCACCAGTTCGGCAATACCGTATTCATCGCCGGCATGGTGACCTTCCTGGTGCTGCTGATCGCGTCGATGACCAGCTTCACGGTCGGGCGAATGCGCCTGCGCAATGGCTGGCTGATTACCAACGCGGCGCTGCTGACATACGTGATCCCGGCGTCGTTCCTGGCGATCCCCTTCTACCTGATCATGAATCGCTACGGGCTGGCCAACAATCCGTGGTCGGTGATTGCTGCCCTGGTGACGTTCGCGACGCCGTACGCGATCTTCATCTTCCAGGAGTACGGCCGAAGCATCCCGATCGAGCTGGACGAGTCGGCGCGGATCGATGGCGCCTCGCCGCTGCACATTTATCTGCGCATCTACCTGCCGCTAATGGCGCCGGCCTTGGTCGCGGTCGGTACCTATGCGCTGTTGCTGGCCTGGAACGAATATCTGTACCAGTTCCTGTTGCTGTCGGATAAGCGGAACATGACCGTGCCGGTTGCCCTGGCGCAGTTCCTGAACAGTGACCAGGCCCCATGGAACTACATGATGGCGACGGCGATCATCTATGCGCTTCCGCCGCTCGCGACCTATTACGCGTTCCGGCATCGCATGAGCTCCGGCCTGACCATGGGCGGCGTCAAGGGCTGAGCGCGCCGGAGGACCGCATCACGAGCGCTACGACAGCAGCCCCAGGCTCGTGAAGCTCGCGTGGCCCTTGCGGCCGATCACCAGGGGGTCGTGGATGGCGATGCCGAGCGGCTCGGCGGCGGCGCGGATCTCCCTGGTCATCTCGATGTGTCGTCGCGCGACGGCTTGGGATCGCCCGACGGGTGGTTGTGCAGCAGTATTCTATAAGAACACACGACATTGAATTAGAAGGAGTTTTGCCTTCATCAAGAAGTTGGTGGGGTATGGGTCGGGGATCGGTAGTCTGTGATCCAACATGATCGTCATTCTTGATGACCTTCAAGCACGTCTAGGCTGTACGCAGCACGTTGGATCACCGAAATGTCTACACCGGTAGCCATAGAACCTCAAAAGATCGTCGTTGTAGACATTGTGGGCATCTGGAGGGAGTGCCACGGGCGCAGGTGCACCTCTATCCGGCTAGCACCAGGTCGCTCGCCCTTTCGGCTACCGCGGTCACGGCAGCGTTGGTCATCGCAGCCGGAATGCCAGGCAGTACTGAAGCGTCAACAATACGCAACCCCGTGATGCCTTTGACGCGCAGGGCCTCGTCAACGACGGCTCCGATCCGGCAGGTGCCGACGGGATGGTGGAACGAATCTGTCGCCCGACGAATAAAGTCCCGCTGACCGGCGGTATTCGCCCAGCTGGGACCAGGGTAAATCTCCTCCGCCCGCCAGTCAGCAAAAGCCGCGGCGGCGCCGATGTCGCGCGCGAGTGCCACGCCCTCGGCAAGAACATCGACATCGGCAGGCTCCGACAGGTAGTTCGGATCGATGAGAGCTGGGGCAAGCGGATTGCTGGAGGCGAGTTTCACGCTGCCTCGGCTGAGCGGCCGCATTAGGCAAGGCACGAGGACATAAGCCGGAGAAGCAAGCGGTCCGACGGTAGGCCGGACGAATGGCAACGACAAGCACATGATGAGGTGATCCGGACTCTCGTTGGGCTTCTCGTGTGGAACGTAAAGGAGAGCGTCGGCGTGGTTGTAGTGGGAGCTTGGAAACTCGCGACGCGCCGTGTAAGCCACGCCGGCCAAAAGCAGATGATCTTCGAGATGCCGGCCAACGTCGGGCAGATCGACGGCGATGGGGATGTTGAGAGATCGAAGCTCATCGGCAGGACCGATGCCCGACAACATTAGCAAGCGCGGCGAATCAATGGCACCGGCACACAGCAAGACCTCGACGTCGGGCCGCACGACACGCTCGGCAATCCGGACGCCTAGGCACCGTTCACGCTCGATCTCCAGACCGAGTACTTCCGTGCCGGGGAGCAAATCCACCTGCTCGCCTTCGAGTCCTCCAAGATAGGCAGTCGCGGCATCATCTCGAGTGTGTCCCTTGATGCTAAGCTGGTTCCAGCCGACGCCCGTGGTAATTGCCCCTCCCAAATCGGACGTCATCGGGAATCCCAATTCCTGCGCCGCGGCGACGAAGGCCGATGCGATTGGACTGCGGTCTGTTACGTCTGCCAGCGAAAGAACATGCAAAGGCCCGCTGCCGCCACGCCACGCATTGGCTCCGCCGGAAAACGTCTCGGCGCGCTTGAAATACGGCAAAAGGTCAGCCTGGCGCCATCCCTCGGGCCACCGATCATAGGCGGCCGAGTGGCCCCGCTGGTAGGCGAGGGCATTGATAGCGCTCGAGCCGCCCACGACCTTTCCACGCGGACACGAAACGGCACGGCCACCCAGTTCCGGCTGAGGGGTCGTCGAATATCGCCAATCTATCTCGCTACCCTGAAGCTTGGGCCATTCTGGCGGAACTGCGACGGCCGCCAGCTGCGCCGGGCCTCCCGCCTCGATCACGAGTACCCGGCGCCCAGCACGGCCAAGCCGGTGCGCCAGCACACAACCCGCCGAGCCCGCACCAATGATAACGTAGTCATAGGTTGGCTGTAGCTGCTCAGGCGAAACAAGGGTGCGTATGCCAGACGCAGCCATCGTGGGCCGAGCGAGGCCCGACAACGCGAGTCCACCAGCGACAGCAGCACCAAGTGCCTTGCGTCGCTTGAGCTCACCCCTTCCACTGTCGTTTGACGCGATGCTCCCTTTTCCGGTCGTGCCGCTTTTGAACCCGAATGATCGTGTCCCGTTCATGCTGCCTCTCCGAATCCATTGTAGGCATGGAGAAGGATGGCCGCGAGTGTTGTCGCCGGGCAACGTCCGCTTTCAGGGGTAATGCTGCAGACATATGCTAAGCCTCGGGTTTACCGTTTTTGTTGAGGCTTCTCGGACGCCTGCCGCTCGAGTATGTGGCATCGTCCCTCACGCGGCAGGCGTCCGAGAACCCTCAACAACAGCGTACGTTCGTTGGAGGTCGGCATCAAAGAGCCCTACGACAGCAGCCCCAGGCTGCGGAAGCTCGCGTGGCCCTTGCGGCCGATCACCAGGTGGCCGTGGATGGCGATGCCGAGCGCTCGGCGGCGGCGCGGATCTCCCTGGTCATCTCGATGTCGTCGCGCGACGGCTTGGGATCGCCCGACGGGTGGTTGTGCACGAGCAGACCCGTCGATGTATGACGGTGATAATACTGGATTTCTTCATGCGAGTGAGATCATGGGGGACGGTAACCGATGCTTGTTCGTGGTCATCCTGCCGCATCATGTTCGTTCTCGGCGCGCGCTTTTGGGTCACGGTCGATCACCTTAGAAACGTCCGCTTTGCACTCGGCATCCGACGTTTTTGTGTTGTTGCGCGATGTCGGAGAAGTGCCAGAAGCGGAAGTGCCACCTGACAAATACGAACGGCGCCAATTTCGACCCAAAGCGCGGTGCGCAATTATCAGATAACTCCAGAACCGCCTGGGACAGCCTCCATCAAGGCTAGGTCCGACGGGGCCGGCAGCACGGTCATACGCGTGGCCGTGAAGCCAGAAGCCTTCAGCAGTCTTCGGTACTCTTCCTCGGTCCGCTCAATTCCGCCCGTAATAGCAAGCATGCGGATATCGAGCGATGCACTACGCTGATTCGCCGGCGTTGGAACCATCCGATCGGGCATGATGCGCTCGATCAATAACAACTTTGTGTTGGGCGATGCCGCCGCCCGGCATTGGCGAAGGATCTCCGTCGCGCGATCGTCGTCCCAATCGTGGATGACGCTCTTGAGCATCATCAGATCCGCGTTCGCTGGAACCGATTTGAAGAAATCTCCGGCGACAACCGCACAGCGGTCGGCGACACCGGCCTGGCGAAGCGTCTCGTGTGCCGCGGTCAAGCCGGCGGGGATGTCGAACAGGACGCCTGAGGCGGCCGGCGTGGCGCGCAGTACGCCGGCGAGGAAGGTCCCATTCCCGCCGCCGACATCCATGATCCTGCGAAAGGCCGAAAAATCATACGCCATGACGGCGACGCGAGCGATCTGGCGCGTCACATCCGCCATGGCTGCGTTGAACACCGCCGCGTCGGCCGGATGGCTGGACAGATACTGGAAGCTGTCCATGCCGAATGCGCTCTGCATGCCGGTCTGGCCCGTTCTCACAACGTGTTCGAGCTCCGCAAGGCACTTCCAACTGCGCTGATCGCCGAAGAAGCGCGCGAAATTGCGCACCGACCCCGGGGAATTGCTTTGCAGCTGGGCACCCAGCGGGCCAAGGCCGAAGTGGCCGGGAACGGGTTCCGCGAAGACGCCGTGCGCACAGAGTGCGCGCAGCACGCGACGCAACGCAGGAGCGTGCGTTCCTGTTTTTTCTGCAAGGGCTTCGGCCGTGATGGCACCGGCGGCGATTAGATCAGCGATGCCGAGCTCTGCCGCCAAGTAGACAAGCCGGGACACCATGAAAGCGGCGATCAGCGGCATGACGCTGGGAGTGCTGGCACTGCTGGTCATGGTCTGGATCCTCAAAGAAAGACGACCGCTGGCCGCGACGACGCAATGACATTGACACGGCGATTGCTGCGTATTCTAATCAAAAGAATTCTTAGGATATTCCAATGCCCGTGTCTAGCGAGCGCCGCGAACCCATGAATTCCGTGCCTCCGCGGCACCGCGTGCCCGCTCATCTGGCACGCCGATTCCACCAAATCTGCCTGGGCGCGGTCGCCGAAATCATCCTGCCGGCCGGCATCACTCCCAGCGAATACGCGGTCCTGGCGGTGATAATTGATCTTCCGAATCTCGATCAGCAGAGCCTGGCGAATCAGCTCGGCATCGATCCGGTGAGCGCCGGGCAGATGATCGCAAGGCTGGAAACGTCCGGCTATCTCGAACGGCGCGTCGCGCCGCACGATCGCCGGGCACGACTGCTGGTCGCAACGCGAGCCGGAGCAGAGTTGCGCGAGAGCCTGAGACGCCCCGCCCTGGCAGCCCAGAACCGGATACTCGAGCCGCTGAGCGTTCGCGAACGCCAGACCTTTCTCGAGCTGCTGACCCGGGTCGTCGAGGGCAATCAGAGTTATGCGCGGCCGGGCAATGGACGACGCCCGCCCCGCCGGCCGTCTGCATCCAGCAAGGAGATCGCCCATGACCTTCGCCAGGAGCCTGTGCGCCGCCGCAATGCTGGTCAGCCTATCATGCGGCGCGACGCGCGCCGCTGACACCGAACCGGGTCCCGGCGTATCGGCAAACGAGATCACGGTCGGCCAGACCATGCCGTACAGCGGTCCGGCATCCGCCTACGCCGCCATCGGCGTGGCCGAAGCGGCGTACTTTCGGATGATCAACGAGCGCGGCGGAATCGATGGACGCAAGGTCACGTTGCTGTCGCTCGACGACGGCTACACGCCTAGCAGGGCGGTCGAGCAGACACGCCGGCTCGTCGAGCAGGATCATGTGCAACTCATCTTCAGCACGTTTGGGACCGCGACAAACGCCGCGGTTCAGCGGTACCTGAACGACCGCGGCGTGCCGCAGCTCTTTCCGGTGAGCGGTGGCTCGCGATGGGATGACCCTGGGCGCTTTCCTTGGACCATGGGGTTTCAGCCGACGCTCCGAACGGAAGGTCGCACGGTCGCCCGATACCTGTTGCGGACGCACCCGAACGCGCGGATCGCCGTCCTCTACCAAAACGACGACTTCGGGAAGGACTATGTGAAGGGCCTCGAAGAGGGCCTGGGGCCCGAGGGCAAACGTTCCCTCGTCATGAAAGCGAGCTACGAAACCGCCGATCCGACGGTGGAATCGCAAATCATCGCGCTTCGCGCATCGGGCGCAGATACCCTCGTCAACGTCAGCACGAGCAAGTTCACCGCGCAGGCCATCAGGAAGATCCACGACCTCGGCTGGCAGCCGCTTCATTTCGTTTTCTCGGGGTCCAGCTCGCGGGCTGAAGTGCTAGTGCCAGCCGGCCTCGACAATGCGCAAGGCTTGATGACGACGCAATGGGCCAAGGATCCGACCGACCCCAAGTGGCGGAACGATACGGCGACCCACGGCTGGCTGCAGTGGATGACGAGCCACAACCCGCAAGGCGAGCGTGACAGCTCGCTCAACGTCGCCGGCTACAACTGGGCGATGGCGCTCGAGCAAGTGTTGCGGCAGGGCGCGGGCGACCTCTCGAGGGCCAACATCATGCGGCAAGCGGCGAGCCTCGATCTCCAGCTCCCGATGATGCTGCCAGGGATCAAAGTGAGCACCAGCAGGCATCGGTTCAATGCGGTCCGCGACCTCGCGCTCAAGAGGTTCAATGGGGAGTTCTGGGAGAGCGTGGGCGGCATCATCTACGGAGAGTGACGGTCGCGGGCGGCGTCGCGGCTTGACGCCAACGGTCGCCAAAATGGCTGTGCATCCGTAGCTGTACCGGTGCTTGCTGCGTCCGCTATGGGTCATGAGCTGAAAGCCTCACGCCGAGCATGTCTCTTCCGCAATGCCCTCAATAGCGGACATTCGCCAACTGCAGGACTTGGTCAGCGGACACGGCAACGCGCATCTACGGCTGGCGGGCCTCACAATAGTCCCAGCGACCGGAAGCTCGCATGGCCCTTGCGGCCGATCACCAGGTGGTCGTGGATGGCGATGCCGAGCGGCTCGGCGGCGGCGCGGATCTCCCTGGTCATCTCGATGTCGTCGCGCGACGGCTTGGGATCGCCCGACGGATGGTTGTGCACCAGGATGAGCGCGCTGGCCTCGTGGTGCAGGGCACGCTTCACCACCTCGCGCGGATAGACCGGCGTGTGGTCGACCGTGCCGCGCTGCTGCACCTCGTCGGCGATCAGCTCGTTCTTGCGGTTCAGGAACAGGATGGCGAAGCGCTCGGTCTTCTCGTGCGCCAGCGTGGCGTGGCAGTAGTCGAGAAGCTGCTGCCAGTTGCCCAGCACCGGCTTCTTCGCGACCTTCTGCAGCGCCAGCCGCCGGCCCGATTCGCGCAGCGCGCGGAACAGCACCAGCGTGCGCTGGTCGATGTCGAAGTCGCGCAGATGCGCCGGATCGGCGGCGAACAGGTCGCCCAGGGTGCCGAAGCGCTCGATCAGCCGCTTGGCCAGCGGCTTGGTGTCGATGCGCTCGATCGCATAGAACAGCAGCAGCTCGAGCAGCTCGTAGTCCTCGAGGCCCTCGGCGCCCGATTTCAGCACCCGCTCGCGCACCCGGCCGCGATGGCCGTGATAGTGCGGCTTGGGTGGCGACGCGCCAGTACCGGTGCCGCTGTTGTGCCCGAGCGCCGCCGGCGTGGCCTGGATCGCGGCGGCGAGCCTGGCCGTCGGATCCGCGCCGGTGAACTCCCAGCACATGTCGAGCCGGTTCCAGGTGCCGCCGGCGTCGCGCAGCGCAGCCCGATGCGGCAGCGTGTTGCCGCTCACCCGCCAGCGGTCGTCGGTCGATTGCAGGCGCAGGCCCGCCGCGAGCAGGGAGAGCAGGGCCTCGTCATCCGCCGCTTGCGCGGCCGTCTCGGCAATGGCTCTTTTCGCTCTCCCCATGCGGGGACCATCGCGTGCAAGTCGGGCGGAAAGGCGGCAGGAAATGGCAAAAGCCGTGGACATGGAGATCGATGGCGTCTGTGCCGCCTTCGCCCGCCAGGAGAGCATCCCCGGCCTGGTCGCCGGCGTCGTGCAGGGCAGGCGGCTGGCGCACGTCACGACCTTCGGCCGCGCCGACATCGAGGCCGCCCGTCCGGTGACGCCCGACACCGCCTTCCGCATCGCCTCGATGACCAAGAGCACCACGGCGCTCGGTGTCCTGGCGCTACGCGACCAGAGCCGGCTCGCGCTCGATGCGCCGCTCAGCGACTACGTTCCGCAATTCGCTGCTGTCGCGCCGGCGACGCGCGACAGCGCGCCGGTGACGGTGCGGCACCTGCTGACGCATACCGCGGGCTTCGTCACCGACGATCCATGGGGCGACCGCGTGCTCGGCATGACGCCAGCGGCGCTCGATCGGCTGATCGCGACCGGCCGGCTGTTCGCCCGGCCGCCGGGCCTCGCCTTCGAGTACAGCAACCTGGGCTACGCGCTGCTCGGCCGTGTGCTGACCAATGTCAGCGGCCGGCCCTACCAGGCCTTCCTCCGCGAGACGATCCTGGAGCCGCTCGGCATGACGCGCACGACCTTCGATGCCGTCGCGGCGAGCGCTGAGGATTTCGCCTGGCCCTACCGCGTCGACGACGGCGTCTTCTCGCGCGAGCGGCTGGAGCCCGACGGCGAGGTCGGCGCGATGGGCGGCCTCGCCACGACGGCCGGCGACTACGCCCGCTACGTCGCCTTCCTGCTCGACGCCTGGCCGGCGCGCGACGATCCCGAGATCGGACCGGTGCGGCGTGCGAGCGTGCGGGAGATGGGCCTGTTCCACGCGCCGCCTTTTGCGCCCGATCCGCCGGTTCCCACGGCCTACGGCTATGGCCTGATGGATGCGGCCGATGCGACGCTCGGCCGGCGGCTGCATCATCCCGGCGGCCTGCCGGGCTACGGCTCGCACATGCTGTTCCTGCCCGGGGCGGGCGTCGGCGTGTTCGCCTTCGGCAACCGCACCTACGCGTCGATGTCGCGGCTGACCGTGCGCCTCGCCGAGCTGTTCCTCGCCGCGCAGCCCAAGCCCGCGCCGGCCGCGCCGTCGCCCTGGCTGAAGCGCGCAGTCGAGGCGGTCGCTGCGGCCTATGCCGCGGGCCGCATCGAGACGGCCGAAGCGGTGTTCGCCGAGAACCTGCTGCTCGACATGCCGGCACCCCTGCGCAACGCCGAGCTTGCGGCGCTCAAGCGGCGGCTGGGCGAGGGGAGGCTCGACTCGATCGCGCCGACCCACGCCTTGGCCGGCCGCTTCACGATCGCCTGCGAGAAAGGCCGGCTCACCGGCACGATCATCCTGTCGCCGGAAGCCGAGCCTGGCATCCAGAAGCTGACGCTCGCGGCCGACTAGGCCGAGACCGCCTGCTTGGTGTCGCTGCCGGTCTTGTCGAGATCGTAGGGCGGCTTGGTCAGGCCCTTGGGCGAGAGGGTGAAGAACTCGACGCCGGTCTCGGTGATGCCGACCGAGTGCTCGAACTGCGCCGAGAGCTGCTTGTCGCGCGTCACCGCGGTCCAGCCGTCGCTCAGGATCTTCACCTGCCAGGTGCCGACATTCACCATCGGCTCGACGGTGAAGAACATGCCGGGCTTGAGCTCCGGCCCGGTGCCCGCCCGGCCGTAATGCAGGATGTTCGGCGCATCGTGGAAGATGCGGCCGAGCCCGTGGCCCGAGAAGTCGCGCACCACCGAGAAGCGCTGGCTCTCGACATAGCTCTGGATGGCGTGGCCGATGTCGCCGACATGGCCGCCCGGCCTGGCGGCGGCGATGCCGCGCATCATCGCTTCGTAGGTGACGTCGCACAGCCGGCGCGCCTTCACGCCGACTTCGCCGACGTAGAACATGCGGCTGGTGTCGCCGTACCAGCCGTCGAGGATGGTGGTGACGTCGATATTGACGATGTCGCCGTTCTGCAGCCGCTTGTCGCCCGGGATGCCGTGGCAGACCACGTGGTTGATCGAGGTGCAGATCGACTTGGGATAGCCGCGATAGCCGAGCGGGGCGGGGATCGCCTTGTGGTCGAGGATGAACTCGTGGCACAGCCGGTCGAGCTCGCCGGTGGTCACGCCGGGCACCACGTGGGGCGTGATGAAGTCGAGCGTCTCCGCCGCCAGGCGGCCGGCCCGGCGCATGCCTTCGAAGCCCTCCGGGCCGTGCAGCTTGATGGTGCGCTCGTCGCGCCGCCAGTAGTCGACGCTGTCGTCCGGGATGTCGCGGGGACTGCTCATGCGGCCCTTATTTGGCACCAGATGCCGGCAGTAACAAGGCCATGCTAGGCTGTTGATATGCCCGAGACTTCCCCGCCTGAGACTGGCACGTCCAAGACCGTCACCGCCTGCATCCTGGTCATCGGCAACGAGATCCTGAGCGGCCGCACCAAGGATGCCAACATCCAGTACCTGGCCACCGAGCTGAACCAGCTCGGCATCCGGGTCATGGAATGCCGGGTCATCCCCGACATCGAGGCGACCATCGTTGCGACCGTGAACGAGGTCCGGGCCCGGTTCGACTATGTCTTCACCACCGGCGGCATCGGCCCGACCCACGACGACATCACCGCCGACTGCATCGCCAAGGCCTTCGGCGTCGGCATTTCCGAGCATCCCGAGGCGATCGCCCGCATGACCCGCCACTACGGAGACACCGCGCTGTTCACCCCGGCGCGGCGGCGGATGGCGCGGGTGCCCCATGGCGGTACGCTGGTGGACAATCCGGTCTCAGTGGCGCCGGGCTTCCAGATGGAGAACGTCTTCACCTTCGCCGGCATCCCGTCGGTGGCGCAGGGCATGTTCCAGTCGATGAAGCACCGGCTGGTCGGCGGCGACCCGGTGCTGGCGCGCACCGTGCGCACCAACCTGCCCGAGGGCATCATCGCCGAGCCGCTGGGCGCCCTGCAGAGCCGCTATGCCGATATCGACATCGGCTCGTACCCGGCGTTCCGCAACGGCAAGCCCAGCGTGTCGCTGGTCCTGCGTGGCACGGATGATGCACGCCTCGAGGTCGCTGCCGCCGAGCTGATCCAGACGATCAAGGGCATGAACGGCGAGGCGGAGGAGTTCGTAACCTAGAGCATATTCCGTTCGGCTGGAATCAGCCGAACGGAATATGCCTGCTGCAACGACAACGCCCGTGCGCGCATTTCCGAGCAGATGGAACCGCTCGCGGTTCCATCTGCTCGGAAATCGCTCTAGGCGGCCGATTTCCAGTTGAAGCGAGGGCGTCGGCGAGCCGCCACGCAGTCGCGCAGATAGAGATTGATCAGGCTCTGGTAGGGGATGCCGACCTCGGACGAGATCGCCCTGAAATAGTCGATCGCCTCCTGGTCGAGCCGGATTGTGATCTGCTTCTTCAGCCGCGCCGCATAGGGATTTTTGCGGCCGGCGGAGAAGTCATACTCCTTTCGCATGGTCATCGGCTCCGTCGATAAAAGGTGGTTTCGCGAGGTGTGGCCTTTCGCGCCGAGATCTGTCTTCTGCATCCGAATGATCGGGATCGTCGATGATTTTGCCATCCGGATCGGCGAAGGCTGACTGCGCTTCCTGAAACGTGACGCCGTGCTTGCGGAAATTGCTCGCCGACTTCCGGGCGCCCCATTCGAAGCGCAGGGCCCACTATAACTACAATATAATTCTTTTGTAGTTTCTCTTCAACCGCATAGCAGGGCTGCCTTGGCCTGCATCTTGCGAGGCGCTACTAGGGTAGCTTCATCGTTTTCCCAGTTGGAGATGGACGCAGTTCGATGCCGCCGGGCGTTCAATGGGTCGTGCTGGTTGCACTGTCGGCCGCGATCGCGGCCGTTCTGTTGTGGCTGCATGCGCCGGCGGCGCTGATGCTCGGGCCGCTGATCGCCGCCATCGTGGTGGCGTCGAACGGCGCCAGGCTCAGGCTGCCGCTGACGCCGTTCGTGCTGGCGCAGGGAATCGTCGGTTGCCTGATCGCCAAGATGGTGCCGCTGTCGATCGTCGGCGACGTGCTCCAGCACTGGTTCCTGTTCAGCGTCGGCGTGCTGGCGGTGGTCGCGATCTCGAGCGGGCTCGGCTGGCTGATGACGCGCTGGCAGGTGCTGCCCGGCACGACGGCGCTGTGGGGCACCAGCCCGGGGGCGGCCTCGGTCATGACCATCATGGCGGAGTCCTACGGTGCCGACGTCCGGCTGGTCGCCTTCATGCAGTATGGCCGCGTCGTGTTGGTGGCGGTGGTCGCGGCGCTGGTGACGCACGTCTTCGGCGTCAATACCGCCCACGCCCATGCCGAGATGGTCTGGTTCCCGCCGGTCCACTGGCTGGGGCTGGGCGAGACGCTGGCGCTGGCGGTGATCGGCCCGCTGGTCGCGCGGCGGCTCAACATCCCGGCCGGCGCGTTCCTGGTGCCGATGATCGCCGGCATCGTGCTGACCCACATGGGCCTGATGTCGATCGAGCTGCCGCCCTGGCTGCTGGCGGCGAGCTATGCGCTGGTCGGCTGGAACGTCGGCCTGCGCTTCAGCAAGCCGCTGCTGATCCACGCCGCCCGCGCCCTGCCGCGGATCATGGCCTGCATCCTCACCATGATCGTGCTGTGCGGCGGCGTCGCCTGGCTGATGGTCGCGGCGATCGGCGTCGATCCGCTGACCGCCTACCTTGCCACCAGCCCCGGCGGCTCGGATTCGGTCGCGATCATCGCCGCCTCCAGCAATGTCGACGTGTCGTTCGTGATGGCGATGCAGACCGTGCGCATGATCGCCGTGCTGTTCATCGGCCCGATGCTGACCAAGTACATCGTGACACACAGCAATCCCGTTTCCTCCGTTTCCACGCTAAAGTCCAAAGATGACCATCCATGACATGACCGCAGTCGACCTGCTGGCCGCCTACAAAGCCAAGAAACTTTCCCCTGTCGAAGTCACCGACGCCGTCATCCAGCGGATCGAGGCCTGGGAGCCGAAGCTGAAGGCGCTCTACGCGCCGGATTTCGAGGGCGCGCGCAAGGCCGCCAAGGAGTCCGAGAGGCGCTGGCAGGCGGACAAGCCGCTACCGCTCGACGGCGTGCCGATCACCATCAAGGAGAACATCGCCACCAAGGGCGTGCCGGTGCCGCTCGGCACGGCGGCGACCACCATGACTCCGGCTGCGGCGGACGCGCCGGCCGCGGCGCGGGTGCGCGAGGCGGGCACGATCATCCTCGCGAAAACGACCATGCCCGACTACGGCATGCTGTCGTCGGGCCGCAGCTCGTTCCATCCGCTGACCCGCAATCCCTGGAACCTCGCCTGGAATCCCGGCGGCTCCAGTGCCGGCGCGGGCGCGGCGGCGGCAGCCGGTTATGGACCGCTGCATCTCGGCACCGACATCGGCGGCTCGGTGCGCCTGCCGGCGGGCTGGAACGGCATCTTCACCCTGAAGCCCAGCCTCGGCCGCGTGCCGGTCGATCCGCCGTTCCTCGGCCGCGTCGTCGGGCCGATGACGCGCACGGTTGCCGATTCCGCGCTGCTGATGGCCGAGCTCAGCAAGCCCGATCCGCGCGACCACATGAGCCTGCCGCCGGCCGACATCGACTGGTCGGCTGGGCCGCTCGAGCCGAAAGGCCTCAGGATCGGCCTCTATCTCGATGCCGGCTCGGGCCTGCCGGTCGATGGCGAGATCAAGGCGGCGATCGAGGCGGCGGCCAAGCTGTTCGCCGATGCCGGCGCCAGGGTCGAAACCCTGGAAGGCTTCCTGTCGCCCGAGATGCTGCATCTGCAGGACCTGTTCTGGCGCGTGCGGAGCTGGGTCGATTTCTCGGCGCTCAGCCACGCCAAGCAGGCGAGCGTGCTGCCCTTCATCGCCGACTGGTGCCGCGGCGGTGCCGACGTCTCGGGCGCGATGGTCATCAAGGGCGTGAACAACTACATGGCGATCCGCGCCGCGGCGACGCGCGCGACCCAGCCGTTTGACTACGTGCTGTCGCCGACCTCGCCGGTACCGACCTATCCCGCCGAATGGGAGACGCCGACCAACGACGTGCACAGGCCGCTGGAGCACATCTCCTTCACCATGCCGTTCAACATGAGCGAGCAGCCGGCCTCGTCGATCAACTGCGGCTACACGAAAGAGGGCAAGCCGATCGGCCTGCAGATCGCCGGCCGCCGCTTCGACGATCTCGGTGTGATGCGCGTGTCGCGCTGGTACGAGCAGGCGAGGGGCCCGCAGAAGAAATGGCCGGAACCGGGCGCATGAGCGCCTTCAAGTCGATCCGGGCCGTCGACTACACCGTCATCTTCGTGCGCGACATGGCGGCGATGCGCCGCTTTTACGAGGACGTGCTCGGTTTCGCGATGGTGCGCGAGCTGTCGCCGCGCTGGCGCGAATACCAGGTCGGCGCCAATACGCTGGCGCTCGCGGTCCCGAGCCTGACAGCGGAGGACCCGCCGATGCCGAAGGGCAGCGCCGCGCTGCAGCTCGCTTTCAAGGTGTCGCCAACGGAAGTCGACGACTGTGCCGAGGAGCTGGCGAAGCAGGGCGTCGCGATCGTCTCGCCGCCGACCGACCGGCCGTTCGGCCATCGCACGCTGTTCTTCCGCGATCCCGACGGCAACCTGCTCGAGATCTACGCGGAGATCTGAGCATGAAACCGCTCGGCATCCTGATGCTCGACACGCGCTTCCCGCGGATCGAGGGCGATATCGGCAATCCCAAGTCGTTCGACTTCCCGGTGATCTTCCGCCGGATGGAGGGCATCGGCTCGGTGGACGCCGTCGCCGTACATCCCAACCGGCCCCGCGTGCTCGCCGCATTGAAGGCGAATGCCGAGGCGCTGGCGGCCGAAGGCGCCATCGGGCTGTCGACGAGCTGCGGCTTCCTCGCGCTCTACCAGAAGGAGCTCGAGGCGCTGTCGCCGGTGCCGGTCGCGACCTCGGCGTTGCTGCTGATCAAGACATTGAAGGGCAAGAAGGTCGGCGTGATCACAGCGTCTGCAGAGAACCTGACGCCGGCGCATTTCGAGGCGGTCGAGGCGCCGGGTGACACACCCGTGCAGGGCTTGCCGGCCGACAGTTCGTTCGCGGCAACCTTCCTGCACAACGGGCTGACGCTCGACCGCGACGCCGTCGAGCGCGAGACCGTCGAAGCGGGCCGGGCGCTGATGCGAACACATCCGGACATCGACGCCATCGTGCTCGAATGCACCAACCTGCCGCCCTACAAGCCGGCCCTGCAGCGTGCGCTGGGCGTGCCGATATTCGATGTGCTCGATCTCCTGCGCGACTTTCGGAAGCGGCTGGGTGGCCGCGTCAGCGGCTGACGGGCATCGAAATTGCTGCGATAGTCCGCGGATAGAAGAAAAATTGGGGGTTCGGCAATGCGCACCAAAGGAATTCTGCTCGCGATGGCATTGTCCGTCGCGTCGTTCGGCGCGGCGGCACAGGATATCGGTGTCGGCCTGATCGTCCCCCTGTCGGCGCCGGGCGATGCCACGGGCGGCCAGCTCATCCGTCGCGGCGCCGAGATCGGCATCGAGATGGTCAACGCCCAGGGCGGCGTGCTGGGCAAGAAGATGCAGCTCTTCGTGCAGGATTCGCAGGGCAAGCCCGAGGCCGGCGTCGCCGCCTATCGCCGGCTGGTCAGCGAGAACAAGGTCGTCGCAGTGCCGGGCTTCTTCCATTCGTCGGTGTCGATCGCGGTCAACGAGGTCGCCAAGGACATGGGCGTGCCGACGCTCGCGGTGCAGGCCTCGGCGTCCGACATCACCGCCAAGCACTACGACATCGCCTTCCGCACCCACGTCGTCGATCCGGTGCGCGTCGAGACCTGGATGACGTTCATCAAGCAGAAGGGTTTCAAGCGCGTCTCGCTCATTGCTGAAACAACCGATTATGGCATCGGCCTCGCCGACGAGACCCTCGCCCAGGCCAAGAAGATGGGCGGCATCGAGGTCCAGAAGGTGATGTTCGACCGCACCGTCACCGACCTCACGCCACAGCTCCTGCAGGTCAAGGCGTTCAAGCCGGACATGGTGATCAACATCGGCGTCGGCCAGCCGCTCGATCTGATCATGGATCAGGCGACGACGATCGGCCTGCTGCCCAACACGCCGATGCTGATCTCCTACGATGCGCCGACGCGGCCGCAGTTTTGGCAGCTCCACGAGAAGAACGGCAACGGCATCTACTTCATCGCCTACTACTCTCCCAAGTCGAAGCTCTCCGACATCGGCGACCAGTTCGCCAAGGCCTACAAGGAGAAGTACAAGGAAGACCCGGTCTATGGCGCGTTGAACGGCTTCGGCGCGGTGATGATCCTCGCCCAGGCGATCAAGGCGGGGAACAGCGCCGATCCCAAGACGCTGATCAAGACGCTCGAATCGGGCACCTACAAGAGCTGGCCCGATGCGCCGGTGACCTTCCCCAAGGCTGACGGCGTCTATTGGCACAACTGGGTGCCGCCGGTCCTGATCCTGCACTACACGGCGGCGAAGCAGGACTGGAAGGACGCCGAGGTCACCGTCACCTACTCCAAGAAGTGACACCGAAGGTGTCATCCTGAGCCGTAGGCGAAGGATCTAGCGCCAGCTTCAACGGATTCGTTGGAGCAAACGCTAGGTCCTTCGCTTCGCTCAGGACGACAGGGAAAGTGGATGTACTCGACCGAACTCGTCGTCCAGACGTTCATCTCCGGGGTCATGATCGGCGTGCTCTACGCCCTCATGGCGCTGGGGATCACGTTCATCTACTCGATCATGCGCATGATCAACTGGGCGATGGGCGAGTTCTACATGATCGGCAGCTACCTCCAGTACATGCTGGTGGCGTGGCTGCTCGGCCCCGACCTGTGGTGGCTTGCCATCCTGGTCGCGACGGCCGGCGTGTTCGGGCTCGGGCTGCTCACCGAATGGAGCCTGCTGAAGCCGATCTCGAGCAAGGCGGCCGAGGTGCGCAGCGACTACGCGACCGTCATCACGCTGGCGCTGCTGCTGATGCTGCGCAGCCTGGCGACCGGCATCGCTGGCCCCAACCAGTTCACGCCGGGCTCGAACCTGCCGATCGTGATGGTGGGGCCGATGCCGATGGCCGGCGCGCGGGTGGCGGCGTTCGTGTTTGCGCTGGTGGCGCTCGGCGTGTTCTGGGCGGTGCTGCGCTACACCTGGTACGGGCTGGCGCTGCGGGCCACGGCGCAGAGCCGCGTCGGCGTGCAGACCGCAGGCATCGACGTGCTGCGGGTCGATCGCGTCGCCTTCGGCATCGGCGTGGCGCTGGCCGGGCTCGCCGGTGCGCTGCTGGCGCCGGTGTTCCTGGTGTTTCCGACCAACGGCCTTGTCACGACCGTGAAGGGTTTCGAGATCGTGGTGATCGGCGGGCTGGGCTCGATCCCCGGCGCGTTGATCGCGGGCGTCCTGCTGGGGCTGATCGAATCCTTCGGCGCCGCCTTCATCGATTCGGCCTACCAGAACATCTACGGCTTCGTGCTGGTGCTGCTGGTGCTCGTGCTCAGGCCGACCGGCCTGTTCGGCGAGCGCGGCCGCGAGGCGTGATGGCCGCGCTCGAAGCCATCGGCCTGCGCAAGCGCTTCGGCACCCTGCAAGCGGCCAACGACGTCACGCTGAGCGTCGAGCCGGGCGAGATCCGCGGCCTGATCGGCCCCAACGGCGCGGGCAAGACGACGCTGGTCAATCTCGTCACCGGCGTCTACGCGCCCGATTCGGGTGAGGTGAAGCTCGCCGGCCAGAGCATCACCGGCCTTGCCATGCACGAGATCGCGCGGCGCGGGCTGGTGCGCTCCTTCCAGGTGACGCGCCTGTTCGGCAACCAGACGGTGCGCGAGAACCTGCTGACCGCCTTCCACGCCCGCCGGCCGGCGAACGTCGACGGCGAGGCGGCGGCCGAGCGCATGATCCGCCTGACCACGCTCGGGCCGCTCGCCGACACGCCGGCCAAGAAACTGTCGGGCGGCCAGCGGGCGCTGCTCCAGATGGGCTGCGGCTTCATGGTGCCGGGAAGCTGCTACGTGCTCGACGAGCCGTTCGCCGGCATCAACCCGGTGATCAAGGAGACGATCCTGGAGATGATCGTCGAGGTGAACCGCGCCCAAGGCGCCGCATTCCTGGTGGTCAGCCACGAGATGGCGATCATCCGCCAGCTCTGCCCGCAGGTGACGGTGATGATGGAGGGCAAGGTCGCGGCCCAAGGCACGCTCGACGAGGTGGCGCGGCTGCCCGCGGTGGTCGCGGGCTATCTCGGCAAGGCGCTCGAATGACCGCGTTGCTCACCGTCGAAGACGTCTTCGCCGCCTACCAGCCCGGCGTCGACATCCTGCAGGGCATGTCGCTCACCGTGCCCCGGGGCGGGCTGGTGCTGGTGATCGGCCCCAACGGCGCCGGCAAGTCGACGCTGCTCAAGACGGTGTTCGGCCTGCTCGCGGCGCACCGCGGCGCGATCGCGCTCGACGGCAAGCCGATCGCCAACCTGCCGAGCCACGAGATCAAGCGGCTGGGCGTCTCCTATGTGCCGCAGGAGCTCAACACCTTCCCGCAGCTCACCGTCGAGGAGAACCTCAAGGTCGGCGGCTGGACCTTGCGCCGCGAGCCCGCGCGCCTGAAGGACCGCATCGCCAAGGTCTACGAGATCTTCCCGGTACTGGCCGAGCGCCGGCGCGACAAGGCCGGCAGCCTGAGCGGCGGGCAGGGCCGCATGCTCTCGGTCGCGCGCGAGATGATCACCGAGCCGCGGTTGATGCTGGTCGACGAGCCGACGGTCGGTCTCGCCCCCAATCTCGCCGAGCAGGTCTACGAGCTGCTGCAGACCGCGCGCCGCGCGATTTCCACCACGATCCTGCTGGTCGACCAGAACGTATCGGATGCGCTGCGCCACGCCGAGGATGTGGTGATGATGAATCTCGGCAGGGTGAAGGCCGCTGGGCCCGTCGGTGAGTTCGGCGAAGCGCGGGTGCGCGCGCTGATCCAGGAGTGCCTGCTGGGATGAGCGCCTCGTTCCGCCGCTCCGCCGTCGCGATCGGGTTCGCCGCGCTCCTGTTGGCGCTGGTGCCGTTGTTCACCGGCAGCTTCGTGCTGCACGTGCTGACCATCGCGCTCTATTACGTGATCCTGGCGGCGAGCTGGAACCTGCTGGCCGGCTACACCGGGCAGTTCTCGCTGGCGCATCACGCCTTCGCGGCGATCGGCGCCTACACCTCGGGGCTGATGGGCTATCACCTCAAGATCTCACCGTGGATCGGCATTCCCTGCGGTGTCATGCTGGCGGGTGTGTGCGGGCTGATCCTCGGCCGGCTGGTGCTGAAGATGCGGGCGATCTATCTCGCGATCGCGACCTGGGCCTTCGCAGAGACCTTCCACATCTATCTCACCGCCGACTACAAGTTCACGCGCGGCGAGCTCGGCCTCAGCGTGAAGTCGCTCTACGGCACGACCGATCCGATGCCGTACTACTTCACCTTCCTGGCGCTGACCGTGCTGGTGCTGCTGGGCCTCAGGCTCTTGATCGATTCGCCGCTCGGCTTCTTCATGCGCGCGATCAAGGACGACGAGTTGCGCGCCAAGAGCCTCGGCATCGACACGACCAAGGTGAAGATCGCGGTGTTCGCGATCTCCAGCGCCATCGCGGGGCTGGCGGGCGGCTTCTTCGGCCACTACATCGCGCTGCTGACCCCGCAGATGATCGACTTCTCGGAGATGGCCAAGATCGTGGTCATGGTGGTGATCGGCGGCTTCGGCACCTTCCTCGGCCCGATCGTCGGGGCGGCGCCGGTGCAGGTGGTGATGACCTACCTACAGTCCTACGGCGAATGGAATCTCGCGGTGTTCGCGCTGATCGTGATCGTGCTGATGCGCTTCAGCATGGAGGGGGTGGCGAGCCTGTTCACGCCGCTGTGGCGGCGGGTGTGGAACTGGAAATGAACGTCGATGTCGTGGTGGTCGGCTCGGGCGCGGCCGGGCTGTCGGCGGCGCTCGCCGCGGCGGTCGACGGCGCCAAGGTGATGGTGCTGGAGAAGTCGCACTGGCTGGGCGGCACGACGGCGATGTCGGCGGCGGGCACCTGGGTGCCGGCGAACCATCACATGCTGGCGGCGGGGATCGAGGATTCGGCCGAGGAGACGCTGACCTACATCCGCGCCGTCTCGCCGCCGGGCTGGCAGGAGACCGAGGACGAGCTGTGGCAGGCGCTGGCCGAGCAATCGGCGCCGATGCTGCGCTTCCTCGAGGACAAGACGCCGCTGGTCTTCGAGCTGGTCAACCATCCCGACTTCTATGTCGAGGCGCCGGGCGGCAAGCTGTTCGGGCGCATGGTCTCGCCGACCCTGATCAGCCGCTACATCCTGGCCAAGTGGTGGAACCGCGTGCGCAAGTCGGTGAAGCCGCAATTCTTCACCTACAAGGAGATGGTCGACGGCGTGCTCAAGGACCCAATGCGCGCGATCCTCAGGCTCGGCTCGTCGCTGGTCTGGCGCGTCATCGCAGGCAAGGTCGGCCTCGGCAACGGCCTGACCGTCGGTCTGACGCGCGGCTGCCTCGATGCCGGCGTCGACATCCGTCTGGAGGCCGAGGTGAAGCGGCTGGTCGCCGAGGGCGATGTCGTCACCGGAGTCGAAGCGGTGATCGACGGCAAGCCGGTCACGATTCGCGCGACCAAGGGCGTGGTGCTGGCGACCGGCGGCTTCGACTGGGCGTCGGGCTACATGGCGACGTATTTCCCGGGCCTCGATCTGGTCGGCGCGCCGGACACCAACACCGGCGACGGCCAGCGCATGGCCGAGGCGGTCGGTGCCGAGCTGGCGCACATGGACCAGGCCAATATCGCGCCGGCGACCTTCACCCAGTACGAGGGCCGGCGGCACGCGCAGCCGCTTTATGAGACCTACGCGCCGCATTGCATCCTGGTGAACCGCGAGGGCCAGCGCTTCGTCAGCGAGGGCAGCGCTTCGCTGGGCTCGGCGATCGACGAGCGCGGGCCCGACGGCAAATCGAAGCACGCGCCGGTCTGGCGCCTCTTCGATTCGCGCTACAGCCACCGGCTGTCGGCAATGTATGCGGCGAAGGATCCGGCCTTCGTGCGCACCGCCGACACGATCGAGGCGCTGGCAACGAAGATCGGGCTCGATCCTGCGACGCTGCGCGCGACCGTCGACCGCTTCAACGGCTGGAAGAAGCAGGGCGTCGACCGCGACTTCCATCGCGGCGAGACGGCGTGGGAGCGCTACTACACCAAGGACCGCGCGCTGGAGACGGTGGAGCAGGGGCCGTTCCATGCCGCACCGTTCCTTTACGTGAGCCTCGGCACCAAGGGCGGACCGCGCACCGACCGGCACTGCCAGGTGCTGCGCCGGGACGGCTCGGTGATCGGCGGGCTCTACTGCGCCGGCATCGCCATGGCGAGCCCGATCGGCACCCGGGCGGTCGGCGCGGGCACGACCATCGGGCCGTGCCTCACCTTCGGCTACATCGCCGGCAAGTCGATCGCGCGGCGCAACGCCTGAGCTGGCGCGCCGCGTGCACCGTGCCTGCGGCGCACCCTTCGAGACGCATCGCTACGCGATGCTCCTCAGGGTGACGTGGAGGGCCGATCTTGCAGTAGCTGCCGGTAGATCGGCTGCAGCAGGGTCGGGATGATGTAGATCGGCACCTGGACGGCGGCGATGAACAGGAAGATGTCGGGATCGGCGGTGATCGGCAGCACCGCCATCAGCAGCGCGTTGTTGCGGCCACCCGAGCAGTAGCCGGCGGTCAGCGCGCTGCGGCGGTCGAGGAAGGCGAGGCAGCCCAGCGCCATCACCGCGTTGGTCAGCAGCATGCCGGCGAACGATCCGGCGACGAAGCCGCCGAGCTTGGCGGGCTCGGCCATCGCGCGGCCGACGATGCCGTCCATCAGCGGGATGGCGTAGACGATCAGCAGGATGATCGACAGGCCGTCGATGCGCTGGGCGTTGTGGCGCAGGCCGTCGCTGCCCAGCCAGGCGCGGATCGCGACGGCGCCGATCACCGCCAGCACGACGATGGCCAAGAGCCGCAGGCTGAGCGCGCCGACACTGATGTGCAGGTCGAGATCGAGCAGCCACAGGGCGAGCGGCGGCAGCGTCAGCGGCACGGCGAAGTTGGTGATCAGCGCGATCAGCAGCGCCAGCGAATTGTCGAGCCGCAGGAAGGTCGCCGTCGTCGCCGCCGAGATGATGGTCGGCGCCATGGCGCTGAGGCAGAGCGCGGCGATCAGGCCCGGCCAGATCGGAAACAGGCTCCAGATCGGCCAGACCGCCAGCGGCACGGCGCCCAGCAGCGCCGCCGACAGGCTGAGCGCCAGCGCCGGCCGGGCGAGCAGGGCACGGACCCGCGGCCAGTCGGTGCGCACCAGGGCGAGCATCAGCAGCAAGACTGCGAGCGGGGCGACCAGCGGGCGGGCCGCCGCCGCGAGGTCCTGGAACACGATGCCGACCAGCAGCGAGAACGGCAGCAGGGCGGTCGCGTGCCGGCCCATTCGCCGCAGAACGTGATCCAGCAGGTCCATTGCCCGCACCCTATCACAGGCTAGAGTGGGACCATGGTCTTCCGATCGCTGCTGGTTCTCCTCCTCGGAACGGCAACCGCCTGGGCACAACCGACGCCGGCGCCCGACTGCACCGCCGACGTGGCGGTGCACGACGATCTCTCGCTCGATGTCGTCTATCGCTGCCGCGCCAGCCAGCCGCTCAGCTTCGAGTCGATGGGCGAGCGCCCGACACCGTACCTGCGCGACTTCACCGCCGGCCGCGTCGATCCGGTGAACGGGATTGTCGAGCAACGCTACCGCTTCGACCTGTCGGGCTTCGCGCGCGCGCTCAACTCGCCGTCGGAAGGCATCCAGAAGGGCAAGGGCGTGCTGGCGCCGCTCGGCGCCTGGCTGCTCGAGCCGCGCGGTTACCAGAAGGTGCCGACCATCGATATCCGGGTGGCGACCCCGAAGGGCATGATCTTCTCCAGCGGGCTTCCCAAGGTGGGCGATGCGTGGCGGCTCGCCAATGCGACGGTGCGTTTCGCGGGCTACACCGCGATCGGCAAGGTCGAGCTGCACGAGTTGCCGGTGCCGGCGGTCGGCAGCCTCAGGCCGGGACAGGCCAAGAAAGAGGGCGTGCTGCGGCTCGCCCTGCTCGACGGCTTCGGCGAGGCGACGCGGCCTCTGATCGTCGACTGGGTGAAGCGCACTGTCGAGGCCGAGGCCAATTACTGGCACGGCTTCACCGCCGACGAGATGCTGGTCGGGCTGGTGCCGCAGCCGCGGCCCGGCGTCGGCTTCGGCCGCACCCAGCCGGGCGGCGGCGTCACCATCATGATCGAGGTCGGCGAGCACATCGACCAGCGGCGGATGTTCAACGACTGGGTGCTGGTGCACGAGCTGATCCATTCCGGCATGCCGTTCATCCGCGGCCGCGCGACCTGGTTCATGGAGGGCTCGGCGACCTACGTCGAGCCGATCATCCGCGCCCGCGCCGGCTGGAAGACCGAGGAAGAGGTCTGGCGCGAATGGATCCAGAGCATGCCGCAGGGCGAGGGCGTGTTCGCGCGCGGGCTTTCGCAGGCGGGCGGCCGCGAGAACTACTGGGGCGGCGCGATCTTCATGCTGCTCGCCGATCTGGCGATCCGCCGCGACAGCAACGGCGCCAAGGGGCTGGAGGACTGCTTCGCCGGCGCGCTGTGGCGCGGCCAGGGCGGCGCCGATCGGGTCGGCATGGACGCCTATGCCAAGGCGTGCGACGAGGCGACCGGCACGACGTCGGTGAGCGCGCTGCTCGACAGGCATTTCTACAACGCCGAAGCGGTGCGGCTCGACGCGCTGTGGAAGGAGCTCGGCGTGGCGCTGGTCGGCGACCGCATCGTGCTCGACGACGGCGCGCCGCAGGCCAGGTGGCGCAAGATGATCGTCCTGGGCCCGCCGGGCCGGAACCCCAGGCACGTCAAGCTGCCGTGGGAGTCATGACTGAAGCTCCGACGGGCGTCTGGCTCGAGGACCTCACCTGGCCGGAGGCGAAGCAGCGGTTCGATGCCGATGCCGTCGTCGTCGTGCCGATCGGCGCGGCGTCGAAGGCGCATGGCGCGCATCTGCCGCTCAAGACCGACGCGCTGACGGCGCGGGCGCTGGGGCAGAAGCTGATCGAGCGGCTGGCTGTGGTGGCGGCGCCGGTGGTGGGCTTCGGCTACTACCCGGCCTTCACGAGCTTCGCCGGCAGCCAGCATCTGACGGCCGACACCTTCAAGGCTCTCATGCGCGAGCTTATTGCGAGCCTCATGGCGCATGGCGTGAAGCGCATCGCGCTGATCAACACCGGCGTCTCGACCGAGAAGCCGCTCGACGAGATCGCGGCTGAGACCGGGGCGCTGGTGCTGCACATGCGGCTCATCGGCCGGGCGGCCGAGGGGCTGATCGAGCACAAGGACGGCGGCCACGCCGACGAGCGCGAGACCTCGGTGATGCTGGCGCTCGATCCGCGCAGCGTGCGCATGGCCGAGCTGAAGCCGGCCGCCGACTTCAAGCTCTCCGCCGCGACCGGCGATCCGACGCGCGCTTCGGCCTTCAAGGGCGAGCGGCTGCTGGCGGCGCGGATCGACGATATGGTGCTGGCGCTGGCGGCCAGGTGGCCGGATATCGCTCCGCTGTCATTCCGAGCGTAGCGAGGGACCTTTCCTGTGGCCTTAAGGGTCCCTCGCTTCGCTCGGGATGACACCCGTCATCGCCGCTCGAAGTCGATGCGCTCGTCGACCGGCAGGCCCATCAGATGGCGGCGCAGGCAGTCCAGGCCGAGCTCGGCCGCGCCCGTCCTCACCCAGTCGCGGCCGCCGACCAGGCGGGCGACGCGCTGCACCGGGCCGCCCCCTTTGGCCGTATTCTCATCGGCGATCTGCACGGTGATGGTGGCGCCGAAGTCGGGCCGGTCGGGACCGTCGTCGAGCTGCATCAGCACCACCAGCGCATGGCTGGCGCCACTCTCCGCGCGCAACGTATCCGCCGCCCCGTCGGCGGTCATCTCGGCCGCGATCACGCCGCGCCGGAACACCGTGTCGGCGCCCAGCAGCGGCGCGAGCCGGTTGGCGATGGCGCCCGACGTGAAGGTCTCGCCGATCGCCAGCGTATGGCCGCCGGCTTTCAGCCGCTCGAACACCATGCGCTCGAGCGAGGACTCGTCCTCGGCGACCACGAAGTTGCCCAGCCGCCTGCGCACCTCGGCCTCGATCGCCGCCAGCTTGGCGTCCAGCTCGGCCTCGGTCGCGCCGCGCGCGGCCAGCTTGGTCTCGAGCTCGGGGAAGTGCGCCTGGAAGCCGAGCTTGATCTCGCCGTCGATCGCCAGCCCCGGGATGCCGGCCAGCATCTCGTCGGCGCGGCTCTCGCCGATGCCGAAGGAATGGAAGCGCTTCAGCCTGGTCACACCGGTGATACCACCCAGCTTCAGCAGCCGCGGGATCACCTGCTCGTCGAGCATGCGCCGCATCTCGCGCGGCACGCCGGGCGTGAACAGGAAGCGCGCCTTGCCGATGGTGACGGCGAAGCCGCAGGCCGTGCCGATCGGGTTGTCGATGAACTCGGCGCCCTCGGGCAGCATCGCCTGCTTGCGGTTGTTGGCCGGCATCACCCGGCCGCGCCGCGCATAGGACTCGGTCATGCGCTGCATCCAGTAGTCGGAAAGCACCAGCGTCACGCCGCAGGCCTCGGCTGCAACTTCTTGGCTCAGATCGTCGACCGTGGGCCCCAGCCCGCCGTTCACGATCACCGCGTCGGCGCGCTCGCCGGCCTGGCGGAAGGCGGTCAGCAGGCTGGCGCGGTCGTCGCCCACCGTGGTGCCCCAGGCGACGTCGAGCCCGACCTCGCCCAATTTACGCGCGATGTGACTGTAATTCGTGTTGACGGTCTTGCCGGTGAGGATTTCATCGCCAGTGCATAGGATCTCGACGCGCACTCGTTTCCCCTTCATTGCATTCCACACATGTAATAGAGGCGAGTCTCGCGCGCCCGTCGAGCGTTCATGATGCCGAGATGATCCAGACCCGGCCGGTCGTCGGCGCGCCGTCGTTCGCCCTCGACAACACCTCGCTCGCCTTGGATTACGAGCGGATCAGCGCGCTCCGCCATCTCGAGCCCGGCCGGCAGCTGGTCGGCGACCTCGCCATCCGCCGCGGCGAGCGCATCCTCGATGTCGGCTGCGGCACCGGCACGCTGGCCGAGGAGATCGCCGCCACCGTCGGCCCCGACGGCTTCGTGCTGGGCATCGACCCGCTGCCGCTACGCATCGGGCTCGCCACCAGCCGCGCCCGCGACAACCTCTCCTTCGAGCTGGGCGACGCCAACGACCTCGACCGCCTGGCCGACCGCAGCTTCGATGCCGTGATGCTGAACGCCGTCCTGCACTGGCTGCCCGACAAGACCGGGCCATTGCTCGGCTTCTGGCGCGTGCTGCGCTACGGCGGCCGCCTGGGGATCAGCACGGCGCTCAAGGGCGACGTGCCGGAGCTGGTGCGGACCGCCCGCGCGGTGCTGGCCGAGCCGCCGTTCGACGAGCATCCGCGGCCGCGCGAGGGCATCACCTTCCGGGTCGACGCCGAGGAGCTGCGCGCGCTGCTGCAGACCACCGGCTTCCAGCCGCGCTTCGTCGAAGTCCGCGAGCACCCGTTCCGCCACGCCGGCCCCGAGGACGCGCTGCGTTTCATGGAGGCGAGCTCCTTCGGCAACGCGCTGGGCCACCTGCCGCCCGAGCTGCGCGACCAGGCGCGCGCCCGGGTGCGCGAGAAGTTCGCCGCCCTGGTCGGCCCCGACGGCATCGTCAGCACCGGCCGCCGCGTCGTCGCGATCGCCGAGCGGCGCTGACCGTCGTCCCGACCGGAGCGCGCAGCGCGAAGTGGAGGGACCTCCTCTCCACGGGCAAGGTCGTGCCTGAGAGAGAAGGTCCCTCGACTACGCTCGGGACGACGGTCAAGCCGCCTTCGGTACGTCCTTCAGCACCGCCGGGCTGACGCGGAAGCCGACATTCAGCCGGTTGAAGGCGTTGATCGCGCCGATCGACAGGGTGAGCTTGACCTGCTCGTCCTCGCTGAAATGCGCCTTGAGGTTGGCGTAGACCTCGTACGACGCGCCGCCCGGCTCGAGTCGGGTCAGGGCCTCGGTCCATTCCAGCGCGGCCCGCTCGCGGTCGCTGTACAGCTCCGATTCGCGGAAGGCGTCGAGCAGGATGATCCGCTCCTCGCTCTCGCCGGCCTGGCGGGCTTCCCGGCTGTGCATGGCCAGGCATACGGCGCAGCCGTTGATCTGCGAGGCGCGGATCTCGACCAGCCGCACGATCGTCGGATCGAGGCCCTGGTGGGCCGCCATCGCGAAGCCGATCAGGGGCTTGAGCTTGTCCATATGGCTGAGGGTGTCGACGCGGGTCGTCATGGCCTGCTCCTTCGTCAGGGGGTGCTTCTGCCCCTTCGACGAACGAGCCGGCCGGGAATCGACATCCCGGCGGACCTCTTTTTCACCGCCGCCGCTCGACCGGCACCACCGTCCGGTGCTCGATCTTGCCGCCGCGCAGCAGGGCGAGCGTGGTCGCCTTGCCGATGCGCTCCGAATTGAGCAGGCGGATCAGCGCGTCGGCGCCCGGGGTCGCCACCCCGTCGACCGACAGCAGCAGGTCGCCCGCCAGCACCCCGGCGGCGTCGGCAGGACTTCCCGGCTCGATAAAGCTGACCCGGATCGCGCGGGCGCCGGCGCCGGTCGCCAGCCCGATGCGGCGCGGCAGCGGCACGGTCTCGGCGGCGATGCCGATATGGGCGCGCCGGACCCTGCCGTGCGCGATGAACTCGGACACCGCGAACACCGCGGTGTTGGACGCCACGGCGAAGCAGATGCCCTGGGCGCGCTGGATCATGGCGGTGTTGATGCCGACCACCTCAGCCGTACTCGACACCAGCGGCCCGCCCGAATTGCCGGGATTGAGCGCGGCGTCGGTCTGGATGACGTCGTCGATCAGCCGGCCGGAGGCCGCCCTGAGCGAGCGGCCGAGCGCCGACACCACGCCCGCGGTGACGGTCGATTCGAAGCCGAGCGGATTGCCGATCGCCACCACGAGCTGGCCGCGCTTCAGCGCCCGGCTGTCGCCCAGGCGGGCGAACGGGATGCCGCCCGGCAGGTCGCACGACAGCAGCGCCAGGTCGGTGTCCGGATCGTCGCCCAGCACGCGCGCCTCGCGGCTGCTGCCGTCGGCGAAGGAAAGCCGCACGCGGCGCGCGCCGCCGACCACGTGGCTGTTGGTCAGGACGAGGCCGTCGCCGGCGATGACCACGCCGGAACCGACACCGCCGGGGGCGTCGCGGCCGTTCGTCAGCCGCTCGACCCGCACGACCGCCGGCCCGACCCGGTCCACGACCGAGACCACGGCGCGGGAGTAGGCGTCGAGTAGGGCGCCGTCGTCGTCCAGGGCGGCGGGGGTGGGGGAGGGTGAGTCTAGGGGCATGGGGTCCTCCGGGAGAAGGAGGGCTATATGGGAAGGCAAAGGTGCAATTGCACCCGCCGGGGCCTAGGGTGTCCCGGATAGCGGGATTGAGGCATGACCAGGAAACCGACCATGCGCCGCGCGCCGGACGACGCGCTGAAATCGCTGGCCAAGGTGGTCGCGGTGCTCGGCGCCTTCACGACCGCGCGGCGGTCGATGTCGCTGGCCGAGATCGCCGCGGCGACCGGCTTCCCGCGCAGCACCGCTCATCGGCTGGCGGCGTCGATGCGCGAGGTCGGCCTGCTCGACCAGGGCAGCCAGCGCGACCGCTACCGGCTCGGCATCAAGCTCTTCCAGCTCGGCAACACCGCGCTCGCCAACATGGACCTGCATCGCGAGGCGCGGCCGGTGATCGACGGCCTGAACCGCGTCACCGGCCACGTCGCCAAGCTCGCGGTGTTCGACGGCCGCCAGGCGATCGTCACCCACAGCGTGTCGGCGGCGAGCGGCACGCCGCTCACCCTGATCGAGGCGGCGCCGGTGCATTGCACCAGCACCGGCAAGGCGATCCTCGCCCACCAGCCGCCGGCGGCGGTCGACGCCATCATCGCCGATGGCCTCGAGCGCTTCACCGAGGCCACGATCACCAGCGGGCGCAAGCTCAAGGCCGAGCTCAGGCTGATCCGCGCCCGCGGCTATTCGGTCGACGAAGGCGAGCACCAGCCGGGCATGCGCTGCATCGGCGCGCCGATCCGCGATCGCACCGGCCGCGCCATCGCCGGCCTCAGCGTCAGCGGCCCGGCACGCCAGCTCAGGAAGGCCGAGGTCGGGGCGCTGGCGAAGATCGTCATCCACCACGCGCAACTGATCGAGGCGCAACTGTAGGACTCATGGCCGGGAGCGCGGCTCTCCAGAGCCGCCTCTTGTCAGGACGACAGAGATGAGCGCCACTGGAGCGGCGCGGTCCGATGAGTTCATCCCGGAGTGCGGGATACGATTCTGTTTGACGGGATATTCGCGGTCGCGAAGAATTCCTTCAAATCGAGGGAGGATTCTATGCATTCGCGACGCCAATGGCTCGCGGGACTGCCTGCTGCCGCGCTTCTCACCCCATTTCTCACCTTGGGCGCCGGCTTCCGCGCCGCGGCACAGGAGGACGCGCTCGCCTATTACAAGCAGGCCAAGATCGACTGGCAGCAGGCCAAGGGCCAGTCGCTGACCATCGGCCTCAACAAGCACCCGTTCACCGAGTCGCTGCTGCCGCTGATCCCCGAGTTCCGCCAGCTCACCGGCATCAACATCGAGTACCTGATCCTGCCGGAGGCCGAGTACTTCACCAAGCTGGTGGCCGACCTGTCGCAGCAGCGCGGCGAGTTCTCGGTCATCATGACCGGGCCGATGCGCAACTGGCAGTACGTGCCGCCGAACTGGATCCTGCCGCTCGACGACTTCCTCAAGAACCCCAAGCTGACCGATGCGGCCTGGTACAAGCTCGACGACTTCTATCCGGCGCTGACCGCGGCCAACCGCTGGAATGGCAAGGACGGCTCGGGCGTCGGCGAGGGCCCGCTCTATTCGATCCCGGTGCTCGAGGAGAGCTACATCCTCGCCTACCGCAAGGACATCTTCGACCAGCACGACATCAAGGTGCCGACCACGCTCGAGGAGATGGCCGAGGCGGCGCGCCAGGTGAAGAAGAACGCCGGCATTCCCGGCATCACCGCGCGCGGCACGCCCAGCCTCGCCAGCATGGGCACCGGCTTCATCAGCGGGCTCAAGTCCTACACCGACGGCCAGTGGCGCGAGCTCGACGACAAGCTCGTCGCCAACCTCCACGACCCGCGCTCGGTGAAATACACCGAGCTGTGGATCGACATGGTGCGCGAGAGCGGCCCGCCCAACTGGGCCAACACCCAGTGGTACGACGCCATGGAGGCCTTCACCGCGGGCCAGGCCGGCATGATCGCTGACGCCGATTTCTTCGCCGCCAGCTACGAGGATCCCAAGAAGTCGAAGGTCGCCGGCAAGGTCGGCTACGCGCTGCTGCCGGCGGGGCCGGGCGGCAAGACCTATTCGGGCCTGTGGACCTGGGCGCTGGGCATCAGCCGGGCGACCAGGAACAAGGACGCCGCCTGGCTGTTCGTGCAGTGGGCGACCGCCCAGCGCACGCTGCTCAACGCCACCGTCGGCTACCGCAACTACAACCCGTCGCGCCAGTCGGTGACCAACGATCCGCGGGTGCAGGAGATCATGGCCGGGTGGGGCGGCGGCAGCTACCTCAAGACCGTGGCGAAGAACCTCGAGACCGCCAGGGTCGCCTGGGTGCCGCAGTCCGAGCGCCAGCGGCTGGGCGACATCTGGGCGCGCGCCCTGCACGAGGTCTACTTCAAGCGGCTGTCGGCCGCCGACGCGCTCAAGAAGGCGAGCGGCGAGGTCGACAAGGTGCTGAAGGAGGCGGGGATCAAGTAGGTGGCTAGGACCTTCGTCGGACGACGCAGGAATCAACCCCTCCCCATTCAAATGGGGAGGTGTCGGCGTCTTACGCCGACGGAGGGGTCATGACTGCGGCCCTGACCCCTCCGTCGCGGATGACCGCGCCACCTCCCCATATGAATGGGGAGGGTTACAAACGGCGCCGCCGCCCCGACCGCTTCCTGCCCTACCTCCTGCTGTCGCCCGCGCTCGTCCTGCTGGCCGGCATGATCTACCCGTTCGGGCTCGGCCTCTATTACAGCTTCACCAGCTACTGGCTGCAGTATCCCAACCGCTTCCGCTTCGTCTGGCTCGACAACTACATCAACCTGGTCGAGGAGCCGCTGTTCGCCCGCGCCCTCGAATTCACGCTCGGCTTCACCGTGGCCGCCGTCGCGATCCAGGTCGGGCTGGGGCTGGCGGTGGCGCTGTTCCTGCACGCGCGCATCCCCGGCCGCGGCGCGATCCGCGCCCTGATGCTGATGCCGCTGATGATGCCGCCGGTGATCACCGCGCTGATGTGGAAGATCATGATGGCCTCGACCACCGCCGGCATCCTCAACTACCTGCTGTCGTTCGTGGGCGTCGATCCGGTGAACTGGTTCGGCTCGACCCAGGGCGCGGTGGTCTCGGTGATGATCATCGACACCTGGGGCAACCTGCCGTTCGTCGCGCTGATCCTGCTGGGCGGCCTGCAGGCGCTGCCGACCGAGCCCTACGAGGCGGCCAAGGTCGACGGCGCCGGCCCGATCACCACCCTGCGCTACGTCACGCTGCCGCTGCTCAGCCCGTTCATCGTGCTGGTCGTGCTGTTCCGGGCGATGGATTCGCTCCGCATCTTCGACGTGATCTACGCCACCACGCTCGGCGGGCCGAACGACGCGACCACCAACCTGCACATCATGGCCTACCAGTATTCCTTCCAGTGGTTCCAGATGGGCAAGGGCATGGCGCAGGCGATCGTGCTGCTGCTGCTGGTCGTGGTGGTGAGCTACCTGCTGATGCGGCTGTGGAACAAGGCGGCGGAGAGCACCGTATGACGACGGCCGTCGCCGCCTTGCCGACCGTCCGCAAGGCCGTGCCCACCCGGCAATACGTCCGCCACGTCGTGGTCGCGCTGGCGGCGATCCTGCTGCTCGCCTGGACGGTCTTCCCGTTCTTCTGGATCCTGCTGACCTCGCTCAAGAGCCCGGGCGACATCCTGTCGGTTCCCCCGAAGTTCGTGTTCACGCCCACGATCGACAACTACGCCGCGCTGGTGATCGGCGAGCAGCGCGGGCAGTACTCCTCGACCCGGCCGGACTTCCCGCTGTTCTTCCTCAACAGCCTGATCATCTCGCTGGGCGCGGTGGCGCTGTCGGTGGTGGCCGGCATCCCGGCGGCCTACGCGCTCGCGCGCTTCGAGTTCCCGTACAAGAACGGGTTCGCCTTCGTGCTGATGAGCTTCCGCTTCGTGCCGTTCATCGCCTTCGTGATCCCGCTCTACCTGCTCTACCAGCGGCTCGGCCTCTACAACACGCATGCCGGCCTGATCTTCGCCTACCAGCTGATCACGCTGCCGTTCACCATCTGGATGCTGCGCAGCTTCTTCATGGAGATCCCGACGGAGATCCAGGAGGCGGCCAAGATCGACGGCTGCTCGTGGTTCGGCGTGCTGACCCGGGTGATCCTGCCGCTCAGCCTGCCAGGCGTCGCGGTCACGGTGATCCTGGGCTTCATGTTCTGCTGGAACGCCTTCAACTACCCGCTGATGCTGGCCGGCCGCCAGACCTTCCCGGTGACCGTCGGCGCCATCCAGTTCATCTCCTACGAGCAGGTGCTGTGGGGCCAGATGGCCGCCGCGACGATCGTTGCCGCCCTGCCGCAGTTGCTGCTGAGCCTGATGGTGCAGAAATACATCGTGCGCGGGCTGACGATGGGGGCGGTGCGGTGACTCCGCTCGTGCTGGTCGCCCTGAACCGCTGGGTCGCACCTCAGAGGGGCAGCGCGGGAATAGTCGTCGAAATTGAAGGTTGCATTCCCACCGCGTTCCCGGCGAGCTTCGGGACATGCAAAGCATTACAGTCGGGCGTGGCGTTGTTGTCACCATCGAGCGCCTCAGGGAAGAAGTCCGCGATGTTGTCGGATGGCTCGATCTCAAAATGCGTACCGGGAAATACTCCTTTGGACTCGTGCTCGAACTGGCCCAACACGGATTGACGCGCTCATACAGTGTTCATGCCATCTACGATGAAATCGGGATTCTCGAAGCTAGCGATTCTCGACCCAGCGCGACGAAGCCAGCCACCCCCTTTCTCAGGCCACCCCTAACCGGTCTCTGGCATAAGCACCACTTCCAGCCGCGCTTCCTTCCGAAGAATCTATGCCTTGAGCTCTCCAGGCCCGGCGCCATGGAAGAAATCTTCGCTCCACTCAATGGTCAATACGTATCGGATGTCGCTGATAGGTTAGCGTTCGAGACTGTGATTGGCAGCTACTCGAAACGAGCCACTCAAGGACGTCTGACGGGCGAGTTCATCGTGTACGAGCAACGGCCTGATGGTTCAAACTATTATCTGACTCTGGGTGGGCATGGTGAGTATGACGCGATACGAGAGAGAGTAGATGCCTATCGCGAATACGACGAAGAAATAAAAAGAGACAATCAGGACGGGAAAAGTTGAGCTTATCTCTTTGGTGTAGCTATGGCGTTGGATCAAGCCGAGGCTAGCTACCCAGCCTCGGCTTGGCGCGCATGCCTAGGGAAGGTCTGACCAAGTCACGCAATGACGGCGTCGCCGGTCCTTGGTCTCGTAGTCGGCTCTTTTCCGTCGGAAGCCGTCACGAATGGGCGCAGAAGGCTCCGTATTTGCGGTGAGGTGCCGGCGTTCTCGCTGTCTCGCCCCT
>NZ_JAFKJN010000050.1 GCF_017305915.1 Reyranella sp.
ACATAGGCCGACAGCGGCACCTTCTCGCTGACCGTCGGCGTCTCGTAGGTGAGGGTCGGCTGGAAGGCGACCTGGCGCTGGGTCTGCGAAATGCCGCGATACGAATAGTCGGTGATGAAAGCGGCCCCTGCCGTGAACGTTCCTCCGAATGGCGCCTTCCACACAGGCTTGTCTTCCTTCTGGGCTTGATCGGCCGACTGCGCGCCGGCGCCTGGCGCGATCAGGAGCGAGCCGGCGACGACGGCGGCCGCCGTCGAGAGTGCGATTGAGCGAAACATGCAATCCCCGTTCTGGATGCCGCGGCATCGGGGTCGTTAAGAACGCCAACGCAAGGTATGAAATCCATTCGGTTGGCTGCGATGGCGCGTAGGAATTCCATAAGCGTCCGGCGAGGCCGCCCGAAATCCTATGGATTTCCTACGTCCGGCTCGCCTCAGCCCGCTCGAATTCCTACGTCGCAGCGCCCTTTTATGGGCCTCCCAAGGAGGGGTCATGTTCGGCCTGCTGCTCATCGCCATCGGTCTCGCTCTCATGGGCGCGTTCATCGCCTACGACCATCTGCGCGGACGCATCTAGTCGAGCGTGTCATGAATCGATTCGGCCTTTCACGGTCCCGCAACGAGGCGATGTCCGGCGTGGACATCGCCTCGCCGGCGAAGCCTGCGCCGCAGGAAGCGCAGCCGGTGACGCCGAAGGCCGGCGAGACCGTCTACGAGATCGGAGTCATCCTGGCACTGCATCTGGCGTTTGCCTTTGCGGTCCTGCTGACCCTGCAGGCCTGCGGCGTGAGCTGATCGCCGCCAAATCGGGGAACCCCAACATGCTGGATATCATCCTGATCGCCGCCGGGTGCGGCTGCTTCGCCGTCGCCATCGCCTACGCCTACGCCTGCGACCGTCTCTAGGAGGCTGCCATGATGCTCGAATACATCCTGGGCGCCGCCGTGACGCTCGGCCTGTTCGCCTATCTCGTCTACGCGCTGCTGCGCCCCGAGCGCTTCTGAGGATTCCACGATGACCGTCAATGGCTGGCTCCAGATCGCGCTGTTCTGCGCGATCGTCACGCTGCTGGTGAAGCCGCTCGGGCGCTACATGACCCGCGTCTTCTCGGGTGAGCGCACCTTCCTGTCGCCGGTGCTCGGGCCGGTCGAGCGCGGCATCTACTGGCTGAGCGGCGTCGACGATCGGCGTGAGCAAGGCTGGGTGGTCTACGCCGTCGCCATGCTGCTGTTCAGCCTGGCAGGCTTCCTGCTGCTCTATGCGCTGATGCGCCTGCAAGCGCTGCTGCCGTTCAATCCGACGGGCCAGTCGGCGGTCGAGCCGGGCCTCGCCTTCAACACCTCGATGAGCTTCGACACCAACACCAACTGGCAGTCCTACGTGCCCGAGACGACGATGAGCTACCTCGTCCAGATGGCGGGGCTCACCGTGCACAACTTCGTCTCGGCCGCCACCGGCATCGCGCTCGCCGTCGCGCTGGTGCGCGGCTTCGCCCGGCGCTCGGCCAGCAGCATCGGCAACTTCTGGGTCGATCTGGTGCGCGGCACGCTCTACGTCCTGCTGCCGATCTCGGTCGTCGTCGGCCTGTTCTTCGTCTGGCAGGGCATGCCGCAGAACCTCGGCGCCTACACCGAGGCGACGACGCTCGAGGGCGCCAAGCAGGTGATCGCCCAGGGGCCGGTGGCCTCGCAGGAAGTGATCAAGATGCTGGGCACCAACGGCGGCGGCTTTTTCAACGCCAACTCCGCGCACCCGTTCGAGAATCCCACCGCGCTCACCAACCTGATCGAGATGGTGCTGATCTTCTCGATCGGTGCCGCGCTCACCAACGTCTTCGGCCGCATGGTCGGCGACGAGCGCCAGGGCTGGGCGGTGTTCGGCGTGATGGCCGTCCTGTTCCTGCTCGGTGTCACCGTTGCCTACTGGGCCGAGGGCGCCGGCAATCCAGCCCTGGCCCAGCTCGGCCTCTCCGGCGGCAACATGGAAGGCAAGGAGATCCGCTTCGGCATCGCCAACTCGGCGCTGTTCGCGACGGTAACCACCGACGCCTCGTGCGGCGCGGTCAATGCCATGCACGACAGCCTGACGCCGCTCGGCGGGCTGGTGCCGCTGTTCAACATGCAGCTCGGCGAGATCATCGTCGGTGGCGTCGGCGCCGGCCTCTACGGCATGCTGCTGTTCGCCATCGTCGCGGTGTTCGTGGCCGGCCTGATGGTCGGCCGGACGCCGGAGTATCTCGGCAAGAAGATCGAGGCCAAGGAAGTGAAGATGGCGATGCTCGCCATCCTGGTCCTGCCGCTGTCGATCCTGGGCTTCAGCGCGCTCGCCACGGTGGTCGATGCCGGCCTCGCCGGCCCGGCCAACCAGGGGCCGCACGGCTTCAGCGAGATCCTATACGCCTACACTTCGGGCACGGCGAACAATGGCTCGGCCTTCGCCGGCATCAGCGCCAACACCCTGTTCTACAACACCACCATCGGGCTCGCGATGTTCATCGGCCGCTTCCTGATGATCGTGCCGATGGTGGCGATCGCAGGCTCGCTCGCCGCCAAGAAGATCGTGCCCGCCTCGGCCGGCACCTTCCCGACCCATGGCGGCCTGTTCGTCGGCCTGACGGTCGGCGTCATCCTGATCGTCGGCGGCCTTACCTATTTTCCGGCGCTCGCGCTCGGCCCCCTGGTCGAGCACATCTCGATGAACGCCGGCACGCTGTTCTAGGGGCAGAAGATGGCTACCAGGAATTCCTCCACGCTTGCCGATCCGAAGATCATCGGACCGGCCGTCATCGACGCTTTCCGCAAGCTCGATCCGCGAACGCTGATCCGCAGCCCGGTGATGTTCACCGTCGAGGTCGTGGCGACGCTGACCACGGTCCTGTTTATCCGCGACGTCGTGAACGGCGCCCCGGGTCTGGGCTTCGCGCTGCAGATCAACCTGTGGCTCTGGTTCACCGTGCTGTTCGCCAACTTCGCCGAGGCCGTCGCCGAGGGCCGCGGCAAGGCGCAGGCGGCGACCCTGCGCAAGGCCAAGACCGAGACCGTCGCCAAGCGCCTGGTCAACCCCAACGACACCAAGTGGATGGAGGTTCCGGCGCCCAAGCTGCGCAAGGGCGACATCGTCCTGGTCGAGGCGGGCGACCTGATCCCGTCCGACGGCGAGGTGATCGAAGGCGTCGCCTCGGTCAACGAGGCGGCGATCACCGGCGAATCGGCGCCGGTGATCCGCGAGTCAGGCGGCGACCGCTCGGCGGTGACCGGCGGCACGCAGGTCATCTCCGACTGGATCAAGGTGCGCATCACCGCCGAGCCCGGCTCGACGTTCCTCGATCGCATGATCTCGCTGGTCGAGGGCGCGGAGCGGCAGAAGACGCCGAACGAGATCGCGCTCAACATCCTGCTCGCCGGCATGACCCTCATCTTCATTTTCTCGGTCGCCAGCATCCCGAGCTTCGCCGCCTATGCCGGCGGCACGATGAGCGTGCTGGTGCTGGTGGCGCTGTTCGTGACGCTGATCCCGACCACCATCGGCGCGCTGCTCTCGGCGATCGGCATCGCCGGCATGGACCGGCTGGTGCGCTTCAACGTGCTCGCCATGTCGGGCCGCGCCGTCGAGGCGGCGGGCGACGTTGACACCCTGCTGCTCGACAAGACCGGCACCATCACGCTCGGCAACCGCCAGGCGACGGCGTTCCTGCCGGTGACCGGCGTCAGCGAGCGCGATCTGGCCGACGCCGCGCAGCTCGCCTCGCTCTCCGACGAGACCCCGGAGGGCCGCTCGATCGTCGTGCTGGCCAAGGAGACCTACAACATCCGCGGCCGCGACATGGCGCCCCTGCATGCGCGGTTCATCCCGTTCTCGGCGCAGACCCGGATCAGCGGCATCGACGTCGACGGCGCCTCGATCCGCAAGGGCGCGGTCGATGCCATCCTGGCGGCCAACCGCTCGGCGCCAGCGACGGTCTCGCGCGAGCTCGAATCGATCGCGGCCGGGATCGCCAAGGACGGCGGCACGCCGCTCGCCGTCGCCAAGGACGGCAAGCTGCTCGGCGTGATCCATCTCAAGGACATCGTGAAGGGCGGCATCCGCGACCGCTTCGCGACCCTGCGCAAGATGGGCATCCGCACCGTCATGATCACCGGCGACAACCCGCTGACCGCAGCCGCGATCGCCGCCGAATCGGGCGTCGACGATTTCCTGGCGCAGGCCACGCCCGAGACCAAGCTCGAGCTGATCCGCAAGGAGCAGGCGCAGGGCAAGCTGGTGGCGATGTGCGGCGACGGCACCAACGACGCGCCGGCGCTCGCCCAGGCCGATGTCGGCGTGGCGATGAACACCGGCACCATGGCGGCCCGCGAGGCCGGCAACATGGTCGACCTCGACAGCGACCCGGCCAAGCTCATCGAGATCGTCGAGATCGGCAAGCAGCTCCTGATGACCCGCGGCGCGCTGACCACCTTCTCGATCGCCAACGACGTGGCGAAGTACTTCGCCATCATCCCGGCGATGTTCGTCGCCTTCTATCCGCAGCTCCAGGCGCTGAACCTGATGCACCTCAAGACACCGCAGAGTGCCATCCTGTCGGCGATCATCTTCAATGCGCTGGTCATCGTCGCGCTGATCCCGCTGGCGCTGCGCGGCGTGACCTACCGGCCGTCCGGCGCGTCCGCCGTGCTGCTGCGCAATCTCCTGATCTATGGCCTGGGTGGCGTGATCATCCCGTTCGTCGGCATCAAGCTGATCGACATGGTGATCACCACCATCGGCCTTGCGTGAGGCTCCCATGCTGAGAGAAATCCGTCCCGCCTTGATGATGATCGTCCTGCTGACCGTGATCACGGGCCTCGCCTATCCGCTGGCCATGACCGGCATCGCCCAAGCCGTCTTCCCGAGCCAGGCCAACGGCAGCCTGGTCGAGAAGGACGGCAAGGTGATCGGCTCGGCCCTGATCGGCCAGAACTTCACCAGGCCCGAATACTTCCACGGCCGGCCTTCGGCGACCTCGGACACCGATCCCAACGATTCGACCAAGACCGTGCCCGCGCCCTACAACGCCGCCAACTCCTCGGGCAGCAATGCCGGCCCGACCTCCAAGGCGCTGATCGACCGGGTCAAGGAAGACGTCGAGAAGCTCAAGGCCGAGAACCCCGACGTGCCCGTGCCGATGGATCTGGTCACGACCTCTGCAAGCGGTCTCGATCCGGACATCTCGCCGGAGGCGGCGCTGTTCCAGGTGCCGCGGGTCGCCAAGGCCCGCAACTTCGACGAAGCGCAATTGCGCCAGCTCGTGCAGCAGCAGACCACGGGCCGCCTGTTCGGCCTGCTCGGCGAGCCTCGGGTGAACGTCCTGCAGCTCAACATGGCGCTCGACGCTCTCGCGAAGCGGTGACATCCTCCGCGGGCCATGGTCGGTGCTTCCGACGAAACCCGCCCGTCGCCTGACGCTCTCCTGAAGGCGGCGCAGCGCGAAGGCCGCGGCAAGTTCAAGATCTTCTTCGGCGCCGCCCCCGGCGTCGGAAAGACCTATGAAATGCTGGTGGCCGCGCGGCGCCGCAAGGAAGAGGGCGTCGATGTGGTGGTCGGCGTGGTCGAAACCCACGGCCGCGCCGAGACCGAGGCGCAGCTCGCCGATCTCGAGGTCATTCCGCGCCGCCACGTCGAATACAAGGGCCGCACGCTGGAGGAGATGGACCTCGACGCCATCCTGGCGCGGCGACCGCAACTGGTGCTGGTCGACGAGCTCGCGCACTCCAACGCGCCGGGCAGCCATCATCCCAAGCGCTATCTCGACGTGCAGGACCTGCTTGCCGCCGGCATCGACGTCTACTCGACCATGAACGTGCAGCACGTCGAGAGCCTGAACGACGTGGTGGCGCGCATCACCCGCATCCGGGTGCGCGAGACGGTGCCCGATTCGACGGTCGACGCTGCCGACGATGTCGAGCTGGTCGACACCACGCCGGCCGACCTGATCGCGCGGCTGGGCGAGGGCAAGGTCTATGTCCGCGAGCAGGCGCAGCGCGCGCTGAAGCACTATTTCTCGCCGGGCAACCTCACGGCGCTGCGCGAGCTGGCGTTGCGGCGCACCGCCGAGCGCGTCGACGACCAGATGCTGAGCTATATGCGCGAGCATGCGATCACCGGCCCGTGGGGCGCCGGCGAGCGCGTGCTGGTGTGTGTCGATCCCGGTCCCGATTCGGCCAACACCGTGCGCGCCGCCAAGCGCACCGCCCAGGGCCTCGATGCCGAGCTGATCGCCCTATACGTCGAGACCGAGCGGCACACGCTCTTGAGCGAGACCGAGCAGGCGCGGCTGGCCGAGGCGCTGCGGCTCGCTGAGCAGCTCGGCGCCGAGGTGGTGCGCGTGCCGGCCCGCTCGGTGGTCGAGGAGATCCTGACTTACGCCCGCCAGCGCAACGTGACGCGCGTGGTGGTCGGCAAGTCGCACCGCTCGCGCTGGTTCGAATGGCGCCACGGCTCGGTGGTGGATCAGCTTGTCCGCAGCGCCGCCGGCCTCGCCATCGAGGTGGCGCCGTCAGGCACCAAGGCGGAGGCGTCCAAGACCGACTGGTCCTTCGGCGCGCCGCGCACCATCGGGCCCTATTTCGAGGGCATGCTGACCACCGCCGCGGCCACGGCAGCCGGCGTGGCGATCGATCTCTCGATCAAGCTGCCCAACATCTCGCTGGTGTTCGTCGTGCCGGTCATGGCGGCGGCGGCGCGGCACGGGCTGGTGCCGTCGCTCTGGGTCTCCGGCCTGTCGGTGCTGAGCTTCAACTTCTTCTTCCTGCCGCCGCTCTACCAGTTCACGATCACCGATCCGGCCAACGTCCTGGCGCTGTTCTTCTTCATGTTCGTGGCGGTGGTGGCGAGCGCGCTTGGCACCCGTACCCGCGCCCAGGCCGAGGCGGCGCGGCGCGAGGCGCGCGTCAATGCCGAGCTCTATGCCTTCAGCCGCAAGATCGCCGGCGTCATCGATATCGACGACCTGCTGTGGATCGTGGTCACCCATCTCGCGCGCGTGCTGGGGGCGGAGATCGCCATCCTGATGCCGGACCCTGCCATGCCGAAGGGGGGAATGCTGACCCTGCGCGCGGCGTTCCCGCCGGACAGCGAGTTCACCGAGGCCGATCTCGCGGCGGCGCGCTGGTCGTGGGACCAGGAGCGCCCGACCGGCCGCGGCACCGATACCCTGCCGGGCGGCCGCTGGCTGTTCACGCCGATCCGCACCAGCCGCTCGGCGATCGCCGTGATCGGTGTGCTGCCCAAGAACGAGGCCGAGATCGGCTCCTCGGCGCGCCGGCTGCTCGAGGCGGTGGGCAACCAGACCGCGGTCGCGCTGGAGCGCGTGGCGCTGGCCAACGACATCGACCAGGCGCGGCTGGGCGCCGAGCGCGAGCGGCTGCGCTCGGCGATGCTGACCTCGGTGAGCCACGACCTGCGCACGCCGCTCGCCTCGATCCTGGGCGCGCTGACGAGTCTGCGCAGCTACGGCGACCGCTACGATTCGGCGACGCGCGAGGAGCTCCTGGGCACGGCGCTGAGCGAGGCCCAGCGGCTCGACCGCTTCGTCGGCAATCTGCTCGACATGACGCGGCTCGATGCCGGCGTGATCGTGCCGAAGCGCGAGGCGGTCGATGTCGGCGACCTCGTGTCGACGACTCTGCGCCGCGCGGCGCCGCTCTTGAAGGGCCACGTCGTCGCCAGCAGCGTCGCGCCCGACCTGCCGACCCTGTCGCTCGACTTCGTGCTGGCCGAGCAGGCGCTGTTCAACATTCTCGACAATGCCGCCAAGTATTCGCCGTCCGGCGGCCGGATCGAGGTCGCGGCGCGGCGCGTCAACGGGCAGATCGAGATCGTGGTGCGCGACGAAGGGCCGGGCGTCCCGCCCGACGCGCTCGAGCGGCTGTTCGACAAGTTCTACCGCGCCGACGCCGGCGACCGGCGGCGCGCCGGCACCGGGCTGGGGCTGGCGATCGCCAAGGGCTTCATCGAGGTCCAGGGCGGGACCATCGCCGCGCGCAATCGCGGGGATCGCAGCGGGGCGGAATTCGTGGTGAGCTATCAGATATGACCGGTGACGCCGTTCTGATCCTGATCGTCGAGGACGAGCCGCCGATCCGGCGCCTGCTGCGCACGACGCTCGGCGCGCACGACTACCGCACGGTCGAGGCGGCGACCGGCGGCGAGGCGCTGACGGCGCTGCGCCATCACCGGCCCGACCTGGTGCTGCTCGATCTCGGCCTGCCCGACATGGACGGGCTCGGCCTGATCGCCAAGATCCGCGGGTCGGGTCCGGTGCCGATCGTGGTGCTGTCGAGCCGTGGCGACGAGGCCGCGAAGGTATCGGCGCTCGACCTCGGCGCCGACGACTACGTCACCAAGCCGTTCGGCGCCGACGAGCTGATGGCCCGGCTGCGCGCGGCGCTGCGCCATCGCCTGCAACAGCAGGGCGCCGACCGGACCTTCGCCAGCGACGATCTCAGCGTCGACCTGGTGCGCCGGCTGGTGAAGCGCGGCGCCGAGGACGTGAAGCTCTCGCCCAAGGAGTACGACATCCTCGAGCAACTGGTGATCCACGCCGGCAAGGTGCTGACCCACAAGCACCTGCTGCGCGAGGTGTGGCGCGACGACTCGGTCGATCCGCAGTATCTGCGCGTCTATGTCCGCCAGCTGCGCCAGAAGATCGAAGCCGATCCGTCGACGCCGCGGCACGTGCTGACCGAGCCCGGAATCGGCTACCGGCTGGTATGATCAAGCCGCGATCAGCGAGGCAATCGCGATGTAGTGGAACGTCGCGCCGACCAGCACGCAGCCGTGCCAGAGCGCCCGGCTGTAGCGGCGCACCGACAGATGGAAGACCACGCCGCCGGAGTAGGCGAGCCCGCCCAGCAGGATCATCACCAGCACCGGCACGGGCACCGATGCCCAGAGCTCGTGCAACGCGAACAAGCCGATCCATCCCTGCAGGAGGTACAGCGCGACCGAGGCCCGTTCGATGGCGTGCGGCCAGACGAGCTTGAAGGCCACGCCGACCGCGGCGACCGTCCACACCGCCCCCGTGACCGCGAGATCCCAGGGCCGATCGAGGCCGAGCATGGCGATCGGCGTGTAGGTGCCGGCGATCATCACGAAGATCGCCGCGTGATCGAGACGCCGCAGCCAGTCGCGGCGCGGATGCGATCGCAGCACGTGATACAGGGCGGAGCAGGTCAGCATGGCCAGCAGGCCGGCGACATAGATGCCGACCGGAACGATCTGCGCGGCCGGCGAGCCGGCCGCCATCACGACCAGGCCGAGGCCGCCGGCCAGCCCGCAGGCCAGCCCGACTGCGTGCACGATCCAGTCGGCCAGCGTCTCGCGGTCGATCACGGGGCCTTTCCGGGCGACGTCCTGACCAGCCGCCGCCACTCGGTCTCGGTCGGCAGGCCTTCCGAGATGTCGACATGCGCGGCGTCGCCGCGGCGGTCGGCCGGCTTGCCGGTGAAGCGCAACGGCAGCGCGCGCCCGTCCGCGGTGATCAGGCGCAGGCCGTGCCGGTGGAAGGCGTTCGCCAGCGCGGCCGACGCCATCCGCAGCTCGCCCGAGGCCACGACGGCACCCGGACGCATCAGGTAGCCGTCGAGCTCGTAGTCCGCCGGACCGATCGTGCCATCGGGGCCGTCGAGCGTTCCGCTGCCGCACAGTTTGCCGAGAAATCTCACGAGGCGACCTCCGTCCGTCGACTGGCGGGAGCACAGGCCTCTCTCCGCCATCGCCGCCGGATGACGAGGCGATGCTCGATCAGCCTTACACCCGGTCACGGGACGCGTCCACTTGGGGCGTCCACTTGGCCGGGCCGCGGCTTGCGGGGGTGGGAACGGAAGCCCATATAGAAGTTGTCGATATTCGGATCGTGCCGAAATCCCGTGCGACTTCGACGCCCGATGCGTCTCCGGCGGCGCGCGGAGCAGCACATTCACAGGAGTCGCCGATGCCGGTCACCAAGGATACCTTGCTGCGCAAGGCCGATGCCCTGCTCGGCGAGGCGCGCCGCGTCCGCAAGCTGTCGGCGGGTCTCGACGTCGAAGGCGACCGACTGAAGTTGATCCGGCACGCCGAGGATCTCGAGGGGCAGGCGGCCCGCCTCGAGAAGGATGCCGTTGCCGCAAAAAACGGTGTGTTTGTCACCCGGCCCGACTAGGCTTGCGTCTCCAATCCGGAGGAGACGATGGCCGAGAGCGAGAACTACAAGAAGGGCACCGAGATCCGCGCCAAGCTGATGGGGCCGAAGTACGCCGAGAAGATGAACGCCTCGGTCTACGACGACCCGATCATGAAGAAGTTCGGCGACTACGCGCGCGAGGCGGTGTTCGGTATGCTGTGGCATCGTTCCGGCCTCGACCTCAAGACCAAGGCGCTGATCTGCGTGATCTCCGACACCGCCCAGGCGCGCTGGCCGGAGCTCGCCATCCATCTGCGCATGGCGCGCAACCAGGGCTGGACCGAGGACGAATTGTCCGAGGCGCTGATGCATCTCTGCGGCTATATCGGCCTGCCGTCGGTGCGCGAGGCGCTGCTGACGGCCAAGGAAGTCTTCCACGAGATGCGGAACGAGAAATAATGCTGCTGATGACGGAGAGCGATCTGCCCCTGAAGCGGATCGCTCGCGGCAAGGTGCGCGAGGTCTACGAGGTCTGTCGCGACCAACTGCTGCTGGTCGCCTCCGACCGCGTCAGCGCCTACGACGTGGTGATGGCCGAGCCGATCCCGATGAAGGGCGCGGTGCTGACCCAGGTGAGCGCTTGGTGGTTCCGCCAGCTCGACGGCCTCTTGAAGCACCACATGATTTCGGCCGATGCCGACGAGATCATCAAGCTGGTGCCGGCGCTGCGCGGCCATCGCGAGGCGATCGCCGGCCGCGCCATGCTGTGCCGGCGCGGCACCGTGTTCCCGATCGAATGCGTGATCCGCGGTTATCTCTCGGGCTCGGCGTGGCGCGAGTACGCCAAGCAGGGAACGCTGGCGGGCGAGACGCTGCCGGCCGGCCTGCAGGAGAGCGGCCGGCTCGATCCGCCGATCTTCAGCCCGGCGACCAAGGCCGAGAGCGGCCACGACGAGAACATCACGGTCGGCCGCATGCGCGAGGTGCTGGGCGCCGAGGCCACCGCCGAGCTCGAGCGGCTGACGCGGCTGGTCTACGGCAAGGGCCGCGACGTGGCGCTGCAGCACGGCATCATCATCGCCGACACCAAGTTCGAGTTCGCGGGCACGAAAGAGGGCGAGATCATCCTGATCGACGAGGTGATGACGCCCGACAGCTCGCGCTTCTGGCCGGCCGACGGCTATCGGCCGGGCAGGCCGCAGCCCAGCTTCGACAAGCAGCCGCTGCGCGACTGGCTCGATGTCGAGCGCCACGCCGGCCGCTGGAACGGCGACGCGCCCGCGCCGAAGCTGCCGCCCGAGGTCGTGACGGCCACCAGCGAGCGCTACCTCGAGGCCTACCGCCGCCTGACCGGAACGCCGCTCGAGTTCTGACGGACCGCGGAAGAGTTACCCCCGAGCCGGCACGGTGATGTGGTTGTCGCGCAGGCGCTTCTCGAGATAGGGGATCGCCTTGTCGGTGCGGCCCTTGTTGCAGTCGTCGATGGCGCCCAGCACGTTGAGGTCGGGCGCCATGCGGCCCTCGGCGCCGGCGCTGCCGATGTAGCGCGAGGCCAATGCACCGAGCTTGTTGCAATAGGACTTGTCGTCCTCCGCGGCACGCGCGCCGACCGGGAGCGCCGCAAGCAGCGCCAGAAGCAGGGTTCGTCTCATCGTCGTCCTAGCGGGGTGGCACAGTCACGGCGGCGCTGCGCAGTCTCTGTTGCAGGGTGGCGATGCCGGCGGCGGCATTGCCGTGCTTGCACTGCTCCAGCGCGACGATCATGTCGGGATCCGGCTTGCTCTCGCCGTTGATCTGCCGGCCGCGATAGCGCACCGCGAGATCGTACAGCTGCGTGCAATAGGCGAGGTCACTGCTCTGCGCCCGGCCCGGTCCGGGCGAAAGGCCCGCAAGCACGGCAAGCAGGGAGAGGTATCGCCTCATCGCGGCGATCTAACACCATTTGTGCCCGCCTGAGTGGTAGAATTGGATCGTGATCCTTCACGATCTCGGCAACGGTTGCCGATCGGCTGCTCGGCGTCGGCAGCGGCGGTCTGGCGCGCGCTCTAATCTCCCAGCGACGTCAGGAAGTGGTGCACCGGCGCGTTCAGCCAGACCTTCTTGGCGTTGAGCGGCCGGCACTTGGAATGCCACGGCTCGCGCCGCCACTTGGTCTTGGTCACCGCCGGCGGCCGCGGGATGACGTAGAGCGCGGGCTCGCGCGCCTCGTTCTTGACCGGGCAGGCGACCCACGCCGCGAGGCTCATGCGCAGGTCGTTCATCCGGAACTCCAGCGTATTGTCGTGCGTGAAGACCGGCATCATCGAGCCCTTGCGGCCGAGCTTCTGCACGTTCAGCAGCAGGGCGACGCGGAACTCCAGCTCGGCATAGGCGGTGTCGCTCTCGATCGAGCGCCGGTCGTCCTCCGACAGGAACGGCCGCGTCGGCCACGGCTCGCGCGCGCTCCAGGGATGGGAGTGGAAATCGCCGAGGAACTTGAGGTTCGGCCAGTAGGTCGGCAGCGTCTTGTTGACCGTCTCCAGCCCGTGCGAGGGGATCACCGAGTTGCGGCCGCGCTCGGCATTGGTGTCGACGATCGCGACCTCGACGTTGAAGCAGCGGCCCTTGCTCGGCGTCATGGTCTCGTAACCCCACAACAGGCCGAAGGTCTCGCGCTGGCGCGTCAAGCGCCCCGACTTGCCGCACCGGCCGGGCACGAGGAAGCTTTCGATGGTGGCGATCACCATGCTCTGGAAAGCAGCCTCGGAGACGTTGACCAGGTAATCGAACTTGCCGGCGGACATCCGGCCATCTTATCCGACCGCGGACGGCACCCCTATGACGGTCATGTCCGTACGGAATTTACGATAGGCGGAACCGGCGTAATCTGAGTGCGTTTCCGATCACGCTGACCGACGAAAGAGCCATCGCGGCAGCTGCAAACATCGGGCTAAGTGTCAGTCCTGCAAGGGAATATAGCGCTCCGCCCGCGAGCGGGATGCCGGCGGCGTTGTACACAAAGGCGAAGAATAAATTTTGACGGATATTTTGCATGGTTGCGTGCGACAACTCGATCGCGCGGACGATGCCCATCAGGTCGCCCTTGACCAAGGTCACCCCGGCACTTTCGATCGCGATGTCGGTGCCGGTGCCCATGGCGATGCCGACATCGGCACCGGCCAGCGCCGGTGCATCGTTGATGCCGTCGCCCGCCATGGCGACGACGCGGCCTCGGGCGCGCAGCTCCTGCACGATCCGGCCCTTGTCCTCGGGCAGGACCTCGGCCTCGACCCGCGAGAGGCCGAGCTCCCGAGCCACCCGCTCGGCCGAGCGCTTGTTGTCGCCGGTCAGCATGACGATCTCGATCTTCCGGGCGCGCAACGCAGCGAACGCCGCCGCCGTCGTCGGCTTGATCGGATCGTCCAGGGCGATCGTGCCGGCGAGCTTGCCCTCGACCGCCAGCATCACCGGCCGCTCGAAGGTGCCGAGATCGACGCCGTTCTCGCGCAGCAGCCGTGCATTGCCGAGCAGCACGCGCTTGCCGTCGATGAGGCCCGACACGCCGCGGCCGGCATGGCTCCTGAAGTCGCTGACCGTCGCGGTGTCGAGCCGCCGCTCGCGCGCGAACGCGACGATGGCGCGGCCGATCGGATGCTCGCTGTTGCGCTCCAGCGCCGCGGCGAGCCGCAGCGTCTCCAGCCCGCCGGTCACCTCGGCGATGTCGGGCTGGCCGACGGTGAGCGTGCCGGTCTTGTCGATCACCAGCGTGTCGATCTTCTCCAGCCGCTCCAGCGCCTCGGCATTGCGGATCAGCACGCCGGCGGCGGCGCCGCGGCCGACGCCGACCATGATCGACATCGGCGTGGCGAGCCCCAGCGCGCAGGGGCAGGCGATGATCAGCACCGCAACCGCCGCCATCAGCGCGTTCTCGAACCGGGGCTCCGGTCCCCACAGCGTCCAGCCAGCCGCCGCAACTACAGCGGCGAGCAGCACGAAAGGCACGAACCAGCCCGACACCACGTCGGCCAGGCGCTGGATCGGCGCGCGGCTGCGCTGCGCCTCCGACACCAGCTTGACGATGCGTGCCAGGATGGTGTCGCTGCCGACCTTCTCGGCGGTCATGACGAAGGCGCCGCTGCGATTGACCGTGCCGCCGATCACCTTGGCGCCGGCTTCCTTGAGGACCGGCATCGGCTCGCCGGTGATGGTCGATTCGTCGACCTCGCCGGAGCCGTCGCTGACGGTGCCGTCGACCGGCACCTTCTCGCCCGGCCGCACGCGCAGGGCATCGCCGACGGCGATGGCATCGATCGCGATCTCCTCGTCGCCATTCGCGCCGACGCGGATGGCGATGCGCGGCGCCAGCTCGAGCAGGGCGCGCACGGCGCCCGAGGTGGCATCGCGCGCACGCAACTCGAGTACCTGCCCGACCAGCACCAGCACGACGATCACTGCCGCCGATTCGAAATAGACCGGCTGGCCGATCACCGTGGCCACGACGCTCCAGGCCCAGGCGACGCCGGTGCCGAGCGCGATCAGGGTGAACATGTTGAAGGCCCGGCGCGCCACCGACTGCGCGCCGCGCACGAAGAACGGCCAGCCGGCCCACAGCACGACCGGCGTGGCGAACACGAGCTGGATCCATTCCGACAGGCCGTGCGGCAGCGGGATGAAGTGGCCGCCCATGCCGAACACCACGACCGGCACGGTGAGCGCGCCGCCGATCCACAGCCGGCGCGTCATGTCGACGAGCTCTTCATTGGGGCCCTGGTCGAGCGTCACGTCCTCGGGCTCGAGCGCCATGCCGCAGATCGGGCAGCTGCCCGGGCCCTGCTGGCGGATCTCGGGATGCATCGGGCAGGTGTAGATCGTGCCGGGAGGCGCGGGCGGCGAGGGCGCGCGCGCGTGGGAATGGCCATGCGCATGGCAATGCCCATGGACATGCGCGTGGCCGACTTCTTCGGCCGGCCGGGGCGCGCGGTATCGCTCCGGCTCGGCGGTGAACTTCGCCAGGCACTTGGGATTGCAGAAATAGTGGGTGTGCCCATCGTGCTGCGCGGTGTGCTTCGCGGTCGCGACCTTCACCTTCATGCCGCAGACGGGATCGATGGCGGTCTTCGGGGCGAGCTCTTCCATGGCTTGCTATCTATACCCTACGGGGGTATGGTTCAAGCCATGGACGAGAAAATCAAGAAATCCCAGCTCGCCCGCCTCGGCCGCATCGAGGGCCAGGTGCGCGGCGTCGCCCGCATGGTCGAGGACGACCGCTACTGCATCGACGTGCTGACCCAGATCCGCGCGGTGCGGGCGGCGATCGACAAGGTCGAGCAGGAGATCCTGCACGACCATCTGCAGCATTGCGTCGCCCACGCCTTCCACGCCGGCAACGCCAAGGAGCGCCAGACCAAGATCGAGGAGCTGATCGAGGTGCTCGACAAGCGGCGCTGAGACCGAGGTGCAATGGCGTGCCGGCGCCGAGCGAATGTCGACGACCATCCGGAGTCGGGCACGTTCACGCTCCCGGGGACGGCACGTGTGCACGGCCTGCGGCAAGCGCTGACCGTCGTTGCATTCGGGGCGGGGAGCCGAATAATGGCCCAGACATCGTACGCCTTGGCGGAGGTCCATATGACAAGGTCGATCGTCTTCGCAGCTCTGCTCGCTGCCGCTCTCGCCGCGTGCGCTCAACAGCCCGTTCCGCCGTCAGCGGTGGCTGACAGCTCCGTCAGTTCCATGACGTCCGGTTTCGTGCCCTATTGCGGGCCTGTCTGGTCGGTCGGTAAGCAGGGCTACCTCAACATCCCCTGTCCATCCGACAGCTATTACCCGGGCGCGCAATAGCAGGCTGCGTCGCGCATCCGCCAGCGGGCCCTCTCCTCCCAGTATTCCAGCGGGGCTGGTCGCTCGGCCTCGGGCGGTGGGAAAGTTGAGAAAGTCTTCAGGGTCTTCTGGACCGCGCGCTTCCAGCGCGCTCATGAGCGCGCAAGATGCGCGCGGTCCAAAAGACCAGAAGAGGTCAGGGCTCGGTGGAGGGCTGCTCTTCTTCTTCCGGCGGCGCGGTGATGCCCGCCGCGTTGTCCTGCGCCCATTTCACGATCTCGACGAAGATCGGCCGCAGGCGGCGGGCGTTGGGCGTGATCTCGTATTCCACCCGCGGCGGCACCTCGGCGAAGATCGTGCGCTTGATCAGCCCGTCCTTCTCCAGGGCGCGCAACTGGGCGGTCAGCATGTGCTGGGTGATGCCCGGCAGTCCCCGCTTGAGCTCGCCGAAGCGATGGGTGTGCTGGCTGAGCAGCCAGAGGATCTCGAGCTTCCAGCGCCCCGCAATCATACCGACTGCACGACGAAATTCGGTCTGCAGGGTCTTGGCGTAGTCGCGATCGGCGCGTGCGCGTTCAATATCAACCATGAGTTAGATATATCATACTAGGTCTAATAATCAATCCTACTTGAGGGAACGATACAGAGGATTAAATCCGTTGTGTTGAAAGGAGTTACCCTGCCGTGGACGGCTCGCAATCGCCCTCATCCGCTGCTTTGACGTTTGACCAGGTCGAGTACCAGACCCAGTTCGAACCGCCGAAGACCAGGCGGACGACCGACAACCAGCGCCGGCGCCGCCGGCTGCTGACGATGCTGGCCGCCGTCGCGCTGGTCGCGGGCGGGGGCTACGGCACTTATTGGTTCGCCTACGGCCGCCATTTCGAGAGCACCAACGACGCCTATCTCGGCGCCGACAGCGTCGTGATCGCACCCAAGGTGGGCGGCTACGTCGCCGAGGTCGCGGTCGGCGACAACCAGCGGGTCAAGGCCGGCGACGTGCTGGTCCGCATCGATCCGCGCGACTACCGGACTGCGCTGGCGAGCGCGACCGCCGACCTCGAGAGCGCCAGGGCGACCGCCGCCAACATCGACGCCCAGCTCAAGGAGCAGCAGGCGACGATCGCCCAGGCGCAGGCCGCGGTCGCGTTCGCCGAGCAGGAGGCCAGGCGCTACAACGACCTCGCCAAGACGGGTGTCGGGACGGCACAACGCCAGCAGCAGACCGAGTCCGATCTCACCCAGCGCCGCGCCACGCTGACGGCGGCGCAGGCGCACACCGACGTGCTGAAGACGCAGCGCCAGCAGGCGGAGGCCGTGATCGACGCCAAGACCGCGGCGCTCGACCAAGCGAAGATCAACCTGTCGCAGACCACGATCGCCGCGCCGATCGACGGCGTGATCGGCGACCGCACCGTGCGCGCGGGCCAGCTCGTGCAGGCCGGCACGCGGCTGCTGACGGTCGTGCCGACGCAGGGCGTCTACCTGGTCGCCAACTTCAAGGAGACCCAGACCGGCCAGATGCATCCGGGCCAGTCGGTCTCGGTCGAGATCGACGCCCATCCGGGCCATCCGATCAAGGGCACGGTCGACAGCCTCGCGCCCGGCACCGGCGCGCAGTTCGCGCTGCTGCCGCCGGAGAACGCGACCGGCAACTTCACCAAGATCGTGCAGCGCGTGCCGGTGAAGATCGTGCTCGACCCCAGGGATCCGCTGACCGCCCGGCTGCGGCCGGGCCTGTCCGTCACCGCCACCGTCGACACCCGGACGTCGCAGCCCACGGTGAATCAGGCGCAGCGATGAAACCCGGTGAGGAGCTGACGCTCCGCGACTGGCTCGCGGTCGGCGGCGGCATCCTGGGCGCCTTCATGGCGATCCTGGACATCCAGATCACCAATGCGTCGCTGGCCGAGATCGGCGGCGCCATCGGCGCCACGCCCTCCGAGGGCAGCTGGATCTCGACCGGATACCTGATGGCCGAGATCATCGTCATCCCGCTGACCGGCTGGCTGGCGCGCACCTTCGGCTTGCGCCGCTTCCTGTCGATCAACTCGATGGCCTTCGTCGGCTTCTCGATCCTGTGCGCGCTGTCCAACAGCCTGCCCGAGATGATCCTGTGGCGTGCCGGCCAGGGCATCACCGGCGGCGTGCTGATTCCGACCGCCATCACCATCGTCCGCACGCGGCTGCCGGTCGACAAGCAGCCGATGGGCGTCGCGCTGTTCGGCATGGTCGCGACCTTTGCGCCGGCGATCGGCCCCACGGTCGGCGGCTGGCTGACCGAGAACTGGAGCTGGCACTACATCTTCTATCTCAACATCGTGCCCGGCATCGCCGCGATCGCGATCCAGCTCTATGCGCTGGACAAGGAGAAGCCGCGCCTCGAGGAGCTGGTCGGCGCCGACTGGCTCGGCATCGCCGCCATGGCGATCGGCTTCGCCTCGCTGATCTTCGTGCTCGAGGAGGGCCAGCGCGAGGACTGGTTCGGCTCGCCCGTGATCGTGGCAGCCTCGATCGCCTCGTTCGTCGGCATCGCGGTGTTCCTGATCTCCGAGCTCACGGCCGACAAGCCGTTCATCAACCTGCGCCTGTTCAAGAATCCCTCGGTCGGCGGCTCGGGCATCCTGATGGCGGTGTTCGGCGCCACCGCCTTCGGCTCGGTCTATCTCATTCCCGCCTATCTCGCCCAGGTCCAGGGCTACAACGCCCAGCAGATCGGCGAGGTGGTGATGTGGAGCGGCATCCCGCAGCTCTTCCTGTTGCCGGTCATGCCGTTCCTGATGAAGCGCGTCGATGCGCGGCTGCTGGTCGGCATGGGCCTGATCCTGTTCGCGGTGAGCTGCTTCATCAATGTCGACATGTCGCCCGACACGGCGATGGACCAGCTCCTGCTGCCGCAGCTCCTGCGCGCCGCCGGCCAGCCGCTGGCGACGATTCCGCTGACCCAGCTCTCGGTGGTCGGCCTGACGCGGCGCGACACCGCGGATTCGGCCGGCATCACCTCGGTGATGCGCAACCTCGGCGCCTCGATCGGCATCGCCATGCTGTCGACGGTGGTGCAGATCCGCGAGCAGGTGCATTTCTCGGTGATCGCCGAGGCGATGAGCCAGAACAGCCTCAAACTGCAGGAACGGCTGCAGGGCATGGCCGGGATGTTCGCCGCCAAGGGCGTCGACCTCTCCACCGCGACCCAGCAGGGCACCGCGATGCTGGCGAACCAGGTCCGCCGGTCGGCGACCGTGATGGCCTACGCCGACAGCTTCTGGATCTTGGGCGTCTGCATCTGCGTCAGCCTGCTGACGCTGCTGATCCTGCGAAAGCCGTCCGCCGGCGCCGCCGCGATGGCGGCCGACGCGCACTGATTGCTGGGTCCCAGCTTACTGCGGCTCGATCTTCGCGATCTTCACGTACTCCGCCCATTTGGCCCGCTCCTCGCGGTCCTGCTGAGCGCACTGGGCGAGGTCGAGCTTGCGCGGCGTCAGCGCGAACTCGTCGACCAGCCGTTTGTTGATCCCGGGCGAGAAGATCGCCTCGTTGATCAGGACGTTCAGCCGCTGCTTGATCGGATCGGGCACCGCCTTCGGCACCGCGATCGCGAGGAATCCGGTGCTGACGAAGCCGGGATAGCTCTCGCTCAAGGTCGGCACGTCGGGATAGAGCGGGCTGCGCTCGGGCAGCGAGATCGCCAAGGTCTGCACCTTGTTGGCCACGACCTGGCCGCGCGCCGCGGTGAGGTCGACGAACATGAACTGGATCGCGCCGGCATAGAGGTCGGTCCAGGCATTGCCGATCGCCTTGTAAGCGACACCCTGCCAATCGGTACCCGCCGTGGCGCCCAGCACCGCCGACGGCACCTGCGAGCTGGCGTTGAAGTAGCCGTAGTTCAGCTTGCCGGGATTGGCCTTGGCGTAGCCGACCAGGTCGGCCAGCGTCTTGTACGGGCTGTCGGCCGGCACGACCAGGAAGGCGCCGCTCGAGCCGATCACGCCGACCACCTGAAAGTCCTTCTCCGGGTCGTAGCCCGGGCTCTTGTACATGTGGACGTTGGCGGCGTTGGTCGAGGTGGTGGCCAGCATCAGGGTATAGCCGTCGGGGGCCGAGCCCTTGACCGACAGCACGCCGACGATGCCGTTGGCGCCGGCCTTGTTCTCGATCACGAACGGCTGGCCGGTCTTGTTCTCCATGTACTTGCCGACCAGGCGGGCGGTGATGTCGCCCGAGCCGCCCGGCGCGAACGGCACGGTGACGTGCACGGCCTTGTTCGGCCAGTTCGTATCAGCCCGTGCAGGAAAAGCAGCGAGAGCGGTGGCAGCCAGAAACGTGCGGCGAGAAAGCGATCTGCGAAATGTCGACATGCGCTGCACTCTAAAGGAAACGCGCCACATGGACAGCGCACGGCGTGCAGCCCTACCTTGCGCGCATGTCACAGATCGGCCGTCCTCCTCTCACCGGCGTTCGCGTCATCGACTTCACGCGTGTCATCGCCGGTCCGTTCTGCACGCAGATCCTCTCGGACATGGGCGCCGAGGTCATCAAGATCGAGAATCCCGACGGCGGCGACGACACGCGCAAGGGCGCGGGACCGCGCGCCGGCGGGCCCACTGGCGAGAGCCATTTCTTCATGACCTACAATCGCGGCAAGAAGAGCGTGACTGTCGACTTCACCAAGCCCGACGGCCAGAAGATCGTGCACAAGCTGCTCGAGACGGCCGACGTGGTGATCCAGAATTTCCGGCCGGGCGTGCTGAACCGCTACGGCCTGAACTACGACGCGCTGTACGAGAAGTTTCCCAAGCTGATCTATCTCTCGATCTCGGCCTACGGCCAGACCGGGCCGCTGTCGGATCGGCCGGGCTACGATCCGGTGCTGCAGGGCGAGTCGGGCATGATGAGCGTCAACGGCGAGGCCAACGGCGAGGGCCTGCGCCACGCCATCGCCATCGTCGACACCATGACCGGAATCCATGCGGTGGCGGCGATCAATGCGGCGCTCTACGCCCGCGACGCGACCGGCCATGGGACCGGCAAGGGCCAGCACATCGATCTCGCGCTGTACGACACCGCGCTCGCCTGCCTAGGCAACATGGGCTCGTATTACCTGGTGGGGGGCGACCAGCCCAAGCGCGCCGGCAACAGCCACTTCGCCTCGGCGCCCAATGGCTCGTTCGAAACCGCGAACGGCAAGATCTACATGGCGGTCGCCAACCAGAAGCTGTTCGTCGATACCTGCAAGGCGATGGGTCATCCGGAATGGGCGACCGATCCGCGCTTCGCCACCATCGCCGAGCGCGTCGCCAACAAGCCGCTGCTCAACAGAATGATGGAAGAGGTCCTGAAGACCGACACCAAGGAGAACTGGGCGCAGAAGTTCCGCCATCTCCCGGCCGGCCCGATCCGCACCATGAAGGAGGCGCTCGACGAGCCCGAGGTCAAGCGCCGCGGCATGCTCAAGACCTACAAGCACAATCGCGTCGGCGAGGTGCCGCTGATCGGCTCGAACTACCGCTTCTCCGGCACGCCGGTCGACGATACCCGCCCGCCACCGTCGCTCGGGGAGCACACCGAGGCGGTGCTGAAGGAGATCGGGTTCGGCGACGCCGAGGTCGAGGCGCTGCGCGAGAAGAAGGTGATCGGCTGAAGATCATTATGGTCAATGGAACGCACGGCGGCCGTTGATTTCAGCCGCTTTTTCTAGGTAGCGCAGCAGCCACAGCAACCGAGTCCTCCTTCGGGCTATCACCTAAAGTTTGACGGTCGTTACCTGAAGCTATTCAACGGCGATGATGTTGTACGGCAGTGGCCCGCTGTGTCGGGCACGGGCAACTTCGGCAGTCCCAAGGATCAAGAAAAGAAGGGCAGGCCGATCCCTGAGGGAACATATGACATCAAGCAGGAGCGATATCAGGAGATGGACTGGTTGCGCCGCCAACTCGGTGGAGGGTTGCGGTGGCCAGGCGGGACAAGGAGTTGGGGCACGGAGCGGGTCTGGGCCGATCCAACCAAGGAAGCGATCGCGAACGGCCTGACGTTCGGACGAAAGGACATGGCGATCCATGGCGGAGACGTTCCAGGTTCTGTTGGATGCATAGATTTGACCACGAATATGAACGACTTCGCCAAGACGTTTCGCGGTCGTGGGGCCGACCTGAAGTTGTATGTCGACTACAATCCGCCCGTGCCCGAGAACGGTCTGAATCGTTCGAGATAGTGGGAAGGAAGGAGTGCATCGCGTGGAGATGACCTCCATTTCCAGTGCCAGGATCGGGCAGTCCTCGCCGGGTTTCGTGCGCGGTGTTGCCTATTGGACGCTGACGGGCGCGTTGCTGCTGGCGACGGCCTTCGCTCTTTTCGAACTGTTCGGCGACTACGCGGACACCGACACCTACCGACGGGTTTACGTTCATCCCGAACGTCTCGTCGTCACGCAGTGGTTGATCTTCGTCGGACTGAGCATCGGCCTTGCGGCTCAACTCGCCGTCTGGAAGGCGCGGCGCGTCACGCGGGTTGCGCTCGCGGTCGCCGGGCTCCTGGTGGCGTTCGATATCGCCAACGTCACGCTGGCCTTGAACCCGGCCTGCTGCGTGGCCAAGTGGCCGGGCTTTCTGCTGCAGTTCCTGCCGTAACCTAAGACTTACGTATAATTTTCGTTGCGACGGAAACGGCGCACTCTTCGGCCAATCGAGAACTGTCGAAGGAGTCCCAGCCATGCCGACCATCACTGTCCAGGACGGAACCCAGATCTTCTACAAGGACTGGGGCACCGGCCAGCCGATCGTGTTCCATCACGGCTGGCCGCTCAGCGCCGACGACTGGGATGCCCAGATGATGTTCTTCCTCGGGAAGGGCTACCGCGTGATCGCCCACGATCGCCGCGGCCACGGCCGCTCGACGCAGACGGCGACCGGCAACGAGATGGACACCTATGCGGCTGACATGGCGGCGCTGGCCAAGCATCTCGACCTCAAGGGCGCCGTCCATATCGGCCATTCGACCGGCGGCGGCGAGGTCACGCGCTACGTCGCGCAGTATGGCGGCGGCGGCCGTGTCGCCAAGGCGGTGATCATCGGTGCGGTGCCGCCGGTCATGGTGAAGTCCGACAGGAATCCCGGCGGCACGCCGATCGAGGTGTTCGACGGCTACCGTGCGGCGCTGGCCGCCAATCGCGCCCAGCTCTACCGCGACATACCGACCGGCCCGTTCTACGGCTTCAACCGGGCGGGCGCGAAGGTCTCCGAGGGCGTGATCGGCAACTGGTGGCGCCAGGGCATGATCGGCGGCATCAAGGCCCACTACGATTGCATCAAGGCCTTCTCGGAGACCGACTTCACCGAGGACCTCAAGACGATCGAGGTGCCGGTGCTGGTGATGCACGGCGACGACGACCAGATCGTGCCCTATGCCGATTCCGCGCCGCTCTCGGCCAAGCTGCTGAAGAAGGGCACGCTCAGGACCTACCCGGGCTTCCCCCACGGCATGTGCACGACGCATCCGGAGGTCATCAACCCGGACCTCCTGGCCTTCATCAAGGCTGCCTAGAAGGCGGTCGGGTCATGCCGATGTAGCTAATACCATCGGCCCTAAGTTCTGACCGATGCCCATTCGCGGGTAGTGATCGAAGCGAGGCGGACAGTGTCGGCGATGAGCCAGTTCCAAGCGTCGCAACAACCCTGGACGATGTCGTCATAAGTTTGCCAGACGCGTCTGCTGAGCTTGT
>NZ_JAFKJN010000009.1 GCF_017305915.1 Reyranella sp.
AGCTCAGCAGACGCGTCTGGCAAACTTATGACGACATCGTCCAGGGTTGTTGCGACGCTTGGAACTGGCTCATCGCCGACACTGTCCGCCTCGCTTCGATCACTACCCGCGAATGGGCATCGGTCAGAACTTAGGGCCGATGGTATAAGTCAGGAACCAATCCAGGATCGCGCCGTTCTCGTCGCGCGGATAGGTGTGGGAGAGGTCGGCGATCTCGCGATAGACGACGTCGGCGCCGGCCTGGATGAGCGCCTGCTCGGCGACCCGCGCGGTGCGGGCCGAGAACATCCAGTCCAGCGCGCCGTGCACGATATGGATCGGCAGGCGGTGCACCCGGTCGGCATCGGCCATGGTCATCATCAGCATGGGATGGAATGCCGCCGCGATCGGCGCCAGGTGGGTGAACGGGCAGCCGGCCGCCAGGCCCCAGACGTAGGTGTAGGTGCCGCCGTCGCTCATGCCGGTCATCAGCCGGCGCGTGGCATCGAGGTTCCAGCGGCTGCCGATCTCGGCCAGCATGCGATTGATGTTGTCGGCGTCGAGGTCGGGCTCGGTCAGCGACCAGGTCTGGCCGGATGCGGTCGGTGCCAGCAGGACGAAGCCGCGGGTGCGCGCCTCGCGCAGCCAGCTCCACAGGAAGGCGCCGCCGTTGCCGCTGCCGCCGTGCAGCGCCGCGACCAGCGGCCAGGCGCGCGCCGGCTCGTAGTCCTCCGGCACGTAGAGCGAGAAGCCGCCGCGCGTGCCGGCCGAGCCGCCGACATGCATCACGCCGACATCGGGCGTCGCGGGATCGATCGCCGCCAGCCGATCGATCCGCGCGGTGTCGTCGCGCGCCGACTTTTCGAGGAAGAACTGGTTCACGGGCCTGAGATGCGGCGCCATCGGATAGAGCGCCTCGCAGGCCCGCGCATAGCCGCGCATCGCGCGATAGGCAGCGACGATCGGTTGATCGGCCTGCGGCGCCGACAGCAACCCCGACAGGCTCTGCATCGTCTCGGCGGCGGCGCGTTCCAGGCAGTCGCGCGCCGGCGCCAGCCGACCGGGCCAGTCGAACGCACGCGACTGCTCGAGCGCCGGGGCGAGGTCGCTGCCGCGCTGCCCGATCGCCTCGATCAGCCGCGGCAGGGTCTGGGGGCTGAGATGGCGGCCGGCGAACTCGATCGCATAGAGCGCCTTCAGGATGGCAGGCACCAGCCGCGCGATCGTGTCGACGGCGGGCTCGCTCATCGTCAGTCCTTCAGCATCGCCGCTTCGAGCGGGGCGCGGCCGCGGATCAGGTCGGCGGCCTTCTCGGCGATCATCAGCACCGAGGCGTTGAGGTTGGCCGACGGCATGGTCGGCATGACCGAGGCATCGACCACGCGCAGGTTCTCGAGCCCGCGCACCCGGAGCTGGTCGTCGACCACGGCGGTCGGATCGTTGTCCGGCGCCATCCGGCAGGTGCCCATGAGATGGAAGGTCGTGGTGCCGCGCTTCTTGGCCGCCTCCAGCAGGTCGGCGTCGGACTGCGCCTGATCGCCGGGGAATTCTTCCCGGTCGTAGTACTTGGAGAGCGCCTTGGAGTGCAGCAGCCGGCGGGCGAGCTTCATGCCGGCCAGCAGCACGCGGCGGTCGCTTTCGGCGGCCAGGTAATTCGGCTGGATCAGCGGCGCGATGAAGGGATCGGCCGACTTGGCGCGCACCCAGCCGATGCTGTCGGGCCGCTGCTGCCAGGAGGCGATGGTCATGCCCGGGAAGTCGTCGAGCTTGGACTGCACGCCTTCCTTGTAGCTCGCCGGCGTGAAGGTGAGCTGCAGGTCGTAATTGTCGACCGCCTCGTCGGACTTCCAGAACACGTAGACCAAGGTTGGATTGAGGGAGAGAATCCCGCGCCGCGTGAAGGCGTATTTCAGCACCTGGCCGACCAGCTTCGGCCCGTGGCTCAGCTCGTTGATGGTCTCGGCGTTCTTGACGCGCGCGACGAAACGCGGCGCGTAGTGGTCGCGCAGGTTCTCGCCGACGCCGGCGAGCCCGTGCTTCACCGGGATGCCGAGCTCGCCCAGCAGCCTTGCCGGGCCGACGCCCGAGATCTGCAGCAGTTGCGGGCTGTTCACCGCGCCGCCGCACAGGATCACTTCCTTGGCCGCGCGCACGTCGCGGGCTTGGCCGTGCTGGCCGCCGCTGTTGTAGCGGATGCCGACCGCGCGCTTGCCCTCGAAGAGGATCGAGGTCGCATGGGCGTTCGTGCGCACGTCGAGATTGCCGCGCTTCATCGCCGGCTTGAGGTAGCCGCGTGCGGCGCTGACCCGGCGGCCGTTCTGGATGATGCGCTGGACGTAGCTCACGCCCGCCTGTTGCGTGCCGTTGTAGTCGCGGTTGCGCGGGATGCCCTGCTCGACGGCGCCTTCGATGAAGGCGTCGCAGATCGGGTCGCGCCAGTCGAGGTCGGTGATCGGCAGATGGCCTTCCTTGCCGCGGAAGGTCTCGTCGTCGGCGTGCGCGTTGTCGGCCATGCGCCGCTCGCTGCGCCGGAAGTAGGGCAGCACGTCGGCATAGCCCCAGCCGCGGTTGCCGCGCTGCGCCCAGCCGTCGAAGTCGAGCCGCTGGCCGCGATTGTAGATGTGTCCGTTGATCGAGCTCGAGCCGCCCAGCGTCTTGCCGCGCGGGGCGGCGATGCGGCGGCCGCCGGTCCATTCGCTGGCCTCCGACGTGTACAGCCAGTTCACGCTGGGATTGACCAGCGTGTACATGAAGCCCGCCGGGATATGGATGAAGGGATGCCAGTCGCGCGGCCCGGCCTCGAGCACGCAGACCGTCGTCTTGCCATCCTCGCTCAACCGGTTGGCCAGCACGCTGCCGGCCGAGCCCGCGCCCACGATCACGTAGTCGAACGTTTCCATGGCCATGGCTTAGCAATCGGGCCGGCGAATGGCTATCCTGATTGCCCAGGGAGGATGCCTGACATGCCCGAACCCGATCTCGTCGCGCTGTGGGAAGCGCACTGCCGCTATGAATTCGAGACCCGCGACGCCGATGCCACCATGGCGACCATGGTGGCCAAGCCGTACGTCAACCACGTCCCGACGATGACCGGCGGCGTCGGCCACGACCAGCTCAAGCGTTTCTACAAGTACCATTTCATCGGCGGCAATCCGCCCGACACGACGCTGACGCCGGTCAGCCGCACGGTCGGCGCCGACCAGATCGTCGACGAGCTGATCTTCGGCTTCACGCATACCAGCGAGGTCGACTGGATGCTGCCGGGCGTTCCGCCTACCGGCAGGAAGGTCGAGATTCCGCTGGTCGCGATCGTGCGTTTCGTCGGAGACAAGGTGGCGCACGAGCACATCTACTGGGACCAGGCCTCGGTGCTGGTGCAGGTCGGCCTGCTCGATCCGAAGGGCCTGCCGACGGCCGGCGTCGAGACCGCGCGCAAGGTCGCCGACAACGACCGTCCCAGCAACGAATTGATGCCGCGCTGGCCGTCCAGCGCCGGCAAGCCGATCTAGAGGGGGAACGACATGACGAGCGCACCCGATCAGCTGCGGAAGATCCTGGCCGAACCGGGCCTGGTGGTGATGCCGGCGGTGTGGGACGGGCTGACCGCCAAGCTGACCCACGAGGCGGGCTTCAAGACCGCCTTCCTGTCGGGCTCCTGCGTCGCGGCGAGCCGGCTGGGCGGTCCCGACCTCGATCTCGTCTCGTTCGGCGAGATGATGGACTCGTTCAACATGGTGCGCGGCGCCGCACCCGACCTGCTGGTCCTGGCCGATGGCGACCACGGTCACGGCAATGCGATGAACGTGCAGCGCACGGTCGCGGGCTACGGCCGCGCCGGCGCCGCCGCGGTGCTGATCGAGGACAAGATCACGCCGCGCGCGCTGACTGCCGCCGGCAAGCCGTGCCTGCCGCGCGAGGAAGCGCGCATGAAGGTTCGCGCCGCGGTGCAGGCGGCCAAGGCATCCGGCATCCTGGTGATGGCGCGCACCGACTGCCGCCCGACCGCCGGCATCGACGAGGCGGTCGCCCGCATCGAGATGTTCGTCGCGGAAGGCGCCGACATCCTGTTCATGGATTCGCCGGCCGACGATGCGGAGATCAAGCGCGGTATCGACGCCGCCAAGGGGCGGCCGAGCTTCGCCGTGCTATCGCCCGGCGCGCCGCGCGCCACGCCTTCGCAGACCGAGGCGCTGAAGCTCGGCTTCAAGATCGGCACCTATCCGACCGGCATGCTGTCGCCGGCGGTCGCCGGCATGAAATCGGGCCTGGCGGCGCTGAAGGCGGGCGAGGCGGAATCGAAGGGCGCGCTGGCGCCGGCCGAGCTGCGCACGACGCTCGGCTATCCGGCCTACGACACGGCGGCCAAGCCGTTCATCGTCAAGAGCTGACGCGAGAGGCGGCGGCGCGGGACAATTTGCAGTCTCTCGTCCGCCGCGTCCGGGGCGTCCGCCAGTGTCCGCCCTGGGGGGTGGGGCCGGATTCCCGGATTCTCGCCTAAAACCCTTATGGAATCGGCATCGGAGGTGTCCGGGAGTCCGCCGCAATCCCGGCCGGACGCCTCAGGACTGAGCCTTCGCCACTTCGTCGAAGAAGCTTTCGATGCGCGCCTTGGCGAAGGCCGGGCGTGCCTGGACCCTGGCCCACCACTCGGCGACCCGGGGATGGCGCGCAGGCGTCATCTCGTCGGGCGCGATCTCCTCGTCGATGCGCTTGATGAACGGCACCACGGCGATGTCGGCGATCGACAAGGCATTGCCGGCCAGCCACGTCGTCTGGCGCATGGTCTCTTCCATCTTGTCGAGCATGCCGACCAGCTTGCCCCGCGCCGTCGCGCGCTCCTCGTCGGTGTAGGGCTTGCGGGCGGCGCGGGTCCACGCCTCCTGCCGCTCCCTGCTCGGCACGCTCTTGAGCTTCTCGGCCAGCTCCGCGTCGGTCCACGTCGCGGCGACCTTGGCCAGCGAATGGACCCAGTTGAAGATGATCAGGTTGCCGATGCGCTCGTCGGCATAGCGGATCCAGTTACGCATCACCGCGCGCCCGTAAGCGTCGGCGGGCCGCAGCGGCGGATCGGGATAGGTGTCGTCGAGATACTCGCAGATCGTGCCGCTCTCGTAGAGCGACCGGCCGTCGTCGAGGATCAGGGTCGGGATCACGCCCAGCGGGTTGATCTTCAGGTACTCGGGCGAATGGTGTTCCATCGCCATCATGTCGACGAGGCGGCTCTGGACCTCGAGCCCCTTCTCGGCGAGGCAGAGGCGCACCCGCCGCGACGCGCTCGATCTCCAGGCATGATGCAGCACCAGCATCGGACTCTCTCAGGCTTTGCAGAGTTTACTCGCGGGCCGGGCGCCACTCCGGCTGGTCATGTTTGGGCTACCTACGCACCGTGAGGTCATGACCGCTAGCCAACGGATTTCCGCTCTGGGTGTTTCTTATTCCTCCCCTCGGCTCCCGTGCGTCGAGCTGCGTGTCTGCGTTCCACGCCGCCGCGAGAACCTTCTATCTACGGGGCAAATCTCGTTTGGGAAATGGCGTTCACGGCCGCCGTGTGGACAAAAGTGCCACAGGCCAGCGCCGCCAAAGATGCTGCAATGCCGTGCATCGCGCCGGCCGCGCGCAGGTGATCGGCGAGGCGTAGACGTGGCTGATCCCCAGCGCGGCGAAATAGGGCACCAGCGCCTCGGCGTCGGCGAAGGTGAAGCCCTTGTGGAACTGCAGCCTGAGCGTGGCGTGCGGCGTCACGAGCGACGCTCGTTCAGCCGGCGCGCGCGTCGCGCGGCCGCGGGTTGCTGAAGGAGCTGGTCGGCAGGCAGGGCGAAGCGGCGGCGCCAGTTGGGATGCTCGTCGATCGTGCCCGGCAGGTTGGGCTGCTCGGCGATGCCCATGATGTCCTCGAGCGGCACGATCGTCAGCGGCCCCGGCGCGCGGGCGACGAAGCCTACGGCGGCATCGACCACGGGATCGCTGTCCCAGCTCTCCGGCATCGGACCTGGCGCGACGCCGGCTTCGGCGAAGGCCTGCCACAGCAGATGGCGCTCCTGCGGCCGCTGCGCGATCTCGTGCTCGGTGACGGTGCCAAGCCCACGGCGCAGCTCGAGATCGGCGCCGCGCCACCAGCCGGCGACCGTCGGCAGGTCGTGTGTGGTGGTCATGGCCACGGCGTCGTCGCGCCATTCGTCGGGCCGCAGGAAGCGCTCGCCGTGGCGCTGGAACCACAGCACGTCCATACCGGCTACTCCGGCGGCGCGGCAGCGGGCACGGAAGTCGGACGGCACAGTGCCGAGGTCCTCGCCGATCACGATGGCGCGGTGGCGGTGCGATTCCAGCGCCAGCAGCCGCATCAGGTCGTCGACCGGGTAGGAGAGATAGGCGCCGTCCCGGGGCGAGCCGCCGCTCGGCACCAGCCACAGCCGCGTCAGCCCCATCGCATGGTCGATCCGCACGCCGCCTGCATGCCGCATGTTGGCGCGCAGGGTGGCGATGAAGGGCGCGAAGCCATCGGCGACCAAGGCCTGCGGCGAGAACGAGGTGAGGCCCCAATCCTGGCCGTTGGGATTGAAGGCGTCGGGCGGTGCGCCGATGCTGAGGCCGCTCAGGAACTCAGCCGGCGCAGCGCCGACCTGCGCGCCGCCGGGATCGAGGCCGATCGCGAGATCGGCGATCAGGCCGATGCGCATGCCGGCCTCCTTGGCGGCCCGCTGCGCCCGGGCGAAAGCTCGATCGGCCAGCCATTGCAGGAAGGCGTAGTAGCCGAGATCGCCGTTGCGCGCCTCGAAGCGGGCATGGCCGTCGAGGCTCGCGCCTCCGGCCTTCATGAAGGCCTCGAACGAAGCGGCGAGCGGCGGATGCTCGGTGCGGAAGCCGTCGTACAGCCGGCGCAGGAGGGCGTATTTGTTCGCCGATGCCGTCGGCCAATCGATCAGGCCTGAGTCGGCGGCGTTCTCGATGGCTTGCTCGCCGAGCACCGCCGCCGGATCGATCAGCAGGGGATTGAGGAAGAGCCGACTCGACGGCGAATAGGGCGCGATGCGCGCGAGGTCGTCGGGGAACAGGCTGTGCGCGGGGCTGAGTGCCAGGGCATCGGCGCCGCAGCCGGCGGCCGCCTTGGCCAGCATCGAAAGGCCTGTCGTGTCGCCGATGCCGAGGTCGCCGGCGCGCTTCAGCGAATAGATCTGCACCGCGAGGCCCCACAGCCGCTCGCCCGGGGCGAAGTCGGCGATGGTGAAGCAGCGCTTCGGCGCGACCGCGACGCCAAGCTCGCGCCCGCCGAAGCGCAGCGTGTGATAGCCGGGCGTGTCGATCGGCGCCAGGCGCTGGGCCCGTATCGCGACGGGTCGGGTCGAGCCGTCTTCGAGCTGCAGCTCGCCGGCGGCATCGTCGATCTCGGGAAGATGAACAGGCTCGCCGGCCGTCGCCGTCACCAAGCGCGGCACCGGCGGCGGCGCGCCGGCGAGCGAGTCGAGGAGGCGAACGAGCGAGGCGATCGACACGCGTTGCGGCCAGCCGTTGGCGTCGATCCAGTCGACGGCGATGCCCGCCCGGCGCGCGCGCTCGAGGATCGCCTCGTCGTTCATGAGGCGAGGAACGCGACCGTGCTGCGGCCGCCGAGCCGTGTGCCGTTGAGCGCGCCGTCGCGGCTGGCGAACAGGCAGCGGTCAGTTGGCGGATCGAGGGTGCAGGGGTGCTCGGCGAAGTTTGCGGCCAGCGCCAGTACTGCGCCGTCGCCCAGCCGCCAGCGCGCGGTAACGGCGGCCTCGCCGATCGCTTTGGCCGAGAGGGTCTTGGTGCCGGCGAGGCGCGGCACGATCGTCTTGTGGCGCAGCCTGAGCAGCGAGCGATGGAAGCTGTCGTCGCCGGTCGGCGGCACGCGGCTGCGCTCGAACGTCTCTTGGGCGTTGGGATCGGGAATGTCGGTACCGCCGAAGCCGCCGAAGGCCGCGAACTCGCGCCGCCGGCCCTCGCGCACCGCGGTCGCCAGCTCGCCGCGGAAATCGGTGAAGAACTGGAACGGCGCGCGGCTCATCCGCTCCTCGCCCATGAACAGCAGCGGGATGTTGGGCGCGAGAAGCTGCAGGGTGACCGCGGCCTTGAGCGCCTCGGGATGGGCGAGCGTCGTCAGCCGGTCGCCGGACGGCCGGTTGCCGACCTGATCGTGGTTCTGCAGGAACAGCACGAAGGCGGTCGGGGCCAGATCGGCGCTCGGCGTGCCGCGCGGCGCGCCCTTGCGGTAGGGCGACGGATCGCCCTGGAAGGCGAAGCCCTCGGCGAGGCAGCGCGCGAGCTGCTTGGCCGGCGTCTCGGCATAGTCGCCGTAGTAGCCGTTACGCTCGCCGGTCAGCAGCACATGCAGGACGTGATGGGCATCGTCGTTCCACTGCGCGTCGAAGCCGTGGCGCAGAGGGCCGGCCTCGTTGCCGTCGTGCTCGAGCACCAGATGGACCTGGCGGTCGGCGATGGTGGCGCGGATCTCGGCGGCCATCTCGTCGAGGAAGGTCCGGTCCTCGATGGCGTGCACCGCGTCGAAGCGCAGCCCGTCGAAGCGGTATTCACGAAGCCAGTAGAGCGCGTTCTCGATGAAGAAGCGGCGCACCGGCGGCTGGCGGAAATCGATCGCCACGCCCCACGGCGTGTGGAGATCACGGCGGAAGAACGGCGGGGCGTAGAGGCCGAGATAGTTCCCGTCCGGCCCGAAATGGTTGTAGACGACGTCGAGGAACATCATCAGCCCCAGCCCGTGCGCGGCATCGACCAGGGCGCGCAGCTCGTCGGGCGTGCCGTAGGCGCGGTCGGGCGCGAACGGCAGCACGCCGTCGTAGCCCCAGTTGCGCGCGCCGGGGAAGTCGCTGACCGGCATCAGCTCGACCGCGGTGATACCGAGATCGCTGAGCCGGCCGAGATCGGCCTGGATGCCGGCGAAGCCGCCACAGGTGCCCGGGTGCAGCTCGTAGAGCACCGTCTCGGGCCACGGCCGGCCCTTCCAGTCGGGATGACGCCAGCGATAGGCCTCGGGATCGACGACCAGGCTCGGGCCATGAACGTCGTCCGCCTGGGCGCGCGAAGCCGGGTCGGGAACGGCCTGGCCGGACGGCAGTCGATATCGGTAGGCGGCACCGGCACCGCAGCGCGCTTCGGTTTCGAACCAGCCGCCGGGCTGCGGTGTCATCGGCTGCGCCGGTCGGCCGTCGATCTCGAGGCCGACCGCCGTCACGCCCGGCGCCCACAGCCGGAAGCGCGTGCGATCGTTGGCGAGAACCGTGGCACCGAATCTCATTTGCGATAAACGCTGCGGACCAGCACCACGCTGCGCGACTTGACCGCGACGGTTTCGCCGTCGATGTCGCGCTCGGCCCCGGCGGGATCGGTGCTGTCGAGCAGCAGGCGCGTCGGCAATCGGGGCGGCGGCAACTTGAAGGTGCGGTCGTCCGGCATCGGATTGAACAGGCAGGTGAGGATCGGCACACGGCCGTCGGCCTCTGTCACGGCGCGGCGCAGCACCAGGGTGCGCTCCTGCGGGTTGTTCCACGCGTCGGGCGACAGCCCCTGGCCATGCTCGTCGAACCAGGCGATGTCGAGCACGTCCGGCGCCGGCTTGTCCTTGCCGTGCAGGAAGTTGGCGCAGCGCAGCACCGGATGGCGGTGGCGCAGCGCGATCACCCGCGCGGTGAAGTCGGTGAGCAGGCGGCCCTGCTCGCTGTCGGCCAGGCGCCAGTCGATCCACGAGCTCTCGTTGTCCTGGGCATAGGCGTTGTTGTTGCCGTTCTGGGTGCGGCCGAGCTCATCGCCGGCCAGCAGCATCGGCGTGCCCTGGGCGAGGAACACCGTTGCGATCATCGCGCATTGCAGGCGGAAGCGCGTGTCATTGATCGCCGGATCGTCGGTCGGGCCCTCGGCGCCCCAGTTCGCGGAGAGATTTTCCGAATGGCCGTCCTTGTTGTTCTCGCCGTTGGCCTCGTTGTGGCGCTCGGCGTAGCTCACGACGTCGCGCAGGGTGAAGCCGTCGTGGCTGGCGACGAAGTTGACCGAGGCCCACGGCCGACGGCGGCGGCGCTCGAAAAGATCGCTGGAGCCCGCCAACCGTGCCGCGAAGTCGGAGCGCTGGCCCTCGTCGCCGCGCCAGTAGCGGCGCACGCCATCGCGGAAGCGGTCGTTCCATTCGGCCCATCCCGGCGGATGGTTGCCGAGCTGGTAGCCGCCCGGTCCGAGATCCCACGGCTCGGAGATCAGCTTGACCTTCGACAGCACCGGGTCCTGGCGGACGGCATCGAAGAAGCCCGAGCCGGGATCGAAGCCCGGGCCCTCGCGGCCGAGGATGGTGCCGAGATCGAAGCGGAAGCCGTCGACATGGAACGAGGTCACCCAGTAGCGCAGCGAATCCATCACCATCTGCAGCACGCGCGGATGGGAGAGGTTCACCGTGTTGCCGGTGCCGGTGTCGTTGATGTAGTGGCGCGGATTGTCGGGGACCAGCCGGTAGTAGCTGGCATTGTCGAGCCCGCGGAAGGAGAGCGTCGGCCCGAACTCGTTGCCCTCGGCGGTGTGGTTGTAGACGACGTCGAGCAGGACCTCGAGACCCGCCGCATGCAGGCGGCGCACGGCGATGCGCATGTCGTCGACGGTGCCGTCGGAGAGGTAGCGCGGCTCGATCGAGAAGAAGCTGAGGGTGTTGTAGCCCCAGTAGTTCCGCAGCTCCTTCACCAGCAGATGGCGGTCCTGCAGGAAGGCATGGATCGGCATCAGCTCGACCGAGGTGATGCCGAGCCGCCGCAGATGGTCGATGGTGGCGGGATCGGCCAGGGCGGCGAAGGTGCCGCGCTCGCGCGGTCGCAGGTCCTGCCGAAGCTCGGTCAGCCCCTTGAGATGCGCCTCGTAGATCACCGTGTCGGACCACGGCACGTTGGGCGGCCGGTCGTCGCCCCAGTTGAAGTCGTCGGACACCACGATGCCCTTGGCGACACCGGGGGCGCTGTCGCGGCGGTCGAGCGAGAGGTCGCCGCGCGGCGAGTTCACGCGATAGCCGAACATCGCGTCGGAGGTCCGGTACTCGCCGACGATGCGGCGGGCGTAAGGGTCGAGCAGCAGCTTGTGCGAGTTGAAGCGATGGCCACGCTGCGGTTCGTAGGGGCCGTGCGCGCGGAAGCCGTAAATCACACCGGGCCGCGCGTCAGGTAGGTAGCCGTGCCAGACCTCGTCGGTGCATTCGGGCAGGGTAAGACGCGTGACCTCGCGGCGGCCCGCCGGATCGAACAGGCAGAGATCGACGCGATGGGCGTTGGCCGAGAAGACGGCGAAGTTGATGCCCAGGCCGTCCCAGGTCGCGCCGAGCGGAGAGGGACTGCCCGGCAGCAGCTTATCGGGGGAGAACGCCACGCTTAGCCTTCGGCTCGCAGCACGATGGTGGCAAGCGGCGGCAGGGTGAGGTCGAGCGACTGCAGCTCGCCGTGCGCCGGCTCGGACGAGGTCGACACGCCGCCGTCGTTGCCCATGTCGCTGCCCCCGTAGAAGCGCGAATCGGTGTTGGCGATCTCGCGCCAGCGGCCCTCGCGCGGCACGCCGATGCGATAGTGATGGCGCGGCGCCGGGGTCATGTTGCAGACCACCAGAACCGGCGAATCGCCGGAGTCACCGGAGCGCAGGAAGGCGAAGACCGAGTTGGCGCGATCGTCGCCGATGATCCAGCGGAAGCCCTCGCCCGACGCGTCGCGGCGATGCAGGGCAGGTTCGCGGCGATAGAGGCCGTTGAGGTCGCGCACCAGGCGCTGGATGCCGGCATGGTTGGGGTCGTCGAGCAGGAGCCAGTCGATCTCGCCGTCGTGGTTCCATTCGCGCTCCTGGGCGATCTCGCCGCCCATGAACAGCAGCTTCTTGCCGGGATGGGTCCACATGAAGCCGAAATAGGCGCGCAGGTTGGCGAACTTCTGCCAGCGGTCGCCGGGCATGCGAGTGAGCAGCGAGCCCTTGCCGTGCACGACCTCGTCATGGCTGAGCGGCAGGATGAAGCGCTCGGAGAAGGCGTAGATCAGGCCGAAGGTCAGGCCGTCATGGTGGTATTGGCGATAGATCGAATCGCGCTCCATGTAATGCAGCGTGTCGTGCATCCAGCCCATGTTCCACTTGAAGGCGAAGCCGAGGCCGAGCTCGGAGACCGGCTGGGTGACGCCGGGCCAGGCGGTCGATTCCTCGGCAATTACCACCGCGCCGGCGCAGCGCTCCTGCACCACGGCGTTGAGATGGCGCAGGAAGTCGATGGCCTCGAGATGCTCGCGGCCGCCATAGACGTTGGGGATCCAGTCGCTGCCGCGGCTGTAGTCGCGGTAGAGCATCGAGGCCACGGCATCGACGCGCAGGCCGTCGACGTGGAAGTGCTCCAGCCAGTGCAGCGCGCTCGCGATCAGGAAGCCCTGCACCTCGCGGCGGCCGAAATTGTAGATGAAGGTGTTCCAGTCGCGATGGAAGCCTTCGCGCGGATCGAGATGCTCGTACAGCGCCGTGCCGTCGAAGCGGGCGAGACCATGGGCGTCGGTCGGGAAATGCGCCGGCACCCAATCGAGGAGGACGCCGAGGCCCGCGGTGTGGGCGCGGTCGACGAAGCGGGCGAAGCCCTCGGGCGAACCGTAGCGGCCGGTCGGCGCGAACAGGCCGAGCGGCTGATAGCCCCACGAGCCGCCGAACGGATGCTCGGTGATCGGCAGCAGCTCGAGATGGGTGAAGCCCATGTCGACGGCGTAGGGGATCAGCCGGTCGGCCATGTCGTCCCAGGTCTGGCTGGCGCGCATCCACGAGCCCGCATGGACCTCGTAGATCGAGATCGGCGCGTCGCGCATCTGGCGTTGCGCGCGCTTGGCCATCCAGTCCGCGTCGTTCCAGTCGAACGGCTCGGGCGAGGCGACGACCGACGCGGTCGCGGGCGGCGGCTCGGCCTGCTTGGCGAGCGGATCGGCCTTCTGCGGCTGCGGCACGCCGCCGGCGCCGACGACGTCGAACTTGTAGCGGGCGCCGGGCGCCACCCGCGGCACGAACAGCTCCCACACGCCAGAGGGATAGCGCAGCCGCATCGGATGGCGCCGCGAATCCCAGGCATTGAAGTCGCCGACCACGGCGACGCGCGTGGCATTGGGCGCCCAGACCGAGAAGCCGACGCCCGGCACGCCCTGGAAGGTCATGGCGTTGGCGCCGAGCACGCGCGCCATCTCGAAGTGGCGGCCCTCGTTGAAGAGATGGAGGTCGACGTCGCCCAGCAAGGGGTCGAAGGAGTACGGGTCCTCGGTCTCCTGCACGGCGCCGGGCCACTTGATTCGCAGCAGGTAGGGCGCGCGATCGGTCACGCGGCCTTCGAAGAAGCCGTCGGGCGCGGTGCCCTCGAGCCGGCCGATCCCTTTGCGGTCGCTGCGCCGCAGGACCTCGACGCCCTGCGCGCCCGGCAGGAAGGCGCGGATCGCCCGGCCCGACGAGCTATCGCGTGGGCCCAGCAGCTTGAAGGGATCGCCGTGGCGGCCGTGCGCCAATGCCTCGGCTTCGGGCGAGGCCAGGGTCGAGATCGCCGCGGCCATCAGCCGGCACTCCGCGTCTCTTCGCCCAGGATGCGGCCCATCAGGCGATGCAGGCCGTGCAAGGGGATGGTGAGCCAGGCCGGCCGGTTGGCCGCCTCGTAGACCAGCTCGTAGGCCGCCTTCTCGAGCATGAAGAAATTCAGCAGGTCCATGTTGTCGAGGCCGGGCAGGCCGTTCGCGCCGGCGCGATAGGCGTCGAGGAAGGCCTCCTGCGCGCCGTCGCGCAGGCGCTTGACGAACTTGGCGCGCGTCGCCTCGGGCAGCGGCGCCGAGGTCGGCGTCTTGGGATCGAGCGTGGTCGCCACCGCATAGTCGAGCGAGCGCATCAGGCCTGCCACGTCGACCATCGGGCTCATCTTGGCGCGGCGCTCGGCGAGCGGCCGGCCGGGCTCGCCCTCGAAGTCGATGATGTAGGCGTCGCCGCTCGCCACCAGCACCTGGCCGAGATGGAAGTCGCCGTGGACGCGGGTGATCAGGCCGCCAACGCCCGTTTCGGCGAGGCTGTGCAGCGCGCCGATCAGCGCGTCCTTGTTCTGGGTCAGCGCGGCGATCGCGGTGTCGTCCGACTCGTTCTCGCCGGCCTTGCGGGTGGCAATGATGTCGAACGCCTTGTCGACGAGCTTGCGCGCTCGTTCGATCCAGCGCTTCACGTCGTCGCCGGCGGCGATGCCGGGCTTGAAGGCCTCGTCGTCGGTGTCGCGCGCCAGCACCACGTGCATGGCGGCGAGCTGGCGGCCGATGGTCGCGGTGAAGGTCTGGTAGTCCTCGACATTGTCGGCGCGCGCGTCGACCGCGGCCTCGTGCGTGGCGAGGTCGTCGACCGCGCGCTTGAACATGTTCAAGGTCCAGACCCAGCCGTCGCCCTGGTTGCGGATGAAGGCCTGGGCGACCGCCAGCGAATGGCGCTCGCCGTCCTTGTCGATGCGCATCACCTCGCCCAGCAGGGTCGACGAATTGGCGTAGCCGTGTGCCGTCAGGTAGCGGCCCATCTCCGCCTCGGGATGCTCGCCGGACGTGACGCGACGGAAGATCTTGAGCATCACCTGATCGTCGACGATCAGCGAGCTGTTGGACTGCTCGGCGCTCAGCCAGCTCACCGTGGCGTCGGGCTTCGGGGTCAGGACCTCGTCGTTGCCGGGCATCGGCTGGAAGACGATGCGGCCCTCGGCGGTCTCGATTTCCCACCGCGCGGCCATCGCCCTCAGCATCTGCAGGGCAAAGGACGGCAGCGCGAAGGCGTCGGTGACGAGCCCGACCCGCCGGCCGCGGCGCACCCGCGACAGCGCGAGCTGGTTGGGCAGCGGCGCGGTAGGCTCCTCGTCCCAGAACACCGTGAGCGGCATCTGCCAGCGCTGGATGGCGCCGTCGATCCTGGTCTCGATCTCGGCCAGCAGCAGCTCGCGGTCGCCGCCGGGTATCGGCGCCGTATAGGCGATGTGCACCGAGTCGATCTTCTGGTCCTTGGCCGAGAACCAGCGCCGCTTGGGGACATAGGCCGGCAGGGCGTCGCGCTCGAGCAGGCTGGCGGCCTCCGGATGGCGGAGACCGGCGCCCAGGCCGTCGCGCAGCACCAGCGTGACGTAGTCGGGCAGCGGCTCGGGCGCCGGCGTATGCCAGGACGGCGCCTCGCTTTCCTGGGCCAGCACGAACCAGTAGAAGCCGTAGGGCGGCAGGGTCAGCAGGTAGGTGAGCTGGCCGACCGGCGGGAACACCGAGCCGCCGTTCAGCTCGATCGGCACCCGGCCGCTGAACTCGGAGAGGTCGAGCTCGACCGCCTGCGGCGTGCGCGAGACGTTGGCGACGCAGAGGATGGTCTCCTCCTGGTACTCGCGCAGATAGGCCAGCACCTTGCGGTTCTTCGGATAGAGGAAGCGGAGCGTGCCGCGGCCGAAGGCAACGTGACTGCGGCGCACCGTCAGCATGCGGCGCATCCAGTGCAGCAACGAGTAGGGATCGCGCGACTGCGCCTCGACGTTCACCGTCTCGTAGCCGTAGAGCGGGTCCTGGATGGTCGGCAGCGCCAGCGCGTTCCAGTCGGCGCGCGAGAAGCCGCCGTTGCGGTCGGGCGACCATTGCATCGGCGTGCGCACGCCGTCCCGGTCGCCGAGCCGGATGTTGTCGCCCATGCCGATCTCGTCGCCGTAGTAGATCACCGGCGTGCCGGGCATCGAGAGCAGCAGGCAGTTCATCAGCTCGATGCGGCGGCGATCGCGCTCGAGCAGTGGGGCGAGGCGGCGCCGGATGCCGAGATTGATGCGGGCGCGGCGGTCGGTGGCGTAGGTCTGCCAGAGGTAGTCGCGTTCGGAATCGGTCACCATCTCGAGCGTAAGCTCGTCGTGATTGCGCAGGAAGATCGCCCACTGGCAGTTGTCGGGGATCTGCGGCGTCTGGCGCATGATGTCGGTGATCGGGAAGCGGTCCTCGCGCGCCAGCGCCATGTACATGCGCGGCATCAGCGGGAAATGAAACGCCATGTGGCATTCGTTGCCGTCGCCGAAGTAGTCCTTGGTGTCTTCCGGCCACTGGTTGGCCTCGGCCAGCAGCAGGCGGTCGGAATAGGAGCGATCGAGCTCGGCGCGGATCTTCTTCAGGACCTCGTGCGTCTCGGGCAGGTTCTCGTTGTTGGTGCCCTCGCGCTCGACCAGGTAGGGCACCGCGTCGAGCCTGAGCCCGTCGACGCCGAGGTCGAGCCAGAAGCGCATGATGTCGAGCACCGCCTCGAGCACCTTCGGGTTGTCGAAGTTGAGATCGGGCTGATGCGCGTAGAAGCGATGCCAGTAATAGGCCTTGGCTTCGGGGTCCCACGTCCAGTTGGAGCGCTCGGTATCGATGAAGATGATGCGCGTCTCGGCGTACTTCTGGTCGGTGTCGGACCAGACGTAGAAGTTGCGCGCGACCGAGCCCGGCTTTGCCTTGCGGGCGCGCTGGAACCACGGATGCTGGTCGGAGGTGTGATTGATCACCAGCTCGGTGATCACGCGGATGCCGCGCTTGTGCGCGGCGGCGATGAACCTCCTGACGTCGCCGAGATGGCCGTACTCGGGATGGACGCCGGTGTATTCGGCGATGTCGTAGCCGTCGTCGCGCCGCGGCGAGGGATAGAAGGGCAGCAGCCAGATCACGTTGACGCCGAGATCGGCGACGTAGTCGAGCTTGGAAAGCAGGCCGGGGAAATCGCCGATGCCGTCGTTGTTGGCATCGAAGAACGACTTCACATGAAGTTGGTAGATGATCGCATCCTTGTACCAGAGCTGGTCGGCGGCCAGCGCGCGGGCGAGTTCGGGGGACGGCGCGTTCATGCGGTTTCCTCGGGCGACAGCCGCCACAGCACGAACGGCGACCGTGCAGGATCGAGCCGCAGCCATTGCCGCTTGCCGTGCAGGGTGAAGCGGCGGCCGGTCATCAGGTCCTCGGCGGCGAGCGAGGCGCTGTCGGGCAGCTTCCATTCCCACAGCGGGATCTCGAAGCTGGTCTCCTGGACGTTGTGCGGGTCGAAGCTGACGACGGCGAAGACCATGTCCTCGTGGCTGGGCAGCGCTTTGCCGTAGGCCATCACCTGGTCGTTGCTCGAATTGTAGAAGCGCACGCCGAGATGGCTGTGCAGCGCCGGATGTGCCTTGCGGATGCGGTTGAGCCGGGTGATCTCGCCGACGATGTTGCCCGGCGCGTCGAAGTCCCTGATGCGGATCTCGTACTTCTCCGAATCGAGATACTCCTCGCGGCCCGGCAGCGGCGCGCCCTCGCACAATTCGAAGCCGGAATAGACGCCCCACAGGCCGGACAGGGTCGCGGCCAGCACGGCGCGGATCAGGAAGCCCGGGCGGCCCGAGCTCTGCAGGAAGATCGGATTGATGTCCGGCGTGTTGACGAAGAAGTTCGGCCGGAAGAACTCGGCCGGCGCGGTCGTCGTCAGCTCGGTCAGGTACTCCTCGAGCTCCTGCCTGGTGTTGCGCCAGGTGAAGTACGTGTAGCTCTGCGAGAAGCCGACCTTGGCCAGCCGGTACATCATCTTCGGATGGGTGAAGGCCTCCGACAGGAACATCGCGTCGGGGTGGCGTCCGCGCACGTCGGCGATCATCCACTGCCAGAACGGCAGCGGCTTGGTGTGCGGATTGTCGACGCGGAAGATCTTCACGCCGTGATCGGCCCAGAACAGCACCACGTCGCGCAGCGCCTCCCACAGGCTCGGGATGGCGCCGCCGGCATAGAAATCGACGTTGACGATGTCCTCGTACTTTTTGGGCGGGTTCTCGGCGTATTTGATCGTGCCGTCAGGCCGGTGCTTGAACCAGTCGGGATGCTGCCTGAGCCACGGATGGTCGGGCGAGCACTGGATGGCGAAGTCGATCGCCAGCTCCAGCCCGTGCTCGCGCGCCGCCACGACCAGCCGCTTGAAGTCCTCGAAGGTTCCGAGCTGCCGATGCAGTGCGTCGTGGCCGCCGTCGGGGCTACCGATGGCGTAGGGGCTGCCGACGTCGTCGGGTGCGGGGGTCAGCGTGTTGTTCTTGCCCTTGCGCGCCGTGGTGCCGATCGGATGGACCGGCGGGAAGTAGAGGACGTCGAAGCCCATGTCGCGCACGCGCGGCAGGTGGGCGATCACGTCGGCGAGGGTGCCGTGGCGCCTGGGATCGTCGGTCAGCGAGCGCGGGAAGAGCTCGTACCAGGCGGCGAAGCCCGCCGCCTGGCGCTCGACCTCGAGCGTCAGCGGCTCATGCCGGGCAAGGAAAGGCCGCTCGCCCGAATCGGCGATGACCCTGCGGGTCTCGGGCGAGATCAGCGCCTGCACGCTCTCCGCGATATCGCCCTTGCGCAGGGTCGCGAGCACGTCCGACAGGCCGCTGCGGGTGCAGGACTTGCGCGAGATCGCGGTTTCGAGCGCCAGCCGGACTTCTTCCAGCTCGACGGCGATGTCGACGCCGGCGTCCTGCTTCAGCCGGATGGCGCGGCAGAGCGTGGCGTACTCGTCGATCCAGGCCTCGACCGTGTAGAGGTAGCGGCCGACCCGGAACGGCGTGAACCGCCCCTGCCAGCGGGCATTGCCCAACGCCGCCATCGGCGTGCGCTGCCAGTCCGGCTCGTCGGCTGCCTTCCACAGGAGCTCGACCGACAGCACGTCGTGGCCGTCGGCATAGGCGTCGGCTTCCACCGTGACGCTCTGGCCGGCGATGCGCTTGGCGGCGAACGGCCCGCCCGCGACCTGCGGCGCGATGTTCTCGATGATCGTCCGCGGCGCCATCGCGGCATCCAGCACCGCCGCCTTGGGCGCCGCGCCGGCCATGACGGGACGCAGCGGCGGATGGGCGACGATCCTGACTTCGCCCGCCTTCAACAGCGTCTCGTCGGGCTTGAGCGCGATCGGCGACGGCCGGTCGTTGGCGAGGTCGGTGTTGATCAGCACCAGCCGGTCGCGCCCGCTCATCTCGAGCGCGGTCACCTTGTGGCCGGCCCCGGTCAGGCTGCGCATCTTGCCGCCGCCGGTCAGCGCGATCGCTGACGCGATCGCCTCGGCGAGCGGTGGCTCGCCGTCCATCTTCGGCAGCGCCGACGGGAAGCGTGAATCGAGCGGATGGTCGGCCATGAACTCGAAGCCCATCGGCACCAGCAGGCCATCGGACGTCGCGGCGGCGAGCTTCAGCTCCTGCTCGTAGAGCCGGCGTCGTGCCTCGCCCTGTACCCGCTGCGCCAGCCGCGGGCCGAACGGCGCCTCGACCGGGGCGATGATCGGTGCGATGCGGCGCAGCAGCTCGTGCTCCTCGATGTACCAGGGCGCGCGGCGATCCCACCACGGCGTCGAGGCGAACACGCCGTCGAGGCCGAGGCCCGCGAGCGGCGCGAGCCGCGACCAGTCCAGGCCCGGCGTCCAGCCGTAGAAGCGGCCGCCGACGGCCGCGATCAGCCCGCGCAGGAACTCCGGCGGTACATGCTCCAGGCCGAGCACGCGAAAGCCGGCGACGCCTTCCTTCTTCCAGGCGCCGAGGCGGTTCGACCACCGCTCGAGCAGGTCGGCGCGGTCGAACCGGGCGAAGGCGGCGTCGATGTCGGCGCTGGGCCGGCGAGGATCGAGGGCGGCGGGGCCGACCGGCGGCTCATAGCCCGTGCGATCCGCCGCATCGACGGCGACGCGATCGAGGACGACGTCGACCAACAGCTCGAGGCCGGCCCGCTTCGCCGCCGTTGCCGCAGCCGCGAGGGCCGCTTCGGTGGTGTCATAAGTGCCGAGCCGCGGGTCGGGCCGGTCAAGGTCGCCGGCAAGAAAGAGGTCGCCGCGCTGTCCGGGTCGGGTGAAGGGTGCGGTGCAAATCTGGCGGAAGCCCAGCCGCCGGGCGCGTTGCAAATGCGCAGGCCACGCGGTGATTTGGCCGGCAAGCGCGCCGGGCAGGTAGTAGAGGGCCGCGCTGGCAGCACGGATCGCCCCCGAAATCTCAGGCTGCCGCTCCATCCTGATAGAAAGTCGCGAACGGCCAAATAGTTCCGTCGAAGCGGCAAAAAGGCTCTACGCTCGCGCCATGAGCAAGAAGCCCTTTCATCTGGCGTGGTTCCTGTCGCAGGGCTACGGCCCCAAGAGCTGGCGCTCCGACTTCCCGGGCGCCGACGTCGCGCGCTGGATGATGCCCGACCTGTTCATCGACCTCGCACAGGGCATGGAACGGGCGTGCTTCGACTACATGATCATCGAAGATTCATCGAACGTTCCCTACACCTACAAGGGATCGCACGACACCTATCTGAAGTATGCCGCCTCGGCGCCCAAGCTCGATCCCGCCGTCCTGGTGCCCTACCTCGCGCAGGCGACGAAGCATCTCGGCCTGGTGCCGACGCTCTCGGTCAGCGAGTACCCGCCCTATCTATTGGCGCGGCTGGTCAACACCCTCGACCACACGACCGAAGGCCGGATCGGCTGGAATTGTGTCACCGGCAGCAACGACGGCGCGGCGCAGAACTACGGCCACGACATGCACCGCCCGCACGACGAGCGCTACGACGTGGCCGACGAGTTCGCCGACCTGGTGACCCGACTGTGGGAGGCCTGGGAGCCCGATGCCGTCGTGCTCGACCGCGAGAATCACGTCTTCGCCGACGGCAGCAAGGTCCATCCGGTGAATCACGCCGGCAAGTACTTCAAGGTGCGCGGGCCGCTCAACGCGCCGCGCTCGCCGCAGGGGCGCGTGCCGATCTGCCAGGCCGGCGGCTCGCCGCGCGGCCTGGAGTTTGCATCGCGCTGGGCCGACACGATCATCACCGAAGGCGGCGGCAGTGCGGCGAGCATGAAGGCCTATCGCGACGGCATCCGCAAACGCGCCACGGCGCTCGGCCGCAATCCCGACGACATCAAGGTGCTGTTCCTCGCCCATCCCATCATCGACACCACGATGGCGGCCGCGCGCGAGCGCCAGCGCCGCGAGGCGGCCGCCGCCGAGGAGCATATCGACATGGCGCTCTCCAGCATGTCGCGGCTGACCGGCATCGATTTCGATCGGTTCGATCTCGACGAGCCGCTGCCGGCGCATCTCACCACCAACGGCCATCAGTCGGCGCTCGCCAAGTGGATCGGCAAGACGCCGCGCACCCTGGTGCTCTCCTACGCCCGCAAGGACGGCATCGACTTCACCGGCACCGCCGACCATGTCGCCGGCGTGATGCAGGAGCTGATGGAGGAGGTCGGCGGCGACGGCTTCCTGATCTTCAACAGCTACTTCGACCGCCGCTACGTGGTCGAGATCTGCGACGGGCTGGTGCCCGAGCTGCAGCGCCGCGGCCTGACCCGCAAGGCCTACGCCCACAGGCACCTGCGCGACAACCTGCTGGAGTTCTAAAGCCGGCGATGAAGGACCACTTCCATCTCGCCTGGTTCCTGTCGCAGGGCTACGGCCCGAAGACCTGGCGCTCAGCCTGGCCGGGCAGCGACAGCGACCTCAGGCGCTGGATGATGCCGGACCTGTTCATCGATCTCGCCAAGGGGCTGGAGCGCGGCGGCTTCGACTACATGATCATCGAGGATTCCTCGATGGTGCCCTACACCTACAAGGGCAGCCACGACACCTATCTCAAGTATGCCGCCAGCACGCCCAAGCTCGACCCTGCCGTGCTGGTCTCCTACCTCGCCCCGGTGACGAAGCATCTCGGCCTGGTGCCGACACTCTCGACCAGCGAATACCCGCCCTATCTGCTAGCCCGCCTGGTCAACACGCTCGACCATGTGACCGAGGGCCGGATCGGCTGGAACTGCGTGACCAGCAGCAACGACGGCGCCGCCGAGAATTACGGCCACGACGCGCAGCGACCGCATAACGAGCGCTACGACGTCGCCGACGAGTTCACCGATGTGGTGACGCGGCTGTGGGAAGCGTGGGAGCCCGATGCCGTCGTGCTCGACCGCGAGAACCACCTTTTCGCCGACGGCGCCAAGGTCCATGCGATCAACCACGAGGGCAAATACTTCAAGGTCCGCGGGCCGTTGAACGCGCCGCGTTCGCCGCAGGGCCGCGTGCCGATCTGCCAGGCCGGCGGCTCGCCGCGCGGCCAGGCCTTCGCCGCGCGCTGGGCCGACACCATCATCACCAACGCTATCACCGTCGAGGCGATGAAGGCGTTCCGCGCGGAAGTGCGCCGCCTCGCCGCCAGCTACGGCCGCGATCCTGACAGCATCAAGGTGCTGTACCTCACCTATCCGATCGTCGACGTCACCGAGGAGGCGGCGCGCGAGCGGCGCCGCCTGCTGGCCGAGGAGGACGGCCGCCATCTCGACCTCAACCTGTCGGGCCTGTCGCGGCTGACCAACATCGACTTCGCGCAGTTCGATCTCGACCAGCCGCTGCCCGAGGGCCTCACCACCAACGGCCACCAGTCCTCGCTCGCCAACTGGATCGGCAAGACGCCGCGCTCGCTCGCCACCGGCAGCCGCCGCCAGGGCTTCGAGGTGGTCGGCACGCCCGACAGCGTCGCCAGCCGGATGCAGGACATCGTCCAGGAGACGGGCGGCGACGGGTTCCTGATCTTCAACACCTATTTCGACAGGCGCTACGTCATGGAGATCTGCGATGGGCTGGTGCCTGAGTTGCAGCGTCGGGGACTGACTCGCAAGGCCTATGCCCACAAGCTCTTGCGGGATAACCTGCTGGAGTTCTAATCCGGCTGGCCAGGTTTCTTCGGGAGGAAACGATGAGCTACGACCTCGTGATCAAGAACGGCACCGTGGTCGACGGAACCGGTGCAAAGCGGTACCAGGCCGACGTCGCCATCCATGACGGCCACGTCGCCGAGATCGGCAAGGTGACCGAGGGCGCCAAGCGCACCATCGATGCGCACGGCCTGGTCGTGGCACCGGGCTTCGTAGATCCGCATACCCACTACGACGCGCAGATCTGCTGGGACGGCGCGGTGACACCGTCGTCGTGGCACGGCGTCACCAGCGTGGTGATGGGCAATTGCGGCGTCGGCATCGCGCCGTGCAAGCCCGAGACGCGCGAGATCGCGATGAAGGATCTGGTCAACGTCGAGGGCATCCCGTTCGATGTGCTGAACAAGGGCATCACCTGGGACTGGGAAACCTTCCCGCAATTCATGGACGCCGCGGCGGCACGCAAGCCGTCGCTCAACCTGGCGTTCATCGCGCCGCTGACGCCGTTCCGCCACTACGTGATGGGCGAGGCCTCGATGGACCGCGCGGCGACGCCCGCGGAGACCGCGAAGATCGCCGCGCTGATCGGCGAGGCGATGGATGCGGGCGCGCTCGGCTTCTCCTCGACCACGCTCAACCAGCACATCGGCTACGAGGCCAAGCCGCTGGCCTGCCGCAACGCCAGCCGCGAGGAGCTGAAGGCCTATGCCGGCGAGCTCAAGCGGCGCAACAAGGGCGCGATCGAGATCGCGCTGACCCGCCAGGTCGGCGTGCTCGAACAGGACCAGTGCGAGCTGCTCGACTTCCTGCTCGACGCCTCGGGCCGGCCGGTCACCTTCATCGCGCTGTTCGACCGTGACGACATCCCCGAGGCGGTGCGCGACACCCTGCGCCGCGCCGCGCCGATGATCGCCAAGGGCGCCCGGCCGCAGACCTCGCCGCTGCCGCTGACCCGCGAAGTCGACATGAACAACCCGTTCTCCTTCGCCTCCTTCCCGTCGTGGAAGCGGGTGTTCGCCGATACCGACAAGGAGGCGCAGAAGAAGGTCTATGCCGACAAGACCTTCCGCGACCAGTTCCGCCACGACCTCAAGAACCCGACCGGCTTCAGCAACTGGGGCCGCATCGGCGTCTATGCCGTGAAGAACCCGGCGCTGAAGGCGATGGAGGGCCATTCGATCGCCGACATAGCCCAGAAGCAGGGCAAGGACGGCGTCGACACCTTCCTCGACCTGGTGCTGGCCGACAATCTCCAGTGCGAGCTGACCATGGCCTCGTGGAACACCCGCGAGGACCGCATGCGCGAGCTGCTGAACAACAAGGCGATCCTGATGGCGCTGGGCGACGGCGGCGCGCATGTCGACATGCTGTGCGACGCCGGCTACCCGACCTACCTGCTCGGCACGTGGGTTCGGGAGAAAGAGGCGATCACGCTCGAGGAGGGCGTGCGCAAGCTGACCTCCGATCCGGCCGACCTGTTCGGCCTGAAGGACCGTGGCCGCCTGGTCGAGGGCGCGCCGGCCGACGTCGCGATCTTCGATGCCGATAGCATCGGCTCGTCGAACCACGGCGAGCGCCGCTACGACCTGCCGGGCGGCGCCAAGCGCATCGTCATGCCGTCGCGCGGCGTCGAGTACACCATCGTCAACGGCGCGCCGACGTGGGAACAGGGCAAGCTGACCGAAGCCAAGGCCGGCAAGGTGCTGCGGGGGTAGACTTCTCTTGCCGGCCCGCTCATGAGTCATGATGCGGGCCGGAGGCCGGCGGTCCGGCAAGACTAGCGCTTCAACAGATCCGCCATCTTCTCGGCGATCATCACCGTGGTGAAATGCGTGTTGGCGCGCACCACGGTGGGCATCACCGAGGCATCGATCACCCGCAGGCCGGTGACGCCGATCACCCGGCACTCGGGATCGACCACCGAGCGCGGGTCGTCGGCCGCGCCCATGCGGCAGGTGCCGCTGGCGTGCTGCGCATCGGAGCATTCCGCGAACATCCAGTCGTCGAGCGCCGTGCCGTTGAGCTCGTCCTCGATCGATCGCCCGGTCACGCCGTACTCGACCCGCGTCGAGATGGCCGCGATCTCGGGATGCCTCCCGAGATCGCGCAACCGCTGCACGCCGTCGCGCATGCGCACCAGGTCGCTGTCGTCCGACAGCATGCGCTCGTCGACCTGCGGGTCGATCGCCGGATCGCGCTCGGTGATGCGCACCGTGCCCTCGCTCAGCGCCTGGAAGGCCGACACCGCGATGCGGGCACGCGCCGTGCCGCCGTCCTCGGCGGGCCGCAGGTTGCCCGCGATCACGATCATGTCGTTGACGCCCGCACCGGCAAGGCCCGAGCCGTAGCGGATGCAGCAGTTGGTGTGGCGATGGGCGAGCGTGCTGGCCTGCGCCCCGTCACGCAGGTCGAGCAGCACGCTCAGGATCGGATGGTCGAGCAGGTGCTGCCCGACCGGCCGGTCGGCCACGACCTCGATGCCGAGCGGCTCCAGCCAGGTGCGCGGCCCGATGCCCGAGCGCTGCAGCACCGCCGGCGAATGGATCGCGCCGGCGCACAGCAGCACCTCGCGCCGCGCCCGCACGCTGCGGGCCTCGCCGTTGCCGACGTGAACGATCACGCCGTTGGCATGCGGGCGATTGCCTTCGAACGACAGCGTGTCGACGATGGCGTTGCCGACGATGGTCAGGTTCGGGCGTCCGCGCGCCGGCTCGAGATAACCGTCGTTGGTCGAGATGCGCAGGCCGGCGCGGCTGTTGATGGCGTAGGGCGAGACGCCGGTGCCTTCGGGTGCGTTGTGGTCCTCGCACCAGCCATAGCCCAGCGCGAGGCCCGCCTTCATCACGGCGCGGTCGACATGGCCCCATTGCTCGACCGGCGCCCGATAGACCGGGATCGGGCCGCGATTGCCGTGATAGGGTTTGTCGCCGAAGTCGCCGTCGCTCTCGAGCTTGCGAAAGTACGGCAGCACGTCGGTCCAGCCCCAGCCGGTGCAGCCTTCGCGCGCCCAATCCTCGAAATCGTCGGGGATGCCGCGGATCGCGATCTGGCCGTTGATGGTCGAGCTGCCGCCGATCGCGCGGCCCCTCCACAGCAGCTTCGGCTCCTGCCGCTCGGTGCGGCGCGCCAGCAGCTTGGGATAGCGGTAGTCGTCGTCCGCAATCGCCCGCAGCGGATTGGGGATGCGGATGTGCTCGGGAGTCTCCGCCGTGCGGAAGTCGCGGCCGGCCTCCAGCAGCAGGACGCGGATCCTGGGGTTTTCGGAGAGGCGGGCGGCCAGCACAGCGCCTGCAGAACCGCCGCCGACGATGACGAAGTCGTACTCGTTTTCCACGCCGCCATCCTATTATCGCCGGGCAATCCGGCAAGGAGGCTGCGATGCACAAGGTCTGGATCGAGGTGGCGTTGAACGGCGCGTGGAGCCGCAAGCTCCAGCCCCGCATCCCCGATACGGTCGAGGCGATCGTCGCCGACGGCATCGCCTGCGCGCGGGCCGGTGCTGCGATCGTGCACACCCACGCTTACCGGGATGGCCGCCACGTCTTCGACTGGCAGGTCTACGCCCGCATCATCGAGGGCATCCGCGCCGAGATCGACGTGCCGGTCTACCCGTCCTATCCCGCCGCCGAGCCCGGCATGACGGCCGAGCAGCGCTTTGCCCATGTCGAGGCCCTGGCCGAGCGCGGCCTGCTGGAGTTCGCTGTGGTCGATCCCGGCAGCGTCAACTTCACCACCGCCATCACCACGGCCGAGGCGAAGCCCGCCTTCACCTATCTCAATCCCGAGGGGCATGTGCGTTACGCGCTGGCCTTTGCGGCGCGCCGCGGCCTGCCGCCGGCCTACGCTATCTACGAGCCGGGCTTCACCCGCGCGGGTGCTGCGCTCGCGCGGGCCGCGGGCGTGAAGACGCCGATGTATCGCTTCATGTTTTCCCAAAGCTTCGCCTTCGGCTTTCCGCCCAAGCCCTACGCGCTCGCCGCCCACGTGGCGCTGCTGCAGGAGCTCGACGCCTCGGCACCGTGGATGATTGCCGGTCTCAGCGTCGACGTCCGGCCGCTGATCGGCGAGACGGTGGCGCGCGGCGGCCATGTGCGGGTCGGGCTGGAGGATGCGCCGCTCGGCACGCAGACCGGCAATGTCGCCTGGGTCGAGGAGGCGGTGCGGCTGGTGCGCGAGGCCGGCGGCGAGCCGGCGACGGCGGCCGACGTGCGCGCGGCACTGCACTAGAGTTCGGAGGAAGCGATGGCCAACATCCCTATCGGCGTCATCATCAACGGCGCGACCGGCCGCATGGGCACGACCCAGCACATGGCGCACCTCCTGGCGATCGCCAAGGAAGGCGGGCTGAAGCTCAAGAACGGCGACCGGCTGATCCCCGAACTCACGGTGGTCGGCCGCAACGCTGACAGCATCAAGGCGCTGGCGGCGGCGCACGGTGTCAAGCGCGCGACGACCAACCTCGACGAGGCGCTGGCCGGACCGGACAGGATCTTCATGGATTGCTCGGCCACCGGCGGGCGACCGGAGCGCGTGCGCAAGGCGATCGCGGCAGGCAAGCACATCCACATCGAGAAGCCGACCGCGCCGACCGTCGAGGAGGCGATGGAGCTGGCGCGGCTCGCCCACAAGGCCGGCCTCAAGCACGGCGTGATCCAGGACAAGCTCTACCTGCCGGGCTACGCCAAGCTGCTGTTCGTCAAGAACTCCGGCTTCTTCGGCCGCATCCTGTCGGTGCGGGTCGATGCCGGCTCGTGGATCTTCGACGGCACGACGCAGGAGTGCCAGCGGCCAAGCTGGAATTACCGCAAGAAGGACGGCGGCGGGCTGGCGCTCGATATGATGGCGCACTGGCGCTACATGATCGACCGCCTGGTCTCGCCGATCACGGCGGTGTCGGCGCTGATGGACACCGCCATTCCCGAACGGGTCGACGAGCAGGGCCAGCGCTACAAGGTCGATGCCGAGGACACGGTTTACGCGATGCTGCGGACCAGGGACGGCGCGATCGGCCAGATCACCAACAGCTGGGCGAGCCGGCCGCGCCGCGCCGACACCATGATGGTCCATATCGACGGCACCAACGGCTCGGCCTCGGCCGGCCGCTTCCAGTGCTTCACCCAGGCCGCGGTCAACACGCCGGAAGCCTTCATCAAAGCGGCGCGGCCGGGCGGCGTCGACCTGCAGGCGCACTGGGAGGAAGTGCCCGACACGATCGACCTGTTGCCGCCCTTCCGGCAGCTCTGGGAGAGCTTCCTGCGCCACGTTGCGGAGGACGCGCCGCTCGTGCCGACGCTGGTCGAGGGCGCCAAGGCCGTGCAGCTCGCCGACCTTGCGTACAAGAGCGTTGCCGAGCGGCGCTGGATCGATGTGCCGGAGCTCAGTCTCTAGATGGATACGATTTTCTTCCGGCCGGTGTCGGTCTTCCTGTTCACGCTGGTCGCGCTGCTGGTGGCCGGATGGCTCGGCTCGTGGCTGCGCCGCCGGGCGGGCCTCGATGAAAAGCAGCAGGAAGATTTCTCGCTGATCCTGGCCGCCACCCTGACGCTGCTGGGGTTGCTCATCGGCTTCAGCTTCTCGATGGCGGCGAACCGCTACGACCAGCGCAAGAACCTCGAGGAAGCCGAAGCCAACGCCATCGGCACCGAGTATCTGCGGGCCGATCTCCTGCCGGCCGCCGATGCCGACAAGGTGCGCGATGCGCTCAAGCGCTATCTCGACCTGCGCGTCCGCTACTACGTTGCAGACGCCGAGGGCGCGCGGGTCCTGGATCCGGCGACCGCCCGCCTCCAGGCAGAGCTGTGGACGGCCGTCGTGGGACCGGCCAAGCGGCAACCCGACCCCGTCGTGGCGCTGGTGGTCGCGGGCATGAACGACGTCATCAACGCACAGGGCTATACCCAGGCGGCCTGGTGGAACCACGTGCCGATGTCGGCCGTGACCCTGATGGGCGCCATCGCCTTCATGTGCAACGTGCTGATCGGTTACGGGGCGAAGGCCGCTCCCCTGCACAAGCGCCTGCTGACGATTCTGCCGCTGTTCGTGGCGCTCGCCTTCGCGCTGATCTTCGACATCGACACGCCGCGGCTCGGCCTGATCAAGATCGTGCCCCAGAATCTTGTCGCCCTGCAGGGGTCCCTGAAGTGAGCACTCGCAAGCCGCTGCGCCTGGGCGTGGCATACGACTTCCGCAATCCGCCCGAATCGGGCCTCAGCCATCAGCAGCTCTATGCCGCGATCATGGATCAGGTCGCCTGGCTCGACGGGCTGGGGCTCGACCTGGTCTGGTTCACCGAGCATCACTTCGTCGACGACGGCTACCTGCCGTCGTGGATTCCCGTGGCGGCGGCGATGGCGGCGCGCACGAAGAAGGTGCGCTTCTCCTGCGATGTCTGCCTGCTGCCGTTCAACCATCCGATCCGGCTGGCCGAGGATCTCGCGGTGCTCGACAACATCAGCGGCGGCCGGGTCGAGATGGGCGTCGGCATGGGCTACGCGCCGCACGAGTTCCGCGGCTTCGGCATGCCGGTGGCGCGCCGTGTGTCGCTGACCGACGAGGGGATCGAGGTGCTGAAGCGCGCCTTCACCGGCGAGACCTTCAGCTTCGCCGGCAAGCGCTACCAGTTCGATCAGGTGAAGATCGCGCCGGGCTACGTGCAGCCGGGCGGCCCGCCGCTGTGGATCGCCTCGATGGCGGAGGCGGGCGCGCTGCGGGCCGCGAAGTTCGGTACCAACCTGCTGCCGCAGGGCGAGCGCGAGCGTTCGCTCGATCCGTGGCTGGCCAAGCTCAAGGAGGAGGGGCGCGATCCCGCGGACCATCGCATCGGCATCATCAAGTCCTGCCTGGTGACCGACGATCGCGAGCGCGACTGGGGCGCGGTGCGCGCGGCCGAGCGGCGGCGCATGGAGATCTACAACAAGTTCCGCGAGGAGGCGGGCGGGCATGGCGGCGTCGCCGGCATCAGCGAAGGCAAGCGCATCCCGCAGACCTGGGTGGTCGGCGACGTCGATCACTGCGTCGCCGAGCTCTCGGCCTTCATCGAGGAATACGGCTTCACCGACCTCGTGACCTGGGCCGTGCCTCCCGGCATGCGGCCCGACCAGACCAATTCAAGCCTGGAGCACTTCGCCCGCGATGTCGCGCCGCGACTGCGGGCGCGGTTTTCGTGATGCCCACCCCGTCGTCCCTACCGGAGAGAAGCGGAGTGGAGGGATCTATTTTTATCGGTTGCGGTAATGAGAGAGGTCCCTCGGCTACGCCCGGGACGACGGAGTGATGCGCACCCTCGCCCGTTTCCTGCCGGATGGGTTCACGCTCGCCATCCTGGCGATCGTGGTGCTCGGCGCCTTCCTTCCCTGCGGCGGCGAGGCGGCGCGCTGGGTCGGCATCGCCAGCAAGATCGCCATCGGCCTGCTGTTCTTCCTGCAGGGCGCACGGCTGTCGCGTGCCGCAGTGCTGGCCGGCATCCTGCACTGGCGGCTGCATCTGATGATCTTCAGCTCGACCTTCGTCGTCTTCCCGCTGCTCGGGCTGGCGCTGGGGCCGGTGTCGGGCACGCTGATCGCGGCGCCGCTCTATGTCGGCGTGCTGTTCCTCTGCTGCCTGCCGTCGACCGTCCAGGCCTCGGTGATCTTCACCTCGATCGCCGGCGGCAACGTGGCGGCGGCGCTGTGCAGCGCTTCGCTGTCGAGCATCATCGGCGTGGTGCTGACGCCCCTGCTGGTCGGGCTGCTGCTGCATGCCCATGGCGAGGCCTCGGTGAACGGCGTCGTGTCGATCGCCCTGCAGCTCCTGCCGCCGTTCATCGCCGGCCAGGTACTGCAGCGCTGGCTCGAGCCCTGGATGAAGCGGAACCAGAAAACGGTGCGGCGGGTCGATCTCGGCTCGGTCCTGCTGATGGTCTATGGCGCGATCAGCGCGGCGACCTTGTCGGGCATGTGGCGCCTGCTGCCGGTACAGAGCTTCCTCGCCCTGGTGCTGGTTGACGGAGTCCTGCTGGCGGTGATGTTGTCGTTCAACGTCTTCACCGCCCGCCGGCTGCGCTTCACGCGCGAGGACCAGATCCCGATCGCCTTCTGCGGCACGCAGAAGAGCCTGATCATGGGCATCCCGATGGCCAACGCGCTGTTCGCCGGCTCGACCCTGGGCTTCGTCGTGCTGCCGATGATCGTCTATCACCAGATGCAATTCATGGCCTGCGCCGCCCTTGCCCGGCGCTACGCTGCGCGCGAACGTCAGCGGGTTCTCGCCGTCGGGGCAGGGGAGGGAGCGTGAGCATGGCAAGGACGATCATTCGCGGCGCCGACATCGTCACCATGGATCTGGCGCTGGGCGACCTCGCCGAGTCAGACATCCTGATAGAGAACGGCGCGATCGCGGCGATCGGCCCGTCGCTGCAGTCGCTCGATGCCGAACGGATCGACGCTTCGGGCATGATCGCCCTGCCGGGCATCATCGACGCGCATACGTGCCTGTGGCAGACCGTGTTGCGCGGTTACGTGCCCGATCTATGGCAGGGCACTTATAATACAGGCCTGCTGCCTCTGCGTGCCCGCTACACGCCCGACGACAATTTCAATGCCGCCTATGTCGGCGGCTTCGAGATGCTGTCCTACGGCACCACGACGGTCGTCGACTACTGCCACAACATCGGCACGCCCGACCACGCGCCGCGCTCGCTCGAGGCGCTGAAGACGACGGGCATCCGGCATCTGTTCGAGTATTCGTTCATGACCTTCCAGCCGGACAATTTCCCGCCGGCCGCCCGGTTCAACGACGCCCGGCGGATCTACGACCGCTACCACGACCCGGCAGGCATCACGACGATCGGCTTCGGCGTCGAATCGATCGGCGCGGAGGGGCTGCCGCTGCAGCTCCGCTTCACGCGCGAGCTCGAGGCGCCGAGCTGCATCCATGTCAACGAGGCCGGCACGATCGACAAGCTGAAGGCGGCCGGCCTGCTCGGCCCCGACCTGCTGGTGATCCACGGCAACCTGATCGGCAATCCCGAGCTCGAGGCGATGGCCAGGGCGCGCATGCCGCTCTGCTTCACGCCGACCGCCGATACCCAAGGCACGCCGGCCGACGTGGTGCGGCGCGCGATGGATCGCGGCGTCGACGTCGTGTTCGGCTGCGACATCCCCTGCTCGATCGCCTCGGACACGCTCGGCCAGCTTCGGGTTATGTTCAACGTGCAGGGCTATCTCGACGGCGCGATGGAGCGCAGCTTCTCGACCGTGCTCGGCCGCCGGCCGGCGGTGCGGCCGGGGATGCCGCTGCTGACGCCGCGCAAGCTGATCGAGACCGCCACCATCACCGCGGCGCGGGTGCTCGGCATGGACGATCGCATCGGCTCGCTGGCGGTCGGCAAGCGGGCCGACATCGTGCTGATCCGCAAGGGGCCGTTCGGCGAGTCGATCGCCGACGATCCCTGCGCCCACGTCCTGCTGCAGACCAGCCCGCGCGACATCGACACAGTGATGGTCGACGGCAGGATCCGCATGCGCGGCGGCAAGCTCGACGGCTTCGATGCCGAGCGCGCGGCGGCGATGGTCCGCGAATCGCGGCTGCGGATCGTGGCCCGTTAAACCGGTATCACCCGCGCGCTACCGTCGCTTCATTCGCGCAAGAGTCCAGCCCTATCCCTTCAAGCGCCGGAATTAAATAGCGCCGCCGGTCCTTACATTGACGTCGGCGCCGCCCCACCTGTCGAAAGCGCCGTCCGATCGCCCATTGGGCCGGCAGCTCGACCGGAGAAAATCCACATGACCGACCAGCCCTCGACGGCGCCCAACCGCATGCAGGCCCGGACCGACGGCCAGAAGCGGGCCCTGCAGAAGCGCGAGGTCCTGGCGGCAATCGGCGGCAAGTGGGGCAAGTTCAGCGAGCAGGAACTGTCCGACCTCAAGAACGAGGACGACCTCGCCGTCCAGGTCGCCGCGAAGTACGGTATCGAGAAAGCCATCGCGCAACGCGACGTCGCCGACCTGCTGAACGGCCGGGCCCTCTAGGCGCCATCGCCGCCACGGGAGGCGCGCATGTTCATACGATCCACCGAGAGCACCATCCATTTCGGCCGGCCCTTTCGTCTGAGCCAATTCGACGAGACACAGCCGGCCGGGAGCTACCGGCTGATCACCGAAGAGGAGCGTCTCGAAGGGCTGTCATTTGAAGTCTTCCAGCGCATGCGGACTCTGCTCTACCTGCCCGCGATCGCCTTGGCTGGCCACGCGCGCGAGGTGGTCGACGTCGATCCCATCGAGCTGGCGGCGGCGCTTGTCGTCGATGCCCTGCAAGGCCTTGGCGGGCCTCCCAAGGCGCCGAGATGAGAAATCTGAAGGACTGGCTGGTGCCGCCGGTGCTTTTTCCAGCGCTGCTGGTGGTTGGCATCCTCGCCTATGCGTGGCTCCGGCCGTGACACCGACCGTCCGGCGACGCGATGCCTGCCGGGGATCAAGGACGTGATGCCATGAACGACAAGCCGATCGATCTCGACCATCGTCGCGACCCGACCTTGCGGCACGCGACCGATTTGCGCCGGCTGACCGCCGAGGTCGAGGCCAACCGCGCGGCCCTGCAGCAGAGGCAGGAAGCGCTGGAGCGTCACCTCCTGACGCTGCCGGCGCAGTCCTGGCAGGAGGCGGCGGACAAGGCGCGCTACCTGCTTGGGCTGCTCGAGGCGACATCGGGCGATGCCCGGGTGAGGGGCCTGATCGTTGCTGTCCTGGCCGATTTCGATCGGCTGTCCCGGCGCGACCCGTAGCCGGTCTAGCCGAGTGACGCCGGATCCAGCCAGTCGACCGTCGCCACCGTACCCCAAACCGTCGCTGCGGTGAGCCCCAGCGACGTGAGCGCGCTCAGCAGCGAGACCAGCAGCGCCAGGCCGTCTTCCTCCATGTAGGCGGCGGCCAGCAGCATGATCACGAGCGCGGGCACGACGTGGGAGAAAGGCACCGGCGAGATCATCGTCAGGCCGAGCAACAGCATCGTCAGGCCGATCATCCGCCGCATCGTCTGGAAGAGTTCCGGCCAGCGCGGCCGGATCACCCGCTCCAGCCATTCGAGCCGCGGCGTGAGGATGCGTATGACCCGCGTCAGCCTGTCGACACCGACCTTCCGCCCCGCAATGATTCGCGGCAAGGCCGTCGCCTCGTGACCGAGGAGGAGCTGAACGGCTGGCCATGCCAGCAGCACGCCGACGAGGGTCGAGGCGCCGGGAATCAGGGCGACCATGCCCATCACGAAAAAGGTCAAGCCGAAGGAGCGCCGACCGAGCTGCGCCATCAGCCACGCGATCGGCACGCGCGGCTCCTGCGTGCGGTCCAGCATCCTCGACAGCTCGACCGATGTGGGAATGTACATCACGAGGCCGACCCGCGCCGGCAATGGCGCTGCCGGAAGGTAGCCGCGCCTTCGCCGCTTCGCCAGATCGACCGGCCGGGTCAGTTGCGCCGCAATGGCGGCAGCATCCGAGCCCGCAGCACGGACAGCCGCTGCGGCATCATGCCGGCGACCGGCGTCAACGCGGCCAGTCCGCCTGGGTCGGCAAGCCTTCGGTCACATCGACATGGGCCGCGGCGCTTCCGCCAGCCAGCAGCTTGCCGCTGAAACGCACCGCGAGGTTCATGCCCGTGTCGGTCTGCAGCACCAGGTCGACACGTCCGAAGGCCCGCTTGAGCGATCCCGGATGCATGCGCAACTCGCCCGAGGCGACCATGGCCTTGGTGTGGTTGAGGAAGCCGCCGATATCGTACTCGGCACGGCCGAGCTCGCAGCCGTCGGCTGAGCCGATCAACAGGCCTTCTCCGCGCAGGGCGCCGACGTAGGTCATGGACGTCCTCGCCATCACGCGACTTTCTGCCGGGGCAGCGGAAGGAGGATGCGGATGGCCGGCGGAGCAGCGGCCGCGGCCCGGCGAATCGCCGACATGCGGGTCGAAGCGGCCCGGCGGCTGGTCGCGAGGAGTCGTTGAAGGCTGAGCTCGTTCCGCACGAAACGTTCGAGCGCGAGCACGCGTTCTGGGCGCAAAGGAAACCTTTTTGTTCGGAGTGTATCGCGCCGCGGCTCGGGTGCTTCGGTCGAATCTGTCGGAGACCGAAACGAACGGCACGGTTGATATGGTGGTGCCGAGCCTCATTTGCAAGGGCGATCGCTGCGCGCCATTGGCACGCCTTCGGGGGAGTGGCGAATGGCAAAACGAGCCCAAATCCAGGCGCGTGTGCATTTCAGGTGCGCCGGGCCGATGGCAAAACCCGATTGCGTGTCACTCTCAACCGGGCCTTAGTACTTGGCGATCACCTGTTCGGCGAAGTCCTTCAGCGTACTGCGCGCCTCGGTCATGGCGGGCAGCAGGGTGACCTCGTCGAGGCCCATCGCCTCGCGCTCGCGCATCATGGCGATGATCTCGTCGGGCGCGCCGACCAGGCCGCCGGTGGCGCGGATCAGGTCCGGGGTGATGAAGCGGCGCTCCTCCAGCGGCAGGAAGGCGCAATGGCCGAAATGGACCTGCTGGTAGCGCTTGGCGAGCGGCACCTCCATCTTCTCGGTGAAGGCGAGGTACTCGTCCCACAGGCCGAGGCAGCGCTGGCTGATCGTGCTGGTGTCGCCGTCCTTCTGATAGAGCTCCCACCAGTAGTGCAGCGTCGCGGCGGCCATCGGGCCGATGGTGTCGATCACGCGCTCCGAGGTCGGGCTTTCACCCGGGCGCAGCACGCAGGCAAAGGTGAGCGCGGCGGTGTGGAAGTCGTCGGGCAGGGTGCGGCCGACCGCCGAGGCGCCCTGCTGCATCGTCTCCAGGCTCTTCTGCAGGCGGGCGCGGGTCTGGTTGTGCGAGCAGACGCGGCCGTCGCCGTAGGCGCCGGCGGCCTTGAGCGCCAGCGGCCCGTCGGCGGCGACATAGATCGGCACCGGATGCGCGACATCGATGAAGCCTCGATCGGCATGGAGGAAGCGGATCGACTGGCTACAGCCGTTCAGCGCGTAGTCGACCTCCTCGCCGTGCAGCAGGGCACGCAGCACGCGCAGGTATTCGCGGAAGCCGCCGGCCTTCATCGGGTCCTGGCCCATCACCCGCATCGCGGTGTGACCGGTCCCGATGCCGAGGAAGACGCGGCCGGGCGCCAGCCGGTTGATCGAAGCGATCGAATGGGCGGTGACCGGCGCGAGGCGCGTCGGCGCCACCGCGACGCCGGTGCCGAGGCGGATGCGCGAGGTGTTGGCGGCGGCCAGCGCCAGCACGGCATAGGCGTCCGAATAGAGCATCTGCGAATCGGCCGCCCAGGCGCAGTCGTAACCCATCGCCTCGAGATCGACGAACAGCTTCCAGTCGGAAACGCTGGGAACGACCGTGACACCGAACTTCATGATCACCTGCCGGGACCGACTTCACCGTGCGGCTTGATCAATGTCAAAGCCGGCGCGGTCCCCGCGGCTAAGCTTGGCCAGCTACCGGTGGGAAGAGCCCTATGCCGAAGTCCGAGGGAAGAAAGCGGCTCAAGCGCAAGGTCTACGAGGAAGAGCTGCGCAAGCTGCAGGTCGAGCTTTGCCATCTGCAGGAATGGGTCAAGGTTTCGCGCGAGCGCATCGTCATCGTGCTCGAGGGCCGCGACGCCGCCGGCAAGGGCGGCACCATCAAGGCGATCACCGGGCGGGTCAGCCCGCGCGTGTTCCGCGTCCAAGCGCTGCCGGCGCCGTCGGACCGCGAGAAGACCCAGATGTACATGCAGCGCTACATCGAGCGCTTTCCGGCCGGCGGCGAGATCGTGATCTTCGACCGCAGCTGGTACAACCGCGCCGGCGTCGAGTACGTCATGGGCTTCTGCACGCCGGCGCAGCACCAGCGCTTCCTGCAGCTCTGCCCCGCGGTCGAGAAGTTCCTGGTCGACAACGGCACCCGGCTGATCAAGATCTGGCTCGAGGTCGGGCAGAAGGAGCAGGAGCGCCGCTTCCACGCGCGCATCGAGGATCCGATGCGGCAGTGGAAGCTCTCGCCGATGGACATCGAGTCCTTCAAGCGCTGGTACGACTATTCCAAGGCGCGCGACCTGATGTTCGAGGCGACCGACACCGACGACGCGCCGTGGCACATCGTCTTCTCCGACGACAAGCGGCGCGCCCGCCTCAACGTCATCTCGCATATCCTGGCGCAGATTCCATACAAGAAGGTCGACCGCGCCAAGGTCAAGCTGCCGGAGCGCTCGACCAAGCGCCGCTACGACGACCATGCCTCGCTCGCCGGCCGCCGCCTGGTCGCCGAGAAATACTGATCGTCAAAGCAGAAGGTGCTCCGATGCTCACCGCCAAGGAGCTCCAGGCCAAGATCGCCGCCGCCAAGGCGTCGGAGGCGATGAAGCACCTGCACGTCGAGAAGGCCGAGAAGGCCGAGAAGGCCGAGAAGGCCGCGCTGATGGAACGGCTGGGCAAGCCGTCCGGCCTGACCGACCGGGAGGTCATGGACAAGGCGTCGGCGATCATCGGCCGCGTCGTCGAGAACGGCCTGTTGTCGGTGCAGGTGTTCCGCTTCCCGAACCACCTCTGCACCGACATGGCCGCCGCGCGGCTACCACATCCGCTACGCGGGCCTCGACTATCCCGGCGGCATGCCGCGCGATGTCGTTGTCACCATCGGCTGGCGCTGATCGGCGAAAACTGTCCGCACGTTCACGTTGAATTCTAGGAATAGCGGGTAAGCCACTGCTGACCCACAATCTCGAATCGCATCGTCACAGACAGGCAATGCCCAGAAGGGTACAGTGCCGATGTGAAAACCGAGCAGATCCGCCCAGCCGCGACGTGGCGCCTCTCGTCCCCGCCCAGGAAATTGCTGTGCGATTCGTGCCTGGGCAGCTCGCTCGGCATCTGCCGTCCCCTCGACGATCAACGGCTGGCGCAGCTCCTCGCGATGGGCGGCCGGCGGCGCTGGTCCAAGCGCGAGTTCATGTACCGCACCGACGAGCCCGCCCGCACGGTCTACAAGATCACCAAGGGCATCGTCGCCGAATCGCGGACGCTGGATGACGGGCGGCGGCAGATCATCGGCATCCGCACCGTCGGCGACCTGTGCGGCTATCCCGAGCATCGCGGCCGCTACCTGTTCTGCGCCGAGGCGCTGACCGAGGTCGAGGCCTGCGCCTTCGACGGCGAGAAGTTCGTCGCCTTCATCGGGCGCGACATCGACCTCGCTTGCGCGCTGGCCGAGGACGTCTCCGACCGGCTGCGACGGGCGACGCGGAACCTGACGGTGATCGGCCAGCTCAAGTCGACCGAGCGCGTGGCGCATTTCCTGGTCGAGATCCACGAGCTCTACGTGTCGCGCCACATCTGCACGCATCCGCTGACCCTGCATTTGACTCGGCAGGAGATCGCAGACTATCTCGGGCTGACTTTGGAGACGGTCAGCCGCTCCTTCAGCCGGCTGCGCGACATGCGGCTGATCGCGCTGGTCGGCGGCGACGCCGTGGCCATCCTCGACGAGGACAGGCTGTCGCATATCGCGAAGGTGTGAGGCGAGCTGAGCTGTCGGTAAGACGATGAAGCAGTATCGGAGGTTCGCTGCGATCATGAGCATGGTCGCGGCGGCGGCCACGGCCACGGCAACATCGGTGCGGGCGCAAAGCGCCAAGCAGGAAGATCCGATCCCCGAGACCCCGCATCAAAGCCTGCTGGCGATCGAGAAGGCTTTCGCCGCGGTCCCGAAGGCGGAACCGACGATGCTGTTTCCCCAGATCCGCGAGCAGCTCAAGGACGCACCGCCCTTCCTGCGCGATGCGAAGGCTGCGATCAACGTGCGCAGCTACTACCGCGACCAGGTGAGCGACGCGTCGACCGGGGCACGCTGGCTGGAGGCGTGGGCAAGCGGCGGCTCGGTAGCCTTCGAGAGCGGCCGGCTGTTCGACCTGATCTCGGGCGGCTTCGTGCTCTACACCTCATTCCCGGTCCATGCGCCGATCGAGCACGACGGCACCGGCCTGCTCAAGCCCGGCCAACAGCAGTACGGCGTGCTCGGCCAGCTCTACGGCAAGGTTCATATCACCGATGACCACGAGATCATCGCCGGGCGCTATCTCTTCGAGACGCCGTTTCTCGGCCCGCAAGACAACCGCATGTCGCCGAAGACCTTCTACGGCTACGTCCTGCGCGGCAGCTTCGGCGGTCCTGACGGAGGTCCGTACTTCCGCTACGGCGGCGGCTATGTCGCCGCCATGAAGGACCGCAATGCGACCGACTTCGTCTCGATGTCGCGCGCGGCAGGAGCGGGCGAGGATCGCGGTACCGGCGTGCTGGGCGGGCTGTTCCGCTGGGGGCCGCTTCGCATCGGCGCGATCGATTACTATGCCCAGGACACGATCAACATCTTCTATACCGAGGCGAAAATCGCGACGGCGCTCGGCTCGGACCTGCTGGCCGCGCTGTCGACGCAGTTCGCCGCTCAGAACAGCACCGGGAGCAACCTGCTGAACGGCGGCACCTATTGGGCCACCAGCGAATTCGGGGCCCAGCTCCAGCTCGGCTACAGATCGGCGATCGCGACCGCGGCCATCACCGCCGTGAATGCGGGCTTCAACATCCAGACGCCGTGGAGCGGCAACCCGTTCTACACCGACGCCCTGATCCAACCCTTCAATCGCGCCGGCGAGACCGCGCTCATGGCCGGCCTGTCCTACGTCGCGACGCCGCTCGGCCTGCCGGGCGTCGGCGCCTCGGTGTTCTACTTTCGCGGCTGGACCCAGGCGCCCGCCTCGGGCGTCCCGGTGCTCGAGGACGAGTGGAACTTCAGTCTCGAATGGCGGCCCAACTGGGACGTGTTGAAGGGCCTGTGGCTGCGCGCACAGTATGGCCAGGCGAGGGTCGACCAGAACAATGTCCGCACCACCGTCGACGAGGTGCGGCTGATCCTGAACTACGGCATCAAGCTCTACTGAGCCAGCTCGAAAGAGCTTGCGGATAAGCGCTCGTGGCGGAGCGCCATTATGGGCAATGGGCCGGGTTTCGCGCGTTGAGTCTCCGGCAGAATTTTCGCGGCCATTGCCCATAATAGGTGCGCGGATCGACTCAGATTATGGTGCCCGCGGTATTCAGCTTGACGCGCAGGATTCCGCCATGTCCAACGATCCGTCTTTCGATTTCCGCCTGGCCAACGGCCGCTTCGCCAAGGGCAGTCCCGACGGTCCCGACGTGGTCCTGAACGGCGAGCTGACGCCGCAGGAGGGCGCGGCCACGGCGCGCGTGCTGATGGCGCATGCCTACGTGGCCGACCTCGACCGCCGCATGACGGCCCTCGAGGAGCACCAGCGCCTGCCCGCACTACCGAAAACAAACGGCGAAACGGTGGGCCGGCGTTCACGGGATCTTCTCGCGGAAGGTCAAGACTCGTCCAGAGCGACTGGCCTAAGGTGCGCCCATGCCTGATCAAGCCGTTCCCGGAAAGCACCACGACAAGTACGAGCGCCTGATCGCGGCGGCGCGCGAGCGCAAGGGCGTCGCGATGGCGGTCGTTCACCCCTGCGACGAGGTCTCGCTCGAGAGCGCGGTCGAGGCGGCGAAGCTCGGCCTGATCCGGCCGATCCTGGTCGGGCCGCCGCATCGCATCCGCGCCGCGGCCGAGAAGACCAAGCTCGATATCTCGCGGTTCGAGCAGGTCGCGTCCGAGCACAGTCACGATTCGGCGGCCAAGGCCGTCCTCCAGGTGAAGGAGGGCAAGGCCGAGGCGCTGATGAAGGGCAGCCTGCACACCGACGAGCTGATGGGCGCCGTGGTGTCGCGCAGCGACGGCATCCGCACCGCGCGCCGCATCAGCCACTGCTTCATCATGGACGTGCCGGGCCACGCCGACGCGCTGATCATCACCGACGCTGCCGTCAACATCGCGCCCGACCTCGAGGCCAAGGTCGACATCGTCCAGAACGCGATCGACCTCGCGCACGCCATGGGTGCGGCCGAGGTGCGGGTCGCCATCCTGAGCGCGATGGAGACGGTCAACCCCAAGGTGCCGTCGACCGTCGAGGCAGCCGCCCTGTGCAAGATGGCCGATAGAGGCCAGATCACCGGCGCGCTGCTCGACGGGCCGCTGGCGCTCGACAATGCGATCAGCCCCGATGCGGCAGCGATCAAGCACATCGTCTCGCCGGTCGCCGGCCGCGCCAACGTGCTGGTGGTGCCCGACCTCGAGGCCGGCAACATGCTGGCCAAGAGCCTTTCTTTCCTGGCCGGCGCCGACGCCGCCGGCATCGTGCTGGGCGCGCGGGTGCCGATCGTGCTGACCAGCCGCGCCGACTCGCTGCCGACCCGGCTCGCCTCCTGCGCCGTCGCCGTGCTGTCCGCCGCGGCGCGCCGGGCTAATGCCAATTCAGTCATCGCCTGACCGATGAGCGGCTGCGTCGCGGTCCTCAACGCCGGCTCCTCGAGCATCAAGTTCGCGATCTACCGGGCGGACGGGCTCGACCTGATGTTCCGCGGCCAGATCGAGCGGATCGGCAGCAAGCCGCGGCTCAGGGTGTTCGATGCCGCGCACAAGCCGGTGGTCGAGCGCGAATGGGCCGGTAACGACCTCGACCATCGCGCCGCCACCGAGGAGATCGTCCGCACCGGCCGCCAGTTAATCGGCGATGCGCAGATCCATGCCGTCGGCCACCGCGTGGCGCATGGCGGGGCCGAGTACGCGGTGCCCGTGCGAGTCGATGCCAAGGTCGTCGAGACGCTGGCCCGGCTGATCCCGCTGGCGCCGCTGCACCAGCCGCACAATCTCGAGCCGATCAGGGTGATCGCCCAGGCGATGCCGGACCTGCCGCAGGTCGCCTGCTTCGACACCGCCTTCCATCGCAGCCAGCCGCCGCTCGCCCAGGCCTTCGCCCTGCCGCGCAAGCTGAGCGAAGAGGGCGTGCGCCGCTACGGCTTCCACGGCCTCAGCTACGAGTTCATCGTCACGCGGCTCCGTGAGCTCGATCCCGCGCTGGCGGCCAGGCGGCTGGTGATCGCCCATCTCGGCAACGGCGCCAGCCTCGCCGCGGTCAGGGACGGCCGCAGCGTCGCCAGCACCATGGGCTTCACCGCGGTCGACGGGCTGATGATGGGCACGCGCACCGGCTCCATCGATCCCGGCGTGATCCTGTACCTGATGGACAGCCGCGGCATGGATGCGCGCGCCGTCGAGTCGCTGATCTACAACGAGTCGGGCCTGCTCGGCGTCTCCGGCCTCTCGTCGGACATGCGCACGCTGCGGCAATTGTCGGCACTCGAGGCGCGCGAGGCGATCGACCTCTTCATATACCGTATCGTTCGCGAGATCGGCTCGATGGCGGCGGCGCTCGGCGGGCTCGACGGTGTGGTCTTCACCGGCGGCATCGGCGAGAACGACGTCGCGACTCGCGCCGAGGTCGCCGCGCAATGCGGATGGCTGGGCCTTGTCCTCGACGAGGCGCGCAACGAGGAAGGCGAGGGCCGCATCAGCGCCGCGTCGTCGTCGATCGCGGCCTGGGTCATCCCGACCGACGAGGAACGCATGATCGCCCGCCACACGATGGCGGTGGTGACGCGCTGACGATCGGATAACAGGGAAATAACAGCGATTTTCACCGTCAGCGGCTCAAGCGAGTGAACGATACGGACGTAACGATTTTCGTGTCGGACGTAATCGGCATGAAATCGGTTCGCCATAGCGTCGCTGTGCTTCCGAAGGGGGATCGAGCCGAAGCGCGGCGGACGAGTCGACGCGTGCCGCGATCATGCCCGGCTAGCGGAAGCCGAAGAGGGGGACATGATGGCGTCGCCTTTCTCAGGGCCGACTCGGGCAGCCGGGACGCGCAAGCCTGTGGGCCGAGCTCCCGCAGGCGAAGACGCGGGACAGTACAAAGTGGGCTACGGCAAGCCGCCGATCGCGTCGCGCTTCAAGAAGGGTATGTCGGGCAATCCCAGAGGCCGCCCGCCGGGGCGGCAACCGCGCGTCGCCGATGAACTGACCGATGAGCAGATCCTGCAGATGGTGAAGGAGCGCAAGCTCACCTGGCTGGCGCTGTTCGACCTGTACCTCGATGAAAAGCTGGCCGAGGAAACGCGCGATCGGGCTGATGGAAGGAGGCCCGCTCAGGGTGAATAGCCGTAGGCCTCGTGCGCGGAGGCGGGCGTGATCACGCCTTCGGCGAGATCGCGCGCCACCGCGTCCGCCGTGCGCTCGTCGGGCGGGCCGTAGCCGCCGGCGCCCGGCGTCACCAGGGCGAACCAATGCCCGGCCTTCAGCACCGCCTGGTCGCCGTCGAAGACGACGCCAGGTCCGCCCTCGACCTTGCCATGGGCGCCCGGGCCGCCGCCGAACAGGCCCCAGCTCCGGGAAAGCTGGCGGGTGAGATCGACCCGCACGCGGCAGTCGTGCGTCGCCTGGTAGACGCGCCGCAAGCCCATACCGCCGCGGTAGCGGCCGACGCCGCCGGAATCGGCGACCAGCTCGTAGCGCATCAGCACCAGCGGGTATTCGATCTCCAGTGCCTCGACCGGCAGGTTCGAGGTGTTGGTGGTATGGACATGCACGCCGTCCAGCCCGTCCTTGAGCGAGCGCGCGCCGCTGCCGCCGCCGATCGTCTCGAGATAGACCCAGGTCGAGCCGGCGCCAGGGGTATTGGGGGGCCGCTTGCCGATGAAGTACGCCACGGTGCAGGCCGAGTTGGAGCAGGCCATGACGCGCTCCGGTACCACCTGCGCCAGCGCCCCCAGGATCATGTCGGCGACCCGCTGGCAGGTCTGCAGGCGGCCGTTGACCGCGGCCGGCGCGGTGCAGTTCAGGATGCTGCCGAGCGGCGCGGTGATCGAGAGCGGCCGCGCCAGCCCGGCATTGGGCAGGATAGAAGGGTCCATCACCGACTTCACCACGTAGTAGGCGGTGGCGAGCAGGGCGGTGTAGGTCATGTTGACGCCGGCGCGCCGCTGCTCGGGCCCCTCGAAGGCGAGCGCCAATTGATCGCCCGTCACCGTGACCTCGACGGCGAGCGGCAGCGGTTCGGGCACTTCCTCGTTGTCGAACACGTCCTCGAAGCGCCAGGTGCCGTCGGGGATCGCCGCGATCGCCGCCCGCATCTTGCGCTCGGCATAGTCCATCAGCGCCTCGCCGGCCGACAGCACGGTCGCCGTGCCGTACTTGGCGGCGAGCGCCTGGAAGCGCTGCACGCCGACCCGGTTGGCCGCCATCTGCGCCCGCAAGTCGGACAGCCGCTCCTTGGGAACCTGGCAATTGAGCAGGATCAGGTCGGCCACGTCCTTCTGCAGCTCGCCGCCGCGATACAGCCGCACCGGCGGGATGCGCAGTCCCTCCTGGTAGATGTGCGCGTGGCCGCGGTCGACGAAGTCGGCGTGGTGCGCCAGGTTCACCGTCCAGGCGACCAGCGTGTTGTCGATGAAGATCGGCTCGGCGATCACGATGTCGGGCAGGTGCGTGCCGCCGCCTTCGTAGGCATCGTTGCCGATGAAGGCGTCGCCCGGCCTGATGTCCTGGGTCGGATAGCGCCGCATGATGTGCGGCACCAGGTCAAGGAAGCTGCCGAGATGGATCGGGATGTGCTCGGCCTGGCAGAGCGTCTCGCCGCGGGCGTTGAACAGCGCCGTCGAGCAGTCGCGCCGCTCCTTGATGTTGGTCGAGTGCGAGGCGCGGATCAGCGTCTCGCCGGTCTCCTCGACGATCGACGCCAGGGCGGCGCCGATCACCTCGACCGTGATGGGATCGACGCTCATCGCGATGTTCCTCCCTGCGCGAAGCGCGGGGAGGTGCCGCCGAAGGCGGCGGAGGGGTCATGAGCCGCCCCACGGTTGGGGCCCATGACCCCTCCGGCCGCTGCGCGGCCACCTCCCCGGCTCCGCCAGGGAGGAAGTCGTGAGGTGCTCATGCGGCCTCCAGGATCAGGTTGAGCCAGCGGTCGACCCGCGCCGTCATGCCGGGCGGCACCAGCGTGGTGGCGTCCATCTGCTCGACGATCGCGGGGCCGGCGAAGCGGTGGCCCGGCCGCAGCCGCTCGCGGGCATAGATCGGCGTCGCGGCGAAACCCTTGGTCTCGGCCAGCCAGACGTCGCGATGGGTCGCGATGGCGCCGGAGGCGTCGGGTCCCGCCTCGGGATGCGTCTTGAGCTCCGCCTTGCGCACCACGCCGTTGGCCTCCAGCCGCAGGGTGACGATCTCGACCGGGTCTTCGTCGGTCGCAAAACCGTAGCGCTGGCGATGCGCCTCGGCAAAGCGTGAGAGGAGAGTGGCCATGGTCGCGCCCTCGTACGCGATGCCCAGCTCGTAGTTCTGGCCGTGATAGCGCATGTCGACGGTGCGGCTGAGCCGCCGGTCGGCGGGCGCGATGCCTTCCTGCTCGAACCAACGTTCGGCTTGTGCGGTGAGAGCGGCGAAGCCCTCGGCGAGCTCGGTTGCCGCGCTGTCCTTGGCCGGCAACAGCCGCGTCACCGCGAAGTCGGCGCGCAGGTCGGTCAGCAGCAGACCCATGGCGCAGAGGATGCCGGGATTGGCGGGCACCAGCACGCAGCGCATGTCGAGCTCGCGGGCGAGCCGCGCGGCGTGCAAGGGCCCTGCGCCGCCGAACGCCATCAGCGTGTAGTGACGAGGGTCGTGGCCGCGCTGCACCGAGATGACACGGATCGCCCGCGCCATGTTCGCGGTGACGACGGAGAGGATGCCCTGCGCGGTCTCCATCAGGCCGAGCCCGAGCCGGTCGGCCAGCCCCTGAACGGCGTCGACGGCGAGCTCGCGGCGGATCGGCATGCGCCCGCCCAGCAGGTGCTCGGGGTTCAGCGTCTGCAGCACCACGTTGGCGTCGGTGACCGCGGGCTCACGGTTGCCCCTGTCGTAGCAGACCGGCCCGGGATCGGCGCCGCAGGAGCGCGGACCGACCTTTAGCAGGCCGCCGGCATCGATATGGGCGATCGAGCCGCCGCCCGCGCCGACGGTGTGGATGTCGAGCATCGGCGCCTTGATCGGATAGCCGTGCACCGTCGCCTCCGAGGCCAATTTGCACTGGCCGTCCTGCAGCAGCGCCACGTCGGTCGAGGTGCCGCCCATGTCGAAGGTGATGAGGTCGGGCATTCCCGCCGCGCGGCCGATCGCCTGCGCGCCGACCACCCCGGTCGAGGGGCCGGACAGCACCGTGCGCACCGGCATGGCCGCGGCTGTCGCAAAGCCGATGACGCCGCCGTTCGATTGCGTGAGATGCGGCGCGGTCGCGAGGCCCAGCGCCTCGAGCCGCTGTTTCAGCCGCTCGATGTAGCCCGCCATGACCGGGCCGAGATAGGCGTTGAGCACCACCGTCGACAGCCGCTCGAACTCGCGGAACTCGGGCGCGATCTCGTGGCCGGCCGAGAGGAAGGCGTCGGGCAGCTCCTCGCGCAGGATGGCGAGCGCGCGCTTCTCGTGATCGGGCCGCACGAAGCCGTAGAGGAAGGACACCGCGACCGCCTTCACACCGGCTGCCTTCAGCCGGCGTGCCGCGGCGCGTACGGCCTCCTCGTCGAGTGCGGTGGCGACGTCGCCGGTATGCAGCACACGCTCCGGCACTTCCAGCCGCAGGTCGCGCGGCACCAGGGTCGGCGGCTTGTCGGCCTGGATGTCGTAGAGATCGGGCCGCTTCTGCCGGCCGATCTCCAGGAGATCGCGGAAGCCTTCGGTGGTGACCAGCCCGGTCTTCACGCCGCGATGCTGGATCAGCGCGTTGGTCGCGACCGTCGTGCCGTGGCCGAAATAGGCGACGACCGACGCCGGCTTGTCGCCTGCGTCGGGCGCTACCCGGCGCAGGCCTTCTTCGACGCCCTGGGCGATGCCGCGCGAGGGATCATCGGGTGTGGACGGGACCTTCCACACCTCGACGCGGCCCTGCTCCTCGTCGAACAGGCAGACGTCGGTGAACGTCCCACCCGAATCGACGCCGACGCGCCAGCGTTGCGTCACGCCGCCCGGACGAGGCTGATGGGCGCGCCCTTGCCGCGCACCTCTGCCTCCTCGAACTCGGCCGCGGCGATCGCGCGGTCCAATGCGGCCCGCAACGCCTTGGCCGATTCGAGGGTGATCTCAACACCGGCGCGGGCGCTGGCGTCGAGGTCGTGGTTGAAGAAGTCGAGCGTAATGACGTCGCCCAGCAAAGCGTGGCGGGCATGGTCATAGGAGACCACGGCCTGCGTCAGCGGGAACCACTCGTCGCCGCGCTTGGCCATGCCTTCGGCTTCGGTGATCTCGACAATCGACGTGCACATGGGCTGCTCCTACTTCCCGAGGTGCTTGCCGAAGAAGCCGAAGACCTTGCTCCAGCCGTCCATTGCCTGCTCGACCCGGTAGAGCGGCCGGTGCCAGTAGAAGAAGCCGTGGCCGGCGCCGTCGTAGCGGTGGAACTCGTAGTTCTTGCCCAGCTTCTTGAGCTCGGCCTCGTGTTGGTTGACCTGCTCGGGGCTGGGCGCGCGGTCGTCGTTGCCGAACAGCCCGAGCAGCGGGCAGTTGAGGTCCTTGGTCATGTCGATCGGCGCGACCGGCGTCTTGGCGTTGAGCTCCTCCTTGCCCATCACGACGCGGCCGCCCCACAGATCGATGCAGGCATCGACGTCCTTCTTCTGGCAGGCATAGATGAAGGCGTGCCGGCCGCCCGAGCAGGAGCCGAACAGGCCGACCTTGCCGTTGTTGCTGGGATTCGCCCGCATCCACGCCACGGCCGCCGCGGTGTCGCCGACCATCTGAGCATCGGCGATGCCGCCCTCGGCGCGCACCTTGGCCGCGACATCGTCGGGATTGGCGTCGCTGCCGCCGCCCTGCTCACGCTGATAGAGATTGGCGCAGATCGCGAGGTAGCCGTGATGGGCGAACCGGCGGGTCGTCTCGATGTAGAGCTCGCTCCAGCCCGGCAGATGATGGATCAGTACGACGCCTGGAAACTTGCCCGAACCCTCGGGCTTGGCCACGTAGGCGGTGATCGGCGTGCCCTTGTCGCCCTTGAGAGTGACGTTCTCGCAGGTCATGCCTCGGTAGAAAGACATCGGTGTTTCCTCCATGCGCGTGGGTCGTGCGGGCGGTATTCGACGGCCTCATGGAGGACGAGTCAATCGGCGCGCCGGCCCCGCGAAAGCATGTCCTTGAGCAGAGCCTGTGAACGCGTCCGGTCGAAGAAGCGCGTGTGCAGCATCTGTTTGTTGCGGGCCGCCGACGTCAGATAGAAGCGCTCATAGAGGAAGCCGCGGCCGCCCAACGCGGAGCCGACGAAGTCCCACGCCAGCCGGAACACCTGGGCGCGCTCGTCGGCGGTGGCGCCGTCGGCGCCGTGCAGCATCTCGTCGATCAGGGGCCGCAGCGTCGGGTCCGCGAGCTCGGCGCGGCTGGGTGTGGTGAGCAGGTTGTGGCTGCCGATCAGGGTAATGATCTCGGCCACCCGCGGCATCCACATCGGCAGGATCGAGCGCATCGGGTCGAGTGCGGCGCCGTTGGGGAACCACACGCCGTCGCTGCGTTCCCGGGCCTGCTCCAGCGACAGCTCGATCGCGTTGGCGGTCAGGCGGACATAAGCCGCGAGCTCGCCCAGCATCTCCGTCGTCGCCGGCGACTGGTCGCCGATCAGCTCGGCCATGCGGGAGGCGAGGCCATAGGCGAATTCGAGCTTGGTCAGGGCACGGATGGACGACTGCGTGACCATGTTGATGTGGTAGCCAGTGTCGCGCAGGGAGTTGTAGATCGCGATGTCGCCGTCGATGAACACGCGGTCCCACGGCACCAGCACGTCGTCGAAGATGCAGAAGGCATCCTGCTCGTCGAAGCGCGATGACAAAGGCTTGTCGAATGGATCGGCGCCCGGCGCCGCCACCGAATCGCGGCAGATGAACTTCAGGCCCGGCGTGTCGAGCGGGATGGCGAAGGCCAGCGCATGTTCCTTCGCGTCGGCCGGCAGGGGCTGGCCGGGATAGACCGTCTGCTCGTCGGCGTAGGGAGCCAGGGTGGCCAGCACCTTGGCGCCGCGCACGATGATGCCGTCGGCCGTCTCGCTGACCTTGCGCACCATCACTTTATTGCCGGCGACCTTGCCGTCGGTGCGCTTGTCGATGGTCGGCTGGATGATGGTATGCGTGAGCGAGACGTCGGCGCGGGCGAGATGGCGCTGGAAGGCGACGATGTTGCGGGCGCCGCGCTCGTTGCGGCCGTCGGCACCGGCCCACACCTTCGGCGCCGAGGCGAAGGCCGCGAACTTCATGTTCATGTAGTCGGGCGTGCGGCCCATGATGCCCATCGAGGCTTCCGACAGCCGCACAAGCCCGGCATGGCGTCGCCACAGGTCGTCCTTCGACCGCGGCGTCATGTGGCTGACGTTCGTCAGCTCACCGCTATCTGGATCCTTGTAGAGACACTCCGACGCGTACTCGTGTTGCCGGTCGTAGAGCGCGGCGAGGCTCTCGGCGCCGCCGCGCAGTTTGGGATGCGCCGTGACGTCGGCGATCTTCTCGCCGTCGACCCAGATCTCCCGTCGGGTCCTGCGCAGACCGTCGAGAAACTGCGAGCCGGTCCGCGCGCCCATCTAGAAGGTCTTGTTGGCTTGCGGCCGGTGCTTGTTCTTCAGCACGAACGTCGACCGCTCGGCCTTGCGCGGCTCGCGCACCCAGACCTCGCGGTTGGGGTGCAGGCCGCCGCCACGCGTCGCCGGCACGGCGGTGGCGCGCGCGCGGTGCAGCAGGCGGGTATCGGCCGCGCCGCAGTTGGGATGGATGCCGCCATTGTCGGCGACGACCTTCTCCCAGGCCGCCTTGCGCTTGGCCAAAGTGGCGGGATCGGTGAGCGCGGTGCAGGTCAGCTCGTTCGTGTTGAGGTCGGCCACGATCTCGTCGCCATCCTCGATGAAGGCGATCGGGCCGCCCAGCGCCGCCTCGGGTCCGACATGGCCGATCACCAGGCCGACCGAGCCGCCGGAGAATCGGGCATCGGTCATCAGCCCCACGGTGATGCCGCGCTCGCGGCACAGCGTGGTGATGCGCGAGGTCGGGTCGAGCATCTCGGGCATGCCCGGTGCGCCGCTCGGACCCTCGTAGCGCACGATCACCATGTCGTGGTTCTGGAACTTCTCGGGATGCCGGTCGAGCGCATCGAGCAGCGCCTGCTCGCCCTCGAAGACGCGCGCCTTGCCGCGGAAGGTGTTGTTCTCCAGCCCGCCCTCGACACCGGCGAGCTTGAGGATCGCCGAGAAGTCGGGCGACAGGTTGCCGCCCAGCACGCGCAGGCCGCCGGTCGGCTTGTAGGGCTTGTCGACGGTGTAGACGACCTTGCCGTCGGCCTTCTTGGAGCCCAGCCGCTCGACCTGCCTGGCCAGCGTCTCGCCGGTGCAGGTCAGCACGTCGCCGTTTAGCAGCCCGGCCTCGAGCAGCTCGCGCACGATCACCTGCACGCCGCCGACCGCGTCGATGTCGACCATCGAATACTTGCCGTAGGGCCGCGCATCGGTGAGCACGGGGACGATATGCTGCGAGAGGTAGTTGAACTCCTCCGGCGTCATGATGTCCTTCCAGAAGTCGCCGTAGCCCGCGGCGCGCGCGATCTCCGGCGCGTGCAGGGTGACGTTGGTCGAGCCGCCGATCGACATGGCGACGATCACCGCGTTGCGGATCGAATCGCGCACCACGATGTCGCGCGGCTTGAGGTCCTTGTCGATCAGGTTGGCCAGCAGGTCGACCAGCTCGCCGGCGAACTGATTGGTGCGTCGCGGGTCGTCGGACGGCGGCGCCACCATGTGCAGCGGCTCCATGCCGACCACGCCGATGAAGGTCTGCATGGTGTTGTAGGTGAACATGCCACCGCAGCTTCCGATGCCGGGGCAGGCATGGCAGGCGATGTGATGGCGGTACTCGGCGTCGGGATGGCCGGCGACCTGGTAGGCGCTGACGATGTCGAGCGCCTCGCCGGTCTTGGGGTCCTTGCCGGGATGGATCGGGCCGTCCGACATGATGATCGAGGGCCGGTTGTGCTCGAGCAGGGCCGACAGGGTGCCGACCGGCGGCTTGTCGCAGGCGACGACCGCGATGGTGCCGAGCAGGCCGGTGGCGCTGAGATGCTCGCACAGCGCGTCGTTGGTCACCTCGCGGCCGATCAGCGAGTAGCGCATCTCGCGCGTGCCGTTGCGGATGCCGTCGGAGGTGGCGATCGTGTACTCGGGCTGCACCAGCCGCAGCTTGAGCTGGCCTTGGCCCGCGCCGACGCGGCTCTTGAGCTTGTCATGGATGGCCTCGACCTTGGCCATGACGCCCAGGTAGCACTGGCTGTCGCCCTTGGTGCCGACGACGCCGATCGACGGTTCATGGATCAGGTCGGGGTCGGTGCCGATCGCACGCGCAATGCCGATTGTCTGCGTGGAGCGGCCGGGATGGCGGTCGATGAGGACGGTGGGCGATTTCATCTGGCAATTTCTCGTGCAGGACGTGTCGCCGTCCTTCTAGCAAAAGACGTCAGAGAAGCGAAATCGCGGGCCTACTCCCTCCGTCGCTTCGGTCGGGACGACGGCGGCAGGCGCTCAAATGAACATGTCGAGCTGGTTGTAGTTCTTGAGCACGCCGGCGCGGGTCGCCTCGTTCCAGCGGTTCTCGTCCTCGCGGCCGGCGAGCGGCCGGTAGACGTAGGCGCGCTCCTGCGGGAAGCGCTGGCGGCGCGCGTCGATCGCGATCTGGAGGATGCGGGTGCGCGCATCGATGCGGGCCTGGTCGTAGGTCTCGGTTTTGCCGGTGAGGCGCCGCGCCGTGACGTTCAGCACGCGCTTGCGCGGGAAGAAGCCCTCGTTGAGCGTGATGCGCCGGTCGAGCGAGCTGTTGGCGAACGAGCCGTGCACCATCTGCCGGTTGGTGACGATGGTGTCGCCGGCGTCGCACAGCATCGGCACGGCGCCCTCGATGCGGTCGGAGCCGGCCTCGGCCACCATCTTCCGGATGTCGGCTTTGCCGCGCCGGTGGCTGCCGGGCAGCACCCAGACGCAGTTCGCCGCCGTGCTGGGATAGAGCTGGGTCATGAAGTTGAAGCCGTGCGCTCCCTGGTCCCAGTCGGGCGCGGTCCAGTGCGTCGTGCCGTCCTGGTGCCAGGCGACCGACGGGCCGAGGCCCGGCTCCTTCACGAAGGTCACTTCGTTGTAGGGCACGAAGTCGTCGCCGAGGATCGAGGCGGCCACGGTCAGCAGGCCGGGATGGCCATAGAGCCGCAGGCAGGCGTCGCTGAGATGGAGGTTGCCGTCGAGCAGCTCGACGGTCCAGGCCGGCGCATCGCCGTCCGGCACAGGCTGCAGCATCTCCGCCGGATGGCGGCCGTTGTTGGCGTCGGTGCCGCCGACCGGATCGCTCAATGGCCGGGCCCAGCGGTAGGGCGGCTTGATGATGCCGTGGTCGATCACCGGCCGGCCGCGGAAGTCGACCGTCGCGTCGGGCGCCACCGGCGCGCGCGACAGCACGGCGTCGATGTCGGCGCGCAGCTCGGCCAGCTCCTCGGGCCCGACGACGCCCTGGAAGACGTAGAAGCCGTGCGTCCCGTACGACTCCACGATCTCCGGCAGCAGCTTGCCGTCGGCGCCGGTGCGGATCGGGCCGCGATTGCCGAGGGCATGGGCGCGCGCTTCGGCGCGGCGGCCGTATTCGCCCATGGCGCGCCCATGGTCGGCGGCACTGAGCGGCGATGCGGTGGCGAGGGACATGTCAGGGCTCCCGGCAAATAGCCTTCCCAGACGATACCGCAGCCGGGGACCGCCGACCAACCCACCTGCCTTAAGTCCGTGAATGGCGGGCGTTGTCGGCCTTCATCACGGGCATGAAGGGTGCCCGCCCGCCCCGCGCCCCTCAGGGCGCCGGGCGGGGTTCGGCGGCCGGCTCGGGCTTGGCCGGTTCGCGTTTGGGCGCGAAGCGCTCGCGCAGGCCCTGGAACACGACGTACAGCATCGGCGTCAGGAAGATCCCGAACGCCGCCGCCCCGATCAAGCCGCCGAACACCGGCGTGCCGATGGCGCGGCGGCTGAGCGTGCTGGGGCCGACCGCGATCACCAGCGGCAGCAGGCCGAGGATGAAGGCGAAGCTGGTCATCATCACCGGCCGGAAGCGCAGCCGCGCGCCGTCGATCGCCGATTCGACGATCGACTTGCCGGCGTGGCGCTGCTGCACCGCGAACTCGACGATCAGGATGCTGTTCTTGGCGGCCAGCGCCACCAGCACGACCAGGCCGATCTGGGCGTAGATGTCGAACGCCAGGCCCGCCACCAGGGTGGCGGTGATCGCGCCCAGCAGGCCGACCACGACGGACAGCAGCACCGGCAGCGGGATGTTCCAGCTTTCGTACAGCGCCACCAGGAAGAGGTAGGCGAACAGCACCGCAAGTCCGAGCACGATGCCGGCCTTGCCGCCGGCGATCTTTTCCTGCAGGGCCGTGCCCGTCCATTCGTAGCCGTAGCCGAGCGGCAGGGTCGTTGCCGACAGACGCTCCATGGCGGCGATCGCCTCGCCCGAGCTGAAGCCGGGCTTGGGGCCGCCGTTGATGATGGCCCCGCGCGAGCCGTTGTAGCGGATCACCGCCTGCGGCCCCTGCACCAGCCGCGCCTGGGCGAAGGCGCGGATCGGCACCATTGAGCCCGAGCCGGTGCGGACATAGACGCGGTAGATGTCCTCGATCGCGTCACGGAAGCCCGCATCGGCCTGGATGTTCACCTGCCAGGTACGGCCGAAAAGGTTGAAGTCGTCGATGTAGAAGCCGCCCAGGGTCGACTGCAGGGCATTGAAGATGTCGCTGATCTTGACGCCCAGCACCTGCGCCTTGTCGCGATCGATGTCGAGATGGATCTGCGGCGTCTCGGCGGCGTAGGTGCTGAACACGCCGGCGAGCTCGGGTTGCCCGTTGGCCGCGACCTGCAGCGAACGCATGACCGCGGCCAGATCGGTCGGCGACTGGCCCTGCAGTGCCTTCAGCACGTACTGGAAGCCGCCGGCGTTGCCGAGGCCGAAGATCGGCGGCAGGTTGAACGGAAAGACGATAGCGCCCTGGACGGCTGCCAGTTGCGGCCGCAACCTGGCGATCACCGCGTCGACGCTCTGCGACGGGTCGGCCCGCTGGTCGTAGGGCTTCATGCGGACGACGAAGAAGGCCTGGTTGGGGGCGGCCACGTAGTCGATGAAGTTCAGCCCGACCACCGACAGCACGCCCTGCACCCCGGGGATCGGTTTGATCATGTCCTCGACCTGGGCGACGATCGTCTCGGTGCGGTTGAGCGAGGCGCCTTCCGGCAGGCGCAGCGCGGCGAAGAAGCCGCCCTGGTCCTCCGACGGCAGGAAGCCCTGCGGCGTCATCCTGTAGACGCCGAACGCCCCCGCGGCGACCAGCAGCACGATGAGGATCCCCGCCACCGACCAGCGGACCAGGCGGCGGACGACGGCGGCATAGCCGTCGCGGGTCTTGTCGATGGCGCCCAGCACGTAGCGCATGATGCCGCGCTTGCCGTCGCCGCGCTTCAGCAGCACCGAGCATAGCGCGGGCGAGAGCGTCAGCGCGTTGATCGCCGAGATCACCATCGAGGTCGAGACGGCGACCGCGAACTGGCGGAACAGCTGGCCGCTCAGGCCGGGAATGAACGCCACCGGCACGAACACCGACAGCAGGACCAGGGTGATGGCGATCACCGGCCCGGTGATCTCCGCCATCGCGAGCTTGGTGGCCTCCGGGATCGAGAGGTCGGGCCGCTCCTCGATCACGCGCTCGACGTTCTCGATGACCACGATCGCGTCGTCGACCACGATGCCGATGGCGACCACCAGGGCGAGCAGCGACACGGTATTCGCCGTGTAGCCCATCGCCAGCATCACCGCGAAGGTGCCGACGATCGACACCGGCACCGCGACCAGCGGGATCAGCGTCGTGCGCAGGCGTCCGAGGAACAGGAACACCACGATCGCAACCAGGACGAAGGCGATGACCAGCGTGTGGGCGACCTCGGTCACCGTGGCGGTCACGAACACCGTGTTGTCCCACAGCAGGTCGTAGGAGACGTCGTCGGGGAAGGCCTTCTTCAGGTCCTCCATCGTCTGGCGCACCTGGTTCGCGACGTCGACCGCATTGGCGCCGGGCGACTGGTAGATGCCGATGGCGGCCGTGGGAACGCCGTTGAAGCGGCTGTAGCGCTCCTGCGTCTTGGCGCCCATGTCGACCCGCGCCACGTCCTTGACGCGAACGATCGAGCCGTCGCGGTTGGCGCGCACGATGATGTTCTCGAACTCCTTGGGATCGGTCAGCCGGCCCTCGGTGTTGATGGTGAGCTGCAGCTGCTGGTTCTTCGGCGGCGGCGCCGAGCCGATGCGGCCGAGGGCCGCCTGCAGGTTCTGGCTCTGGATCGCGTTCACCACGTCGGCCGGCGTCAGGTTGAAGTTGGTGAGCTTGTCGGGGTCGACCCAGACGCGCAGCGAATAGTCGAGCGGCCCGAACAGGATCGCCTGGCCGACGCCGCGGATGCGCGCCAGCGGGTCGACCACGTTGATGGTGGCGTAGTTGCTGAGAAAGAGCGCGTCGCGGCTGTGCTTGGGCGAGTTGATGGTGACGATCTGCAGCAGCGCCGCCGACTTCTTTCGGATCACCAGTCCCTGGCGCTGCACCTCGACCGGCAGTTGCGGCGTGGAAAGCTGGGCGCGGTTCTGCACGTTCACGGTGTCGATGTCGGGATCGGTGCCCAGCGCGAAGGTGACGGTGAGCGTGTAGCTGCCGTCGGCGCCGCTCGCCGACTGGTAGTAGAGGGCGTTGTCGACGCCGTTGATCTGCTGCTCGATCGGCTGGGCCACGGTGCGCTCGACCGTCTCGGCGTCGGCGCCCGGGTAGAGCGTGGTGAGCGACACCTGCGGTGGCACGATGTCGGGAAACTGCGCCACCGGGATCGCGGCGATCGCCAGCAGGCCCGCCAGCGTGATCACGATCGAGACGACGAAGGCCAGCCGCGGCCGGTCGATGAAGATGTCGGAGATCATGGCTGCCTCCTAGCGATTGCTCGACGCCGGAGCGGCCGGTGCGAGGACGGTCTCCTGCACGACGATGCCGGCGCGGACCTTCTGGATGCCGTCGACGATCACCTTGTCGCCCTCGTTGATGCCCGAGGTGACGACGATGTCGGTGCCGCTGTTCGGCCCGGTCTGCAGCTGGCGCCGCTCGACCTTGTGCTGGCTGTCGACGACCAGCGCGTAGAAGCCCGACTGGTCGACCTGCAGGGCGGCCTGCGGCACGACCAGCCGCGGCTGCTCGGCGCGCTCGCGGATGATGGCGGTGACGAACTGCCCGTCGACCAGCGTACGCTCGGGATTGGGCATGGTGGCGCGCATGATCAGGCTGTCGGTCGTCTCGTCGACCTGCGGATCGGTCAAGTTCCAGGTGCCGCGCAGCGGGTATTCCGAGCCGTTGGCGAGGCGTACGCGGATGTCGATCTTGGTGAGGCCGCCGCCTTCCTGGCGGCGCGCTTCGCGGATCGTCTCGAGGTCCTTCATGCTGACCGGGAACAGGACGTAGATCGGGTCCTGGCTGACGATGGTCGCCAGCACGCCGCTCGCCGGGTTCACGAGGTTGCCCTGCGTGTACATGGTGCGGCCGATGCGGCCGTCGATCGGGCTCTTGATGTCGGTGTAGTCGAGGTTGGCCTGCGCCTGGATCACGGCGGCACGCGTCTGCTTGACCTTGCCGGCCGCCGAATCGAGATCGGCCTTGGCCTTGTCGAGCACCGACTGCGGCGTGTACTGCCGCTTCACCAGGTCGACCTGGCGGCTGTAGTCCAGCTTGGCATTGGTCTCCGTGGCGTCGGCGATCAGCAGATTGCCTTCGGCCTGGCTGAGCGCCGATTGGAACTGCACCTTCTCGATCTGATAGAGCAGGTCGCCCGCCTTGACGTCCTGGCCTTCGGTGAACAGCACCTTGTCGAGGAAGCCCTCGATGCGCGCCCGCACCTCGACCTTGTTCACCGCCTTGATGCGGCCGGCGAACTCGAACGAGCGGGTGACGCCGCGCTGGGTGACCAGGCGGACGCCGACCGCCGGTGGCGGCGCCATCGTGGCGTTGGCGGCGGGCTTGCTTGTCGCCCCCAGGGTGAACCAGGCCACGCCGCCCAGCACGACGATGCCAGCGACGACGATGCCGGAGATCATGAGCCAGCGGGGGCGGGCGCGCGGCGATGGGGATGCGTAGGACATCGTTCGTCTCCTCGTGCCCTTAAATTGCGGTGGCGCAGGTCAGCGTCGACGATGCGACACCACGATATCTTGTCATGCATCCGTGAACAAACTTGCCTTCATCACACCGTGACCGCCCTGCCGACCGACAATCCAAGCCGACCGACGCCTACATCGACGATGCGATGTCGGGCAACGTCTGCCGCTGCGGCACCTGTCCGCGCATCCGCGCCGCCATCGCAGAATTCGTCGTCTTCCGCGCCTGGCTATCGCCCTCGTCAATAGTCGCCGAGGGCGCTCCTCACCTCCTCGAACAGCAGGCGATTGCCGAGCTCGCTGAAATGCACGTCGCCGCGGATGAAATACTTGGGCACCGCCACGGCGGCGGGTTCGCGGAAGAACGGGGCAAAGCCGTCGATGAAGCGGACACCGCGCGCGGCCGCCCACTGCCGCCAGTGGGTGACCTGGATGCTGTTGCGGTCGCCTGCCGCGACGTTGTCCGGCCAGGGATAGACGACGACCGTGAGGGCGCACTTCCACTCCCGGCAGAGGCCCGCGATCTTGTTCATGTTGGCATCGGCCAGCGCCAGCCCGCGGCGGCCCCATTCCTCCATGGCCTCGGGATCCAGCGACCAGGCCGCGCGCTCGCGTCCGAAGGAGCCCGCGGTGCTGAACGGCGAGGCGAGGTACAGGTCGTAGGTCAGCCTGAAGGTCGCGAAATTGCCGAGCAGGAACTGGCCGATATCGAACCAGTGACGCGTCGGCGCCATGGTGACCGTGCCGTCGTCCTTGACGCGATAGACGTTGGCCTCGTCGTCGATGTCGGAAAGATCGATGAAGACGTAGACCTCGGCGGGTGTGATGCCCAGCCGCTCGGCGGCTGAACGGAGTTTGCGATAGTAGATCAGCGGGCTGTACGACGTGACGCCGAGATTCCACACCGCCCGGCCGTGCTTCCCGGCGTAGCACGCCATGTGGCCGACGAAGCTGTTCTCGTAGCTCGTGCCGATGCCCTCGGTGAACGAATCGCCGATCACGAAGATGGCCGGCCAGCTCTTCTGGCCCTCGCCGGGCGCGCACTGCCCGGTCCTGAAGCCGTAGCGATCGGTCTGAAAGGGATAGACGATGTCGCCCCAGGCGCGCTCCGACGAGACGTTGGGGGCGAGGTCGTGATGCCAGGGCACCGAGATGTAGGAGCGCGTGTAGGCCGTCGCCGAGTCCGACCAATTCCGCTTCAGGTCCGAGAACACCGTGGCCAGCAGGAGGTAGTCGAGAGCCAGCGTGATCAGCAGAACGGCGAAGACCTGCCGGACTACGCGCGCCACCACTCTCATGCGAAGTCTACCTTAGACCGCATGGGTTGCAGGCTGGCAAAGATCACGCGGGACTGCATGTGCAAAATCCTGGCGCATACCGTCGCAACGGCGCGCCGCTGCTCACTGTGTGAAGGACGGCGGCCGCGCGAGCAGCGCCGGGCGGACCAGCAAGGTGACCAGCAGTTCCCAGCCGAGCGAGATCATCAGCAGCCGGCCCATGCTGGCGGTGCCGGGATGGCTCGACAGCCACAGCGCGCCGAACGCCGTGGCGGTCGTGAGCGCGCTGAAGACCACGGCGCGCATCAGGCTCGACTGCAGCATCGCCGTCTCGCCGGCGCGCCAGGCCAGGACGAAGTAGATGTTGAAGGCCACGCCGACGCCGAACAGCAGCGGCAGGGCGATGATGTTGGCGAAATTCAGCGGCAGGTCCAGCGCCGCACAGGTGGCGAAGGTCAACAGGCCGCTCAGCAGCACCGGGATCAGCGTCAAGATGACGTCGCGCGCCCGTCGCAGCGCCAGCACGAGGATCACCGTGATCGAGACCAGCGAATAGACGCCGGCCTCCAGGAACGCGCGGACCACGCTGTTGCCCGAGGCTCGGGTGTCGATCGGCGAGCCGGTCGCATCGGGCGCGACGCTTTGCACGGCCAGGGCAAAGCGGCGCAGGGACGCTTCGTCCTGGCCGCCGCGCGGCAGGACCTGGATGCGGACCCGGCCGTCCTTGGCGACCCAGTCGGCGACCAGTTGGCGCGGCAGGTTTTCGGGCGTGATCGGCTGGGCTTTGAGCATCGCCCGGACCTGATCGAGCAGGACCTTCAGCGGCGTGTCCACGGCCGACGCTGCCGCGGCGCGGGCTTCAGGCGCTGCGCCCCGCAATTTTTCCAGGGCATCGGCGAGACGGCGGGCAGCGATCGCACCGCTGTTGTTCACCTCGTCCGTCCCCTGCCGCAACGCCGTCGCGGTTGCGGACAAGGCCTCCTGCACCTCCGCATCCGACGGCGGTGCGCGCGGCGGCACGGCGAGAACCGGCTCTAAGCGCTTGGCGACGTCGCCGATCAGCGCCAGCTTCTCCGGCTGCTCGGTTGGAACGAAGGTCGAGAGCGTCACCGTCCTGGAAACCTCGGGCAGGGCCGCGAGCCGCGGCACCAGGCGCTTTGCGTCGTCCAGCGAAGGCGCGAGCACGCTGATCGCGTTGGGCGTCCATTCCGGATCGTCGGCCAGCGCGTCGAGCGTCGTCATCGACTCGACGGTGCGGCTCTTGAGGTTGAGCGGATCGAAGTCGAAGCGCAGCCACGGCAGCAGGGCCAGGGAGCCCACCGCCGCCGCGACCGCCACGCCGAGGACGGCGCGGCGGCGCCGCTGGATGAAGGTGTCGACGGGCGCCAGCATCGGAAAGCCGACCTCGGCCATGCCCGTGCCGGACGGGCGCAGCACCATCAGCAGTGCCGGCAGCAGGACGATCGTCAGCACGAAGGCCACGACCATGCCGAGGCCCGCGATCGCGCCGAGCTCGGCCACGCCGACATAGGTCGTCGGCAGGAAGGAAAAGAAGCCGACGCTGATCGCCGCCGCGGAAAGGGCCAGCGCCGGCCCGACGCCGCCGGCGGCGGCAATCAACGCGCCGGCAAGCTTCGGATGGGTGAGCCGCTCGGCACGGCTGCGCACGCTGTACTGGATGTTGAAGTCGACGCCGAGGCCGACGAAGAGCGGGATGAAGGCGACCGAGATCAGGTTGAAGCGGCCGATCACGAGCAGGCCGATGGCGGCGGTGATCACCAGGCCGATGAAGGTGGTCAGCAGCATGGCGATGACGGTGCGGGCCGAATGCACCGACAGCCACAGGATGACCAGCAACGCCGTGACCATGCCGCCCATCAGCGTGTCGGCGTCCGAGGCCAGCGAGCCGAACTCCTCGTCCGCCAGCGGCACCTGGCCGGTGAGGCGCACGGTGACGCCATGTGCCGGATCGAGGCCCAGCGAGCGGGCCGTCTCGCGAATGACGGCGCTTGCCGCGGCGCCCGGTTGCAATTCGGCGAATTGCAGGACGGGCTGAACCAGGATGACCTGTCGGGTGTCCGCGAGGTCGGTGGCGGTGCCCATCAGGAATCGTCGCCACGACAGGAAGGCGGGCTGTCCGGCGGCGACCTTTTCGAAGGTCTCTGCCAGCGCCGTCATCGTGGGCTCGAGGTCGGCGAGCTTCACTTGCCCGTACTTCACGCCCTGCAGGCCGCCGGACAGCGTGGCGAGCACGCCCCGGAGGCTCGGATCGGCCGCCAGCGCCGCCAGCATCGGCTGCGCGCGCGCGAGGCCTTCGGTCCTCGCGCGAACCTCTGCCAGCGGCGGCAGCAACAGTCCGTTCTGCGCGAAGAACGGGCCACCCTGCGGCTGCTCCACGCTCTTGAACAGATGCGGCTTGGCCCTCAACGCCTCGGTCAGGCGCGCGGCGGCGCGATCGGCCAGTTCCGGCGTCTTGCCGTCGACCACGACCATGGTCAGGCCCCCGAGCTGCGGGAAAGCCGCCTGGAAGTCGAGGACGCGTTGCCGCCAATCGATCCTGGGCGAGATCAGCTCTTCGGTATTGGCCGTCATGGTAAAATGCCGCGCGGCGTAAACCCCGGCGACGGCCGTCAGCAGGGCGGCGACGAGCACGACGATTGCCGGACGACGGGTGCTGACGGCAACGATACGGCCGATCAGCGGGATAGGGGTGGACAAGAAGAGCCTCGAGAGGGGATGCGATGGGGCTGGGTTGAGCCAAGTCCGTGCACCGGACCTGTCAAGAGTCGTTGACGGCGGTTCCGTGCATGGACAAGACCAAACCGGCGGCTTTCAATGGCAGCAGCGAAGCAAGGTGAGTTAGCATGAAAATTGGCTCGCAAGAACATCGCGATGCGTTCTGCGCGCACTTCATGCAGACTTACATCGACTATGATCCCAAGACGTTGCCCTGGCCGGAGCTGGATGCGGACGGGCTGCGCCGCCTGCAGGCCGTGCCGTTCTGGGAGGAGGTCTTCTATACCGAGCGCCGTGCCGGCGCGATCGTCGCTGCCTTCACCGAAACCGTCAGCGATCCCGTCCTCAAGGAGGCGCTGGCCTTGCAGGGCGAGGAGGAGACGCGGCATGCCAACCTGATCCGGGTGATGATCGACCGCTACGGCCTCGATGCGCCGGAGCGGCCGATGGAGAATCTCGGCTCGGACATCGAGACACGCTTCAAGGACTTCGGCTTCGGCGAATGCCTCGATTCATTCCTGGGCTTCGGCCTGTTCAAGATCGCGTGGCAGGCCGAGTTCCTGCCGCGTGAGCTGCTGAAGATCTTCGAGACGCTGATGTTCGAGGAGACGCGCCATATCGTCTTCTTCATCAATTGGATGGCCTATACGGAAGCGCGGCGCGGCTGGCTCGCCCGCACGGTCTCGCCGTTGACCAGCCTGCACTACTATCTGCGGGCCCTGAATCGCATGGCGGGCCTGGCGCACCGCGGCAAGCAGTTGAATGACGGCAAGAACTTCGCCGCCACGCAGGTCGGCATGTTCCTGGACGGTTTCAACTTCCGGCGCTTCCTCGAAGATTGCTACGCCGAGAATCGCCGCCGCATGAGCGTGTTCGAGCCGGAGTTGCTGCGGCCGAGCTTCCTGCCGCAGCTCGCGGAAGTGGCCCTCAAGGCGCTGCGCCTGTGGAGCGTGCGTGCCGAGGTCGAGCCCAACACCGTCTCGTTGCCGCCCCTGCGCGGCGCCCGCATCCGGGAGAAGACCGACTTCTAGCCGCGCCTGCTTTTTGTGCGCTTTGTATGCCAAATGCGCATACCGTCCCGTCACCCCGAGGCTTGTATCTGAAGCAGCGGTATCGGAATATTTGGTATTGGTAGGGCGAGGCCTGATCCAGGACCTCGCGCGGCCCGAAGACCATGGGTAATTGGCAGATCTGCAATTGCGACTCTGGGAAAAGCATCCCATCTAGTCGTAGTTCGACCACGACAGCCCATCTAAGGAGTCGATCTGGATGCGGGTTCTTCTGGCTCAACCTCGGGGCTTTTGCGCGGGCGTCGTGCGGGCAATCGATATCGTCAACCGGTCGCTCGAGAAGTTCGGGCCGCCGGTCTATGTGCGTCACGAGATTGTCCACAACCGGCATGTGGTTGAAACGCTCGAGCGCAAGGGCGCGGTGTTCGTCGAGAACCTCGAGGAGATTCCGGACGGGGCGGTGACGATCTTCAGCGCCCACGGCGTGGCGCAGTCGATCATCGACGAGGCCAAGGGTCGCGGCCTGCCGGTGCTCGACGCGACCTGTCCGTTGGTTACCAAGGTGCATATCCAGGGCAAGCGCTATGTCGCGCGCGGCCGGACCCTGATCCTGATCGGCCATGCCGGCCATCCCGAAGTCGAGGGCACGATCGGGCAGGTCGGCGGGCCGGTTCACCTCGTCTCCACGATCGAGGACGTGGTGCGTCTCGACATTCCCAACGATGCGCCGGTGGCCTACGTCACTCAGACCACGCTCAGCGTCGACGATACCCGCGGCGTCATCGCGTCGCTGCAGGCGCGGTTCAGCGATCTGCAGGGCCCGGATGTCGCGGACATCTGCTATGCCACGCAGCATCGCCAGTCGGGCGTGCGGCAGTTGTGCGACATGGTCGAACTGCTGCTGGTTGTGGGCAGCCAGAATAGCTCCAACTCCAACCGCCTGCGCGAGATCGGTGTGGAGCGCGGCATTCCGAGCTACCTGATAGCCGACGGCAGCGTGCTCGATCCGGCATGGCTCGAGGGCGTGAAGACCGTGGGCCTGACGGCCGGCGCCTCGGCGCCCGAAGAGCTGGTGCTCGACGTCATCGAGGCGCTGCGCCGGCACGGCCCGGTCGAGGTCGAGGAAATGGACGGCGTGCGCGAGACGCTCGAGTTCCGGTTGCCCCGGGAGCTGCGCGAGCCTGCCGATGAAGCTTTGGTGACGGACCGGTAAGGAGCGGCGTCGTGGGAATTCCTCTGCTGCAGGCGGCCCGCATCGGGGCCTATGTGCTGCGCCAGCATCTTGTCGGGCGCAAGCGCTATCCGCTGGTGCTGATGCTGGAGCCGTTGTTCCGCTGCAACCTGGCCTGCGCCGGTTGCGGCAAGATCGACTACCCCGATGAGATCCTCAATCAGCGCCTGTCGTACGACGAGTGCATGGAGGCGATCGACGAATGCGGCGCGCCGGTGGTCTCGGTCGCCGGCGGCGAGCCGCTGCTCCATCGCGAGATGCCGCAGATCGTCAAGGGCTTCCTTGCGCGCAAGAAGTTCGTGATCCTGTGCACCAACGCGCTGCTGCTGGCCAAGAAGATCGACGACTTCCAGCCGCATCCGTCCTTCACCTGGTCGATCCATCTCGACGGCAACCAGGCGATGCACGACAAGTCGGTCTGCCAGGGCGGCGTCTACGACAAGGCGGTTGAGGCGATCCGGCTCGCCAAGTCGAAGGGCTTCCGAGTCAGCATCAACTGCACGTTGTTCAACGATGCCGATCCGGCGGCGGTCGCCGCCTTCTTCGACGACATGAAGACGCTGGGGCTGGACGGCATCACCGTCTCGCCGGGCTATGCCTACGAGCGCGCGCCCGACCAGCAGCACTTCCTCAACCGCACCAAGACCAAGGAGCTGTTCCGCGGTGTCCTGGCGCGCGGGCGGGGCGGGCGGAAGTGGCCGTTCAGCCAGTCGATCATGTTCCTGAACTTCCTCGCGGGGAACGAGGCCTATCACTGCACGCCGTGGGGCAACCCGACGCGCACCGTGTTCGGCTGGCAGAAGCCCTGCTATCTGCTGGGCGAAGGCTACGCCAAGACCTTCCGCGAGCTGATGGAAGACACCGAGTGGGACAAGTACGGCGTCGGCAACTACGAGAAGTGCGCCGACTGCATGGTCCATTCCGGCTTCGAGGCCTCGGCGGTGAAGGACATGATGCGTCACCCCGTTAAGGCGGCGGCGATCGCCCTGCGCGGCGTGCGCACCGACGGGCCGATGGCGAAGGACATTCCGATCGACCGTCAGCGGCCGGCGGAATTCGTCTTCTCACGGCACGTCGAGCACAAGCTCGCCGAGATCCGGACCGCAGAGTCCGGGTCCAAGCCGGCGGTGCCCGCGGAGTAGCGCGCGAAAGCTCCGTTCGGCCTCCCAGGCCGTGACGATCAAGCCGGGAAGCTGGCCCGGCTGCGCCAGCAGGCTGCGCAGGACAGCGGGCAGATCCATCCGACCGTCCGGCTTCATGCCGATGTGTGCGGCCGGCGGCAGCGTGCGGTGCGCCGGATCGCAGACGACGCGCGCCACCGCGAAGGGCAGGCGATGGCGCGCGGCCACGCGCGCCGCGACGTGCGATTCCATGTCCACGGCAAGCGCGCCGGTCGCGCGATGCAGCGCGGCCTTCTGCGTGACATCCGCCACGATGGTGTCGACGCCGAGCAGCAGGCCCCGGACGGCTTCGGGCAGGCGCGCCGCGAGGCGCTCCGTCCAACGGGAATCGGCTGCAATCGATTGGCCGTCGACAAGCACGCTGTCGGCCAGCACCCAGTCGCCCGCGCGCAAGCCGGGGGCGAGGCCGCCGGCGATGCCGATGCTGATGATGCCCCGTGCCGCGGCGGCGCGCGCGTCGAGCGTGGCCTCGAGCCGCTTTTGATCGCCGCCGCCCGCCACCGCCTCGATGTCCGGTCCGGCGACGATGCGCCGTTCGCGTTGCAGCCCGGTGGCAGCGAGGATCATCACATGCCGTGCGCGACGTGCTGGACGTTGCTGCGCCGCAGGTTGCGATAACGCGCCAGCGCCCAGAGCGCGAAGAACTTCGGGTAGCCGTGATAGCGCAGATAGAACACGCGCGGAAAACCGCCGCCGGTATAGGCGTCCTGCGGCCACAGGCCCGACCCATCCTGCGTGCGCTGCAGCCAGGCGATGCCGCGCTCGACGGCGGGATGCGCGACCTGCCCTGCCGCCATCAGTCCCAGCAATGCCCAGGCCGTTTGTGACGCGTTGGACGGCGCCGGTTCGTAGCCGCGATAGTCGAGCTTGTAGCTGGAGCAGTCCTCGCCCCAGCCGCCGTCGGCATTCTGGATCGAGACGAGCCAGTCTACGGCCTTGGCGACGCTCGGCGCGGTGGCGTCGAGGCCGGCGGCGTTCAGCGCGCACAGCGCCGACCAGGTGCCGTAGATGTAGTTGACGCCCCACCGGCCGAACCAGCTGCCGTCGGCCAGCTGCTCGCGTTCGAGATAGCCGAGCGCGTCCCGCATGCGTGCGCTGTCGGATTCGCCGAGCTGCGCCAGCATGCTGATGCAGCGCGCGCTCACGTCGGCGGTCGGCGGATCAAGCAGCGCGCCATGATCGGCGAACGGGATGTTGTTCAGGTAATGGTCGACGTTGTCGGCGTCGAAGGCGGCCCAGCCGCGGTTGCGGCTCTGCAGGCCGACGGTCCATTCGGTGGCGCGGTCGATCGCCTCGTCGTAGCCGGTGCCGGCCGCGAAGTCGCAGCGCGCGCGGTCCATGGCCATGACGATCACGGCGGTGTCGTCGAGATCGGGATAGTGCGCGTTGCGGTACTGGAAGGCCCAGCCGCCCGGCCGCACCTCCGGCCGCCGCTCGGCCCAATCGCCCTTCACCTCGCACTCCTGCAGCGGCAGCAGCCAGGAGAGGCCGCGTTGCGCGGCGGCGACCGCATCCTTGCCGCCGACCTCCATCAGGGCGTGGCTGACCAGCGCCGTATCCCACACCGGCGAGACGCAGGGCTGGCAATAGGCCTCGTCCTTGCGGATCACCAGAAGCTTGTCGAGCGCATGGCGGGCGATGGCGCGGTCAGGATGCTCCGGCGGGTAGCCCAGGGCGTCGTACATCATCACCGCGTTGGCCATGGCGGGATAGATAGCGCCCAGCCCGTCCTCGCCGTTGAGCCGCTCGGTGACGAACTGCAGGCAGCGGTCGATCGCGCGACGGCGCATCGACTTGGGCCAGAACGGCTCGACCACCTTGAGCACGCGATCCAGCCCGTTGAAGAAGAGAGCCCAGCCGCGCTTCTGATGGCTCGGCGGCTTGGGCGGCAGCTTGTCGGCCGGCACGAAAAGCTCGGGGAGGCGCACGCCTCGCGGGTTGCGCGCCCGCACCTTGAGCGCGGCCAGCACCAGCAAGGGCACCATCACGGTGCGCGCCCAGTAGGACATGCGCGACAGGTGGATGGGGAACCAGCGCGGCAGCAGGATCAGCTCGACCGGGATGGTCGGCACGTCGTTCCACGAGAGCTCGCCGAACTGCGCCAGCAGAATGCGCGTGAAGACGTTGGCCCGCAGCAGGCCGCCATGCGCCAGGATCGCGTCGCGCGCCCGCACCATGTGCGGCGCGTCCGAGCTGTCGCCGATCGTCTTCAGGCAGAAATAGGCCTTTATCGACGCGCTGATGTCGAAGGCGCCGCCATGGAACAGCGGCCAGCCGCCATGGCCGCCCTGGATGCGGCGCAGGTAGACGCCGATCTTGCGCTCGAGCTCCGGGTCGTCCGGCTCGCCGAGATACTGGCGCAGCAGGACGTACTCCGAGGGAATCGTCGCGTCGGCCTCGAGCTCGAATACCCAATGCCCATCGCCACGCTGTTCTCCGAGCAGCGCCTGCGTCGCACGGCCGATGGCAAATTCGAGATCGTCGGGTTTGTCGTTCATGATGAAACAAGTGCTGCGGCACGCTCTCCGGAACGCAGAGCGCCCTCGATCGTCGCCGGCAACCCTGTAGCGGTCCAATCGCCTGCGAGGAAGAGGTTGGACCAGCGTGTGGCCGATGCAGGGCGTCGCACCTCCTGCGCCGGCGTGGCGGCGAAGGTGGCGCGCTTCTCCTTGACGATGCGACAAGGCGGCGTCGTGCGGGGCAGGTCATGAACCGCAGCGACGTCCTGCCACAGCAGGTCGGCCAGGGCCTGTGTATCGGTGTCGATCAGGCGGTCGGCGGCGCTCACGGTGACGGACAGCCTGTCGTCGAAGGCGAAGACCCATTCCGCGGTGCCGCCGATCAGGCCGGTGATGAGCGGTGTCCCGGCCGGCGGAACCGATTTGAAATGCGCATTGACGATGGCGCAGAACGCGTCGGGCGCGACGAGGCCGGGCAGCAGCTCCTGGGCGGTCCAGGGCGGCACCGCGAGGATGATGCGATCGTGCGGTCCCAGTTCCTCTTCGCCGTCTGCGAAAGCCAAACCCGCTACCTTGCCATCCTTCAGCTTCAGCGCGGCCAGGCGACGCCCGAGGCGGACGTCCGCTCCCGATCGGGCGAGGTGCTGCAGCGCCGGGTCGACGAACGCCGCGGCCAGGCTCGGCGTGGCGACACGGGGCTGGATGCTGCGGCCGCCCTTGGCGAAGGTCTCGCGCATCACCGCGCCGGCGAGATCCGCCGATGCGTCTTCGGGCGGCGTATTGAGCACGGACACCAGCAGCGGCCGCAGGAACTTCTCCCAGAGGACTCCGCGGCACGGCAGCACTTCGTCGATGCGCCGGCCGGGATGGCGCCGGATCAGGCTGGCGATGGCGAGATAGTCGGAGGGACGCGTGGCGGGCACGCGTCGCTTGGCATCCAGGATCCACCAGGGAAGGAGGCCGTCGTTGGGACGCAGCGTCCATGTGCGGCGCGCGGCGACATCGAAGAAAGGAAAGGCGGCCGTGGCTGGCCCCATGATCCGATCCTCTGCCCCGATGGCGCGCAGATAGCGGCCGACAGCCGGGTTGCCGGACAGCACGAGGTGATTGCCGTTGTCGATCACCATCCCGAGCTGGCCGTCGTGATAGGAACGGCAGCGTCCGCCGGCCTGTCGCGCCGCTTCCGACAGCACGACGCGCACGCCACGGTCCGCGAGCGCGACCGCCGCCGACAATCCGGCCAGTCCCGCTCCCACGACATGGACGCAGCCGGGCCTGGAGGTCATCCCAGCAAGCTGCATCGCGCGACGATCCACAGCAGCCGCGGCTTGCCGATGCGGAGATGCGGGCGCGGCGGCGCCCAGCCCTGCGCCAGCATGTCCTGCAGCAGCGTGCCGTAAACGGCGGCCATCAGTCTCGGCGCCAGCAGCCGGCCCTTCGGCCTGCCGCGCATCAGCCGGCCGGCGGCCGCGAAGTGATCGAGGGTCCGTGCGGCCAAGGCGCGGCAGGCGCCGTCGACCCTTGCGTCGCCGATCGCGGCCTGCGGATCGGTCGTGGCGATGCCGGCCTGCTTCAACAGCTCGCGCGGCAGGTACAGGCGGCCGATGGCGGCATCCTCGTCGAGGTCGCGCAGGATGTTGGTGAGCTGCAGGGCCCGGCCCAGCTCATGCGCCAGCTCGAGGCCGGGCTGGGTCTCCATGCCGAAGATGCGCGTCGACAGGCGGCCGACCGCCGACGCCACCCGGTCGCAGTAGAGATCGAGCGTGGCGAGATCGGGCGCCCGGATGTCGGCGGCAACGTCCATCTCCATGCCGTCGACGACGGCCAGGAAATCCGCCTGTTGCAGGCCGAAGGCCCGCACGGCCTCCTCGAGGAACGCGGCCCGCCCCGCCGGCTTTCCGTCGTAGAGCGCGGCGAGGTCGGTGCGCCAGTCGTCGAGCTCGACCGCGCGCAGCGGCCTGGGGCGTGTGCCGTCGTCGGCGATGTCGTCGACCATGCGGCAGAAGCGATAGATGGCGAACATCGCTGCGCGCTCGGCCTTCGGCAGGATGCGCATGGCGAGGTAGAAGGAGCTGCCGGACACCTGCGCCTGCAGCGCCTGGTCATCGGCGTCGGCCTGCTGGATGGTCATCCGCGCCCACCACGCAACCGGGGTTGCTTGTGGCGCCCTATCCCGCCGAGCCAGCCGATCGCGACGCCGAACGCGCCGCGCAGGGAGAGGCCGACGGCCTCGATCGGGCGATGATGGACACGCTCCGACAGCGGATCGCGGCGCCTGAGGCGAACGACGAGGTCCTCCGCCAGAGCCTGGATGACGCCGACCTCCAGGGCCAGGCGCCGGTCGGCGATTCCACCGGCAAAGGAGCGCGACTGTTCCAGCAGGCTGCCGGTGCGGTTCGCCAGGGCCGAGAGGGTGCGCCGCAATCCGGTCGAGGCTTGCGCGGCTGCAAGAGCTTCGACGGTCTCGCCCTGCGCCGCCAGCGCATCGAGCGGGATGTAGACGCGATCGAGCGCGCGATAGTCCTTGGCGCAATCCTGCAGGTGGTTGATCACCTGCAAAGCAGTGCAGAGCGCGTCGTTGGCGGGCCACAGTGTCGTCGGCTCGCCGTGCAGGTCGAGCACGAAACGCCCGACCGGCGACGCCGAATAGCGGCAGTAGTCCATGAGCTCGGACCAGTCGGCGTAGCGCCGCTTGGTGACGTCGCGGCGGAACGCCTCCAGGAGATCGAGCGCGTGCTGGTCGGTGACGCCGCGCGCCTGCAGCACGACGCGCAGCGCCGCGCCTTCTGCGTTGGCGCCGGCATCGCCGCGCAACGCGGCTTCCATGCGCGCCAACTGGTCGAGCTTCTGCCGCTCGTCGGCCTGCGGATGATCCGCGACGTCGTCGGCGGCGCGCGCGAATCGATAGAAGGCCAGGATCGGCGCCCGCAGCTCGCGGCGCACGAGCCACGAGGCGACCGGGAAGTTCTCGTCCCGATGGCCCTTACCCGAAGCGAAATCGGCGGACGTCACGGCTCGCTCACCATCGCCTGGGCGCGGCCTTTCCACATGCCGCCGCGACCGCGCCAGACCGCCAGCGCGGACTGCACGGTGAACAGCGTGTAGGAAGCGGCGGTCGCCGGCAGCGCAAGTCCCCAGAGCGGCGAGATGCGGTAGAAGCGCAGCATCGGCTGGAAGGCCACCGCCATCAGCAGCCAGGCGCCAAGTCCGGCCATCTGCGCGAGCCCGGAGCCGAACAGCGCCAGGAGGACCGGCACCAGATAGGTGACGACCATGCCGGCGACGGTCCCGGCCAGCAGCAGCGGCGAGTAGTCGAGCTGCGCGTAGGCGGAGCGCGAGACCATGTGGCCGATGTCCCATAGCCCGCCGTAGGGCCTGAGACTCGTGGCGCGCCGCGTCAGGCCGAGCCAGATCGGGCCCTCGGCCTTCAGTTGGCGGGCGAGCGCACAGTCGTCGATGATATTGGCGCGGATCGCCGCGATGCTGCCGGCCCGTTGCAGCGCGTCGCGCTTCACCAGCATGCAGCCGCCGGCAGCGGCCGCGAGGTGCCGCTTCCGGTCGTTCACCCAGGCGAAGGGGTAGAGCATCTGGAAGAAGAAGACGAAGGCGGGGATCAGAAAACGTTCGGCCCAGCTTCGGCAGGAGAGCTCGGCCATCAGCGACACCAGGACGAGGCCATCGCGCTCGGCGCGGGCCGCCAGGGAGCGCAGCGCATCGGGCGCGTGGCCGATATCGGCATCGGTCAGCAGAATGTAGTCCGGTTCGCCCGACGCGGTGGCCTGCTGCACGCCCTGCTGCTGGGCCCACAGCTTGCCGGTCCATCCCGCCGGTAGCGCCGACCCGCGTAGAACTTGCAGGCGTTCATCGTTGCCGGCAGCAGCCAGGGCCTTGGCCGCGGTGCCGTCCTCGCTGCCGTCGTCCACCAGCACGATGCGGAAGGAACCGGGATAGTCCTGGCGCATCAGGCTCGAGATCGAGTGCGCGATCACGTCGGCTTCGTTGCGGGCGGGCACGACGGCCACGACGCTCGGCCATCGCGCCGGCGGCGGAAGGTTCTCGCGGTCGTCACGCTCGCGCGTCAGCCAGAAGCCGCCGCGCGCGGCCACCAGGCAGAGCCAGATCGCGAACGCCAGCAGGCCAAGAGCCGTCACCGCGCTCATGTCAGGTAACCGGCCTTGCGGAACCACGCGAGCGCGTCGATCACGCCCTCCTGATAGGCGCGGGCGCGATAGCCCAGCTCGCGCTCGGCCTTCGCCGAGGTGAAGAACATGTGATAGCGCGACATGCGCAGGGCATCGACAGTCAGCAGCGGTTCCTTGCCGGTGATGCGCGCGAACGCTTCGGCGCCGTAGGCGAGGGGAAAGAGCGGCGCGCGCGGCAGGCGGATGCGCGGCGCGCGCCGACCGGCGGCATCGGCGATCGTCGCCAGCAACTTGCGCAGCGGCACGTTCTCGCCGCCCAGGATGTAGCGTTCGCCGATCCGGCCGCGCTCGAAGGCCAGCAGATGGCCCTCCGCGATGTCGTCGACATGCGCGAAGTTCAGGCCGGTGTCGACGAAGGCCGGGATCCGGCCGCGCGCCGCATCGAGAAGAATGCGCCCCGTCGGCGTCGGCTTGATGTCGCGCGGGCCGATCGGCGTCGTCGGGTTGACGATGACGGCCGGCAGCCTGTCGCGCTGGGCCATGGCCTCGACCGCGCGCTCCGCCAGGGTCTTGCTCCGCTTGTAGGTGCCGATCGCCTCGTCGGGGGAAAGCGGCGCGCTTTCATCGACCGGTTTCGTTGCGCCCGCCACCTTCAGGGCGGCGACGCTGCTGGTGTAGACGACGCGCTCGACGCCCGCGGCCAGCGCTTCCTGCATCAGGGTGCGGGTGCCCTCGACGTTGACGCGCAGGATGACCGAGGGATCGCGCGCCCAGAACCGATAGTCGGCCGCGACATGGAAGAGATAGCGCACTCCCTGCAGCGCAGTGCCGAGCGACGGCCGGTCGGTGAGGTCGCCGGCCACGATCTCGCAAGCCAGGTCCGCAAGGTTGTCGCGCGGGCTGGTCGGACGGACGAGCGCGCGCACCTCGGCGCCGCGGGCAACCAGCGCGCGCGCGACCGCCGACCCGAGGAAGCCGGACGCTCCCGTCACCAGGACGCGATCACCCGCCTGCAGGGCTGCCTTCATCGATCCGACCTGCGTCGTCGCTCCGCCTTTTGCGCGTCCATGGCCTCGTCAGGAAGAGACCTAGTCTCACGAGAGCCGGGATCGCCTTCGGCCGCACGAGGCGCGCATCATACCCGGCGAAGCGACGGTCGTTCTCTTCCAGGCAGATGGTCATCAGATCGCGCACCCCGATCTCGACCGGCGTGACGGCCTGGGCGCTGCTCATGGTGAAATTGCTGTCCTGGCCGGTGCCCATGCCGTTCGACTTCATGCTGCGCGCGAGGACCAGCCGCTCCCACGCGATGTAGACCCAGGCGGCCGCGACGCGAAGCTCGAAGACGATGCGCCGCCACCACGGCAAAGAGGCCCTCTGCCAGGCCACCAGGTTGGCGAACAGCAGGATATGGCGGCACTCCTCCTGGATCACCGGCTCGAAGGTCTGCACCAGCGCGAGAGGGAAGAAGCCCGACCGTCGCGCGAGCTCGAACAGGCCGAAGGCGAAGAAGCTGTCGATGCATTCGCAGTAGCCGGTGACGAGATACATCCACTCCGGATCGCGCGGCACGCGATAGGCGGGCTCGGGGCCGAGCGCGATGCCGTAGGTTTTGGCCAGATTCGACAGTACCTCCTTGTGCCGGTTCTCCTCCCAGGCGTTCAGCATCAGGGCGTCGCGGATCTCGGGTGTCGGAGTGATGGCGGCGTACGACGCGAAGCGCAGCCGCGCGCGGCCCTCCGTATGCACGGCGATGTCCCAGATCGGCAGCGACGTCACCCGCCGCAGCATGTCGGGGCTGAGCTGGGGCCAGGCGATGACGGCCGGCCGATACGGATTGAAGGTCTCGCGAAACATCTTGCACGCTTCGCGCCGATGGTCCGGCGTGCCCACGCGCAACTCTCCGGCATGGTCGCTGGTCCAGAAGCGCGAAGTGCGATCCGCCGCCTCGAGAGCCTCGGGCGGCGGCAGTCCATCCGGCAGCTCGGGAGGCGCAAAACCGATCGCCGCCATCTTGGCGGTGAAAAGGTCGCTGTTATCGGTCATGTCGGTACGAATGTGAGCATTCGCGGCCGGAACGTCCAGTCTGCTCGAGGATATGCCGGCATTGACCGGTCGGCATCCCACCCTCATCGTAAACCTCGATGCGAGCGCTGTTGTGCGTCCTCCCGGTGGCCATGCTGCTTCTTGCGCAAGGTGCCGCAGCCCAGGTGCAGCCACACCGGGCGGAATACGTCCTGCGACTGGGTTCGGCGATCAACGCGCCGCGCGTCGGCACCGCGACGCAGGATCTCGCGCTCGACTGCGCTGGCTGGCATCTCAAGCGCGACGTCAAGGGTGAGGTGCCCCTGACCTCGACATGGAAATTCAGCCTCGTCTCCCTGCTCGACAGCGAGGAGCGCCGCTCCGGCGACGACCTGCGCTACCGCGCGCTGCAGGTCCAGAACGGCACCGAGCGTGAGGTGCGCGGCACGGTGCGGCGCGCCAACGGCGAGCTGCGCGCCGAGATCACGTCGCCGGACGGCCCGGCGCACCTGCGGCTGCCGCCGCTCACCATGATGCCGGTCGCGTCGATCGACTACATCATCGACAAGCTGCGCACCGGCACGGGGGCGTTTCCCGCGCTGACGTTCGATGCCCAGGGGACCAATGACGCCTCGCGCGTCGACGTCACGCAGATCGACGACAGCGCCATTCGCCGCCGGCCGCCGGCGGACAAGCCGGTCGTCGTGCCGGGACGGTCGTGGCCGGTGTCGATGAGCTTCACGAAAGGCGTCAACGAGCAGCAGAAGCCGCTCTTCGCCTTCAGCGCGCGGCTCTTCGACTCGGGCGTGCTGGACCACGTGACGGTCAACGCCGACGTCGTCACGGTGTCGGCCGATCTGCAGGCGCTGGAGATGCGCCCGCTACCCCGCTGCCGCTAAAGGCTTGCGCCGCAGGATCGCGGCGGCGGCGATCACGAGAACGATCAGGCCAATGGCGGGGAGCGACCAGTACACGGTGTCGTTGCCGATCCCCGAAGGGTCGGTTCGGCCGCCGGACAGGACGATCGAATAGATGAGGATTCCCCAGCCGGTCGTCAGCCAGGTCAGGCCGCACAGCAGGACACTCTCCCACGTTCTCGTCCGCGCCAGCAGGTCGGGCAGGACATAGGCGATCGCCAGTCCCAGGATCGCAAGATCGTAGTCGTAGTTGTAGGGGCTGATGAACAGGGAGCCGACCGTCGTCCCGGCCATGACCAGCCGGGTGTCCGTGGCCCTGAACCACAGCGCGACGATGCCGAACACCGCAACGAGAGCGCCGAGGGCGTGAACGCCGAGTGCGGTTGCGGCATCGAGCCCGAAGGACCGAACGCACGCGTAGATCGAGGTCATCCGGAAGAGGGGATAGTGACCCGCTTCGAGGAGGGCGGTCGATTCGCGCGCCGCATTCGCGAACGCCGTCCAGATGCCGGCGCCCCACATCGCCGTGCACAGCAGGGAGGTGACGATCACCACCGCGGCCGCGATGGCCAGGGCGGCCAAGCGTTTGCCCAGGAGAGCCAGCAGCGCGCTGCCGACGGCGAGATGCGGCTTGATCACCATGAGGCCGAGCGGAATGCCGGCGCTGGCCTTGCGCTTGTCGAACGCCAGGAGGAACCAGCCGATCAAGGCGCCGGTCAGGAAACCGTTCTGCCCGGTCCGGATCAGCAGGACGAACGTCATAACCGTGGCGATGGCGACACCGGGCAACAGCGGTCCCGCTAGTCGCGAGAGCACCAGCAGATAGAGCGCGAGCGTGAGCCCGGTGAACAGGCCGAAGGCCACACCGACCGGCGGGATCGCGAGCGCCATGGCGACGGCGGTGAATTGCGGCGGATAGGTCCAGGGCATGAACTCGGCGCGCCCGATCATCCGCTTCTGGGCGTCGAAGAGGAGCTGCGTGGAGTAGGCCTGCTCGGTCTTCCCTTCCAGCGCCAGCCGTCCGGAAATGCTGAAGGCGTCGAAGTCGTTGAGGTCCTTTTCGCGTCCGAGCAGTTGCGGTGCCTGGAAAAGAATGGCCGACACCACCATCAACAGGACCCCGGCCATAGCCATCATCCGCAAGAGGCGTTGGCTGGAGGCGATCGGATAGCGGGTTGCCGCGGACTGCATGTGAGGCGGACATTCCCGCAGGTTTTTCATCCGCTCAAGTCATTCCGCCTGGAAGAGCGAGCCCCTTCTACTTTCTCGCGCACCGGGTGTAATCTTTTTCCGTCGTGCGCTCAGATGGATGGCAAGTCCGCGAGGTAGCGCAGACAGGGGAGGCGCATCGTGAAGTTTACCCGCCGCACATTCTTGAATCTGGCTGCGGGTGCAGCGGCGTTGCCGGGCCTGTCCCGTCTTGCGCAGGCGCAAGCCTGGCCGTCACGGGCGGTACGCATCGTCGTCGGCTTTCCCCCCGGCGGGGCGACCGACATCCAGGCGCGCCTGATGGGCGAATGGCTGACCGGGCGCCTCGGCCAGCAATTCATCGTCGAGAACAAGCCCGGTGCCAGCGGCAACATCGGAACCGATACGGTCGCCAAGGCGCCCGCGGATGGTTACACGCTGCTGCAGGTCGTGACCCCCCACGCGATCAATTCGGCGCTCTACAGCAACCTCACGTTCGACTTCATCCGGGACATCGCGCCGGTCGTCTATGTCGCGCGGCTGGCTTACATCGTCGTGGTGAATCCGTCGGTCCCCGTCACGACAATCCCCGAGCTCATCGCCTATGCCAAGGCCAACCCGGGCAAGATCAACTACGGGTCGGCCGGCCAGGGCACGCCGCAGAACATTTCCTGCGAGCTCTTCAAGATGATGGCCGGGGTGAATCTGGTGCACGTCCCGTATCGCGGGGGCGCGCCTGCGGTCCAGGATCTGATGGCCGGCCAGGTGCAGGTGATCTTCGCACCGGTGTCGGAAGCGATCCAGCACGTCAAGGCCGGCAAGCTGCGGGCGCTCGCGGTAACGACCGCGAAACGGTTGGACGTGTTGCCGGACCTGCCACCGATCGGAGATTTCCTGCCGGGTTATGAGGCCAGCGGCTTTGCGGGCATCGGCGTGCCCAAGAACACGCCGCCCGAAATCATCGATAGGCTGAACAAGGAGATCAATGCCGCCCTCGCCGACGCCAGGATCAAGGAACGGATCGTCGAGCTGGGCGGCACGGTGATCGGGGGCTCGGCCGCGGAATTCGGGACGATCATCTCGGAGGCCACCGAAAAGTGGGCGAAGGTGATCAAGGTCGCGGGCATCAAGGCGGAATAGGCCGGGTCGCCGGTTGCGAAACCGGCGTCTGTCATCGCCTGAGCCCCAACATACCGGCCGCCGCGAAGTAGACGGTGCCGCTCAACAAATGCAGCCACCTCGTTGCCGATGAATGGCGAACGTATTCGCGGATGACTGCAAAGACGGAGAAGGCAGCGAGTATTCCGCCTCCGACGTACAGGCTGCGCCGAACGCCGTGCTGAGTAGCGACCGCCAGACCGAGCAGCATTGCCGGCCCCGGCATCGCCATCACGACGAATATCGCAATGGCCGCGTACCGCCAGTCGGTCAGGATCATGGTTGGCCCCGGATCTGCACCGTATACCGCCGAAGGCCGGCGTTCGCAGTTCGGTTCTGAAATGGCGGACAGGGCGGGATTCGAACCCGCGGTGGCTGTTACACCACGCACGCTTTCCAAGCGTGTGCCTTAAACCACTCGGCCACCTGTCCCGGTAACGGCCGCTCTTATAGCGCGGCCGGGGCTGGGGGCAACGCCATCTTCCCCCCATGCCGCCGCCTGGGGTACCCTGTCGCCACGGGGTTTTGGGGAGTTGTAATGGTCCTGTTCCGGGCCTTGGGATGGATTCTGCTGGCACTGGCCATCAGCGCGGTCGTCTTCGACGCCCTCAGCTGGTGGTCCGACGGCGCCTTCCGGCTGCTGGCCTTGGGCGACCTGTGGTCGCGGCTCGATCTCGGCTCGCTGAACGCCCTGCAGCAGGATCTCTCGGGCGCGGTCTGGAGCCGGCTGCTGATGCCGATCCTCAGGGTGCCTGCGCTGCCGGCCTTCGTGATCGCCGGCGTCCTCTTCCTGTGGCTCGGCCGGCGCGTCGGCAGCCGGGCCGAGCCGAGCTTCCTGGGCGGCAGCCGCCCGCCGAGACGGAAACGGAGCCGCGGCCTCTCCTGAGCCGATTGTCTTGATCGGCCGTCCGTGAAACCCTCCGGGTCAAGAACGACGCGGAGGAAGCACCATGGACGTAGGCATGATGATGGTCTTCGCCAGCTACGGCTGGGAGGATTGCTCCGACGATCGCGTCTGGAAGGAAGAGATCCGCCTCGCCCGCCTGGCCGCCGATAGCGGCTTCGACTGCCTGTGGTCGGCCGAGCACCATTTCAACGACTACTCCTTCGTGCCCGACAACCTGCAGCTCATGAGCTACCTGACGGCGCGCCATCCGCACATGGATGTCGGCACGGCCGCCGTCATCCTGCCGTGGCACGACCCGCTGCGCGTCGCCGAGAACGCCGCCGTGCTCGACCTGCTGAGCGGCGGCAAGCTGCGCTTCGGCATGGGCCGCGGCCTGGCGCGGCGCGAGTTCGCGGTGTTCCGCCAGAACATGGACGAATCGCGCGGCCGCTTCGACGAAGCTGCGCCGATGATCGTCAATGCGCTCCGGACCGGCTTCATCGAGGGCAACGGCCCGTACTACCGGCAGCCGCGCACCGAGATCCGGCCGCGGCCGCAGCATTCCTTCGACGGCCGCATCTATGCCGTTGCCTCGAGCGAGGACTCCATCGACTCGGCGGCCAAATTAGGCGCCCACATGGTGATGTTCGCCGACCGGCCGTGGGAGATGCGCGCGCCCAACATCGAGCGCGGCCGCGCCCTGCATCGCCAGTATCACGGCACCGAGCCGCCGACGGCGATGCTGACCGAGTTCTGCGTCTGCGGCCCCAACCCGATCGGGCTGGAAGACGAGGCGCGGCGCTACCAGGGCAAGTTCGTCGAGAGCAACTTCCACCACTACGAATTCCTCGGCGAGCACTTCAAGACGGTGAAGGGTTACGACTCCTACCAGCAGAAGGCCGATCTCGCCCGCAAGGGCGGCGGGCTGGAGGGCGCGATCGCCGGCTTCATGCAGGCCGCGTCCTGGGGCACGCCCGACAAGATCCTGCGCGGGCTCGAGGCGCGGCGGAAGCTGCTCGGCGACTTCGAGATGAACGTCGCCTTCCGCTTCGGCGGCACGCCCTACGAGGTGGCCGAGCGCGGGCTAAAACTGTTCGCCAAGGAAGTGCTGCCGGTGGTCAAGAAGTGGGGTCCGGCCAAGGCGACCGCCCAGGCGGCGGAGTAACACCATGCGTTTCACCAACAAGGTCGCGCTGATCACCGCGGCGGCCAACGGCATCGGCCGCGCGACCGCCGAGATCATGGTCCGCGAGGGCGCCACGGTGGTCGCCGTCGACAACCACCAGGATCGCCTCGAGGAGGCGATGGCGTCGCTGAAGCGCCACGGCCGCGCCGAGGGCCGGCTGGCCGACGCGCTGGCGCCGGCCGAGGTCGATGCGCTGGTGGCGGACGTCGCCAAGCAGCACGGGGCGATCGACATCCTGGTCAATGCGGTCGGCGGCAGCACGGTGATCGCCAACCCGCAGGCGACCACCGAGCAGATGAGCTTCGCCGACTGGCAGAAGCTGATCGCCTTCAATCTCGACGGCACCTTCCTGGTGACGCACGCGGTCATCCCGGTGATGAAGCGCCAGCGCAGCGGCAAGATCGTCAACCTGGCCTCGATCGCCGGCCGCGGCCTCAGTGTCAACAGCTCGAGCGCCTATGCGGCGGCCAAGGGCGGCATCATCGCCTTCACCCGCAAGCTCGCGCACGAGCTCGGGCCCGAGGGCATCAACGTCAACGCGATCGCGCCCAGCGTGACGCTGACCGAGCGCATCCGGCCGCACTGGGAGAAGCGCTCGCAGGCGGCCCAGGCCGAGGAGATCGAGCGCACGCCGCTGCGCCGCGTCGCCCTGCCGGAGGACCAGGCGCGGGTGATCTGCTTCCTGGCCTCGGCCGATGCCGATTTCGTCACCGGACTCACGATCGACGTCACCGGCGGCGTCTAACGCAAAAAGAGGACTGAACATGCCGATCGCCAAGAAGTACCTGTTCATCGTCAGCATGGACGTGCAGGCGGACAAGGAAGCGTTGTTCAACGAGGTCTACGACAAGGAGCATGTGCCGCTGCTCGGCAAGGTGCCGGGCGTCGGCGCGATCACCCGGCTCAAGACCGTGCCGGCCGCCTTCAACATCGGCGGCGAGCGCAAGACGCTCGACGGCGCCGGCATGGCGCACTACGTCGCGATCTACGAGCTCGACAGCCCCGACGTGCTGCTCAGCAAGGAATGGGCGGAAGCCGGCGAGAAGGGCCGCTGGCCCAAAGAGGTGCGGCCCTACACCCTCAACCGCAGCCACGTCGTGCGGCAGGTGCTCTGACGCCGGGAGCGCGGCACTCCAGTGCCGCTCTTTTCTTTTTGTTGAAATGAAAATCGTCGGCGCCCGAGCCGCGTGATTGCTGGGGTTTTGCGTTCGAAGGCATGAGCGGCACTGGAGTGCCGCTCTCCCAGCAACTCATTATGGGCAATAGAACGCGATTTTTGCCACGTTTTTCGAGGCTTTTCTGGCGTTCCATTGCCCATAATAGGGGAACGACGCGAGGGCGCGTACGCTGCGCCTGCATGCGTTCACGCGCTTCCCCTCAGCGGTTTCAGCCGTTTTCGCCGTTTTTGGCGACATCACCGATTAAGCGGGCGCTAGCGGCTGTCCATCTTCAGCGCCGCGATGAAGGCGGACTGCGGAATCTCCACGTCGCCGATCTGGCGCATCCGCTTCTTGCCCTTCTTCTGCTTCTCCAGAAGCTTCTTCTTGCGGCTGATGTCGCCGCCGTAGCACTTGGCCAGCACGTCCTTGCGCAGCGCGCTGATCGTCTCGCGGGCGATCACCCGGCCGCCGATCGCCGCCTGGATGGCGATCTTGAAGAGCTGGCGCGGGATCAGGTCCTTCAGCCGCTCGCACAGCGCGCGGCCGCGGCTTTCGGCGGCGGCCTTGTGCACGATCATCGAGAGTGCATCGACCGGCTCGGAGTTGACCAGGATGGTGAGCTTCACCAGCTCGCTCTCCTCGTAGCCCATCATCTCGTAGTCGAAGCTGGCATAGCCGCGCGTCACCGACTTCAGCCGGTCGTAGAAATCGAACACCACCTCGTTCAGCGGCAGCTTGTAGACCGCCATGGCGCGGGTGCCGGCGTAGGTCAGCTCGATCTGCTGGCCGCGCCGCTCCTGGCAGAGCGTGAGGACCGAGCCGAGATGTTCGTCCGGCGTGATGATGGTCGCCTTGATCCACGGCTCCTGTATCGATTCGATCTTCATCGGATCGGGGTAGTCGGCCGGATTGTGCAGCTCCATCTCCGTGCCGTCGGTCATCTTGACCTTGTAGACGACCGAGGGCGCGGTGGTGACGAGGTCGAGGTTGAACTCGCGTTCCAACCGCTCCTGGATGATCTCGAGATGCAGCAGCCCGAGGAAGCCGCAGCGGAAGCCGAAGCCAAGCGCCGCGCTGGTCTCGGGCTCGAAATGGAACGAGGCGTCGTTGAGCCGGAGCTTGCTCAGCGACTCGCGCAGGGTCTCGAACTCGGCGGCGTCGGCCGGGAACAGGCCGCAGAACACCACCGGCACCGACGGCTTGAAGCCGGCCAGCATCTCGGTCGCGGGCTTGCGGTCGTCGGTGATCGTGTCGCCGACCTTGCAGTCGGCGATGGTCTTGATGCCGGCGATGATGAAGCCGATCTCGCCCGGGCCGAGCTCGGCCACGTCCGTGGGCTTGGGCGCGAAGATGCCGACCTTGTCGAGGTCGTAGGCCGCGCCGACCGCCATCATGCGGATGCGCAGGCCCTTCTTCAGCACGCCGTCCTGCACCCGCACCAGCGTTACGACGCCGAGGTACGGGTCGTACCAGCTATCGACCAGCAGGGCTTTGAGCGGCGCGTTGCGGTCGCCCCTGGGCGGCGGCAGGCGCTTGACCATCGCTTCGAGCAGATCGTCGATGCCGATGCCGGTCTTGGCCGAGACCCTGACCGCGTCCGACGTGTCGATGCCGACCACGTCCTCGATCTCCTTGGCGACGCGCTCGGGATCGGCGGACGGCAGGTCGATCTTGTTGAGGACCGGGATGATCTCGTGGTTGGCGTCGATCGCGTGATAGGCGTTGGCCAGGGTCTGCGCCTCGACGCCCTGGGAGGCATCGACCACCAGCAGCGAGCCCTCGCAGGCGGCGAGCGAGCGGCTGACCTCGTAGGCGAAGTCGACGTGGCCCGGCGTGTCCATCAGGTTCAGGACGTAGGTCTTGCCGTCCTGCGCCGGATAGTTGAGCCGCACGGTCTGCGCCTTGATGGTGATGCCGCGCTCGCGCTCGATGTCCATCGAATCGAGCATCTGGTCGTGGAACTCGCGCTCGGTCACCGCCCCGCAGCGCAGCAGCAGCCGGTCGGCCAGCGTGCTCTTGCCGTGGTCGATATGGGCAATGATCGAGAAATTGCGGATCAACGACAGGTCGGTCATTGGACTGGGCACTTACACCAAAGGAATTCTGTCATCCTGAGCGAAGCGAAGGATCTAGCGCTTCGACACCGCGTTGTCGGACCCTTAGGTCCTTCGCTTCGCTCAGGACGACAAGGGCTAACCACGCAATACTGCCCCCGTTGCCTTGGCGACGGCAGCGACAACTTTGTTCGAAACAGCCTCGATCTCGGCATCCGTGAGCGTGCGCTCCATCGGTTGCAGCGTGACGGCGATGGCGAGCGACTTCTTGCCGCCCGGCACGCCCTTGCCGGCATAGACGTCGAACACGCGCGCCCCGGCGATCAGCGCCTTGTCGGCGTTGCGCGCGGCGCGGACCAGCTTGTCGGCCTCGACCTCGGCGTCGACCAGGAAGGCGAAGTCGCGCTCGACCGGCTGGAACGGCGACAGCACGAGCTTGGGCCGCGCCTTGGTCGCCTTGGCCTTGGGCAGCGGCGGCGCCTCGATGAACACCTCGAAGGCCGCGACCGGGCCCGTGAGGTCGGTCCCGGTCAGGATCTGCGGATGCAGCTCGCCGAAATGCGCCATCACGCGATCGCCGAGCTTGATCACGCCGGATCGGCCGGGGTGATACCAGTCCGGCGCGCCGGTCGTGGCGCTGAGATTGTCGGGCGCGCCGATCGCGGCGAGCACCGCGAGCGCATCGGCCTTGGCGTCGAACACATCGACCGTGCGGGTCGGGCCCGCCCAGTTGCGCGGCACCGCCATGTTGTGGCGCACGCCGGCGGCGACCATGCGCTGGCCGGTAGGCGTGGCGTCCTTGTAGATCGGGCCGACCTCGAACAGCGCCGGATCGACGAGGCCGCGCGCCTCGTTGCGCGACGCGGCATCGATCAGGTTGGGCAGGATCGACGGCCGCATGGTGTCGAGCGTGGCGTCGATCGAGTTCAAGAGGCGCAGATCCTCGCCGCCGCCGCCGAACCGCTCGGCCTTGGCGCGCGGCAGGAAGGACCAGGAAACGGCCTCGCTCATGCCGCGGCCGGCGAGCGCCCGGCGCGCCTGCGGCACGCGGCGCTGCATCGGCGTGCGCACCGGCTTGGAGGTGGCGGAGAGCTGCGGCAGCGACGTGGTCGGGATGTGGTCGAAGCCGTGCACGCGCGTCACTTCCTCGACCAGGTCGGCCTCGCCGATGATGTCCGGGCGCCACGACGGCACCGCGGCGGTCCATGGCCCATCGCCGCTGATGCCGAAGCCGAGCTTGCTCAGGATGTCGGTCGTCTTGGTAGCCGGCACGTCGATCGCGGTCAGGCTCTTCACGCGGTCGGGGCGCAGGGCGTAGCTGCGCTGCCAATTCGGCATCACGCCACTGCGCGTGATCTCGCTCGTCTCGCCGCCGCACAGCTCGAGGATCAGGCGGGTGGCGACGTCGGTTCCCCATTCGACCGACTGAGGATCGATGCCGCGCTCGAAGCGATAGCGTGCGTCGGACTGGACGCCGAGCTTGCGCCCGGTCGAGGCGACGTTCATCGGCGTGAAATAGGCGACCTCGAGGAACACTTCGGTGGTGTCGGCCTGGACGCCGGTCTCCTCGCCGCCCATCACGCCGCCGATGCCGTGCGGCGCCTTGGAATCGGCGATCACCGCCACGCTCGGGTCGAGCGTGTAGGTCTTGCCGTCGAGCGCCAGGATCGTCTCGCCCTCGCGCGCCTGGCGCATGACCAGGTTGCCGGAGAGCTTCTTTGCGTCGAACACGTGCAGCGGACGGTTGAGGTCGAAGGTCACCAGGTTGGTGATGTCGACCAGGGTCGAGATCGGACGCAGGCCGATCGCCTTCAGCCGGCGCTGCAGCCAGTCGGGCGAGGGACCGTTCTTCAGTCCGCGGAAATGGCGGCCGACCACGATCGGACAGGGGCTGTCGGGCTTGGCTTCGTAGCCGTGCGTCCATTGGATCGGGCTCGCGTAGCTGCCCTTCACCCGCTCGGTCTTGAACGGCTTCAGGGTGCCGAGGCCCGCCGCCGCGAGATCGCGGGCGATGCCGTGCACGCCGAGGCAATCGCCTCTATTCGGCGTGACCTTGATCTCGATCACCGGATCGTCGAGGCCGAGCGCCTCGGCGGCCGGGAGGCCGGTCTTGGTCTCGGGCGGCAGGTCGATGATGCCGCTGTGATCGTCGCCGAGCTGCAGCTCGCGGGAGGAGCACAGCATGCCGTTGCTCTCCTCGCCGCGGATCTTGCTCGCCTTGAGGTGCAGGTCGGTGCCGGGGATGTAGCTGCCGGTCGGCGCGAAGATGCCCTTCATGCCGGTGCGCGCGTTGGGCGCGCCGCACACGACCTGGAGCACGCCCGAGCCGGTGTCGACCTTGCAGACGCGCAGGCGGTCGGCATTCGGATGCTGGATAGCCTCGACCACGTAGCCGACCACGAAGCCCTTCAAGGCCTCCGCCGGGTTGGTGATGCCCTCGACCTCGAGGCCGAGCATGGTCAGCGCGTCACGCACTTCCGTGAGCGTCGCGTGGGTGTCGAGATGCTCCTTCAGCCAGGAGAGCGTGAACTTCATCGCACGCCCTCCAGCACGGAGAAGCCGTAATGGCGCAACCACCTGAGATCGCTGTCGAAGAAGCTGCGCAGGTCGGGGATGCCGTACTTCAGCATGGCGATGCGATCGATGCCCATGCCGAAGGCGAAGCCCTGGTACACCGCAGGATCGAGGCCGCAACTGCGGATCACATTGGGATGCACCATGCCGCTGCCCAGGATCTCCAGCCACGAATCGCCGGCACCGACCCGGAGCTCGCCGTCCTTCCACGAGCAGCCGATATCGACCTCGGCCGACGGCTCGGTGAACGGGAAGTAGGACGGGCGGAAGCGGATCGGCAGCTCGTCGACCTCGAAATAGGCGCGGCAGAAATCGTACAGGCAGCCCTTGAGATGGCCCATGTGCGTCGTGCGGTCGATCACCAGGCCTTCGACCTGATGGAACATCGGCGTATGGGTCGCGTCGTTGTCGATGCGGAAGGTGCGGCCCGGCACGATGATGCGGAGCGACCCGCCGTCGGACAGCATCTTCTGCACGTCCTTGTCGAGCATGGTGCGCGCCTGCACCGGCGATGTGTGGGTGCGCAGCACCATCGGCGTGCCGTCGGCGCGCGGCGGCAGATAAAAGGTGTCCTGCATCTGCCGCGCCGGATGGTCGGGCGGGATGTTGAGGGCGGTGAAGTTGTGCCAGTCGTCCTCGATGTCGGGACCTTCGGCCCAGGTGAAGCCCATCTCGCCGAAGATCGCCGCCAGCTCGTCCATCACCTGGCCGATCGGATGCAAGGTGCCGCGGGTTTCGGGCCGCGCCGGCAGGGTGACGTCGACCTTCTCGTTGACGAGCCTGGCCGCGAGCGCTGCGCTGCCGAGCGTCGACTTGCGTGCCTCGATCGCCGCCTCGATCTCGCCCTTGAGCTGGTTCACGCGCGCGCCGAATTCCTTGCGCTGGTCGGGGGCGAGAGTGCCGAGCGTCTTCATCAGGCCGGTGACGCTGCCCTTCTTGCCGAGGGCGGCGACGCGCACGGCGTCGAGCGCGCCGAGATCGGCCGCCTGCTCGACGGCGCTCAGCGCCTCGTTACGGATCGTCGCAAGATCATCCATCGCCAACTCCAGACGAAAAGAGGGAGCCTGTGGCACAGGCTCCCTCTGGATTTCGTTTCCGGTGCGCCGTGCGGCGCGCGCGGATTACTTGAGGGCGGCCTGGGCCTGATCGACCAGGGCCTTAAACGCCGCCGGCTCGCGCGCGGCGAGATCGGCCATCACCTTGCGGTCGACTTCGACGCCGGCCTTCAGGATGCCGTTCATGAACTGCGAGTAGGTCATGCCGTGCTCGCGGACCGCGGCGTTGATGCGCTGGATCCACAGGCCGCGGAACGCGCGCTTCTTGTTGCGGCGATCGCGATAGGCGTACTGCAGGCCCTTCTCGACCTTCTCGATGCCGACGCGGAACGCCGCCTTGGCGCGACCGCGATAGCCCTTGGCGAGCTTCAGGACCTTCTTGTGACGAGCGTGTGCAGCCACGCCCCGCTTGACGCGTGCCATGGCGGATTACCTCTCGTACGGGAAAAAGTTGCGCTTGATGATGCGCGTATCGGGCTCGGAGACGATCGCCATGCCGGTCGCCTGGCGGATGAAGCGGGTGCTGCGCTTGGTCATGCCGTGGCGCTTTCCGACCACGCCATGCTTCACTTTGCCGGACGCCGTGAAGCGAAAACGCTTCTTGGCCCCGCTCTTGGTCTTCATCTTGGGCATTTTCTTTCCTTTTCAAAGGGTTACGTTAGGCGATCGAGGCAATGCCCTTTGGGCCAGACCGCCGGAAGAAGCGCGCTTATAGCGATGGCAATCCCGCGGTGCAAGCAGGGTGAGCTGCACCCGCGTCGCGACGTATTGCAGTTTCTTCGGACGCGACGGATAGTCGATTCACGCTGGCTGCAGAGCAAGAACGAGATAATCGAGCCAGTAGGGAGGTTCGCATGGCGCGGCTGATGCCGAGAGTGGCGACGCTTGTCCTTTTGCTGGGGTTCGCCTGGGCGGCGCCCGCCAACGCCCAGGACCAGAAAGGCACCCTTGTCTTCGCCGTCGAGACGCTCGGCGCCCAGACCCTCGATCCCATCCTCGAAGGCCGTCCCGGCAACGCCGTCTACCAGGCGGCGATGTACGATTCCCTGGTCGGCTTCAATCTCGAGAAGGGCGGCGTCGGGCCGGGTGTCGCCGAACGCTGGGAACTCGCCCCGGACGGCCTCACCTGGACCTTCCATATCCGGCCGGGCCAGACCTTCCACAACGGCGACAAGCTCACCGGTCACGACGTGAAGTTCAGCCTCGAGCGCCAGATGGGGCCGGGCTCGCTCGCCGCCGCGGCGGCGAGCATGCGGCGCACGATCAAGAGCATCGAGGTGGTCGATGACCTGACGGTCAAGGTGCACACCACCAGCCCACAGATCGGCCTGCCGGCGGGGTTGTCGCGCGCGGTCGCGCCGGAGGGCGCGATCATGCCCAAGGCCTATATCGAGAAGGTCGGCGAGGAGGAGTTCCGCAAGAAGCCGGTCGGCAGCGGCCCCTGGAAGTTCGTGCGCAACGTGCCCGGCGACCGCATCGAGTTCACCGCGGTGACCACGCCGCATTGGCGCGGCCGGCCCAACTTCAAGGATCTGACGATCCTGCTGGTGCCGGAGGAGAGCACGCGGGTGGCGATGGTGCGCACCGGCGAGGCGTCGATCGCGTCGATCGGTCCCGAGACCATGCTGGGCGCCACGCGGGCCGGCCTGGAGGTGCTGTCGGTGCCGGGCACGATGCAGGCGATCTTCCAGTTCTGGGGCACCTACAAGCCGGAGGTGAAGGACTCGCCGATCGCCAAGGTGCGCGTGCGCCAGGCGCTGTCGCTGGCGATCGACCGCAAGCAGGTGATCGAGCACGTCATGAACGGCAAGGCGCAGATGCCGTATCCGTTCTCGACCTTCGCCTACACCGACTATCTCAGCGCCGATCGCTGGAAGAAGTGGGCGGACGAGGCCTATCGCTACGATCCGGCGCTGGCCAGGAAGATCCTCGCCGAGGAAGGCTATCCCAACGGCTTCGAGCTCAAGTTCGCCAACACCGCTCTGCCCGGCACGCAGTTCATGGTCGATATCGGCACCGCGATCGCCGACATGTGGACCAAGGTCGGCGTCAAGGTGACGATCAAGCATTACGAATGGGGTTCGTTCGCGCCGATGGAGCGCGGCGACCAGGCCGGGCTGGTCGGCTGGGCCTCGATGTACCGCACGGCCGGGCGGCCCGATGCGCCGTGGCGCTACGACGGCGCCTTCTCGCCCGAGAGCACGCAGCGCCTGCTGGGCGACAAGGAGAATTGCCAGGAGACGTGCCAGGAGTTCGTGAAGACCTACCGCGCGCTTCTCGCCGAGCTCGATCGCGAGAAGCGCACGGCGCTGACCGACCGCATGGTCGAGCTGGTGACGAACGCGTGGACCGTGATCCCGATCATCGAGGGCATGGGCTACTACGCGATCAACACCAAGAAGGTCGGGCAGTTCCAGGCGATCGCCGGCCGGCACGAGCTGGGCGACGTGTTCGAGCGCATCCCGCGCCCCGAGCAGAAGCCCTGGAAGAAGTGAGCGTAGGCGCGTCATGAAGCGCTTCATCGCGCGCCGCCTGATGCAGGGGGCGGTCCTGATCTGCATGGTCGCGACGATCGTCTTCTTTCTCGGCCGGCTGACCGGCAACCCGGTCGACCTGATGCTGCCCGAGGACGCCACCGCCGAGGACCGCGCCGCCCTCACCAAGACGCTCGGGCTCGACGGCTCGCTCGGCGACCAGTTCGTGATCTTCGTCGGCAACGCACTGCACGGCGACCTCGGCCGGTCGATCCGCATGAAGCAGCCGGCGGTGGAGGCCTTCTTCGACCGGCTGCCCAACACGCTGGTGCTGATCCCCTGGGCGCTGCTGCTCGGCATGATCCTCGGCATCCCGCTCGGCGTGGTGGCGGCGCTCAATCGCGGCGGCCTCCTCGACCGCGCGGCCGGAACGGTCGCGGTGCTGGGGGTGGCCGTACCGAGCTTCTGGCTCGGCGTGCTGTTGATCTTCGTGTTCAGCGTCGAGCTGGGCTGGCTGCCGTCGGGCCGCATGGGCGGGCCGGAGCATTTCATCCTGCCGGTCGTCACGCTCGGCACGTTTCTGGTGGCGGGCTTCATGCGCATCACCCGCTCGGCGATGCTCGAGGTGATGGAGAGCGAGTTCGTCAAGCTCGCGCGCATCAAGGGCCTGAGCGAGGGCGTGGTGATCTGGAAGCATTGCCTGCGCAACGCCCTGATCCCGGTGCTGACCCTGTGGGGGGTGTTCGTCGGCAACCTGATCACCGGCGCCATCGTCACCGAAACCGTGTTCGCCTGGCCCGGCATCGGCCGGCTGACCTACGAGGCGGTGATCTATCGCGACTTTCCGCTGCTCCAGGCGGTGATCATCCTGAAATCGATCCTCATCCTGTCGATCAACCTCGTCGTCGACATCCTCTATGCCTATGTCGATCCAAGAATCAGGTTGGCGTGACCATGGCGATGGAGTGCCCGCGGCGTCATCTCCTCCCCATTCATATGGGGAGGTGTCGGCGTCTTACGCCGACGGAGGGGTCATGAGTCCCGGACTGAGGCCTCTGACCCCTCCGTCGCGGATAGGGCACTTTCGCGCTTCGCGCGAAAGTGCCGACGCGCCACCTCCCCATATGAATGGGGAGGAAAGGTAGCCATGGCCGTCGTCGATCCCTCCTCGCGCGCGTCGCTGTGGCGCCTGCTCTGGCCGGCGCGGGTGCCGGCCGGTTTCCGGCGCACCGCGCGCGTGCCGTGGATTCCCATCGTCATCATCTCGGCGATCGTCGCCATGGCGGTGTTCGCGCCGCTGCTGGCGCCGCATTCGCCGATCGACCAGACCCTGCGCGACAAGCTGCTGCCGCCGGTCTGGCTGGACGGCGGCAGCCCGAAGTACCTGCTCGGCACCGACGCCTTCGGCCGCGACGTGCTGAGCCGCCTGATCTACGGCGCGCGGGTCAGCCTGATCGTGGCGCTGCTGGCGCTGATCGCGGGCGGCGGCATCGGCCTGCTCGTCGGCATCGTGGCGGGCTATGTCGGCGGCGCGGTCGACAGCCTGCTGATGCGCCTGGTCGACGCGGCCTTCACCTTCCCGGCGATCCTGTTCGCGCTCTTGCTGGCGGTTACCATGGGCCAGGGCCTGGGCACCCTGGTGATCGCCATCAGCCTGCTGTTGTGGGCGAGCTTCGCGCGGGTCATCCGCGGCGAGGTGCTGTCGCTGCGGCAGCGCGATTTCGTGGCGCTCGCCAAGGTGCGGGGCTGTTCCGCTCCGCGCATCATGCTGACCCACATCCTGCCCAACGTGCTCAACACCTTCATGGTGCTGGTGACGCTCAACATCGGCGTGGTGATCATCGCCGAGGCGACGCTCTCCTTCCTCGGCGCCGGCATCCCGCCGCCGACCCCGACCTGGGGCCTGATGATCTCGGAGGGCCGCGGCCGCCTCACCGACGCCTGGTGGGTGGCCCTGATCCCGGGCATCGCCATCACCCTGATGGTGCTGTCGGTCAACCTGTTCGGCGACTGGCTGCGCGACCGGCTCGATCCGAGGCTGCGCCAGCTATGAGCGAGACCGTTCTCGACGTGCGCGACCTGCACACCCACTTCTTCCTGCGCCGCGGCGTGGTCAAGGCGGTCGACGGGGTGAGCTTCTCGCTGCGGCGCGGCGAGGTGCTGGGCCTGGTCGGCGAATCGGGCTGCGGCAAGAGCCTCACCGCGCTGTCGCTGATGCGCCTGCTGCCCAAGGGCGGCGCGCGCACGATCAAGGGTGAGGTGCTGCTCGACGGCGAGAACATCCTCGAGCGTTCGCCGGCGGCGATGCGCGAGATTCGCGGCCGCAGGATCTCGATGGTGCTGCAGGATCCGCAGACCTCGCTCAATCCTGTGTTCTCGATCGGCGACCAGTTGCGCGAAGCCCTCCTGCGCCGCCATCGTGCGCCACGCCCGCAGCTCACGCAGGAGTCGGTGGAGGCGTTGCGGCGGGTCGAGATCGCCGCCCCCGAGCAGCGGCTCGGCCAGTACCCGCACCAGATGAGCGGCGGCATGAAGCAGCGGGTGGTCGGCGCGATCGCCATCGCCGGGCAGCCCGCGGTGCTGATCGCCGACGAGCCGACCACGGCGCTCGATGTCACCATCCAGCTCCAGTACCTCAAGCTGCTCAAGCGCCTGCAGGTCGAGACCGGCATGGCGATCCTGTTCATCACCCACGATTTCGGCGTCGTCGGACGGATGTGCGACCGGGTTGCGGTGATGTATGCCGGCCGCATCGTCGAATGCGGGCCGGTGCGCCGGATCTTCGAGGCGCCGCAGCACCCCTATACCCGCGCGCTGATCGCCTCGGTGCCCAAGATGACCGGTCCGATCGGCCGGCTTACGACGATCGAGGGCCAGCCGCCGTCGCTGATGGACCTGCCGGTCGGCTGCCGCTTCGCCTCGCGCTGCGTCCAGGCCGAGCCGCGCTGCCTCGAGGCCTATCCGCGCACCGTCCAGGTCGGCCGCGAGCATACCGCCGATTGCTGGAAGGTGGTGCCGGCATGAACGCCCCGTTGCTGCGGGTCGAGAACCTGCGCAAGCATTTCGCCCTGACCAAGGGCGTCCTGTTCACCCGGACGCTCGGCCACATCAAGGCGGTCGACGACGTTTCGTTCGAGATCCGGGCCGGTGAGACGCTCGGCCTGGTCGGCGAATCGGGCTGCGGCAAGACCACGACCTCGCGCATGATCCTCAATCTCGAGGAGCCGACCGAGGGCCGCATCCTGCTCGAGGGCGAGCCGATCAGCGGCCTGCAGGGCGAGGCGCTCGCGGTCTACCGGGCCAAGGTGCAGGCGGTGTTCCAGGATCCGTGGTCGTCGCTCAACCCGCGCATGAAGGTGGGACGCACGATCGCCGAGGCACTGATCGTCAACCGCTGGGGCGACCGGGCGAAGATCGCCGCGCGGGTGCGCGAACTGCTGTTGCAGGTCGGGCTGAGGCCCGAGCAGGCCGAGCAGTATCCGCACGAGTTCAGCGGCGGTCAGCGCCAGCGGGTGGCGCTGGCGGCGGCGCTCGCCTCGCGGCCGCGGCTGATCGTGCTCGACGAGCCGGTCTCGGCGCTCGACGTGTCGATCCGCGCCCAGATGATGAACCTCCTGAAGGACATCCAGGCCGAGGACGGCGTGGCCTATCTCCTGGTGGCGCACGACCTCGCCACCGTGCGCCACATGGCCGACTACACGGTGGTGATGTATCTCGGCAGGATCGTCGAGCAGGCGCCGACCGCGTCGCTGTTCGCCGAGGTCCGCCATCCCTACACGAAGGCGTTGTTCTCGGCCGTGCTGATGGCGGAGCCGGGTCGGCAGGCCGACGAGATCGAGCTGCGGGGCGAGGTGCCGTCGCCGCTCGATCCGCCGGCCGCTTGCCGCTTCCATACCCGCTGCCCCTATGCCATGCCGCAGTGTGCAGAGGTCGAACCGCCGTTGCGCGAGGTCTCGCGCGGCCATGCGGTCGCCTGTCACCTGTTCGAATAGGGAGAGCGACATGCGGCTGACAGGAAAAGTGGCGCTGGTGACCGGCGCGCAGCAGGGCATCGGGGCGGCCATCGCGTTGGCGCTGGCGAGCGAGGGCGCCGACGTGGCGGTCAACTGGCTGGACAACCAGGCCGACGCCGAAGCCGTCGCCAAGGGTGTCCGCGACAAGGGCCGGCGCGCCGCCCTGATCAAGGCCGACGTCGGCAAGCTGCCAGAGGTCGAGACCATGGCGGCAGAGGCCGCTCGCCAGCTCGGGACCATCGACATCCTGGTCAACAACGCGGGCGTCTATCCGCGTGTGAAATTCCTGGAGATGCGCGAAAGCGACTGGGACTATCTGATCGACATCAATCTCAAGGGCGGCCTGTTCGCGGCCCAGGCGGTCGCGCGGGCGCTGGTCGCGGCCAACAAGCCGGGCGCGATCATCAATCTCTCCTCGCAGGCGGTCCGCGGCGCGGTGCGCGGTGTGCACTACAGCACGAGCAAGGGCGGCATCGTCTCCATGACCCGCGCCATGGCCCTCGAGCTCGCCCCCCACAATATCCGGGTGAATGCGATCGCGCCCGGGACCACCGACACCGCCCAGCCACGCTATGGCAACACCGACGCTGAGCTGATCGAGATGGCGCGGACCAGCATTCCGCTCGGCGGCAAGCTGCTGACCCCCGACCAGATCGCGCAAACCGCGGTTTTTCTCGCTTCCGATGAAGCGAGTGCGGTCACAGGGCAGGTGCTGCACGTCAACGGCGGTTCGTACATGCCCTGAGCGGCCACAGTTCGTGCCGCCGTTTTTGTCGCAGCGGTGTCCCTTTTGTGCTGTTCCGGCGTTGTTTCGCTCAGGAAGCGTATCGCCAGGAGGATCGCATGGGTATTGCCGAGCCGTCCCGACCGAAGATCCTGGTGGTGGAAAGCAGCTATCCGGCCGCCGTCGCGGTGTGCGACATGGTCGTGAAGCACGGTTGCGACATCGCCGGCATGGTCGGCGAGCTCGACAAGGCGATCGCCTTCGCGCGCGACAACGCGCTGGATGGCGCAGTGATCGACACCGATCTGCGTGGCACGGCGAGCTTCCCGATCTGCGAGCAGCTCCGTAAGCGCGACATCCCGTTCGTGCTCACCGGCACCGGTGCCTTCGACGGACCGGAGGAGTTCCGCACCGCACCGTGGCTGCACAAGCCGGTCGATGACCGCGAGCTCGGCCTCGCGCTGGCGGGCCTTGCTCGTCCGGCCGTCGCGCCAGGCAGCCGCGGCAACCTGATCCTCGAGCGGCTGCGCGACGAGGACTGGTCGGCGATGCAGCCTCATCTCGAGCAGGTCGCCCTGTCGGCCGGCGAGATCCTCAATGCCGCCGGTGACGTCGTGAGCCACGTCTACTTTCCCACCACTGGCCTGGTCTCGGTGTTCGCGCGCAACGGCCGCGGCAAGGCGGTCGAGGTCGCGCTGGTCGGCCGCGAAGGCGCGACCGGCGTCGCGCCGATCCTGGGCAAGACGCAGAGCGCGGGGCTGGAGAGCGTGGTCCATGTCGCCGGCACGGCCTGGCGAATCGCGGCCAGCGAGCTGATGCCGTTGCTGGCCGATCGGCCAGGCCTGCGCGCCGAGCTGCTGGCGGCGGTGCACGCCTTCGTCGGCGAGATGTCGGACACCGCCGTGTCGATGGGCAGCGGCACGATCGAGCAGCGGCTGGCGCGCCGCCTGCTGATGGCCTCGCTGCGGCTCGGCAATCGCGAGCTTGCGCTGACGCACGAGGCGCTGGCTCGCCTGCTGGCGGTGCGCCGCTCCGGCATCACCGTGGCGCTGCACATGCTGGAATCGCGCCGGACCATCCGCTCGCGGCGCAATCTGGTCGAGATCCTGGATTACGAAAGCCTGGCGCTCGCCGCGGGCGATGCCGGCGCACGGCTCATGGACACGGAGGTTGGTGCGCCCCCGTCTCAATGAAGGCGTTGATGCAGGCGCCGTACTGCCGCGGAAAAGTATTGGCGTTCGCCGCGCCATGGCCGTTGAAGCCCGGCGGATCGGAGATCACCAGCGCCTGCACGCCTGAGGCCGCGAAGGCGGCGCGGGCATCGTCCATGCGGCCGCCGACGTCGTAGTCGTCGCCCGCGAAGTTGACCACGACGAGGCGCGGGCCGGGCTTGATGCCGCGCACGATCTGCTGCCACTCCGAGCGTGCGACCGAGACGTCGCGCATGTCCTTGACGTAGCCGTGGTGGGCGGCGGCGACCGAGATCACGCCGTCGACCGGGGCGCCGCGGAAGGTCGCCGCCATCGACACCCAGGCGCCGGCCGACTGGCCGGCCAGCACGACCCGCTTGTAGCCCATCGCCCTGGCCTGCTTGACGGCATCGACCAGCGCAGTGGCGTCGCCCGGCCAGTCGCGGATCCATTCGCGGTCGAAGCGGTAGAGGTCGTAGCCCTGGCGGGTGAAGTTGGCGACCTGGCCCTGCGGCGCGCTTCCGGTGCTGTCCTTGCCCGACATGTAGCCGTGGCTCCAGACGATCAGGCCCGCCGCTGCCTGCGGGCCCTTGTTCTCCCAGTAGGGCTGGGGCCTGAGCCGCCCGATCGCCGGCAACGGCGGCGGCGCCGCGCTTTTCCAGTCGCGGCCCGCCAGCACGATGTTGTTGATCGAGTAGAGCGTGCACGTGGATTTGTTGCGCTCCTCGCAGGCTTTCATCGCGCCGTCGACGGCGCGCGCCGGGTCGGTGCCGCTCGAGCCCGCCCAGATGTAGCCCTTGCCGTCCGCGGCCAGAGCGAACGCGCGGTGCGGCCCGAGCCGCTGGTAGTCGTCGTAGGTCTTCTGGGCATCGGCGCCGAGTTGCGCGGATGCCGGAACGGCGGCGAGCGCGACGGCCACCGCCATCGCCCGCCAAACCGCAGCCGCGATCATCTGGCCGCCATTACTTGGGCGCCAGCACCATGACCATCTGCCGGCCTTCCATGCGCGGCATCGATTCGATCTTGGTGAGCGGATCCATCTCGCCGCGCACGCGGTTGAGGACCTGCAGGCCGAGCTCGGAATGGACCATCTCGCGACCGCGGAAGCGCAGGGTGACCTTCACCTTGTCGCCTTCTTCGATGAAGCGCTTCATCGCCCTCATCTTCACTTCGTAGTCGTGGTCGTCGATGTTCGGGCGCATCTTGATCTCTTTGACCTCGATCACCTTCTGGTGCTTTCGGGCCTCGTGCGCCTTCTTCTGCGCCTCGTACTTGTATTTGCCGTAGTCGGAAATCTTGGCGACGGGCGGAACCGCGTTGGGCGAGATCTCGATCAGGTCGAGATTGGCCTCTTCGGCCATTTCGATCGCTTCGCGGGTGCTGAGCACGCCGACCATGTCGCCGTTCTCGTCGATCAATCGCACCTGTGGTGCCTTGATCTCGTTGTTGACGCGCGGACCGTCGCGGGTCGGCGCGCTCTGTTGTGCCGGACGTGCTATGGCTAACTTCTCCCTCGTTGATGCCCTCTCCCGAGGGCGGAAAACGAGGCCGCAACCGCCCCTAGAAGGGCGGCTGGGCCTCCTTGGAAAGTGTAGTGACGGCGGCCCCCAATTCAAGGACCTCCTGCTTTTCCGAGCCCAGACGCCGGATCGCGACCGTCTTGTTCTCCATGTCGCGGCGGCCGACCGCCAGGATCAGCGGCACGTGGGCCAGCGAATGCTCGCGGACCTTGTAGTTGATCTTCTCGTTGCTGAGGTCCGTGTCGACCCGCATGCCCGCGGCTCGCAATTTCGCAGCGACCTCCTCGGCATAGCTGTCGGCGTCGTTGACGATCGTGGCTACCACAGCTTGCGTCGGCGCCATCCACAGCGGGAACCGACCGGTATAGTGCTCGATCAGGATGCCGATCATGCGCTCGAAGCTGCCGAAGATCGCGCGGTGCAGCATGACCGGCCGCTTGCGCGCGCCGTCCTCGGCAACGTACTCCGCGCCCAGCCGGTCCGGCAGCACGAAATCGACCTGCAGAGTGCCGCACTGCCAGTCGCGGCCGATCGCGTCGCGCAGCACGAACTCGAGCTTGGGCCCGTAGAACGCGCCCTCGCCGGGATTGAGGATGAGGTCGAGCCCGGCCGCCTTCGACGCCGACTTGAGCGCACCCTCGGCCTGATCCCACACCGCGTCCGAGCCGGCGCGCACCGGCGGCCGGTCGGAGAACTTCACGAAGTAGTCCGGGAAGCCCAGGTCGCGATAGATCGAGCCGAGCAGCTCGCAGAAGCGGATCGTTTCGGCCTCGATCTGGTCCTCGCTGCAGAAGATGTGGGCATCGTCCTGCGTGAAGTTGCGCACGCGCATGATGCCGTGCAGCGCCCCCGACGGCTCGAAGCGATGGCACGATCCCATCTCGGCCATGCGCAGCGGCAGCTCGCGGTAGCTGCGCAGACCCTGGTTGAAGATCTGCACGTGGCACGGGCAGTTCATCGGCTTCAGCGCGAAGATGCGCTTCGTCGGATCGTCGACGAACTCCTTCAGGCCTTCCTCGTTCTCGCTGAGATACATGTTCTCGCGGAACTTCTCCCAGTGGCCCGATTCCTCCCACAGCTTGCGGTCGACGAGCTGCGGCGTCTTCACCTCGACATAGCCGCCGGCCTCGAGCTTGCGCCGGAGATAGCCCTCGATCGTGCGCCAGAACGTCCAGCCCTTGGGATGCCAGAACACCATGCCGGCCGCTTCTTCCTGCTGATGGAAGAGGCCCATCTCCTTGCCGAGGCGGCGATGGTCGCGCTTCTCCGCTTCCTCGATGCGTTTGATGTACGCCTTGAGGTCCGCGGTCGTGAAGAACACCGTGCCGTAGACACGCTGCAGCTGGGCGTTCTTGGCGTCGCCGCGCCAGTAGGCGCCCGAGACCTTCGTCAATTTGAACGCCTTACCCAATTTCCCCGTCGAGGGGAGGTGCGGGCCGAGGCACATGTCGAGCCAGTCGCCCTGCTTGTAGACCGAGATCTCCTCGTCCTTCGGCAGCTCGTCGGCCCATTGGGCTTTGAACTTCTCGCCGTGGTCGACGAAGTACTGCTTGATCCTGGCGCGGTCCCACACCTCGCGCGTGATCGGCAGGTCGCGGTCGACGATCTCGGCCATGCGCTGCTCGATCCTGGCGAAGTCGTCGGGCGTGAACGGCTGGTCGCGCACGAAATCGTAGTAGAAGCCTTCTTCCGTCGCCGGACCGAACGTGATCTGCGTGCCGGGATAGAGCTCCTGAACCGCCTGCGCGAGCACGTGCGCGGCGTCGTGGCGCAGCAGCTCGAGCGCCTCCGGATCGCGCGACGTCACGATGCCGATCTTGGCGTCGCGGTCGACCACTGCGGACAGGTCCCTGAGCTTGCCGTCGATCTTGACGGCAAGGGCTGCCTTAGCGAGGCCGGGGCCGATCGAGGCCGCGATAGCGGCGCCGCTCACCGGCTTGTCGAACTGCCGGACCGACCCGTCCGGCAAGGAAATATTGATCATCGCTACCACTAGGAAAGAAGAATTCGAACAGAGGCATGCGGCCGACGCAAAACGTCGGCGGCGCCAGGCCGGGAGGCGGCACGAAGGCGCGCGCCCGGCCGAATCAAGTTCGAACGGTGGTCAGTAACGTCGGGACGGGGAAAAACATCCGGTCCATGCGCTCGGAAATAGAGATCGAGGGCAGGCCCGTCAAGTCAACGCTCACAACCGGGTTCCGGCCCAGCGGAAGGGAATCGCCGTGCCGTCGGGCTGATAGGAGCCGGTCAGCGAGCGTTCGCCGCGGTACTCCAGCCGGAAATGCCCGCGCAGCGGGAAGTCGGCCTCGTCGGACTGGGCGAAGCGGCCGATCCAGACATCCTGGTTGAAGCCGATCGAGCCGCTCAGGTTCGCCGCCGGCCCCTTGCTCTTCCATGTTCCAATCAGCTCGCCCTGCGCGTTGGTCGAGATGGTGAGGCTGCCGCGGCACGGGCAGCGCGCGTCGATCGGGCCGACCCAGGTCAGGTCCCAGACGCCGAGGAAGTTGCCGGCACTGCCCGAAGGCGGCCCGAGGAACTGGCCGGTCGGCCCGCCGGCCGGCGGGCCGGACAGCTGGGCGTGCACCGTCGCCGTCGCCAGCACCGTCGCCAGCACCGTCGCCAGCAGCGGGGCAAGCAATGCGGAACGCAAGTCCATGTCAGTCTCCCCCTGACAGCCGATCGTACAGCGCCAGCAGCCGCTTGTTGCTGCTCGCCAGCGCATAGTTCTGCCGCGTATGCTCCTGCGCCGCGCGAGCGAGCTCGGCACGGCGCTCATTACTCAGGGAGATCGCCTGCTCGATCGCCTGGGCGAGCGAGCCCGGGTCGGCCAGCGCCGCGAGCCAGCCGGTGATGCCCGGCCGCACCGCCTCGGCAGCACCTCCGCCTTCCTCGGCGATGACCGGCCGCCCCATCGCCTGCGCCTCGACCAGCGAGCGGCTGAAGCCGCGGCGAATGCCGCCGGTCGCGACGACCACGTCGGCCAGCATGTAGGCGGCGGGCATGTCGTCGACGTAGGGCCCGATCTGCACCTTACCCAGCAGGTCGGCTTGCACGATCTGGCGCTCCAGCTCCTTCTCGAACGGCGTCATGCCGTCGACCTGGCCCAGCATCAGGCAGAACACGTCGTCGCGCTTGAGCTGCTTGATCGCCTGGATCAGCGTCAGTCGCCCCGGCTCGTCGCGTGCCGCGCACAGGATGACATGGCAGTCGTCCGGCACGCGCAACTGAGCGGCGAGCCGGATCAACCGCTCGGCGCGCACGCCGGCAGGATCGAAGCGGTCGAGGTTGATGCCGGGTTTGATCGTCTCGAGCCTGCTCTCGAGCGCGGGCAGGCGGGCCAGCGCGTCGGTCGCGATGTGGTCGGATACCGCGACCAGCGCGTCGGCATTGGTCTGGCGGCGCTCGACGAAGCGCGCGATCTGCGTGGTGCCGATGAACGGCTGATGCAGGGTGGCGATGCTCCGGACCTTGAGCCGCCGCGCCACCGACTGCGCGATCCAGCTCGTGGACGGCGTGCGGGCCTGCACGACGCTGACCTCTGTATCGCGCAGGCTGGCGACCAGGCGCGCCGGCAGGCAATAGCGCGCCCACAGGGGATTGCGGTCGTTGGGGAAGTCGATGTGCTTGCCGTGCAGGCGCAGCAGCATCGGCACCAGCATGCCGCCGCCCGAGGCGACGGTGGCGCTCCCGCCGGCGGCGATCGCGGCCTGGGCCGAATCGATCGTGGCGCGGGCCAGGCTGCCGCTGTCGAGCGACGGCACGATCTGAAGCAGGTGCGGGGGCGTCACGTCTATGGCACCTAACACGACATGGACAACGGACATAGCACGCAACGGCTGCCCCGACCCGATGGCAATACGGTGGCCTATGCAAAAACCGACGGAAGCGGGCCGACGGTTGTGTTCCTGGGCGGCTTTCGATCCGACATGACCGGGACGAAAGCGATGGCGCTGGAGGCGTGGGCGCGCCGCACCGGACGCGCCTATCTGCGCTTCGACTATCTCGGCCACGGGCAATCCTCGGGCCGCTTCGAAGACGGCACGATCGGCCGCTGGCTCGACGATTCGCTGGCGGTGATCGATGCGCAGACGAACGGCAAGCTGGTGCTGGTGGAATCGAGCATGGGCGGCTGGCTGTCGCTGCTGGCCGCATTGCAGCGGCCCGAGCGGCTCGCCGGCCTGGTGCTGATCGCCGCTGCGCCCGACTTCACCGAGCGCATGTTGCTCAAGGGCCTGTCGCCTGCCGATCGCGAGACGCTGCAGCGCGAGGGCCGACTGGAGCGGCCGTCACAATATTCGCCCGAACCCTCGGTCTTCACCTGGAAGCTGATCGAGGAGGGGCGCCATCACCTGGTGCTCGACAAGCCGCTCGCGCTGCCCTGCCCGGTGCGGCTGCTGCACGGCCAGAGCGATCCCGACGTGGCGTGGGAATATTCGCTGCAGATCGCGCAGCATCTCGATGCGCCGGAGGTGATCACCACGTTCGTCAAGGGCGGCGACCATCGCCTCAGCACGCCCGCCGACATCGCCCGCCTGATCGCAACGGTCGAGGAGCTCACCACCTCATCCTGAGGAGGCGCGAAGCGCCGTCTCGAAGGATGGCGGCAGGCAAGGTGCTCGTTCTCACCCTTCGAGACGCGTCGCTGCGCGATGCTCCTCAGGGTGAGGTAGTTGCGATCGCCTTCAATCCCTCGCGATAGGTCGGGTAGCGCAGGGTCACGCCGAGCTCCTGCTTGATGCGGTCGTTCTTCACGCGGCGGCTTTCGGCGTAGAAGGAGCGCGCCATCTCGCTCATGGTCGGCGCGATCTCAGCCCACGGGATCAGCGGCAGCACGGGCATCGCCAGCAGCTCGCAGGCATAGGCGACGACGTCGGCGGTCGACGCGGGGAGATCGTCGGCGACGTTGTAGATCGCGCCGCGCGAGGCAGTCAGCGCGGCGAGCACGGTGTTGGCGATGTCGGCGACATGGATACGCGAGAACGGATGGTCGGGTTTGTCGATCCGGCGCGCCGTGCCGGCCTTGACCTGGTCGATGGCGCTGCGCCCGGGACCGTAGATGCCTGGCAGCCGGAAGATGTCGAGCGCCGCGCCCGCTTCGAAGGCCATCACCTGCCAGGCGCGCTCGGTGGCGAGGCGCGAGAGGCTGCGCGGCTGGCCGGGCCGCGCCGGCGTGGTCTCGTCCACCCAGCCGCCGCCGGCATCCCCGTACACGCCGGTCGTCGACAGGTAGCCGAACCAGCGCGCTTCGCGCAGGCGCGGCGCGCAGAGTCTGAGCGCAGGATCGCCTGTGGTGCCGGGCGCAATGGTGCAGAGCACGTGAGTCGCTTTCGAAAGCCCCTCAGCCGCCAGCGGCGCCGTGCCGTCGAACAGATGCGTCTTGATCCCCTCGGCCGTGTACTGCCCCGCCTTGTCGGCATCGCGCACGGTGCCCGCGACCTCCCAACCCGCCGCCCGCGCGAGCTTGGCGATTTCAAGGCCGCTGTAGCCCAGGCCGAAGATGAAAAGACGTCCGGTCATCTTGTCAGAATCGCTCGCGCAGGGTTCTTTGCAACCATGTTGTTCTGGCGTGCCCTGTTCCTCGTGATACTCGCGACACCCGCGTTGGCGCAGAAGAAGGTCGAGCCGGTCGGTCCGCTCGACCCCTTCGCGCCGACGGCCAACCACGCCCGCCGCTATGCCGAATGCATGCAGCAGGCGCGGCGCGAGCCGCTGAAGGCGCTGCCGCTGGCCGAGAAGTGGAAGGCCGAGGGCGGCGGGCTGGGCGCGCGCCATTGCGTGGCGATCGCGATGTTCGAATCGGGACAGTACGTGCCGGCGGCGATGCAGCTCGAGCAGATCGAGCGCGACATGGGCACCGAGCGGCCCGGCCTGCGTGCCGAGCTGCTGGCTCAGGCCGGGCAGGCCTGGAACCAGGCCAATCAGGCGGAGAATGCCGCCAAGGTGCAGAGCCGCGCGCTCGGCCTGAAGCCGCAGGATGCCGATCTGTGGATCGATCGCGGCCTCAGCTACGCGGCCATGCGCGCCTGGCCGCGCGCCATCTCCGATTTCGACCAGGCACTCACCATCGAGCCCTACAAGGTCGAGATCTACGTGCTGCGCGCCGCTGCCTGGCGCAACGCCGGCAACCCGGCCAGGGCGCAGGCGGACGCCGACCGGGCGCTGACCATCGCACCTGACAATCCCGAGATCCTGCTCGAGCGCGCCCTGGCCCTGCAGGCGCAGGGCAATCACAAGGCCGCGAGCGTCGATCTGAACAAGGTGCTGAAGGTCGCCAAGGCCGGCTCGGACACGGCCAAGCGGGCCGAGGCCGCCCTGAATGGCGAGCGGTCATCCACCACAGCGCCACCGCCTGCGGCCAGCAAGCGCTAGGGCGGTTTCCGGCCGGAGGCCGGAAACGCGCGTACTCGCGATGTTGATCTCACAGGGCACATTCTGTCCGGCCGAATCGGCCGGACAGAATGTGCTCTAGAAAGCCGTCAGACCGTGGGTTAAGACCGAAGGCAATGCAACGTCTCGCCCTCTCGCTCGCTCTCCTGATGATCGCCGGCGCGGCGGTCGCCCAAACGCCGTCCAATGAGCAGGCGCCGTCGCCCATGTATCCCGCGCCGCCGCCGTTGAAGGCGCCGGAGGTCGACAAGGGCGCGCCGGTCGGCAATCTCACCTCGCCGCTGGCGGCCGACCAGACCAAACCGACCCAAACCAAGATCGATTCGGAAGCCGAAGCGCAGCTCTTCCTCTATGCGACCAAGATGAGCTGGGGTCGCTACAGCAAGATCAAGGGCGCCAAGCCCGGCACCGCGGTCGTGACCAAACAGGGGCCGCTGTGGACGATCAAGGGCAAGCTCGAGAGCGTGGCCCCCGGCACCGAGGGCGACTGGGCGTCGATCGACGGCGTGGTCGAGCGCATCGAGGCCGGCAAGGTGCAGATCCGCGGCGAGGTCGCCTTCCGCGTCGCCAAGATCATGAACGGCGCACCGTGCAAGGTCGCCGGCACGATGCACTTCCGCCGCTCCGGCAAGTCGCAGGTCTGGCGCCTGGTCGAGGGCGACAATCCGTGCGACGGCACGCAGGAGCAGTTCGACCTGATCCACGACAAGCCGGCCGAGAAGAAGCCCGTTCCGGCGCAGGGGAAGCGCACTTAGAACTCCTCCCCAGTCTGCTGGGGAGGTGGCGCGTCGGCACTTTCGCACTTCGTGCGAAAGTGCCCTATCCGCGACGGAGGGGTCATGAGTCGCATCACGTGCGTGACTCATGACCCCTCCGCCCGCGTATGACGCGGGCACCTCCCCTTCGCGGACTCCGCGAAGGGGAGGGCTATGACCTCAGCTTCTCGATCTCGCCTCTGGCCAGCGCATCGGCGCGGTCGTTCTCGGGATGGCCGCTGTGGCCCTTCACCCAGGACCAGTGCACGCGGTGCGGCTTGGCGGCGGCTTCGAGGCGCTGCCACAGTTCGACGTTCTTGACCGGCTTCTTGTCGGCGGTGCGCCAGCCGTTCTTCTTCCAGCCGTGGATCCACTTGGTGGCGCCGTCGAGCACGTACTTGCTGTCGGTGTAGAGCCGCACCACGCACGGCCGCTTCAGTGCCTCGAGACCCGAGATGGCGCCCATCAGCTCCATCTTGTTGTTGGTGGTCGCCGGGTCGCCGCCCGACAGCTCGCGCTCCTTCTCGCCCATCCGCAGGATCGCGCCCCAGCCGCCGGGGCCTGGATTTCCGCTGCAGGCGCCGTCGGTGAACAGCTCGACCTCGGGCGCACTTGCAGGAGGCATCACAGGCCGTAGTCCGCGAGCGAGGTCACGCTGCGATGGAAGCGCAGCTTGGCGAGATACTCGTTGGGGTCCTTGCGCTTCACCAGCGCGCCCGCCGGCGTGTGCACCCAGTCGTAGAGCCGCGTCAGCATGAAGCGCAGCGCCGAGCCGCGCGCCAGGGTCGGCAGGGCCTTCCGTTCGTCCTCGTTGAGCCTGCGTACCTTGTCGTAGCCCTGCAGCAGCGCGCGCGCCTTGGTGGCGTTGAACGCATTGTCCGGCTCGAAGCACCAGGCGTTCAGGCAGATCGCCACGTCGTAGGCCAGGAAGTCGTTGCAGGCGAAATAGAAGTCGATGATCCCCGACAGCTTGTCGTTGAGGAAGAAGACGTTGTCGTTGAACAGGTCGGCATGGATCACGCCCGCCGGCAGGTCCTTCGGCCAGTTGGCGTCGAAGAAGTCGAGTTCGGCGCGGAGCTCGCTCTCGAGCGCCTTGTCGATGTGCTGGCGCGAGCCGCCGAACACCGGCCGCCAGCCGCCGACCGACAAGGCGTTGGGCCGCTTGATCGCGAAGTCGCGGCCGGCAAGGTGCAGCGCCGCCATCGCCTCGCCGACCGGCCCGCAATGCTTCACCGTCATGCGGCGCGGCCACATGCCCTGCAGGAAGCTGGTCATCGCCGCCGGCTTGCCGGCAAGCGTGCGCAAGGCATTGCCGTCCCTGCCGTGGACCGGCCGCGGACAACTGATGCCGCGCTCGGCGAGGTGATCCATCAGGCCGAGGAAGAACGGCAGGTCCTTGGGATCGACGCGCTTCTCGTAAAGCGTCACCATGTACTGGCCGCGCGTCGTGGCCAGCACGTAGTTGGTGTTCTCGACGCCCTCGGCGATGCCCTTGAAGGACTGCGCCTGTCCGATGTCGTAGTCCTGGAGAAAGGCCTCGAGCTCGGCGTCGCTGACTTCCGTGTAGACGGCCATCAGGCCACCAGCTGACGCGGCAGCTTGAACACCACGCTTTCGTCGGTCGTGCGGATTTCCTCGATCGTGACGTCGTAGCGCTCGCGGCAGGCGGCGATCAGCTCCTCGACCAGCAGCTCGGGCGCCGAGGCGCCGGCGGTGATGCCGAGCCGCCGCGCATCGCCCAGCCACTCCCAGTCCATGTCGGCGGCGCGCTGCACCAGCCGCGACCGGACGCAGCCACGGCTGGCCGCGACCTCGACCAGGCGCATGGAATTGGAGGAGTTGGGTGCGCCGATCACCACCAGCGCATCGCAGCGCTCGGCGATCGCCTTGACCGCGGCCTGGCGGTTGGTGGTGGCGTAGCAGATGTCCTCGGTCTTCGGGCCGTGGATCGCCGGAAAGCGGCGGCGCAGCGCGGCGACGATCCCGACCGTGTCGTCGACCGACAAGGTCGTCTGGGTGACGTAGGCAAGATTGCCGGAATCGGGCACCGCGAGCGCCTCGGCCTGGGCCACGTCCTCGACCAGCAGCACCCTGCCCGGCGGCAGCTGGCCCATGGTGCCGATCACCTCGGGATGGCCGGCATGGCCGACCAGGATCACGGTGCGGCCCAGATCGGCATGGCGCTCGGCCTCGCGATGGACCTTGGAGACCAGCGGGCACGTTGCATCGAGGAACAGCAGCTGGCGGCGCGACGCCTCGGCCGGCACTGTCTTCGGCACGCCGTGGGCGGAGAACACCACCGGCCGGTCGCCGGGCACCGCGTCGAGCTCGTCGACGAAGATCGCGCCCTTGGCTTCCAGGCGTTCGACCACGAAGCGATTGTGCACGATCTCGTGACGGACATAGACCGGCGCGCCGTAGCGTTCGATCGCCCGCTCGACGATCTGGATGGCGCGGTCGACGCCCGCGCAGAAGCCACGCGGACTGGCGAGCAGGATCGTGAGCGGCGTCTTGGCGTTGGTCATGAGAAAAAGCGTGGTATGGCCCGTTCCCTTGCGGGCCAAAGGACCATTGCCTAGAGTCCGGCCGCAACGCAACGGGGTTTATGAGCGCATGAGGCTGCGTACAGTCGCTGGTTTGGCCGTGGTGGCCCTGGTTTTGACGGCCTGCGGAGGCCGGTCGACGAAGGAGCAGGCGGCCGCCGCCTATTGCCCGCAGCCGCTGACGGTGCAGGACGCCTCGCGGATCACCCGTTTCAAGGAGGGCGCCGGCCGCGATCCCCGCGACGTGGTGTTCGAGGCAAGCATGCTGGGCGCCGGCACGACCTGCTCGATGGGCCGCAACAAGCTCGAGGTCGAGGTAGTGATGCGAATCGCTGTCAACGCCGGCCCGTCGGTCGCGGGCGGCGTGACCCGGGTGCCGTTCTTCGTCCGAGTGCTCGATGGCGGCGGCTCGGTGATCGTCGGCAAGGACGAGCTGGCCGACTACAAGATCAGCACCACCAGCCCGCGCGGCGTGAGCGACGAGACGGTCGCGGTAACCCTGCCGTTCAGCGAGGTGCGCGATCTCGGCGCCTACCGCATCGCCGTCGGCCTGAAGCCGACGCCGGAGGAGCTCCAGTACAACCGCCGCGCCGAGGCGCGGTAACGACTCATGTTCCTCTCCCCCGCTAGGGGGAGAGGAGAAAGAGTCACTTCGTCACCGGCGTCAGCCAGGTGCGCTCCTCGACCAGGATGCAGCGCTGCTCCTGGGCGTAGCGGAAGTTGGCCATCGCCGCCGGATCGGCCCTGAGCCGGATACGGTAGGCCTCGTAGCCTGCCAGGCTCTCGAACGAGATCAGCGCATGGGCGATGTTGTTGGTGCCCTCATGCGGCATGAAATAGCCGATCAGGTCGCCGCCGCAGGCCGGGATGATGGTCAGCCAGTTGCGGGCATAGGTCTCGAAGGCCTCGCGCTTGAACGGGTCGAGCACGTAGCGGATGGCGCAGGTGACGGTCATGGGCAGGCTCCTTTGGGGGTGTGCCCAAGCTAAACTCACCCTGCATGCGGATGTTTCGGCGGCTGCCGAAGCGCTACACTGTGCGGGTTACGCAAGGAGAGCGGTGTGAGCGCTTACGCGGACCGGTTGGAGGCTTTGGCGGCCGAGGCGGCAGATCGTTGCACCGGCTGCGGCCGGTGTTTCGAGGTCTGCCCGACCGCGCGCGAGATCGGCATGGATGCCGGCGAGGCCAAGCTTCGCGTCGGCGAGCTGTCGGCACTGACGCATGGCGCGGCTCCGGCCGAGGGCCTGATGAAGTGGCTGAATGCCTGCGACGGCAGCGCCCGCTGCAGCGACGCCTGCCCGGAGGAGATCAACGTCCGCCAGTGGGTGACCATCGCCAAGATGAAGGCGCTGGAGGCGACGCGGCCGCGGGCCGAGGGCGCCGCCAATGCCGCCGGCCGCTTCCGCCACATGGCTCAGGCGGTGCGGCTCTTGGCCAGCATGCAGCTGCCGTCGCAGACCCTGCAGCGCATCCTGGCGCCGGCCGAGCGGCGGACCGCGGAGGTGCTGTTCTATACCGGCTGCAACGTGCTGCGCACGCCGCACATCGTGCTGAACGTGATGGACATCCTCGACGCGCTGGAGCTCGACTTCGACGTGGTCGGCGGCACCGCGCATTGCTGCGGCGTCTACCAGTTCCAGGAAGCCGACCTGCCGACCTACGAGCGAATGGGCCATCGCACCTTCCAGCGCTTCGGCCAGTCCGGCGCCGCCACGGTGCTGACCTGGTGCCCGACCTGCACCAAGAACTTCGACGAGCTGGAGCAGGCGGCCGAGCCCGCGAGCTTCGATCTCGGCCATGTCAGCGAGTTCCTCGCCGGCAACCTCGAGACGCTCAAGGCGCGCTTCAAATCAGACCAGCCGAAGCGCCGCGTGGTGATCCACGAGCATCTCGGCATCGGCGCCACGCTCTCGAGCATCGCGACCCTGCTGAAGGCGGTGCCCAACCTCGAGCTGATCGAGCTGCCGCAGGATTCGGGCTTCTCCTATGCCTGCGGCGGGCAGGCGGCGAAGTTCAAGGGCCGCGAGCAGGCGATCCATCGCGCGCTGGCCGAAGGCGCGGTGGCGGCCGGGTCCGACACCATCGTCACGATGTACCACTCCTGCCATCGCGCTCTCTCGGGCGCGGAGGCGGTCTATCCGCTGCGGGTGGTGAATTTCACCGACGTGCTGGCCGAGGCGCTGGGCCGCGGCGGGCATCCCGACTACTACCAGCTCTACAAGAAGGGCGGAGCGATGGACGAGGCGGTTGCCGCGGCGCGGAAGTTCCTCGCCGACAACGGCGTGCGCGTCGACGAAAGCTCGGTGCAGTCGCTGACCGCCGACATCTTCAACGAGACCGGGCTGGCGGGCGGCCGCAAGGCCTTCGCCGAAGCCTTCACCGGGCTGGCGCGGCAATCGTGATCCGGCGCGCCGCCCTCGTGGTCCTGCTTGCCGCGATGGGCTGGATGACGGGGGGCTGCGTGACGACGGGCAATGCGCCGCCGGATGTCGGCAATTTCAAGGGCCAGGCGGGCCAGCCGATCCTCGCCAAGCTTGGCCCGCCCGACTCGCAGGCGAGCGTCGGCGGCGGCGCAGTCTATCGCTGGCGGACCTCGGTCCTCCAGAACAGCGCGCCGACCACGACGACGACCGTCAGCTATGCGTCGGGAGGTGTGCCGACGGTCGTGCCCGTCACGACGTTCGAGCCGCAGACCGCGTATTGCACGCTGATCCTGACGGTCGATGGTGCGGGCCGGGTGACCGACTTCGTGCGCGACGGCAGCCGTCAGGCCTGCGCGCCGCTCACCGACAAGCTCACTTCTCCTTGATCGACAGCACCGCCCAGGCGGCGTCGGCGAAGTACCGTACATGGGCCGAGAGCGGCCCGTTGAATCGTCCATAGACCTTGTAGGCGGCGGGCTGCAGGACCACGCCGATCGCGGCGGCGGCGACCACGTCGGTGTTGCGGCGCGGGATCTCGCCCGCCTTCATCGCCTGGGCGATCACCTCGCGCACCACGTTCACTGGGCTGGGCGTGCCCTCGGGCACCTGGATCAGGAAGGAGTGCTGGTTCAGCAGGTGATAGGCGAACAGCGTCCAGTCGCGGTCGGCCCAGTCGCAATAGCAGCGGACGATCGCCTCGACCTTGGCCTTCAGCCCCTTGAGCGGCTTGTGGGCGGCGGTCAGCGCCTCGGCGAGCGCGCGGTGATGGCCGACGAAGAGGTCGAGCGCGAGCTGCTCCTTGCTGGGGAAGTAGCGGTAGATCGTGCCCTCGGCGACCCCGGCCGCCATGGCGATCTCCTTGGTCGTCGTCTCGGCCACGCCCCGCGCCACGAACAGCGTCAGCGCGGCGCGCTCGACCCGCGCCTTGGTGTCCTCGGCTTTCCCCATCCCGTCAGTGTATGAGGCGTCGCTCACTTTTGAAAGGCCGGTTGGCCCATGCGCCGCAGATGGCGGAAATGGGCGGCGACGATGCCCGGCGGATCGGTGCAGTGGTAGTCGACGCCGTGGCGCGCGGCCAACTCACCGACCGCCGGGGAGATCCGCCGGTAGTGGGCGTGGCTCACCCGCGGGAAGAGATGATGTGCCACGTGCGCGTTCAGCCCGCCGATCAGGAAGGTGGCGAGCCGGCTGGTCGGCGACCAGTCGAGCGAGGAGGCCAGCACGTGCTCGACATAGGTGCAGCCGAGCCGGCCGTCCGGCGCGGGCTCGGGGAAGACGTTGCCGTCGGCGAAGTGCGTGCCGACCAGCGGCAGCACGAAGGCGAGCGAGGCGACCGCGGTCGCGAGCCCGTAGGCCAGCACGACCTCGAGCCACGGCAGCGGCGACAGCGCGATCGGCAATGCCAGCAGGGCCGTGAAATACAGCACCTTCAGCGCGACGAAGCCTGCGACGCGCGCCGGCGAATGGCGGATGTCGCGCAGGTTGGCGAGCTGCTTCTGCCTGATGTAGATCGCGTCCTGCACGACGATCGCGTGCAGTTGGACGGTCAGGTAGAAGGGCAGCGCGTAGAGATGCTGCCAACGATGGCGCGCCCGCCACGGATGATTGGGCGACAGCCGCAGGAACGGATTGTGGTCGATGTCGGCGTCGCAGCCGTTGATGTTGGGGAAGACGTGGTGCGACAGCACGTGCCGCATGCGCCACAGATGGCCGTCGAGGCCGAGCAGCGCGAAGGTCGCCTCGCAGATGACGCGGTTGGCGAGACGGCTCGGGGTCAGCGCGTCGTGCGCGCCGTCGTGGCCGAGGTTCAGCACGAGCAATAGCGCCGCGAGGTTGAACAGGCTGTAGGCCGCGAGCGTCGTGGCGAAGGTCGCGGGGCCGCTGGCGAGCCAGCCGTAGGCCGTCGCGGCCAGCACCAGGTAGAGGGCGCCCTTGGCCCATTGCGCCGGCGGGGCGAAGGGCGCGCGCATCACCGGGCCGATACAGGCGTTGAGCGCGCGCCAGAAGCGGTCGTCGCGCGGTCGGTCGAACCTCACGGCACGTCCTCGCGGGCCGCGAGCCAGCGCCAGTCGATCACTCGGCGGCGCGGCGGTGCCGGTTCGCGGTCCTCGCCTTGCGGCGCGGGTTGTGGCGCGGGTTGCGGACGCGGTTGCGAGAGCGGCATCGGCTCGGCCTCGCTGTGCAGGACGAGGAACTCCTGGAAAGACTTGCGCAGCAGCATCGGACTCTCCTCAAAAGTGAGTGACCGCTCAAAACTGTAAGTGAGCAATCACTCAATTTCAAGAGGACACCAAAGCCCGGAACGACCGCGATTTTCCCTGTGGACGGGCTGGGAGGGCCTCCGTAAGGTCGCGGCACCCAGACGATCCCTGTGGAAGAGACCGCCAAACGAACGGCGGCGCCGAAGGAGCAACCGGCCCCGGAAACTCTCAGGCAAAAGGACCGCAGGAGGATTGGGTCTCTGGAAAGTGGCAGGCCTTCGCGGGTCAGGCCCACCGACGAAGTAAGGCTCTTCGCCCCTCGGAAGGGGCTTGGCCGAATCTTTCAGGTCTCCGGACAGAGGGGGTCGCGAGCGGCGCAATCCTTGCGTCGTGAAGGCGACCGCTGGAGACCTGTTTGTCCGACCTCAAACGCACGCCGCTTCACGCATTGCACCAGGAACTGGGCGCGCGCCTGGTGCCGTTCGCCGGCTACGAGATGCCGGTGCAGTATCCCATCGGCATCCTGGCCGAGCATGCGCACACGCGCACCGCCGCCGGCCTGTTCGACGTCTCGCACATGGGCCAGGTGCGGCTGACCGCGAAGCCCGGCCACGACGCGGCGAAGGCACTCGAGACTTTGGTGCCGGGCGACATCGCGGGCCTGCAGCCCGGCCAGCAGCGCTACACGCAGTTCACCAACGAGACGGGCGGCATCCTCGACGACCTGATGGTGACCTCGACCGGCGATCATCTGCTGCTGATCGTCAACGCCGCCTGCAAGGACGACGACCTCGCGCATCTCGCCAGGCACCTGTCGGCCGCCTGCGAGATCGAGCCGATGTTTTCCCGCGGGCTGCTTGCGCTACAGGGCCCGCTGGCCTCGGCTGCGCTGGCGCGGCTCGCGCCCTCGGTCGCGACGATGAAGTTCATGACCGGCGCGTTCGTCATGGTCGACGGTGCGGAGTGCTACATCACGCGCTCGGGCTACACCGGCGGCGACGGCTACGAGATCTCGACCCCGGCCGACAAGGCCGAGGCGATCGCGCGGCTGCTGCTGGCACAGCCCGAGGTCAAGCCGATCGGCCTTGGCGCGCGCGATTCGCTGCGGCTCGAAGCCGGCCTCTGCCTCTACGGCCACGACATCGACACCACGACCACGCCGATCGAGGCAGTGCTGCTGTGGAGCATCGGCAAGGAGCGCCGCGCACAAGGTGGCTTCCCCGGTGCTGGCGTCATCCAGAAGCAGATCGCCGAGGGTGCGCCGCGCAAGCGCGTCGGCCTGCTGCCCGAAGGCAAGGCGATCGCGCGCGAGGGCGCGGAGATCGCGCTCGCCGGCCGGGTGATCGGCAAGGTCACGTCGGGCGGCTTCGCGCCGACGCTCGGGCGCGCCGTCGCCATGGGCACCGTCGAGAAAGCTCTTTCAGCCAACGGCACCAGGGTCGATCTGGTCGTGCGCGGCAAGCCGGTGCCGGCCGAGATCGTGCCCATGCCCTTCGTCAAGCACGCCTACTACCGCGGATAGGAGACTCCGATGAGCGTCAAGTACAGCAACGAGCACGAGTGGATCCGCGTCGAGGGCGATGTCGGCACGGTCGGCATCAGCCCATACGCCCAGGAGCAACTGGGCGACGTCGTGTTCGTCGACGTGCCGCAGGCCGGCCGCAAGGTGACCAAGGGCGAATCCGTGGCCGTGGTCGAATCGGTCAAGGCCGCGTCGGACATCTATTCGCCGGCCGCAGGCGAGGTGATCGAGGCCAACGCCGCGCTCGCCGAGACGCCGGGCGACGTCAACGCCGACCCGATGGGCAAGGGCTGGTTCTTCAAGCTCAGGCTCGGCAATCCGGCCGATCTCGACGGGCTGATGGACCAGGCCGCGTACGACGCCTTCGTGAAGAGCCTTTCCTGAGAGGATTGGGCTGATGCGTTACCTTCCCCTCACCGAAGCCGACCGCCGCGAGATGCTGGCCAAGATCGGCGCCAGGTCGGTCGACGAGCTGTTCCGCGACGTGCCGCAGTCGGCGCGGCTCGGCGGCAAGGTCGCGGGCCTGCCCGATCACGCCGGCGAGCTCGAGGTCGAGCGCGCCTTCCAGGCCTATGCGGCGCGGAACGTGTCGCCGGCCAGCGCGCCGTTCTTCATCGGCGCCGGCGCCTATCGCCATCACGTGCCGTCGACCGTCGACTACATGATCCAGCGCGGCGAGTTCCTGACCTCCTACACGCCGTACCAGCCCGAGATCACGCAGGGCACGCTGCAGTACCTGTTCGAGTTCCAGACCCAGGTCACGCTGCTCACCGGCATGGAGGTGGCCAACGCCTCGATGTACGACGGCTCGACCGGCGCGGCCGAGGCGGTGCTGATGGCCAACCGCGTGACGCGGCGCGAGAAGGCGCTGATCTCCGGCGGCCTGCATCCGCAGTATCGCAGCATCATCGAGACCACCGCGAAGTGGGAAGGCTTCCACGCCGTCGTCGGCAAGCCCGATGTCGACGGCCTCGAGGACCTGATCGCCGCGATCGACAAGGAGACGTCCTGCGTCGTCGTGCAGAACCCGAGCTTCTTCGGCCATGTCCGCGACTTCGGGAAGCTCGCCGAGGCCTGCCACGCGGCGGGCGCGCTGCTGATCGTGGTGGTGACCGAGGTGGTGTCGCTCGGCCTGATCAAGCCGCCGGGCGACATGGGCGCCGACATCGTGGTCTGCGAGGGCCAGTCGATCGGCAATGGGCTGGGCTTCGGCGGCCCCTATGTCGGCCTGTTCGCGACGCGCGAGAAGTACATGCGCCAGATGCCGGGGCGCCTCTGCGGCGAGACCGTCGATGCCGACGGCAAGCGCGGCTTCGTGCTGACGCTCTCGACCCGCGAGCAGCATATCCGGCGCGAGAAGGCGACCTCCAACATTTGCACCAACGCGGGCCTCTGTGCGCTCGCTTTCACGGTGCATCTGACCTTGCTGGGCGAGGCGGGCTTCAAGCGCCTGGCCGAGCTCAACCATGCCAAGGCCTCGCAGCTTGCCGACAAGCTCGCGGGCGTGTCGGGCGTGCAGGTTTTGAACGACAGCTTGTTCAACGAGTTCACCGTGCGCCTGCCGAAGCCCGTCGCGCCGGTGGTCGAGGCGCTGGCGGCAAAGAAGATCCTGGGCGGCCTGCCGGTGTCGCGGTTGCTTCCCGATGACCCCTCGGTCGCCAACCTGCTGCTGCTCGCCGCTACCGAGACGTCGACCGACCGAGGCATGGACGCCTTGGTCGCCGGCCTGAAGGAGGTGCTGTGATGGACCGCTCCCAGGGCCGCACTGGCGGCATCGTCTCGGACGGCGCGTCGGCGGCGCCTGCCACCTTCACCGGCAACAAGGCGCTGCAGATCGAGGAGCCGCTGATCTTCGAGATGGGCCAGCCGGGACGCTGCGGCGTCGACCTGCCCGAGCCGCCGAAAGTAAAGGACCGCCTGAACGGCCTGCGTCGCACCGGCGAGATCGGCCTGCCGGGCCTCAGCGAGCCGCAGGTGGTGCAGCACTACACGCGGCTCAGCCAGAAGAACTACGCCATCGACATGGGCGTCTACCCGCTGGGCTCGTGCACCATGAAGCACAACCCGCGAATCAACGAGAAGGTCGCGCGCTTGCCCGGCATCGGCGACCTGCATCCCCTGCAGCCGGTCTCCACCGTGCAGGGCGCGCTGGCGCTGATCGATGCGCTGGCGCATTGGCTCAAGACCCTGACCGGCATGCCGGCCGTGGCGATGTCGCCCGCCGCCGGCGCGCATGGCGAGATGTGCGGCATGATGGCGATCGCCGCCGCCCTCGAGGCCAAGGGCGAGCGCGCGGAGCGCAAGATCGTGCTCGCGCCCGAATCGGCGCACGGCACCAACCCCGCGACGGCGGCGGCGCTCGGCTTCATCGTGAAGCCGATCCCTGCCAACGATCGCGGGCGGGTCGATCTCGCCGCGCTCAAGGCGGCGCTCGGCCCCGAGGTGGCGGCGATCATGCTGACCAACCCCAACACCTGCGGCCTGTTCGAATCGGAGATCATCGAGATCTCGCAGGCGGTGCACGAGGCGGGTGCCTACTTCTACTGCGACGGCGCCAACTTCAACGCCATCGTCGGCCGGGTGCGGCCGGGCGATCTCGGCGTCGACTGCATGCACATCAACCTGCACAAGACCTTCTCGACGCCGCACGGCGGCGGCGGGCCGGGCGCGGGTCCCGTCGTGCTGTCGGCGGCGCTGGCGCCCTACGCGCCCTACCCCTGGATCGTGAAGAACGGCGATACGTGGTCGGTGGCCGAGGACGGCAGCACGGTCGACGGCACGCCGCTCGGCCGGCTCAAGGCCTTCCACGGCCAGATGGGCATGTTCACGCGCGCACTCGCCTACATCATGAGCCACGGCGCCGACGGCCTGAAGCAGGTGGCCGAGGACGCCGTGCTGTCGGCCAACTACGTGATGGCCGCGCTGAAGGACGTCATGACGCCGGCCTTCGAGGGCCCGTGCATGCACGAGGCGCTGTTCGACGACGGCTTCCTCAAGGACACCGGCGTCAGCACCCTCGACTTCGCCAAGGCGATGATCGACGAGGGCTACCACCCGATGACCATGTACTTCCCGCTGGTGGTGCACGGCGCGATGCTGGTCGAGCCGACCGAGAGCCAGGCCAAGGAAGACCTCGACCTGTTCATCGGCGCGCTGCGCTCGCTCGCCGAGCGCGCCAAGAGCGGCACGGCCGCCGAGGACTTCAAGGCCGCCCCGCGCTTTGCTCCGCGCCGCCGCCTCGACGAGACCCTGGCCGCTCGCAAGCCGGTGCTGCGCTGGCGGCCGTCGAACAGCTTCAAGCAGGCGGCGGAGTAGGGACCCGCCGCGCGGAGCGGTAGATGCGCGCCGACGCTTATCGGACGTTCACGAGAGCCGAATGGGCGAAGCTACGGGCCAGCACGCCGCTCACCCTGACTGAGGCCGAGCTCGCCGACCTGCGCGGCGCCAACGACAAGGTCTCTCTCGAGGAGATCGCGGACGTCTACCTGCCGTTGTCGCGGCTGCTCAACCTGCATGTCCGGGCGGCGCGCAATCTCAACGGCGTCGCCGACACCTTCCTTGGGCAGCCAATCGGCGGCCGCACCTATGTGATCGCGATCGCCGGCAGCGTCGCGGTCGGCAAGAGCACCTTCGCGCGCGTGCTGCGGACGCTGATGGCGCGGTGGCCCGATCACCCGGCGGTCGATCTCGTGACGACCGACGGCTTCCTCTATCCGTTGCGCGAGCTGCAGGAGAAGCAGCTGATGTCGCGCAAGGGCTTCCCCGAAAGCTACGATACAAGGCGCATGGTGCAGTTCCTGGCCGATGTGAAGGCCGGCCACGCCGAGGTCCGGGTGCCGATCTACTCCCACCAGGCCTACGACATCCTGCCGGACCAATGGCAGACGGTGCGCCGTCCCGACGTGCTGATCTTCGAAGGCCTGAACGTGCTGCAGCCAGGCCTGTCGGGCGGCACCGGCGGCCGGCCGGCGTCGGTGATCCTATCGGACTTCTTCGACTTCTCGATCTACCTCGATGCCCGCACGTCGGACATCGAAGCCTGGTACTTGGAACGCTTCCTGCTGTTGCAGCGGACGGTGTTCCAGCAGCCGACCTCCTACTTCCATCACTTCAAGGATCTTGACCCAGAGGAGGCGCGCGCTGCCGGGCGGCGCATCTGGACCGAGATCAACGGCCTGAACCTGCGCGAGAACATCCTGCCGACCCGCGAGCGCGCGCACATCGTACTGTCCAAGGGCGCCGACCATGCGATCGAGCGGGTGTCGCTGCGCCAGATCTAGGAAATGGAAAGAGGGCCCCGACCGGGGCCCCCCCAATCCTTTCGCGCTTCGAAGATTACGACTTCGCCTGCTGGCAGACGTTGGCCGACAGGCCCTGGGCCGCGGCAGCCTGCTGGCACTCGGCCAGAGACTTGTAGGCCTGCTGCTGCGGCTGGACCTGCTGCATCTGCGCGGACTCATCGCGCTTCTGGGCGTTGACGTCGCTGGTCACGTCGACCGCCGTCGCACCCAGCGTGAAGGCGCCGGCACCGATCGCGATGATGAAGAAAAGCGGCATTGCTAGCTCCTGGGTTTTGTCAACCTGTCCGGGAAGAACGCGGCTTCGTGGGAGTGGTGCCGTGGCTGTGCCGTGGCCAAAGCACCAATTGCCCTGACATTGCCCTGCAACCCGCCGCCATGCCGCGCCGTTTGGCGCCGCTCGTGTCGCGTGTTATCGCTCGCGCATGCGAATCTTCACCACACTTCCCCAGGAGGATCTGCGCAAGGTCGGTCCGGCAGCGCAGAAGATCGAGGCCGACGGCTATACCGGCGTCAGCACGCAGGAGAACCGGCACGATCCGTTCCTCGCATTGGCCGTTGCGGGCGTCGCGACGGAAAAGATCGAGCTGCATACCGGCGTGGCGATCTCCTTCCCGCGCTCGCCGATGATCGCGGCCAACATCGGCTGGGATCTCGCGGCCAGCACCGGCGGTCGATTCACCTTGGGGCTGGGCTCGCAGATCCGGCCGCACAACGAGAAGCGATTCTCCGTGCCATGGTCGGCGCCGGCGCCGCGCATGCGCGAGTACATCCAGGCGGTGCGCGCGATCTGGGCGGCGTGGAAGGGCGACGGCAAGCTCGCCTACGAGGGCAACCATTACCGCTTCACCCTGATGACGCCGAACTTCGTGCCGGAGGCCTACGACGCGCCGGTGCCGCGCATCGGCCTCGCCGCGGTCGGCCCGGCGATGCTCAAGGTCGCGGCGGAGGAGAGCGACGCGGCCAAGCTCCATGTCTTCTGCACGCGCAAGTATCTCGAGAACCGCATCCTGCCGATCATCAATGACGGCCTCGCCAAGACCGGCCGCAAGCGCGAGGATTTCGAGATCTCGGGCTCGGGCTTCCTGGTCACCGGCAAGGACGACGAGGCGGTCCAGAAGCTGTTCGACTGGGTGCGCTACCGCGTGGCGTTCTACGGCTCGACCCCGGCCTACTGGCCGGTGTTCGAGGAGCACGGCCTGGGCGACCTCGGCCGCAAGCTCAACGCCATGACCAAGGCCGGGCAGTGGAACCAGATCGCGGGCGAGGTCGGCGACGACGTCGTGCACCTCTTTTCCGCGGTCGGACGGCACGACCAGATCGCCCAGGCGATCGAGGCGCGCTTCGGCGGGCTGGTCGATTCGGTCAGCGCCAGCGCCAACTCGGCGAAGCCCTCGGACCTGCCGCCTGGCCTGATCCAGGACATCGCCCGGATTCCCACTCGCTACAGGAGGACGACATGAAGCTGGAAGGTAGATGCTATTGCGGCAACATCCGCTACGTTGCCGAGGGCGATCCGATGCTCCAGGCACAGTGCCATTGCCGCGAATGCCAGTACATCACCGGCGGCGCGCCCAACACGTTCATCGTCATGCCGCTCGCCGGCCACAAGTACACCAAGGGCACGCCCAAGGGCTTCACCCGCAGCGACCTCGAGCGCGCGGTGACGCGAGAGTTCTGCCCCGACTGTGGCACCCATCTCGCCACCAAGCCGCCGGGCCGGCCGGTCGTGGTGGTCAAGGTCGGCACGCTCGACGATCCCAAGCAGTACACGCCGCAGATGGCGATCTTCACGATCGACAAGCAGCCCTTCCACCAGATTCCCGAGGGGATGAAGACCTTCGAGCGCCGGCCGGGCTAGGGCCTGTACTCATAAACAGGCCCTGCCTCCTCGCAAAGGATCACTCTTCGCTACAGGCAAACAGAGCGGATCACACGCAGAAGGGAGAGTCCGATGACGACCAACCAAACGTATGTGAAGACTGAAGTGGTCGGCAGCTCGACCAAATCCGTCTCCGACGCCATCGAGTCCGCGATCGCGACGGCATCACGCTCTCTGCGCAATCTCGACTGGTTCGAGGTGGTGGACGTACGAGGGAGCATTCGCGACAACAAAGTCTCGAACTACCAAGTCACGCTCAAGCTGGGCTTGCGATACGAACCGAAGGCGTAGTACCGCGGAAATGAGTACACGCCCTAGTCGCGCTGCGGTTCGACCGAGAACGGATCGTCGGTGTCGACTCGGACGTAGTCGCTTTGTCCGGGCGTGACCGTCATCAAGGTCACGCCATTGGGATAATGAAAGCGGTGCCAGACGCCTTGGGGCACGATGGTGATCGTGCCGGCGCTCACCTCGACGAATTGGGAGCCGCTTTCGGTCGCCATCTGCAGGGTCGCCGAGCCGTCGAGGATGTGCACCAGTTCGTCGCCGTCGGCATGCCGCTCCCAGGCGCCTTTGCCGGCCGACTTGCTCGCGAAGAGGGTGGCGTCGCGGTATGCCGCCAGCCTGGTGGATGATCCCGCGCGCTCCGCGCGCGTCGAGGTCGGCGTGCGGCCGCGGAACATCTTGAGCTTGGCCAGCTCGGCATTGAGATCGATGAGAGTCGTCATGCGGCTATGACCGCACGCGACTGTTACGATTCCAAGACGCGGCCTACGGCTTGCCGAAGGTCGCGATGCGGTCGACGTTGCAGACGAACAGCACGCGCTTCTCGTCGATCGCCGGATCGCGCAGGCCGTAGGGCGGCGGGTTGCCGGTGTACTTGGTCCAGATCTTGTCGAGCTGGCGCGTCACCCGCTCGCCGCCCGGCTGCCCTTCGCGCTCCTCGTGGTCGACCGAGCACTTGAGCTGGACCCAGTGATAGGCGTTCTCGGGATTGACGATGAGGATCGTGAATTTCGGGCTCTTGCGGATCCAGTCGCACTTGCGGCGGTGCGAGGCGGTGTTGACCAGCACCTGGTCGCCCTCGTAGTCGAACCACATCGGCGTCAGGCCGACCGTGCCGTCCGGCCCGATCAGGCCGAGCGTCACGGTGATCGGCCGGTCGAGCAGCGCCTTGTAGATCGGATCGAGCTTGCTGAGGCCCTTGATCTTCACCCGGTCGCCGATGCCGAACTGGCCCGGCTGCAGGCCGCCGGCGACGTCGCGGAACCGGGCAACGGTGATGTCGGCCATGGATCCTCCCGAGATTGTTGCGTGGACCCAGCGTGACACGGCGGCGGCAAAAGAAAAGCCCCCGCCTGGAGGGCGGGGGCCATAGGTAGCCCGCGATTGTTATGTGCGGGCAATCTCGATTGAAATCTCAGTGCAGGCGGCGCGGCAGCTCGGCGATCGCCTGGTCGACCAGGTCCTGCGACTTGCCCGAGCCGACCTGCTCGCGCAGCAGCGAGCGGGTGGCGCTGAGCGCCACGTCGACGGTGGTGTCGCGCACCTGCTTGGCGGCGGCGGCTTCCGACTGCGCGATGCGGTCGAGGGCCTGCTGCTCGCGCAGCGCGATCTGGTGCTGCAAGCTGGTCGCGGCGCGGGCCTGCATGCGGCCCACGTCGTCGCGCGCCTGGGCGAGGATGCCCTCGGCCTCGGCGGTCGCCTGGGCGAGAGTCTTCTCGGCCTGGGCCTTGGCCGCGGCGGCCTCGTTGCGCAGGCGGTCGGCGTCGGCCAGTGCCCTGGCGATGGTGTCCGAGCGCTTGTCGAGCAGCTCGCCGACCTTGGTCCACAGGAGCTTGCCCAGCAGGACGACGAACAGCAGGAAGGCGATGGCAACCCAGGTCTCGGGATTGCCGAAGAAGCCGTGGTCCTGGCCTTCGACGGCGGCTTGCGCGGCCTTGTCGGCGGCCCATGCGGTGCCGAACATCAGCGGCCTCCCTTCACGGCGGCGACCTTGGCCTTCAGCGCACCCGCATCGGCCGGCTGGCCGGCGAGCTTGCCGTAGACGTCGGCGGCGATGTCGTGCGCCATGTCCTCGATGCCTTCCAGCACCGTCTGGCGCTGCCCGGCGATGCGCTTCTCGGCCTCGTCGATGCGGGCGTTCAGCTTGTCGCCGAGCTCGGCGAGGCGGGCCGCGGCGGCGGCGCTGTCGGCCTCGGCCTGCTCGCGGTGAAGCTTGCGGGCCTCCTCGCGGGCGTCAGCGAGGCGCTTCTCGTAGGCGGCAACGAGGGCACGGGTGTCCTCGCTCGCCTTCTCGGCCGCGTCCAGATCGCTCTGGATCTTGCCCTGGCGCTTCTCGAGCGTGTCGGATATCGCGGGAATCGCGAGCTTCGACATGATCAGGTACAGCACCACGAAGGTGATCACCAACCAGACGATCTGGGGGGCGAAGTCGTGGGGGTTGAGCTGAGGCATGCCGCCTTCGGCTGCCACCGCCGTACCGCTTGCGCCGGCGACGAGAGCCGCCGCCAGCGCGCTGTAGACCTGCTTGCGCATGATTCTGGGTCCGAAGCCTTTCGGGCTTAGAACACGAACAGGATCATGAAGGCGATGACCAGCGCGAACAGCGCGACCGCCTCGGTGAGCGCGAAGCCCAGGAGCACGTTGCCGAACACGCGGGGAGCGGCTTCCGGGTTGCGCAGCGCACCCGAGACGAAGCTGCCGAAGATGTTGCCGATGCCGACGCCGACGCCGGCGAGGGCGATCGTGGCGAGGCCGGCGCCGATGAGCTTGGCTGCAGAAGCGTCCATAGTACTTAGTCCTTCCTTAGTGATGCAGATGGATGGCGTCGTTGAGATAGAGGCAGGTCAGGATCGCGAAGACATAGGCCTGCAGGAAAGCGATCAGCAGCTCGAGGCCGGTGAAGACCACGATGAACGCCAGAGGCGCCCAGCCGCCGATGATGCCGAGCATGACGACGAAGCCGCCGAACACCTTCAGCATGGTGTGGCCCGCCAGCATGTTGGCGAACAGTCGGATCGAGAGGCTGAAGGGGCGCACGAAGTAGGAGATGATCTCGATCGGCACCAGCAGCAGCAGCAGCACGAAGGGCACGCCCTTCGGCACGAACAGCGACAGGAAGTGGGCTCCGTGCCGGGCGAAGCCGATCACCGTGACGCCGACGAACACCACCGCAGCCATCGCGAAGGTCACGACGATGTGGCTGGTCGCGGTGAACGAGTAGGGGATCAGGCCCAGGACATTGCAGAACAGGATGAAGACGAAGAGCGTCAGGACGAACGGGAAGTACTTCTTGCCGGCGTCGCCGACATTGTCGCGCACCATGCCGGCCACGAACTCGTAGCCCATCTCGGCCATCGCCTGGATGCGGCCCGGGACCAGCGCCCGCTTCTGGGTGCCGACGACGAAGAGAAGGAAGGCGCAGATGACCGCAATGGTCATCCAGAGAGCGGAATTGGTGTAGGAGGCGTCCAGCGATCCGAGATGGAAATTGAGCAGCCGCTTGATCTCGAACTGCTCCATCGGGCTGTGCATGTCGTCCCCACTCCACTCTCAGGGGAGGCGATCCTCCCCTTTGTTCGCGTCTTCCGAGAAAACCCGGATGGCGCGCCACGCATTGTTGACGCCGGCGGCGAACCCCACGATCAGGCCGCCAATCAAGGCATACGGCGCCCAACCCAACCAGCGGCCGAGCCAATAGCCGAGGAACCCCCCGACCAAAAGGCCCGCGATCATATCCACCAACACCCGATACGCAACGGCGGTCTGGCGGTGCGACACCAGGGCTGGTGCACGGGGTTTTTCGACGGTCCCGCGCGCCTTTTTTAGCTGCGCCTGGAGCTCGTCGATCCGCCGGCGATCAGCCTCGGGATCGGCGGCCGGATGTCTAGGGGTTGGGTCGGACGGTGTCAAGGAACCGATTCCCTTTACCTATCAGGTAGTTAGGCTCTTGATCAGCGCTTGAAGACGGCGAAGGTTGCGTCGCCGTCGCGCTTCACCTGCGGCACGAGGTCGACCTCCCAGTCGAGATACTGGCGCATCGCCGCCTCGACATCCTCCTTGAAGTCATAAGGACGGTACCAGACGTCGGTGGGCGGATCGGCCATCCGGGTGTGGCCGGTCTCGACTGGCCTTCCGGCATCGCGCCAGGCCTTCATGCCGCCGTCCAGGATCGTGACCGGCACGCTGCCTGCCGCCGCCTGCGCCTCGGCCGCCGCGAGGGCGGCGATCTCGCCGTCGGGCGAGACCAGCACGACGCGCTGGGCCGGCTGCTTCCGGAGCATCTCGGGAATCGTCTTGCCGAGGTTGGCGCGCACCGCGAACCACGCGCCCGGCACGTGGCCGTCGCGATAGCGCAGGCTGGTGTCGAGATCGATCGCCAGCGCGCCGTCCATCTCCTGCGGTGACACGGTCGGAGGCGTCGGCATCGCGAAGCCTACCGGGAAGCGCGGTTCGGCCGCGGTGGTGAGCTCGCCCGCCGCGGGCTTGTGGTCGAGCACGTAGGTCTCGGCCCAGCTCATCTGCATCAGCCAGTGCGCGGTCATGGTGGCGCGCACGCCGTCATTGTCGTGCAGCACGATGATGGCGTTGCGCGCGCCGACATATTGATCGGTCGCCTGCACCAGCTGCCCGCCCGCGGCATGGCGGAAGCCCTTGAGATGGCCTTGCGCGTACTCGGCGGGATCGCGCACATCGAGGCGATAGAGCGGGCCGCCTTTGGCTTCGAGCGCCTCGAGGCCGGTCATGTCGATCTTCTTGATGTTCATGCGCCGGGCGATCGTCGACGCGGCGCCTTGCGCAAAACTCGCCGCTTCGGCGCTCTGCGGGCCGAACGACCTGGTCTCGCCGCGCGCCACCTTCAGGCCGGCGAGATGCCAGCCCATGGTGCCGTTCTTCAGCGCCATCACCTTGTTGGGCAGGCCGGCATTGATCAGCGACTGCGCGCCGATGATCGAGCGGGTGCGGCCGGCGCAATTCACGACGACCAGCGTGTCGGGGTTGGGCGCGAAGTCCTTGACGCGATAGACCAGCTCGGCGCCGGGGCAGTCGACGCCGCCCGGGATCGACATGTTGTTGAACTCCGGCATCGGCCGCGAATCGAGGATCACCATGTCGGCCTTCGAATCGATCAGCTTCTGGACGTCGGCGGCGTCGATGCGAGGCGTGTCGTTGTCGTGCTCGACCACCTCGCCGAACGCCTTGGAGGGCACGTTGACGCCGGTGAAGACCTCGTAGCCCGCGTCGCGCCACGCCTTCAATCCGCCATCCATCACGGCGACATTGCCGTAGCCGAGCTGCCCGAGCCTGGCGGCTGCCCGCGCGGCACGGCCGTTACTGCCTTCCTCGCCGCTGTCCATCAGCACGATGCGGGTCCCGGGATCGGGCAAGAGCGCAAACACCCGCGGCTCGAGCCGCGACAGGGGGAGCGGCGTGGCGAACAGCGGATGGCCCTTGGTCGAGAACTCGCCTTCCTCGCGAACGTCGAAGAAGCCGAACACCTCGCCCGACTTCAGCATCGTCTTGACCTGCTGCACCGACACCATGGCATCCTCCGTTTGTTGCAGTATAGCGGCTCGCCGCCTAGGTTGGCGCCCATGAAACAGTTCGTGCCTATGGTGCTGGCGGGGGCGCTGGCCACGATTGCTGCTTCGTCCCCTTTCCATACCGTCGCCCAGACCGTGTCCAAGCCGCCGCCCAAGCCCGCGTCGGCAGCCAAGCCGGTCGCGGCGACATCGTCCGCCGCGAAGCCGGCGGCCCATGCGCCGGCGCGTCATGTCGCGGCCCAGCCGGTGGCCCGCCGTCCGGTGTTCGTGCCGCCGCCGCCGGTGATCGAGCTCGACGAGGTCCGGCCGCCCGACCTGCCGACGGCCCTGAGCGACGAGGACCGCGACCGCTATCGCCGCATCTTCCAGGCGCAGGCGAGCGGCCAGTGGGGAACGGCCGACGCCGAGATCGCCCAGGTCAAGGACAAGGTGTTGATGGGCTATGTCGGCGCGCAGCGGCTGCTCGCGCCCAACCACCAGGCCGCGTACGACCAGCTCGCGCAGTGGCTGCAGGACTACAACGACCATCCCGATGCGCCGGCGGTCTATCGGCTCGCGCTGGTGCGGCGGCCCAAGGGGGCGTCGGGCGACCTCACACCGTCGAGTTTCGTCGGCACGGCCCAGCCGTCGCCGACCTTCGCCGCCGCGCGCACGGTGAATGGCTCCGATGCGGGCCGCGCCGCCGAGCTGCGCGCGCAACTGCAGCGGATGTCCGACGACGGCGGGTTCAACTCAGCCTTCGCGCTGCTCGACCAGAAGTCGACGGTCGAGGTGCTGGGCGCGCCGGAAGTCGAATTGTGGCGCGGCCGCATTCGGACCCGCGCGCTCGAGGCCGATTCGCAGCGCGGCGTGCAGGTGCCGGTCGATGTCACGGCGCCGCCCGATGCCAACTGGGCGGCCGGCCTCCAGGCCTTCCAGAGCGGCAACATGGCCGAGGCGGCGCGGCGCTTCGAGCTGGTCGCCGACGCCCCGCCCGACCAGGTCTCGTCGTGGACGCTCGCGGCCGGCGCCTTCTGGGCGGCACGCACCAACCTGCTCGCCGGCAACCCGCAGAAGTTCGCGCCCTATCTCAAGCGCGCGGCGCTGCACGGCCGCACCTTCCATGGCCTGGTCGCGCAGAAGATGCTGGGCATGCAGATCGTGCCCGATCTCGGCCTGCCGCAGCTCGATCGCCGGCGCGCCGACATGCTGAAGGCTGACCGCGCCGGCCGCCGCGCGCTGGCGCTGTTCCAGCTCGGCGCCTCGACCGCCGCCGAGCGCGAGCTGTTCGCCGCCTCGCTCGACGCCGATCCGAAATACATCGAGACCATCCTCGCGGTGGCGCAGAAGGCAAACCTGCCCAGCCTGTCGGTGCGCATCGGCAACGCCGCCTGGGACCAGCGCGACAAGATCGCGGGCTACGACAGCGCGATGTATCCGGTGCCGCCGTGGCAGCCGATGCAGGGCTTCTCGGTCGACAAGGCGCTGGTCTTCGGCTTCATGCGCCAGGAATCGGCGTTCAATGCCAAGGCGCGCTCCTATGTCGGCGCAATGGGCTTGATGCAGCTGATGCCGGCGACGGCGCGCCTCGTCTCCAACCGGTTCGCGCCCGAGACCGCGGGCGGCGATCCGTGGGATCCGTCGGTCAACATGTCGCTGGGGCAGGCTTATATCGGCTCGCTGCTGAACGACGTCGACGACAACCTGGTGCGCACGGTGGCGGCCTATAACGGCGGGCCGGGCAACGTCCAGCGCTGGGACAACACGCTGAACGCCTCGGCCGACCCGCTGCTCTACATCGCGACCATCCCGCTCAACGAGACGCGCGACTTCGTGCACAAGGTGCTGGCCAACTACTGGATGTACCAGATCCGCCTTGGCCAGCCGACGCCGTCGCTCGACCAGATCGCGGCCCATGAATGGCCGCGCTACAGCCAGCAGGACGTCGCCGGCCGTTGAAGCCCCGTCCGATGTGACCATATAATATGGTCACATCGAGGTTCCGCCATGGACCGCAAGATCAACGCCGCCGCCTTCAAGGCGCGCTGTCTCGCCCTGATCGACGAGGTTGCCGAGACCGGCCAGCCCATCACCGTGACCAAGCGCGGCAAGGCCAAGGTCCAGATCGTCGCCGTGCGCGAGAAGCCGAAGACGCTATGGGGCGCGACCAAGGGAACCTTCAAGATCGTCGGGGACATCGTCGGGCCGATCGTCGACGAATGGGACGAAGAACGCGAAGTCCGGAACATCAAAGGGCGGTTCGATGACCCTACTGCTCGATACGCACACGATCCTGTGGCTGACCGAGCAGGTGCCAAAGCTCGGAAGGGCGGCAAGGCAAAGGTGCGACGCAGCCCTCGCCGCCGATGACCTGGCGATTTCAACGATCGTCTATTTCGAACTCGGCTGGGCCCTGAAGCGCGGCCGCATCGAAGAGCTGGCCAGCATGCGCGATTGGCATCGTCGGCTGCTCTCCATGGGAGTTCGGGAGATCGGCTTGTCCGCAGAGATCGCCTTAAGGGCCTCCGAATTGGACGATCTGCACGGTGATCCCGTCGATCGGATCATCGTGTCGACGGCATTGATTGAAGATGCGGTCCTCGTGACGGCTGACCGGTTGATTCTCAACTGGCCCGGCCAACTGCGCCGGCAGGACGCCAGCCGCTAGCTAATGCTTATGCGGATGCGGGTGCGTGGGATCGACCCAGTACACCGTCTCCGGCTTCTCGGCCGGCTCGATGTCGATGTTGATCGCGACCGCCTCGTTGTCGGAGCGGACCAGCACGCACTCCAGCGGCTCGGTGTCGGACGCGTTGATCTCCTGATGGGGCACGTAGGGCGGCACGTAGATGAAGTCGCCCGGGCCGGCCTCGGCGGTGAACTGGAGCTGGTCGCCCCAACGCATGCGCGCCTTGCCCTTGACGACGTAGATCACGCTCTCGAGATGGCCGTGATGATGCGCGCCGGTCTTGGCATGGGCATGGATGGTCACGGTGCCGGCCCACAGCTTCTGTGCGCCGACGCGGGCGAAGTTGATCGCCGCGGCGCGGTTCATGCCGGGGGTCTGGGCGGTGTTGGTGTCGAGCGATCCGGCGGGGATCACCCGCACGCCGTCATGCTTCCAGTCGGTCATGGCCCCTGATCTAGGCCCGCCGTCTCGCCTCGGCAAGCGAGGATCGTTAGTATGCTCGCATGAACAAAATTGACGAAACCAAGCCCTTCAAGGCGGTCAACATCGCCGTGCTGACGGTTTCCGACACCCGCACGCTCGAGACCGACAAGTCGGGCGACACCCTGGTCGAGCGCGTCGCCCGCGACGGCCACATCCTGGCCGACCGCGCCATCGTCACCGACGACGTCGACAAGATCCGCGCCCAGGTGAGGAAGTGGATCGACGATCCCAGGGTCGAGGTCGTGATCTCGACCGGCGGCACCGGCGTCACCGGCCGCGACGTCACCCCCGAGGCGCTCGAGGCGCTGTTCGAGAAGAAAATCGAGGGCTTCGGCGAGACCTTCCGCTGGATCAGCTTCCAGAAGATCGGCACCTCGACGATGCAGAGCCGCGCCACCGCCGGCGTTGCCAACGGCACCTACATCTTCGCGCTGCCGGGCTCGACCGGCGCCTGCAAGGACGGCTGGGACGACATCCTGCGCCAGCAGCTCGACATCCGCTTCCGCCCCTGCAATTTCGCCGAGCTGATGCCGCGGCTGAACGAAGGCAAGATCCCGCGAAGTGGCTGATCCGTTCGATGGCGAGGCGCTGCCCGCAACTGGGACGGCGCATGGCCATGTCCGCCTCAGGAACGGCCGGCTCGCGCGTGTCGCCTATGCCCATGAAGGCGATGCTTCGGCCACCGGCCGCCTGCATGCGCAGGCCGCTGCCTTCCGTCATCTCGAACCCGCCGGCCGCACACCGCGCCTGCACGAGGTGATCGATCAGCGCCCCGGCCTGCCGGGCGGCGCGCTGATCGTCGACTTCATCGACGGCCGCGCGCCGCGGCTGCCGGACGAGCTATCGCTGATGGCCGATACGCTTGCGCGCATTCATGCGCTGCCGCTGCCGGCGGCGAGCTCGCCGATTCCGCGGCAGAGCGATCCTTTCCTCGCGACCCTCGAAGCCATCGAGCTCAACGCGATGCGCTTCCTCGACGAGGCCGTGCCCGATCCGAACGCGCGCGCCGCGATCGCCGAGGAGCTGCGGGCCATGCGTGCCCTGGTGCCGGCGCTTGGCTGCTACACCCAGCCGCTCGCGGTGGCGCTGGCCGACACCCATCCCGGCAACTTCCTCGTCGATGCCTCGCACATCGCCTGGTTCGTCGATCTCGAGAAGGTACATGTCGGCTCGCCGGCGATCGATCTCGCGCACGCGACGCTGCCGACCTCGACCCTGTGGCATCCCGATGTCGGCACGCTGCTGACTCGGACCGAGGTGCAAGCCTTCTACGACGATTACCTCGCGCGCATCGGCAAGACGGCGGCCGACGCGTTGCAGCCCTGGCTGCTGCCGATGCGCCGCCTGACTTGGCTGCGCACGACCCTGTTCATGGCGCGTTGGCGGGTCGAGACGCGTAGCCCGCGCGATCCGTCGAATTCTTCGCAATGGAGCGATGCCGGACTCGATCCACGCATGAAGGCGCACATCGATGCGCGCATCGACCAGTGTTTTACGCGCGATGTCGTCCGCAGCATCCGCAGCGAGTGGCTATAACGGCTTGACCATCCGGAAGGTCTCCGACCGGAAGCCGCGCCGCTCGTAGAACTCGACCGCGCGCCTGTTGTCGGCGAACACGTCGAGGCTCAGCAGCCGATAGCCGCGGCTGCGTGCCCAGTCCTCGGCCGCGCCCATCAGGCGATGGGCGACGCCCATGCCCTCCGCCTCCGGCGTCGTCGCGAGCAGCGAGACGTAGCCGCAGGGCTCGTCGGTGACGCCATCCCTGGCCGGCCGCAGGTGGATGTAGCCCAGCCGCCGCCCGTCCTCGGCGCAGGCGATCAGCGTCTCCGCACCGTCCACCGGTGCAAACGACGCCACCATGTGCCGGTCCTGGAAGCCCTCCATGGCGGCGAGATCGTGCCAGGGCGGCCGCGGCACGCCGGACAGGCGGGGCGAGAGACCGTCGATGAAGCTCCGATCGTCGGCCGCTGCGCGGCGCAAGATGATGGTGGTCATGAGCCTCCTTTAACACCAGACTCAGTGGCTTGACTCGTTCCCTTTTTGTTCTAAGAGTCGCCGCGATGAAGAAACCGGGCGAGCCTCTCTACCCAGACGACGAGATTCCCCAGCCGCAGCACAACGGCCGGGGGGCGCTCTCCAATGCGTCGAGCCGCTACGACGACGAGAAGAAGATCCGCACCACCGACGGCTGGGACCTCGAGGACGAGCTGCCGCCGCCGCGCACCACGCTCACCAAGGACGCCACGCGCACGATTCTGGCGCGCAACACCTCGCCCGACGTGCCGTTCGACCGCTCGATCAATCCCTATCGCGGCTGCGAGCACGGCTGCATCTACTGCTTCGCGCGGCCGACGCATGCCTATCTCGGCCTGTCGCCCGGCCTCGATTTCGAGACCAAGATCCTGTTCAAGCCCGACGCCGCGACGCTGCTGACCGCCGAGCTCGCCTCGCCCAAGTACCGGCCCGACGTGGTGGCGATGGGCACCAACACCGATCCCTACCAGCCGGTCGAGCGCGACCTCAAGATCACGCGTTCGATCCTGCGCGTGCTCTCCGACTTCAATAATCCTGTCGGCATCGTCACCAAGAATCACCTGGTGACGCGCGACATCGATATCCTGGGCGACATGGCCAAGCGCAATCTCGCCGAGGTCTTCCTGTCGGTGACCACGCTCGACAAGGCGCTGGCGCGGGACATGGAACCGCGCGCCTCGGCGCCGCATCGCCGGCTCGACGCGATCAAGGCGCTGGCCGATGCCGGCGTGCCGGTGGGCGTGATGACCGCGCCGATGATCCCGGGCCTCAACGACCACGAGATGGAAGCGATCCTCGAGAAGGCGACGGAAGCCGGTGCGACGCGCGCGGGCTTCACCGTCCTGCGCCTGCCGCTCGAGATCAAGGATCTGTTCGACGAATGGCTGCGCGCCAACCGGCCCGACCGCGCCGAAAAAGTGCTGTCGCTGATCCGCCAGATGCGCGGCGGCGCGCTCTACCAGGCCGAGTTCGGCCTGCGCATGAAGGGCGAGGGCCCGATCGCGCAACTGCTCGGCGCGCGCTTCCAGGCGGCGGTGAAGCGGCTCGGGCTCAACAAGATCCGCTACCGGCTCGACACGCTGCGCTTCGCCGTTCCCGAACCGGCGCGCACGGCGTTGGTCGATGCAAAGCGCGACGCGCGGCAGATGAAGCTTCTTTGACGGAGGGTCCAAATGGCCGATGAGATCGTCTTCTACACCAACCCGCAGTCGCGCGGGCTCACGACGCACTGGATGCTGGAGGAGATCGGCTGTCCGTATCGCATGGAAGTGAAGGCCTACGGGCCCGAGATGAAGGCGCCCGACTATCTCGCGATCAATCCCATGGGCAAGGTTCCGGCAATCAAGCACGGCGACACGGTCGTGACCGAGACCGGTGCCATCCTGTGCTATCTCGCGGACGCTTTTCCCGCGGCGAAGCTCGCGCCGCCGGCGGGCGAGCGCGGCGCCTATTACCGCTGGCTGTACTTCATCGCGGGCTGCGCCGAGCCTGCGATGAGCAACAAATCCGCTGGCTGGGATCCGAACGAGGAGCTGCAGCGCCGCTTCGGCTACGGCACCTACCAGCTCACCATGGACACGTTGGAGAAAGCCGTTGCCGGCAAGCGCCATATCGCAGCTGACCATTTCACGGCGGCCGATCTCTTCGTCTCCTCGTTCCTGAACTTCGGCATGATGTTCAACATCATCGAGAAGCGGCCGGCCTTCGCAACCTATGTGAAGCCGCATGTCGAGCGGCCGGCATGGCAAAAGGTGATGAAGCAGTCGGGGATGGCCGGCTGATCGCGATTTCGGACGAAACGCGATCTGAAGTAGCCTGCGCTCCGCCCCTGTGAGAGGGGGCGGACGCCATGGCCTTCGACGACCGGACACGCATCGCCCTGCCGCGGGTTGCACGCCTCACGCTGATCGGCGTGGTGGTCGGCGCGGCCTATGGCTATGTCTCCTCGCGCGCTGATCATGCAGGAGGGATCGGGCTGGTCCGCGGCGCGCTGAGCGGTCTGCTGATCGCCCTGCCGATCTCCTCGTTGGACGCGTTCGTCCTGATGACGCCGGGCTCGCGGCTTTCGCGCGCGCCGTTCCTGCTGAATGTCGGGGCGCGCACGCTGATCTATCTCGCCATCTTTCTCGCCAGCATCGCCGTCGGCCAGCTCCTGCTGCCCAACCGCCCGTCTCATCGCGTGGTGGACATCAGCCGCGCCGATATCCTGTTCTGCTTCGCCGCCACGTTCGTGGTGACCTTCCTGTTCGAGGTGAACGGCCTGATCGGCCAGAACGTGCTGCTGGCCTTCGTCACCGGCCGCTATCACCGGCCGCATGTCGAGGAACGCGTCTTCCTGATCTTCGACATGAAGGGCTCGACCGCCGCTGCCGAGCGGCTGGGCGAGGTGGATTTCCATCGCCTGCTCAACCGGCTGGTCACCGATCTCTCGACGGCGATCGTCCTGGAAGGCGGCCGGATCCACAAGTATGCCGGCGACGAGCTGATCGCGACCTGGCTGCTGGCCGACGGTATGAAGAACGCGCGTTGCCTCAGGGCTTGCTTCAAGGCCATCGAGCGGCTGAAGGGGCTCGCGCCCGACTACGAGCGGGAGTTCGGCCAGCGGGTCGGGTTGCGGGCCGCCCTGCATTGCGGGCCGGTGGTCGCGGGAGAAATGGGCTCGGTCAAGAAGGAGATCGTCCTCCTGGGCGACACGCTGAACACCGCCGCGCGCATCATTGATGCCTGCCGCTCGAGCGGCGAGACCGTGATCGCCTCGAAGGCGCTGCTGGACCGTCTGGCGTTGCCGTCCACGCGCGTCCATTGGGCGCAGTAACGCTGCGCGGCAAGGGCCAGCCGGTCGCGCTCGTGGCGCTGGACGCGGCGGCTTAGTCGACGAACCGAACCTTCGGCCACAGCTCGCGCCAGCGCTTGGCGGAAATGCGCGCGTTGTACTCGGCGAGCTGCGTGCGGCCGAAGGCGGTCGGCCGGCACTGGAGGCCGAGCAGGTCGTCGGTGCCGAGCGGGGCGACGACGGTGAGGGAATCGTCGGGTTCCAGGCGGACGCCGATCGCCGTCACCGTCTCCAGCCAATAGGTCATCGAATCGGCGGTGCTCTTGTGCTGCGGCAGGCCCTTCCAGACATGCATGCGCGCCTGGTTGCGGACCTGCCAGGGCGCCGGCTCGAGCGCGTTCAACTGGGCCTCGCAGGCTTCCTCCGGCGCTTTCGAGAGGTCCGAGGCGTCGTAGTAAAGCATGTCGATGTCGGCCAGTGGCGTCGGCGGCGTGATGCCGTGCAGATGGTCCCAGACCCGATTGCGCACGAAGCCTGCGGCGATGCACCAGTCGGGCAGGCGGAGCGAGCGGGCTGCACGAAGCTGTTTCATGCCCACAGGGTCCTGCGCAATGATGGCGGCGATCAGGCTCATGCCTCCAGTCTAGCAATCGCGTCAGGGGATATGCCGAGCTTCCGCTACGAATTGCGGGTCCACGACCAGCATGCCGGCCAGCTCCAGCAAGAGGGGAGCACGCTGTGCATCGCCGGCATCGACGAGGTCGGCCGCGGGCCGCTCGCCGGCCCGGTGGTCGCCGCCGTGGCGGTGATCGACCGCAGCGTCGCCAAGCGCAAGCTGCTGCGGCTGATCGACGATTCCAAGAAGCTGGTGCGCGAGGACCGCGAGACCGCCTACGAGGCGATGATCGCCTCGGGCTGCGTGCGCTTCGCCGTCGGCGAGGCGAGCGTCGAGGAGATCGACAGCATCAACATCCTGCAGGCGACCTTCCTCGCCATGCGCCGCGCCCTCGCCGGGATGGCGGCGGTCCCCGACGTCGTCCTGATCGACGGCAACCAGGTGCCGCCCGAGCTGGGCTGCCGCGCCGAGACCATCGTCGGCGGCGACGCGCGCTCCTATTCCATCGCCGCCGCCTCGATCTTCGCCAAGGTCACGCGCGACCGCTACATGTGCCGGCTGGCCGAGACCTTCCCTGGCTACGGCTGGGAAACCAACGTCGGCTACAAGTCCCCGGCGCATCTGCGGGCATTGAAGGCGCTCGGCCCCACCCCACATCATCGCCGAAGCTTCGCGCCGGTCCGGGCCTGCCTCGGCGAGCCGGCCTCGGCGGAGGCAGTTGCGGTCGCGGAAGAGATGAATGACTGAGCACGGACACAAAAGGCTGATTGCCGAGCTGCGGGCGGCCATCGAGACGTCGCCGAACGGTGAGCGCCGCGAGCGCCTGCTCGCAATCCTGCACCGGCTCGAGCAGAGCCACGGCACCGAGTCGTTCGGCGACCACGTCAAGGCGCTGATCGAGGAGGCCGAGGTCGACGCCTCCCTGATCGCCCCCTTCATGTCGCGGCTTAGCAGCCTGCTGCCCTGAGGGACGAATCCCTCCCCGTTCAGACGGGGCGGTGCCCGCGTAACCGCGCGCGGAGGGCGGGGCACCTCCCCATTTGAATGGCGAGGGTTGGCCGCTAGGCTCCCGGCAGGAGGACCTGCCGTGCTGACGCTCTACTTCGCCCCGCACACCATTTCGCTCGCGACCCACATCGTGCTGGAGGAGGTCGGCGCCGACTACGCGGTGAAGCGCATCGACTTCGCGAGCGCCCAGCAGCGCTCGCCCGAGTACCTGAAGATCAACCCCAAGGGCCGCATGCCGGCGCTGGTCACCGATCGCGGCATCCTGACCGAGACGCCGGCGATGCTGGTCTATGTCGCGCAGAGCTTCCCCCATCCTCACCTGGGGGCGGCGCTGGCGCCGCTCGACGACCCGTTCCTGTTCGCCGAGATCCAGTCGTTCAACAACTACTTGTGCTCGCACCTGCACGTCGCGCACGCCCATCGCATGCGCGGCTATCGCTGGGTCGACGCCGACGACAAGCACTCGATCGCCGCCATGCAGCGCAAGGTGCCGCAATCGGTCGGCGAATCCTTCGCCATGATCGAGCGCGAGATGCTGAAGGGTCCGTGGGTGATGGGCGAGCGCTACACGGTCTGCGACCCGTACCTCTTCACCCTGGCGCAGTGGCTGGAGGCCGACGGCGTCGACCCGAAGACGATCCCGCGCGTGATCGGGCACCGCCAGCGCATGGCGGAGCGGGCGACGGTGAAGAAGGCGATCGCGCAGGAACTGGCGTGACCGTGCCCGGTCCGCCGGGCATCCCGAACTGGGACCCGCCGGCCGACGTCCACGAGGCGCGGCGGTCGTGGGAAGATTTCGCCGCCCGCCATCTCAATACCGACCTGCCGACGATCGGCGCGTTGCACGAGGGCGTCGCGCTCGGGCCCGCCCTCCGGGCCGACATCATGGTGCCGGCCGGGATGCCGCCGTTTCCGGCCGTGCTCTATCTTCATGGCGGCGGCTGGGCCTTCGGCAGCGCGCTGAGCTTCCGCAAGGTCGGCATGACCCTTGCCGCAAACGGCTTCCTGGCGGTGATGCTCGACTACCGGCTGGCGCCCGAGCATCCGTTCCCGGCCGCGCTCGACGACGTGGCGGCGGCGTTCGACTGGATCGGCGCCAATGCCGCACGCTACGGCGGCGCAGGCGACACGGTCGCGATCGGCGGCGATTCGGCCGGCGCCAACCTCGCGCTGGCGGCGGCCCTTCGCGGACCCGACGCCTTCCGCGCGCGCTTGTCCACGTTGCTGTTGCTGTACGGCGTCTACGATCTGGCGGGCGCGCTCGCCCGCGCCAACGACCATCCCGGACTGGTCCTGCAGGTGCGCAACTACATCGGCTCGGTATCGATCGACGACCCGCTGGTCAGCCCGATGTTCGCGACGTTTCCGGCGCTGCCTCCCTGCTTCGTGCTGGAAGGCGGCGCCGATCCGTTCGTCGGCGGCGAAGCCGCCGCCCTCGTCGACCGCCTCGGACGAGCAAATGCCGAGCATGAGCTGCAGATCGTCGAGGGCGCGCCGCACGGCCTGCTGCAGCATTTCGGCGACGCGGGCTGCGAGCAGGGTTGGCGGCTGATGATCGACTTCCTGCGGCGGAGATCGCTTCGCCCCCAAACCATCACAGGTTGATCACCAGTCCGTGAGAGCAATCGTGCTATCGACGGCACATGCTCGCGGGGGACAAATCCGGCGCCGGGCGCCTGGCTGGACTCGACGTGCTGCGCGGCATCGCCGCCAGCGCCGTCATGATCCATCATCACGCGCAGTACTACGACGTGCTCTACCCGGGCCGTCAGGTGCTGCCGGTGAACCTCGAGGCCGGCCATTTCGGCGTCGAGCTGTTCTTCATCATCAGCGGCTTCGTGATCCTGATGACGATCGAGCGCAAGGGCACGGTGCGGGCCTTTGCGGCGGCCCGCGCCACCCGCTTGCTGCCCTGCTTCCTGGCCGCGCTCGTGCTGGCCACGCTCATCCTCTGCGTGGCGCCGATGCCGCCGCTCGACACGCCGACGGTGCGGCGCTTCATCGCCAACCTGACCATGGCGCCGCTGCTGCTCGGCGAGCGGGTCGTCGACCTGCCGTACTGGACGCTGACCTACGAGATGGTCTTCTACATCGCGATGGGCGTGCTGCTGGCGCTCGGCCGCCTGCGCTCGGTCGAGTGGATCGCGCTCGGCTGGATGGCGGTCGGTGTGGCGTATCCGCTGCTGCTCGACTCCGCTTCGCACTACCGGGTGACCATCATCCTGATGGCCTACCACAGCAATTTCTTCGTGATCGGCATGTGCCTCTATCTCATCCATGTCGGCCGCGCCCGAGCGGTGACCTGGCTCGCCCTGGCGGCTGCCGTCGCCATGAGCGCGCGCGGCGGCGGCGAGCAGGCGTTCTACGCCTCGGGTGTGCTGTACCTGTCGCTGACCGTCGCGTTCGCAACAGCGGTGTGGGCGGCCACCACCGACCTCGGCCGGCGGATGGCGCTGCCGCCGCTGGTCTTCCTCGGCCGCATTTCCTACCCGCTCTATCTCGTGCATGTCGTGATCGGCTACCAGGTGATCCGCCTCGGGGTCGACCGCGGCTGGAGCACCACCGAAGGCGTGGTCGCGGCGATGGCGGTGTCGCTGGCGGCGGCCGCCCTGCTGCACTACCTGATCGAGGTGCCCGGCGAGCGCTGGTCGCGCCGGACGCTCGCGCCTCAGATGGCCACGATCAGGTAGGCGGCCTGAAGCCCCAAGGCAGTGGCCGAAAATTCCCTAGAGCATATTCCGTTCGGCTGGAAGCAGCCGAACGGAATATGCCTGCTGCAACAACAACCCCCGTGCGCGCATTTCCGAGCAGATGGAGCCGCGAGCGGTTCCATCTGCTCGGAAATCGCCCTAGCGTACGGAACGGCCTTTCTAGGGCTGGTAGCTCACAGCCGCGGAACAGACTCGATCTTGTGGATCGATTCCATAAGCAATTGAATCCATTGTAATTTCTTGACCGCGACTCGGTGGATGACTCATCTTCCACCGATGCTGGGGGATAATCTGGATCGCGTGCTGGTGGGGGATTGCATCGAATTGATGCGGGGCCTGCCGGCTTCTTCCGTCGACATGGTGTTCGCCGACCCGCCCTATAACCTGCAGTTGGGCGGCGAGCTGCTGCGGCCGGACAACAGCCGGGTCGACGCGGTCGACGACGACTGGGACAAGTTCGCCGACTTCGCCCGCTACGATTCCTTCACCCGCGCCTGGCTGAAGGCGGCGCGCCGGCTGCTCAAGCCCGAGGGCACGCTGTGGGTGATCGGCAGCTATCACAACATCTTCCGCATCGGCACGGCGCTGCAGGACGAGGGCTACTGGCTGCTGAACGATGTCGTCTGGCGCAAGTCCAACCCGATGCCGAACTTCAAGGGCAAGCGCTTCACCAACGCGCACGAGACGCTGATCTGGGCGGCGCGCGATCGCAAGGCCAAGAAGTACACCTTCAATTACGACTCGCTGAAGGAGCTGAACGAGGGCCTCCAGATGCGCTCCGACTGGCTGTTGCCGCTGTGCACCGGGGCTGAGCGCCTGAAGGGCGAGGACGGCAAGAAGGCCCATCCGACGCAGAAGCCCGAATCGCTGCTGTTCCGCTGCCTGATGGCCGCGTCGAATCCGGGCGACGTGGTGCTCGATCCCTTCTTCGGCACCGGCACGACCGGCGCGGTGGCGCGCCGGCTCGGCCGCCATTTCATCGGCCTCGAGCGCGACCAGACCTATGCCGCGATCGCCCGCAAGCGCATCGCGGAGATCGAGCCGCTGGCGCGCGAGGACATCACGCCCAAGCCCAACAAGCGCAGCGAGCCGCGCATTCCGTTCGGCGTGCTGATCGAGGCGGGCCTGCTGCAACCCGGCACGATGCTGAGCGATCCCAGCGGCCGCCATCTCGCCCGCGTCCGCGCCGACGGCACGCTGTCGTCGTCGAACGCGCTCGGCGAGCATCGCGGCTCGATCCACCAGGTCGGCGCGGCGGTGCAGGGCGCCCCGGCCTGCAACGGCTGGACCTTCTGGCACATCGAGGTCGAAGGCGCCCGCCGGCCGATCGACCATCTCCGCCAGCAGGTTCGCGCGGGTCTCTGAGTTTACGAACCTCGTCACGCGCATAGCTGCGTTTGTAGAGGAACGTTGCCGACGTCAGGGCATTGGCCAAATAGAAGCAGGCCGGCTCTCGCCGGCCTGCCCTGCTATTGGAAAAGAGCTACGACCGCGCCGATCGACAAAACGATCTGTGCAAAGTCGATTCTCACAACCATCTGTACCCTGAGGCGAACCATGTTCTTCCCTCGGGGTCGCGGCGCCGAGACCCTTACGGGTGACGGAAATCGCGGCCGGAATACGAGGTTGACCGCTCGCTACCGGCGTATCGGTCCGCGCACACATCCACGTTCGACGCGTACGGGCCCTGCATTGCTGTGCAGGCTGTGGAAACCGGCATCCCTCTCCCCGGGCAGCAACCCGGAAGTTTAGCCAACCCCACGCACTCATTTGGCCTCGGCGAGGGGACGCCTACAATCTTCTCTCGAAAATTCACTTGGGGATAAAATATCGCTATTAGCGATTTTTTATCTTGCCGGGCGAAGCGACGATTTGTAAGGTTAGTCCGTCGTGATCGATGACACAGGAGTAACTCGCAAAGGAAGCAGGGGCATTCGGTGCCCTGAGGGGAGACCATCTCCCCACCAGCTCTCGAGCCTCGTGCCCGGGCCTCGCCCGCGGTGCGAGTGTCCGCGGGCGGAAGGTGAAGAGGGATAAACGTAGTTCTGCCTCGCTTCGGGCCTAGGCGAGACCCGTCCACTCTCGGACGGGGAGGCCCGAGGAGTAGTGTCATGATCAAAGATCACGACGAACTGCGGGCGAGCCAGTCGGCTCAGCGGCCCCCTCGGCGATCAAAGAAGCGGTGGTACCAGACGAAGGCCTTTTGGCTCTTTGCGGTGCAGATCGCGAAACTGTTGGTCGACGTGGTGCGTTGGTTCGAATGAATCGTCCCCTCTCACTGTTTTACCGAATGAGGACAAGCCATTGATGGGTGAAGCTCTGCGGCTGCTCCGCGTATTCAGTGACAAGACGCAGAAAGACATGGCCGAAGACCTATGTGTATCGCAATCCTTCCTTTCCGAAGTGGAGAACGGCAAAAAGCAGCCAACGTTGGAACTGCTACAGCGCTACAGTGAACAACTAAAGGTACCGCTATCGTCGCTTATGTTCTTCGCAGAGGAAGTAGACCCACTTACAAAATCGGGAAAGGCAAAGATCGCTATAGCCTCAAAAGTGTTGCGATTCCTCTCCAAGATTGCACCTGAGACCAATGGCAAAGCCGACAGATAAGACAATTTCGGAGCGATACGCGTTCTCTGAATCTCCACTGGTCGGACTCTCCACCCAGCGGAAACTCGCGCAGCTTCTTGGCTCGTCGAAATCGAGGCTGCACAAGCTGGTGGCTGCCGTCGAAAGCGATCCATCGAATTGCTACAAGATCGAGGATCGGCAAGTCGGAGAAAAACTACGCACTTTTTCGGTACCGGTCGGGCAGATGCGCAAGATTCACGAGCGCATGAAGATTCTACTTGGCCGCATTAGTTTGCCCGAGTACGTCATGTCTCCGCGGCGAGGGAAAACAATAGCCACCAATGCGACTGCTCATCGACATGCCGCAGAGCTTCTGAAGGTCGACGTCAAGAGTTACTACCCGTCTACGACCGACGAACTTGTGTTCCGGCTTTTCCACCATCGCTTCGGCATTCCAGGCGATATTGCGGGCCTGCTTACCAAGTTGCTGACTGTCAACGGGCGAGTGCCGATTGGTTCCCCGGCAAGCCCGATCTTGGCATTTTGGGCCTCTAAGCCGGCGTTCGACAAAATCGCTAGCGCGGTTCAGAGCCGGGGCCTCAAGCCAACCCTCTGGGTAGACGATCTCTCGATTTCGGGGAGGCACGTACCTCGCGAGATCGCCGATGTTGTGAGCTACGAGTTGGGCAAGCTCGGCTATATGGGTCACAAAGTGAAATTCCAATCGCGTCGGCGCGGTTTCAGCATTACCGGCGTGCGGATCGATTCCCGCGGCCCCGGGCCGACGAATGCTATTAACCTGAAAATCCGTGATGGCCTTCGACGACTTGAGAGGAAGTCCAACACCGACGAAGAAACCAGCAAGCTCTTGGCTCAGCTAATCGGCTTAAATGGTCATCGCCTCGGGACCATGGCCAAAGACCACCCAGCCGCGCCTCGAGCTCGCAAACTACAGCAGCATCTACATCAGCGTCGTCGTCGTCATCTAATGACAATGCAGGAGACTCTTTCTTCAAGCGGTCAGGCTGATTCAAAGGGTTTGAGTGCAAGCGCAGCGAGCCGCGCATTCCGTTCGGCGTCCTGATCGAGGCGGGCCTGCTGCGGCCCGGCACGATGCTGAGCGATCACACCGGCCGCCATCTCGCCCGCGTCCGCGCCGACGGCACGCTGTCGTCCTCGAATGCGCTGGGCGAGCATCGCGGCTCGATCCACCAGGTCGGCGCGGCGGTGCAGGGCGCCCCGGCCTGCAACGGCTGGACCTTCTGGCACATCGAGGTCGAAGGCGCCCGCCGGCCGATCGACCATCTCCGCCAGCAGGTGCGCGCCGGGCCGTAGACCCGCCGGCGTATTTTCTTTTCCCGCCAGCAAAAATTTCCCGCGGGCTGAGCCTCGATTTGCTGGGGAATCGCGGCAGCGAGCATCAACGGCGGCGAATTTCGCCCTCCCGACGACTCCATTATGGGCAATGGACCGCGATTTGCGGCCCGCAAATCGCGGTCTTTTCCGCAGTCCATTGCCCATAATAGGTGTTCGACGCGCGATGATGCAGAGTCGCGCGCATGATTACGATCATTCTCCAGAAAACAAAGAGGGGGAGGGTGTCCCCCGGGATTCTGGGACTCCGGGCCTCCGATGCCGGCATCGGCACTTTGGGCGTCCCAGCCTCATGGGATTCTGTGGGACTTGTGGGACACCGGAAAGGGTGTGTTTTTCAGGGGCCCCTCGGGAGTCGGTGGACTCGTGGACTTTCGGCGAAAATGCCGATGCGCCAAAGGGTTGGGAGTCCACGGGGGAGTGGATTCTCGTGGACTCTCGTGGACTGGGCAGCGCTACGCTCGAACCGCATGCGCGATGATCTTGCGCATGACCGTGGGCAGCGCCCGCTCGGTCATCTTGTCGACCGTCACCCAGGCGGCCCCCGGCGCGAGCTTGGCCAGCCCCGAGGTCGTGGCGATGGCGCGCGCCACGGCCAGCTCGAGATGGAAATGCGTGAAGGTGTGGCGCACGCCGCCGTCCAGCACCTTCCAGTTGGCCGGCACCGGCGCCTCCTTGAGCGCCTCGGCGAGCGACAGCTTGCCTTCGCGCCAGGCGCTCGACGGCACCTCGTCCATGCCGCCCAGCAGGCCCTTGGCCGGCCGCTTGCGCAGCAGGACGGCGCCGTCCTTGCGCATCAGCACGAAGGCGAGGCCGCGGCGCGTCGGCTTCTCGGCTTTCGGCGCGCGCCGCGGCAGCTCGTCGGCGATGCCCTGCAGGCGGCCGCGGCAGCCCAGCATCAGCGGGCAGATCACGCAGCGCGCGCCCCGCGGCGCACAGACCGTGGCGCCGAGATCCATCATCGCCTGGGCGTAGTCGCCGGCGCGCCGGTCGGGCACCAGCTCGGCGGCGCGCGCCGCGATCTCGATCTTGGCGTCGGGCAGCGGCGTCTCGATCGCGTACAGCCGGGCGATCACCCGCTCGACATTGCCGTCGACGGCCGAGGCCCGCTTGTCGAAGGCGATCGCCTGGATGGCCGCGGCCGTGTAGCGGCCGATGCCGGGCAGGGCGAGCAGGCCCGCTTCATCCTCGGGGAATTTGCCATCGTGCGTCTCGACCACGGCCTGGGCGCAGGCATGCAGGTTGCGGGCGCGAGCGTAGTAGCCGAGCCCCGCCCAGGCCGAGAGCACGTCGTCGAGCGGGGCGGCGGCCAGCGCCTCGACGGTCGGCCAGCGCTTCACAAAGCGGTGAAAGTAGTCGCCGACGGTGGCCACCGTCGTCTGCTGCAGCATGATCTCCGACAGCCACACCAGGTAGGGCGGCGTGCGCTGCCCGGCCGGCGCGCGCCAGGGCAGGGTGCGGTGATGTCGGTCGTACCAATCGAGCAGAAGCGTGGCGTGGGTTTTGGCAGCGTGGGTAATGGCCATGTAAGGAGCCGTCCCCTACCATAAGGAACAGCGGTTGAAAGGGTCCATGCGGGAAAACGGCTTCCGCGCCATCGGCGGTCTCGCGCAGCGGTTGACGTCGGGCCTCACCGGCAAGGGCGGCAAGGGACGTTCGTCGGTGATGCGCCTACGTGTCGACTGGCGGGCGATCGTCGGCGACGAACTTGCGCGCGTCACGCAACCCGACGCCCTCCTCGCCGGTCGCGGGGCGGCGAAGCTGCTGCGGCTCAAGGTCGAGAGCGCGATGGCCCTCGAGATCCAGCATCGCGGCGAGCAGATCGTCGAGCGCGTGAACGCCTACTTCGGCCATCGCATGGTCGACGAGATTCGCCTCGTGCAGGGCACGCTGGCGCACAAGCCGGTGCCGCCGGTCCTGCCCAAGCCCGATCCGCGCACCCTGCAGCAGATCGAGAGCCGCGCCGCCGAGGTGCAGGATCCCGAACTGCGCGCCGCCCTGGTGCGGCTGGGCGCCCGCGTCGCCACCCGCCGCGGGGTGATGATCGGTGCGCTGGGCGGGCTCGCAGCCCCGAAGGCCCTGCGCGCGCAGGAGGATGTCGACAAGCTGCTGACGGTGCTGCCGACCGACCATGCGATGGGCAAGGCCGACGCGCCGAACGTCATCATCGACTACTTCTCGCTGACCTGCCCGCACTGCGCCAACTTCCACGCCGCGGTGCTGCCGCTCCTGAAGGGCACCTGGATCGACAACGGCAAGGTCCGCTTCGTCTATCGCCATTACCCGTCCGATTCGACGGCGACCCGCGCCAGCCTGCTGGCCGAGTGCGGCGGGGCGAAGTTCTTCGAGACCATCGACGTGCTGTTCAAGACCCAGGTCGAATGGATGACCGCGGCGAACCCCGAGGACGAGGTGGTCAAGGTGATGGAGCGGGAGGGCCTGGGCGGCCCGCAGTGCCTGGCCGACGGCCGCCTTTTCGACAAGGTCGTGGGCGACGTGCAGTCGGGCCAGGCCCTGGGCGTCAAGTTCACGCCGACCCTGTTCATCAACGAGCAGAAATACGGCAACCCCGAAGGCGGGATCCTGGGGATCGATGCGATTTTACGCCAGGTCGGGCGCTGAATCGCTTTGACTCCCCACAGGCTGAATTCCCAAGATGTAGTGGAGAGGAAGGCGTTAGATGCGTAATATCTTGATCGTCGCCGGCGGCGTCGTGGCCGTGGCCGCGATTGCGGCTGGCGTGATTTACGGAACCCGCCCGTCTTCCCCGGGGCCGGTGCCGCAGGCGGTTGCCCAGGCGCCGGACAAGGCCTCGCTGCTCAATGTCCAGCCGACCGACCATGTCCTGGGCGACCCCAAGGCGCCGATCACCATGATCGAGTACGCCTCCTTCACCTGCCCGCACTGTGCCCATTTCAGCGACGCCATCCTGCCGCAGGTGAAGAAGAAGTGGGTCGATACCGGCAAGGTGAAGCTGATCTACCGCGATTTCCCGCTCGACCAGACGGCGCTCAAGGCCGCCCAGCTCGCCGAGTGCGCGGGCAACGACAAGTATTTCGGCGTGGTCGAGATGATCTTCGGCACCCAGCAGAAGTGGGCGACGGCCTCCGACCCGATCGGCGAGCTGGCCAAGTCGCTGCGCCTCGCCGGCATGGACGATGCCGCGGTCAAGGCCTGCCTGGCCAACGAGGCGGTCGCCAACGGCGTCGTCGCCGACTATCGCGGCGGCGAGACGCTGGGCGTCAATTCGACTCCGACACTCTTCATCAACGGCGAGCAGTTCAAGGGCGCGCGCACCGTCGAGGAACTCGACGCCGCGTTCTCGAAGCTCGCCAAGTAGGCCCTGAAGACAACAGGCGTGGTGTAAATGGTCCAGTTCGACAAGCTCCGGCTCTCCGGTTTCAAGTCCTTCGTCGATCCGACGGAGCTCATGATCGAGTCCGGCATGACCGGAATCGTCGGCCCCAACGGCTGCGGCAAATCGAACCTGGTCGAGGCGCTGAAGTGGGTGATGGGCGAGACCTCGGCCAAGCAGATGCGCGGCTCGGAGATGGAGGACGTGATCTTCGCCGGCGCCGGCACCCGCCCGGCGCGCAACATCGCCGAGGTGATGCTGAGCCTCGACAACAAGACCCGCACCGCGCCGGCGATGGTCAACGATTCCGACCAGCTCGACGTCGTGCGCCGCATCGAGCGCGGCCACGGCTCGGCCTACTCGGTGAACGGCCGCGAGATCCGTGCGCGTGACGTGCAGACGCTGTTCGCCGACGCCGCCACCGGCTCGCGCTCGACCGCGCTGGTCAGCCAGGGCCGCATCGGCGCCCTGATCGCCGCCAAGCCGGCCGACCGCCGCACCATCATCGACGAGGCCGCCGGCATCACCGGCCTCTATGCCCGCCGCCACGAGGCCGAGCTCAGGCTGCGCGCCGCCGAGCAGAACCTCGCGCGCGTGCAGGACGTGCTGGTGGCGCTGGAGGAGCAGCACAAGGGCCTGAAGCGCCAGGCGCGCCAGGCCAGCCGCTACCGCAACCTGTCGGACCATATCCGCCGCGCCGAAGCCGCCGTGCTGGCGCTGCGTCTGGCCAAGACCGATAGCGAGCTCGGCGAAGCCGGCGAGCGGCTGAAGGAGGCCGAGGCGCAGGTCGCCGACCTGACGCGCCTGGTCGGCCTCGCCACGACGGCGCAGGCCGACGCCGCGACGTCGCTGCCGCCGCTGCGCAACGACGAAGCCGCGGCGGCTGCCGCGCTGCAGCGCCTGCGCGTGGCGCACGATGCCCTGACCGCCGAAGCCGAGCGTGTCGCCTCGGCGCAGCAGGAGGCCGAGACCCGGCTGCAGCAGACCGAAGGCGACCTCGGGCGCGAGCGCGGCCGCAAGGGCGACGCCGAGACCGCGATCGCCGATCTCGATGCCCAGCGCACCCGCCTCGAAGAGGAGCGGGTGGGCGAGGACGACCGCGCCGGCTCGGCCGCGGCCGCGCGCGACGAGGCGCAGGCCGCGACCGTCGCGGCCGAAGGCGAGCACGACCGCCTGACCCGCCAGATCGCCGACGACCAGGCGCTGCGCGACAGCGTCAGCCGCGAGATCGCCGAGCTGCAGGAGCGCCTGCGCCGGCTGGAGACGCGCCGCGGGGAAGTGGCGGGCCAGCAGCGCTCTATCGAAGCGGAGCTGGCGAACCTGCCGGCGATGGCCGAGGTCGAGGGCGCGCTCGAAGCCGCGCGTCTGGCTTGGGACGAGGCCAAGCGCACCGGTGCCGAAGCGATCGAGCAGGCGCGCGAGGCCGAGCGCTACGAATCGGAGGCGGCCCGCCAGGCCGTCGCCCGCGCCGAGGCCGATCGCGTCGAGATGGAGCAGGCGCGCGCCGTCGAGCGCGTCGCTGCCGAGGCGAGCTTCGCCGCCGCCAACGAGTTGCTGCAGAAGGCCAATGCGAAGCTGACCAAGCTGCGCGCCGAGGAGGCGGGTGTCGCCGCGGCGCTGAAGTCGGCGGCCGGGTCGCTGTGGCCGCCGCTGCTCGACGCGGTCAATGTCGCGCCGGGTTACGAGAAGGCGCTGGGCGCGGCGTTCGGCGAGGATCTCGAAGCCTCGTCCGATCGCGGGGCGCCGACCCACTGGCTGCCGCTGGGCTCGCTCGCCGGGGCGCCGGCGCTGCCCGAGGGCGCGACGCCGCTCGGCGCGCATGTGAAGGCGCTGCCGGAGCTGGAGCGCCGCATGGCTTTCATCGGCATCGTGCCGGACGATGCCACGGGGGCGGCGCTGCAGCCCAGTCTCAAGGCCGGCCAGCAGCTCGTCACCGTCGAGGGCGCGGTGTGGCGCTGGGACGGCTACGTCATGCGCGCCGGCGCGCCGTCGACCGCGGCGGTGCGCTTGAGCCAGCGCAACCGGTTGGCCGAGATCCGCGAACAGATCGATGCGCTGGTGACCGAGCAGACCGATATCCAGAAGAAGGTCGACGACAAGAAGCGCTGGCTGGATGCCGCCCGCGAGTCGGAGAAGCTCGCCGTCGAGCGGGCGCGCCAGCACGAGAAGCAGGTCGCCGAAGCCTCGCGCCGCAAGACCCAGGAGGCGGGCGAGGCGACGCGCGCCGCCGAGCGCGCGGCGCAGCAGGCGATCGGCCAGGCCGAGCGCGCGGCATTGGCGGCGCGCGACCGTCATGCCGAGGTGGCGCGCCGCACCGACCAGCTGCGCGCCCGCTTTGCCGCCACCGAGACGGCGATGGCCGAGATCGCGGGCGACGTTGCCGAGGGCGAGATGCGCCGCACCTTCCGCCAGGCGCGGCTGTCGTCGATCTCCGACACCCAGGCCGACCGCGAGACCGCGAATACGCTGCGCGCCGGCATCGCCGAGCTGCGCGGCGCGCTGGTCGAGGCCGAGGCGACCTGCACCCGCCTCGCGCGCGAATCGGAGATGCGGGTCGAGCGGCTGGGCCGCATCGCCCACGACCACGCGAGCTGGAGCAGCCGGCTCAGCGACGCCGACAGCCAGCTCGCCGAGCTCGACGCGCGCCGCGAGCAGATCGCAACGACCATCGCCGAGCTCGCCGCCAAGCCGGCCGAGATCGAGGAGAAGAAGGCGGCGCTCGGCGAGGAGATCGCCAAGGCCGAGGCCAGGCGCCAGGAGGCGGCCGATGCTCTCGCGATCGGCGAGACGCGTCTCGCCGAAGCCGACAAGATCATGCGCAGCGTCGAGGCCGAGCTCGCCAATGCCCGCGAGAACCGCGTGCGCCGCGAGGGCCTGGTCGAGCAGGCGACCAAGGATCGCGAGGCGGTGGTCGATCGCATCCAGGAGCGGCTGCGCTGCGAGATCGACGGCGTGCTGGCGCTGGCCGAAGTGCAGTCGGTCGAGGAGCTGCCGGAGATCGAGAAGGCCGAGCACAAGCTCGAGCGGCTGGTGCACGAGCGCGAGACCATGGGTGCGGTGAACCTGCGCGCCGAGGAGGAAGCCAACGAGCTCGAGCAGCAGATCACCGGCATGACGACCGAGCGCGACGACCTGATCGCCGCCATCGGCCGCCTGCGCCAGGGCATCTCGAGCCTCAACCGCGAGGGCCGCGAGCGCTTCGTCGCCGCCTTCGAGCAGGTCAGCACCCACTTCCAGCAGCTCTTCACCAAGCTGTTCGGCGGCGGCAAGGCGGAGCTCAGGCTCACCGAGTCGGAGGATCCGCTCGAGGCCGGCCTCGAGATCCATGCCTCGCCGCCGGGCAAGAAGCTGCAGGTGATGTCACTGCTCTCGGGCGGCGAGCAGGCGCTGACCGCGCTGTCGCTGCTGTTCGCGGTGTTCATGACCAACCCGGCGCCGATCTGCGTGCTGGACGAGGTGGACGCGCCGCTCGACGACCTCAACGTCGAGCGCTTCTGCGGCCTGGTCAACGAGATCGCCGGCCGCACCGACACGCGCTTCCTGATCATCACCCACCATCGCGTCACCATGGCGCGCATGGACCGCCTCTACGGCGTCACCATGGCCGAGCAGGGCGTCAGCCAGCTCGTCTCAGTGAACCTGCAGGAGGCCGACCGCCTGGTGGCCTGACCGAGCGGCCTGACGAGTTCGACAACCAACAAGACTGTATTCTTCCTCTCGAATGACTTGGGCGTCGGTCAGAACGCGGGCCGGCGCCCTTCTCTTTGGGCCCTCCCGGTTGTAGTGTCCGGCCATGCCCGACACCCTCGCTCCTTCCGTCACCGACGTGGTCGAACTGACGCGCGCGCTGGTGCGCTGCGAGAGCGTCACCCCGGTCGAGGCAGGCGCCCTGCGGCTGCTCGAGCGCACGCTGTCGTCGATCGGGTTCCGCTGCGAGCGCATGGATTTCACACAAGCGGGCACCGACGACGTCGCCAACCTCTATGCCCGCATCGGAAATGGCGGGAAGCACTTCTGCTTCGCCGGCCATTCCGACGTGGTGCCGGTGGGCGATCTGTCGTCCTGGACCATCGGGCCGTTCGCCGCCGAGCTGTCGGCCGGTTACCTGTTCGGCCGCGGCGCCGCCGACATGAAGGGCGCGATCGCGGCCTTCACCGAGGCGTCGGCGCGCTTCATCGCGCGGCGCGGCCGCGACTTCGGCGGCTCGATCAGCCTGCTGATCACCGGCGACGAGGAAGGCCCTGCGGTCAACGGCACGGTCAAGATGCTGAAGAAGCTCGCCGAGCGCGGCGAGACCATCGATGCCTGCGTAGTCGGCGAGCCGACCAGTTCCAGGCGCTTCGGCGACATGATGAAGATCGGCCGGCGCGGCAGCATGACCGTCGACCTCGTGATCCGCGGCGTTCAGGGCCACGTCGCCTATCCCGAGCGGCTCGACAATGCGATCCACCGCCTGTCGGCGATCGTCGAGGCGCTGGTGCGCGAGCCGATCGACAAGGGCAGCACGCATTTCCAGCCGACCTCGCTGCAGTTCACCACCATCGACGTCGGCAACAAGGCGACCAACATCGCGCCGGGCGTGGCGCATGCCCGCTTCAACACCCGCTTCAACGACCTGTGGACTTCCGCCACGCTGCTGGCGCACCTCAAGGAGCGGATCGAGCGCGCCAGCGCCTCGATCGCCGGCAACGGTATCGTCGAGTACGCCAAGGTCGAGGTGTCGGGCGAATCCTTCTACACGCCGCCCGGCGCGCTGGTCGAAGTGGTGGGCGGCGCGGTGCGCGAGGTCACGGGTGTCGAGTGCGAGCTGTCGACCACCGGCGGCACCTCGGATGCGCGCTTCATCGCGAAATACTGCCCGGTGCTGGAGTTCGGCCTGGTCGGCGAGACCATGCACAAGGTCGACGAGAAGAGTGCGGTGGCCGATCTCAAGGCGTTGTCACGCGTCTACGAGACGGTGCTCGACCGCTACTTCGCCTGAACGATGCTGAGCTCGGCGGAAATCGCGCGGGGCAGCCAGGGCGCGGTCAAGTTCCTGTCGCTGGACGTCAACGCGCCGTTCCATTTCGACAACACCATCGAGGGCTGTCTGCGCTCCTTCCAGGTGATGATCCTGGTGGCGCCGATCTACGCCTTCGTGCGCGTCATCGAGTACATGCAGGTCGACGTCGCCGCCGGCGTCGAGCTGGTCGTGCTCGCCGAGGCGCTGCGCTATGTCATCGAATGGCTGCTCTATCCGGTGATCTTCTGGGAGATCGCGCGGCGGCGCGGCTGGCTCGACCGCTATCCGCGCTACATTGCGGCGCTCAACTGGATGAACCTGCCGCAGATCGTCCTGCTGCTGGTCGCCGAAGCGGCCGCCTCGATGGTGCCGCCGGTCGCGGCACCCCTGCTGCTCGGGCTGCAGGTGTTCTTCTTCTACTGGTTCATGACGGTGACGCGGCTGGGGCTCGGCGTGAGCTGGCCTCATGCCGCCGTCCTGATGGCCGTGAACTGGGTGCCGTCCTACTTGCTGTCAATTCTCGTCAATCGATTCCTCGAGGTCAGCTTCCCCACCGGCTGAGTCGTAGCGCACTTCCATCAGGCAGAGGCCCTGTGGCGGCGCCGTCGGCCCGGCGCGCGTGCGGTCCTTGGCGGCCAAGGCCTCTTCGACATCGGCCTTGCGCCACTGGCCGCGACCCACGAGCTGCAGGGTGCCGACCAGGATGCGCACCTGGTTGTGCAGGAACGAGCGCGCGCCGACATCGATGCGGATCTCCTCGTCCGCCCGGCTGACGGCCAGCGCATCGAGCGTCTTGATCGACGACTTCGCCTGGCAGTTGATCGAGCGGAAGCTGTTGAAGTCGTGCTTTCCGATCAGCACGGAGGCCGACGCCTGCATCGCATCGACATCGAGCGGCACCGGCACGTGCCAGACATGCCCGCGCTCCATTGCCGCCGGCGTGCGCCGATTGAGGATGCGATAGCGGTAGCGCCGCCAGGTCGCCGAGAAGCGCGCATGGAATCCCTCCGGCGCGATCTCGGCCGAGACGACGACGATCGGCTGCGGCTTGAGATGGAAGGAGAGGGCGCCGCGCACCTCTTCCAGCCGCTTCTCGGCCGCGATCTCGAAATGCGCGACCTGGCCCAGCGCATGCACGCCGGCATCGGTGCGGCCGGCGCCGTGGACCACGACGCGCTCGCCGCTCAGCGCGAACACCGCGTCCTCGAGCGCGGCCTGGATCGACGGGCCGCTGTCCTGCCGTTGCCAGCCGATGAAGGGCCCGCCGTCGTACTCGACCTTGATCCTGTAGCGCGGCACGGGCTCAGGCCGGCAGGGACCGCACGGCCGGCGAGGGCAGCACGGTGCCGGCCGGCAGCGCGAAGCCGCGCAGGAAAGCGTCCGCCGCCTGCGCCGACTTGCCGGGCCGCTGCAGCTTCAGCAGCCGCAACCCGCCGGTGCCGCAGGCCACGACCGGGAAGCCGTCGCGCGCGATCGTCACCGTGCCCGGCGCGCCGCCGGCGAGCGTCAATGCAGCACCCAGCACCTTGATCGACTCGCCGTTGAAGGTGAACGACGTGCCGGGCCAGGGATGGAACGCCCGCACCTTGCGCTCGAGCTCGGCCGCCGGCCGGCGCCAGTCGAGCACGCCCTCTTCCTTGCCGAGCTTGTGGGCGTGGGTGACGCCTTCGTTGGGCTGAGGCGTCGGATCGATGGAGCGGCGGACCAATCCGTCGAGCGTCGACACGATCAGCGTCGCGCCCATCGCCGCCAGGCGGTCGTGCACGGTCTCGGCGGTGTCGGCGGCGGAGATCGGCGTGCGCTCGGCCAGCAGCATCGGGCCGGTGTCGAGGCCCTCGTCCATGCGCATGGTGGTGACGCCGGTCTCGGCGTCGCCTGCCAGGATCGCGCGATGGATCGGCGCGGCGCCGCGCCAGCGCGGCAGCAACGAGCCGTGGATGTTGATGCAGCCCAGCACCGGCGCATCGAGGAACGGCTTAGTCAGGATGTGCCCGTAGGCGACGACCACCGCCGCGTCGAGATCGAGCGCCTTGAAGGCGGCGGCTTCTTCGTCGGTCTTCAAGGTCTTCGGCGTGCGCACCGGCAGGCCGAGCCGTTCCGCCAGTTGATGCAGCGGTGTCTTGCGCTCCTGCTGGCCGCGGCCGGCGGGCTTGGGCGCGCGCGTGTAGACCGCGATCACGTCGTGGCCCGCGTCGGCCAGCGCCTGCAAGGCGGGCACGGCGAATTCCGATGTACCGAGGAACGCAATTCTCATCGCGGCCACTTATAGGCAGAGGCGTCGGGCTGAGCTAGGTATGGCTCGCAATGGATGCCGATACTCCGACGACCGGCAAGGGCCCCGCCGCCAACCTTGCCGCGCGGCGCGCTGCAGGCCAGGTGCGCGCCGATCCCGTGCAGGAAAAGATCGTGCGGCGCCTGCAGGCGGTCCACGACCAGCTCGTCGCCCTGGTGCACGAGCAGCCGGTCAAGAAGGGCTTCTGGGCGCGGCTCGGGCTCGGCGCCTCCGAGAAGCCGCCGGCCGGCCCGCACGGCCTCTACATCTGGGGACCGGTCGGCCGCGGCAAGTCGATGCTGATGGACCTGTTCTTCGCCGACGCGCCGGTCGCGAAGAAGCGCCGCGTCCATTTCCACGAGTTCATGCTCGAGGTCCAGGCGCGCCTGCACAAGCGGCGCGAGGAGCTGGCCGCCAAGGGCGCGCCGCCCGAAGCCGACACCATCGTGCCGATCGCCCGGGAGATCGCAGCAGAGACGCGGCTGCTCTGCTTCGACGAGTTCCAGGTCACCAACATCGCCGACGCCATGATCCTCGGCCGCCTGTTCGAGGTGCTGTTCGACGAGGGCATCACCGTCATCGCCACCTCCAACCGCGCGCCCGACGACCTCTACAAGAACGGCCTGCAGCGCGACCGCTTCCTGCCGTTCATCGAGCTGCTGAAGCGGCGGCTGGAGATCCTCGAGCTCGGCGGCGGCCACGACTACCGCATGGACCGCATGCGCGAGCTCGACGTCTACCTAACACCGCCCGGCTCGTGGGCGGACAAGAAGCTCGACGAAGCCTTCCGCGCGCTGTCGGGTGGCCTCGACGGCGAGCCGCGCGTGCTGCGCACCCAGGGCCGCGACGTGCCGATCCCGCGCGCAGCGCCTGGCGTCGCGATGGCGGACTACATGGACTGGTGCGCGCGGCCGATGGGCGCGGCCGACTTCCTGTGCATCGCCGACCACTTCCACACCGTGATCCTCGCCGACATCCCGAAGATGGGGCCGGACAGCCAGGACAAGGCGGCGCGCTTCGTCACCATGATCGACAGCTTCTACGAGCGGAAGGTGAAGTTCATCTGCTCGGCCGCCGCATCGCCGGACAAGCTCTACACCGAAGGCGACGGCGCGTTCGAGTTCCAGCGCACCGTGTCGCGCCTGATGGAGATGCAGAGCCCGGAATATCTCGCGCTGCCGCACATCGAGGGCGATCTCGCTTTAATGTGATTGTGGGCCTGCCGGACGCCAGCCTAGGCTTTGCGTCATACGAATACCCGGAGGACGGACCATGGACGGCGATCGCGTTCCCCTCAACGACCGCGCCCTGTCGCGCCGCTCTGCGCTGGCGGCCAGCACCACCCTCGGCGCGGGCTTCGCGCTCGCCGCACAACCGATTTGCGCCCAGACCGTCATCGCCACGCCAGCCGATGGCCTCGCGGCCGGCACCGTCAAGGTGAAGACAAAGGACGGCAAGGACATGACCGCGTATCGCGCCATGCCGGCGTCGGGCGCCGGCTTCGGCACCGTGCTGGTGGTGCAGGAGATCTTCGGCCTGCACGAGCACATCCGGGACGTGACGCGCCGCTTCGCCAAGGCGGGCTTCTACGCGATCGCGCCCGATCTCTACTTCCGCCAGGGCGACGCGACCAAGATTTCCGACATCCCGACGCTGCTGAAGGACATCGTCTCCAAGGTGTCGGACGAGCAGGTCATGGGCGACCTCGATTCCACGGTCGCGTTCGTGAAGAGCGAGGGCAAGGGCGACGCGAGCAAGCTCGGCATCACCGGTTTCTGCTGGGGCGGCCGCATCGTCTGGCTGTACGACGCGCACAACCCTGCGGTGAAGGCGGGCGTCGCCTGGTACGGTCGCGTCGTCGGCGACGCCTCGCCGACGACGCCCAAGCATCCTCTTGACGTCGTCAACCAGCTGCACGGGCCGGTGCAGGGCCTCTATGGCGGCGCCGACAGCGGCATCCCCAACGACAGCGTCGACAAGATGCGCGACGCGCTCAAGGCCTCGAGCAACACCGCAGCCAAGAAGTCGACCATCAAGACCTATCCCGACACGCCGCACGGCTTCAACGCCGACTACCGCCCGTCCTATCGCAAGGAGCAGGCGGAAGACGGCTGGAAACTCGCCGTCGCCTGGTTCAAGGCGAACGGCGTCGGCTGAAGCAGACATGGCCGAAACGATCGGCCTCACGACGCGGTCGGGCGGGACCTTCACCGCGGACGTCGCGGGCCCGGCCGGTGGACCGCTGGTCCTGCTGCTGCACGGCTTCCTCGAATCGCGGCACAGCTGGCGCGAGGCGCTGCCGGTGCTCGCCGCGGCGGGCTATCGCTGCGTCGCGCCGGACCAGCGAGGCTACTCGCCGGGCGCGCGGCCCGATCCGGCCGATCTTTCCAACTACGCCTTCGACAAGCTGGTGAACGATGCGCTCGAGATCGCGGCGGCCTCGGGCGACGATGGCAAGCGCTTCCACCTGGTCGGCCACGATTGGGGCGGGCAGGTTTCCTGGGGCGTGGCCAACGCGTATCCCGAGCGGCTCGCCTCGCTCAGCGTACTGTCGCGGCCGCATCCCTTGTCGTTCCGCCGTGCGCTGGCCGATCCCAATGGCGACCAGAAGCACCGCTCCCGCCATCACTTCCGGTTCCTCGAGCCCGAGACCGGGCCGATGCTGATCGAGGACAACGCGCGGCGTCTGCGCGAGGGCTTGTTCGGCCAGAACGTCGAGCAGGCGGCGATCGAGGAGCACATGTCGGTGCTCGGCAATCGCGATGCGATCGAAGCGGCCTTGGCCTGGTACCGCTCGAACAAGGGCCTGTCGGGCGACTTCGGCTCGATCAAGGTGCCGACGCTCTACATCTGGGGCGACGCCGACGCTACGGTCGGCCCCGACGCCGCGAAAGGCACCGGGGATTTCGTGATCGCGGCTTATGCGATGGAAGTGCTGCCGGGCGTCGGCCACTTCGTCATGGACCAGGCGCCAGCGAAGGCGACCGAGCTGATCCTGGCCCATATCAAGAAACACTCCTCCCCATTCTGATGGGGAGGAGTCGGCGTCTTACGCCGACGGAGGGGTCATGGGCCGCAGTACGTGACTCATGACCCCTCCGTCGCGGATCACCGCGACACCTCCCCATATGAATGGGGAGGGTAAAAACTGGCGTTCTTGCCGCCCTGCCGGAATCGCGCTACCACGCGCCGCGCTCAAGAATTTGGAGATTTCGCATGGCTCGCAAGAAGATCGCGTTGATCGGCGCCGGACAGATCGGCGGCACCCTCGCCCTGCTGGCGGGCCAGAAAGACCTGGGCGACATCATCCTGTTCGACATCCCGCAGGCCGAGGGCACCGCCAAGGGCAAGGCGCTGGACATCGCCCAGCTCTCGCCGGTCGCGGGTTTCGATGCCAACTACTCCGGATCGTCCAACTACAAGGACATCGCCGGCGCCGACGTGGTGATCGTCACCGCCGGGGTGCCGCGCAAGCCCGGCATGAGCCGTGACGACCTGGTCGGGATCAACGCCAAGGTCATCAATGCCGTCGGCAAGGGCATCAAGGAGAACGCCCCCAACGCCTTCGTCATCGTCATCACCAATCCGCTCGATGCGATGGTCGGCCTGATGCACGAAGTCACCGGCTTCCCGGCCAACCGCGTGGTCGGCATGGCCGGCGTGCTCGATTCCGCGCGCTTCCGCCTGTTTCTTGCGCAGGAGTTCGGCTGCTCGGTCGAGGACGTCACCGCCTTCGTGCTGGGCGGCCACGGCGACACCATGGTGCCGCTGATCCGCTACTCGACGGTCGCCGGCATTCCGCTGCCCGATCTGGTGAAGATGGGTTGGACCACCCAGGATAAGCTCGACAAGATCGTCCAGCGCACCCGCGACGGCGGCGCCGAGATCGTCGGCCTGCTGGGCAACGGCTCGGCCTTCTACGCCCCGGCCGCCTCGGCGATCGCCATGGCCGAGAGCTATCTCAAGGACAAGAAGCGGGTGATCCCCTGCGCCGCGCTGCTCAACGGCGAGTACGGCGTGAAGGGCCTGTACATCGGCGTGCCGGTGGTGATCGGCAAGGGCGGCATCGAGAAGATCGTCGAGGTTTCCTTCAATGCGGAGGAAAAGGCGATGTTCGACAAGTCGGTCGGCGCCGTGAAGTCGCTGGTCGAGGCGACCAAGAAGATCGTCGCCGCGGGCTGATCTGCACGATTGCGCACGATCTCTGCGGGGACTTAAAAGCGTCACCAGTCCGTCGTTGCCAAGGCGTTGCGGCACTCATAAAGTGCCGCAACTGCGAGCGAGTTGCGATTCGCAACTGACGGCTCGCACGTTTTTTGCTGACCGGCCAGGGCACAGGATCGCATGAACATCCACGAGTATCAGGCCAAGGCCTTGCTGGCGAAATTCGCCGTTCCGCTCCTCAAGGGCGGAGTCGCGTATACCAGGGACGAGGCGATGGACGTCGCGCGCAAGCTCGGCACGCCCGTCGTCGTCGTGAAGGCGCAGATCCATGCCGGCGGCCGCGGCAAGGGCCGCTTCAAGGACGACCCCAACGGCAAGGGTGGCGTCCGCATTTCGAAATCGGTCGACGAGGTCGGCATCAATGCCCAGGCGATGCTGGGTCACGAGCTGGTCACCAAGCAGACTGGCCCGGCCGGCAAGACGGTGAAGCGCCTCTACATCGAGGAAGGCTCCGACATCAAACGCGAGCTGTACCTCTCGATCCTGGTCGACCGCGCGGTCGGCCGCATCTCGATCGTCGCTTCCACCGAAGGCGGCATGGACATCGAGACGGTGGCGCACGACACGCCGGAGAAGATCGTCAAGCAGCCGATCGACCCGGCCTCGGGCTACCAGGCCTTCGACGGCCGCAAGATCGCCTTCGCGCTCGGCCTCAGCGGCAAGCAGGTCGCCAAGTTCGTCGCGATGCTCGGCGCGCTCTACAAGGCCTTCACCGAGCTCGACTGCTCGCTGATCGAGATCAACCCGCTGGTCGTGACCGGCGCGGGCGAGGTGATCGCCCTCGATGCCAAGATGAACTTCGACGACAACGCGCTCGAACGGCATTCCGAGCTCGAGGCGCTGCGCGACCAGGACGAGGAAGACCCTTCGGAGACAGAGGCCGCCCGGTACGCGCTGAACTACGTCAAGCTCGACGGCCAGATCGGCTGCATGGTGAACGGCGCCGGCCTTGCCATGGCGACCATGGACATCATCAAGCTCTACGGCTCCTCGCCGGCGAACTTCCTCGATGTCGGCGGCGGCGCCACCAAGGAGCGCGTGACCGCAGCGTTCAAGATCATCCTCAAGGATCCCAACGTCGAAGGCATCCTGGTGAACATCTTCGGCGGCATCATGCGCTGCGACGTGATCGCCGAGGGTGTCGTGGCCGCGGCGCGCGAAGTGAACCTGCACGTCCCGCTGGTCGTCCGGCTCGAAGGCACCAATGTCGAATTGGGCAAGAAGATCCTGAAGGAATCGGGATTGAAGATCACCTCGGCGGAGAACCTCGCCGACGCCGCGCAAAAGATCGTCCAGGCCGTGAAGGAGGCCGCTTAAATGGCCGTCCTCGTCGACAAGAACACCAAGGTGATCTGCCAGGGTTTCACCGGCAGCCAGGGCACCTTCCATTCCGAGCAGGCGATCGCCTACGGCACCAAGATGGTGGGCGGTGTGACGCCGGGCAAAGGCGGCACCATCCATCTCGACCTGCCGGTATTCGACACCGTGGCGGAAGCCGTCGCCAAGACCGGCGCCGATGCCACGGTGATCTACGTGCCGGCGGCGTTCGCGGCCGATTCGATCCTCGAGGCGGTCGACGCCGAGATCCCGCTGATCGTCTGCATCACCGAGGGCATTCCCGTGCTCGACATGGTGAAGGTGAAGCGCACGCTCGCCGGCTCCGGGTCGCGGCTGATCGGGCCGAACTGCCCGGGCGTGATCACCGCCGGCGAGTGCAAGATCGGCATCATGCCGGGCCACATCCACAAGCGCGGCAAGATCGGCATCATCTCGCGCTCCGGCACGCTCACCTACGAGGCGGTGGCGCAGACCACGGCGGCCGGCCTCGGCCAGACCACCTGCATCGGCATCGGCGGCGATCCGGTGAACGGCACCAACTTCGTCGAGTGCCTGGAGATGCTGCTGCCCGATCCGGAGACCGAGGGCATCGTCATGATCGGCGAGATCGGCGGCGACGCCGAGGTCAAGGCCGCCGAGTACATCAAGGCGTCGAAGACCAGGAAGCCGGTGGTCGGCTTCATCGCCGGCCGCACCGCGCCGCCGGGCCGCCGCATGGGCCATGCGGGCGCGGTCATCTCCGGCGGTCACGATACCGCCGAATACAAGGTCGAAGCCCTGCGTTCCGCAGGCATCCATGTTGCCGATTCGCCCGCTGCATTGGGCGACGAAATGCTCAAGGCAATGACCAAGTAAACCCTCCCCATTCAGATGGGGAGGTGGCCCGAAGGGCCGGAGGGGTCATGACCCCATCGCCCCGTAAGACGGGGCACTTCCCCATATGAATGGGGAAGTGGGCGTGAGAGGAGCTGACTGGCTATGCAGGCCGAGCAAACATCGTTTCTCTTCGGCGCCAATGCGCCGTTCATCGAGGAGCTCTACGCGCGCTTCCTCGAGGACCCGAACAAGGTCGATCCCGACTGGCGCATCTTCTTCGAGGCGCTGGCCGAGGAGCGCGGCGACGTGCTGGCCGAGGTGCGCGGCGCGTCGTGGGCGCCCAACCAGGCGCGCGTCATCGACGTGCCCGACACCGAGATGCCGCGCGCGGCCGCCAACCGCAACGTCAAGGCCAACGGCGGCGCGATGCCGCTCGCCGGTGCCATGATTGAGGGGAGGGGCGAGGAGGCGATCCGCGCCGCCGCCTACGACACCAGCCGCGCCTTCCTGCTGATCCGCAGCTACCGCATCCGCGGCCACCTCGAGGCCGACCTCGACCCGCTCCGCCTGATCCACCAGGCGCTGCATGCCGACCTCGATCCCAGGACCTACGGCTTCACCGACGCCGACTGGGACCGCCCGATCCTGATCTTCGGCACGCTCGGCCTCGGCGACGCCGCCACCCTGCGCCAGATCTGGGAGCGGCTGCGCAAGACCTACTGCGGCAAGATCGGCGTCGAGTACATGCACATCGCCGATCCCGACCAGAGGGTGTGGATCCAGGAGCGCATCGAGCACGTCGAGAACCGCACCGACTTTACGCTCGAAGGTCGCCGCATGATCATGCAGCGCGTGGTCGAGGCGGAAGGGCTGGAGAAATATCTCGGCCTGAAGTTCGTCGGCACCAAGCGCTTCGGCCTCGACGGCGGCGAATCGCTGATCCCGGGCCTCGAGCAGATCTTCAAGCGCGGCGGCCAGCTCGGCGTCAAGGACGTCGTGATCGGCATGCCCCATCGCGGCCGTCTCAACACGCTCGTGCACGCGCTGCAGAAGAGCTACACGGCGTTGTTCTCCGAGTTCCAGGGCCGCTCCTCGCAGCCCGAGGAGATGCGCGGCTCGGGCGACGTGAAGTACCACCTCGGCGCCTCGGCCGATCGCGAGTTCGACGGCAACACCATCCATCTCTCGCTGGCGCCCAACCCCTCGCATCTCGAGGCGGTGAATCCCGTGGTGCTCGGCAAGGCGCGCGCCAAGCAGGACCAGCGCGGCGACGACGACCGCAGCCAGGTGATGGCGATCCTGATGCACGGCGACGCGGCGTTCGCGGGCCAGGGCCTGGTGGCCGAGAGCCTCGATCTCTCCGATCTCGCCGGCTACCGCATCGGCGGCACCATCCATTTCGTGGTCAACAACCAGATCGGCTTCACGACCTTGCCGACCGCGTCGCGCCCGGGCCCGTACTGCACCGAGATCGCCAAGATCGTGCAGGCGCCGATCCTGCACGTGAACGGCGACGATCCCGAGGCCGTCGTGCACTGCTCCCGCATCGCCACCGAGTACCGGCAGCACTTCAAGCGCGACATCGTCGTCGACATGTTCTGCTACCGCCGCTACGGGCACAACGAATCGGACGAGCCGATGTTCACCCAGCCGCTGATGTACAAGGAGATCGGCGGCCATAGGACGGTGAAGGAAGTCTATGCCGCGCAGCTCGAGGGCGAGGGCGTTGTGAGCGCGGCCGACGTAACGGCGATGGACGCCGAGCTGCGCGCCAAGCTCGACAAGGCGCTGGAGGCGGCGACCAACTACAAGCCCAACAAGGCCGACTGGCTGGAAGGCAAGTGGTCGGGCATGACCGTCGCGCCGGAGGAGGAGGACCGCAAGGGCCAGACCGCCGTCGACACCGACAAGCTGATCGCGATCGGCCGCGCGCTCTCGGAGCCGCCCAAGGACTTCGATCTCAACCGCAAGCTGATGCGGCTGCTGCAGGAGAAGCGCAAGTCGATCGACACCGGCCGCGACATCGACTGGTCGACCGGCGAGGCGCTGGCGTTCGGCGCGCTGCTGGTGGAAGGCACGCCGGTGCGGTTGAGCGGCCAGGATTCCGGCCGCGGCACCTTCTCGCAGCGCCATTCGGTGCTGGTCGACCAGGCCAACGAGAAGCAATACATCCCGCTGAACCACGTCGCCGAAGGCCAGGCGCATTTCGAGGTGATCGACAGCCCGCTCAACGAGGCGGCGGTGCTGGGCTTCGAGTACGGCTACTCGTCGGCCGAGCCCAACGCGCTGGTGATGTGGGAGGCGCAGTTCGGCGACTTCGCCAACGGCGCGCAGGTCATCATCGACCAGTTCATCTGCTCGGGCGAGAGCAAGTGGCTGCGCATGAACGGCCTCGTGCTGCTGCTGCCGCACGGCTACGAGGGGCAGGGCCCCGAGCACAGCTCGGCGCGCCTCGAGCGCTACCTGCAGCTCAGCGCCGAGGACAACTGGCAGGTCGTCGTGCCGACGACGCCGGCCAACTACTTCCACGCGCTGCGCCGCCAGGTGCGCCGCACCTTCCGCAAGCCGCTGGTGGTGATGACGCCGAAGTCGCTGCTGCGCCACAAGGATGCGGTGTCGACCCTGGCCGACTTCGGGCCGAGCTCGTCGTTCCGCCGCCTGCTGCCCGAGACCGACCAGCTCGTGCCGGGCGACAAGGTGCGGCGCGTGCTGCTGTGCAGCGGCAAGGTCTACTTCGACCTCGTCGCCGAGCGCCGCAAGCGCAAGATCGACGACATCGCGATCCTCCGCATCGAGCAGCTCTATCCGCTGCCGTTCACCCGGCTCGGCGTGCGCCTCTCGGCCTATCCCAACGCCGAGGTCGTGTGGTGCCAGGAGGAGCCGGAGAACATGGGCGCCTGGCACTTCATCGACCGGCGCATCGAGCGCGCGCTGTCGAACATCGACGTGAAGGCGAAGCGGGCGGTCTATATCGGCCGCCCCGAATCGGCGTCGCCGGCCACCGGCTCGGCGCGCAATCATCTCAAGGAGCAGGCGGACCTGGTCGACCGCGCGCTCACGATCGGCTGAGGAGAGGGTAATGGCCGTCGAGATCAAGGTTCCGGCATTGGGCGAATCGGTCACCGAGGCGACCGTGTCCAAGTGGATGGTGAAGGTGGGCGACGGCGTCGCTGTCGACCAGCCGTTGTGCGAGCTCGAGACCGACAAGGTCACCGTCGAGGTGCCGGCGACCACTGCCGGCACGATCGCCGACATCGCCGTCGCCGAGGGCGCCACGGTGCCGGTGGGCGGCGTGCTCTGCCACATCGAGGCCGTCGGCGGCGCGGCCGCCGCGCCGAAGCCGGCCGCGGTTCCGGCCGCCCCGCCGCCGCCCAAGCCCGCGCCGGCTCCTGTGCCAACTCTGGCGCCAACTCCGGCGGTAGCGCCTGCCGCTGCGCCGGCGACGGCTGCCGCGGTCGCGACGGCGGCCAATCTTGCGGCCTCCGGTCCGGCGGTGCGCAAGCTCGTCGACGAGAGGGGCGTGTCGCCCGCCGCCATCCAGCCCACGGGCAAGGACGGCCGCGCGACCAAGGCCGACGTGATGGCGGCGTTGTCGTCGATCTCGGCCCAGGCGGCGCCGGTTGCGAAGCCGGCCGCGCCAGCGGGGCCGCGGCCGCGCGCCGACCGCGAGGAGCGGGTGCGCATGACGCGGCTGCGCCGCACCATCGCCAATCGCCTCAAGGAGGCGCAGAACACCGCCGCCATGCTGACCACCTTCAACGAGGTGGACATGACCAACGTCATGGCGCTGCGCGACCGGCTGAAGGACGACTTCGAGAAGAAGCACGGTGCGCGGCTGGGCTTCATGTCGTTCTTCGTCAAGGCATGCATCGCCGGGCTCAGGGAGCTGCCGGCGGTCAATGCCGAGATCGAGGGCGACGAGCTGGTCTACAAGAACTACTACGACATCGGCGTCGCCGTCGGCACGCCGCAGGGCCTGGTGGTGCCGGTGCTGCGCGATGCCGACGCGCGCTCCTTCGCCGAGGTCGAGAAGGGCATCGCCGAGCTCGGCCACAAGGCGCGCGACGGCAAGCTCTCGATCGCCGACCTGACGGGCGGCACCTTCACCATCTCCAACGGCGGCGTCTACGGCTCGCTGATGTCGACGCCGATCCTCAATCCGCCGCAGTCCGGCATCCTCGGCATGCACAAGATCCAGCAGCGGCCGATGGTGGTGGGCGGCGAGGTCAAGGCACGGGCGATGATGTACCTCGCCCTGTCATATGACCATCGCATCATCGACGGGCGCGAGGCGGTGCTGTTCCTGGTGCGGGTCAAGGAATGCATCGAGGATCCCGAGCGCCTGCTGCTCGGGGTCTAGAACGCGAGAAGTAGCAACCAGCACGCTGTCATCCCGAGCGAAGCGAGGGATCTTTACTGGTCCGGAAAGATCCCTCGCTTCGTTCGGGATGACAGTGGCAGCGATCACGGTGTGTCATGGCGAACGAAACCTTTGATCTGGTCGTGATCGGCGCCGGTCCGGGCGGCTACGTCGCGGCGATCCGCGCGGCCCAGCTCGGCATGACGGTGGCGGTGGTCGACAAGCGCACGACGCTCGGCGGCACCTGCCTCAATGTCGGCTGCATCCCGTCCAAGGCCTTGCTGCAATCCTCGCACCTGTTCGAGCAGGCGGCGCACGATCTCAGCGTACACGGCGTCACGGTCGGCGCGCCCGCGCTCGACTTCGCCCAGTTCATGAAGCGCAAGGCCGAGGTTGTCGAGGCGACGACCAAGGGCGTCGCCTTCCTGTTCCGCAAGAACAAGATCGCCTGGTTCCAGGGCACCGGCCGCATCGAGAAGGCGGGTGAGGTCGCGGTGCTCGGCAACGATGGCGCGGTCAAGGAGACGCTCGCCGCCAAGAGCATCCTGATCGCCTCGGGCTCCGAGGTGATCCCGCTGCCGGGCGTGACGGTGGACGAGAAGAAGATCGTCTCCTCGACCGGCGCGCTCGAGCTCACCGAGGTGCCCAGGCGCCTGGTGGTGGTCGGCGCCGGCATCATCGGCCTCGAGCTCGGCTCGGTGTGGCGCCGGCTCGGCTCCGATGTGACGGTGATCGAGTTTCTCGACCGCATCACGCCGGGCGTCGACGACGAGGTCACCCGGCAGTTCCAGCGCTCCCTCGCCAAGCAGGGCATGAAGTTCAAATTAGGCTCCAAGGTCACCAGGGCCGATGCCGGCGGCGCCGGCGTCGTGCTGACGCTCGAACCAGCGAAAGGCGGCGCCGCCGAGACCGTCGAGGCCGACGTCGTGCTGGTCTGCATCGGCCGCCGTCCCTATGTCGAAGGCCTCGGCCTCGACAAGGCGGGCGTGAAGCTGACGCCGCACGGCCGCATCGAGGTCGATGCGCACTTCCAGACCTCGGTGCCCGGCATCTACGCGATCGGCGACGTGATCGACGGCCCGATGCTCGCCCACAAGGCGAGCGAGGACGGCGTTGCCTGCGTCGAGACCATCGCCGGCCAGAAGGGCCACGTCGACTGGGACCTCGTGCCCTCGATCGTCTACACCCAGCCCGAGGTCGCCTGGGTCGGCAAGACCGAGGAGCAGCTCAAGGCGGCGGGCGTCGCCTACAAGGTCGGCAAGTATCCTTTTATGGCCGACCCGCGCAGCCGCGCCAACGGCACGACGGAAGGCTTCGCGAAGGTGCTGGCCGACAAGGCGACCGACCAGGTGCTTGGCGTCCACATCATCGGCGCCGAAGCCGGCACCATGATCGCCGAGGCGGCAATGGCAATGGAGTTCCGCGCCTCGGCCGAGGATATCGGCCGCGTTTGCCATGCTCATCCCACGGTCAACGAGGCGCTCAAGGAAGCGGCCCTCGCAGCGTGGGACAAGCCTATCCACCTCTAGCCTCCAGGGCCAAGCCGTCGTCCAAAACGGCGAAAATATGCTATGATGCGGTTTTATGGATGTCCCGCCGTCAAGACAGAGAAACAAATGTGACGTCGGATTTCGAGTGGTTGCTTCATGATCGGGCAGTCGAACAGCCCGTAGTTGCCGGCTCTTCTTTCTCCGTCGACGACGATCGATGGAGCGGGACGTTGGAGCGCATCGTCGTTTCGCCCACCCTGCGCGTCTCGCTGAACAACGTCCGCGCGCACCGGGATTTCGGCGTCCAGCCGACCGACCGCTACGACGAGCCGTATGTCGTGGGCCAGGTCATGCTCGAGGGCCGCGTCGACCTCGATTTCGGCGGCCGCCGCCGGGTTGTCGCCTCGGGCAACCATTCGCTGCTGTTCCGACTGTCCGGCGACTGGCCGACCTACAATCTCCGGGCCGACACGCCGTTCCATTCGCTGGCCTACAAGCTCGACGTGGCGCGCATCGAGCGCCTGCTCGAGGGCGAGGCGCCGGAGATCCTGCGGCCGCTGCTGGCGCGCCGGCTCGACCAGCCGGTTCACCTGTCGGGCCGCGCCAACCGGCTGATGCGCAACATTGCTGCAGGGACCTTCGCCGCCGGGCTGAACGGCCCCTTGCGCCGAATCATGCTGGAAGGGGCGGCGCTGCAGCTCTTCGCCATCCAGGCCGGCGTCGCCGCGCGCCAGCAGCCGGCGGGCGAGCGCATCGCGCTCTCGACCCGCGAGCGCGCCGCCGTGCACGATGCGCACGACCGGCTGCTCGCCGACATGCGCGAGCCGCCGACTCTCGGCGCGTTGGCCGACGCGGTCGGCCTCAGCGAGAAGCGGCTGAGCGCCGGCTTCCGCCAGGAGTTCGGTGCCAGCGTGTTCGAGACCCTGCGCAACCGACGGCTCGAGCATGGCCGGCAGGCGCTCGAAGACGGCGCGGCGAGCGTCAAGGAGATCGCCCACCGCGTCGGCTACAACCACGTCAGCAACTTCATCCACGCCTACCGCGCCCGCTACGGCAAGCCGCCGCGCCGCCACCTGCGTCAGGAGCGCGAGGAGCTGGCCGCCGCCGAGTAGGGGATTGGCCACTGGAGCACATTCCGTCCGGCTGGAAACAGCCGGACGGAATGTGCCCTGTTGGGCCAGCATCGTCTGTGCGCGCATTTCCGATCAGATAGGAAATCGCTCTGGCGGAACGCCGCCGTCGTCGCCATTCCAGCCCCTATGCGCAAGCCGCTGATGATCGTTCTGGTCGGGGTGCTGCTGGTCCTCACGGTGGTGGGCGGCCTGCTGCCGATCCTGCAGGGCTGGATCTTCTTCGTGCTGGCCCTCTACCTGTTCGCCACCGAGTTCGACACCGGGCGCGTCTGGGTCAAGCGCGCCCGCCGGCGCTGGCCCGTCCTGTCGCGCTGGATCGCCGCCGCCCGCAGCCATCGCTGGGCACCGCGCCATCTTCAGGAATTCGACGAGCTGACCGACCCCAGCCGGTGACACTTCAGTTGAAGCGGCGATAGACCGCTTCGGCGATCGGCAGCAGCTCCTCGCGCGTCGCCGGCGCGGTCACGGCGAAGCCGAAGCCCTGGTCGATCCAGGCGAAGGTCGCGGCCTCGCCGTCGCGCTGGAAGCGGAAGGCGGTCTCGCTGCCTTCGGCGGCGCGGACATAGAGCGTTAGCCGCTTGCCGCTGGCATCGTCGTACATCAGCTGCGCCGCCGCCGAGCCGTTGCCCGGCAGCAGCCGCCCGCCCATCAGCCTGTAGCCGAACGGCATGAGATCGGGCGCAGCCAGCGGCTTGCCGAGCCGGCGCGACAGCCACTGAATCAGATGCGCCTCCTGCGCCGAGGCGACTTCCACCGGATGGGCGACCTCGACGACGTAAGTGCGATAGGCCGCGTTGGCGTTCTGGGCGACGGCGGTCGTCACGGGCGGCGCCAGCGCTTCGTGATTGGCCGCGAACCAGCCCGCGCCGGCGCCGACGGTGAAGACCAGCAGGCTCGCCGCCACCGCCTTCAGCCGCCACATCATCGTGTTGCGCCGCGCGGCACGGATGTTGGCGAGCCACAGCCGCGGCGGCACCGGCTCGGCGAACTTGCCCTCGAGCTGGCCGCGCAAGGCGTTGCGCTGGCGGATGTCGAGAGTGATCCGCTCGCGCACGTCGGGGTTCTGCGCCAGGTAGGCCTCGACCGCGGCGTGACGCACCTCGGGCAGGCGGCCGTCGACATAGGCCTGCAGATCGTCCTCAACGATGGGGCCATCGTTGATCGTCATTTCACTCTCCGAAGCAGCGTGACCTTGCCGGTCTCCACCAGCGCGCGAAGCCTCTGCCGCGCCCGGGACAGGCGCGACATCACCGTCCCGATCGGCATGCCGAGGATGCGCGCGGCATCGTCGTAGGAAAAGTCCTCGACCCCGACCAGCAGCAGCAGCGACTTCTGCTCCTCTGGCAGCTGGTCGAGCGCGGCCAGCACGTCGTGCACCTCGAGCGCCGCCTCCTGCCGCGCGGCGACGCTGGGCGCTGCCTCGTCGATATCGACGCTGGCGCCGTGCCGGCGATCGCGGCGCCAGCGGCTGACATGCAGGTTGCGCAGGATGGCGAACAGCCAGGCCCGCACGTCGCCGTCGGGCCGGCGCAGCAGCCAGCGCGACAGGGCGCGCTCCAGCGTGTCCTGCACCAGGTCGTCGGCGCGGTCGCGGTCGCGCAGCAGCGCGAAGGCGTAGCGGCGCAGCGCCGGGATGTGCGGTTCGATCAGGGGCCCGGGATCGGCCATCGGCTCAATCTAAAGAATATCGGCGCCGGAGACCCGGCGCCGACTCCGATTCATGTCAGGGCTTGGCGACGTGCCAGGCGCCGTTGAGGAAGCCGTCGCCGGTCTTGTCGCCGGGCTTGGCGTCCTTGGCGAAGGCATAGACCGGCTTGCCGTTGAGGGCCCACTGCTTGAGGCCGTCGTCGCGCACCACGATGGTCCACGGGCCCGCGGGCTTGGCGTCATCGGAGGCCAGCGCCGGCGGCCAGTTGGTGGCGCACGGGCCGTTGCAGACCGACTTGCCGGCAGTGTCCTTGTCGAAGGTGTAGAGCGTCATGCCTTTGGCGGTGACGAATGCGCCGTTGCTCGCCTTGGGGGCGGGGCCGGCTGGCTCGGCAGCGAAGGCGGCGCCGGCAAAAAGGGTCGCGGCGGCGATGAAAGCGAGCGTTTTCAGCATGGAATCTCCCTGACACGTGCGAAAGTGCACGGGGAGGGAGACGCCGCCGGACGGCCTTTATTCCCGCGCTCCGGTCTTTTTTGGCCGCCCGGGCCGGGTTAGAATGACTCCAAACGGAGGAAGCCATGGACAAGCCGGTCAAGCCGCGTGGCATCAATCACCTCGTGCTCAACGTCCGCGATATCGAGGAATCGCACAAGTTCTGGACCGAGATCGTGGGCTTCGAGATGGTCGGGCAGTTGACGCCGCGGCCGGAGCGACCCAATCCGCCGAAGATGCGCTTCTATTCGGGCACGCGCTCCGACGGCAGCCATCACCATCACGACGTGGCGCTGGTCGAGAACAAGAACCTGCCGGAGCCGCCCAAGGAATGGTCGATGTTCGGCGTGCCTGTTGCGGTCAACCATATTGCCATCACCATGCCCAGCCGCGAGGCCTGGATGGAGCATCTCGCCTACCTGCAGAAGAAGGGCGTGAAGTTCGATCGCCGCGTCGAGCACGGCATGACGCACAGCCTCTACATCCACGATCCCAACGGCTACGGCGTGGAGTTCGTCTACGACCTGCCGCGCGAGGTCTGGCAGGACGACATCGAAGGCGCGCTGAACTACGTCAAGGTGCTGCCGACCGAAGGCGCCGAGGCGCTCGAGGACCGCGTCGAGGGCGTGCCGACCTTCAGGCAGCCGGCACCCGCCAAGTAGCGGTCGGCATTGGCAAGGCTGCTCCTGCGCCTTGCCGCGCTCGCTCTTCTGACGGCGCTCGTCGCCGCGCCGCCCGCCGGCGCGCAGCAAGCCGTGCGGGTGAAGAGCGACGGCATCGACATTCCTGCGCAGCTCTATCGTCCGGGCACGGCGAAGGCGCCGGCGATCGCGCTGTTCCATGGCTGCGGCGGCGTCGGCCAGAACAACACGCGGATGGCCGAGCTGCTCAAGAGCTGGGGCTACGTCGCGCTGGTGGTCGACAGCTTCTCCTCGCGCGGCCTGAAGGACGTCTGCGGCCGCAACTGGCCGACCCAGGCCGATGCCGAGAAGCGGGCGGTCGACATCGACGCGTCGCTGCGCTGGCTGGACGCGCAGTCGTTCGTCCGCGCCGGCCTGGTCGGCTTCATGGGCTACTCCTACGGCGGCGGCGTCGCTGCGCTGCGCGCCTTCGCGCCGCGCGTGCCGGCCCGCGTCGCCATCCTGGTCTATCCCGATTGCGCCCTGGTCGAACCGCTCGGCCCGAAGATCGACGTGCGCCAGCCGACGATGGTCGCCATGGGCGCGCTGGACGACTGGACTCCGGTCGCGCAGTGCAAGGCCCTGTTCGACCGGGTCGTGGCCGGTCGGGACCTCCTGGAGACGCACGTCTATCCCAACGCCCATCACAGCTTCGACGCGCTCGGCTTGCCGGTCCGCTATCTCGACGGCGTCGGCAACCGCAGCAAGCCCGGCGGCTGCTGCGGCGCCCACTACGGCGCCAACGAGGCGACCTGGAAGGCTTTCGTGGTCGACGTGAAGGCCTTCCTCGCCAAGGCTTTGCCGGCCAGCCCATGACCCGTCCGCTCTGGCACTGCCATGTCGCCATCTCGCTCGACGGCAAGATCGCGCGCCGCGATGGATCGTTCGACTGGCTCTACGCCTATCCGCCGCAGGACTTCGGCATCGACGCCTATCATGCCGCGATCGGCTGCCTGGTGATGGGCCGCGCCACCTACGAGACAGAGCGCGCCCTGGAGCCTTGGCTCCATGCCGGTCGCCGGGTTTTCGTGGTGACATCGAAGCCGCTCGCCGATCCGCCGCCGCTGGTGGAGGCCTGGCAGGGCTCGCTCGAAGAGCTGGCGCGCACGCTCGACGGCAGCGGCCTCGGTCGGATCGGCATCGAAGGCGGCGGCCAGCTCATCCGCGGCCTCGTCGAGATCGGCCGGTTGGACGTGCTGGAGATGGCGATCGTGCCGCTGGTGCTGGGCGACGGCATCCCGCTCTTTCCGGCCGGCATCCGGGAGCTCTCGCTCAGGCTCGCCAGGTGCGAGCCCAAGACCGGCGGCGCCTTGCACGTCGTCTACGAGCGCCCTTAGCGGACCGCTTTGGGGGTCGTGGGGAAAGTGGGAAGAATCGCTTGAAATGCAGGCGGGTCAATGTTTTCGGCTTCCACGCGGGTGGAAACCGGTGGGAAGTCCGGCTGGTCTAGCCGCGGACCTTCGCCCGGGGATGGGCAGCCCGGTAGACCGCGCTCAGCCGCGCGGCGTCGACGTCGGTGTAGCGCTGGGTGGTCGACAGGCTGGCATGGCCCAGCAGCTCCTGGATGGTGCGCAGGTCGCCGCCGGCCGCCAGCAGATGGGTGGCGAAGGAGTGCCTGAGCGCATGTGGCGTCACCGAGTCGGTGAGGCCGAGCACGCGGCGCAGGTCGCGCACCCGCTTCTGCACGATCGCCGGATCGAGCGGCGCGCCGCGGGCGCCGAGGAAGAAGGCGTCGCGCGGGCCTAGTGCCTTCATGAACGGGCAGGCTTCGCGATAGGCCGCCAGCGCCTCGAGCGCCGCGGGCAGCAGCGGCACCAGCCGGGTCTTGTTGCCCTTGCCGGTGATGGCGAGCGTGTCCTGGCCCGCGTCGAGCAGGCCGCCGACCGTGCCCTTGGTGAGGCCGAGCGCCTCGCCGATGCGCAGGCCCGCGCCGTAGAGCAGCAGCAGGACGGCGGCGTCGCGCCGCTCGATCCAGGTCTCGCGCTCGGGGGCGGCCGACTGCTCGAGGAGGTCCTCCATGTCGCGCTCGGAGAGCGCCTTGGGAACGGAGCGCGGCAGCTTGGGCGTCTGGATGGCGGCGATGCTGGCGTTGTGCGCCAGCCCGCGCTTGCCGAGGAAGCGGAAGAAGGAGCGCACCGAAGAGAAGGCGCGGGCGGTCGAGGTGCGGGCCAGGCCTTGATGGGCGCGGTCGGCCAGCCAGGCCCGGAACTCGGCAGGCTTGAGCTTGTCGAGCTGGGCGAGCGTCGGCGGGGCGCCGAGATACTTGGTCATGAACGCGACGAACTCGGCGACGTCGTGCTCGTAGGCGGTGAGGGTATGGCCGGACAGCCGGCGTTCGCTGCGCAGCCAGTCGCGCCAGGCCTCGCGCGCGCCCGCGAGGCTGATGCTCACTCGGGCAGGTCGAGCCAGGCGCGGATGGTGTTTTCCAGCACCTTGGCCAGGAAGAACAGCAGCTCGGTCGCCATCTCCGGGCCGAAGGCCTCGGCGTCGCGCGAGCCGAAGCACATCACGCCGTCGGGCGAGCCCGACGAGACGCGCAGCCGCATCAGCACGTCGGACTTCACGAACCGCGCCACGTCGCCGAAGAACGCCTCCTCGCCCGCGATGTGGCTGCGCAGGCGGGCGTGCTTCTCGGGGCCGAGCGCCGCGTCGATCGCGCCCGGCGCCAGCACGTAGACGCCGCGCACCGGCACGCGCTTGGGCGCATCGGCATTGGCCTCGATCGCCATAGTGATGAAGTCGACATCGAGCAGCTCGGGCAGCTCGTGCGTCACCACGTGGATCATCTTCTCGAAGGTCGTCGCCTGGATGATGCTGATCACCGCCGCCTGGATGCGGTTCTGGACGATCTGGTTCTGCTTGGAGTTGGCGATGATCTCGGTGCGCTCGTTCTTCAGCCGGTCGATCTCGCTGCGCAGGCGCTTCAGGATCGCCTGCTGCATGTCGATGACGCCCGGGCCCTGGACGCGCGGCGCCAGCTCGGCCGCGAGCTCCTGGTTCTTCTCGAAGAAGTCGGGATGGGCCTTGAGGTAGGCCACCACGTCGTCGGCCGTGATCAGCTTGACCTGCCGGCCCGAGCCGTCGGGGGCGGTGACGGTGCCGTCGCTGCTCATAGGCCCATCCTCATAGGATCGACTGCCCGGTCTTCTTCCAGTCGTCGAGGAAGGCCTTGAGCCCGTTGTCGGTCAGCACGTGCTTGAACAGGCCGCGCAGCACGTTGGGCGGCAGGGTCGCGACATGGGCGCCGAGCTTGGCCGCCTGGATGACGTGCTGGCTGTGGCGGATCGAAGCCGCCAGCACCTCGGTCTTGAAGTGCGGGTACTGGCGATAGATCGTCATGATCTCGGCGATCAGGCCCATGCCGTCATGGCCGTTGTCGTCGATGCGGCCGATGAAGGGAGAGATGAACGTCGCGTCGGCCTTGGCGGCGAGCAGCGCCTGGGCCGCCGAGAAGCACAGCGTCACGTTGACCATGATGCCTTCGGAGCGCAGCGCCTTGCAGGTCTTCAGCCCATCCGGTGTCAGCGGCACCTTGACCGCCACATTCTTGGCGATCTTTGCGAGCTTCCTGCCCTCCTCGAGCATCGTCTTGTGGTCGGTTGCGACCGTCTCGGCGCTGACCGGGCCCGGCACGACGGCGCAGATCTCCTTGATGACCTCGAGCATCGGCCGGTCGGCCTTCATGATCAGCGAGGGGTTGGTCGTCACCCCGTCGAGCAGCCCGGAGGCCGCGAGGTCCTTGATCTCGGCCACGTCGGCAGTATCGACGAAGAACTTCATATAAGCTTTCCCAATGGCCGGTGGTTCACAGGCGCACGCCGCACAATGTCTAGCAGAAGCAGCTGCACCACGCACGGTGCGTATCTTGCTGCCGCTGCCCTTGGCCGATGCCTATGATTACAGCGTTCCCGAGGGGCTGAGCGTTGCACCCGGCCAGTTCGTCATCGTACCGCTGGGCAAGCGGGAAACCCTGGGTGTGGTGTGGGGAGACGGCACCGGCTGTATCGCCGCAGCCAAGCTGCGCGATGTGATCGAGGTGCTGCCGGCCCTGCCGATGGCCGATGCGCTGCGCCGCTTCGTCGACTGGGTCGCCGCCTACACGCTGTCGCCGCCTGGCGCCGTGCTGCGCATGGCGATGAGCACGCCGTCGGCGCTGGAGGCACCGCGCAGCGAACTCGTCTATCGCCCCGCCGGAGAGGCCGACAGCGATACGCTGAAGCTGACCGCCGCCCGACGCCGCGTGCTCGCGGCGCTGAAGGACGGCCCGGCGATGTCCGCCAGCGAGCTGGCGCATCTCGCGGGCGTCGGCGCGTCGGTGATCAAGACCATGGCGTCGGCCGGCCTGCTCGAAGCGATCGAGCGGCCGATGCGGCGCACCTTCCCGCAGCCCGACGGCGCGCGCGAAGGGCCGACGCTGTCGCCCGAGCAGAAGACGGCGGCCGAGGGGCTGATCGACAAGGTGCAGGCGCACGCCTTCTCGGCGACCCTGCTCGATGGCGTGCCGGGCGCCGGCAAGACCGAGGTCTATTTCGAGGCGATCGCCGCGTGCCTTGCCGCGGGCCGGCAAGCCCTCGTGCTGTTGCCCGAAATAGCGCTCACCGCGCAGTGGCTGAAGCGCTTCGAGGACCGCTTCGGCTGCACACCGGCGGCGTGGCATTCGGGCCTGACCAGCCTCGAACGGCGCGAGACCTGGCGGGCGATCGCCGAGGGCCGCATCGGCGTCGTGGTCGGTGCGCGCTCGGCGCTGTTCCTGCCGTTCCAGAATCTCGGCCTGATCGTGGTCGACGAGGAGCACGACACCTCGTTCAAGCAGGAGGACGGCGTCTGCTACAACGCGCGCGACATGGCGGTCGTGCGCGCCCGTCTGGTCGGTGCGCCGGTCGTGCTCGCCTCAGCGACGCCGTCGCTGGAAAGCGTGCTGAACGTCACATCGGGCCGCTACGGCGCCCTGCATCTGCCGGCGCGGCACGGCGGCAGCCAGCTTGCCGCGATCTCGGCGGTCGATCTCAAACGCCATGCGCCGACGCGCGACCGCTGGCTGTCGCCGCCGGTGCTCGAGGCGATGAAGCAGACGCTGGCTGCGGGTGAGCAGACCTTGCTGTTTCTCAATCGCCGCGGCTATGCGCCGATCACGCTGTGCCGCTCCTGCGGCAAGGGCATCGAATGCCCGCAATGCTCGGCCTGGCTGGTCGAGCACCGCTTCCGCCGCCAGCTGGTCTGCCATCACTGCGGCTACACCGAGCCGCCTGCGCTGAAGTGCCGGTCCTGCGGGGTCGAGGACAACTTCGTCGCCTGCGGCCCCGGCGTCGAGCGCCTGGCCGAGGAGGCGCGCGAGTTCTTTCCCGAGGCGCGCGTCGAGCTCTTCACTTCCGATTCTCTCATGAACCGTGAGGAAGCCACTGCCGCGGTCGAGCGCATGGAAAATGGCGACATCGACATCCTGATCGGCACCCAGATGGCGGCCAAAGGCCATCACTTCCCCAAGCTCACGCTGGTGGCGGTGGTCGACGCCGATCTCGGCCTCAATGGTGGCGACCTGCGGGCCGCCGAGCGGACCTTCCAGCTCCTTTATCAAGTAGCCGGCCGCGCCGGCCGCCACGAGCGGCCGGGCCGCGCCCTGATCCAGACCCACGCCCCCGAGCATCCGGTGATGCAGGCGCTGGTCGCCAACGACCGCGACCGCTTCGTCTCGGCCGAGCTGGCCGGGCGGTCGGGCGCCGGCATGCCGCCCTACGGAAGGCTGGCCTCGCTGATCGTCTCCGGCCCCGACCCGGCGGCCGTGGACAATGTCTGTGCCGCCATCGCCCGCCGGGCGCCGCACCAACCGGGCGTCACCGTGCTCGGTCCTTCGGTGGCGCCGATGTCGCTGCTGCGCGGCCGGCATCGGCGGCGGTTTCTTCTCAAGACCGGCCGCGATACAGCGGTGCAGCCTCTGTTGCATGCCTGGCTGGAACAGATCGGCCTGCCGGGTTCAGTGCGATTGCAGATCGACATCGATCCCTATTCCTTCCTGTGACATAAGGCGCGGAAAAGGCAGGTAATACGGGCTTTTAGCAACCTTGCGCCCGGTCGGGACGCATGGTAGCAACGCGCGCTTTTCCGGGGTGGGGCCGCAATGTTCTCCCGGAAAAAGCACCGGGGATTCAAAGACTTGCCGGCCCGCGTCTTGGGCAGGGAGAGGCTCGTATCGTGTCAACATCCGCCACGACCGGCGTCGCCGGACGCTATGCCAGCGCCCTTCTGGAGCTGGCGGACAACGCCAAAGCTCTCGACCAGGTCGCGCAGGATCTCGATACCTTCAGGAAGCTTCTCGCCGAGAGCCCCGATCTCTCGCGCCTGATCGCGAGCCCGGTGATCGGCCGCGATCTGCAGGGCAAGGCGCTGCTCGCGGTGCTCGATGCCGCCGGCATCACGGGCCTGACCCGCAACTTCATCGGCACCGTCGCCCACAACGGCCGCGCCCGCGAGCTGCCGGCGATGACGTCGGCCTATCTCCGCGAGCTGGCGCGCCGCCGCGGCGAGACCAGTGCCGTCGTCACCTCGGCCGTGCCGCTCACTCCACAGCAGATGCAACAGCTCACCGACGCGCTGCGCCAGGTGCTGGGTGGCGGCAAGGTTTCGCTCGATGCGCATGTCAACCCGGACATTCTCGGCGGTCTCGTCGTGAAGGTCGGCTCGCGCCTGTTCGATTCGTCTATCCGCAGCAAGCTGCAGCGCTTGCAGCTTGCCATGAAGGGAGTTGCCTAATGGATATCCGTGCCGCCGAGATCTCTGCGATCCTGAAGCAGCAGATCGCCAACTTCGGCGTCGAAGCCGAAGTCGCCGAGGTCGGCCAGGTCCTGTCCGTCGGTGACGGCATCGCGCGCGTCTACGGCCTCGACAGCGTCAAGGCCGGCGAGATGGTCGAGTTCCCCGGCGGCATCAAGGGCATGGCGCTGAACCTCGAGAAGGACAATGTCGGCGTCGTCATCTTCGGCGAGGACCGCACCATCCGCGAGGGCGACACGGTCAAGCGCACCGGCACCATCGTCGACGTACCGGTCGGCAAGGGCCTGCTCGGCCGCGTGGTCGATGGTCTCGGCAACCCGATCGACGGCAAGGGCCCGATCGCCACGACCGAGCGCCGCCTGGTCGAGGTCAAGGCGCCGGGCATCATCCCGCGCAAGTCGGTCAGCGAGCCGATGCAGACCGGCCTCAAGGCGCTCGATTCGCTGGTGCCGGTCGGCCGCGGCCAGCGCGAGCTGATCATCGGCGATCGCCAGACCGGCAAGACCGCCGTCGCCATCGACACCTTCCTGAACCAGAAGTCGATCAACCAGGGCACCGACGAGAGCCGCAAGCTCTATTGCGTCTACGTCGCCATCGGTCAGAAGCGCTCGACCGTCGCCCAGATCGTCAAGACGCTCGAGGACAACGGCGCGATGGAGTACTCCATCGTCGTCGCCGCGACCGCCTCCGATCCGGCGCCGATGCAGTTCCTGGCGCCCTATACCGGCTGCGCCATGGGCGAGTACTTCCGCGACAACGGCATGCACGCCGTGATCGTGTACGACGACCTTTCCAAGCAGGCCGTGTCCTACCGCCAGATGTCGCTGCTGCTACGCCGCCCGCCGGGCCGCGAGGCGTATCCGGGCGACGTGTTCTATCTCCACTCGCGCCTGCTCGAGCGTGCCGCCAAGCTGAACGAGAAGAACGGCCTCGGCTCGCTGACCGCGCTGCCGATCATCGAGACGCAGGCCGGCGACGTGTCGGCCTACATCCCGACCAACGTGATCTCGATCACAGACGGCCAGATCTTCCTCGAAGCCGAGCTGTTCTATGCCGGCATCAAGCCGGCCATCAACGTCGGCCTCTCGGTGAGCCGCGTCGGCTCGGCCGCCCAGATCAAGGCGATGAAGCAGGTCGCCGGCACCATGAAGCTCGAGCTCGCGCAGTATCGCGAGATGGCGGCCTTCGCGCAGTTCGCGTCCGACCTCGATGCCACGACGCAGAAGCTGCTGGCCCGCGGCCAGCGCCTGACCGAGCTGCTGAAGCAGGGCCAGTACAGCCCGATGCCGGTCGAGGAGCAGGTCGCTTCGATCTACGCCGGTACCCGCGGCTTCCTCGACGGCCTGCCCGTCGGCCGCATCGGCGAATTCGAATCGAGCTACCTCGAGGCGCTGCGTGCCGAGGGCTCGATCCTCGCCTCGATCCGCGACAAGCGGGAGATCGTCAAGGAGACCGACGACAAGCTGAAGGGCTTCCTGACCGACTTCACCAAGAAGTTCGCCTAAGGTCCAATGCCCAGCCTCAAGACCTTCCGGCTCCGGATCCGAAGCGTCCAGTCGACGCAGAAGATCACCAAGGCCATGAAGATGGTGGCTGCCGCCAAGCTGCGGCGCGCCCAGGAACAGGCCATGGCGGCCCGCCCCTATGCGGAAGCCATGGACAAGGTGCTCGCGGCCCTCGGCCAAAGCTTCAAGGGCACCGGTCCCAAGCTGCTGGCCGGCACCGGCTCGGACAAGGTCCAGCTGGTGATCGTCGCCACGTCCGATCGCGGCCTGTGCGGCGCCTTCAACAGCTCGATCGTGCGCGAGGCGCGGCGCGTCGTCCGCCAGATGCTGGCCGACGGCAAGACCGTCAAGATCCTGGCCGTCGGCCGCAAGGCGCGCGACCAGCTGCGCCGCGACTTCGCGCCGATGATCATCGAGACGATCACCGATCTCGGCCGCCCGCGGCTCTCCTTCGCCGATGCCCAGAAGGTCTCGGCCCGGGTGATGGAGCTGTTCGAGGCCGGCGAGTTCGACGTCGCCACGGTGATCTTCAACCGCTTCAAGTCGGCGATGACCCAGATCGTCACCGTCCAGCAGCTGATCCCGCCGCCGCCTCCGCCGGCGGATGCCGCGCCCGCGACGGTGGGCGGCGCGATCTACGAGTTCGAGCCCGACGAGGCCGAGATCCTGGCCGACCTGCTGCCGCGCAACCTCACCGTCCAGATCTTCCGGGCCCTGCTCGAGAACGCGGCGAGTTTCTTCGGCTCACAGATGACGGCGATGGACAACGCCTCGCGCAACGCGGGCGAGGTGATCAAGAAGCTGACCCTGCAGATGAATCGCTCGCGGCAGGCTTCGATCACCAAGGAACTCATCGAGATCATCTCCGGCGCAGAAGCCGTCTAGAGACAAGGAAAGGGACTTCGTATGGCCACTAACAACATCGGCACGATCACCCAGATCACGGGTGCGGTCGTCGACGTGCGCTTCGATGCCGACCTGCCGAACATCCTGAACGCTCTGCATGTTAAGGCGGACAATCGCCTGATCGTGCTCGAGGTCGCCCAGCATCTGGGTGAATCCGAGGTTCGTACCATCGCCATGGACACCACCGACGGCCTGGTGCGCGGCGAGAAGGCGGTCGACACCGGCGCGCCGATCGCCATGCCGGTCGGCCCCGAAACGCTCGGACGCATCCTGAACGTGATCGGCGAGCCGGTCGACGAGCGCGGACCGGTCGGCCATAAGAAGACCCTGCCGATCCATCGCAGCGCGCCGGAATTCGTCGATCAGTCGACGGAAGCGCAGATCCTGGTCACCGGCATCAAGGTCATCGACCTGCTGGCGCCCTATGCCAAGGGCGGCAAGATCGGCCTGTTCGGCGGCGCCGGCGTCGGCAAGACCGTGACCATCATGGAGCTGATCAACAACGTCGCCAAGGCGCATGGCGGCGTGTCGGTGTTCGCCGGCGTCGGCGAGCGCACCCGCGAGGGCAACGACCTCTATCATGAGATGATCGAAGGCAACGTCATCAAGCTCGACGGTCCGGGCTCGAAGGTGGCGCTGGTTTATGGTCAGATGAACGAGCCGCCGGGAGCGCGCGCGCGCGTCGGCCTGTCGGGCCTCACCGTCGCCGAATATTTCCGCGACGAGGAGGGCCAGGACGTGCTGTTCTTCGTCGACAACATCTTCCGCTTCACCCAGGCAGGCTCGGAAGTGTCGGCGCTGCTGGGCCGCATCCCGTCGGCGGTGGGTTATCAGCCCACCCTGTCGACCGACATGGGCGCCCTGCAGGAGCGCATCACCTCGACCAAGAAGGGCTCGATCACCTCGGTGCAGGCGATCTACGTGCCGGCCGACGACTTGACCGACCCGGCGCCCGCGACCTCGTTCGCCCATCTGGACGCCACGACCGTGCTGAGCCGCTCGATCGCCGAGATGGCGATCTTCCCGGCGGTCGACCCGCTCGACTCGACCTCGCGCATGCTCGATCCGCGTGTCGTCGGTGACGAGCACTACCAGACGGCGCTGTCGGTGCAGCGCGTGCTGCAGCAGTACAAGTCGTTGCAGGACATCATCGCCATCCTGGGCATGGACGAGCTCTCGGAAGAGGACAAGCTGGTGGTGGCGCGCGCGCGCAAGATCCAGCGCTTCCTCAGCCAGCCGTTCCACGTCGCCGAGGTGTTCACCGGCACGCCCGGCGTGTTCGTGAAGCTCGAGGACACGATCAAGGCCTTCAAGGGCATCGTGGCCGGCGAGTACGACCATCTGCCGGAAGCGGCGTTCTACATGGTCGGCACGATCGACGAGGCGATTGCCAAGGGCAAGAAGCTCGCCGGCGAGGCGGCCTAAGAAGATGGCGAAGGTCTCCTTCCGGCTGGTCATGCCGGAGCGCGAGCTGGTCAACGTCGAGGCCGACATGGTCGTCGTGCCGGGAACCGAAGGCGACTTCGGCGTCCTGCACGGCCATGCCCCGCTGATCTCGACGGTGCGCCCGGGCGTGCTCGAGGTGATCCAGAACAACAAGGTCGAGCAGCGCTTCCTGGTCGTCGGCGGCATCGCCGAGGTGACGCCCGAGCGCTGCACCGTGCTGGCCGACGAGGCCCAGCCGTTCGAGCAGGTTTCGGCCGAGCAGCTCGCCGACCGCGAGCGGCAGGCGCAGGACGAGCTGACCGACGCCGCCTCGGATGCGGAAAAGGCGCTCGCGCAGAGAAACCTCGCTGTCGCCAAGGACTTGCGTCGCGCGCAGGCCTACTACGCCAGCCGTTGATTTTCAGTCCGTACGAAATCAGATACTGAACGATCCCCCGCCCGGGTGTTGAAACCCGCGGCGGGGGTCGCTTTATTACGGATACGCTACTGTCGCTTTTTGCGGCTAGAGTTCGTCGCCAAGGGCACCGAGAGACGATGGCCAACTGGACACTCGAGACGATCGATTGGGGTCGGTTCGATGCGTCGAAAGTCGATCCCGAGATCCTGCGCAACATCAAGGCAGCCGCCCTGGTGGAGCGCAACGGGGGCGACTACGGCATCTATCTTCGTCGTGTGTTCGCCGACGATCCGGCGTTCGTCGAGGACGTGCATCGCTGGGTCGACGAGGAGGTCCAGCACGGCATGGCACTCGGCCGCTGGGCGCAGCTCGCCGATCCGTCGTGGGACTTCGACGCCGCCTTTGAACGCTTCCGCAAGGGCTACCAGTTGCCGCTCGACGCCATGACGTCGGTGCGCGGCAGCCAGGCCGGCGAGATGATGGCGCGCTGCATCGTCGAGACCGGCACCAGCTCCTATTACAGCGCGCTCAAGGACGCGACCCAGGAGCCCGTCCTCAAGCAGATCTGCGGCAAGATCGCCGCCGACGAGTTCCGCCACTACAAGCTCTTCTACGATCACATGCGCCGCTGCCTGAAGCGCGACCAGCTAAGCAAGTGGCGCCGGCTGTGGATCGGCTGGGGCCGCCTGGCTGAGAGCGAGGACGACGAGCTCGCCTACGCCTACTACGCCGCCAACCTGCCGCTGGACGTGCCCTACGATCGCCTCGGGGCGCAGCAGGCCTATGCGCGGCGCGCCTATCCGCTGTACCGGCCGGGCCACGTGCAGCGGGCCATGGCGATGGTGCTGAAGGCAGTCGGGCTCGCGCCGCACGGCGCCCTCAACGGCTGGATGACCCGCGCCGGCCTGTGGTTCCTGCGCACCCGCGCCGCCAAGTACGCCGAGAACGGCGCTTAGTCCAGCCGCACCAGGTCGGCGAATTCCTTCAGCACCGCTTCGTACACCGGGCGCTTCCAGGGCACGATCAGCTCAGGGAGTTCGCGCGCCGGCGCCCAGCGCCAGGCATCGAATTCCCGGTCGTGGGCGGCAAGGTCGATATCGGCATCGCTGCCGGTGAAGCCCAGGGCGAACCATTTCTGGGCCTGGCCGCGCCAGCGTCCCTTCCAGTGTGGCGGGTGCATCGCCGCCGGCACGTCGTAGGTCACCCAGTCGCGGCTCTCGCGCAGCAGCAGCGCCTTGGCCGTGCCGATCTCCTCGCCGAGCTCGCGGCACGCCGCCTCGACCGGCGACTCACCCTTGTCGACGCCGCCCTGCGGCATCTGCCAGGCATCGGGCTGGTTGAAGCGCCGGCCGACGAATATCCGCCGGCCGGGGCCGATCAGCATCAGCCCGACATTGGGGCGGTAGAATTCGGGGACATCGGTCTTCATGGCTTGAGCTGCGCCGGCTGGGCGCGCAGGCGCGCCATGCAGGCCTCGCGGCATTCGAAATGGCCGACGATCGGCACCAGCGCCACCGCGCTCTGCCGCGCCAGCCGCTTGCGCCAGGCGACGATGGCGTCGATCGCCGCGTTGTCGGGCTGCAGCACGCCGAAATCGTGGCGTGGCTTGTCGCCGGGTCGCTCGCTCACCCAGTCGACCAGCCGCTCGAGGTTGCCGTCGATGCTGCCCTGGCCGCCCAGCTTGTAGTCGAGCACGGTCGAGCTGCGGGCATAGCCGACGCCGAGCTCGACGGTGAGGCGGTACGTCGCCGTGACGCCGTTGGGGCTGATCTCGACCAATGCCAGGCCGCGGTCGGCGATCTCCTTGACCAACGGCCGCGCGATCAGGTCCGATTGCGACACGACGCTGGGCCCCGGCACGACGAAGCCGAGGCAGTCCTCGCCGCGCGACATCGCGGTGCGCAGGCGGCGCAGGTTCTCGGCCGGCACGGCGCTGCCTTCGATCGGCCGGACGCCGCGCTCGGCCGGGCCGGACGGATCCTCGACCGGCAGCATCAGGTAGCATTCGTGCCCACGCTCGCGAGCGAGCCGCAGCCAGCGCGGCAGATCCGGCGTGCCGGCCAGGAAGCCGAGGCTCACTTCCGGCGGCAGCTCGTCGATGGCGCGGTTCATCAGCGCCTCGTCGGCGCCGAGATTGACCATCAGCACGCCGACCCGGGCGGCCGGACCGTCCGGATCGAAGCGGCGAGAATAGGCGATCCAGGGCATCCAGCCGGAGCTCGAGATCCTGGGCAGGCGCAGGCCGTCGACGACCTCGACCAGGTCGTCGCGCTCGGCCGGCGTGAGCTTGCGGAAATCGACCCTGAGCTGCGACGAGGGCGGCAGCTGCAGCGAGCCGGCCGGGTGGCCAGGGGCCGGCGGCAGGAAGGTGGTGTCGGCGCTCGGGCGGGCCGTCTCTTCGTTGGCATAGACGATGGCCGCGCAGGCCAGCGTCAGGCCGAGCACGAGGGCGTAGGCGTGAAAGACGCCGCTGGCCAGGAACGCTGGCCAGCGAGGCGCCGTCGCCATGCCGGGCCGCCCCCTCTAGTGGGAGCGGCTGGTGTAGAGCGAGATGCCGCGGATCAGGTCGACGGCGCGCAGCAGCTGATAGTCGGCCACGGCGTCCTTCGGCGGCTCGTCCGGATCGGTCGAGGCCGGGCTTGCGGTAGTCGTCTTGTCGTCCTTCTTGTCGTTGGGCGCCTTGCCCGGATCGCCTGGCTTCAGCTGCGAGGTCTTGTCGTCGGTCTTCTTGTCGGTCGGCTTCTCGTTGGGATTGGTGATCGACCGCCGCAGGTTCTCCTCGCGGAAGCCCGCGCGCTGCTGGATGGTCTCGACCTTGGCCTGCTCGACCTCGATGTCGGGCTTGATGCCTTCCTTCTGGATCGAGCGGCCCGACGGCGTGAAGTACAGCGCCGTGGTGAGGCGGATCGCGCCGCCGCCAGTCACCTGCATGATGGTCTGCACCGAGCCCTTACCGAACGAGCGGGTACCGAGGATGATAGCGCGGCGGTGGTCCTGCAGCGCGCCGGCCACGATCTCCGAGGCCGAGGCCGAGCCGCCGTTCATCAGCACCACGATCGGCAGGCCGCCGGTGACGTCGCCGGGCTTGGCGTTCCAGCGCTGGACGTCCTCCGCCTTGCGCGCCTTGACCGAGACGATCTCGCCCTTGTCGAGGAAGGCGTCGACCATGGAGATCGCCTGGTCGAGCAGACCGCCCGGGTTGTTGCGCAGGTCGAGGACGTAACCCTTCAGCTTCGGCCCGGCCTCCTTCTTGATCTTCTCGACGGCGTCGAGCACGCCCGAGGTCGCCTGCTCGGTGAACGAGGTGACGCGGATGTAGCCGACGTCGCCTTCGAGGCGGAAGCGGGTCGCCTTCACCTTGATGGTCTCGCGGGTCAGCGAGAGGTCGATCGGATCCTTCACGTTGGCGCGACGGATCGAGATCTTGATCGCGGTGCCGACCTTGCCGCGCATCTTCTCGACCGCCTCCTGCAGGGTCAGGCCCTGCACCGGCTCACCGTCGAGCGCGAAGATCAGGTCGCCCGACTGAACGCCCGCCTTGGAGGCCGGCGTGTCGTCGATCGGCGACACCACCTTGATGACGCCGCTCTCCATCGTGACTTCGATGCCGAGCCCGCCGAACTCGCCCCGGGTCTGGACCTGCATGTCCTTGTAGATCTTCGGGTTCATGTAGCTGGAGTGCGGGTCGAGCGCCGCCAGCATGCCGTTGATGGCGTTCTCCATCAGGGTCTTCTCGTCGACCGGCTCGACGTAGTCGCGGCGGATGCGCTCCAGCACGTCGCCGAACAGGTTGAGCTGCTGGTAGAGCTCGCTCTTGTCCGACCCGGGCTTGGACTCGGCCTTGTCCTGGGCCAGGACGGGGGCCAGCGCCACGCCGGCCCCGAAGGCCAGGATCGCGGCGGTGGTAGCAAGACTGAGACGAGTCATTGGCATGCCTTTACGGGGTCGGAACCGCTGCGGAATCCGCCACGGCTTTGAGGGATTTTTGAGGCGTCAGGACCAGAATACTCGGCGCTCTTTGGCGGGATCAAGGCGGCGAGGTCCACGCCGGCTCACAATCAGGCCGATGCCGCCGCGGCAGGCTTGGGCGCCGCCAGGACGACCGGCCGGCGGGCCTCCGACAGCAGCGAATGGCCGGTCATCTCGGCCGGCTGCCCGAGGCCCATCAGGGCCAGCAGGGTCGGCGCCACGTCGGCCAGCTTGCCGTCCTGCAGGGAATGGACGTTTGCAGGGGCGTTGAACAGCAGCGCCGGCACCCGGTTCAACGTGTGCTGGGTGTGTTTTTGATGGGTCTCCTCGTCGTACATCTGCTCGGCATTGCCGTGGTCGGCGGTGATCAGCAGGACGCCGCCCGCCTTCCTGACGGCCTCCATCAGCCGGCCGAGGCAGGTGTCGACCGCTTCCACCGCCTTGATCGCCGCCGGCAGGATGCCGGAATGGCCGACCATGTCGGTGTTGGCGTAGTTGACGACGACCAGGTCGAATTTGCCCGAGCCGATCGCCTCGACCAGCTTGTCGGTGACTTCCGGCGCGCTCATCTCGGGCTTGAGGTCATAGGTCGCAACCTTGGGGGAGGGCACCAGGATGCGCTCCTCGCCCTCGAACTGCCGCTCCTCGCCGCCGTTGAAGAAGAAGGTGACGTGGGCGTACTTCTCGGTCTCGGCGATGCGCAGCTGCTTGAGGCCGTCGCGGGAGATCGTCTCGCCCAGGCCCATCCTGAGCTGCACCGGCGGGAACAACGTCTTCAGGAATTCGTTCAATGCCGCCGAATATTCGACCATGCCGACGGCATCGGCGAACGTCACCAGGCGGCCGCGCTTGAAGCCGTCGAACATCGGATCGAGCAGCGCCGTCAGGATCTCGCGCGCGCGGTCCGAGCGGTAGTTGAACATCAGGATGCCGTCGCCGTCCTTCATGCCCGAGTAGCCGTAGAGCGTCGTCGGCAGCACGAACTCGTCGTCCTTGTCGTTGGCATAGGACTTGTCGACCGCTTCCTTGGGCGTCTTGGCCGGCTCGCCCTTGGCGTCGACCAGGCAATCATAGGCCTTCTCGACCCGGTCCCAGCGCTTGTCGCGGTCCATGGCGTAGTAGCGGCCGCTGATGGTGGCGAACTTGATCGGCAGGTCCTTCTTCAGGCCCGAAGCGATCTGCTCGAGATACTCGTGCGCGCTGCGCGGCGGGGTATCGCGGCCGTCGAGGAAGGCGTGGATCCACACCGTCACGCCGCTGCCCGCGATCAGGTTGGCGAGCGCGACCAGGTGGTCCTGGTGGGCATGCACGCCGCCGGGCGAGGCGAGCCCCATCAGATGGCAGGCGCCGCCGTTCTTCTTCAGGGTCGCGATCAACTCGGCCAGGATCGGCTTCCTGGCCAGCGAGCCGTCCTCGATCGCGTTGTCGATGCGCGGCATGTCGGGCACGGCAACCCGGCCGGCGCCGAGATTCATGTGGCCGACCTCGGAATTGCCCATCTGGCCCTTGGGCAGGCCGACGAAGGTCTCCGAGGCGTCGATCAGGCCCTGCGGACAGGTCGCGATCAGCCGGTCGTAGTTGGGCGTCCGGGCATCGAGGATGGCGTTGTCCTTGGGGTTGGTCCGATGGCCCCAGCCATCGAGGACGCACAGAACGGCAGGACGCGGACGCGACTGAGCCATCACGAAGCCTTGCGCGGAGCGAAGGGACGGGCGTTGACCGAGTTGAACTTGTTGGGGCAGTTCAGGTCGCGCGGATCGATGTTGGTGTTCTGGTCGGGCATCTCGATGGCGCAGAACACGAACTCGCCGCGGGGCTCGCCGTCGATCGAGATGTCGTAGGTATAGATGCCCGGCGGATCGCCCGGGATGATGCACCAGGAGCGCTGCAGCACGCCATCCTGGACCACTTCGCGCATCTTGGTGGTGGCCCTGGTCTTGTCGGCACTGACCTCGGTCTCGGGGCCGGCGATCACCTGCTCGGCCGGCTGCGAGGTCGTCAGCACCTCGGTCAGGGTGACCGTGCGGTTGGGCCCGCCGAGATACATGCGCCAGCCGAAGCAGGCGCGGTTGAACAGCAGCGGGATGGCATTGGTCTCGTAATGCCGCTGGCGGCCGTCGTCGCCCAGGATCGAGACATAGGGAATGCTGCGCACAGGCTTGGCCGCCGGCTTCTCGGCCGGCTTGTCGGCCACGGGTGTCTGGGCCACGGCCACGCCTGCGAGCGCTGCCAGGGCGAGGCCGGCCAAGACGGCCAGCCGCAGGGAGAGGATCCGCATGGCCCCCAATGTAGTCCGGGTTTTGGGACAGAACAGGGGCAAAATCGACGCTTTCAGGCGCGATGATAGGGGTGTCCGGCCAGCAGTTGCTGCGCCCGGTAGATCTGCTCGGCGAGCATTGCCCGGGCGAGCAGGTGTGGCCAGGTCATGGCCCCGAAAGACAGTACGAAAGAGGCCTTTTGCAGCAGCGGCTCGCCATGGCCATCGGCGCCGCCGATCAGGAAGGCCAGATCTGCAACGCCATCGTCACGCCAGCGGCCAAGGCGTCGGGCGAAGGCTTCGCTGTCCACAATCTTGCCGCGACGATCGAGCGCGACCAGCACGGCGCGATCCGGAACCGCACCCAGCAACAGCTCGCCCTCGCGGCGGATCAGCTCGGCCGGCGGCAGCTTCTTCTTCTCTTCCAGTTCGCGCAGGGTCAGCGGCCAGCGGATGCGGCCGGCATAGTGCTCGTAGAGATCGCGTTCGGGGCCGCGGCCGGCGCGGCCGATGCAGGCGACCGTCAGCTTCAAGGCGTGAGCTTCAAGGCGTGAGCGTCAAGCGCGCTTGCGGCGGCTCGCCTTGGCGGGCTTGGCCGCCTCGGTCTCCAGCGCCCACATCTTCTCCAGCGCATAGAAGGCGCGCGGCTCGGGGCGGAAGACGTGGACCACGATGTCGCCGGTATCGACCAGCACCCAGTCGCCGCCCTGCTTGCCCTCGGACGAGATATGGCGGTAGCCGGCCTGCTTGAGGCGCTCCTCGAGATGATCGGCGATGGCGACGACCTGGCGGTTCGAGCGGCCGGTGGCGATCACCATGTAGTCGGCGAACGAGGACTTGCCGGCGAGGTCGATGACGACGATGTCCTCGGCCTTGTCGTCCTCCAGCGACTGGCGCACCAGCGCGAGCTGGTCGGCGGTGGGCTTGCTTCGATCGGGAAGCGGACGTTGTCCGGAAATGGTCTTTCCTTTCGCTCTGGAACGCTTGGGCCGCACGGCGCGGATCGCCGTGCCGGAATGACTGTCGAGCCGACTGGGGATGAAGCACCAGGCCGGCGCCGTCGAGGTCGCCAGCCGCCGGGCCTGGCCGGTATCGAGTCGATAGCGGGCGAAGGCGCGCGGGGCTGCCGATTGCAGGGCAGCATAGCTCCACCCCGGCCGGGCGAAAGCGGCAATCGGGATCGCCGCGAAAAGTTCACGCCAGCCCGCCCAGCGCACCAGCTGCGGCAGGATGTCGGCCCCCATCAGCCAGACGAAGTGGGCATGCGGATAGAGCCGCTTCAGCGCCCGCACCGTGTCGAGCGTATAGCGCGTGCCCATCAGCAGCTCGGGCGCCTCGACCCGGATGTGCGGATGGTGTGCGACCTGCTTGGCGCGGGCGAGGCGGGTGGCCAGCGGCTCCATGCCGTCGTCGCTCTTCAGCGGGTTCTGGGGCGAGACCAGCCACCACACCTCGTCGAGGTCGAGGCGTTTCAATGCCTCCAGGCTGACGTGGCGATGGCCGTCGTGCGCGGGGTTGAACGAGCCCCCGAGCAGGCCGATGCGGCGGCGCGTATCGCGCGGCACGCCCGGCATCGGATGGTGCGCGGAGATCAAGGTCGCAGCGTACCCTTGCCGCGCACGATGTTCTTGTAGGTCGTGAGCTCGACCAGCCCGACCGGCCCGCGCGCATGCATGCGGTTGGTCGAGATGCCGATCTCGGCGCCCAGCCCGAACTCAGCGCCGTCGGCGAACTGGGTCGAGGCGTTGTGCATGACGATCGCGCTGTCGACCTCGCGCAGGAAGCGGTCGGCGGTCTGGGCGTTGTTCGTCACGATCGATTCGGTGTGCTGGCTGCCGTAGGTCGCTATGTGCCGGATCGCGCCGTCGACACCGTCGACGGTGGCAACCGAGATGATCGGCTCGAGATACTCGGTGCGCCAATCCTTCTCGCTGGCAGCGAGAGCCTTGGGATCGCGCTTCTGCACCTCGCCGTCGCCGCGCACCTCGCAGCCCAGCTCGTGCAGCTTGGCCACCACCGGCATCAGGTGCGTGTCGAGCACGGCGCGGTCGATCAGCAGCGTCTCGGCGGCGCCGCAGACGCTGACCCGGCGCATCTTGGCGTTGGCGACGATGTCGCGCGCCATCGCCACGTCGGCATCGCGGTCGACATAGACGTGGCAGATACCATCGTAGTGGCGCAGGACGGGCACGCGGCTCTCGGTCGTGACGCGGTCGATCAGCGAGCGGCCGCCGCGCGGCACGATCAGGTCGAGCCAGTCCATCGCCTTCAGCATCTCGCCGACCGCGGCGCGGTCGGTGGTCGGCACGAGGGCGACGCAATCCTCGGGCAGGCCGGCGTCCTTCAGGGCGCGGCGCAGCAGCTCGACGATGGCGCGCGAGGAATGGAAGCTGTCGGAACCGCCGCGCAGCACCACGACATTGCCCGACTTGATGCAGAGGGCGCCAGCGTCGGCGGTGACGTTGGGGCGCGCTTCGTAGATCACGCCGATGATGCCGATCGGCACCCGGACGCGGCTGATCTCGAGTCCGTTGGGCCGCTGCCAGCGCTCGATCTCGGCGCCGACCGGATCGGGCAGGGCAGCGATGTCGTCGAGCCCCTTGGCCATGGCCTCGATGCGGGCGTCGTTCAGCAGCAGGCGGTCCTGCAAGGCGCTCGTCATGCCGGCGGCCTTCGCCGCCGAGAGGTCGCGGGCGTTGGCGGCGAGGATCGCGGCCTTCTCGCTGCGGATCAGGCGCGCGCCGTCGGTCAGCGCCTTGTTCTTCGCTGGCGTGGTCGCGTTGCGCAGCGCCAGGGCGGCGGCCTTCGCGCGACGGCCGAGCTCGGCCACGATCTGGGCGGCGTCTTCGGGCTTGGTCTGGACGTTCATGCCGGCCTCAGTATGTCACTCGACCACGAGGTCGTCGCGGTGGACCATCTCGTCCCGGCCGCGGAACCCCAGCAGTTTCTCGATTTCGGCGCTTTTCCGGCCTGCGATCCGGCGGGCATCCTCGGCGGCATAGGCCACCAACCCGCGCGCCAGCACGCGGCCCTTCTTGTCCTTCACGTCGACCACGTCGCCGCGCTTGAACTCGCCGTCGATGGCGGTGACGCCGGCGGGCAGCAGGCTCTTGCCGGCCGACAGGGCGCGCACCGCGCCGTCGTCGACGACCAGGAAGCCTGCGGTTTTGAGCGAGCCCTTGATCCACTTCTTGCGCGCCGACAGCGGCGAGGCTTCCGGTAGGAACCACGAGCAACGCGCCTTGCCGTCGATCACCGCGCCCAGCGCACCGACCGTGCGGCCGTTGGCGATGACCATGCGGCAGCCCGCCGCCATGGCGATGCGGCCGGCCATCAGCTTGGTCACCATGCCGCCGTTGGACATCTCGGACGCGGCGGTGCCCGCCATCGCCTCGATCTCCGGCGTGATCTCGCGGATTTCGGGGATGTGCTTTGCCGAGGAGTCGCTGCGGGGATCGCCGGTATAGAGCCCGTCGATGTCCGACAGCAGCACCAGCGTGTCGGCCGAGATCATTTCGGCGACGCGCGCGCCCAGGCGATCGTTGTCGCCGAAGCGGATCTCGTCGGTGGCGACGGTGTCGTTCTCGTTGATCACCGGGATGGCGCCGAGCCCGAGCAGCGTGCCCATGGTCTGGCGCGCATTGAGGTAGCGGCGGCGCTCCTCCGAATCATCCAAGGTCAGCAGCACCTGCGCCACGGTGATGCCGTGTCGCGCCAGCGACTCCTGGTAGGCGTGCGCGAGCTGGATCTGGCCGGTCGCCGCGGCGGCCTGGCTCTCCTCGAGCTTCAGCGGGCCAGAGGGCAGCTTGAGATAGGTGCGGCCGAGACGGATCGCGCCCGACGAGACCAGAACGACCTCACAGCCGTCGCGATGCAGGCGCGCGACGTCGCCGGTCAGCGCCTCCAGCCAGTCGCGGCGGATTTGTCCCAGCTTTTCATCGACGAGAATCGAAGAGCCGATCTTCACGACCAGCCGCTTGGAGCTGGCGAGTTTAATGCCAGCTTGGGACATCAGGCGGCTTCCTTTGCCGTGTCGCGCTGCTTGTCGACGAGCTTCATCAGCTCGTGCAGCAGGGGCTGCACGCCTGCGCCCGACACGCCGGAGATGATGTGCACGGTCTTGCGGCTTGCCTTGGCCAGCGCCGCGCGCTTGGCCTCGATGTCCTCTTGCGTCATGGCGTCGGTCTTGTTGAGCGCCACGAGCTCCTTCTTGCGCGCGAGGTTGCCGCCGTAGGCGCGCAGCTCCGCGCGCACGGTCTTGTAGGCGGCGGCGACATCGTCCTGCGTGCCGTCGACCAGATGCAGCAGCGCGCGGCAGCGTTCGACATGGCCGAGGAAGCGCGTGCCGAGGCCGGCCCCTTCATGCGCGCCTTCGATCAGGCCGGGAATGTCGGCCATGACGAATTCGCGCGTGCCGACCTTCACCACGCCGAGGCCGGGATGGAGCGTCGTGAAAGGATAGTCGGCGATCTTGGGCCGGGCGTTGGAGGTCGCCGACAGGAACGTCGACTTGCCGGCGTTGGGCAGGCCGACTAGGCCGATATCGGCGATCAGCTTCAGCCGCAGCCAGATCCAGCGCTCCTCGCCGGGCCAGCCCTTGTCGGCGCGGCGCGGCGCGCGGTTGGTCGAGCTCTTGTAGTGCAGGTTGCCGTAGCCGCCGTCGCCGCCCTTGGCGAGCACGATGCGCTGGCCGATCTCGGTCAGGTCGGCGAGCAGCGTCTCATTGTCCTCCTCGAAGATCTGCGTGCCGCGCGGCAGGCGCAGCACGATGTCCTTGCCGCCGGCGCCCGTGCGCTGGCTGCCCGAGCCCTGATGGCCGGTCTCGGCCCTGAAGTGCTGGGCGTAACGATAGTCGATCAGCGTGTTGAGGCCGTCGACGCATTCGACGATGACGTCGCCGCCGCGCCCGCCGTCACCGCCGTCCGGCCCGCCGAACTCGATGAACTTCTCGCGGCGAAAGCCGACGCAGCCGTTCCCGCCGTTGCCGGAGCGGATATAGACTTTGGCCTGGTCGAGGAATTTCATGGGTTGGGTTCCGGAAACGAAAAGGGGGAACGGCGACCGTTCCCCCTTCGCAATCCTGTCGGATGGGAACGGTTATTCGGCGGCCAATGCCGGCGCCGGGACCACGTTCACCTCGACCTTGCCCTTCGAGCGGGTGCGGAAGGCGACCACGCCGTCCGCCGTGGCGAACAGGGTGTGGTCGCGGCCGATGCCCACATTGGTGCCCGCATCCATCTTGGTGCCGCGCTGGCGGACCAGGATGTTGCCGGCGAGGACCTTCTGGCCGCCGAAGCGCTTGACGCCCAGGCGCTTGCCGTCGGAATCGCGGCCGTTGCGCGAGGAGCCGCCTGCCTTTTTGTGTGCCATCTCTACTCTCCGGTCGCTCTAGCTCAGGCGACGATCTGTTCGATCTTGACCACCGTCAGGTCCTGGCGATGGCCGTTCTTGCGGCGCGAGTTCTGGCGGCGCCGCTTCTTGAAGACGATCAGGTGCGGGCCGCGGGCCTGCTTGACGATCGAGGCCACCACCTTGGCGCCTTCGACCGTCGGCTTGCCGACCTTGTCGCCGACCATCAGCACGTCGGTGAACTCGACGGTGGCGCCGGCCTCGCCCGGAATCCGCTCGATCTCGTGGGTCTCTTCGGGGGCGACGGTGTACTGCTTTCCACCGGTACGGATAACGGCGATCATGACGGCACCTGACTAGAGCCCGCCGGTCTGAACCACCCTACTACCCCTAGGGGTACTTCAAGGTTCTGGCCCAAGATGCCGAGGGGCATGAAAGAGCACGGCGGGCCTGGAGGACCCGCCGAAGGAGCGCGGAATATACGCAGGAAGCCTTCCAAGTCAACGCCGTAACCGCCCGTATTTCTAGGGCTCGACGGGAATTTCGCCGCTCCCCGGCGCGAGGCGCCAGGGGGCGGGCTGGGAATGATCGCAGGGCAGGCTGGCGGCATTGATCAGAAGGGCGTTGGCCGCCCCGATATTCACGATGGCATGCCAGACGCCGGGCGGGATGGCGATGAGCTGCGGCCGTGCGCAGGCGAATCCGCCCGACCGTCATAGCGCGTGATGAGGACCGTGCCGTAGCGGCGCGCGCCAACTCGACGCCATGATTGTTCGGCCGCGAGGTCGCCCACGACCCGGACGGTGTCGTCGGTGCAGGCATCGCCGACGACGATCGACTCCCAATCCGGGAGACTCTTTGTCGTCGCATGATTGAACCGATGGAATAGGGCAGCAGCTCGGATCGATTGTAGGTCGCCATGACGACCGAAACGGTCGGCACGGCAGGCGCAGTGCTTGTTTTGCCCCGGCTAGAGCATGTTGCCCGGGTCCAGACACCCCTCTATAAGCCTCGCCCGAGGAGAGGTGCCGGAGTGGTCGATCGGGACGGTCTCGAAAACCGTTGTGCGTGCAAGCGTACCGTGGGTTCGAATCCCACCCTCTCCGCCAGATGCTTGGCTTTCAACTAATCTCGGCCTTGGTTGAGCGCCATTAAAAGGTACTGTCACGGCAACACTTTACAGGCGTCGCTGTTGACCGCGTTGGCGGTCGTTCGGCCGGATTCCTCTGCAGAGAACGAATTTCTCTCTGGTCGTGTTGACCGAGGGGCTTTCGGTACGCTTGAGCGAAAGCGGTCATTTTCAACGACTTAGCAACAGCACCCCTGAGTTTGCCGACAGGTGCCTTTGCGCGATCGAAGTTTACCTCCACACGAAAGTCTGAGGGGACTTCGCCTTTGTTAGCCGGCGGCAACATACGCGAACGCCGTTCGGGCTCCCGCCTAATGCAGGACAAGGCATTGTCCTCTTGGCCCCTGAAACCAGACATGAGCGTGGATGAAGGCATTACCCCTATGGGCCAAGGCAAGCTCGCAAGGCGCATGCCTTGGGCAAGACGCTCGTACAGCGCCCTTCACTCCGGAAGGCCGATGGCCTGAAGTACAGCATATGCGCGCTCTTGGCTCGCCACATATGCGAGATTCCGAGACACGATCCTGCGTGCTCGCAGGGAGCCCACCGAGGCGTCCGGCAGAAGGCGCATCACATCTGCGAGCGCGACCTTGGCATCGTCGAGCCGTCCGGCCATCGCACATGCCATTGCAAGCCGAAGATGAGCGATGCCGTATTCTGGATTCGCTGCCACAGCACGGGCAGCAACCTCAACAGCCTGTTCAAATTGTTGCAGTAGAACGTGGGCTGTGCTGACGAAGCCTAGCCACACCCCGAGTTGCGGGTCGCGGGGGCTCAGTCTGATAGCGCGTTCGACAAGGCGAAACGTCTGCTCTGGGCGACCGACAAGTATCTGATTGAACCCGAGGAACGCGATGGCCTGGGCATAGTTAGGATTGATCTCAATCGCTCGTTCGAAGAAGACACTCGACAGTTCAGGTTGAACCTCGGTGCGAAGTATAAGGCCCTTGATGAAATGGCCACGATCATGTTTCGGCGCTTCGATCAGAGCTGGCTCTATAAGCTCCTTCGATCGAGCAAGGTCATCCTGTGGTTCGGCGCTCCAGTAGGATACGACCTTGCGTACGAACACGAAGCTCAACCCGATCCTTGCCGATAGGGAGCGGGGATCGAGGTCGCGCGCCTGCTGGAAGTGTTCTTGAGCAGCGAGCACATTCTCTCGCGAAGGTGCCCGGTTCATCAGTGACCAGCCCAGCATGCTGAGCTCGAAGGCATCTGGAGACTGACTGGCGCCGCTCTGACTGCGTTTGCTCTCGACGCTAGGCAATTCGAGCTCGAGTGCCCAAGCAATCCGGCCGCTTATGGTGTCCTGAAGCTCTGCAAGTTCGATCCGGGCTGCGTCGATACGATCGGACCAGACCTGACCACCGGTTTCGGCATCGACAAGTTGGACACTTACTCGAATCCGGTCGGCGCTAATTCGCACGCGACCATCAATCACGTATCGAACCCCAAATTCTCTTGCCGCCGCTCGCGCGTCGATCGATTGGCCCTTAAGCGTAGCTGCCGTTCCCTGCGCAATTACCAAGGTACCGGGAATACGGGAAAGGTCGTGTGTCAGGTCATCTGTAATCGCCTCCGCGAGGTCCTGTTGCTCCGGGTCTCCACCGACACTGCTGAAGGGTAGTACAAGGATGGAATGGACCTGCTCCGCTCCCTCTTTGGGAGCTGACGGCCTTGGGGCGGAGTCGCTGGCTCTCCGAACGGAAGGCTCCGGCGATCGACAAGATAGCTGCTGCCAGTCAGCCTGCTCCCACTTCACTGAGAAAGCGTGCACCGGCCGATCGATATTTTTAAGCGCCAGAAGGCCGAGATCCTCGAAGCTGACCTTGAGCCGTCCAGTGACAGCCTCGTGGACCGCGCCGGAAACCAGAATGCCGCCCGTAGGCGCCTTGGCCTCCAGCCGTGCCGCGACGTTTATGCCATCGCCGTAGAGGTCGTCTCCATCGACGATCAGGTCGCCGAGATGAACACCAAGACGGTACGTCAGGGCGTCAGCCGGTGGCAGGTCCGGATCAGCTGCGGTCATTGCCTGCTGGAACTCGACGGCCGCGCCTACCGCCTCCACAGCGCTGCCGAACTCGAGGATGGCGCCGTCGCCCATCAGCTTGACGATCCGGCCTCCGCGCCGGGCAAGGAGGGGAATGAGATGCTGTTCCCTTACGCGGTGGAGACGAGCAACCGTGCCGGCTTCATCGCGTCCCATCAGACGCGAGTAGCCGACTACGTCCGCTGCAACAATCGCCACGAGCCTGCGCTGTTCTCGCGCCAATGGAATCCCCTCCGCCGTTGAAAGGGTATCGGCGAGCAAAGCTAGCGGCAATGGGCGGCTGCAGCGGCTCGTGCCCAGGGTACCCCATCAGAATGCTTGCGTTTTACTTCACGATTGGTAGCAGCGCTGACCGCGGGCCAAAGGGAAAGGTCTCCCACAACAGCCCCGGCTCGTGACGAAGCCCGCGCCTCGCCAGTGGCGCTCTACCGCGCCGGCGGGGCTCGAAACCCGAACGCCGTTCGCTGTGCTTCCCAGTCGATCGGGAAGGGCCGCTCGAGGTCTGAAAGCTGGAGCGTCGAGGGCTGTGTGCCGTTCAGAATGGCCTCGACGATGTCGGGCGCCAGCAACGCCAGCCGGATGGTCCTCGAGAGGTAGGACCGGTTGATGCCTTCCTTGTCGGCCATCTCCGCGATGCTGCTGTACGCCCCAGCGTCAAGCAGCTTCTGCCATCGCCAGGCGCGGGACAGCGCCTTGATCAGCGTGCTGTCGGTCGCCTTGCTGCGCCCGGGCAGGAACTGAGTGCCATCTGGCGCCACGATTGTCTTGCGTCCCCCGAACCGCTTGAAGGTGATCGGCACGAAGACGTCGACGTACTTGCCGTCGGAGGACGGGGTTATCGAAGCGGTCATGCGGCCTGGTCCACAGCTGGCGGACCCTGAAGGTCCTGAATGACGTCCCGCAATCCTTCGGTCTTGAGGCGAACCCGAATGCCGTCCTCACTCACGTCGACCCGTTCAACGAGGAGGCGGATGAGGCGGGCCTGCTCGCCGGGGAACAGCTCGTCCCAGATGCGGTCGAAGTCCGCCAGCGCGTCACGGACGGTGGCGGTGGGCAGCCCGGCGGAGCGGATGGTCCTGGCAACGATCTCGGGCGCGCGGACCAGGCGGCGAACCTGCTCGATCACCGCTTGGTCGACGGGGCCGGCCGGGACGCGGCGAATGGGGCCATCATTCTCTCCGCGCTTAATCGTGACCATCGAGACGTAGTAGCGGTAGCAGCGGCCCTCCTTGCGGGCATGCTGCGGCGTCATTGCCCGTCCGTCTGGTCCGAAGATCAGCCCGCGCAGCAGCGCTACCTCCCGCGCGGCGGCCGCCCGCGCCCTGGCGCGCGGCGGCTCCTGGCTGATCGACTGCGCCTCGTTCCAAAGGTGCTCATCGATGATCGGCTCGTGCTTGCCGGGGAAGGCTTCCTTCTTATGGACGGTGAGGCCGCGGTAGGTCCTGTTCTTCAGAATCTTGTGCAGCACGATCTTGTCGAAGGGCCGGCCGGAGCGCTGGTGGACACCATCGCCGTCCAGCTCGCGCAGGATCTTGGTGATCGAGCGCAGCGTCACATAGCGCTGGAAGATGCGCTGCACGATGGCGGCCTCGGTCGGCTCTATGATGAGCTGCTTGTTCTCTACCTTGTAGCCGAGCGGCACGACGCCGCCGGTCCACAGGCCGCGCCGCTTGGAGGCGGCAATCTTGTCCCGCACGCGCTCCGAGCCCAGCTCGCGCTCGAACTGGGCGAAGGACAGCAGCATGTTGAGCGTCAGCCGCCCCATCGAGGTGGTGGTGTTGAAGCTCTGGGTGACCGACACGAAGGTCACGCTGTGCTTCTCGAAGAGATCGACCAGCTTCGAGAAGTCCACCAGGGCGCGGGTCAGGCGGTCGATCTTATAGACTACGACGCAGTCGATCTTGCCGGCCTGGATGTCGGCGAGCAGACGCTTGAGGGCGGGCCGCTCGAGGGTGCCGCCGGAGAAGCCGCCGTCGTCGTAGTGGTCAGCTACCAGCATCCAGCCCTCGCCGCGCTGGCTGGCCACGTACGCCTCGCAGGCCTCGCGCTGGGCGTCGAGCGAGTTGAAGGCCATGTCGAGGCCCTCGTCGGTCGACTTGCGCGTGTAGACCGCGCAGCGGCGCTTCAGCACCGCCTCGGTCACGACCGCTTCTCCCGCAGGCCGAAGAAGGCCGGTCCGTTCCAAGGCGTGCCGGTAATGTGCTTGGCGATCGCCGACAAGCTGGTGAACGGCCGGCCCTGATATTCGAAGCCGGTCTGCAGCACCGTCACGCTGTGCTCGACGCCGTTCCACACCCGCAGCAGGCGGGTGCCCGCAATGGGGCGGTCCTGGGCGCGCATCCTGGTACGCGGCGTGCTGCCCTTGTCGGCGGCCCTGGCCAAGGCGTCGAGCTGCGCCACTACCGGCTGGGACAGACCGCCAAAGGCCAACTCCTGGAGCTTGTAAGCTATCCGGCGTTCCAGGAATGCCCGGTTGATGCCGGTCGCCTCGGCGCCGAACAGGTCGTTGTACTGGGCCTTCAGGTCGGGCAGGGAAGCCTTCGCCAAGGCAGCAATCTGAGCAAGCACGCGGTGCGTCACAAACCGTTCTCCGGGGTCAACACACGCTCCGTTTGCCCGCTCAGTCCAGTTGAACTTTGCCTTGGCTCCTTTGTAGAACTGCGCTGCTCGGCTCGCTTCAGGCCGAGGGCCAGGAGTTCGGCGACCTCAAGCAACCGATGCTCCGCGGTGCTGGGACGTTCATTTTTAAGCCGGCGCATGTATGGCTCCGCCGCATGCGCAAATGGTGTCGATCAAGAGACAGAAGACTTGAACAAGCCAGCTGAAGACGCAGGCAGTCAAAGCCGCTCCAACCAAACGGTCCTGACCGACGTTCAGGTAAAGCTTCTCGCTGGGCTGAACCGCGAAGCCGTGGACCTCGTTAACTCGCGGTTCGCAGCTGCCCGGGATCTCAACCTGTATGATCTCTGGGAGCACGTCGGCGAACAGGAGGTCATTTTTCGGCCGCCGAGATGGCCAGCCGACACCACCCCGGAGCATGACCGTTGGCTTCGCCAGCTCCAGTCGTTGGAGCTCAAGCTTGATATGCATGTCCTCGGTCGACTGCGGGCCGGTGACTTGCTGGCATTCGGAGTCCGGCTGCCACTGCGTCCATCGACCGTCCCGACGCCGATTCCACCCGGACTTTGGTATCTGGTTGCCTTCGACATGGACAAACGAACCGCGGAGGGTAACTCGTGGTCCTACCAGGAGGTCCGAGTAATCTCCCTTAGATTGATGGTCCCGTCCCATCGGCTCGAGATTGCAACGGCCTTGAGTATCATCGCCCGTCAGTTGGAGAGCGAGGCCGAGGCAAGCGATACGAGGCCAACAGGCGGAAAGGGAAGGCCAAGCCACTCGCACACGACGGCGGCGCGGACGTCGCACATCGACCTGGCGGCCGATCGACCAGTCGCGCCTGCACCTGACACCGTTTCGGGGCTGCCGATTGCCGAAGTGGTGCTGCCTGACGACAGCAAGCCTCTGCGTGACGCCCGTCCTGGCCCTTGGAGTGTTATGCCCGAGATTGAGAAGGAGTTGAGACGACGAGCGGCGGCCGTCCCCAAAGAATGTCTCAAAACCTGGGCTCTTGAGAGCCATCATCTGTTTAAGTGGGCCGAAAAGAGGTTCAAGCGCGACGAAGCTAAGAAGGCTGCCAATCCACCAAGTCTCGGATGGCTCAGGCAGAAGCTTTCAGACGTTTACTACGAGCTGAATCCGGAGTCTGAGCGGCCTCGGAAACCCCGGAGCAAATCTTAGACTCCGGAAAAGACTCCGGAATTAGCCCGAGAGATAAGCTGTTGGATGTTGCGATTGCAGACAACGGCAGTGCTTCGTGCCTAGCCATAACGGAACCGACGACGACTGGTTGGAGACTCTGGAGTATCTCCCTCCGGAGGACGGTCAGGACGGGCCACCCAGCCAGTGGCCGTGGCCGAGTTGGCAGAACCGGGTGACCGGCGATTGGTATTGGCAGCGCAAGCCGGATCCATGCCCCGTCAAGGCGCTCGGCATTACCGACGCGGGCGAGTATGTGTTTGTAACGGCTTTGCGGTTGGTGCGCCGCTTCACGACCAATGGCCTGCACAGCACGGGGGGACCCAACGATCTCTTCGGAGGCAAGCTGGATTGGGCCCGCCGCCATTTTCGGCGCTGGGACCCCATCAACAACAAGCTGACTGGTGCCTTGAATAAGCAGCAGCTCATGGGTGCGATGATCCAGGCGTGCGATCGCGTCGGCTACTACGACAATGCGGTGCCGCATCGCAGCGTCGGCACTTGGCGCGGCCCGGATGGTGACCCCGTCATCCATTGCGGCGACGCCATCCTCTATCGAGGCGAGGTCTTCGAGCCGGGCGAGACGATCGGCGACTATCGCTACGTGCTAGGTCCGCGCCGCGAGGCGCCATCGCTCGATTGGGTCGGTAACAGGGGCTTTAGGCTCAAGCCCGGCCCCTTGTCCGACTGCCTGAAGGTCGTCGCGCGCATCGGCAGTTGGAACTGGCTCGATCCCGAGGGCCGCGATCTGTTCATCGGCGGCATCTGTTGCGACGTGTACGGCGACGCGCTGCACTGGAAGCCGCACCGTTTCATCCGGGCCATGCCTGGTGCCGGCAAGTCGACACTGTTGAAATATACGCGCTACCTGCTCGGCTCGGCCGCGCACGACGTGCAGCGAAACTTCACGCGCGCCATGCTTGAGCAGCGGTTCTCAAATACGTCATGCGCTCTCCTGCTCGACGAAATGGAATCGGACACGGACGGCGAGAAGCTGCGCCGTGTTTTTGAACTCGTCCGACTGATGTCCGACGACGGCGCGACTGGCGGCCGCGGCACGAGCGGCGGCCAGGCGCGTTCGATCAACTTGCACGGCAGCGTGACGATGGTCGCCACCCTCGCCGAAGCTTGGCGGCCGCAGGACCGCAGCCGCATCGCCTACATCGAGCTTGGTCGCCTGCGTGATCGCGAAGGGCATGAGGACAAGTCGCAGGAGGAAATTGAGCGCGAGGTCTACGCCGAGGCCACTGAGATGTCGGCTGGCGTGCGAGCGCGCATCCTCGACCGCTTTCCGCTCTTTCGCGAGAACCTTGCGTTGGTCAGGGCTCGCATTCTCGAGCTTGGCGGCGCGCCTCGAGACGCTGACCAGCTCGGATATCTCATCGCCGGCTGGGCGACCATGACTAAGGACGAACCGCTCGCCAGTGTGGAGGTAGAGCAGCTCAAGCGGTTCACGCCGTACATCATGACCTTGGCCGAGGAAGCGGACGGGACCGACGATCCCAGCGAATGCCTGCACACGCTCTTCGGCTTGTCGTCGGGCATCTTCGAGCAAGGGCGTGAGATGACGATCGGACAAGTCATCGCCGAGGCGCGTGATCCCGAGACTGGCGCTCGCATGCGTAACGCCCTGGGCGGCCTGGGCCTTCGCCTCAATCGCTTGCAGTCCGAAGTGGACGGCCGGCTCGAGGCCTGGTCTGAGGCGTGGCTTGCGGTTGCGAACAAGCATGCCAAACTCGAGAAGTTGTTCGCCGACTACGCAGCGTATCGAGCGCCGAAGCGGGCGCAGATTCTTTCGGGGCTCAAGAAGACGGTCAACGGGGTGCCGCACGTGCCCAAGCGGGCCGAAAAAGTGCTACGGTTCGGTGGCGTGCCGTCTCGGGCTTGGCTCGTGCCGCCGATTTTCCTTCCGACCGTGGACGATCGGGACGACAATGATAGGGTGACTGACCAGTAGTGTAACGGGCTGTTGCTGTTACGCGCTCGTTACGTCCCGCGTTACGGCGAAAGACCTGTCGAAATCGGTCTCCATCGACCCTTTGTAACGACGTAACGTCCCTATAGCTTAAGTACGCATATGCGCGCGCGCGATATGAGTGGGCGCAGCCAATCTGTTACGTCGTTACAAAAACCAATATAAGGAAGAAAAAGAGGGGGAAGAGACGAAACAGAGCCAGTAACGGCTCGCGTAACAATCGATCCCAGCTGTTACAATCGCCAGCCCGGCCGTGCGATGGGCGACCCCGCGTGGAGAGCCGGTGCCGCACCCAGGAAGTGGTCGAGGCGGTGCGCGATCCGATTTGGGCCACATGAGAGTCCGCGCCCACGTCTGACTTCTGAACCGGCTACCGATGTCGAGGCTGGCGCGCGTCATTTGCTCGCCCACGAGATTGCGCCGACGAGGCGGGCACTTTCCGCACCGGCCAGGAGTCGGGCTGCATCGACCAACATTGTGGCTGACGAAGTCGCCGGCCACGGGTCCTTCCTGGGTGGCCCCAGCATACGGGTAACGCCCACCGCTTGGCATCGCTAGTGATAGAGGCGAAAATTTGAGGAAACGACGTGCCGAGAAACCGGAAACGGAAACTCAGTGCTAAATCACTCTTTTGCGCTGTGTCGTTCTCGGCTGACTGATCGTGAGTTGGGCGTGGCTCTATGCGAAATGGGGTCAAATCGCGCCCCCGCAACCAATTTTGTAGGCGCAACGGTAAAGCTGCTCCCAACGGGCGGCTTTTTCGCATTTTGTCTCCGGGGCGTTGATGTAGCGCAGACTGTCCCAGAGCAGGTGGCCGGCTAGAGTTCATTGTTGAAGATGCTGGTGCCCCCGATCCGGGTTGCCGTGGATCGTGCTTGGATCCCCAGCCGGCCCCGGATGGGCCGGCAACGCATTCGCCGTTCTGGGTTGCGCCGCCGCGGCTCCAACGTTCGTGTTGAACTGATGCCGTGTGTAGTGCAATCGTTATGCAACTCATCATGCAGTGTGAAGCGCCAAGAACAAGATGCGTGACCATTACCAGCTATTAACGACCATATGTGCCAATCCGCGTCAGTTCGCTTGGCTTCTGGGTGCCGGTACTTCAGCCGTCGCAGGGCTGCCGACCGCCTGGGATGTCATGTGGGATCTCAAGCGCCGCTACTACTGCCGGGAAGAGAACCAAGACATCTCCCGGCAGGACGTGCAGATCGAGGCCGTCCGGGCCCGCATACAGTCCTACATGTCAGGCCGCGGTTTTCCGCGGGAAGGCGATCCAGGCGAGTACACCACGTATTTCGAGCTGATCTTCGGCAAGGATCGCGAACGGCAGCGGCAGTATCTGAAAGGGATCCTCTCTGAAGACAAGGTCACGCTGTCGATCGGTAACAGGGTCCTGGGCGCTCTGCTGGCCACGGGGCGCTGTCGCGCCGTATTCACTACGAACTTCGACACCGTGGTCGAACGCGCAGTGGCGGAGGTGAGTGGCAAGTCGCTCATGGCCCATCATCTTGAAGGCGCGACATCGGCCAATGCAGCGCTCAACAACGACGAATTTCCTCTCTACTGCAAGGTACACGGGGATTTTCGCTACGACAGCATCAAGAATCTGTCTGCGGACCTTACCCAGCAGAACGAAGACCTGTCCAAGGCGCTCCTCAATGCCTCCAACAGATTTGGATTGATCGTCGCGGGCTACAGTGGCCGCGATGACAGTGTCATGAAGCTTTTGCGCTCGGCGCTGAAGACCCATAACCCTTTTCCCCACGGCCTGTTCTGGACAGGCATGAAGGGAGCGCCGGTACTCCCCTCGGTGACCCAGCTGATTCAAGATGCCCGAAATGCCGGAGTGGAGGCGGCATTCGTCGAAGTCGAGACCTTCGACGCGTTCATGATCCGCCTATGGCGCAATATGCCGGGCAAGGAGCCTGAGATCGACGCCAAGGTGAAGGTAGCTAGGCGTGCGGGTGTCAGCATACCGGTGCCCGCCACGGGGAAGGGGGCAATCATCAGGATGAATGCACTTCCCATCGTCAGCTTGCCCGGTGAATGCCAAGCGCTTTCGTTCAAGGTGCAGAAGGAGTGGAATGAATTGCGCGAGGCCGCCCATGCGAGCCAGGGTCATCTGATCCTGACGAAGGCAGACAACGTTCTTTGCTGGGGCAGGGAGTTTGTCGTTCGCAGCCATTTTCAGGACGTGGAATCGATCATTCCTCGCGACATAAGGCCATTGATCGCTGACATGTCGCGTCATCTTTATCTGAAGGGGTTCCTTGAAGAAGCGCTCTGTCGTTCGCTGGTGCGGGGCAAGCCGATCCTGGTGCGGACCACGAAGTACGGCTCTTTTCTGATTGCCGATGCGCATAGCAGAGATCAGGGCGCACTGAGCAAGCTTCACGAGACCGTGGGAAAGCCCTTTGGGCAGATCGCCGGGCTGACAACGGCGATCGACAAGGACCATCCTCAACCGCAAAGGGTTTTCTGGGCAGAGGCAGTTCGCGTATCCATAGAGGTCGCCGCCGGGCGGTCATGGATGCTTATTGATCCCGAGTTTTGGATTTGGCCGCCCAGGGCAAAGAAAGACGCTACCCGGTTTATGGATGACCGCCGGGCGGGCCGGTACAACAGCCTCTACAACTCCATTCTTGAGGCGTGGCTCGACATCCTGTTCGACAGTGGAGATCGAAAGCCCAGCCAGAGCTTTAGCGCCTTCAGTGACGGCTCCTCGACCGAATGTCCCGCATTCGAGATTGGAATGGGAACCGCTTACACCAGGAGGCGGGCATGACCGAAGTGGCAAGAGGGCTTCCCGCGCACAGCTGGGTTCCCGAACCGTCCCTGATGTTTCATTCCGGGAAGCTGGATAGGCATCCCCTTCGCGGCCTGATCGAACATGGCCCGTTCGGCCTTAAATACGGAACGCTCCCAGCCGTCCGCCTGGCTTTGCTGGCGCCAGCAGCTCATCTAAAGCAGCTGCGCGGCATCGTCGCCGAGCTCGCTGCGCCAGCAAAAACGCGGGAGGTGCCGGACTACTATCCGGACTATCCTGGCTTCGAGAAGGTCTTTCGCATTCCCATTGCGCCGATCGATGAAGCATTGGTCTTCGCGCTTCCCGAAGAGCTTGACGCCCATGCGACAGCCCAGAACAAGATCGAGCTGGCACGCGGTCTGTTTGGCGCCATCGCGCAGCTATCGACCATCCGAGCACGGTTCGATGTGGCTCTTATCAACCTTCCGCCGTCATGGGCCGCCTGCTTTGAGGGTGAGGGCTTCAATTTTCATGATTACGTAAAGGCCTTCTGTGCTCCGTCCAACATCCCGATTCAGCTATTGAGGCGGATAAGCTTCGAACGGACCTGCCGGTCGAACGTCATGTGGGGGCTGAGCGTTGCTCTCTATGCGAAGGCAGGAGGCGTTCCCTGGAAGCTGACCGGCCTGAACGCCGACGAAGCCTTCATTGGCATCAGCTACGCGATGAAAAGGCTTCGCTCGGGAGCGGAGTACAGCACCTGCTGTAGCCAGGTCTTTGATCCCGATGGCACCGGATTTCGCTTCGTCGCCTACGACGCACGGGAGTTCACACAGGATTACGCCAAGAATCCGTACCTCTCGTACTACGACATGCAGTCGGTCCTATCGCGCAGCTTGCAGATCTATCAGCGGGGTTACTTCGGCCGACTGCCGAAGAAGGTTACGATCCACAAGAACACGGCGTTCACAGAAGAGGAAACGCTCGGCGCCCTCGATAGCTTCCGGGAAGGAACAGAAGTGGAGCTTGTCCAGATCGTGAAGAGTGTTGACTGGAAGGGCATCCGGTTTAACAGCCGGAAGCCACCAGAGCCTTTCATGTTTCCAGTCGAGCGGGGGACCTACCTGCCCGTCGAGAAGGACGAGGCCCTGTTATGGACACAGGGGAGTGTCGAGGGCGTGCATTTGCGCAATCCGTCTTACAGCATCTACAAGGAAGGCGGGCTGAAGCCGACGCCGTCGCCGCTGCGCATACGGCGCTTCACGGGCGAGGGCGGGTGGCACGATACATGCGCGGGCATCATCGGCCTGACCAAGATGGATTGGAACAACAACACTCTTTACAAGAAGCTGCCCGTGACCCTTGTGTACTCGAAGGCGTTCGCGGACATCATCCAGCAGAATCCGAACATCGTCGATGATGTGTTCGATTTCAGAAGCTTCATGTAGTAACGCCGACAGCGAACGCTTGGGAGATTATTTGAAAAAATCGTTGATGTAGTGAAAGCTGAGCTGCTTCTTCGGCTTGGGTGGGGTCAGGTACGTCTCCACATCCGCGAAGACAGCATCGATATTGGCCAGGTCGGCGTCGGTATAGATCAAAGAGAAGATGCCGTGTTTCTTGAAGAAGGCCTTGTGCTTGGCCATCTCCTTGTCAAAATTGCCCGACGCCTCTGCGTTGATCTGCTTTTGTGTCTTGCCCTTCGTGCCCGTCAGCAAGCCATGGGTTGACCAGGGCGATAGCTCGAAGCCTACCGTGTCCATGGTCTCCGGCGTGATGATCGTGAAATCCAGCCGGTACTTGTGCTTGGCTATGCGGCCTTCATATCGATACTCGGGTATGAGAAGAGGCACCCTGAGCGGGTCTTTGGCGGCGCGGACGTGCTCGCAGTATTTGAGCGCTATAGCCTTCTGATACGGAGACGCGGTCTGCCGGACCAGGACATGCTCGAAGAATGTCAGGTAGTCGTCGACGGTCGCAAACGGCATCCGCTTGTTCTTGTCGGGAACGGCGAGCCCGGTCTCCAGCACATGGCCGATCGACCAATACACGGGCTTGAAGTGCCGTATCTCGCTTTTGTCATTCTCCCAGCGGCCGTTGGCAAAACGCGGTGAGACAAGGAGGCCCCAGTCAGCGTTGTTCTGGCCGATCCACACTTCCGCTTCATCGACCGTCGGTCTCTTGCGGTACAGTTCCTCATAGTGCTTCAGGTAAGAGCGTCGCAGGAAGATGTCGAGGTAGGCTCTGAACGCCGATGAAGCCTTAATCTGATCGAAGAGAGTATCATAAGCGGTCTGATAGCCGGTGGTGGACAGGTGTTGTTTGAAACCGTCCATCCAGAGCAGGACGTAATGCTCTGGCGAGCTGATGATCTCGTTCTTGAGGTCGATAAACTCATCGCTCTTCCCGCCGATCTTGGCATTGAGAGACGCCTCGGACGGAATGCCGGTTTCCTTCAGGACCTGCGGCAGCATCGCGCGCAGCTGCTCCTTCATCGCCTCAATCATTTTGTTCCGTGCGGTCTTTTGCTGGTCTCGTTTAGCCATTGCGATCTCACTATAGCCTGAAAGGCCTGAATTGGGCCTCTACGGCCGTAGGTTTCCTTTTCCGCACTACACGACGCCGACCATGACGTCGATCATGATGATGAAACTCTAGCCATCCGATCGAGCCGTTCCACTCTCCAAGGATCGTCACAGCCTCTGGTAGGGCAACGACGACCGCATACGTGCCGCGCCCATGCGACGGACGCTCCGCCAGCGTCCGCAGGCGAATCTTGGCGTCCAGCGATCTTCGAGATCCCGCTCCTCGTCTTCCTCATCGCCTGGATCGATCGGCAGATCTTCACCGCTCAGGACGGTCAGCGTGTCGCCGTAACCGCCGAGGCCGACAATCTCTTTGGCTGACCCTACCGGATTGTGCCTTGGGCTGTATTTACAGTTCGCGTCCCGGTACTGGATCCAGGCCTGTTCCCCTGCTGTAGCGGCGGGCTTTTCTCGGGCGTGATCCGTTGGGCCACGGCATGCTCGACGACGGGCAGGTTCATTCACCAGGCTTGGGGAAGGCTTGGCACGATTGCCCTTCAGGGTTTCTTATCGCTGGCTTCGCGCACTGGATTGTATTCACCCTTCACCCAGCTGATCTCCGCCTGACGATAGAGTTCGGCAAGGAATGCATCCGGATTTTTGCCCCTCTCCGCGCGCGTCGCCAGGCCATAGGCAATCACGGCATTCACTGCGACCTCGCGGTTGGCGAGATTGACGTGGTCATAATCGGGCAGGATAGACTGGCCCATGCTGTGTTCGACGATGCCTTCAACGATTGCGTCGGAGCCCGCCTGAAGCCGGCGGCTGAAGCAGGCTACGGCTGATCCCGCGATGATATCGGCCAGCTGGATCGACGGATGTTGCTTGGAATCGACGAAAGCGACGGGCTGAAGCAGTTTCCAGCCAAGCGGCCCCCTATGCCCCTGCTGGCGTGCCCGCCTGATGCCAGGGTCGTCGGCATCGCCGGTCATGCTGTCCGCAGAGACCCTGAGCGGCTTGCTGTCGTCGCACAGGACCGAGAGTAGCTTGCCGGTGCGGCCCCAATGATTGAGATGGGCCCAAAGGCATGTAGTCGAGAGATCAAGCGTCCAGGGGACTGATGCCGGGACCATCGTCCTGAGATTGGCGTTATCCTTAATGATGATGTCGCGATAGCCATAGGCAAAGCGCAGGACTGACTCAAACGGATGTTCGGTTCCTGCGTCCGATAGCGGCGGCCGGGGTGTGTCAAACAGGAACGGCGCGTCGGCCGGGTCCAGTGACCGCATGTATCTCTGAAATTCGGTGACGGCCCTGCGGGCTTCATTCTCGTGCTCGCTCAGCCACACGTAGGTGAACATCGAGACGAACCGGTGCATGTTCTTCTGATACAGTAGCCACGGATTGTGCTTGAAGACCGGTTCGTAGATGAACTCGAACAGGTTGGCGCACAGCGACATCAGCTTGTCGTGGATGGACAGAACGTAGCGACCCTTGCAAGCCTGCATCAGGGCGGCGACAGCCTTCCGCCCGCGTGACGATCCCAGCAGCTTCGACGCCTTCAGTTCGGGCATGGTGATCGAATGATCGGCGCGAGCCTTCGCGATCAGGCTGGCAGCCTCGGCATCGGCTACCGCGACAGAAGCGAAGGCAAAATACCGCTGATCCTTGGCGAGAAGATCCGGGCCCGTAAAACCCGATTCGTCGCATGCAATGTCCAGAATGTCGGTCATAGTCGTAGGTTGATCTGTTCGGTCCCCCGATTATTCAAAGCGCCCGGCGCGAATCAGTACTCTATTATAGCACGAACGACTTGCGTCTGATGCAGGCGGGCAGGGCGCGTCCGCCCCCTACCGACGGCGTCGGGTCCTTTTTGCGCTTAGCGAAGAGGTAATGCCGACGTAGAGCAGGACGAGGATCAGTCCGCACCTGCAAGCGAAGCCCATCGCGTCCTCTATCGCGTAGACGGCGCGCATGAACCTGACCGGCGCGGGTTGTTTGCATCCCGTAACGCGCCCCTTCCCGTTGGCATCGAGCAGTCCGCCTTCCACCCGCTTGAGGTGCCGCAGCTCATCGAGGAGTGCTTTCAGGAACTGCTTGAGAAGGCGAGCGCGATCAAGGACCCCTTCGAGCAGGCCTTCTTCGTCATGGTGCAGCTTCCCTACCTCCAGCCCTTCGATGATGTAAACAAACGGGTTTCACGGCTTGCCGCGAACATTCCCCTCATCAAGGGAAACTTCGCGCCGCTGTCCTTCACCGATGTTCCGCAGCGATCCTACCTGCACGCGATCCTCGGCGTGTATGAACTGCGGCGCGCCGAGATGCTGCGCGACGTCTTCATCTGGGCCTATGAGCGGCTCTGCCGCGCGCTATGCCGCCGTCAGGCAGTCGCTCGGCGAGCCCGACGCTTTTCGCCTGCAATATCGCAACCAGATGCGCGAAGTGGTCGGCGGTGTCGTGCGCTCGCGCATGGGAAAAGAAGAAGGCGACCGGGCACATCGGCAAATGGACGACAGAGCATATTCCCGCGCAGGACCGCGAGCAGTTTCGCGCAACTGCGGAGGGCGAATTGCTCGGTCTGCACGAGGGCAATTTCGCGCGCTACCAGATCAGGCCCTCAGAGTTCGAAGCCTGGTAGAAGGTATGGAAACAATGATGCCTGCACGGGAATTGATCGATGGTCGCCCTGGAACGCTCTGAAGTGCGTGTCTTCGATGACGCCTTCGCGATGGGCGACAGCTAAGTACGTAAAGGCGCTGGAGGCCGAACGCGACGTTCGCGAGATCACGCGGCGGATCATCAAGAGCGCCATCAGCGTTTTCGATCAGCTCAATGACGCGAGAAACAACCGCTCCTTCGCGTACGATAACGACCTGATCGATCATGCGGAGGCGCGCTTCATCTTCGATGCGGTCGGTGCCTTCCTACGCGTCGTCAAGTCCATCGAGGCATCACGCTTTGGGACGTAGCATAAAAACTCCAGACCAGAAGAGGATGCGTAGATAGCGCTCGGCCAGCTGGTCATCTGCGAGTATTTGGGTGACGACCTTACGGGAATCGCCGCGTTGCCAGAGCCCAGCAGCTTCAATGAGTAGCTGGGAGTTTGTTCTAGGCGTCGAATCGATGGGGCTGACAGGATGTCGCGCGCTTGACCTTGGGGTTAACACCAAGCCCTAAAGTCCATTCTACGGTATGTGGCCGTCAGGCCTTGGATGGAGAGCGATCACATGAAGTCTGTCACCTTGAAGATCGAGGGCATGCGCTGCGGCGGCTGCGCCGACACTATTAAAGGCCTGGTCGAGAAGCAGCCCGGCGTACACGCCGTTTCCGTTTCCTTCGATGACGGTCGAGCCCGCGTCCTCTATGACCCGAACGCTACTCGCGAAGATCATTTGGTTGCCGTGGTTCAAGAGCCCGGTTTCCGCGTCGTGGGACGCGCATCCGAAGGAGGCTGACGTGAGCATCGCAGAGAACGTCTCGGCGTCATTCCGGCCTTGGAGCGAAGAGCCGGCAACCCGGCCCGATCGGCGCAAGATCCGTGCTCGCATTGGCGGTCTTCATTGTTCGCTCTGTACCGGCACGGTCGAGAAGGCGCTCGGCCGCATGCCTGGTGTCGATAAGGTTGCTGTGAGTCTCACGCACGAGCAGGCGCTGGTGGAGTACGATCCGGCCGTCGCCCGCCCTGAACGATTGCTCCAGACCCTCAGGGACATCGGCTATACGATCTCCGATCCGCGCAAGCTCAGAGCCTTCGAGGAGGAGGAACGCGATCTCGTCCTCGAGGCGCGTCGGTTCGTACTGGCCGTCGTCCTCACCGTCGCGACCATCCCGATCATCGCCGACCCGACAGTAGGATGGATTGGCTTCCTGCCGGCTTTGGTGTGCCTCAGTCTCGGCGCGTTCGTGTTTATCGTCCTGCGATCGACCGGCCTGTGGGCGGCCGTGGGCGCCGCGGTGGGCCTCACCGTCATGGCCCTCTCGCTGCTCTATCTCAACCTCGCAGGATACCTGGCTGCCGCCGCCCCCTGGGCCGCGGGCGCCCTCGCTCTGGTTCTCGTCTTCTGGGTCGGCGGTCACATCCTGCGCATGGCCGTCCAGGCGCTGCGACGCGGCATCCTCAATCAGCATGTGCTGCTCGAGATCGGCGCCTTCGCCGGCATCGCCGGCGGTGTCATTGGGCTGGTCCTGGATCGGCCCGACTATCCGACTGCGGCGTTCTTTTCGGTGTCGGTGATGGTCGGCACCTACCACATCTTCTCGGAGTGGCTGTCGCTGATTGTCAAGACACGCAGCTCGCAGGCGGTGAAGCGCCTGCTCGATCTTCGGCCCGAGACCGCCCGCGTCGTCCGCGACGGCCAGGAACTGGAAGTGCCGATCGAGGACGTGAAGGTCGGCGATCACGTTCGGATCCGGCCTGGCGAACGCATCGCGACCGACGGCGTCGTCTTCAGCGGGCATTCTGGAGTCGATCAGTCGCTGGTGACGGGCGAGTCTCTGCCCGTCGAAAAGCGCGAGGGCGATTCGGTCATCGGCGGATCGATCAACGGCACGGGCACGCTGCTCGTGGAGACGACGATCGTGGGTGAAGGCAGCTTCCTCCAACAGGTGATCCGCCATGTCGAGGATGCGCGAGCCCTCAAGCCCGGTATCCTCCATCTCGTCGATCGCGTGCTTCGGATCTACACGCCGACGGTTCTGCTCATTGCAGCGTTGGCTGTGGTCGGCTGGCTGCTCGGCTCGTGGCTCAGCACCGGCCACACCGATCTAGAACGCGCCGTCTTTGCCGGTCTGAGCGTTCTGGTCATGGGCTATCCGTGTGCCGTCGGCATTTCGGCGCCGCTGTCCATTGTTCGAGGGGCAGGCCAGGCGGCAGAGCGCGGCATCCTCATGCGGACCGGCGAGGCCTTCCAAGGTTTTCGTCTCGTCAAGAAGATCGTCCTCGACAAGACCGGCACTTTGACCGAGGGGCGTCCCACGGTGCGCGAGATCGAAGCGGTGGGAGGACAGGAGCGCGAGCTCCTCGCGGTAGCTGCGGCGGCAGAAGCGCGATCGGAGCATCCGGTGGCTCAGGCTCTTGTCGAAGCGGCGTTTGAGCGCTCGATCACGCCGCCGGACGTGACCTCCTTCCAGGCATTTCCCGGGCGAGGCGTCGTCGCGCACACAGGCGACGCCGAGGTCATCGTCGGCAGCCCGCGATTCATGTCGGAGCGAAACGTCGATGTCGGGGCGGTTCAGCGAAGAACCGACATCCTCGAAGCGGCCGGTCGCACCGTCATCGCCGTCGCCAAAGAAGGGCGTCTTCTGGGCATCGTCGCCGTGGGCGACACCCTTCGGCCGGATGCTGTCTCCGCAGTCGCGACCCTGCGCAAGGCGGGGCTCTCGATGGTGCTTGTGACGGGCGACAACGAGCGCGCGGCACAGCGCATCGGCCGTGAGGTTGGCCTCGATGAGGTGCACGCAGACGTACTGCCGCAGGACAAGGCGGCGATCGTGCGCACTCTGCAAGCCGATGCCCGAGTCGCGATGGTCGGCGACGGCATCAATGACGCTCCCGCCTTGATGCAGGCCGACATCGGCATCGCCATGGGCGGTGGGACCGACATCGCTTTGGAGTCGGCGGACATCATCATTCTGTCCAACCGACTGAATGCCCTCGCCGTGGCGCGGGATATCAGCGGCCGGAGCTATCGCAAGATGGTGCAGAACGTCGTCCTGGCCTTCCTGTTCAACGGCGGCGGCATCCCGCTCGCCGCAACCGGCCTCATTCACCCGATATGGGCCATGGTCGCGATGGCGGTGAGCGTCACTGCGATCTTCATCAACTCGCTCTGGGGCAATCCGCGCCTCTTTTTCGATGCGATCCGCAGCGTTGGCAGACCCGTTGTTGCAGCCTCGCCGCAGGGAGCGTGAATCGAGGCGAGACCAGCGAGCCTTTGACCTTGGTGTATGCTCCAAGGTCTAGGCTCGCGCCGGAGGTCGATAATGTTGACGATTGGCAAGCTCGCGACGCTGGCGGAAATCAGCGCCGATGCGTTGCGGTTCTATGAAGACGAAGGCCTCATCTCGCCTGCCGACCGGAGTGCGAGCGGCTATCGCCTGTACGACCAGGACTCCGTGAAACGCATTCGCTTTATCAAACAGGCGCAGCATTGCGGATTCACCCTGGCCGAGATCCGGGACCTCCTGACGCTGCGCGGCAGCGATCGCGCCTGCTGCGATGACGTGCGCAATCAGGCGATCGAGAAGAAGCTTCAGCTCGAACAGAAGATCAAGGCCATGAAATCAATGTCCAAGGCGCTCGACCAGCTCATCGCCGATTGTACGCGCAAGGGACGGCCGGTCGCCGAATGTACGATCCTGGCAGCTTTCGAGCAGACAACGAAGACGGCGCACTGAGCCATGAGGGTCGAGCTGTTCCATGCGCCAGGCTGCAGCCGATGCGCGGCGGCTCGAGAGGACCTGAAGGCCGCCGCGACGGCGGCGCGCGCAGACGTCGAATGGCGCGAGGTCAATGTGCTCGATGAGATGGACTATGCCGTCGAACGGGGAGTGCTCTTCTTGCCGGCCATTGTGATCGACGGCGAGCTGGTATTTTCAGCGTTGCCCAGTCCGCAACAGTTGCGCGCCGCGCTCCTGCGGCGGCAACGCACTGCGAGGAGCTGAGATGGAACCGGAGGCTCTTCAGCAGGCGGTTGCCCATGCCGGCTGGGCGGCGATCGGTGTCGGATTTCTCGCGGGGTTCCTGTTTAGCTTCAATCCCGTCGCCATGGCCTCCATTCCCGTGTCGCTCGCCTATGTGACGAAGGCCCGAGAGAAGCGACAGGCGATCCTGTTCGGGACGATGTTCATCCTCGGCATGCTTGTCGTACATGCGGCCATGGGCTTTATCGCGGGCTTGGGCGGCGGATGGGTGGCGGACCTGGTGGGGCGCGAGTGGGGGCTCGTACTCGGGCCGTTGCTCATTGTGCTCGGCCTCATGTGGGCCGGTTGGGTGCGTTTGCCGCTGCCGGCGTTTGCGCTGAAAGCGAGGCGACCATCGGCGGCATGGAGCGCGTTCGTGCTGGGAGCGGTGTTTTCGGTCGCGATTTGCCCCATCTGTACGCCGGCGCTGGTCGTACTCCTTGGGGCGACCGCGGGACTCGCATCACCATGGATTGGGGCCGCGCTCTTGCTCGCCTTCGCCGCGGGACGGGCTGTCCCGGTAGCGGTCGGCGCAGTGAGCATCGGTTGGCTTGAGAATATGCGTGGCCTGGATGCCTATCGGCGGGCCTTCGAGACAGCCGGTGGTATCATCCTCGTGCTGATGGGGCTCTACATGCTCAATGCCTACTTCTTCTGGATGCCCGGCTTAGCAGCATAAGAAGAGGAGATTCCTTGGCATGACCGACACGCACAACGACAAGTTCACCGGAATCCGCGCCTGTGTATTCGACGCCTATGGCACCCTCTTCGACTTCGCGTCGGCCGCCGCCGGTTGCGCAGATGTCCTGGGTGAGAAGACGGGTGCGCTGACGGTGCTGTGGCGCGACAAGCAACTCCAGTACACCTGGCTGCGCACGCTTCAGGGGCCCATGCCGACTTCTGGAGCGTGACGCGCGACGCGCTGGAGTACGCCCTAGACGCACTCGACCTGCGCGACGCGGCCTTGGCGGACAGGCTCATGTCGCTCTACCTGAACCTGAACGCCTTTCCCGAAGTGCCGGAGGCGCTTCGCAGGCTCAAATCTGCCGGTCTCAAAACCGCGATCCTGTCCAATGGAACCCCGCAGATGCTCGAGGCCGTTGTATCAAATGCTGGTCTGGGCGAACTTTTCGATCACGTCATCTCAGTCGAGGCTGTCGGGGTCTTCAAGACCGATCCAAAAGTCTATCAGCTGGCCGTCGACCGGCTGGGCGTGGCGCGGCAGGAGATCGCGTTTCAGTCGTCCAACGCCTGGGACGCCTACGCCGCATCGGCCTTCGGCATGCGTGTCGTGTGGTGTAATCGATATGGGCAGCGGCCCGAGCGCCTGCCCGGAAAGCCCGACCGGCAGGCGCGCACGCTGGCGGATCTGATCCCGATCCTCGGCTTGTGACAATCGGTCAGCCAACCCTAACTGCGGAGACGCCCCATGTCCCAATCCGGCATCAGACAAACAGGCACCGATGCGCGCACGTCGCACCTCGTCCCGCTTACGGATGATCAACTCCGTGATGTCGAGGACATCGTGAGTCTTTCGCGTCAATTCAGCGGCTACATACCGACAAGCCTGCGCATCATGGCCCGTAAGCCCGAATTGCTGCGGGCATTCAGCGGGCTCCTTGCCGTCGTCATGCGCCAGCCCGGCGAGGTGCCGCCGGCCCTCAAGTGGCTGGTCGCCCACGCGGTGAGCGCCACGGCGGGCTGCCGCTACTGCCAGGCGCACACCGCGGCGAATTCGGCGAAGGTCGGCCTGCCGGTGGAGAAGATCGAAGCGCTGATGACCTTTCAAACCAGTTCGATCTACTCGCCTGCGGAACGCGCTGCTGTCGCTCTCGCGCTGGCGGCGGGCCGGGTGCCAAATGAGGCCACGCGAGCGCACTTCGATGACTTGCGGCCGCACTTCACCGAGGTGGGTATAGTCGAAATTGTTTCGGTCATCTCGCTGTTCGGCTGGCTCAATCGCTGGAATGACACTTTCGCCAGCGACCTCGAGGCGGCGCCGATGGATTACGCCAGCAAGGTTCTCGCTCCGACTGGCTGGAATGCAGGGAAGCATATCGCTTGAGCCGCGTCGGGCTGCCGAGGCTTGCTCAGCATGCGGAAGTAGCGATCATGTCTTCGCCCCCGCCACGTTAGAGGCTGATGGCCCGGGCCGCCTCCTTGAGCAACATCTCCTTCGCAGCATCTCGACCACATGCCGCAGGCGCGACGGCAGTTCGGTCGAGTGCCACGCGATTCGTCATTAGCCAAGGGGATGGAACGCCGTTTGCGATCCCAGGGGTAATACGCGTGCTGTAGCGAAATCAGAACGTCCAGGACAAGGGTTGTCGCGATCTCCCCGAGCTGGTCCACGGTCTCGCCGCGGTCCGTCGCATCATCGGCGCCACCGCTGAAGGGTCGACCGTCGCGCCTGTCGTCAGTGCGCTCGGACAAGTCGTACAGGTGTTCCAGCCTGCGGAGGAAGCAAGCCCTTGGGGGTCGGCGTCGTCAGATACAAAGGCTAAAGCAACCGCTGCGTCGCCGCGTCGGCAGAGCGCGCTTCTCGTAATGCGCTCTATAATCGAGGTGGGCGAGAGCACGCTTCTGTTTAAGGCGAGCCGACGTCCCGAAATTGAGCGCGGGGAGTCACGCGCAAGTGAAGTAACCGGAGGCGACCGCTAGCCGAAGTACGAATCGAGACACAACGCGCAAGTTCCGATGCAGCGCGCCGTGTTGAAACACCGTGCTAGTGGAGGAACAAATGCTTGCCAGATCAGCTTTGGCCTTGATTGTCACCGGGATAGCCGTGGAACTTATGGGCGTGGCATCAGCATTGGCGCAGACGTCGACAGTCCCATATTGCCAGGCTCTTGCAGAGAAGTACCAACGGTACGTCGCCACCGACGGCGCCGACCTGGGGCGGCCGCGGGGTGCCCCGCAGCTTAGCTACGCGATCACGCGCTGCAATATGGGTGACAGCGCTGCCTCGACGCCCATCCTCGAGAAGGCACTGACAGACGCCAAGATAGCCTTGCCGCCGCAGCGCTAGACTAGCGCTCCCAGCAACAGGGTCGCGATGAGTTCCCGCCTGAAGGATCCATCGCCGCGTCCAGCGTCGATGCGCTCGGAGAAATCGCCCAGATGTTCCAGCCTGCGGAGGAAACGCAATCGAGCGGATGGAGTCACGCGCAAGTGATGTAACCCGCGTCGACGCCGGACCGAATTGCGAATCGAAGGACAACACGGGCGGAAGGCAGAGCATGCCGGCAAGGCGAAGTCGATCTTCGCCCTCGGTTGGCTGGCCGAACGACCCCGAACGGAGGTCTGCCATGACCAGGACGATCACGATCCTGATGGTTTGCGCGGGCGTGGTGCTGCCCGCCGCAGCGTGGGCGCAGCAGGGCGACGTGGCCTATTGCTCGGCGCTGGGGCAGAAATACGAGCGCTATGTCGGCGACAATGCCCAGAGGGATCGCGGCGTGCAGCGCAACGCGACGGTCACCGCCGCGATCATCAAGTGCAAGACCGACAGCGCGAGCTCGATTCCGGTGATCGAGAAGGCGCTGAAGGATGCCAAGTTCAACCTGCCGCCGCGCGGCTGACCGGCATGGTGGAACGAAAGCACCGAACGAAAGGGGCGGACGCCCTTCCTTCAAGGTTGGATTTCAGCGGCGATCGCCGGTTTCAAGAGTGACGCAACCATTGAGGGCGGCCACCGCGCATGCCCGCGCGGCGAGCGCACTCCCATGGCCTCGAGCTGGCGTCCGATCTCGCGCAGGGTGATATCGGGATTGACGCGTCGCATGGCAGTGACCAGCTCGCCCCGACGCTGCAGCACGGCGACGTGGTGATCCTCGACAACCTCCCCAGCCAGAAGAGCGCCAAGGCCGAGGCTGCCCTTAAGCAGCGCGGCGCCTGGTTCCTCTTCCTGCCGCCTTACCTCAATCCAATCGAAATGGCCTTCGCCAAGCTCAAGGCCCATCTCAGGCGCGTCGGCGCACAGATAATCGACGCGCTCTGGAGTGCGATCGGTGACATCTGCGCCCTCTACTCCGAGCAGGAGTGCTGGAACTACCTCAAAGACGCTGGCTATGCCCCCGATTAAACGCTCGGGGCTCTAGGCGCTACGTCGCCGCTCTCTGCGGGGGTCCCCAATCATCGTTGGCCTCTGAGAGGCGACGATGATTTGCGCCGCCGGAGCGAAAGAACTTCGCATCGGCGGCGCTCTTTTCTCAGCACCTGGCAAGACGATCATTCATTGCACGATCGCCCGCTAGAATTTCCTGTTCTCAGGGTAGGCCGAGCTGGTGGAACTCGAGTTTCGATCCGATCTGGGCAAACGCCTCGAAACTGCTTGGCACACGCTGGAGAGGCCGGCACTTGAGACGCGATTGGGCTAGGGCTCGTCTAGTATGCGAACGTAGCAATCATTCCCTCTTCGACCCAGCCACGTAAGAGGCCGGCGGCGCGAGCAGCCGCTCGACCCTCGCCGACATACGGCAACAGCGCTTCGCACATCTCAGGGAACGTCCGGCCTTCAACCATGACCTCGACCATGGCCGCCTCGTCCGGCTCCATTGAGCGGAAGTGGGTCGTGCGGTCGGGCCGCCAGACCACCCAGGATACCGGGCCGGCTGCCGCCGCGACCTCGAGGTCGCCCGGCTCGACCTCATTGCGCGTCTGCCAGGCCTGCGGCACCTCGAACGAAAGCGACAGGCGATGCAGCGAGGGCAGGGGCGTGAAGGCAAGCGTTCCCCATGTCTCCGCCGGTAGGGCCATCACGTCTGCCGCCGCGACAGGCTGGGCATCCGGCGCATCGAACGCCTCGCCCAGCGCCCATTCGAAGCAGGCCATCTCGGCAGCGGCTGGAACGCTTTTGTAGGGCGCCGTGGCCGACAGGAAATCGGCGAGATACTGGCCGAACCAGCGCACGGAGCGATAGCGCGATGGATTGGCGGCGATATAGGCGCGGGCCATGTGGTCGAAATCGGCGGGCCCGCACATTGCCATCAGGCCGGGATAGTCGGTGGTCAGCACTTCGATCAGGCGCCAGAAGTAGGCGTCGCGATAGACGCCGAGCAGAGTGAGGCGATCGGCCTTGCGCGTATCACGCACGGCGCCGGAAAACGCGTCGCTGGCGAGGACTAGGTAGTCCTGAAAGGCGCCCTGCAAGTCGCCCAGGGAGCCAGCGTTCGCGGTCATGCGGCCTGCCTCGTGGCCTCGGCGGCAATGCGGCGCGCGATGTTGAGCTCGGCGACCAGCTCGAGATACGGCGGGATGTCGGCGTCGCGCTCGATCATGGTCGGCACACCGAGGAAGAACCGCACCGCCTCGGCGTAGAGATCCCACACGTCGTCGATGATTGGGTGATCGTGCGTGTCGATGATGTGCGTGCCCTTGTTCAGGTGCCCGGCGAGATGGAACTGGCGCACGCGCTCGCGCGGCATGGCACGCAGGAAAGCGCGGGCACCGAACCCGTGGTTGAAGGCGCTGACATAGACGTTGTTGACATCGAGCAGGATGTCGCAGTCGGCGCGCCGGGTGAGCTCGGCGATAAAGTCCCATTCCGTCAACTCGGAGGCGGCGTACGTGACGTAGCTCGATACGTTCTCCAGTACGAGCCGCCGGCCAAGATAGTCCTGCACGCGCATCACCCGCTCAGCGACGTGGGCGAGCGCTTCCTCGGTGTAGGGGAGCGGCAGGAGATCGTGCATGTTCAGCCCGCGCAGGCCGGTGAAGCAGAGATGGTCGGACACCCACATCGGCTGAACGCGGTCGATCAGCTGCTTGAGATCGTCGAGATAGCGCATGTCAAGCGGATCGATCGAGCCGATCGACAGGGAGACGCCATGCAGCGCCATCGGATAGTCACGCCTGATACGGTCGAGCCAGTAGAGCGGGCTGCCGCCCGGCACCATGTAGTTCTCGCTGAGCGCCTCGAACCAGCTCACCTTGCCGGGATTGGCGACGATGTCCTCGTAATGGTCCGTCCGCAGGCCCAGGCCGAAATCGACGACGCTCTTCATGGCCAACCATCTACTGTCAAAAGCCGGCGGGCGTCGCCGGTCGCTCGGGACGCCCGCCCGCTTTTTGCTCGATCGTCCTTACATCACCTTGCCGCCCGCATCGGTGCAGGCCTTGGTGTCCTTCACTTCGGCAAAACCCTGGCCCTTGCAGGCGTTCTGGCCCTTGGCAGGCGACTGGCCGCCCTTGCACGCGCTCTGGCCTTTGCAGGCATTGGCGCCGAGACACTTCACGCCCTCTGCATGTGCCGCCGTGGCGAGCGTGCCGGCAGCGAAGACAGACGCCGCTGTGATCAAGAAAGTGCGCTTGTTCATGAGGATCCTCCGCATTGTGCGAGCGCGAGCTCGCTTCCTGTTCTTCGGGTGGACCCGTCCGAAGGTTACAGCGCGCACGGCAGATTTCGCGTGATCGCTTTGGGGCTTCGCTGGCCTCCCCGCACCAAGGCTCTTCTTCCGAGTGGCGCCAGCTGACGACGATCATTAAACGTTGGCTGTGGCCGACGTTCAGGTAAACGAAGCGGAATTGGCTGCGCTGATGCGGGCAGCCCAGGAGGGCGATTCTGCCGCCTATGGGCAGCTCCTTCGGGCCGTGACACCCCTTGTCCGGCGTGTGGTTGCCCGTCGATGGACGGGCTCCGACGACGCCGAAGACGTAGTCCAGGACGTCCTGTTGTCGCTGCATCAGGTGCGCCACACTTACGATCCGCTCCGGCCGTTCCTGCCCTGGCTGATGGCAATCACCCGAAACAGGCTCGCTGACGTCCAGCGGCGGCAGGTGCGGCGCGCGCGAGGCGAGGTCGCCGTTGAGGTTCTTCCTGAAACCTTTTCCGGGGAGGAAACGAAGGAACTGGTAGATCGAATGGCGGACGCGGAAGCCCTGACCGAGGCGCTGGCGCGACTGCCGGCCGGTCAGCGGAAGGCCGTCGAATTATTGCGGATCAAGGAAATGTCACTCAAGGAGGCGTCGGACGTCAGTGGCATGTCGGTCGCGGCATTGAAGGTTTCGATGCACCGGGCAATGAGGACACTACGCGCTGTACTGACCAGACGATGATCATGAAGACGGAAAACCTGATAAGCACGTTGGCTGCGGACTCCGAAACGCCGACCCGGCGCCTCAGGCCGCCAGTTGTTCGTTTGGTCGTCTGGATCGCGGTGTCGCTGCCGTGGATCGCCCTCGTCGTGGCACTGATGGGTCTGCGGCCTGACTTGGCTACCAAGTTCCAGGAGCAAGGCTGGATCGTCGAGCAAGGCGCAGCGCTGGCAGTGGCGCTGAGCGCGGCGATGGCGGCATTCTGCGCCGGCGTGCCTGGGCGACCGATGTGGGAGCGTGCCGCGCCGGTACTGCCCTTGTTGGTCTGGCTTGGAACGCTCAGCGTGGGATGCCTTCAGGAATTTCTTTCGGCAGGCCCACAAGGTTTGGCATTCCAGACGGACTGGGCGTGCCTGCCAGGCATCGTGATGATTGGCTTGGTTCCCGGGGTTGCGATGGCTCTCATGCTGCGCCGAGGAGCGCCGATGGCGCCGGTCCTCTCGGTCGGATTGGGTGGGCTGGCCGCCAGCGCGCTCGCTGACTTCGGCCTTCGCCTGTCGCACCAGCAGGATGCAAGTCTGATGGTAATTGTATGGCAGGTCGGGACTGTCGTCCTGCTGACCACCTTCAGCGCCATATTGGGGCGGCGACTGGTGCGTTGGCGCCATCGCCTTTCGTATTGAGCACGGTGCGCGCAGGCGATTCGTGGGTGTCTCGGGTCGCCATGATTTGGCATTGCTGTATCAGCGACGGTGTTCCGCGCCGCTCGATGGCGGTGGCTGCGATTGTCGGCAGCATTCTCAACCTGATCAATCAGGGAGATGTGCTCTTCGGGGCGGGCCGAGTCGATTTTACGAAAGTGCTTTTGACCTTCGCCGTCCCCTACTGTGTCGCGACCTATGGCGCGGTTTCGTTTCGGATGAGGATTGCGAAATCTTTCGACCGTACTTCGTCGGACGACTCCCGAGCGAAGTCCTGATAGCTCGCCTTGCCGTGGAAGGCTGAAGATCCCGGATTCACTTTCGAGTTCCCAGCAACCTTGTGATGGCATCTCGCAGGCTGCAGGAGGGCTCGTGCATCGAAATACAGAATTTTCAGTGCGCCGTGTAACTTTCCCGCACATCTGTCCGAACTTCCGTCTGTGGCACCTGCGATGGTGCCCTATCGAATTTGGGAGCGGAGCATGGTCGACCGGCGTTGGCTGCTGAGGGCGGCAATCGTGTTCATGGGGACGGCGGCGTCGAGTGCCGTAGCAGCCTTCGACGCAAAAGGCTTCGACCTCAAGGAGTTCGAGGGAGCGCAAGGCGCCGGAAAGTCGATCCTCGTCGAGGTGATGGCACCGTGGTGCCCAACCTGTAAGGCTCAGGCGCCGATCCTTGGCGAGCTTTTGGCAAAGCCCAAGTTCAAGGATCTGGTCGTTTTCAAGATCGACTTCGACAGTCAGAAGGACTTGCTAAGGAAGTTCGGTGTTTCGATGCAGAGCACCTTGATCTCATTCAAGGGCGCTAAGGAAGTCGAACGATCGACCGGCAACACAAATACCGCGGCCATTGAGGCCCAGCTCGACAAGTCTCTCTAGGAGCTCCAGTGTTGGCGACTATCGGACTCGCGCTGCTGGCAGGGCTCCTCTCGACCTTGTCGCCCTGCGTTCTGCCCCTGATCCCGCTGGTCTTGGGGGCGGCACTTTCGCAGCACAGGTTGGGGCCGGCCGCCCTTTCAGCAGGCCTTGCCCTCTCGTTCACCGCGATCGGCCTGTTCGTGGCCACTGTTGGGTATGCCATCGGCCTCGACGGTGGCGTATTCCGCGGCGTATGCGCTGCGCTCATGCTGGGTATGGGCCTCATCCTCCTCGTGCCGCACTTCCAGTTGAGGTTGGCGTCGGCGACAGGACCCATCGGCAGTTGGGCCGAGAGCCATTTCGGCGGCGGGGCCAGAGCCGGTCTGTCCGGACAATTCGCCGTCGGGCTGTTGCTCGGTGTCGTTTGGGCTCCTTGTGCCGGGCCGACATTAGGGGCGGCGTCGGTTTTGGCCGCCCAAGGTGAAAGGCTCGACCAGGTCGCCGTCACTATGCTGGTATTCGGCATCGGCGCGTCGCTGCCACTTATGGTGCTAGGAACACTCTCACGTGAGACCATGTTGCGCGTTCGTGGCCGTCTGATGACCACGGGCGCCGGCGCCAAATTCGTTCTGGGCGCTGTTCTGGCGACCTTGGGAACGCTCATACTTACCGGCTTCGACAAGCGTCTCGAAGCTCTGGCGGTCGATCTTTCGCCCGCATGGCTCACCGCGCTGACAACGCGCTTCTAGGCCTGATGCCTGTGGCACGCGAACAAACCTGGAAAGGAAGAACGATGAGCACTCTCACCTCCCGTCGGGCGATCCTCGGCTGGTCGCTCGCTACTGCGCTTGCCGGTGCAACCACCTTCGCGCGTGCGGCATCCCCGCTCAAAATGGACTTCGTCACGCACGCCACGTTCTTCTCGGGCGAGATGAAGCTGCCCAAGGTGCTCGATCCGCATGTCTTCGTTCGTGATTCAGCCGCGCCGGAAGGAGTCGGTCCGCAAGGGATCAAGCATGTCGCCGGTGTCCGCCCGCCCTTCATCGATCAGGATACTCCGACGTCTGCTCTATTCACGGCGGAGAACAAGCCGCTTGGCTTTGATCTGAAGACGTGGCTTGCTGCGAAGGGCGTTGTGACGATTTCCGAACAGACCGGAAAGGTTCGGCTAGACGCGTCGTTCACCGGTCTGAAGCCGGGTGGCACCTACAGCCTGTTCGAGAATCATTTCGACCAGAAGCCGGTAGGCTTCACACCAATGGATGGCACCGGCCAATCCAATTCATTCGTTGCTCAACCCGACGGCAGCGCCAGAGTCAGCCTGATGCCGCCGCATGTCCCCACGCACGCAAACGCCGTACTGCTGGTCTATCACAGCGACAGTCAGGCTCATGGAGTTGAGCGTGGCCGCATCGGTGTGGACGCCCATCATCAGCTCATTGCGCGGCCGGAATAGGGCCGGCGTCGCAAGGAGCACGTCAGCGGGAATATGCGGAGCGAGTCGCGGCAGCTCCCTGAGACTGGCACGAGCTGCCGTTCGCAAGGCGCTCCGGGAGGGAGCGGATAATCGCCGCGCCCCCTTTTCGGGCACGGGTAATTGTCCCTGCCGAGCAAGTGAACGCCGGCGGCGGAACGCGATTCCGAGTCCCATCGCTGGTCGAGATTAAGCGGATGCTTCCTCTCACCGGACATACGGCTTGTGTCCCAAAAGGAGGCGCCGTCGAGGTGGTTGGGGGGCCATCGCGACGGCGCCGGCGGCCCAGTGGGGTCGGGGGGACGTTCTGGGCCGCTCTAAACGCTATGGCTTCTATGCACTGTTCGATTTTGTAACGTCACCTCTCGCGCCGCGGTGCTCACGCGCCATAGTTCGAGGGCGGATGATCGCTGCGGAACTTCTTCAGGATCAGATGGTCGAGCGAAACCGGGCCAGGACCGGCGATGCCAAGCCAGGCAAACATCACGAAGTAGGACACTTCCTCGAAGCCGAGCAGAGTTTCGAGCGAATCGACGTCGGCCCATTTTGCGGAAATGATGGCCACCACCATGATCACCATCATCGGCACCGACATGAATCGGGTGAGTAGCCCAATCAGCAAGAACAGGCCGCCCAGGAATTCCATCCCGGAGACGAATGGCGTGAGCACCTCAGGCAGAGGAATGCCCCATCCTCTGAAGTTCTCGATCATGCGCGGCAGCATGTGCAGCTTCGCCCAGCCGCTCCACAGGAATACCCAGCCGACCACGATGCGGACTGCGAGAGGTGCTAACCACGTGAGGTAGCTCGCCACGAGCCTCGACCAGTCATAGAAGATTGTTATCAAAATGTTCATTGGGTAGAGCCCTTTTTGACGATGCTCAGACAGACCGCGAACGCGGAGGTTGTCGTTTACAGCGCCTTGCCGCCGTTGGCCGTGCGCGACGAGTATGCGCTTGTTCACAAAAGGCCTCCTCCCCGACGAGCATTGCACCTGCCTTTTCCTTATTCGTCCGAAGCGTCCGCAAAGGTTACAGACGCGAACCAAGATCTTTTTCGCTCGTCCGCCTACCTCCGATGCGCTTGTTCCTTTGTGCTGCTGGCGACGCCGAGGCTCCGGTCCAAAGTCGCGCCCTTGCCAGGCGCTTCGACCGAGAACGGTTCTCATACCGTCCTATGAAGCCGGCGAAGGGACGCCATCGCATTAGCCACCGACCTGGCATGGCGTTCAGTGCGATAAGCACGTAACGCTCCCGACCTGCCGTACGACGATCAGCGACCTTGCGTCTGTCGTGTAGAAGAGTCGAACGCCGAAATCGGCCACGGTGGCGGCTTCTGCAAGGTTCACCCATGTAACGTGAACCTTGCAGATGGCTGAAGAGATCGCGCCAACGCACGATCCGATGGCACGCCTGACCCTATTACGTCGGGAGCGAGGACCTTACTCTGGTCAAGAGCCGGACGTTCTGCGTTGCTCGTAGAAGCCGATCAGAGACACCATGTCCGCGGGCTCAACTCTGCCGATCGGCCCAGAACTGTAGGTCGAGGAAACCACCTTGCCGTCAGGCCCCACGATGAATTCCGCCGGCTGGACGAAGTTGCGCGTGGGTTCCCACCAGGCACCGATCGCATCGGCCGTCTGCCGCGTAACGCCCCAAGCCAGCGGGTAGGTCAAGGACAACGATGCCGCCAGCTCGTGTGTCTTGTCTTCGGAATCCACGCTGGCAGCTATGACGCTCGCGTCCAGTTCCTTCAGCTTATCGAGGTTGCGTTGCAGGTCGGCCAACTGCCGGCGACAATAGGGTCACCAATGTCCTCGATAGAACAAGGCAATGCGGTACCGCCCGTCCAGTTCACTGGGAAAGCGAATCGACTTTCCGCCGACAAGCGTCAAAGAGAGCTCCGGAAAGATGTCGCCGGCATTCAGTCGATTTGCCATGTCGTGCTCCCAAGTCGGTCTCGCCGATAGTCGTGTTTCCGAACTCGTCGGACAGTCACGCAACGCATACCTATCCAATGAACCTAAAGGATAGCGTCAGGCGACATCGTTGACGGGAGCGGCGTAAGTATTCAAGTCGTGATTGAAGCCCGACGGCGAGCGTGAGCATAAAACTTCAAGAAGGCTCACCCGCTGTAACCTTTGGTCTTCGCCGAACGAAGGATGGCGGGGAAGTGTGCGCTTGGTGTTGTTGAGAACAAAAGCTTACGGCGACAGGATCAGGGAGAATGATTGTGGCGACAACGACGCAGAGTACGGCTATCGGTCCTCAGATTCGCCCCGACCTGGCTCGAGCGCTCGATACCGCCTGGCACAACATCGGTGGAGCCGGCACTTGGTGGACCGGAGAAGAGCGCATCGCGATCGCTGCCGAGACGCGACAAGCGATTCATTGTGAGCTTTGTCGCGCACGCAAGCATGCGGTTTCCCCAGCCATGGTGTCCGGCCGACATGACAATGCCGTCGACCTGCCGCCACCGGTCGTCGAGGCGATTCACCGCATCCGAACAGACTCCGGTCGCCTGGGTGCCGGCTGGTACCGGTCGCTGGTCGCGGCCGGACTTTCCGACGAGCAATATGTGGAGCTGTTGTCAGTCGTAGCCGTCGCCATCGCGACGGACACTTTCCGCCGAGCCGTTGGTCTTTCGCCTCTTTCGCTGCCGCGAGCGCGGCCAGGAAAGCCGCCGCGCCGTAGGCCGCAAGGAGTCAAGCCTGGGCTCGCCTGGATGCCGACGCTGGCCCCCGAGGACCGCACCGCAGAGGATCCCGATCTCTATCGCGAGCACCCGGGGCCGCGCGAACGCGGTGGCGGCAACGTTCACAGAGCGCTCAGCCTGGTTCCCAACGCCATGATTCACTGGTGGGACATGTTTGAGATCATGTACCTGCCAGCGCCAGCGATGCGCGACTTTGGCCATGAGTATCGAGCCATATCCCACGCCCAGATGGAGATGCTCGCTGCTCGCGTGGCCGCTCTCAACCAGTGCGTCTATTGAACGGCCAGCCATGCGGCCCTGCTCCGTGCGAGCGGCGAGCACAACAGCCAACAATATGACTTCGCCGGAATCATGGATGGAACGACCGACGTTGGTGTTCCGCATGCGCACGAGCTCGTCGCATTTGCCGAAGCCGCGATCGAACGGGAGACGAAGCCTCTCAATGCGGCACGGGTAGCGCTCGTCCGGTCGCTTGGCGAGAAGGCCGTGGTAGACGCCGCAGCTGTGATTGCCGGCTTTGACGGGATCACGAGGATCGCCGACGCCACGGGAATTCCGCTCGAGCCGCCGAAGGCGGCGCAGACCGCCGATTTGCGCGCTGCCTTGCGGATCGACGAATTCGACGCTGCGAAGTGGTAGCCCTGTGGTCGCAACATATTCGGCCTTCCGGCGTCGCTCAGCACCGGAAATGGGCATGGTCCGGGTCGGAGCATGGATTGGTCTGGTCGTCGGTCGCAAGCGGCGGTGCCACGTCTGGCAGCGGGGTTGAAGCCGCGGGAGGTTTGGGCGCGTAGTTTAGCTTGGGCCTGGGAAGATTTCGTGAAGCCGGCGACTAGGCCGATGACGTAGTGACTGGAGTAGCTACAGGTTCAAGAGACGCACCCCGGCAAAGCGGTCAGGAATTGTCAAATAGGCGTGACTTGGATGCGCCATGATGGCGGGCCTTCGTGGCGGCAGCTAGCCGGAAGGGGCGCGGCGCGCAGGAGCGGGCGAGCCTGGAGGTCGAACGGGCGGCATTTTGTAGAGCGCATCGATCACAGGGCATTCGGGGATCTGATCGCGCGTGCAGCTTGCGGCCATATTCGACATCACGCGCTTTAAGCTCTTGAGATCCGCGATCTTTTGCCGGATGTCCTCGAGATGCTCGACGGTGAGCGCATGCACTTCTGCGCAGGTATAGGAATGGCCGTCGACCAGGCGGAGCAAGCCGCGCAACTCGTCCAGGCTGAAGCCCAGCTCCCGGCCGCGACGTATGAAATGCAGTCTCTTCACATGCTCCGGGCCATAGACGCGGTATCCTCCCGCGCTCCGTCCAGGTCTTGGCATGACCCCGATCTTCTCGTAGTACCTGATCGTCTCGATGTTCACGCCGATCTGCTGCGACAGCGATCCGATCGACAGACCTTCCGCGACCTTCATGGTGGCCTCACGGTTTCGTGCAAAGTACCCTCCTTGAGCCTGTAGTGGCTACAGACCCTATCTTCACACTTAGTCAGAAGAGGACAAGGGTTCAATGGCCATCCAGACCGAGGAGCGGGAATTGCGAAGCGCCGATCTGACGTCGTCGCGCTCGCAATTCGGCGACAAGACAACACTGTTGTCGGTTGGCGGCATTCTGGCCGCGCTGGGAGCCGCCACGTGCTGTGTCGTGCCGTTTGGTCTGTTCTTCGCTGGCGTCAGCGGTGCCTGGATCGGCAACCTCACGGCGCTCAAGCCTTATCAGCCTCTGTTTATCGTGCTTGCGGCCGGCTGTCTCGGGACGGGCTTCTACTTCGTCTATCGCAAGCCCAGAACGGCCAAATGCGTCGAGGGCTCCTACTGCGCTCGGCCGTCCTCCCGTCGACTGACCAGGATCGGCCTATGGATCGCGACAATCGTTGTCGTCGTTGCTGTGGGCTTTCCCTACGCCGCTCGCTTCTTTCTCGATAGCTAACCAACCACGGAGATCGTCAATGAAGATTCTACCGCTTGCCGCGCTCGCCGCAGCCCTGCTGTCGACCAACATGGCCGCAGCCGCCGAGCGAACCGTCACGCTCAACGTCGCCAATGCCACCTGCGAACTGTGTGGTCCGATCGTCAAGCGCGCCCTCAATCGCGTGCCCGGCGTGCTCGATGTCCAGATCACGCAAAAGGAAGACGCAGCCATTGCCAGGGTGCGCTTCGACGACAGCCGTGCCGACACGGCGGCGCTCATCGCGGCGACCACCAACGCGGGCTATCCTTCGCGCGTCGAACAGTAGGATGAGGAAGGCGACGACATGAGCGACTGCTGCGCGCCACCGCTCAAGAATGCGAATGGCCGCTACGACCTCGTCGTCGTAGGCGCTGGCTCGGCCGGGTTCTCGGCGGCGATCGCTGCCGCTGAAGAGGGCGCGCAAGTCGCACTCGTTGGGCATGGCACGATCGGCGGAACATGCGTCAATGTCGGTTGCATACCGTCGAAGGCGCTCATTCGAGCAACAGAAGCGGTGCACCAGGCGAGTATTGCATCCGAGCGCTTTGCCGGCGTCGAAAGCCACGGCCGCGTATCGAATTGGTCAAGGGTGGCAGCGCAGAAGGACGCCCTTGTTTCCGGTTTGCGGCAGGCGAAGTACGTCGATTTGCTGCCCGAATACAACAACGTCACCTACTACGAAGGCGCTGCGCGACTTGTCGACGGCGGCGTCGAGGCTGGCGGGAAGCTGCTCAAGTCGGACCGCGTCGTCGTCGCAACTGGGGCGCGGCCCAGCGTTCCACAGATCCCCGGGATCGAAACCGTCGAGTTTCTCGACAGCACGTCAGCGCTGGCGCTCACCGAGCTGCCGTGCTCGATGATGGTGCTTGGTGGCGGCTATGTGGGAGCCGAGCTCGCGCAGATGTTCGCCCGCGCGGGCGTGGCCGTGACACTAGTCTTCCGCAGTCGCCTCTTGCCCGAAGCCGAGCCTGAAATCGGCCAGGCCTTGGCCGGCTATCTGGCCAGCGAGGGAATCCGGATCGTCAATGGCGTGACTTACCGATCGGTGAGCAGGACCGACGGCGGCGTGATGCTCGCGCTGACCCGAGACGGACATCCGGAAACGATTACCGCCGATCGCCTTCTCGTTGCGACCGGCCGTACACCGAACACTGAAGGCCTCGGCCTCAGCGACATGGGCATCGCCCAGGACGCATCGCGCGCTATCATCGTGGACGACCGGATGCGCACCTCGCGGTCGGGTGTCTATGCCGCGGGCGACGTGACGGGCCGGGATCAGTTCGTCTACATGGCGGCCTACGGCGCCAAGCTAGCGGCCAGGAACGCCTTGAATGGCAACAGCCTGCGCTACGACAGCACCGTCATGCCCGCGGTCGTGTTTACCGATCCGCAAGTCGCGAGCGTGGGTCTCACGGAAGCACGGGCGCGTACGCTTGGCCACGATGTGCGAACGTCGGTCCTCACGCTCGACAATGTGTCGCGCGCCCTTGCCGCACGCGACACGCGCGGCCTGATTAAGCTGGTGGCAGATGGAGCGAGCCGAAAGCTGCTCGGGGCCCATGTCCTCGCTCCTGAAGGAGCGGACAGCATCCAGACGGCGGCCCTTGCGATCAAGTCCGGGATGACGGTCGAGGCGCTCGCTGAAACGATTTTCCCCTATCTCACGACGGTCGAGGGGCTGAAGCTTGCGGCTCAGACCTTTACGAAGGACGTCGCCAAGCTGTCCTGCTGTGCGGGATAGGAGCGAGCCATGGCATATGATCCTGGGCCCTCTAGTGGGAGCACCAATTGCCGCCAAGGTTTGCGCCAAAGCGGTCCTTGGCCATCGCGGCGGTCGGGTCTCGTAGTGTCGCCCATACGCGCATCCGCAAGAATTGGTGCATCCGGACCGGAAATTGCACATGGCCACCGGCGAAAGACGGGATGAGGCAGGCGGATTCTGGAGACGCCATCTCGACAAAGTCGGCATTGGCGGGTCGCTGTTTGCCGCGCTTTGTTGCCTCGGCTTTCCCGCGCTGTTGTCGATCCTTTCGGCGGTCGGGCTTGGATTCCTGATCAATGATGCGGTCCTCGTGCCGCTTCTAATTGCATTTCTGATTGCCGCGCTGATCGGCCTGTTCCTCGGGATGCATCATCATCATCGACCTTGGGCTCTGCTTCTTGGCGGTCTCAGCGCGATGGTCACCTTCGTTGCCGTCGGGGTGAACCCGAGCGGCCTTTTCGCGGGAATTGGCATCGCCGGCCTCGTCGTTGCGAGCCTTCTGAACGTCTGGCTACGAAGCGGGCAACTTCGGCGTCCGTGAGGCGATATTCGTGGGGACGGAGAACTCGGCGTCATCGCCTTAGACAAGATGGCGCAGGCTCCGACGAGCACTTGGAGCCGCCGTAGGTCGGTGCGCGTTTACATGCCGGGTGGAGTTCTCGAGGCGCTCGGCAAGTCGCTGGAACGGATATCCGTTCCATGCCGCACGGGGTGATTTGGAGGCACGCTGTCGCGTCCGGCAGCCCATCCTGCGCCCGGCAGGTTTGACGTTGGAGGCGTGGGAATATGGCCAAGACATATGATCTCGTCGTGATCGGAACAGGTACCGCGGCTTCCATCGCGGCCTCGCGATGTCGTTCCGCTGGATGGCGTGTGGCTGTGATCGATCACCTGCCGTTCGGCGGCACTTGCGCGCTGCGCGGCTGCGATCCGAAGAAGGTACTGGTGGGCGCCGCCGAGGCGGTCGACCATGCCTGGCGCATGCGCGGCAGAGGCATCGAGGGCGGCCAGCCGTTGATCAGATGGCAAGAGCTGATCGCCTTCAAGCGCAGCTTCACCGGGCCGGTCCCGGCGATGAAGGAGAAGAGCTTCGCCACGAGCGGCATCGACGCATACCACGGCCGCGCCCGGTTCACTGGCCCACGCACGGTCGAGGTCGCGGGCGTAGGGCTAGAGGCTCGCTTGGTCCTCATCGCCACGGGTGCTGTGCCGATGCGCCTCGACATCCCTGGGGAGAACCATTTGGTGACCAGCACCGACTTCCTCGAGCTCGACGCCCTGCCGAAACGGATTGTGCTGGTGGGCGGCGGCTACATCGCCGCCGAATTCTCGCACATCGCGGCGCGCGCCGGGGCAAAGGTCACCGTGCTGGAATTCGCCGACCGCATGCTGACGCCATTCGATCCCGATCTCGTCGACCTGCTGATGACGAAATCACGCGAGATCGGCATCGATCTCCGGATGAGCACGCGTGTCGAAGGGGTCGAGAAGACTTTCGGCGGCTTTAAGGTTCGCGCCGCGTCCGGCGACAAGCGCCAGACTGTTGAGGCCGACCTCGTCGTGCATGCGGCCGGCCGCGTGCCGGATCTCGATGCGCTGAACCTCGCGGCCGCCAGAATTGACTGCCACAAGCAGCGGCTCAAGCTCAACGCGTTCCTTCAGAGCACTTCGAACCCGGCCGTCTATGCGGCGGGCGACGCGGCCGGGATCGGGCCGCCACTGACGCCGGTCGCGGGCGACGATGGCAGGGTCGCCGCGGCGAACATGCTGAACGGCAATCACGAGAAGTCGAACTACCTGGGCGTGCCGAGTGTCGCGTTCACAATCCCCCCGATCGCCCGGGTGGGGATGCTCGAGGCGGAAGCGCGCGAAAAGGGCCTGCGCATTCAAGTGAAGCACGAAAAGACGGCGGATTGGTACACGGCGCGACGGGTGGCCGAGGACGCTTCCGGGTTCAAGGTCATTGTCGAGCAGGGCAGCGGCCGAATTCTCGGTGCACATCTAATCGGTCCGCACGCCGACGAAGTGATCAACGTCTTCGCCTTGGCAATTCATCATGGCCTGACCTCGCAACATCTCAAGAGTACGATCTTCGGATACCCTACCGCCGCGTCGGATATCGGCTATATGCTCTGAGTGTCATGATCAGCCAATGGAATGGCAGGCGCCTTGCATGAATGCGCCCGATGCGTTTCCTGGACCCGGGGGCGGTCGTAAGTTCGCATCCCCCGCAACCAACTGCGATACGCCGAGTACATCATGCGATCCTGGCCTTGCCATTCGTCCGGCAGCGTCCGATCTGGCGTTGGCGCCAGAAGAGCGCGGCGGAGCCGCTCAGTCACCTGCGAGCACTTCGAGCGGCTGGTTCTTGCCCTCCGTACCCCAGATCGACCAGGGGATCATTGCGACGACGCCAATGAGCCAGAAGGACGCGAGAACGCCAAATGCAGCGGTTATTGACATGTGGTGCGCCACGCTAACAAGCAGCGGTGGCGCTATCGCAGCGCCGATGCGCCCGAACCCGACCGAGAAGCCGATTCCCGTGGCCCGGATGCGTGTTGGGAACAGCTCCGAAAAGGTCGGGTAGGCCGCGATCCAGCTCCCCGTCGCACAGAGATTGGCGACAGTGAAAGCGAGGAGAACGCCGGCAGCGCTTTCGCTGAGCGTGGCACGACCCAGAGCCATCATCGACGCAGCCGCTAGAAGATAAAAAACCGTCACCGTGATCTTACGCCCCGCCTTGTCGAGGACGGCAGCGGCAATGAGGCCGCCGACGGCAGCGCCGAGATTGCCAATGATGAAAAACCACGGAACCACCTCATCCGCGACGTGGAGGTGCGGCAGCACCACCAACGGCAGAAGCGCGAACAATCCGTAGTACCCGGCTGCCTCCGAGAAATCGAGCAGGCAGCCGAGCGCCAACCTGCCAAAGTGACGGCTGGCGAGCTCGCGCAGTTGAGCGATGAAGCCGGGAGCGCTCGCAGCGGCGGGCCTCTCAGATGGCAAATGGGCTGCGATGCTCTCTCCTGCGATCTGGGCTGACACGGCCACGGCCGCTTCATGTTGTCCACGCTCGGCAAGCCAACGCGGCGATTCGGGCAGCGCTTTGCGGGCCCAGATGCTGAAGAGCGCGATAATTGCCCCGAGCGCGAAAGCGAAGCGCCAGCCGATGGAGGCCGGCAATACGTTGATGAAGTAGAGCGTCACAATTCCGGCCAGAATCGAGCCCAATGGCCAGAAATTCATCACGGTGGCTCCCGCCCGGCCTCGGTAGCGGGCTGGGATCAGTTCGCCAATAGCGGCATTGACCGCCGAGTACTCAGCGCCGACGCCGATCGCGGTCAGGAAGCGGAAGATCGCAAAGGCGTAGAAGCCCGGCGACAGGGCCGACAAAACGGTGAAGCCCGAATAAACCAGTAGCGTCAGGATGAAGAGTCGCCGGCGGCCGAAGCGGTCAGCGCAATACCCGAAGAGCAGCGCACCGATCAGAATGCCGACGAGCCAGGCCGAGACGAGCAGAGAGGTCTGCTCTGCCGTCGTATGCCACAAGTTCTGCAATACGCCGAGAACACTTCCCACGACGCTGACCTCGAAGGCGTCCAGCATCCAGCCAAGCCCAAGCACGAGCGTGATGCGCGTATGGATCGGCCGCCAAGTCAAGCGGTCCAGCACCGATAGCGCGGGCAAACTGGCTGCACGCGCCGGATCGGAATTTTCGCGCGCCTTCATGGACTGTCTCGGCTCCCCTAACGTTGTGCAATCGACGTCGCTCGCGTTCGTATTCGTCGGCACACGTTGGAAAGTTACCGATCCGGCAGAATCTTTCCGGGCGTGAAACCTTTCTGCCCTATCCGACGAATCACTACTTGGTACTGTTGGTTGGAGTGTCGATGATCATGCATGGCGATGTCTGGCACGAAGGGAAGCCGAGAACGGCGACGATGGGTATTGGTGACGAGTCGTTTTCGATGCTTGCGGCCGCAAGTCCCGTGCTCGTCTTTGGCGGCGCCTATAGCAATCTCGAAGCTACGCACGCCCTTCGCGCTGAGGCCGCGCGACTGGGGATACGGCCCGAGCATACGATCTGCACCGGCGACGTCGTCGCCTATTGCGCCGATGCCAGGGAAACCGTGGCCCTGATCCGCGATTGGGGCATTCACGTGGTAATGGGCAACTGCGAGGAATCGCTCGGGTGGAACAAGGATGATTGTGGCTGTGGCTTCGCTGATGGTACGGCTTGCGATCAACTGTCCGCCGCGTGGTATGCCCATGCCAATACGGCAATAACCGAGGGGCAGCGGGAATGGATGAGATCGCTTCCGCGGCGGATCGACCTCCTGCTAAGCGGTCGTCGCCTGGCCGTCGTGCATGCATCAGTTGACAGCATTAACCGCTTCATCTTCGGCTCCACGCCCTGGTCGGACAAGAACCGGCAGATCGCGCTCGCTGGCTGCGACGGCGTTATCGGGGGCCATTCCGGCATTCCCTTCACTCAGGCTGTCGCCGGCAAACTCTGGCACAATGCGGGTGCGATCGGCATGCCGGCCAACGACGGCACCCGGAGGGGCTGGTACAGCCTCCTCATCCCGACCGACAACGGCATCGAAATCCACGCCGAAGCTCTTGACTACGATGCCGCGTCCGCTGCGAAGAAGGTCCGCGCACGCGGCCTGCCCGAGGGATACGCCGTAGCGCTGGAAACGGGATTGTGGCCGAGCTGCGATGTATTGCCGGCCGCGGAACTGCGCCTCAGGGGTCGGGCGATTTCCGCCGGCGCCGTGCGTTGGGACGGCGCATCCGGCTATTGGCCTGCAATGGTGCCAGATGCCCACCGAGCAGGCATCAAGTTCAGCGATCCCGAGGTCACAGCCTCCCGCGAGAAGCGCGCGAGCGTGCAGCTCAAGAGGCTCGACGCCGTATGGTTCAACACCGGCACTCTCTGCAATCTTGCCTGCGAGAATTGTTATATCGAATCGACTCCGAAGAACGATCGGCTGGTGTATCTGACGCGGTCGGAAGTCCGACGGTTTCTTGCGGAAGCCGCGGGCCGCGATCCACGTCCGGTCGAGATCGGTTTCACCGGCGGCGAGCCGTTCATGAATCCTGACATCCTCGGCATGATTGAAGACAGCCTCGTCGCCAGCTTCAGGGTGCTCGTGTTGACGAATGCCATGAGGCCCATGCAGCGGCATATGGAACCGCTGCGCGACCTCAACCGGCGTTTTCCCGGTCAGCTCTCCCTCCGGGTGTCATTGGATCACTATGACCAGGAAGGGCACGAGAAGCTGAGGGGACCTCGCACCTGGACGAGGACAATCGACGGTCTGCTGTGGCTCGCAAGGAACGGCTTTGACGTGTCCATTGCCGGCCGCACAGTCTGGCAAGAAGACGAGGCTACAACGCGCGCCGGCTACCGCGCCTTGTTCGCCGAGCTCGGGCTCGCCATCGATGCCGAGGATCCTGTTCGTCTGGTGCTCTTCCCCGAGATGACAGCGAACGATGACGTTCCCGAGATCACCGAGCAGTGCTGGGGCATTCTGGGGAAGAGCCCGGACGCCGTCATGTGTGCCAACTCCCGGATGGTCGTGAAGCGCAAAGGCGCAGATCAGCCTTGCGTCGTCTCCTGCACGTTGCTGCCGTATGACAGTGCCTTCGAGCTCGGAGCGACTCTGGCGGAGGCGGCCCGGCCGGTCAGACTCAATCATCGCTATTGTGCCCAGTTTTGCGTGCTCGGCGGCGCGTCTTGCAGCGCGCACCGGTGAGACGCACGATGCTCGCCCGTCCGGTGCTGGCTCTACACGCCAACCGGCAACGACAGGCGACGGTAACGAGTCTTGAAGGTCCCAGCTTCGGCGGGAAAAGGGAGACGCAGATGAGATGTCGCCCGGTAGTGATCGGCATATGGGTTGTGGTAGCGCACGGCGGCGCGGCTGTCGCAAGCCGCTCGCCTCGATGCACGACGCCCTAACGAGAGCCTCGGGCAAGGAGCGCCAAGCCAATGGACGGCCAAGTCCTCAAGGCTGATATCTGCGTGGTGGGCGGCGGGTCGGCCGGCTTGTCGGTCGCTGCCGGCGCGGCGCAGATGGGAGCGCGAACCATCCTGATCGAAGCCAGCCGCATGGGAGGAGAATGCCTCAATACTGGCTGTGTTCCTTCGAAATCGCTGCTCGCCTGCGCCAACGCAGCACAGGTCGTCCGGGAGGCGACCCGATACGGGCTGAGCACGTCAGAACCGCGCGTCGATTTCTCACTTGTTCGCGACTATGTTCATCGAGTCATCAGCGCTATTGCGCCGCATGATTCAGTGGAACGTTTCACCGCGCTGGGCTGCACTGTCCTGAAGGGACGCGCCCGTTTCATCGATGATCGGACGGTCGAAGCGGCCGGCAGGCATATAAGGGCTCGGCGCTTCGTTATTGCGACCGGCAGCCAACCCGCGATCCCTCAAATCCCGGGGCTGGATGCCGTCCCATATCTCACGAACGAGACGCTCTTCGACAACACTTTCCTCCCAGACCATCTCATCATCATTGGAGCCGGTCCGATCGGTTGCGAAATGGCGCAGGCGCATCGGCGACTGGGAGCGAAAGTGACGGTCCTCGACCTCGGACCGATGCTCCCAAAAGACGATCCTGAAGCCGCAGAAGTCGTGCGCCGGGCCTTGACGACCGAGGGTGTCGCGCTGATTGAGAGCGTGAAAATCTTGCGGATCGAGCGATGCGACCGAGGCGCAAGAGTGGTCGTCCGCGAAGGGACAAATGAAAAGCCGATCGACGGCTCGCATCTACTCGTCGCAGCCGGCCGCAAACCCAATCTCGACAGTCTCGACCTCGAGGCCGCCGGGGTTCGGTTTGGCGCCAAAGGCATCGAAGTCGACCGTCGCCTGAGGACCACCAATCGACGGATCTACGCAGCAGGCGACGCCGTTGGCGGATACCAGTTCACGCATGTCGCGGGGTATCACGCGGGCATCATTCTACGGAACGCTCTATTCCGCCTTCCGGCCAAGACCGATCTTCGTGCGCTTCCCTGGGTGACCTATACCGACCCAGAGCTTGCTCAAGTCGGCATGACGGAGGCGCAGGCCCGGCAGGCTTTTGGAACAGGCATCCGAGTACTGCGCGTCGATTTCAGCGAAAGCGACCGAGCACAGACCGAGGGGGCGACCGGTGGCTTCGTCAAGGCAATCGTCTCTCGACGAGGTTACGTCCTCGGGGCCACGATCGTCGGCCGGCGGGCCGGCGAACTGATGCTGCCATGGGCGCTGACGATCGCGCAGCGAGCGCGAATCGGCAGCCTTGCCAGTATCATTGCGGCATATCCGACTCTCAGCGAACTCAGCAAGCACGCTGCGGGTAGCTTCTATTCGCCGATGCTCTTCAGCCGCCGAACCAGGGCGATCGTGCGATTCTTGGGATTATTCGGTTGAGCAACCCGGTCACCTTGAAACGCCTTCTGCCCCTGCTGGTCATTGCAGGTCTTTTCGCTGCCTTCTTTGGCCTGGGCTTCAATCGCTATCTGTCCTTGGACAGCCTTCGCGACAACGAAGTTGAGCTCCGTGCTCTTGTCGCACGCCATCCAGCCCTGTCCGCAGCGGCATTCATCGTAACCTATGCAGCTGTCGTCGGACTCTCGTTGCCAGTCGGGGCGCTCTTAACGATGGCCGGAGGCTTTCTCTTCGGTCTTTGGATCGGAGCGGGGCTCAGCGTGGTGGGCGCAACGGCAGGTGCCATCGTCATCTTTTTGATCGCGCGCGTGGCCGTTGGCGACCTGCTTCGAGCGCGAGCCGGTCCTTTCATGGCACGCATGACAGAAGGATTCGAGCGAAACGCCTTCAATTACCTCCTGCTCTTGCGTCTGGTGCCTGTGTTCCCGTTCTGGGCCGTCAACCTTGCGTCGGCTCTGTTGGGGATGAACACCCCGCCATTTGTCGCCGCGACGGCAATTGGGATTATCCCGGGTACCCTGGCCTATGCGGCTATTGGAGATGGATTGGGACTGTACTTCAGGGCCGGATCGGAGGCCCCGCTGAGCGAGGTCTTCACTCCGGAAATGATCGCCCTACGGGTCGGCCTGGCTCTTATTGCGTTGCTGCCGATCGCCATCCGATGGGCGATGAAGCGGTGGCACCGATGAGCCTCTCCGTGATCATTCCGACGCTCAACGCCGCGGGCCGGCTGAGAGGGACGCTGCAGACCCTCGGCGCTGTCGATGACCTTGTCGTGGTGGACGGCGGCTCAACAGACCGCACTGTCGAGGTGGCAAACACGTTCGGTGCCCGCGTAATCACCGCCACCGCAGGCCGAGGCCACCAGCTCATGGCAGGTGCGGTGGCAGCCACTGGGCCCTGGCTGCTGTTCTTGCACGCTGACACTCTGCTGACGGCGGGCTGGCGCGCCGACGTAGAGAGATTCGCGGGCGATCCCCGCAATCCGACAAGGGCCGCGGTCTTTCGCTTCGTGCTCGACGACAGATCGTGGCAGGCGAGGCTCCTGGAGAGAGTGGTCTCCTGGCGTGTAAGGACCTTGGGTTTGCCCTACGGCGATCAGGGTCTGCTCATCCATCGCGACTTCTATCGGTCGTTAGGCGGTTTTCCTGCCTGGCCGCTGATGGAGGATGTTCACCTGGTCCGCCGAATCGGCCGCGAACGACTGACCCTTCTGCCCTCGGCGGCGCGCACCTCCGCCGAACGGTGGCGCCGAAATGGCTGGATCCGGCGCAGTCTCCGAAACCTGACTTGCCTGTCGCTCTACTTCCTGGGGGTGCCGCCTCGGCTGATCGTCAAGTTCTATGGCTGACAATGCACCAAGAACAACATCTCGTAATCTTTTCCAGGCATCCTCGGCTCGGGACGGGAAAGCGGCGCCTGGCCAAGGACATTGGAGCTGTTGGCGCGCTTCGCTTCCAACGACTCATGGTTTCGCTGATCCTGCGTCGCCTTGGCCGCGACAGGCGTTGGACGACCTGGCTCGGAATCACCCCGGACCGATCAGGACCCTGGCCGCACGGCTTTCACATCGTACCGCAAGGTCGTGGCGACCTCGGGCGCCGGATGGCATCCGTCGTCAGAAGGCTGCCGCCAGGACCGGTGGTCATCGTAGGCAGCGACATCCCAGGTATTGCTGCGGCCGACATTGCCGATGCTTTCCGCGCGTTGGGCTCAAAGGACGCGGTTTTCGGGCCCGCCACGGACGGTGGGTACTGGCTTGTCGGGCTGCGCCGTCGCCCGCATTTCATCGATCCCTTTGCGAACGTCCGCTGGTCGAGCGAGCACGCTCTTGCCGACACCGTGGCCAATCTTGCGGACAAGGAGGTTGCGATGCTGCGGCCGCTTTCCGATGTCGACGACGGTGCATCCTGGCGCCGTCATGCGCTGAGAGAGGTTCCGCCATGACTGCAGTAACGGCCAAGCCCCTCAGAAGCTATCCCTGGTTTATCCGGCTGTTCTTCTGGAAACAGCGGCGAACCTATGGGCGCGTTCTCGACCCGGGCCTCCTTTGGGGCCGCTCGCCGTGGGTCTTCGCAAGCGTCGCCCTGCTCTATGGAGCCCTCGATCGACGCAGATCACCGCTTGCGCCGGCGCTGCGTTCGCTGGTCACGGTGCGGGTCTCGCAGATCAATCACTGCGCCTTCTGCGTCGATATCAACTCTGCGACGCTCGCCAAACGCGGCGTGCCCATTGAAAAAGTCGACGCCGTGTCCGACTGGCAGGACAGCTCCCGGTTCGACAGCGAGGAGCGGTTGGCTCTCGAATACGCGGAAGCCATGACGCTCAATCAAGTCGACGACGATCTGCGGAGTCGCCTGAAAAGTCATTGGAGCGACGACGCCATCGTAGAGTTGACCGGTCTCATCGCTTTCCAGAACCTGTCCTCGAAGTTTAACGCGGCGCTCGACGTTCCAGCACAAGGATTCTGTCGGCTGCCACAGGCTACATTCTCTCCGCGATAGAAGGCGTGTCGACTGAGATCTCACGGCGCAGGAACATTGCTCTGCCGGAAAGGCCGCTTTCCGTCCGCTGGCACCGATTCACACCAGGTAAAGATCCACCATACCTCGCGTCCCGAAGGCGTGTGGAGCTCAGGTGAAGCACTGGAGCGGCGGCCTTGCGGGCGCCGACCCCGTTCACGCTTCCGCCTGAATCTGGCTCGCCTTTGCCAAAAGATGCGATTAATATGCATTATCATTCGCAATCCAAGGCGCGGCCAATGAGACGGGCTTTTGGATGGGTAGCCACTGGGCTTCTGCTTTTAGTGATCGGCGGTCTGGCCGAGTCTGCACTGGCGCAGACCGACGACCAAAGGGCTGCCGTCGCCTGGCGCCTGCTCGACTACCTTGGCGTCGATTACGGCGGCGCCGTCGCTGACGATGGGCGCACTATTAGCCAGTCCGAATATGAAGAGATGGTCGAGTTCGCCCAGCAAGTGCGGGACCGACTGGCCGCTCTGCCCGCCAAGCCCGCGCAGGGATCCCTCGTTGCTCGCGTCGAGGCCCTGCAGGCCGCCATCGCGCGGAAGGTACCGCCGTCGGAGCTCGCTGGTTTGGCAAAGACCCTGAAAGACGATCTGCTTGCCGCGTATCCGATGCCGCTGGCGCCGGCGAAGACCCCCGACCTTGCACGCAGTGCCGCCCTCTATGCGGAGCAATGTGCTTCCTGCCACGGTGCAACCGGCGCCGGCGACGGACCGGCGGCGAAGGGGCTGAACCCGCGGCCCGTTGCCTTCACCGATGCCGCGCGCGCCCGGGCTCGCAGCGTTTTCGGGCTCTATCAGGTCATCGACCAGGGGCTCGAGGCCACGGCGATGGCAAGCTTCGCCCACCTTCCGTCGGACGATCGCTGGGCGCTCGCATTCCATGTCGGCACGCTCGCTTCCTCGGCCTCTGACGTCGACCGTGGCAAGCAACTCTGGCAGGGCGATCCGGCCTTCCGCGCAAAGATCCCCAACCTGCAGGCGCTCACTCAGGTCACGCAGGCGGCGCTTGCCCAGGACATGGGCGACGATAAGGCGCGCGATCTCGTGGCGTACCTGCGCCGGCATCCGGAAGCGGTCACGTCGGGTTCGGGCCGGACTCTCGGGCTGGCGCGCCGGAAGCTGGCCGAAAGCGTCGCGACCTACGAGGCGGGCGATCGCAAGAAGGCGACCGATCTTGCGCTCTCCGCCTATCTCGACGGCTTCGAGCCTGTCGAGCCGAGCCTGAAGGCCCGGGATGACGCTCTCATGGTGCGCATTGAGTCCGCGATGCTCGATTTCAGGGCCGCGATGACCAAGGGCGAAAGTGCCGAAGGGCTGCGCGAGCGGGCGGCACGGCTCGGCGCGCTGTTCGACCTGGCCGAGCGGGCGCTTGCGCCGGAACAAGCCGACGGCAGCGCGACCTTCGCCGCCGCCTTCACCATCCTGCTGCGCGAGGGGGTCGAAGCGCTGCTGGTGGTGGTCGCGATGATCGCCTTCCTGCGCAAGGCGGAGCGCAGCGAAGTCGTCGCCTGGTTGCATGGAGGCTGGATTGCGGCGCTGGTGGCGGGCGGGCTCACCTGGGTGGCGGCGACCTGGCTCGTCTCGATCAGCGGCGCCAGCCGCGAGCTGACCGAAGGATTCGGGTCTCTGCTCGCCGCCGCGGTCCTGGTCTCGGTTGGCTTGTGGATGCATGGCAAGACGCGCGCCGATGCCTGGCAGAGGTACGTTCGCGAGAAGCTCTCGCGCGCCTTGTCGGCCAGATCCGCTTGGCTGCTCCTGCTGCTCGCCTTCGTGGTCGTCTATCGCGAAGTGTTCGAGACCATCCTATTCTTCATCGCTCTGTGGAGCGAGGGCAGCGGGCCCGCCGTGATCGCGGGTGGAGCAGCCGGCGCCGGTGCGCTCGCGATTCTCGCCTGGGCTTTGTTGAGTTATAGCCAGCGCCTTCCGATCACGCAGTTCTTCTCACTGAGCGCGATTCTGATCGCCGTACTGGCCGTGGTTCTCGCCGGCAAGGGAGTGGCCGCGCTGCAGGAAGCCGGCCTGGTCGACGCTTGGCCCACGCCGGGAGTTCCCCGGATCGAGCTGCTCGGCATCTATCCAACACGAGAAGGCGTCTTTGCCCAGCTCGCGACGGCGGCCGTCCTGCTTCTCGGCTTCTGGTACACCGGGCGCACGGCGGCTGCAGATCGCTGAAAAAGGCATGAACAAGGCCCTATGTGACCCATGTTCCATCGCGCGGCAGCACCTTTCTGCGCGATATCTGCTAACAAAACCAGGTTGCCGGCTGGGCCGGCAACCCTGAAAGCGCGCGTTAGCGCGTTAGGGTGTGAAGTAGCGCTAACGAAAAGGGAGACCTTATCGAGATCCGACCGAACGTCGTATTGAGGGGCTCGAGAAGACTTTCGCAAAGACGCCGGCCAACGTTGATCGCCAAGTCCGGGTCGTCCGGCATGTTTGGAACGCCGTAGCTTGACGAGATCTCGCTGTAGAGGAAATCCCGCATCAAGAAAGACGGAGAGAGCCGCACTCTGCCTAGCTCCACCAGCCGTCGTAGAACCGAAGCACTCATGGAGCCCGATCAGGCCGTGTGGGCTCGGGCAACCGGTGAAAGGGCTTTCCTCCCGCGGCCGACGCATCGCCTTCTCTAGGCCTTCCTGGCGCATCACGAGGCCCATTGGCGGAAACAAGTCGCTCGGCGCGAAGGCTCGCCTCCATGTGCTCAGTTCGTAGATGAACGGCATTCTCCCAACCCGTCGGGGGCATTCTGCATGCAAACTGCGGCGTGTCCTGTGGAAACCCGCGGATCGTCGCTCATTGAGAGGGAGCCACTTTTTTGGGGGGGCTATGGATAGAATCGCGACCTGGGGAACGAAAAGAGTTTTTTGGTGGTTGCCTTTGGCCCGCCAGCTTGATGTTCGCCCTCTTTCCTACGTGTATGTTCACCCTCGTTCTCCCCGGTCCGCATAGTCCTAGGGATGAAAGCGGGGGTAGAGAGTGGCCCGAAAGCATCAGCAGCTGACGGCGTTGTCCATCATCCGCGAGAAGCAGCTCGGCTACCATCGCTGCGGCCTGCCAGGCCGAGGTCGACCACGCCCAGAGTGACTTCTGGCAGGCGGTCGATGGCATCAATGCCCGCGGGCTGTTCTACGGCGGGACAGGCGCCGATGCGGGTTTCCGCTTCCCGCACGAGGCCAGGGCCGGCACCGCGCTGGTCTGGCTCCCCCACCTGCAGGGCCGCGACAACGACCGCCATGGCCCGAGCCTGGTCCGCGATCGGCTTGAGCGCTGGAGCCGCTGGGACGCCCCAAGCTCGATCAGCCCGGCTACCGCAACCTTCGCAACCGCATGCGCAAGGCGGCGTGGTGCGGAGCTGCTTCGGATCGCAACCCTCTATGAGGCGGCCGACATAGGACCGCTGCATCATCAGCCCTGCTCGGCTTCCGGTCAGCGGCGACCGGGTCACTGCGAGCCGCCGAGCTACCTGCGACTGGTGGCCAACAACGGGGGCGACGATGCCGCGTAGGCGCCCACCGGACAGCACGGGCCCACGCTGTCAAGGCGTGCGTCCGCACCAAACGTCCCGCCTCGCAGGGCGCTGCCATGATGACGACGCCCGATTCTTCCGCGCCCCGTCAGGCATTGCGCACGAGGGGCTTCAGCAATGCGGCCCCTGCTGTCATCCATCAATTGCAGGAGAGCGCCATGCCAGACGGATCGACCTTCAATCGTCAAATCGACTTCGCGTCGGTGCGCAAGCAAACAATCACGTCGCACGCAGTGCGCGTCCCTGACGAGGACATGGCCCCCCGGTACGAGAGGGACGAGTGGCTTGGCATCATCCGCGAGACGAACCCCATCAAAGGCTCGGACTGGGTATTCGTCTCCAGCGGCGCCGTCGTGACTATCGGGCAAGTCGTCGGCTGGTCTGCCGAGACATGGCATGTCGGTCAGTGGCGCGGCGGAACGGTGCTAATTGTCCGGCGACTGTCGCGCCGGCGATGGCACCCCTTCGGGTGGGTTCGCTGGCGCTGCTGCATGGACAACGAATACTACGACGCGGTCGCGCTGGGCGATGCTGAGCGAGCGACCGCTATTCAGCTGGCGATCGGGGGAAAGGGTCCATGGCCGAGGCCGCTCAGTCCACGCCGTCGTCGTCAGATCCCTCGCATCATGGTCCTGCGGGGGTATGGCCAGTGACGCGGCCGTATCGTCTTAAGCCTGTGGCGACCCTCCCGGCGCCACCGGCGGGCCGCCGGTGCAGGGCGATGCGTCAGCGCCACGCGCTACGCTTCCTGGCTGAGCATGCCGACCTGATCTTTGCCGAGGGTATGGCCTGGCTGCTGACGTCAGCCCCGCCCGAGCTGGTCGACATGCTGGCTTGTCTCGACGCTGACAAGGCTGACCTCGAGCCGGACGTCGATGCCGAGCCCGACCACGAAGGCGGTGACAACTTCGGACCTGAGGGCGGCTGGCGTCATGCTGCAGAGCTGCGACCGTCGCGCATCGTCCACACCAGCGCGACGGACTGGCGGCGCATCCGCTGACCGCCGGGTGCGTCGACCTTGGCCCCGGCCTCGCGCCGGGGCATCCTTTGTGGATGAAGGGTCTGCTGCTCTTGAATGCAGAGAAGGCACGGCGCTTCCTCGGGGTGTCCGAGCGCGGCATGCGCGACTTGGTGAAGAAGGGCCTACCCTTCATCAAGGTCGGCCGGCGGAAGATGTTCCTGGCCGCCGACATGGCCGCGTGGATCAGTGATCAGGCGAGGTGTCCGAAGAGATGCTCAATCTTCTCGAGGGTGCTGCCGAACGCCTCGAGGTTCGCCTGCAGTTCGTGCGGGAGGCGCTTCGTCGATCGGTCGCCGCGACCGGCTACCGGCTTTGCCGTGAAGCAGCGAAGGCACAATCGGCGTAGCCGCCTCGATCGCTCTGGCGATGGCTTCCCCTCGGCCATCGCCGCAGTTCCCTCCCCAAAGCGACGCCCAGCCAAGGCGAAGGCCGATGTATGGCGCGACCGGCCTATGCTGCCTTGCGCGTGCGCGCGACCTTCCTGCGGCCACCGCTTGCCTTCCCGGGCCGCGCCGACAGCCTGAAGTCCAGCGTCTTCAGGACGCCGAGCAAGGTCGACAGCTTCGGGTCGCCCTTGGCGCTGAACGCCTTGTAGAGGGCCTCTCTGGTGACGCCGGCGCCGCGGGCCACTTCGGACATACCGCGAGCCCGCGCGATGGTGCCGAGCGCATTGGCGATGTAGACGGCATCGCCGCTGGCGAGCGCGTCGTTGAGCAAGTCCGCCTGGTCCTCGGGGTTGGCGAGGTGCTCAGCCGGATCGAACGGGAGGGTCTTGGTTGCCATACTGGTCTCCATCGTGGTTGGGCGGCCTCAGAGACCGGCCGCCAGTTCCTTCGCCCGCCGGATGTCCGCCGCCTGGGTGCTCTTGTCGCCGCCGCACAGCAGGATGACGAGGGCCTTGCCCCGCTGCACGAAGTAGAGCCGGTAGCCGGGACCGAAGTTGATCCGCAGTTCCGAGACCCCTTCGCCCACCGGCTTCACGTCGCCCAGCAATCCCGATTGAACGCGCACCATGCGCTGGGCGACCTTCGCCGCGGCCTTGGCGTCCCGAAGCGACTTGAGCCACCCGGCGAACGCTTCAGTCTGGCGGACCTCGATCATGTGTTAACTGTAGTTCACAGATTGATATGTGTCAACTACAGTTCACGTTTTGGGCCTTCGCTCTCGGACCTATTTCCATTAACCAAAACGCCGCCAGCCGCCTTTGCCGCCCTGATCTCCGATGCCAGCCGCACCTCTCGGGCGATTGCATGGATGCTTCCCGGCCCGGATCTGGGCAGCGCCACTGCGCGGGGTCGGCACTGGCTGGCGCTCGGCCTCGATCAGCTGGGCCAAGTCCCGCTCAGTGAGCCGCGCCAGCCGGCCGCGGCCGATGGTACCGATGCCGTGCTCTGCCAGCTGCGCTGCAGCGTGCGCACCGACCACTGCAGCCGATCGGCCGCTTGGGCGAGCGTCAGCAGGCGGTCAGGCGGAAGCTGCGTCGGGGCCATCGACGCCCACCCTACCCTGAGGTAAGGGTCGGGCCATGCCTCAGGCTGGCATTTGCGAGAGGGTAGACGAGGGGGGTATATCCGATGGGCCTTGATAAAATATCAACAAATACGAGATTTTGTCCTGCGTTGTCGGCGGACACCCTCTCCGCCAGTTAGCTGCTCCATCGCTTCCCGAAAAACGCAACCGCTGACGAGCAGGCCAGGGCGGATTGGCGGGGATGTTCATGACCATCGAGCCGGTGCCTCATGTCGTGATCGTCGGCGCGGGCTTCGGCGGCCTGATGGCCGCCAAGGCGCTGGCGCACACGCCGGTGCGGATCACCCTGATCGACCGGCGTAACCATCATCTCTTCCAGCCGCTGCTCTACCAGGTGGCGACGGCCGGGCTGGCTCCGGCGCAGATCGCCGCGCCGATCCGCGCCGTGTTCCGCCACCAGAAGAACGCGACCGTGCTGCTCGGCGAGGTGACCTCCGTCGATCTCGACCGTCAGGAAATCGTCGCGGAACACAAGCGCGAGCCGTTCGACTACCTCGTGATCGCCACCGGCGCGCATCATTCGTATTTCGGGCGCGACGACTGGGCGCCGTTCGCGCCGGGCCTGAAGTCGCTCGAGGATGCGATCGAGATCCGCCGCCGCATCCTGCTCGCCTTCGAGTTCGCCGAGACCGAGGAGGATCCCGCCGAGCGGCACCGCCTCATGACCTTCGTGGTCGTCGGCGCCGGCCCGACCGGGGTCGAGATGGCGGGCGCCATCGCCGAGATCGCGCGCCGCACCCTGCGCGACGAGTTCCGCAACTTCGATCCGGGTGAAGCCCGGGTGGTGCTGGCCGACGCCGGCTCGCGCGTGCTGCCGAGCTTCCCCGAAGCGCTCTCGCGGGACGCCCAGCGGCGCCTGGAGAAGCTGGGCGTCGAGGTTCATCTCAACGCGGCCGCGACGGCGTGCAGCGACGAAGGCGTCGTCATCGGCCAGACCGAGATCGCCGCACGCACCGTCATCTGGGCGGCGGGCGTGGCTGCATCGCCCGCGGCGCGCTGGCTGGGCGCCGACGCCGACCGCGCCGGCCGCGTCAAGGTCGGCCCGGATCTCAGCGTCGCCGGCCATGCCAATGTCTTCGTCATCGGCGACACCGCGAGCGCCAGCGACGCCCAGGGCAGGCCGCTGCCCGGCCTGGCCCCCGTCGCCAAGCAGCAGGGCGCCCATGTCGCGCGGGTGATCGCGGCGCGGGTGGCACGGCGCCCGGTGCCCAAGCCGTTCGTCTATACGAGCTTCGGCAATCTCGCCACGATCGGCCGCAAGGCGGCGGTCATCGACTTCGGCCGGCTGCGGCTCACCGGCTTTGCGGCGTGGCTGCTGTGGTGCGTCGCCCACATCTTCTTCCTGATCGGCTTCCGCAATCGCATCACCGTCGCCCTCGACTGGTCGTGGGCCTATCTCAATTTTTCGCACGGCTCGCGGCTGATCATCGGATCGACCCATTGGCCGCCCGCGCAAGGGACGCCGGCGGCCACCGTCAGGCCGATGCCGCCGCGCCACACGGTGAGCTCATGACCCGTCGAGCGAGATCGAGGAACGCCTGCGGTGCCGCCCCCTCCAGCGTGACCTCCTGCGCGCCGCGCGGCAGGAGGACCGCGTCACTCGGCGGCGACCGGCTCCTTTGCCCGCATTGCCGCGAACTTCGCCTGGGCCCGCGCGCGGCGCTCGTCGAACTTGGCGAGCCGGCGCGGCGGATGGCGGTGCACGACGTTGTCGGCCTCGCCGGGGTTCTTCTGCGAGCCGGCCCAGCCATGCGCGGCGATGTCGAAGATGATGCCGTTGAGGTCGGTGTGCTTGATCTCGTAGCCGTGCGGGTTGTCGGGGTCGCCCATGATCCAGGTGGCACCATTGTCGCGCACGATCTTGCCCTGCTCGACCACGTCATCGCACCAGAAGCCGAGGTGGTGGATACCGACATAGTCCTTGCCGGTGCCCTGCGAGGCCTCGTCGCTCTTGAACTTCAGGATGGCGAGGTTGACCACGCCGTCGGTCAGGAACACGCCCTCGGCCAACGGGCCGTCGAGCTCGACGACCTCGTCCAGGCCCATGGCCTGCTTGTAGAACTCCGCGGTCTCCCACGGATCTTCGACGCTGAGCGCGATGTGACGGATGCGGCCTTTGGTCTGCGCAGTCATGAAGGTGCTCCCTTCCATCAGCCATTCAACCGACAGTGTAGCGGAGGTTTGGCCTGTGGATAAGCCCTCGTGCGGGATACTCATTATGGGCAATGGAATGCGAATCGCCTCTTGATTCCCTTGCCGAAAAATCCCGTCCAATGCCCAAAATAGGAGTCTGTGCCGATCCCAGGCAGAGTCGTGCACATGATGAGCAAGCACGATTGGGACGCCGCTCCTGGAAATGGTGGGAGTGGCGAAAAACGGCCAAAACCGCCGAAACCGGCAGCCTTACTTCGGGAGGACGCCGAGCGCCTTGAGCTTCGCGATCTCGTCGGCGGCGTAGCCGGCGTCGCGCAGCACCGCCTCCGAATGCTGGCCCACGGCAGGCGCGCGCACCGGCGCGACTTTGGTCTCGCCGTCGATATGGAAGGGGCTCGACACGGTCAGATTCGCACCGTCGGCGAACGGCACCAGGGCGCCAATCTTGCGCGCCTGGGGGTCGTCGCCCGCTTCATCGACCGTGCAGACCGGGCCGAACGTCACGCCCGCCTTCTCGAGGATCGGCCGCCACTCGCTGAGATCGCGCTTGGCGAAGACCTCGTCGAGGATTTCGGTCAGGGCCTTGTGGTTCGCGAGTCGCGCCGGTTGCGTGGCGAAGCGCGGATCCTGCACGAGGTACTCCATGTCGACCGCCTCGAGGAAACCCGCGAGCTGCCGCGCCTCGTTGTGCAGCGCCATCAGGAACCAGCGGCCGTCGCGACAGCGATAGTGATTGGCGAGTGCCCTCGGCGTGTCGACCCGGGGCGGCCGGTGCGCGACGTGCTCGCCGAACAGCCGGTTCTGCACGTAGCAGCCGTTGGCCCACAGGCCGTTCTGCAGCAGCGAGGTCTGCGCGACGCCGCCCTTGCCCGTGCGCTCGCGGCGATAGAGCGCCGTCACGATGGCGGCATAGAGCCCGGTGGCCGTCGGATGATCGCCCATGCCGGGCATCGAGCGGACCGGCTCGGTCTCCTCGCCGTCTCGCACCATGTCCATCAGGCCGGTGCGCGCCCAGTAGGCGGTTGCGTCGAAGCCCGTGCGGGCCGCCTCGGCGCCGGCCTCGCCATAGGCCGAGATCGAGCCGTAGACGAGGCGCGGGTTGATCGTGAGCAAGTCGGCGGCGGCGATCTTCAGGCGCTCGCGCACCGGCAATGGGAAGTTGGTGATGAAGACGTCGGTCGAGGCGATCAGCCGCTGCAACACGGCGAGACCTTCGGAATGCTTGAGATCGATCGCGAGGCTGCGTTTGTTGCGCGACGTCAGCTGCCACCAGTAGTCGGTCGTCTTGCCCGGCACCGGCGGCGAGGCCCGCCACGGATCTCCGGCGCCCGGCGGCTCGATCTTGATCACCTCGGCGCCGAAGTCCGAGAGGATCGTTGCCGCGGCGGGGCCCGCGATCCAGCTCGCACAATCAATGACGCGCAGACCGGCGAATATTCCATCAGCCATCGGACGTTTCCCTCGTTGAGCGCTATCCTAACCAAGGTCGCGCGCCAAAATAGGGGAGGAATTCAGGATGGCCGGGAAGCGAAACGGCAAGGGCAAGCCGGTGGCCGTGGTGATCGGCGCCACCTCGAAATGGCAGGCGGACGGCCGCAACACCAAGCTGGCCCACGGCAAGCCGGTGGACGACAGCACCCTGCCGGTCGGCATCCGCTGGGGCGTCGGCGGCGCGATCGCCCAGAAATTCGCGAAGGAAGGCTTCTTTGTCGCCCTGACGACCCGCAGCCAGGCCAACGCCTCGGGCCTCGCCGCGGCGATCGGCGAGCAGGGCGGGGACTGCATGATCGTCGAGCTCGATCTCTCCAAACAGGAGTCGATCGCGGGCGCCTTCGCCACGATCCGGGCCGATGCCGGCGATCCGCATGTCCTGGTCTACAATGCGGGCTATCTCGAAGGCCGCGACCTGCCGCCGGAGAAGGAGCTGCTCGAGCACATCCCGGTCGAGCTGTTCGACACCACGCAGCACATCGCCTGCCGCGGTCCCTTCCTGGTCGCCAAGGAAGTCCTGCCGGCCATGCGCAAGCGCGGCGAGGGCTCGTTCTTCTTCTCCAACAATGCGAGCTCGCTGCGCGGGCGCAAGCGCATGACCGGGCAGTCTCTCTACTATCCAAGGGTGATGATGCGCACTCTGGCGCAGGTCCTCACCGAGGAATATTCCGAGCACGGTGTGCATGTCGCCAACATCGTGATCGATGGGCTGATCGATTCGCCCGGCACTCACGCCCTGGCGAGAGCGCGCGAGAATCCGGACTTGGTCATAAACCCGGTGAAGATCGCCGAGGCGTTCTACTATCTGCACACGCAAGACCGCTCGTGCTGGACGCACGAGCTGCAGCTGACGCCGTTCCCGACCAAGCCCAGCTACTGACGGGCTTACTCCAGGCGGATGCCCGCCTGCTTGATGATCGTGCGCCACTTGGCGATCTCGCCGGCGATGAAGCCGGGCAGGCGGTCGGGTGGCACGCGGTCGGCCGCGACCGGTTCGGCGCCGAGGACGCGAAGCGCGATCGCGACGATCGCGGCGATCATCGCACTGAGAAGACAGGCGATGCGCTTCATTCGAGCTGTCCTTCATTCCATCCGGATGCCGGAGTCGACGATCAGCTTCTTCCAGACCTCGGTCTCGCGGGCGATGTGATTGGCGGCCTCTTCGCGCGAGCTGGCGAGCGTCACCATGCCCTGCTGGGCGTAGGCCGCGCGCACCTCGTCGGCGGTCAGGGCCTTGGTCAGCAGCGCGTGCAGGCTGGAGACGATCGGCTCGGGAACCTTCGACGACACGACCAGCGCATACCAGTTGGTCGCGGCATAGCCGGGGAAGCCGGACTGGGCGATGGTCGGGACATCGGGATCGAGCGGCGTGCGATGCGGACCGGTGAGGGCGAGCGCACGGATGCGGCCCTCGCGCACCAGGCTGCTCGCGGTCGGGCCGCTGGCCATCACCGAGGCGAGATGGCCCGCCACGAGGTCGTTCATCGCGGGTCCCCCGCCGCGAAACGGCACGTGGTTCAGCTTCGCGCCACTGCGCACCCGCAGCAGCTCGCCGGCGAGATGGCCGGCGCTGCCGACGCCCGAGGTGCCGTAGTCGATGCCGTCGGGCCGCCGTCCCAATTCGAGATAGTCGGCGAGCGTGTGCGCCGGCACCTTGGGATGCACCACCAGCACGTTGGAGAAATCGACCGCCAGGCACACCGGCGCGATGTCGGTCGGCGGATGGTAGCCCGCGTCCTTCATCGCATAGGGATTGACCGTGAGCATGCCGACACTGGCCAGCAGCACGGTGTGGCCGTCGGGCGGCGCGCGCAGCGCCTCGCGCACCGAGATGGTGCCGGCGCCGCCGGGCTTGTTGTCGACCATGACGGTGAGGCCGCTGCTGCGGCTCAGCTCCTGCGCCAGGATGCGCGCCACGGTGTCGAGGCCGCCGCCGGGCGGCGTGCCGACCACGATGCGCAACGGCTTCGACGGAAACGACTGCGCCGCCGCGGCGGGCAGCAGGCCGGCGGCGGCGAGGGCGCGGACCAGCGATCGCCGCCGCATCTATTGCGGCGTCAGCGACGGGTTGCGGTCGCAGAACTTGTCGTTTTCCTTGGCGATCCAGGCCGGGCGCCGGCCGGCTACCTCGGTGCAGGTGGTCAGAGTCGGCTGCCGCGAGCAGAACGCGGCGCCGATCGAATAGAGCTGGCCCGCCCAGAGACAGTAGCTGTCACGGTCCTCTTTGGTCAGCCCGGCATAGTCGCCGGTGATCCGCAGGATCGGACGTTGTGCGGCTGGCTGCTCCTGTGCCATCGCCGCGCAGGGAAGCATGACGACGAGGAGGGCTGTCAGTGCACGCATGTTATGCCTCAGTAGACGGACTTCAGGATCGGCACGATTTCCTGCGCGCCGTTGATCCGCCGTGGATTGGAGAAGGTCCAGTCGTCGAGCATGCAGTTGGTGGCGATGCGCTGCAGGTCGTCGCGCTGCACGCCGACGTCGCGCAGCCGCCGCGGCAGGCCGAGCCCGCCGATGAAGGCGTCGAGCACTTCGGATGCCGGCTGGCCGGGCTTGCCGAGCGCAGCGGCTATTTCGGCCTGACGCTCGCCGTTGATCGTCGCGTTGAACGCCAGCACGGCCGGCAGCATCACGCACGAGGTGTAGCCGTGCGGCACCCCGGCGCTGCCGCCCAGCACGTGGCCGATGGCGTGGCTCGCACCCATGCGCGTGCCGCTGACGATGCCGGTCATCGAGATCCAGGCACCGATCTGGCAGTCGAGCCGTGCCGCGAGGTCCGACGGATCGCGCTTCACGGCCGGCAGCCCGCGGCCGAGCAGGCGCAGCGCCTGCAGCGACGTGCTGTCGGTATAGGCGTTGCCGTCGATCGAGCAGAAGGTCTCGACGCTGTGATCGACGGCGCGGATGCCGGTCGACAGCCACAGCCATTCCGGCGTGTGCACGGTGACGGCGGGATCGAAGATCACCTGCAGCGGGATGATGCCAGGATGGATATAGGCCTGCTTCAGGCGCAGCCGCGGCTCGGTGACGCCGGCGCGGGCGTTGAACTCGCCGCCGCTCAAGGTGGTCGGCACGCAAATCTGGCGGACCCGCGGCGCACGGTATTGCGGGAAGCTGCGCTTGCCGGTGATCTCGTCGACGACGGTGCGGAAGGGCTCGAGCCCGTCGGGTTCGCGGATGTCGTGCTCGAGGCAGATGGTGACCGCCTTGCCGCCGTCGGTCGTCGAGCCGCCGCCGACGCTCAGCAGCAGGTCGCAGCCGGCCTCGCGCGCCTTGTTGGCGCAGGCGACCACCGCATCGCGCGGGCTGTGGGCGGGCATGTCGTCATGCACGCCGGCGAAGCGCGGGCCGAGCGCCGCAGCGATCTTGGCGACGGCGTCAGTCTCGCGGTTGAGCGTCTTGCCGGCGAGGATGAACACGTGCTTGGCGCCGAGCCGGTCGGCGGCCTCGACCACCGCCTCGGCGGCCGGTCGGCCGAACACCACGCGTTCCATTCCGGTGAAGACGATCTCGCCCGCGCGCATGGTCGAGACGCTATAGTCTCGTTCCACGGAGGGGAAGGCCCGGAGGACCAGGATGGACGCCAAAAGCCTGCGTGCTGAAATTCGAGCCGGTCGCCACGGCACCGTGACCACGGGGCTGGCGCCGGGCCATCTGCAGGCCAACCTCGTGATCCTGCCGGCCGACTGGGCCGAGGAGTTCACGGCGTTCTGCGCCGCCAATCCCAAGCCGTGCCCCTTGATCGCGCGCAGCGAGCCGGGCGATCCGACCTTGCCGGGCCTGGGCGACGATATCGACGTGCGCCGCGACCTGCCGCGCTATCGGGTGTTCCGCGACGGTGTCGCGGTCTCGGAGGAGGCCGATATCGGTGCGCTGTGGTGCGACGACCTCGTGGCCTTCGCGCTCGGCTGCTCCTATTCGTTCGAGGCGGCGCTGCTTGAGGGGGGCGTGCCGATCCGCCATATCGAGCAGGGCAAGAAGGTCTGCACCTATCGCACCGGGCTCGATACCGTACCGACCGGCCGCCTGCATGGTCCTCTGGTGGTGTCGATGCGCAACTTCACCGTGCCCAATGCGATCCGCGCCATCGAGATCACCTCGCGCTTCCCGCGGGTGCATGGCGCGCCGATCCATTTCGGCGATCCCGCCGCGATCGGCATCGCCGACATCGACAAGCCCGAGTTCGGCGGCGAGCCCGACATCCGGCCAGGCGAGGTGCCGTTGTTCTGGGCCTGCGGGGTCACGCCGCAGACGGTGATCGAAGCGGCGCGGCCGCCGTTCTGCATCACCCACAAGGCCGGCCACATGCTGGTCACCGACCGCCTGAACGAGGAGTTCCGCGACCGCGATGTTCGACGTTGAGATCTGCGAGCCCAGGCGGATCGTGCTGATCCGCTTCCGCGGCGAGTTGGCCGAGGCGGACTTCACGGCACTCGACGCGCTCGGCCGCGAGAAGCAGGGCGGCCCGCCCTACGATGTCGTGTTCGACATGACCGCCGTGGAGAAGATCGACGTCGCGACCGACTTCGTGTCCAAGCGCGGTGCGTTGCCCCAGGCCTTCACCGACCGCGAGCGCATCTATGTCGTGCAGCAGGCGGACCTGAAGCTGCTGGTCAGGCTCTACGCCGCCTACCAGGCTTCGCGGGGCTGGCGCGCGCCGGTGATTGTCCACACGCTCGACGAGGCATTGGGCCGGCTGGATGCGACCGCGGCGGATTTTGCTCCGCCACCCGCCAGCGGTGTGCTCTAGAAGTTGATTTGGCGTGTCCAGGCCGACCGGGGCATCCAGTGCACATGACACGTGACGTCGACTCCAGCCCAGGATGGCAGGAGGTCCCGCATCGCCTGCGCTGCGGCCAGGCGCTGGGTGAGCCGTGGGAAAGCCTGTTCGTCGGCCTGCGGCCGGCCTCGACCGTGGTCGGCCAGATCGGCCAGTCGCTCGACGGGCGCATCGCCACGGTGTCGGGCCATTCGAGCGACATCAACGGCCCGCAAGGCATCGCCCATCTGCATCGCTTGCGCGCGCTGGTCGACGCCGTGGTGGTCGGCGCCGGCACGGTGCGTGCCGACGACCCGCAGCTCACCGTGCGTTGCGTCAGCGGGCCGAGCCCGGTGCGTGTGGTGATCGATCCGCGCGGCACGCTGCCGGCCGAGTCGCGCGCGTTCGCCAACGACGGCGTGCATCGTATCGTGATCACGCGGCAGGAGACGCGCGTCGACGTGGCGGAGGACGTCGAGACGATCGCGCTGCCCGACAGCGACGGCCGCATCGAGCCGCGCGCGATCCTCGACGCCCTGGTCGAGCGCGGCCTGCGCCGGATCCTGATCGAGGGCGGGGCGCAGACGGTCTCGTCATTCCTGTCGGCCAGCTGCCTCGACCGGCTGCATGTCGTGGTGGCGCCGATGATCCTGGGTTCGGGAATCGCCGGCCTCGACCTGCCGCCGATCGCCGACATGACCGGCGCGCTGCGCATACCGATGCGCGCTCATGCGCTGGGCAGCGACGTCCTGTTCGACTGCGATCTCAGATCAGGAGGACCAACAGGTCGTTGAATTTCTCGCCCGCCTGCGCCCAAGACGGCAGCGACGCGGCCGCTGCGCGGGCACCGGCGGCGAGTGCGCGGCGATGGTCGTGATCGTCGACGAGCCTGCGCAGCACTGCCGCCAGCGCCGCGACGTCGCCGGGCGCGACCAGCCGGCCCGCGGCTGCGGGCACGGTCTGGTGGATCGCGCCGCCCGTCGTGCCGATCACCGGCAGGCCGTGCGCCAGCGCTTCGGCGAAGGCCATGCCGTAACCCTCGAACTCCGAAGCCAGAACGAAGGCGTCCGCCGAATCGTAGAGCGCGGTGAGCCGCCCCGGTGAAACCTTGCCGAGGACATCGATTCGCCCGTCGAGACGGTGGTGCGCGATCAGGCTGTCGACGCGTGCCGCGGCGTCCGGATCGCGCCCGCGGTCGCCGACGATCGTGAGCCGCCACGGCAGGTCGGCGAGTCGCGACAGCGCTTCGACCAGCAGGTCGAAGCCTTTGCGCGGGACCATGGCGCCGACGGAGAGAAGATGCACGGGGCCGCCGCTGCCGCGCGCGGGCGGCCGGCGATCGGTGCCGGGCAGGATCACGGTCAGTTGGTCGCCGGTCACGCCGAAGCGCTCGACCAGAAGATCGGCCGTCCAGGGGCTGGTCGTCACGACGCTGCGTGCTGCGGCGAGGGCGGAGCGCTCGCTGGCGAGGAGCGCCTGCGACTGGACCTCGGTCAGGCCGGTCTCGAGGGCCAGCGGGTGATGCACCAGCGCCACCAGCGGTCGCGTGCGCCGCAGCTCCGCCGCGACTTCCGGCAAGGCGCCGAACGCCAGCCCGTCGACGACGATCGGCATATCGGAAGCCGCTGCGCGCAAGCGGGCTTCGGCGTCGGCTTTCTGCACCTCGTTCGGCCAAGGGAAACCGCCGCCGAGGCTCAGGACCTCTACGGTCCAGCCGAGGCGCTGGAGCTCGGCGATGACGCGGCGGTCGTAGGCGTAGCCTCCGGTCGCCGTGTCGAGGTCGCCCGGGATCGCCCAGGTTATGGGTTTGGCCACAGCGGAGCCTCGTACGACGCCCGGGCGACATGCGATTCCGACAGTGTCACGCGGATCGCTTTCAAGGCCTTGCCGTCGCGGCCGAGGCCATCCGCGCGGGCCGTCTCGGCGAGGCGGTCGTGGATGTGGTGCGCCAGGAACTCGGTCGTCGTGTTGCGGCCGGCGAAGGCGGGCAGGGTGTCGAGGTTCTTGTAGTTCAGCGGGCCGAGCGCGGCCTTCAGCGCCTCGTGCGCGCGGCCGATGTCGATCACGATGCCGTTCTCGTCGATCTCGTCGGCGATGAAGGCAGCGTCGACGATGAAGGTCGCGCCGTGCAGCTCCTGGGCGGGGCCGAACACGGCACCCCGGAAGGAATGGGCGATCATGATGTGATCGCGGACTTCAACGGTGAACACCGGCACGCTCCTTGTAGTCGATGAGCTGGCAAAGGGTGCCCGCCGCCAGCACGAATGGCAGGCGGCGGGGCAGGTCCTCGAAGGCGATCGAGGGTTCGAGCAGCACATCCAGGCGGTCGTCGGCGAGCAGGTTGATCGCGTGCTCGAGCCTCCGGCGATGGCTCCAGTCCCGCCGATGCGACGGCGCGACCTTGCCGACCTGGCTGGCGATTAGCTTGAGCCGGCGGCTGTGGAAGGCGCCGCCCAGCGGCACTGGCACAGCAGCGTCGCCGTACCAGCTCAGCTCGATGATCGTGGCTTCGTCGCGTGCCAACCCGAGCGCGGTCGCGAGCCCCGCGGCGCTGGCGCTCGCATGGAAGACCAGGTCGCACTCGGCCGGCGCCTTGTCGGGCGTCGCGAAGTGCAGGCCGAGCGCCGCCGCGACGACGGCGCGCGCCGGATTGATGTCGACCAGCGTGATGTCGTCGGCAGCGAGCTTGCGGCAGACGAAGCCGGTGAGAGCGCCGACGACGCCCGCACCGACCACCGCGACCTTCTCGAACCGGCCGTCGGCGTCCCACACCGCGTTCAGCGCCGTTTCCATGTTGGCGGCGAGCACGGCGCGCGAGGCCGGCACGGCCGATGGGATGGGAATGGCTGATTCGGCCGGCACATCGAACACCGTCTGGTGCGGATGGAGCGCGAACACCGAGGCACCGCTGTCGACGGTGCCGACCGTGGCGTAGCCGTACTTCACGGGGAACGGGAATTCACCCGCCATGAACGGCGCACGCATGCGCTGGAATTCCGACGATGGCACGCGGCCTGCGGCGACCAGCGATTCGGTACCGCGGCTGATCGCCCCATGGGTGGCGCGAATGCGGACGGTGCCGGCGCGTGGCGATCCCAGCGCTTCCTCCTGGATTTGCATCAGGCCCGGCCCCACGTACCACAGCGCACGGGCCGTCTCGGTCCTCTTGGTTCGCCTCAAGTCGATGTGATCCTGCACGTCCGTCTCTACGCTATCATGGGTTCATGCAAGTGCGCCGCCTCGTGTTCCTGGCGCTGGTGTCGGTCTCGATCGCCACGCTGCTGGTCCTGGCGGCGCTCACCCTCTCGGTGGGCGGCCTCGGTGCCGGCGACATCGTGCTGCTCGGCCTGTTCAGCCTGACGACGCCGTGGCTCGCGGTGGGATTCTGGAATTCCGCCATCGGCCTCGCCCTCATGCTCGGCGCGCGCGACGTCAGCGCCTTCCTGATTCCTGAAGCGGCGCGTCAGCCCGGGCCAACGTCGATCACCGCCTCGACTGCGATCCTGATGTGCGTGCGCAACGAGGCCCCCGATCGCGTCGTACGCAACCTCGACACCATGATCGCCGACCTCGCAGCCGTTGGCTGCGCCGACCGCTTCCACGTCTACATCCTGAGCGACACCAGCGGCCGTGACCTTGCCGCAACCGAGCAGGCGGCGTTCGAGGCGCTGCAGCGCAAATGGGCCGGCCGCCTCGCCGTCGCCTACCGCCGGCGCGAGACGAATACCGGCTTCAAGGCAGGCAACATCCGCGACTTCCTCGAACGCTGGGGCGGCGACCATGAGCTGATGGTCACGCTCGACGCTGACAGCTTCATGACCGCGGCCGGCATCCTGCGGCTGGTCTCGATCATGCAGCGCGCGCCCAGGCTCGGCATCCTGCAGAGCCTGGTGATCGGCATGCCGACCACCAGCGCCTTCGCGCGGCTGTTCCAGTTCGGCATGCGCTTGGGCCTGCGGTCATGGACGATCGGCAGCGCCTGGTGGCAGGGCGATTGCGGGCCTTACTGGGGCCACAACGCCATCCTCCGCATCGCACCCTTCAAGCAACATTGCGCGATAGCACCGCTGGCCGGCAAAGGCATCCTGAGCGGTCACATCCTCAGCCACGACCAGATCGAGGCCGCGCTGATGCGGCGCGCCGGCTACGAGGTCCGCGTGCTGCCCGAGGAGGATCTCGGCTGGGAAGAGAACCCGCCGACCCTGATCGAGTTCCTGCGCCGCGACCAGCGCTGGCTGCAGGGCACCTTGCAATACGTCTTCTTCATCGGACTGCCCGGCCTACGCGCGGTCAGCCGCATCCAGCTCCTGTTCGCGATGCTGATGTTCACCGGCTCGCCGGCCTGGATCGGCCTGTGGCTGCTCGGCACCGCGATGCTGGCCGCTGCACCGCAGACGAGCGCGTTCCTCGACGCGCGCTACGGCGTGCCGCTGCTGACCCTGATCCTCGTCATGTGGTTCGCGCCGAAGGTCGCGACGGTCATCGACGTGCTGTGCCGGCCGGCGTTGCGCCGCAGCTTCGGCGGGCCGCTGCGGTTCGCCGCCAGCGTCGTCGCCGAGACCGCATTCTGGCTGATGCTGTCGCCCATCATGTGGGCTTGCCACACGCTGTGCTTCGTCGGATTGCCGTTCGGCAAGGTGATCGGCTGGGGCGCACAGTTGCGCGACGATCACGCCATCTCCTGGTCGACGGCGTTCGCCAAGCTGTGGCCGCAGACCCTGCTGGGCGCCGGCGGCCTGCTGGCGGTTGCCCTGTCGCATCCGATGGCGCTGCCCTGGGTGTTCGTCCTGATCGCGGGCGGGCTGCTGCTCGCGGTGCCGCTGGGCGTCGTCACCTCGTGGCCGGGCGTCGGCCTGGCGCTGCAGCGCATCGGCATCGGCCGCCTGCCCGAGGAGACCGACCCGCCGGCCGCGCTCAGCCGGCGCGCGGCCTTCGCCGCCGCCGACTGAGCCATGCTGCGCACGGCGCTCGGGGTCGTCCGGTCCCTGCGCATCTACTACGGCCATCCGGCGCGGGCGCGCGCCATGGACCGGCTCTATGCGCAGCTCATCGCGCCGGGCGACCTGGTGTTCGATATCGGCGCGCATGTCGGCGACCGGGTCGCTTCGTTCCGGCGTCTGGGCGCGCGGGTCATCGCTGTCGAGCCGCAGCCCGCCCTGCATCGCACGCTGCGCCTGCTGTTCGGCCGCGACGAGCGGGTGACGATCGTCCGCTCGGCGGTCGGCCGCGCGCCGGGCGCGGCGCGGATGCGGATCAACACAGCCAATCCGACGATCTCGACCCTGTCCGAGGATTTCATCGCGGCGAGCCGCAGCGCTACCGGCTGGCAGGGCGAGTCCTGGCCGCGCGCGCTGGAGGTTCCGGTCACGACCCTCGACGCCCTGATCGCGACGTACGGCCAGCCGGCCTTCGCCAAGCTCGACATCGAAGGCTTCGAGGCCGAGGCGCTCGGCGGCCTGTCGCAGGCTGTGGCGGCGCTGTCCTTCGAGTTCACGACGATCCAGCGCGCCGTCGCCCTGGCCTGCCTCAAGCGCTGCGGGGCGCTCGGCTACACCGAGTTCAACGCAGCCCTCGGCGAATCGCAGAGCCTCGGAGAGTGGCGCAGCGCCGAGGCCATCACCGACTGGCTGGACCGCTTGCCGCAGGCTGCCAACTCGGGCGACATCTACGCGCGGCTACCGGGGGAGACGCCGTGAGCCGCGTTGTCGTCATTGGCAATGCAGGCCTCGACCTGCGGCTTGGCGTTCCGCGCCTGCCGCTTCCAGGGGAGACGCTGATCGGCACCGAGGGTGCTCGCGCGCCGGGCGGCAAAGGGCTGAACCAGGCTGTGGTCGCAGCACGCTGCGGCTCCAGGGTGCGGTTCTGCGCGCCGCTCGGCAGCGACACCGCTCAGGCGAACGAAGTCGAAGGATGGCTGTCACGCGAGCCGTTCGACGGGCTCGTCCTGCCACGCCTGCCGCATTCGACGGATTTCTCCCTGCTGATGGTGCTGCCGGATGGCGAGAACAGCATCGTCAGCACCAGCGCCTGCTCGCTGGCGCTGGGCTTCGCCGCGGCCGAACCGGCGCTCGGCGATGTCGGCGCGGGAGACGTCGTGCTGCTGCAAGGCAATCTGTCGCTCGACGTGACGGCGGCCATCCTCGCCGCCGCCCGGCGGCGCGGCGCCACAACGATCTTCAATCCGGCGCCATTCTGGCCGGGCGCCGAGCGGCTGCCGGTGCAGTGTAGCCTGGTCATCGCCAACCGCGTCGAGGCGCAGGCGCTCGGGCCATCGATCGCCGATGCTGCTGTGGCGATCGTCACGCTGGGCGCCTACGGCTGCCGCTTCGCCGGCCGAGTCTTCCCGGCCGAGCGTGTGGCGGCGGTCGACACCACGGGCTGCGGCGATGTCTTCTGCGGCACGATGGCCGCGGCACTCGCCCGTGGCCTTGCGATCGAGCCGGCGATCGGCGTGGCGCAGAAGGCCGCGGCGCTTACCGCCATCCGGGCCGGCGCGTTCGACGCTCTGCCATCCCGCGAGGAGCTGGCGGCCTTGTTCGCCTGATCAGGCGGGCAGCACGAAGCGCACGCCGGCGCGCGCCAGCCCGCCGCCCAGCCCGACCGCCGCGCCGTCGGCGCGCCAGCAGGCGGCACCGGTCATGCTGCCGTCGGCATGGAACTGGATGCCGTTCATGCCGCCCGACACCGTCGGCATGCGCTGCAGCATGTGGCCGCGCGCCTCGAGTCCCTGGCGCACGGTCTCCGGAATGCCGTGCTCGACCTCGAGGAAAGGGCCCTCGGTCCAGACGCGCGGCGCCTCGACCGCTTCCTGCAGGCTCATGCCGTGGTCGATCAGGTTGATCAGCGCCTGCATCGCCGCCGGGAATATCTTGCGTCCGCCCGGCAGGCCCAGCGCATAGACGACCTTGCCGTCGCGCAGCGCCATCATCGGCGACATCGAGGTGGTGACCCGCTTGCCCGGCGCGATCGACAAAGCGTTGCCCGGCCGCGGATCGAAGTTCGACATGTAGTCGTTGGGCACCATGCCGGTGCCCGGGACGATGAAGCGCGCGCCGAACAGGCTGTTGATGGTCTGGGTTGTGGTGACGACATTGCCCTTGCCGTCGGCCACCGTGAGATGCGTGGTGTCGGCGCCTTCCTTGGCGAGCAGGCCGCCGCTCCACTTCTTGGCCTTGGCGAGATCGATGCCGGCGCGCCGCTCGTCGGCATAGGCCTTCGACACGATGCGCTCGACCGGCACCTTGACGAAGGCGGGATCGCCGCTCGCTTCGCTACGGTCGGCGAAGGCGATCTTCAGTGCCTCGGCCAGTAGATGCACGGTATCGACCGTGCCGAAGCCCAGCTTTCCAATGTCGTAGCCTTCGAGGATGTTCAGCATCTGGGTGATGTGCACACCCGAGGCCGCAGGCGGTGGCGGGCCGACGATCTCCCAGCCGCGATACTGGCCACGGATCGGCTGGCGTTCGACCACCCGATAGTCGGTGAGGTCCTTCTTGCCGATGAACGCGCCGCTGCGCTGCATGCACTCGACCACCAGGTCGCCCAGCGGCCCGCCATGCAGCGCGCCTTCGCCATCCTTGGCGATCAGGGTCAGTGCCTCGCCGTAGTCGGCTTGCACCAGTCTCTCGCCGGCCTTCAGTGGTGTGCCGTCGGGTACCAGCCGGTCGGCGGCAAAGGGATCCTGCACCAGATCGGGCGCGCAATCCTTGATGCAGTCGGAGAGATAGGGCGTCACCGTGAAGCCGTGCGTGGCGTGGCGGATCGCCGGCTGCATCACGTCGGCGAGCGGCATCGTGCCGTAGGTCCTGAGCGCATGCGTCCAGGCGAGCAGCGAGCCCGGTGTCGCCACCGCCTTGGGCCCGAGCTGGTTCTCGCGGCGCTCGACGTCGTAGACGTTCGGCGGCGTGCCGGCGATCGGCTTGAACATCGTCGGATGGCCGGCGAGCGGCACGGCGCTCATGCCGTCGACGATGCGATGGCTGCCGTCGGCGAGCCGGATGTGGCTGGTCGTGCCGCCGATCAGGCCGACCATCATCGGCTCGACCACGGTCAGGCAGAATTGCGCCGCGACCGCGGCATCGATCGCGTTGCCGCCGGCCGCCAGCATCTCCATGCCGGCGGCGGAGGCGAGTGGATGGTTGGTCGCCACCATGCCGTTGCGGCCGTGCGCCGGCTGCTTCTCGCAGTTGAAGCTCGTGCCGGCGCGCTGCCGCCAACCCTGGTCGCTCATCGGTCGTTCTCCCCGCATCGCAAAGTGATCAGCGCGGCACCGCCACGGCAATTGAACCGCACCATCGGCGGCGATACGCCGAGGCCCGGCGAGGTGTAGCCCACCATGTCGCCCTGCCGCCAAACGCCCGAAGCAGCGTGCCGGCAGCGCACCAGCTGGGTGAAGATCGGCCGGCCGTTGGGCCGGCAGATCTGGCCGCCATGGGTGTGGCCGCTGAGATAGAGCCCGCAGCCGGCGGCGGCCGCGTGGTCGGCCATCTCCGGCGAATGGACCAGCGCGACCCGGAAGCCGTCCTGCCGCGCGTCGAGCGCCCGACGCGCCGCCAGCGAGTAGAAATCGTGGACGTCGTCGAGGCCGGTGACGTGCACGGTGACGCCGTCGCGGACCAGCGCCGTCGTGCGGTTGACCAGCGTCTCGAAGCCTAGCGGTTCCAGCGCCGCGATCATCTCGACCGGATCGTGGTTGCCCAGGATCGCCAGCCGCCGCTCGCGCACGCGCACGCCGCCCAACGCTCGCGCCAGCGGCTCGACCGACTGGTGGATCGGGTTGCGCGCCCAGCCGTGGACGTCGCCGGTCAGCGCCAGCAGGTCGACCTCGATTCCGTCGAGCATTGCCGCCGCGGCCTCGGCGATCGCCGGCAGGATGTCGAGATGGGTGTCCGTGACGTGCAGGATGCGATAGCCGTCGAACGCGGCCGGCCATCCCTTCGGCGCGAGCTCGAGCTCGGTCAGCCGGAGATCGAGCGAATTGCGGACGCCTCGAGCCAGCAGGGGCGTCAGCCGCAGCACGCCGCCGAAGACGCGGAGCAGCCGCGAGAAGACGTCGTGCTTCCAGCGCGGCCGCGGACCGTCGGGACTGATCCAATAGCGGCCGGCGAGGATCGACCGGCGGTAGGCCGCCCATTCTTCTGTCGTGCTGCAATCCTGGCCACGATCCATTGCCTGCGACAGGTAGCGTGATTCGGCGGCTGCCGCAGCCGGGGATTGGAGCGTCGAGGTCGCAGCGCTAGACTTCGGTGTCTCACCGGGGAGCGCGCCATGACCTTGAGCCTGTCCCGCCGATTCTTCCTGACCTCGAGCGCCGCGATCCTCGCCGCTCCCGCCCGTGCCGCCGACAAGATCAAGCCCGACGCCAAAAGCGTACTGATCGTGACCGACGTGCAGAATTGCTTCGTCGACGGCGGCACCCTGCCGGTCAAGGGCGGGGCCGAGGTCGTGCCGGTGATCAACAAGCTTGCGCCGGCGTTCGAGAACATCGTCATCACCCAGGACTGGCACACGCCGGGCCACGCCTCCTTCGCGTCGGCCCATGGCGGCAAGAAGCCGTTCGAGACCACGCAACTCGCCTACGGCACGCAGGTTCTGTGGCCGGACCACTGCATCCAGGGCACCGAGGACGCCGCCCTCCTCAAGGACCTCAAGCTGCCGACGGCGCAGCTCATCATCCGCAAGGGCTTCCACAAGGACGTCGACAGCTACTCGACTTTCGAGGAGGCCGACCGCAAGACCTCGACCGGCCTGGCCCATTACCTGAAGGGGCGCGGCATCGACACGGTGTTCGTGGTCGGGCTGGCGACCGATTTCTGCGTCGCCTGGAGCGCCCTGGACGCCCGCAAGCTCGGTTTCACCGCTTACGTGGTCGAGGACGCGACCCGCGCCATCGATCTCAACGGCTCGCTGGCCGCCGCCTGGAAGCAGATGGCCGATGCCGGGGTGAAGCGGATCCAGTCGGCCGACATCCAGACTCCCTGATCGCCTCACGCAAACGTGAAAATTCGAAATACTTCAGTGGTGCCGCGATATATAGACGATACAATTTGGCCAGACATACTAATCGCACCAGTGGTGTGACAATTGTGTCAAATCGACGGGAAATTCCTCAGTCGAGTCAAGCGGTTAGGAATTTTTCAGTCATAATTCCAAAGACTTAGGCGACTAAACCAAAGCCCCCGGAAGACCTGACCCAAGGGTCGCCGGAGTCGCGCCTGAGGAAAGAATCCGCTGGCGTTTCGAAACAATTGCTCATATTACTGAACCCGAAGTGCAGACACATGTGGGTTCGTGACTGTGCTGCGAGCGGGCAGGGGCGAGACGGCGCGAGCCAAATCGCCGATCTCTGGGGAAGGTGTGCAATGCGTCATATCATTGTCGCGACGACCATGCTGGTGGTTGCCTTGGTGGTGACTTTCGCGGCCGCCAGCGTGCTTCAGGGCGTCGCCGTGGCCAGTGGTCGGACGAACAACGAGCCGTATGTCGTCGTCGAGGCGGCCAAGCCTGCTCCGATGAAGGCGCTTGGGACCAAGGAGCGTCTGACCTCGCAGTATCGCGAGCGCAGCGTCCAGACAGCGGCGCACGTCGGCCTGTAAGCCGCCTCGGCGGGTATTGGGGCCCGCCGAAGCGACATCCAAAGGCTGAACAAGAGCGTTCCGGGCGAGAGTCCGGAACGCTTTTTGCTGTCCGGGTCCGGGAAATCGGAGGAGGCTCGGACATGGCCAAGGAAATTCTCTGTGGATTCGGCGTCGACGTCGATGCGGTCGCCGGCTGGCTGGGCAGCTACGGAGGCGAGGACTCGCCCGACGATATTTCGCGCGGCCTGTTCGCGGGCGAGGTCGGCAGCCCGCGCCTGCTGAAGATGTTCGAGCGGCTGGGGATCAAGACCACCTGGTTCATCCCCGGTCATTCGATTGAAACATTTCCAAAAGAGATGAAGGCGGTGGCCGAGGCCGGCCACGAGATCGGCATCCACGGCTACAGCCACGAGAATCCGATCGCCATGACCCGCGAGCAGGAGACCGAGATCCTCGACAAGTGCATCGATCTGGTCACCAGGCTCTCGGGCCAGCGGCCGACCGGCTACGTCGCGCCGTGGTGGGAGTTCTCGCCGGTCACCAACGAGCTGCTGCTCGAGCGCGGCATCAAGTACGACCATTCGCTGATGCACAACGACCACACGCCGTATTACGTGCGGGTCGGCGACGGCTGGACCAAGATCGACTACGCCAAGCGCCCGCGCGAATGGATGGTGCCGCTGAAGCGCGGCCAGGAGACCGACCTGATCGAGATCCCGGCGAGCTGGTATCTCGACGACCTGCCGCCGATGATGTTCATCAAGAAGTCGCCCAACAGCCACGGCTTCGTGAACCCGCGCGACATCGAGCAGATGTGGCGCGACCAGTTCGACTGGGTGTATCGCGAGTACGACTACGCGGTGTTCCCGATGACCATCCATCCCGACGTCTCGGGCCGGCCGCATGTGCTGGCGATGCTGGAGCGGCTGTACCACCACATGATCGGCCATCCCGGCGTGAAGTTCGTCACCATGAACGAGATGGCCGACGACTTCGCGCGCCGCTGTCCGAGGAAGAAGTGATTTCTCTTCTGTCGTCCCGAGCGAAGCCGAGGGACCTTTTCGGATTCGGAAGAGGTCCCTCGACTACGCTTCGCTCGGCTCGGGACGACGGGTGATGTGCGCGCTGTGCGGCGTGCTGGGCGGCGGCGGGGACTGGACCGACGCCGCCGCGCGGCCGGGCGTCTTCACCCGCAACGCCGATTCGCTGCAGCGCCGGCGCGAGCGCATCAACCGCGTCGCCTGCGCCCAGCGCGTGCTGGGCTTCTATGGGCTGACGCTGTCGGACTGGCAGGCGAGCTCGTTCGTGCTGTCGACGCTGACCGGCAAGAGCGAAATCGTCGACAATCTGACACACCTCTGGGCGGCGGCGGAGAAGCTCACCGGCCGTCCTTGCGATCCATTCGATCCGAGCCTGATCGATTGGCTGGAGGGGCGGCTGGAGGCCGGCGGTGGTTGAATTCACGCCGGTCCATCTGATCACCGGCTTCCTCGGCTCGGGCAAGACGACCCTGCTGCAGCGCCTGCTGGCCGATCCGGCGCTCCACGACACCGCGGTGCTGATCAACGAGCTCGGCGAGGTCGGGCTCGACCATCATCTGCTGGGCCGCATCGACGACACCATGGTGCTGCTGCCGTCGGGCTGCCTGTGCTGCACCATCCGCGGCGAGCTCGCGGCCGCGATCAAGGACCTGCATTCGAAGCGCGAGCGTGGGCTTGTGCCGGCCTTTCGCCGCCTGGTGGTCGAGAGCAGCGGGCTGGCCGATCCGTTCCCCATCCTGTCGACGGTGCAGGCCGACCCGGTGCTGCGGCACCATTTCAGGCTCGGCACGGTCGTCACCACCGTCGATGCGGTGAACGGCATCGGCCGGCCCGAGAGCGTCAAGCAGGTGGCCGTCGCCGACCGGCTGGTGCTGACCAAGACCGACCTCGCACCGGACTGCGACGTGCTGGAGACGGCGCTGCGCCGGATCAATCCCGACGCGCCCCTCCTGCGCGCGGCCGAGCAGGCCATCGACGCAGCGGCCCTGTTCGACGCCGCCGCGCGCTCGCCATTGCGCGCGCTGCCTGCGACACCCGACAATCCGCACGGCACGGTGTGCGCGTTCGCCCTGGCGTTCGACGGCGCCCTCGACTGGACCATGTTCGGCGTGTGGCTGACCATGTTGCTGAACCGTCACGGCGAAAAGGTGCTGCGCGTGAAGGGCATCCTGAACGTTGCGGGCACCGAAGCGCCGGTCGCCGTGCACGGGGTGCAACATCTGGTGCATCCGCCGGTGCACATGGCCGCGTGGCCGGACGAGGACCGCCGGTCGCGCCTGGTGTTCATCGTCGACGGCCTCGAGCCGGCCGCGATCGAGCACTCGCTGCGCGCCTTCCTCGGCTCCCCGACGCGCATGGCGGCTGTGGCCTGATCGGTGTTAGCCTCGGCGGGCAACACGAGGAACCCATGACCGTCACCGTCACCAAGGCGCCGCGCAAGCTGGGCGGCAGCTCCCTCCGCGTGTCTCCCGTCGGCCTCGGCTGCATGTCGCTCAGCGGCGCCTACGGCAAGGGCGACGACGCCGAGAGCGTCAAGGTCGTGCACCACGCCATCGACCGTGGCGTGAACTTCCTGGACAGCTCCGACATGTATGGCTGGGGTCACAACGAGACCCTGCTCGGCAAGGCGCTCACCGGCGGCTGGCGCGACAAGGTCGTGCTCGCGACCAAGTTCGGCCAGACCCAGCAGCCGGGCGGCGCCAACGGCGTCGACGGCCGGCCCGAGTACGTGAAGCAGGCCTGCGACGCGAGCCTCAAACGGCTGGGCGTCGACGAGATCGACCTCTATTACCAGCACCGGGTCGATCCCTCGGTGCCGATCGAGGAGACGGTCGGCGCGATGGGCGAGCTGGTGAAGGCCGGCAAGGTCAAGGCGATCGGGCTGAGCGAGGCCAAGCCGGACACCATCCGCCGCGCCCACAAGACCCATCCGCTCGCCGCCGTGCAGAGCGAATATTCTCTGCTCTACCGCCAGCATGCCGAGGAGACGCTGGCGACCACGCGGCCGCTCGGCATCTCCTACGTCGCCTACTCGCCGCTCGGCCGCAGCATGCTGACCGGCGCGGTGAAGTCGGCGGCCGACATTCCCGAGGGCGACGGCCGTGGCCGCCATCCGCGCTTCGCCGGCGACAACCTGGCGCGCAATCTCCAGCTCGTCGCGGCGATCGAGGCGATGGCCAAGGCCAAGGGCTGCACGCCGGGCCAGGTGGCGCTCGCCTGGCTGCTGGCGCAGGGTACCGACATCGTGCCGATCCCCGGTACCAAGCGTTCCACGCGGGTCGACGAGAATGTCGGCGCGCTCGACGTGGCGCTGTCGGCCGACGACGTCGCGCGCCTGTCCGCGGCCCTCCCGCCCGGCGCGGCGGCCGGCGGGCGCTATCCGGATGGCGGGATGAAGGGGGTCTATCTCTAGGGTGATTACGTTTAGGTGACTGGCATCGGCTCCGGCGGCAACCGCCGCCTCGCCACCATCCTGTTCGCCGACGTGGCGGGCTACAGCCGCCTGATGCGTGCCGACGAAGAGCGCACGCTGACGGATCTGCGCGCCCATCTCGCCGAGCTGGTGGCGCCGGCGGTCGAGCGCTTCCACGGCCGCATCGTCAAGAGCCTGGGTGACGGCGTGCTGGCCGAGTTCGGCAGCGCCGTCGAGGCGGTGCGCTGCGCCGTCGAGCTGCAAAGCGGCATGGCCGAGCGCAACGCCGGCCTGCCCGCCGACCGACGGCAGAGCTTCCGCATCGGCCTGCATCTCGGCGACGTCATCACCAACGACTACGACGTGTTCGGCGACACGGTGAACGTCGCCTCGCGCCTGCAGACGCTGGCCGCGCCGGGCGCGATCGTGCTGTCGGCCAGCGTGCACGAGCAGGTGCGCGACAAACTCACGCTCACGTTCCGGGATCTCGGTGCCCGCACGCTCAAGAACATCGACCGGCCAATGCGCGCCTATGCCCTGGCCGGGAGCGCGTCGGTCGGGGCAGGTCGGCGGCGCTGGGTCATGGCAGCCCTCGCCGGTGCGGTATTCGCCCTGGTCGCAGCCGGCGGTCTCTTCTTCTACCTCCATCGCGGCGACGCGGTCGGCAGCAAGACGGCGGCCAGCACCGCTCCGATGTCGGCCTCCTCGGTCGCCGTCCTGCTGTTCACCAACCAGAGCGGCGACGTCAGCCAGGACTATTTCGCCGACGGCCTCACCGAGGACATCACCCGCGCGCTCGGCCGCTTCCGCCAGCTCACGGTGGTGGCCTACCGCGCCGTGCTGCCGTGGCGCGGCAAGGAGTTGCCGCCAATGGAGATGGGCCGCGCTCTCGGCGCGCGCTTCCTGGTCAGCGGCAGCGTGCGGCGCATCGACGACCGGGTGAGGGTGACGGTGCAGCTTGCCGATGCCAACAACGGCACCCAGTTGTGGGCCGAGCAATACGACGAACGCCTGACCGACATCTTCGAGGTGCAGGACCGCGTCGCCCGACGGGTCGCGGGCTCCCTCGCCAGCAATCTCCAGCAGATCGCGCTGCAGCAGAGCTTGCGCAAGCCGACCGGCAACCTCGATGCCTACGACCTGCTGCTGCGCGCCCGCGCCCTGTCCAACGAAGCGACCCGCGCCGGCAATCGCATGGCGCGCGAGGCGCTGGAGAAGGTGACGCGCATGTCGCCCAACTACGCCGACGCCCAGGCCGAGCTGGCCGAGGCCACCTTCCAGCGTGCTGTCTATGGCTGGTCGGAGTTCGCCGACCAGGACGTCGACAGCGCGGTCCGCCTGGCGCAGAAGGCGATCGAGCTCGACGAGGAGAACGTGCTGGCGCACAGCGTGCTGGCGCGCGCCTACACGGTGCAGCAGCGCTACGACCTGGCGCTCGCCGAATCGGAGCGGGCGCTGCAGCTCAATCCCAGCGACACCGAGGCGCTGACGGCGCGCGCCGCGGTGCTGCTGTGGACCGGCGACATCGACGGCTCGATCGCGGCCGGCGAGCTGGCGATGCGGTTGAACGGCAATGTCGGGCCCGAGCCCGCGCTCAATCTCGGCATCGCCTATCTGCTCGACAAGCGCTTCGCCGATGCGGTGAAGCTCCTGGAGGCGGCGCGCGTCCGCTATCCCGCCTATCCGATCCTCGATTTCCCGCTCGCCGGCGCCTATGCCGAGCTCGGCCGTGACGCCGAGGCGGCGGAGGCGCTCGACCAGGGCAAGAGGAAGGACCCTTACCTCGATCTCGCAGGCTTCGGCACGCGCTTCAAGGATCCGGCCCTGAAGCGGCGGCTCGACGCGACCCTGCGCAAGGCCGGCTTCAAGTAGAAGCAAACCTTCCTCCCCATTCATATGGGGAGGTGTCAGCGTCTTACGCTGACGGAGGGGTCAGAAGCAGCAGTCTTGGTGGGGCCTATGACCCCTCCGTCGGCGATTACGCGCGCACCTTGTGTCTTGGAATGGGTGCAGACTGCGGTCGCCAGAGGATCGGCTCGCACCCGATCCTCTGGCGCGGCAGGAGAGCCCGTCTGGCACCAAGACTGCACGTCGTTGGGGAGCTTGGGCCCCGGCCGTTGTCT
>NZ_JAFKJN010000002.1 GCF_017305915.1 Reyranella sp.
GCCCTGCAGCTGCAGCAGGACGCGGGGCCGCTGCCCTCGAGCGCCATCGCCTCGGCCTACGACGCGCTCGGCCGGCTCAGCTCGCGCACCGTCCAGGGCGCCGGCGCCGAGACCTTCCAGTACGACGCGATCGGCCGCCTCTCGGTCCACGCCAACGATCTCGGCACCTTCACCCTGGGCTATCTCGGCCAGACCGACCAGATCGCCAGCCGCCAGCGCGCCAGCGCCACCCTCGCCACCACCTGGAGCTACCTCGGCAACACCGGCGACCGCCGGCTCGCCGGCATCGCCAACACCGGCCTCACCGCCGGCCAGTTCTCCAACTTCACCTACACCACCACTCCCGAGAACTTCATCTCCGGCATCGCCGAGTCGAGCGACGCCTCGGCCGTCTATCCCGCTTCGGGCAGCCAGACGGCGACCTACAACACTCTCAACCAGCTCACCAGCCTCTCCGGCCAGGCGCTGACCTTCGACGCCAACGGCAACCTCACCGCCGACGGCCAGCGCACCTATGCCTGGGACGCCGAGAACCGGCTGGTCGGCATCGGCTATCCCGGCGTCAGCGGCAAGGCGACCGCCTTCACCTACGACGGGCTGAGCCGCCGGGCCACCATCAGCAGCACACCGCCGGGTGGCGGCAGCGCCACCGTCACGTCGTACCTGTGGTGCGGCGACGCCATCTGCCAGGCGCGCAACGCCGGCAACACCACCATCCGCAGCTACTACGACGAAGGCGAGTACCTCCCAGGCACACCAGCGCAAACGCTATACTACGGCATCGACCAGATCGGCTCGGTGCGCCGCGTGTTCGCCAGCACCTCCAGCGCAACGGCCTACGGCTACGATCCCTATGGTGCTCCGCTACAGGCGACAGCGCCAACGACAGATTTCGTCTACGCCGGCATGTTCTTCAATGCCGACAGCGGGCTGTATCTCACCAACTATCGCGCGTTCGATCCCTTTGCTGGAAGGTGGTTGTCGCGCGATCCGCTCGGCGAGCCAACAGACCCTTACGCGAACCTCTACGCCTACGTCGGCGGAAACCCAATTGCTCGCAAAGACCCGAGCGGTCTGTTGTCAACGCCGGGTCCAAGTCTTCCCAGTCCCCTCAGTCCGCCGTGTTCTGACGATTCGAGTGACGATTGGGCCTTCTACAACCCACTCGATCCGTTCAATGATCCCGCACTGTTCGGCCATGGTCTGCCATGTTGGGTTGCTGGACCAGGGGGATGCGGCGGCGGCGTTGGCGGTGGCGGCGTAAGTGGTGGCGGTGGTAGTCGAGGTGGAGGCGGTGGCGCAAAGGGCCCGCCTGGCTCTCCCAAGAACTTCGTGAATCCAACGAATCCACCAAGACAACCTCCATCGCCCTCTGAACTGCCGCCTGGGCACACCGTTCGGATAGGACCGCCAACAAAGGAATACCCCAACGGATACTGGAGACAGTACAATGAAAAGGGCTACGCAGTTGACCCGTCCACGGGAAAGCAACCAGGGAATGTGACACAACCGGAGTTCAGAGGACGAACGCACGTTCCTATACCGCCGATATAGAACAGAGCGAACATGCATCGACTTCCGAAAAACATTGACTTGAGCTTCTTTGTGAACAAGGAGCTTTTCAGCGTGAGCATTAGTGCCCACGAGCTAATCCTGAATTTCGACGACGCTATATCGATCAATGTCAGCTCTCGGATCGGTTGGCTATCTGTAAATGGAAACCACGATACGTACGAAGACTTCTCCAAGGCCGCACCGGTGGTGCTTACGCTGCTGCATGATATTGTCATCTCGGCGAAAGGCGACACGGACGGCACTCTCGCTCTTACCTTCCGATCAGGCGTTAAGCTGGAGTTTTACGATACCGAGGACCGCTACGAGTCGTATGTGATCAAGAACGGCGATCAGTTCATCGCCGTCTGAGATGGCTGACCTCGAAGCAGTATCCCGACACCAGCACCGTCGCCTACACCTACGAGACCACGACCAGCCGGCTGAAGTCGGTGACCGACGCACTGTCGCAGGTGAAGGCCTACGCCTGGGCCAAGGACGACCGGCTGACAGCCATCGCCTACACCGGCGCCGTCAATCCCACCCCCAACGTCGGCTTCACCTGGGATCCGTACTTCCCGCGGCTGACCGCGATGACCGACGGCACCGGCACACGGCAGTACGCCTACGTCCCGGTCGGCGCGCCGGGCGCCCTGCAGCTGCAGCAGGACGCGGGGCCGCTGCCCTCGAGCGCCATCGCCTCGGCCTACGACGCGCTCGGCCGGCTCAGCTCGCGCACCGTCCAGGGCGCCGGCGCCGAGACCTTCCAGTACGACGCGATCGGCCGCCTCTCGGTCCA
>NZ_JAFKJN010000010.1 GCF_017305915.1 Reyranella sp.
GAGACCGAGATCGATGCCTGGGAGCGTCAGCGCAACGCCACTGGCGCTCCCATCAAATGGATGTTCACCACCCAACGCGCACGCATCAAGCTCCTTCGAGCCTATCCAGACCCCGCCTAAGAGTCATAATCTCTGTGCAGAGGTACTAGTAGGTCTTGTAGGCCAGGAACTTGCCCGACATGCCGATCTTCACCCGGTCGCCCTTCTGGTCGGGCTGGCGCTCCATGGTCATGTCGAAGTCGATGGCGCTCATGATGCCGTCGCCGAACTCCTCCTGGATCAGCTCCTTCCAGGTCGTGCCGTAGACCTGCACCAGCTCGTAGAAGCGGTAGATCAGCAGGTCGGTCGGCGGCACCTGGGGCAACGAGCCGCGATAGGGCACCTCCTGAAGGAGCAGCGTCTCCTCCTTGCCCAGGCCGAACAGCCTGGCGGCCTTGGTCGCCTGCTCCCTGGTCATCCTCATCTGGCCCATGCAGGCGGCCGTAACGATGATCTTCGACGCCCCGCCGATCTTCCTGGCGATCTCCTCCCAGCTCAGCTCCTTCATGCGCTTGGCGCTCAGTATCTTCTCGGTCACGTCGGCCCTGTTCATGGTTCTTTCCCTGTTGTGGCGGGAGGGTCGGGGCAAGCGCGATGCCAAGGCCGGGTGTTGATGGACACTAGGTGTGGCGGCACCAGGAACCCGGGGAAGTAGCTGCCCTTGCGCAGCCTGGGGATGCGCAGTTCGACCGTGCCGGCCCGTGTCTCCCAATCGCGATCGCGATAGCCGTTGCGCTGCGCCAGGCGGGCCGCGCTCTTCTCGCCGTGGCCGGCACCGGTCAGCGCCCCGACACCCGAAATCGCCGGTGACCGCCGCAAGGCCGCTCCCTCGCTACGGCGCTATCAGAGCGCGCGCTCGCTCGCGGCCTTGCTACTGCCAGATACACCACCAAATGGGACACGACCGGGGCCGCGCCGGCGGCATCACCTCCCTCCAGATGCCGAAGCGCAGAGGGCACGCGGCTTCGCGTTAGGTCAGATCGCGCGGACTTGTGCCAAGCTAGTTCTCGATCGACTTACCCAATTGGGTAATGCGTCCACGACTGGCCCAAGAGTAGTCTTCCTCCCACGTTCGCACGGTCTACGGGGGGAGAGAGACATGGGTCGCGCGCTCGGATGGGGGGATGCTCGCTGTCTGACGATCAACGCGGTGGCAAGAGGCGCCGGAGCCGGCCTGCTGGCAATCGTGCTGGCCGGAGCGGCGGGCCCCGCATTCGCCGATCCCTATTGCGGTCCGGGTCGCCATGTCGGCTCGGAGAATGACGGTACCGGCAAGTCCTGGACCTGTGTTCCGGATGGCGTCGTCGGATCACCGACGGGCCGGCAGTATGTCTTCCAGGGTGGGGCGGTGCAGGCCAACCGCGTCGCGGCCGGCATGGCGCTTGGCGCCGCGGGGGCGGAGCTGGTCGGCGCGCTGGTCGGCATCCTGGGCAGCAGCCAGCGCTCGGGGCCGACGGAGGAGGAACTGCGGGCTGCGGAGCAGCGACGGCGGATCGATCAGGAATGGGAGGCCAATAAAGCGGCCGCCAACGTGGAAGCGGCCGCGTATCGCGACGAGGGCCTCAAGGCGGCGCAGGCGAGCAACTACCTAGGCGCCTTCAACGCCTTCAAGCACGCCTACGAGCGCAACAGCGATTATGGCTCCCTGCGGGACATGAAGGCCATGGAGGCTCTCCTGCATCTGCAGGAAGCGCTGGCCCTGACGGCGGAGAAGAAGACGGCGCCGGCCTACACGGAATTCTTCAAGGCCGAAGCACTGGCCAGGGAAGCGTCCCGTCCGGACATCTCCCAGCGCATCGAGGCCTATCGCACCAGGCTGTTCGCGGACATCAAGGACTCACAGAAGACCGCCCCTGGCGCCACGAAGCCAACGACCAAATGCGTGTCCGTCAATGGAGACTTCGTCTGTGACTGATCGTCCTGTCGTCCCGGCTGCGTGCGCTCTGCTCCTGCTGGGAATCGCGGTCGGCTGTACGCCCGACGGCCAATCCGTTTCAACCTCGGTGCCGGCGTCGGTCGAGCCGCTCGATTTCGCGGCGCTCAACGGCAAGACGATCAGGATCGAGGGTATGGCGTCGGGCGATTTTTCCGTCATTCCACCCGAAACCAAGATCCCGCTTCGCGTCATCGGCAAGACGATCGTCTGGGGCGATCTGGAGGGCAGGTGCATCCTCAAAGGCACGGCTTACGGCAGCAGCATGGGCATCCTGTACACGCTCGACCAGCCCAGAACGGGCGTGAAGGTTCCATGCGAAGGCCAGCGCCGCTTCGTCATCAATAGCTGGACGGTGACCGCACCCGCCGATGTCAGCTACTCCAGCTCCATGGGCCTGCAGGGCAACGTGCTGGAGCTGTCGGGCGAACTGACGGAGCACAACACCATATCCGACGAGCGTCTGCACTTCACTGCCACCGAGGACATCAAGCACCAACAGCATGTGAAGGTCCGCGTCTCCGGCGACAAATGCCAGGTCCTGGAATTCGCCTGGACCACCGACAAGCGTGAACTCCACTCGTCGGTGGGGCGGCCGACCTCTGCCAAGCGAAGCGTGCGCGCGACGGGCTGCTCGATCGTGGCGCAGCCCTCATAGACATGGAGGTTGGGCCTGTGATTGATCGCTCTGCCACCTCGATTGTCTGCGCCTTGTTCTTGTTGGCGATCGCTGTCGGCTGCACGCCCGACGGCCAGTCCGTTGCAACCTCGGTGTCGGCGTCAGCCGAACCGCTCGATCCCGCGGCGCTCAACGGCAAGACGATAAGGTTCGAGGTCAAGGAGTCGGATAGCTTCATACCCAAGACCGAGATTCGGCTTTCCGTCATCGGCAAGACGATCATCTGGCCTCGCCTGGCAAAGAGCAGATGCATCCTCAAAGGCAACTCCGGCTATGACGCGGCCATCCTCTACACCCTTGATCAGCCCAGAACGGGTGTGAAGATTCCGTGCGAAGGCGAGCGTCGTTTCGCCTTCAATACCTGGGCTGTGACCGCGCCCGCGGAGGTCAGCTACTCCAGCACCATGAGCCTTCAGGGCAATGTGCTGGAGTTGTCGGGTGAGCTGACGGAGCACAACTTCGTGACCGATGAAGGGAACGCCGGGACTCCAGGATTCACGGTCACGGAAGACGTCAAGCAGCAGCAGCACGTGAAGATCCGCATCTCGGGCGACAAATGCCAAATCCTCGACTTCACCTGGACCACCGAGGTGCGCCAACTCCACTCGTCGTTGGGGCAGCCGACCTTTTCCAAGCGAAGCGCACAGGCGATGGGCTGCTCGATCATTTGACGCGCAGCCCGCATGGGCTCGGAGGCTGAATATTGCGCCGGCCATGCATTCGGCGCCGTGTGCGCCGCCAAACCAAGTGGCGGGATCGGGATTCGGCGTGCGGAATCGCACGCCTCGCGGGCGGGTATTGGGGATTAAATTTTTGGAATCGCTGACTCTTTTCCGCTTTTTCCAATTGCCGCGCGAATCCCGCTTATGTAGGCTACCGGTTGTGGGTTGTTGGGTGCTCACCACGATATGTCGGCCACCCGCTCAAGGATTGGCTCCAGACGAGCCGCACAGCGGAATGGTTGGGGAGTTGGTCGATGGCGTTATCTCGACACGAGCGGACCAAGCACAAAGCCGATCTGAACCCGCTCGAAATGATCGAGAAGCTCGTTCAGGCGAATGATTGGCCCTTCGACCGGACCTCCGAGCGGGAGATCGCGGTCGAGGTCGCCGGCCGCTGGTGCGACTACCGGATGTTCTTCTCCTGGCGCGACGACGTGGAGGCCCTGCACTTCACCTGCGCCTACGACGTCCGCATCCCGACCGAGCGCCATTCCGACATCCACGGCTTGCTGGCCCTGATCAACGAGAAGATGTGGCTCGGCCACTTCGACCTGTGGACCGAGGAAGGCCTGCCGATGTTTCGGCACGCCATACCGCTGCGGGGCACCGAAGGCCTCAAGCCCGAGCAGCTCAACGACCTGGTCGACGTGGCGATCAGCGAAAGCGAGCGTTTCTACCCCGCCTTTCAGTACGTCGTCTGGGCGGGCAAGTCGCCTTCCGACGCGTTGACCGCCTCGATCCTCGAGACGGTCGGCGAAGCCTGAACGAGAAGGACTCTCCGACGCCCCCTCTCCCAAAAACATAAACAACGTCAGAAGTTGGAAAGTCCCCAGCGGCGCCGGTCTCAAACCGGCGCCGCGACGATTTTGGCCTCCCGTCAGCCACGGCTATAAGGCGCCGCATGACCCTCCTGCTGCTGCCCTACCCCAAGATCCAGCCCGAGATCTTCTCGATCGGCCCGTTCGCGGTGCGCTGGTATGCGCTGGCCTATATCGCGGGCCTGCTGATCGGCTGGCAGATCATGCGGCGGGTCTGCGAGCAGCCGCCCAAGGTGCTGTCGCGGGAGAAGATCGACGACTTCCTGCTGTGGGCGGCGCTGGGCGTCATCCTGGGCGGCCGGCTGGGCTACGTGCTGTTCTACAAGCCGGGCTTCTTCCTGGAGAACCCGCTGCAGATCCTGCTGTTGTGGGAAGGCGGCATGTCCTTCCATGGCGGCCTGCTGGGCGTGATCGCAGCTATCCTCGCCTTCTCCTGGAAGAACGGCATCACGCCCTTCCTGCTGTCGGACTTGGTGGCGCTGGTGACGCCGATCGGCCTGTTCTTCGGCCGGCTGGCCAACTTCATCAACGGCGAGCTGTGGGGCCGGCCCACCGACGTGGCCTGGGCGATGATCTTCCCGCGCGCCGAGCCGGCCGTGCCGCGCCATCCCAGCCAGCTCTACCAGGCGACCTTCGAGGGCATCCTGCTGTTCCTGCTGGTGCTGGCGGTGTGGCGATGGACCGACGGCCGCCGCCGGCCCGGCCTGATCACCGGCGTGTTCTGCATGGGCTACGCCGTGGCCCGCATCGTGGGCGAGATCTTCCGCGAGCCCGATTCCTTCCTGGGCTTCCTGGCCGGCGACTGGCTGACCATGGGCATGGTGCTGTCGCTGCCGGTGCTCGCCTTCGGCGCCTGGCTGGCCGTGCGGGCCTATCGGAACGCGCCGGTCACGACGCCGTGACGTCCGAACTCGGCCGGCTGATCGCGCACCGTATCGCGCTCACCGGCCCGATCTCCGTTGCCGACTTCATGGCCGAAGCGCTCGGCCATCCCCGCCTCGGCTACTACCGCCGCGCCTTGCCGGTCGGCGCCGCCGGCGACTTCACGACGGCGCCCGAGATCTCGCAGATGTTCGGCGAGCTGATCGGCGCCTGGCTCGCCGAACGCTGGCTGGCGATGGGCCGGCCCGCGTTCAACCTCGTCGAGCTCGGCCCCGGCCGCGGAACCCTGATGGCCGATGCGCTCCGCGCCACGCGCGGCACGCCGGGCTTCCACGCATCGCTGCGGCTTCACCTGGTCGAGACCGACGCGCCGCTGCGCGCGCTGCAGGCACAGGCGCTCGCCGCCTTCGCGCCGACCTGGCACGAGCGCTTCGACGACGTGCCGACCGGGCCGCTGCTGCTGGTCGCCAACGAGTTCTTCGATGCCCTGCCTGTGCGCCAGTTCGAGAAGACCGCGCACGGCTGGCGCGAGCGCATGGTCGGTTCGCCCGACGGCGAGACGCTGACGTTCGCCCTGGCGCCGGGCGCGACGCCGTTCGCGCGCTTCCTGCCCGATGCGGCGGAAGGCACACAAGCGGAGATCAGCGAAGCCGGCCGCGCGCTCGCAGGCGCGATCGGCGCACGCGTGAAGCGCGATCGCGGCTGGGCGCTGATCATCGACTATGGCTACGACTCGGGCGCGGGCCGCTCGCTGCAAGCGGTGCGCGGGCACAAAGGCGCCGGCATCCTCGAGCGGCCGGGCGAGACCGACTTGAGCGCGCATGTCGATTTCGCGGCATTGGCAGCAGCGGCCGATGCGCCGACCTTCGGGCCGGTCCCGCAAGGTGACTTCCTGCGTCGGCTGGGACTCCTGCAGCGTGCTGAAACCCTGAAATCGCGCGCCTCGGCGGCCCAGCGCGCGGCGATCGACGCGGCGTCGGCGCGCTTGATCGGCAAGGACCGAATGGGCACCTTGTTCCGCGTCCTGGCCGTCGGCGACGGCACAAGTCCCCCGGCCGGTTTTTCGGAAGCTCCATGATCGAAGCCCCCTCGCTCGCGCTCGACGGCGTCGCGCACCGCTTCTTCACCCGCCGCGGCGGCGTCAGCAGCGGCCTCTATTCCTCGCTGAACTGCGGCTACGGCTCGGGCGACAGCCCCGACAACGTGCGCGAGAACCGCCGCCGCGTCGCCGCGACCTTCGGCAAGAGCGAGCCCGAGCTCCTCACCCTGTACCAGATCCATTCGACCGAGGTGCTGACGGTCGGCGCCGGGCGCTGGACCTCGCCCGGCGCGCCCAAGGCCGACGGGCTGGTGACCGACCGGACCGACGTCGTGCTGGGCGTGATGGCCGCCGACTGCGCACCCGTCCTGCTGGCCGATCCGCAGGCGCGGGTGATCGGCGCCTGCCATGCCGGCTGGCGCGGCGCGCTGAGCGGCGTCGCCGAGGCGACGATCGCGGCGATGGAGAAGCGCGGCGCGCGGCGCGAGCGCGTGCGCGCCACGGTCGGCCCCTGCATCGGCCGCGACTCCTACGAGGTCGGGCCGGAGTTCCCCGCGCCCTTCCTGCAGCAGGACGAGGCGAACGCCGCCTTCTTCCGCCCCGCGCTGCGCGTCGGCCACTTCCTGTTCGATCTCGCGGGCTACCTGACGCACCGCATCGGCAAGGCCGGCGTCGCCGCGGCGGCGACCGGTCACGACACGCTCGCGGCGGCGGACGATTTCTTCAGCTATCGCCGCAACACCCTGCAGGGCGTGCGGGATTATGGACGAGGCCTCTCGGCAATCGCGCTCGAGGACTGACGTGCCGTATTTCGTGATCCTGATAGTCTGCCTGCTGCTCGGGGCGATCGCGACATGCGTCCTGTTGTGATCGCGCTCGGCCTGCTGCTGGCCGGCTGCATCGCGACGCCCAAGCCGTTCGAGCACGATTCCGGCAACGACGAGCCCTTCCGGCCCAAGCGCGACAAGATCGAGGTCGCGATCGCGCCGCCCGCCAACATGCCGGACAAGATGGCCGAGCGCGTCGCCACGGCGCTGGCGATCGAGCTGCAGTCCTACGACATCGTCGCCGCCGTGCAGCCGACAGCGGCGCCGCTCAAGGTCGCGGGCGCCATGAGCACGCGCGACGCCGAGTTCGGCACCGGCATCGAGATCGAGATCGAATGGTACGTGCTCGGCAAGGGCCGCGGCCTCGAAGGGCCGGCGATCAGCAAGACCGTGGTGCAGTCGCGCGACTTCCTCGAGGCCAACGACCGGCTGGTGTCGCGCATCGCCCAGCAGGCCGCGCCGCGCATCGCCACGCTGATGGGCAAGCCGCCCGTCTACGAGGCGCGCGCGCCAGGGCAGATCGCGGCTGGCGTCAACGCGCCGACGCCGGGCTCGCCTGAGCCGTCGCCGGCCCAGGCCGCGGCCGCCGCAGGCTCGACCGCGCCGCCGCCTGCCGCCGGCATGCAAACACCGCCAACCAACCAGCGAGCCATCAAGGTGATGGTGGCGCCGATCGAAGGCGCGCCCTCCGACGGTAATCGCCAGCTGTTCGGCGGCATGCGCCGCGCGCTGGGCTCGAGCAAGATCGTGGTGATGGATTCGCCCGGCGCCGACACCTTCGTCGTGACCGGCCGCGTCAAGCTGACGGCGATCGACGACCGCAGCGGCCAGCTCGAACTCACCTGGGTCCTGAAGGACCCGAGCGGCAAGGAGATCGGCAAGGTCGACCAGTCCAATCCGGTGCCGCTGGCCGCGACGCGCGGCTCGTGGGCGGGCTTCGGCGACATCGTCGCGCAGGCCGCCGTCGAAGGCATTCTGGAACTGCTCGAAAAGTCGCTCGGCAAGCCGCGCTGAGGCCGTCCGCGAGCCGGGAATCGGCTTGTCAGAGGGGGGCCGAAGGCTGCTACTGTCCGCGCCAGCGGCTCGATTCTTGCAACAGACAGCCGCAGGTAAGGGAGACGAGTAACATGTTCCAATTCAGGAAGTCGGTCGCCGCGCTCGCGGTGGCCGCGAGCGTCGCCGGCTTGTCGGCCGCGATGCCTGTGGGGGTGCAGGCGCAGACGCTGAAGGCGGTGATGCATTCGGACGTGAAGATCCTCGATCCGATCTGGACGACCGCCTACATCCAGCGAAATTTCGGCTACATGGTCTGGGACACGCTGTTCGCGATGGACGAGAAGTTCGCCGTGAAGCCGCAGATGGTCGACAAGTACGAGGTGTCGTCCGACAAGCTCACCTGGACTTTCACGCTGCGCGACGGCCTGGAATGGAGCAACGGCACGCCGGTCATCGCGGAAGACTGCATCGCCTCGATCAAGCGCTGGGCGGCGCGCGATTCGATGGGCCAGAAGATGATGGGCTCGGTCGCGGGCTTCGAGGCGGTCGACGCCAAGACCTTCAAGATGAAGATGAAGGAGCCGTACGGCCTGGTGCTCGAATCGCTCGGCAAGCCCAGCTCGAACGTGCCCTTCATGATGCCGAAGAAGACCGCGGAGACCGACCCCGCGACGCAGATCAAGGTCGAGGACGTGATCGGCTCGGGGCCGTTCGTGTTCGTCGCCAGCGAATGGAAGCCAGGCGAGAAGGTCGTCTTCACCAAGAACGCCAAGTACAAGCCGCGCGCCGAGCCCGCCTCGGGCCTCGCCGGCGGCAAGGTCGTCAACGTCGCCCGTGTCGAATGGATCGCCATGCCCGACGTGCAGACGCAGGTGGCAGCCATCCAGAACGGCGAGATCGACATGATCGAGGCACCGGGCCACGACCTGCTGCCGCTGCTCGGCAAGGACAAGAACATCAAGCTGTTCGACAGCAACCCGCTGGGCAACCAGTACGTGATGCGCTTCAACCAGCTCAGCAAGCCGTTCGACAACGCCAAGATCCGTCACGCCGTGATGGTCGCGTTCGGCCAGGAGGACTTCCTCAAGGCAACGATCGGCGATTCGAAGTACTACAAGACCTGCAAGCCGGTCTTCATCTGCGGCACGCCGCTGGCCAGCGAAGACGGCATGAAGGACGTGCTCAACCAGAACGCGGCCAAGGCCAAGGAGCTGCTGAAGGAGGCCGGCTACGACGGCACGCCGATCGTGCTGCTGCAGTCGACCGACCTGCAGGTGCTGACCAACCTCGCGCCGGTCGCCAAGCAGCAGCTCGAGGCCGCCGGCTTCAAGGTCGACCTGCAGTCGAGCGACTGGCAGACCGTGGTCGCCCGCCGCGTCAAGAAGGACCCGCCGGCCCAGGGCGGCTGGCACGCCATGCTGACCTCGTGGGTCGCCGCCGACATCCTCAATCCGGTGATGGCCGGCTTCTTCAATTCGTCGTGCGACAAGGCGATGTTCGGCTGGCCGTGCGACGAGACGATCGAGAAGATGCGCGACCAGTTCTCCAAGGAGACCGATCCGGCGAAGCAGAAGCAGATCGCGTTGGACTTGCAGAAGTACTGGGTCGACCATCCGACCCACGTCAATCTCGGCCAGTGGTACTCGCCGGTCGCCATGCGCACCAACGTCGACGGCATGCTCACGGCGCCGGTGCCGGTGTTCTGGAACATCACCAAGAAATAAGACAGCGCACGCGGGGCTTCGGCCCCGCGTGCCCATCGATGATAGCAGGCTTCACCGAGGTCTGCTCTCTTCAATGGGGAGAGTAAACGTAGAGGGGCGCACATGAGCAAGGGTGGAATGAAGCGGCGAACATTCGGCGCGTTGACCGCGGGCGCAGTCGTCGCCGGCAGCCTGCCGGCGCGGGCGGCCGACAAGGTCCTGCGCTTCGTGCAGAACGGCAACATGACGATCCTCGATCCGATCTGGACGACGGCCTACGTCACGCGCACGCACGGCTACTTCATCTACGACACGCTGTTCTCGATGGACGCGAACAACGTCGTCAAGCCGCAGATGGTCGAGAAGCACGACGTGTCGGCCGACAAGACGCTATGGACCTTCACCCTGCGCGACGGCCTGGAATGGCACGACGGCAAGCCGGTGACGTCGGAGGACTGCATCCCTTCGATCAAGCGCTGGGGCGCGCGCGACGCGATGGGCCTCAAGCTGATGGACTTCGTGAAGGAGATGAAGGCGGTCGATGCCAAGACCTTCACCATCCAGCTCAAGGAGCCGTACGGTCTGGTCCTCGAATCGCTCGGCAAGCCCAGCTCGAACGTGCCCTTCATGATGCCGAAGAAGGTCGCCGAGACCGACCCGTTCAAGCAGATCGACAGCCAGATCGGCTCCGGCCCGTTCATCTACGTCAACGCCGAGTCCAAGCCCGGCGAGAAGCACGTCTACGTCAAGAACCCCAAGTACAAGCCGCGCAGCGAGCCGCCCTCGGGCCTCAGCGGCGGCAAGGTGGTCAAGGTCGACCGGGTCGAGATCATCGAGATGCCCGACCCGCAGCAGCAGGTGAATGCGATCGTCGCCGGCGAGATCGACCTGATCGAGCAGCCGCCGCACGATCTGATCCCGATCCTCAAGGGCGACAAGAACGTCCAGACGGTCGACTGGAACCCGCTCGGCCAGCAGTTCGTGTACCGCATGAACCACCTGCAGCCGCCGTTCAACAACCCGAAGATCCGCATGGCCGCGCTGCTCTGCATCGAGCAGGAGGAGTATCTCAAGGCGACGGTCGGCGAGCAGCAGTACTACAAAGTGAGCTCGGCCGCCTTCATCGGCGGCACGCCCAACGCCTTCGAAGCGCCGGACGGCCTGTTCATCAAGCCGAACTACGAGAAGGCCAAGGCGCTGCTGAAGGAAGCGGGCTACGACGGCACGCCGATCGTGCTGATGCAGTCGACCACGCTGCCGGTGCTGACCAACACCGCGCCGGTCACCAAGGCGCAGCTCGAGAAGGGCGGCTTCAAGGTCGACATGCAGTCGATGGACTGGCAGACGCTGGTCTCGCGCCGCACCAAGAAGGATCCGCCGGCCCAGGGCGGCTGGAACGTCTTCCACACCTTCACCGTGGCGGCCGACATCCTGAACCCGATCTCCAACACCTACATGGTCGCCCAGGGCGACAAGTCGTGGTTCGGCTGGCCGACCGACCCGGAGATGGAGAAGATCCGCGACGCCTACGCCAAGGAGACCGATCCGGCGAAGGCTAAGGAGCTGGCACACGCCGTGCAGAACCGCGCCATCGAGACCGCCCAGTACGGCTGGATCGGTCAGTGGTACGGTCCGGGCGCGGCACGCAAGAACATCCAGGGCTGGCTGAAGGCGCCGGTTCCCGTGATGTGGAACGTCACGAAGGCTTAAAGAGGTATCGCAAGGTACATGCTCGATTTCATCGCCCGTCGTCTGGTCGCCATCATCCCGGTTCTCGCGGTGGTGGCGGTCCTCGTCTTCCTCATGCTGCGGCTGACGCCGGGCGATCCGGCGGCGGTGATCGCCGGCGACAATGCGACCTCCGACCAGATCGCCGACATCCGCGAGAAGCTCGGCCTGAACCTGCCGATCTGGCAGCAGTTCGGCATCTGGATCGGCAACATGCTGCAGGGCAATTTCGGCGAGAGCTTCTTCTTCAAGAAGACCGTCGCCGAGCTGATCGCCCAGCGCGTCGAGCCGACCCTGGCGCTCGCCCTCTGCACCCTGATCTTCGCCGTGGCGATCTCGGTGCCGATCGGCGTAGCGGCGGCCTACAAGCAGGGCTCGGCGTTCGACCGCTCGGTCATGGCCTTCTCGGTGCTCGGCTTCTCGATGCCGACCTTCGTGATCGGCTACTGCCTGATCTACGTCTTCGCCATCGAGCTCGGCTGGCTGCCGGTGCAGGGCTACGTGCGCATCGCCGTCAATTTCGGCCAGTTCTTCGAGCGCATGATCCTGCCCTCGATCACCCTGTCGGTCGGCTTCATCGCCCTGATCGCCCGCATCACCCGCGCCTCGGTGCTCGAGGTGCTGAACGAGGACTACATCCGCACCGCCCGCGCCAAGGGCCTCTCCAACCGCGTCGTGCTGATGCGCCACGCGCTGCGCAACGCCGCGGTGCCGATCATGACCGTGATCGGCCTCGGCATCGCCATCCTGATCGGCGGCGCCGTGGTGACCGAGAGCGTCTACGGCCTGCCGGGCCTCGGCCGCCTCACGGTCGAGGCGGTGCTGAGCCGCGACTTCCCGACCATCCAGACCGTGATCCTGCTGTTCTCCGTCGTGTACGTGGTCATCAACCTGCTGATCGACATCAGCTACACCCTGTTCGATCCGAGGATCCGCTATTGAGCGCGATTGCCCCTGAAGACGTCGCCGTCGATTCCGCGTCGATCGCCGCCGCGTCGAACAAGCGCCGGCCGCTCTGGCAGCTGGCGATCCGCAATCCCAACGTGATCTTCGGCGGGGCGATCCTGCTGATCATGGTGATCATCGCGGCCTGCGCGCCGCTGCTCGGCGCCGTCGACCCGACCCGCATCGATCCCGCGTCACGCAACAAGAAGCCGGGCACCGAGATCACCTACCGGCTCGACGACGGCAAGACCGCCAAGCGCACCGCGATCATGGGTACCGACAGCCTGGGCCGCGACGTCTACAGCCGCGTGCTCTACGGCACGCGCGTCTCGCTGATCGTCGGCGTCGCGGTCTCGATCTGCGCCATCGCCATCGGCATGGTGATCGGCCTGGTCTCGGGCTACATCCGCTGGGCCGACGGCATCATCATGCGCTTCATGGACGGGTTGATGGCCATCCCGGGCATATTGCTCGCCATCGCGCTGGTCTCGATCTGGCGCTCCGGCCTCTACACCGTGATCCTGGCGATCGTCGTGCCCGACGTGCCGCGCGTCGTGCGCCTGGTCCGCTCGATCGTGCTCAGCGTGCGCGAGGAGCCCTATGTCGAGGGCGCGATCTCGGTCGGCACGCCGACCTGGACCCTGATGTTCCGCCACATCCTGCCCAACACCATCGCGCCCCTGATCGTGCAGGCGACCTTCATCGCCGCCGCCGCGATCCTGGCCGAGGCGGCGCTCTCCTTCCTCGGCATCGGCATCCCGCCGGAGACGCCGAGCTGGGGCAACATCATGTCGGAGGGCCGCACGCTGTTCCGCGTGTTCCCGCACAACATCCTCTATCCCGGCATCTTCCTCGCGCTGACGGTGCTGGCGATCAACATCATGGGCGACGGTCTGCGCGACACGCTCGATCCGAAGATGAGCAAGAAGGTCTAGCGTTTCATGGCTGACAAGAAGCCGGTCCTCGAGGTCCGCAACCTGACCGTGGCGCTGCCGTCGGGCGCCGACCGCGCCCATGCCGTCGAGAAGGTGAGCTTCACCGTCAGTCCCGGCGAGATCGTCTGCCTGGTCGGCGAATCGGGCTCGGGCAAGTCGGTGATCGCCTTCACCGTGATGGGCCTGCTCGCCAAGGCGCTGAAACCGACCGGCGGCGAGATCCTGCTCGAGGGCGAGAACGTGCTGACCGCCAGCGAGCAGCGGCTGCGCGAGCTGCGCTGCACGCGCATGTCGATGATCTTCCAGGAGCCGATGACGGCGCTGAACCCGGTCATGACCTGCGGCGAGCAGATCGACGAGGTGCTGCGCACCCACACCAAGCTCGACCCGGGCGCGCGCCGCACCAAGATCCTCGGCATCCTGAAGCGCGTGAAGCTGCCGGAGCCGGAGCGCATCTACGCCTCCTACCCCCACCAGCTCTCGGGCGGCCAGCGCCAGCGCATCATGATCGCCATGGCGCTGGTGCTCGATCCGGTGCTGCTGATCGCCGACGAGCCGACCACCGCGCTCGACGTCACCACTCAGGCCGAGATCCTGAAGCTGATCGCCGAGCTGCAGACCAGCCAGGGCACCGGCGTGCTGTTCATCACCCACGACTTCGGCGTGGTCGCCGAGATCGCCCACAAGGTCGCGGTGCTGCGCTGGGGCGAGCTGGTGGAGATGGGGCCGACCGAGCAGATCCTGTCGCGGCCGCAGGAAGGCTACACCAGGATGCTGATCTCTTCGGTGCCGTCGATCGTGCCGGCGCATCGCGGCGTGCGGCTCGACAAGGCGACCGTGCTGCGCACCGAGAAGCTCGGCAAGACCTACTCGGGCAAGTCGTTCTTCCAGAAGGCGCGCACGGTCAAGGCCGCGGTCGACGTCGATCTCGACATCAGGAAGGGCGAGACGCTCGGGATCGTCGGCGAATCGGGCTCGGGCAAGTCGACGGTGGCGCGCTGCATCGCCCGCCTGATCGATCCGACCGAGGGCAAGGTCTATCTCGGCGACACCGAGATCGCGACCATCTCGGCGAGCCGGCTGCGGCCGCACCGCCGCAAGGTGCAGATCGTCTTCCAGGATCCCTACCGCTCGATGAACCCGCGCATCACGATCGGCGAATCGATCATCGAGGGGCCGATGAATTTCGGGCTCAAGCGCGACGAGGCGCTGGCGCGCGCCCGCAGGCTGATGGAGACGGTGCGGCTCGATCCCAACTCGCTCGACCGCTACCCGCACCAATTCTCGGGCGGCCAGCGCCAGCGCATCTGTATCGCCCGCGCGCTCGCCATGGAGCCCGAGCTGCTGATCGCCGACGAGGCGGTGTCGGCGCTCGACGTCTCGGTGCAGAAGCAGGTGCTCGAGCTGCTCGACGAGATCCGCGTCAGGCTCAACCTCGCCGTGCTGTTCATCACCCACGACCTGCGCGTCGCGGCCCAGATCTGCGACTACGTCGCCGTCATGAGCCAAGGCCGCGTGGTCGAATACGGCGCTGCCGAGCAGGTGTTCGGCTCCCCGAAGCACGACTACACCAAGGCCCTGTTCGCGGCCGCCCCCGGCCGCCACTGGGAATTCGGCAAGTTCGCCGCAGCCTAGGTCGCTCCGCGGCTGCGGAGCGACCGCACTGACCAGAGCACGAGCGCCCGTGGAGTGGCGCGCTCCCAGCGCCACCGGCTGCCAGACGCGCGCAGACACCTATTTTGGGCATTGGACGCGATTTTTCGGCCCAAGAATTAGGGGTCGAGTCGCCTTCCATTGCCCGTAATGGGGTTCCTCCGCAGAGGCTTATCCACAAGCCGTGACGCGTCCGGCCAGGGGATGTAGCCTTCGCGGCAAGGAAAGCTCCGGAGGCCGACGCCGCGCCTCCCCTTCCGGCGCCGGATGCAAACGGCTGACTCGTGTCAGGGAGGTAGCCATGGCCGATAGCGTCTACAAAGTGATCGAGCTGGTCGGCACCAGCACCGAGTCCTGGGAGAAGGCCGCCAAGGTGGCGGTCGAGCGCGCCGCCGAGTCGCTGCGCGATTTGCGCGTCGCCGAGGTGGTCGAGCAGGACATCGTGATCGAGAAGGGCAAGGTCACGTCCTACCGCACCAAGCTGAAGCTCTCCTTCAAGTACGAAGGCGGCGGCTGACGCTTCAGCTGTAGCGCTCGCGTACTTTCTTCTCGACCCAGCCGGCGGCGAGGAACGCGCTCGCCGAGATCACGGTCGCCACCAGCGAGGCGCCGAACGCCTGCTCGGTCTGGAAGTCCGACTTGGTCTTGGCGAACAGGTAGCCGAGGCCGGTCGTGCCCATCAGGAACTCCGCCACCATGGCGGCGAGGATGGCGTGCGCCGCCGCGAGCTTGAAGGCGATCGCGAGATTGGGCATCGCCGCCGGCAGCGCCAGCCGTCGCAGCAGGTCGAGCCGCGAGGCGCCGAGCACACGGAACAGGTCTTCGGCTCCGGGCGGCGGCTGACGCAGGCCGGACGAGGCGAACACGAAGCTCGGGAAGAAGGTGATGATCACCACGATCGCCAGCACGGTCGAGGTGTCGTATCCCAAAAGCCGCGCGATCACCGGGATCAGCGCCACCACCGGCACCGAGCTGAACAGCACGGTCAGCGGATTGAGCAGGCCCGAGGCGATCGGCGAGAACCAGGCGGCAACCGCCAGCCCCGTCCCGACCAGCATGCCGGCGACCAGGCCGAACACGGCGATCGAGAGAGTGATGCCGACATTGCCGAGATAGACACCGGGATGACTGACGAGATCGCCCAGCACCGCGGTCGGCGTCGGCATGACGATCGGGTTGAAGCTGTTGACGACCACCCAGGCTTGCCAGGCGAACAGCAGCAGCAGGATGCCCCAGTAGTCCTCGACCAGACGCACCAGCAGCGGGCGCATCAGCCGAACCTCGCGTAGGCCGCGCGCTCGAGCAGCGTCAGCAGGCCGTAGAAGAACAGCGACGCCCCGACTGCCAGCAGGACGGCGCACCACAGCAGCACGATCTGGAAGTTCTGCATGGCATTGATGATCAGGATGCCGATGCCGCGCGGCGCGCCGAACCACTCGCCGATGATCGCGCCGATTAGCGCCGCCGGCCAGGCGAGCCGCAGCCCCGAGACCAGCGACGGCAGCGCCGCCGGCAGCTCCAGCCGGCCGAAGCGCTTGATCCGGTCGGCGCCCAGCACGGCGAACAGGTCGCGATGCGCCGGCGTGGCGCGCTGCAGGCCCGAGCTCACCGAGACGAAGACGATGAAGAAGACGTGGATCGACGACACCGCCGCCGGCGTGCTCTCGCGCGTCAGCAGCACCAGGAAGATCGGCCCGAGCGCGATCGACGGCACCGAGTTCAGCACCGCCGCCAACCGGTCCGAGCCGCGGCGCAACGCCGGCAGCAAGTGCGCGACCGTCGCCAGGATCAGCCCGGCGCCCGTGCCCCAGAGATAGCCGAGCGCCGTCGATTCCAGCGTGGCGCCCAGCGCCCGCAGGAACAGCGGCCGGCGGCGCTCGTCGGTCAGCTCGGCCAGCACGTCGCTCAGCGGCGGCCAGGAGATGCCGAGGATCTGGGTGCGGCCGACCACCTCCCACAGCGCCAGGAAGAGCGCGATGCCCAGCGCGCCCAGGAGGGTCTGTTTCATGTCAGCCCTCCCTCCCCATTCATATGGGGAGGTGCCCCCGTAATCGGGGGTGGAGGGGTCATTGCTGGGAGCGCGGCACTCTGTGCCGCTCTTTTCGCTGCAACAGCATGAGCGCGACTATGCGCGGAGGTTACTCCGCGCTTGTCGCGCGCTCCCAGCCATGACCCCTCCGTCGCCGTATGACGGCACCACCTCCCCAGATGACTGGGGAGGAAGGAATCATGAGCGCGCCTCGGCCTCATGCTTCCAGCGCCGCGGTGAGATCGTCGACCAGGCGGTGGAATGCCTCGCTGCGCATGACCCAGGGATCGCGCGGGCGGGCGAACGGGACCTGGACCTCGCGCAGGATGCGGCCGGGCCGGCCGCTCATCACCACCACGCGGTCGGCGAGGAACAGCGCCTCGTCGACCGAATGGGTGATCAGCATGGTCGTGATCTGGCGTGCCGACCAGATGCGCTGCAGCTCGACATTCATCTGCCGCCGCGTTACCGCGTCGAGCGCGCCGAACGGCTCGTCGAGCAGCAGCACCTCGGGCTCCAGCACCAGCGCGCGGGCGATCGAGGCGCGCTGGCGCATGCCGCCGGAGAGCTGCTTGGGCCGCGCCTTTTCGAAGCTCGCCAGCCCGACCAGCTCGAGCAATCGCGCGATCGCGGGCTCGTCGATCCTGCGGCCGGCCAGCCGGAACGGCAGGGCGATGTTGTCGTGGACGCTGAGCCACGGCAGCAGCGCATGGTCCTGGAACGCGACGCCCAGCGCATGCTGGGCCGAGACCAGGCCGGGCGCGGCGCCATTGACCGTGACCGTGCCGCCGGTCGGCTGCTCCAGCGAAGCGACCAGCCGCAGCAGAGTGCTCTTGCCGCAGCCGCTCGGGCCCAGGATGGCGACGAACTCGCCCGGCGCGATGGTGAGCGAGAGCTCGGCGAGGGCGAGCACGCCCTCCTTGTCGCCAGGCAGCGGGAAGCGCTTGCTGACCTTGTCGATCGCGATGGCGACGTTCATTGGACCGCGGACCTCCAGGTCCGCATCATGATCATGAGCGGACCTGGAGGTCCGCGGTCCGGCAAGACGCTCATGCCGTCATCTTGTCGAAGCGGTCCATCAGCTTCGGCAGGCGCTCGGCCAGCCGCCGCTCAATCTCTTCGCGATCGACCGTGAGCAGCTCGCGGTCCTTCATCACCACGTTGCCGTCGATCACCACCGTGCGCACGTCGCGGCCGACCACCGTGTTCGCCGCGACGAAGTAGATGTCGTAGAGCGGCGACTGGTCGAGCTGGCTGCGATCGACCAGCAGGATGTCGGCTTTCTTGCCGACCTCGAGGCTGCCGATCTGCTTCTCGATCCCGAGCGAGCGCGCGCCGCCGTTGGTGGCGACCTTGAGGATCTCCTCGCTGGGCATGACGTTGCGGTAGGCGAAGGGTGTGCCGTTGACCGCCTGCTGGCCGACGCGCGCCATGTGCGCCACCTGGAAGATGTCGAGCGAGCCCCAGGAGGCGGCGCCGTCGGTGCCGAGCCCGATATCGATGCCGCGCCGCCACATCTCGAGCAGCCGGTGCGGGCCGATCGCGTAGTTGCCGAAGGCGCAATGGCAGGCCGACGGCCGGTGCTTCACGTAGAGGTCCATCTCGTTCTCGGACAGCAGCACCGAATGGGCGCAATGCATGTGCCGGTCGAGCGCGCCCAGGCTCAGCAGGTACTCGGCCGGGCGCTTGCCGAACTTGGCCAGCGCATAGTCGATCTCGTAGACGCCCTCGCAGAGATGGGTGTGAATCTTGACGTCCAGCGCCCGCGCCGCCTCGGCCATCGCCTCGATCAGCGCCGGCGTGCAGGTCATGATCTGGCGCAGCGACAGCGTCGCCTGCACGCGGTCGGTGCCGCCCTTGGTCCCCGCCCACCGCTTGACCAGCGCGACATTGCCGTCGAGCGCCTTCCTGGTGGTGGTGATCATGGTCTTGGGCCAGTGATCGCCCTGATCGATGGTGTTGAGCGACACGAAGCCCCGGATACCAGTGTCGATCGCCGCCCGCGCCATCGCATCGGGATGCGGGCCCCCTGCCTCGGCGAAGCAGGTCGTGCCGACCGAGATCATGTTGGCGTAGCACAGCAGGCCGGAGAGATAGACGTCCTCGTCCGTCAGCATCGATTCGAACGGCACGTAGTAGTTCCACCACACCGGGATCTTCACCGGCCGGCGCCTGTCGATCTCGGCGATCTTGCCGCGCAGCAGCGTCTGCGCCGTGTGCACGTGGGCGTCGATCAGGCCGGGCATGGCGATCTGGCCCGAGCCGTCGATCGTCGAGGTGGCGGTCACGCTGCGCTTGGCCGCAGAGGCCTTGCCGATCCAGACGATCTTGTTGCCGCGGACGGCGACGGCGCCGTTGGCGATCACGCGGTTCTTGCCGTCGATGGTGACGACGTCGCAGCCGCTCAGCAGCAGGTCGGCCTTCAGAGGCGCGGGCATTCGGGTCAACCCTTCTTCAGCGAGGCATGGACCTCTTCCATCAACGAGAAGTCGCAGAGCTTGTCGATCTCCGGCAGCTTGTCGCGGCCCGACGCCTTGGCCGCGGCGTACATCGGCCCGGCGATGGTTTCCTTGTCGAGCACCAGCAGCGGCAGGTTGGGCTTGTCGGGGTTCTTGAGCATGCCGATCTGCAGCTCGTTCTGGCGGGTCTGCTGCTTGAGATCGAGGCCGAGGTCGGCGCCGTACTTGGTGACGCAGAGCTTGGCCGCCACCGCTGGATCCTTGGCGTTCTCCATCCAGCCGCGCGTCAGGCCCTTGAGATACCCCAGCACGATCGGCCGGTTGGCCGCCAGCCAGTCGCGCTTCACGAACACCAGGTTGGTGTAATAGCGATAGCCCATCGAATCGAACGAGGTGAAGTGGAAGTCCTTGCCGCGGACCATGTTCATCTTCACTTCCAGCGTCACCGCCTGGTTGGTGCCGAAAGCGGTGTAGCCGTCGCCGGCCTTGGCGAGCAGCGGCTCGGGCGAGAAGCCGGCCGGCACGAACTCCCACTGCTTGGGCAGGTTGTTGAGCGCGAGCGTCGCGTCGATCGCGGTGCGCTCGTTGGGGCCCTGCGCCAGGATCTTCTTGCCGACGATGTCGGCCGCCTTGAGGATCGGCTTGCCGGGCAGCGACAGGATGCCGAGCGGCGACACCGGGAAGGTGCCGGCGACCAGCACGAAGTCGTTGCCGCGCGCCAGTGCGTCGAGATAGGGCAGCCAGTTGCCGTAGCCGATCTCCGCCCCGCCCGAGGCCACCGTAACCGGCGGCGGCGGTGCGTTCGGCCCGCCCGGCAGGGTCTTCACGTCGAGGCCTTCCTGCTTGAAGTAGCCGTTCTCGATGCCGAGCCAGACGCCGGCATATTCGACGTTGTTGATCCAGCCGATCGCCACCTTCACCGGCTTGGCCTGGGCGATGGCCGGCGCGGCGAGGCCGGCCGCGGCGGCTGCGGTGGCCTGCAAGAAGTGTCGACGCTGCATGATTCCCTCCCCGGTTTCCGACTACCTTATAGCGGCGTGCAAGCGCCGGGCCATCGGAGCAACTCTCTCATGCTCCTCTCCCCCACTAGAGGGAGAGGTTGGGTGAGGGGGGTTACTCCTAGGTCGCAATCTCGATGCTTACTTCGACGTCGTCGCCATAGCGTTCCTTCTTCCACTTCCTCGCCGTCGCGACAGCTTGTGCGATCAAGGCAATGTGGTCCCGAACTTCTTGAGGCGCCGCATCGACCTCCGATATTTCGACGACGTACGGTGGTTCGATTCGGCTCATGCCGCCGTAGACCATCAGGTCAATCATCGCATCGAGGCTCGAACCGCAGCCCTTTATCGCGCCGAGTGCTCCCTTGAGCGCATCGACGAAATCGACTGCCTCCTTCCACGCTCCCGCGCTGAGCTGAATGGTCGGCAAGTCTGCCCTATTGCGGGTGTCCATCGGACGGAACGTACCATGGGACCCATCCCCCTCACCTAGCCTCTCCCCCTAGCGGGGGAGAGGAACATGAACGAAACTAACGAAATGACCGGCTTTCTTGAAGACGCCTCGTTCAACCAGTCGCCGGCGTTCGGCGACGTCGATCTGTTCAGCGCCGACAAGCCACTGAGCGAAGCGGCGGCACGCTGCGGGCTCGACGCGAAAGCGCTCGCCGCTTGCGGCAAGGACTACGGCTCGGCCGAGACTCTCGATCTGGGTCGCGTAGCGAACGAGAACCCGCCCAGGCTCAGGACGATGGACGGCAAGGGCAACCGCATCGACTTCGTCGAGTTCCATCCCGCCTATCACGCGCTGATGGCCAAGAGCATCGGATGGGGCATCCATAGCGGCGCCCACGACGGCAGCGAGCCCAACGCGCCGCTGACCAGCCGCGCGGTGCGGCTCTACCTCGCGACCCAGGCCGAGAGCGGCCATCTCTGCCCGATCACCATGACCCACGCCTGCATCGGCGCGCTCAAGTCCGAGCCCGACGTGCTCGCGAAGTGGCAGGCCAAGATCGTGTCGCGCGAGTACGACAAGCGCGCGCTGCCGTGGTGGGAGAAGGCGGGCGTCACCCTCGGCATGGGCATGACCGAGCGCCAGGGCGGCACCGACGTGCGCGCCAACATCACAGAGGCGGCGTTGCACGGCGATCATGTCGAGATCAGCGGCCACAAGTGGTTCATGTCGGCGCCGATGTGCGATGCCTTCCTCGTGCTGGCGCAAGCCCCCGGCGGCCTCACCTGCTATCTGATGCCGCGCTACCGGCCCGACGGCAGCCAGAACGCCATCCGCTTCCAGCGCCTTAAGGACAAGCTGGGCAACAAGTCCAACGCCTCGTCCGAGGTCGAATTCCACGGCGCCTGGGCCGAACGCATCGGCGCCGAAGGCCAGGGCGTGCGCACCATCATCGAGATGGTGAACCTCACACGGCTCGATTGCGCCATCGCCTCGGCCGGCCAGATGCGCTTCGGCCTCAGCCAGGCGCTGAACCACATCCGCAACCGCTCGGTGTTCCAGAAGCGGCTCGCCGACCAGCCTGCGATGCGCGCCGTGGTCGCCGACATCGCGCTCGAGCTCGAGGCGCAGATCGCGCTGGTCTTCCGCCTCGCCCATGCCATCGACAAGGGCGAAACGGCCTACGCACGGTTGCTCACGCCGGCGGTAAAATTCCTGATCTGCAAGAGCACGCCGCACGCCGTCTACGAATCGCTCGAGTGCCTGGGCGGCAACGGCTACACCGAGGATCTGCCGATGGCCCGCCTCTACCGCGAGGCGCCGCTCAACGCGATCTGGGAAGGCTCGGGCAACGTCATGGCCCTCGACGTGCTGCGCGCCGCCGGCCGCGCGCCCGATGCCACGATGGAGACGGTCGGCGCGCTGGTGCGCACCGCCGGCCAGGCGTTCGACGTGCGTCGGCTGGCGGCAGCCCTCGAGAAGACGCTGAAGTCGCCCGACGCCGAGCGCCGCGCCCGCTTCCTGTGCGAAGGCCTCGCCCGCCTCGCCGCGCTGGCGGCGCTGGCGGAAGCCAACTCGCCGTTCGCGACCCTCTATGGCGATGCGCGGCTGACCGGCTTCCCCTTCTCGCAGTACGGCGCAGCCGACCTCGGCGCCAGCGAGGCCGCGCTGTTGGATCGCGCCCTGGCCGCCTGACTGCCAATGGCCGCGCAGAAAGCCGCTGTTTCCAGCCCTCGGCGCGCCGCGCCCCTTTCCACGGCCTCCGACGCCCACGGATCGCGCATTGCTGGAGAATCGAGGCCAAGCCGGGTGGCGAATTTTGTCTCCGCCAAAAGAAAATATGTCGAATAGGGTAACGCATGCTCACCCGCCGCCGCGCCCTCGCCGGTCTCGCCGCAGCCGTCGGGAGCCGTAGCGCCTTCGCGCAATCGGGACCGCAAGCCGATCTCTACGGCGCCCAGGAAGGCTACCCGGTCCCGTCGCGCCTGGTCGGCCAGCTCGAGGGCAATCCCTGGCCGCCGAAATACCGCGTCGGTGCCTTCACCCATCTCGACCGGATCTACGACACGCGCACGGTCAGCGGAGCCGCCGAACCCTCGCCCTTCAAGCGCGCGTCCTTCGAGGCGCCGGCAGCGGTGGCCGATCATCTCGCACGCCAACCGGTCACCGGACTGCTGATCGCCCGCGCCGACCGCATCCTGTTCGAGCAGTACCAGTACGGCCGCACCGATCGCGACCGCTTCGTCGCACAGTCGATGGTGAAGTCGATCACCGGCCTGCTGGTCGGCCTCGCCATCGCCGATGGCGCCATCCAGTCGGTCGACGATCTGCCGGAGAAGTACGTGCCCGGCTTCACGGGCAGCGAATACGGCCGCACGCCGATCCGTGCCCTTCTGCACATGTCCTCGGGCGTCGAGTTCGGCGAGGACCGCGACGACGGCCGCGACCTGAACCGCCTGTGGCGCGGCGTCGTTGCCGGACGGGGACCGGGCCACGGCACGGTCGACAGCATTCGGCAATTCAATCGGCGCATCGCGCCGCCGGGCACGCGCTACGCCTACGCCAGCATCGAACCCGACGTGCTGGGGATGGTGCTGAAGCAGGCGATCGGCAAGACGGCGTCGGCCTATCTCCAGGAAAGGATTTGGCAGCCGATCGGCGCCGAGTCCGATGCGACCTGGCTGATCGACGCCGAAGGCTACGAGCTCGCTCATTTCGGCTTCTCGGCGGTGCTGCGCGACTATGCGCGGCTCGGCCGGCTGCTGGCGCATGACGGCGCGTGGAATGGCCATCAGATCATCCCGGCCCAATGGATGATGGACGCCACCACGGTGCGTCCGTCGGACACCTATCTTTTGCCGGGCAAGGCGATGCGCGGCTTCGGCTACGGCTATCTGCTGTGGTTGCTGCCGGGCGAGCGGCGCCAGTTCGCGCTGGTCGGCGATCTCGGGCAACGGATCATCGTCGATCCGCCCTCGAAGCTGGTCATGGTGCAGACCGCGCTCGACGAAGCCGACGGCGCGTCCTGGAAACTCTGGAGGACACTCGTCGCGCAGCTCGGCTAGTCAGGCGCTCGACCTACGACCTAGGCCTTCTGAAGCAGGTGGATGTAGCAAACAGCACCCACGCCGACCATGTGGGCGAGACCTGTGCGGGCGCCGCGATGCTGCCGCGCGCCGGCCTCGCCGCGAAGCTGCAGCACGATCTCGCCGATCTGGCCGACGCCGGTCGGGCCGATCGGATGGCCCATGGCGATCAGGCCGCCCGACGGATTGACGGCGCAACGTCCGCCGATCTCGAGCGCCCCTTCCTTCAGGAGATGCACGCCCTGGCCCTCGGGGCACAGGCCGATATTCTCGATGTAGTGCAGCTCCTCGACGGTGAAGGCGTCGTGCAGCTCGATGATGTCGAGATCCCGGGCCGAGATCTGCGCCTCCTGGAGCGCCAGCCCCGCGGTTTCCTTGGTCAGCACGGCGTCGAAGCCCTGCCCCGCCGGGTAGACCCGCTCGCTGCGCGCCGTCGAGCCGGCGACGCGAATCGCTCGCGACGCATCGAGGCCGAGACGTCGGATGCCGTCCTCCGACGCCACGATCGCGGCGGCGGCGCCCTCGCCCACCGGCGTGCATTGCAGCGCCGTCAGCGAGCCCGCGACCCGCTTGCCGCCCAGCACCTCGTCGAGCGTCCGTTCCTTCTGGCGCTGGGCGTTCCTGTTCTTCGCGCCGTTGCGATGGTTCTTGACCGCGACCCGCGCGATGTCCTCGAAGCTCACGCCGTGCCGATGTGCGTACTCGTTGGTCAGCAGCGAGAAATGCGTGAACTGGGCGATCGCGTCCTCGGCCAGGGCGTCGATGCCGGTGCTCTCTCGCCGCACCGGGTTGCGCTTGTCGACGCCGACTGCCAGCGCGACGTCGCTGATGCCGCTCGCGACCTCGATGCAGGCCTGGCGGAACGCGGTCGACCCCGAGGCCGAAGCGTTCTCGATATGGGCGATCGGCAGGCCAGTCGCGCCGAGATGGCGCAGCATCGGCCGTCCCACCGCCATGCCGAGCAGGGCCGTGGCGACATAGGCCGATTCGACGGCCGGCCACTCGATCGCCGCATCGGCCAGCGCCGCGCGGATCGCCGTGACCCCCAGGGTCACGTAGGGCGTCGGGCCGGGGTTCTGGTAGGGATGCCAGCCGATGCCGACTATGTAGACCGGACGCAGGTCCTTCAGGGTTCTGGCCATGTCAGCGCTCCGGCGCAAAGCGCAGGTCGCGCTTGCCATCCTCGACCGGCACGAGGGTCGCCTTCATCGCTGTGCCTGGCGCGATCGAGGGGGCGGGATCGACCAGCAGGGTGCGCACCACCGGCCCTTCCTCGAGCGCGATCTTGCCGATGGAGAAAGGCGCCGGCCGGGCCTTGTCGGCATGCAGGTGAACGACCGTCGAGGACAGCAGCGTGCCTCGGCCGCTCAGCGTCATCGGCTGCAGGTCGCCGCCGTGCCGGCCGCAGACCTCGCAGCCATGGGTCTGCATCGGGTAGAAGACGTGGCCGCAGGCGCAGCGACCGCCGAGCAGCGTGGCGGCCGGCGTGTACAGCGAGGGCTTCAGCAGCGCGTCCATCACAGGCTGCGCCCGATGATCTCTTTCATGATCTCGCTGGAGCCGCCGAAGATCCGGTTCACGCGGGCGTCGGCGTAGGCGCGGGCCACCGGGTACTCCCACATGTAGCCGTAGCCGCCATGGAGCTGCAGGCAGGTGTCGACGACGCGGCCGTAGGTCTCGGTCAGCCACAGCTTGCACATCGCCGCGGTCGGCACGTCGAGCGCGCCCTTCATGTGCAGGGCGGTGCAATGGTCGAGGAACACACGCGCGATCTTCACCTCGGTCTTGACCTCGGCCAGCTTGAAGCGGCTGTTCTGGAAGTCGATGATCGGCTTGCCGAACGCCTTGCGCTGCTTGGTGTAGTCGAGCGTCCAGCCCAGCACCGCCTCCATCGCGGCGACCGCGCCGATGCCGATCAGCAGCCGCTCGCGCGGCAGCTCCTGCATCAGGTAGGCGAAGCCGCGGCCTTCGTCGCCGAGCCGGTTGGACACCGGCACGCGCACCTGCTCGAAGAACAGCTCCGACGTGTCCTGCGCCCTGAGCCCGATCTTCTCGAGGTTGCGGCCGCGGCTGAAGCCCGGCCGGTCGGCCTCGACCAGGATCAAGCTGACGCCCTTGGCGCCCGCACCCGCCGTCGTGTCGGTCTTGCAGATCACGATGATCAAGTCGGCGTGCTGGCCGTTGGTGATGAAGGTCTTCTGGCCGGCGATGACGTAGTCGTCGCCGTCGCGCACCGCCATCGTGCGCACGCTTTGCAGGTCGCTGCCGGTGCCGGGCTCGGTCATGGCGATCGCGCCGACCGTCTCGCCGCTGGCCATCTGCGGCAGCCACTTCCGCTTCTGCTCCTCGCTGCCGTAATGGAGGATGTAGCGGGCGACGATGTCGGAATGCACGCGGAAGCCCGGCCCGGTGTACATGCCGCGCATCATCTCCTCGGTCATGATGCCGATGGTCAGGAAATCCGCGCCCGCGCCGCCATACTCGGCCGGGATGTCGGTCAGCAGCAGGCCGGCCTGGCCCGCCTTGCGCCACAGCTCGCGGCTGACCACGCCGTCCTTCTCCCACTGGGCGTGATAGGGCGCGATCTCCTTCTCGATGAAGCGCCGCGCGGTGGTGCGGAACTGGTCGTGCTCGCTGCCGTAGCTCAGGGCATCCATGGCGTTCCTCATATATTTGTTGATCAGCAAATAAGTTTTCTTTAAGCTCCTGTCAATGCCGATCGAAGCCACGCGCCGCAGGACCCAGGCCGAGCGACGGGAGGAGGCCGAAAGCGCCATCCTCGACGCCACGACGCGGCTGATCGCGGGGAAGGGCCTCGACGAGTTCACGCTGGCCGATGCGGGCGAGGCTGCCGGCTACAGCCGCGGCCTGCCGGCGCACTATTTCGGCTCCAAGGCCGACCTGCTGACCGCCGTCGGCGAGCACATCCGCCGCTGGTTCTTCACCGGTCTCGAGGCGCACCTGCAGACGCGGCGCGGGCTCGCCAACCTGCTGGCCGCCATCGATTTCTACTTCGAGGTCTGCGGCCGCGACCGCGCCATGGTGCTGGCGCTGCACACCCTGCTGGCCGGCGCCCTGAACAAGCCCACGCTGGCCGGGGCGGTCGCCAAGCTCAATCGCGAGTCGAAGCGCTCAGTCGAGGTTGCGCTGCGCGCCGGCATCGCCAATGGCGAGATCCGCCGTGCCATCGACGTCGACGCCTGGTCGATCCAGATCCTGGCGACGGTGCGCGGCATCATCGCCATGTGGCTGGTCGATCCCGACAGCATCGACCTGGCAGCGCAGCGCCGCACACTGGTGGCCGCGCTCAAGCGCGATCTCGCGCCTTAAGACAGAGGACACGATGGACGACATTCTCGATCTCGGCGGCAAGGCCGCGCTGGTCACCGGCGCGGGCCAGGGCGTCGGCCGGCAGATCGCCCTGCACTTCGCCGAGCACGGCGCGGCCGGCGTCGCGGTCAACGACTACTTTCCCGAGCGCGCGCAGCTCGTGGTCGACGAGATCGCGGCGTTGGGCGGCAAGGCGATCGCCGTGCCCGGCGACGTCACCGATCTCGGCGCGGTGAAGGCGATGGTGGGCAAGGCCGAGCAAGCTTTCGGGGCTGTCGACATCCTGGTGAACAACGCCGGCAACGCCGGCGCCAATCCCGATGCCGCGGCGCGCAAGCCGTTCTGGGAGACCGGTCCCGAAGCCTGGAACAGCTTCCTCGGCGTCAACCTGTATGGCGTGATCAACTGCGCCAGCGCCTGCATCCCGCCGATGATCGAGCGCAAGGGCGGCCGCATCATCACCATCATCTCCGATGCCGGCCGCATGGGCGAGGCGGGGCTGGAGGTCTATTCCGGCGCCAAGGCCGGCGCCGCGGGCTTCACGCGGGCGATCGCCCGCTCGCTCGGCCGCTACGGCATCACCGCCAACTGCATCGCCATCGCCGCCACCATGACGCCGGCGATCGAGGGACGGCTCAGGGCCAATCCCGACGTGCTGAAGAAGATGATGGAGAAGTACGTCATCCGCCGCCCCGGCCAGCCGGGCGACGTCGCCAACATGGCGCTGTTCCTCGCGTCGGGCGCCAGCACCTGGATCACCGGCCAGACCTATCCGGTCAATGGCGGCTTCTCCTTCGCGATGTGATGACCATGAGCGCCCCTCCGAGCCAACGCATTCACACCGAGCGGCGCGGCCACGTCCTGCTCATCACCATCAACCGGCCGGAGGCGAAGAACGCCTTCGATTCGGTCTCGGCGCAGGCGATGCACGCGGCGATGGACCTGCTCGACGCCACCGACGAGCTGTTCGTCGGCGTGATCTCCGGCGCCGGCGGCACCTTCTCGGCCGGCGCCGACCTCAAGGCGGTGGCGCGCGGCGAGCGCGCGGTGACCGCACGCGGCGGCTTCGGCATGTTCAGGCGGCCCTCGCGCAAGCCGCTGATCGCCGCGGTCGAGGGCTATGCCGTGGGCGGCGGGCTGGAACTCTGCCTGTCGTGCGACCTGATCGTGGCGGCGCGCGACGCGAAGATGGGCCTGCCCGAGGTGCGCCACAACGTGGCGGCGGTCGGCGGCGGGCTGTTCCGCCTGCCGCGACGCATCCCCTATCATGTCGCCATGGAGCTGGCGTTGACCGGCGGGTTTCAAGACGCGGCGTTCTTCCAGCGCCACGGCTTGGTGAACCGCATCGCCGAACCGGGCGAGGCGCTGGCCGACGCGCTCGCGCTCGCCGAGCTGCTGCTGGTCAACGGCCCGACGGCGCTTGCCGCCTCCAAGGAGATCATCTTCCAATCGGCCAACTGGACCGACGAGGCGGCGTGGACCGAGCAGGCGCCGATCGCGGCGATCGCCTTCGAGGCCGAGGACCGCGCCGAAGGCCTGCGCGCCTTCGCCGAGAAGCGAAAGCCGGTCTGGAAGGGCCGCTAAAGACAACGCTGCGGGAGGAACGACGATGAACGACAGCATCCGCCAGGCACCGACCACGGTCACCATCACCTTGCGCGCCCTCGCCCGCTTCCCCGAACGCCGTGCCTTCGTGTGGGACGGCGGGATGCTGAGCTACCGCGAGACCTACGATCTGATCGGCCGCCTGCAGGCCGCCATGACGGCGGCCGGCCTGCACAAGGGCCAGACCGCGGCCTTCCTCAGCGCCAACTCGGCCGTGACCTGGTGCGCCGGCGTGGCCGCCCAGGGACTGGGCCTGGTGATCACTTGGCTGCACCCGCTGGGCTCCCTCGCCGACCATCTCGACGTGATCGAGGACGCCGAGGCCTGCGCCCTGGTGGTCGATCCGCTGACCCACGCCGAGCGCGGCCGCGATCTCGCGGCGCGGGCGCCGCGCCTCGAGACCGCGCTCACCATGGGCAAGGCCGATTTCGGCCGCGACCTGTTGGCCGCCGCCCGGATGATCGGCACCGCGAGCCCGGTCGATCTCGCCTCGGCCGACGACTACGGCATCATCAATTACACCGGCGGCACGACCGGCAAGTCCAAGGGGGCGATCCGCCGCCATCGCGCGCTCAGCAACGGCACGCAGGCGATTTCCGCCGACTTCGAGTTCCCCGCGACGCCGCGCTATCTCGCGGCGGCACCGATCACCCATGTCTCGGGCTCCAAGGTGCTGCCGACGCTGGTGCGTGGCGGCGAGGTCCATCTGCTGAAGGGCTTCGATCCGGAGACGTTCCTGGCCACCATCGAGCGCGAGAAGATCAATACGACGCTCATGGTGCCGACCATGATCTACGTGATGCTCGATCATCCGAAGCTCGACAGGACCGACCTGTCGTCGCTCGAGCTGCTGCTCTACGGCGCCTCGCCGATGTCGCCGACGCGGCTGGTCGAAGGGCTGGAGCGGATCGGGCCGGTGTTCAGCCAGCTCTACGGCCAGACCGAATGCTATCCGGTGAGCGTGCTGCGCAAGAGCGACCACGATCCGCGCCGGCCCGAGCTGTTCGCCTCCTGCGGCTTCCCGCTCGCCTCGGTCTCGGTGAGCTTGCGCGACGGCGACGACAACGAGGTCAAGCCCGGCGAGCCGGGCGAGATCTGCGTGCGCTCCAACCACACGATGGAGAAGTACTGGAAGCGCCCGGAGCAGACCGCCGAGACGCTCAGGAACGGCTGGCTGCACACCGGCGATATCGCCCGCGCCGACGCGCGCGGCTACCTCTACATCGTCGACCGCAGCAAGGACATGATCGTGTCGGGCGGCTTCAACATCTACCCGCGCGAGGTCGAGGACGTGATCTCGTCCCATCCCGACGTCGCCATGGTGGCGGTGATCGGCGTGCCGCACGAGAAGTGGGGCGAGGCGGTCACCGCGCTGGTCGTCGCCAAGCCCGGCGCGAAGCCTGCGCCCGAAGCGCTGATGCAGCTGGTCAAGGACCGCAAGGGCGGCACTCACGCGCCCAAGCAGGTCGAGTTCGTCGAAGCCCTGCCGCTCACCGCCGTCGGCAAGGTCGACAAGAAGGTTCTCCGCGCGAAATACTGGGCCGGCCGCGAGCGCATGGTGAGCTGACTCGGTTCGCAAGAACCCGAAAGCCGTCTACAGTCGGCGGATGAGCAAGAAGATCTTCACCGCCTGTCTCGGCACCGAGACCAACACCTTCGCCTCCATCCCCACCGGCCTTCAGCTGTTCGAGGAGACCTGCCTTTACCGCAAGGGCAGCTACGGCAAGGACTTCCCCATGTTCGGTGCGCCGCTCGCGGTCTGGCGCCAGCGCAGCGAGGCCAAGGGCTGGACCGTGGTCGAGAGCCTGTGCGCCTTCGCCATGCCGGCCGGCAAGACGGTGAAGAAGGTCTACGAGGCGTTCCGCGACGAGATCGTCGCCGACCTCAAGGCCGCCATGCCGGTCGACGCCGTGTTCCTGTCCTGCCACGGCGCCATGGTCGCCGAGGGCTACGACGACTGCGAAAGCGACCTGCTCGCCCATGTCCGCAAGGTGGTCGGCCCGAACGTGCCGGTCGGCGTCGAGCTCGATCTCCATTGCAACATCGGCGAAGGCACGATGCGCGACGCCACCGCGCTGGTGCTGTTCAAGGAATATCCGCACGTCGACGTCTCGGAGCGCGCCGAGGACCTGTTCAACGTCATGGAAGGCGCCATCGAGGGCCGCACCAGGCCGGTGATGGCGACCTTCGACTGCCGCATGATCGGCGTGTTCCACACCACCCGCCAGCCGATGCGCGGCTTCGTCGACAAGCTGCAGGCGATGGAGGGCAAGGACGGCGTGCTGTCGCTGTCGGTCGCGCACGGCTTCCCGTGGTCGGACATCAAGGAGATGAGCAGCCGCATCATCGCCATCACCGACGGCGACAAGGCCAAGGCCGAGACGCTCGCGAAGGAGCTCGGCCTGGAGTTCTTCGGCATGCGCGACAAGACGCAGCCGCCTTACGTCACCCTGGACGTGGCGATGGCGCGCGTGAGCTCGCACAACCTGCCCAAGCCGATGGTGCTGGCCGACGTGTCGGACAATGCCGGCGGCGGCGCCGCCTCCGACTCGACCTTCATCCTGCAGGCCCTGCTCGACCGCAAGGTGAAGGACGCGGCGATCGCGATGTTCTGGGATCCGGGGGCGGTGAAGCTCGCCTTCGAGGTCGGCGAGGGCGCCGAGCTCGACATCCGGTTGGGCGGCAAGCTCGGGCCGCAGTCGGGCCCGCCGATCGACGCCCGCGCCAAGGTGCTGGCGCTCGGCCGCGAGATCACCGTGCATTTCGGCGGCAACCGCAAGGGCGTCGGCAATATCGGCGACGCCGCGGCGCTGCAGATCGACGGCGTGACGGTGATCGTCAACACCAAGCGCAGCCAGTGCCACAGCCTGGAATGCTTCACCAAGCTCGGCGTCGATCCCTCGACCAAGAAGGTCGTGGTGGTGAAGTCGATGCAGCACTTCCACGCCGCCTACGCGCCGATCGCCAGCGAGGTGGTCTATGTCGCAGCACCCGGCGCGCTGATGCCGGACTGGTCGCTGCTGCCCTACACCAAGGCCGACAAGACGCAGTGGCCGTTCGTGGCCAATCCACACCAATGAAGGCGTCATTGCTGCTCGGCGCCGCAGCGCTGCTGTTGTCGGCGCCCGCCGTCGCCCAGACCTCGCCCAACGGCGTCAAGGCGATCAGCCCGCCCGGCGCGCCCAAGCCTGTCGGCGCCTGGGGTCTCGGCTCGCGCGCCGGCGATCTCGTGTTCATGGCCGGGATGCAGGGCTTCGGCCCGGACGGCAAGCTGCCGCCGGATCCCGAGACGCGCATCCGCCAGGCCTTCCTCAACATCAAGGCGCTCGCGGCGTCCGAAGGGGCCAGCCTGCACGATTGCGTGCGCGTCACCGTCTATCTCAGCGACCTGCATCGCTATGCCGGCATCGTCGACAAGGTGCAGGCGGAGCTGTGGGGCAACCCGCCCTATCCGCCCCGCACCATGGTGGAGGTGCAGCGCCTGTTCGACGACGACATCATCGAGGTCGACACGGTCTTCTATGCGCCGGTGAAGAAGTAGAAGGCGCAACCTCCCGAGCCATGGTGGCGTTCAAACGACACCAGGCCACTACAGCTAAGCCTGTCCCACCTGATGATCCAACGGAGTACCCCCGCCTGACCGGCGGTGGTGCTCTTTTTGTGGGATAATGGTGCCATGGCCCAGATGGACTGGCGCACCGCGGCCATCGAACGCGGCCTCGAGGTCACCGACCTCGCCGAGCATGTCGGCACCGAGATCGGCGGCCTCGACCTGGACGACGACCACGACGAGGCGCTGGTCGCCCTTGTCCGCGCTGCGTGCGTGGAGCGAACGCTGCTGCTGTTCCGCGGCCAGACCGATCTTACGCCCGCGGCCTATCTCGCGTTCGCGCAGCGCTTCGGCGGTCGCCCGGACCTCCATTCCCTGCGCCACTACTGCCTGCCCGACCATCACGAGATCTTCGTCGTCGGCAACGTGCATGAGCGGGATACCAAGACGGGCTCGCCGAAGGTCGGGCTGAACTGGCACACCGACCACTATCACTTGCCCGAGCCCGGCCTGTTCACCTACCTGCACGCCATCGAGGTGCCGCCGGGCCAGGGCGATACGCGCTACGCCAACGGCATCGCCGCCTACGAGGCCCTGCCGGCCGACAAGCGCGCCGAGATCGAGGGGCTGAAAGTGCTGCACAGCCGGGCGCGCCTGTTCAAGAACCTGTTCCCCGAGGCGACCGAAGCGGAGCTGGAGGCCGAGCGGCGCAGGATCCCCGACGTCGTCCATCCGCTGGTGCGCACCCATCCGGAGATCGGCAAGCGCGGCCTCTATCTCGGCGGCGAATGGGGCTCCTGCATCGACGGCCTGGACGCCGGCCGCGCGCAGGCGCTCTACGACGAGCTGCTGCAGCACATGATCCAGGACCGCTTCTGCTACCGGCACCGCTGGCAGGCGGGCGACGTGCTGATGTCGGACAACCGCTGCTCGATGCATCGTGCGAGCGAATGGGACGAGGCGGCTTACGTCCGCCGCCTGCATCGCATCATCATGATCGACAGCAAGGCGCCTTACTGAGCCGCGGGTAACTTACTTCTTCGCGCGTAACATCACGCGAATTTCGAATGCGCTACGAAAGATCAATTCGTTCGTACGCGTGCAATCCGCCACCACCTGCAGAGCCTCACACCTGTGGAGGTTCTGTCTCAATGCTCACACACTCCCTGCGTCATGCCGCGGCCGCCCTCTCGGCCGCGGTGCTGGCGGTCGGCCTCGCCGGCCCGGTCTTCGCCCAGGCGCCGAAGGGCGATTTGGCCGAATGCCAGCGCCTGCACGGCCTGTGGTCGCGCTACAACGGCACGTCCGCCTACGGAAAGATGGCGGGCGCCGACGTCGCCCTCGAGGAATGCCGCAAGGGCAACATCGAGGCCGGCATCGCCGACCTCAAGCGGACGCTCCAGCGGTCCAACATCCCGCTGCCGCCGTCGGAGGCCGCCACGGCGCCACGCTAACCGCCTCCGCCGAGGCTCAAGGCCGCCCTCTCCGGGGGCGGCCTTTTTGCCAAAACCCATTCTGTCCGGCATCGCCCGCGCTCGTATTTCCGCCCATCCGGGCGGAAATCGCGCAGACCAGTCGCGATATTTCAGCCGGTTTACAGGTTCCGGGCCGGCTGATATGGTCCGCCCGCATTTACGGCCGGGGGCGGCCGTTTCTCATTTGAGATCAACGGCTTAGCCATGAAAATCTTGACCGGTAACAGCAACAGGCCGCTGGCGGAAGCCATTGCCGCCAAGCTTGCCCTGCCCCTGGTCAAGGCGAACATCCGCCGTTTCTCCGACAACGAGATCTTCGTCGAGATCCTGGAGAACGTCCGCGGCGAGGACGTGTTCGTCATCCAGTCGACCAGCTACCCGGCCAACGACCATCTGATGGAGCTGCTGATCACCATCGATGCGCTGCGCCGCGCCTCGGCACGCCGCATCACCGCGGTGATGCCCTACTACGGCTATGCGCGGCAGGACCGCAAGACCGCAGGCCGCACGCCGATCTCGGCCAAGCTGGTGGCCAACCTGATCACCCATGCCGGCGCCCATCGCGTGCTGACGCTCGACCTGCATGCCGAGCAGATCCAGGGCTTCTTCGACATCCCGGTCGACAACCTCTATGCCGGCCCGGTGTTCTCCAAGGAGATCAAGGAGACGCTGGCCAACCGCAGCCTGACCGTGGTGTCGCCCGACACCGGCGGCGTGGTGCGCGCGCGGGCGATCGCCAAGCGGGTCGACGCCGACCTCGCGATCATCGACAAGCGGCGCGAGCGCGCCGGCGTCAGCGAGGTCATGAACGTGATCGGCGACGTCAAGGATCGCGACTGCATCCTGATGGACGACATCGTCGATTCGGCGGGCACGCTGTGCAACGCCGCGGTCGCGCTGATGGACCAGGGCGCGAAGTCGGTCTGTGCCTACGCCACCCACGGTGTGCTGTCGGGCGGCGCGGTGGCGCGCGTGGCCGCCTCGCCGATCGAGAAGATGGTGATCACCGATTCGATCATGCCGACCGAAGCGGTGCGCATCTCGCCCAACGTGCGGCCGCTGTCGGTCGCGCCCTTGATGGCCGAGGCGATGAAGCGCATCTCCGACGAGACGTCGGTGTCGAGCCTGTTCAATTAGAAGGAATTCACGGGATCCGGCGATAGGCACCCCTGGAGGCCACGCCGCGATGAAGAGAGAGCAACAGCAAACCTTTAGGAGAAGTTGAAATGGCAGAGACGACCAAGGTCGTCGCGAAGAAGCGGGACCGGGCCGGCAAAGGGGGCGCCCGTTCCAGCCGTCGCGATGGACTGATTCCCGCCGTGATCTACGGCGACAAGCAAGCCCCTGTGATGATCGCGGTCGACCCCACGTCGGTCGAGCGCGTGATGCTTCGCGAGGGCTTCTTCAATCACCGCCTCCAGATCGACGTCGAGGGCACGACCATCGACGCCCTGCCGCGCGACGTGCAGGTCGATCCGGTGACGGACAAGCCTCTGCATCTCGACTTCCTGCGCATCGGACCCGATTCGATCATCACCGTGCAGGTGCCCGTGCACTTCCGCAACGAAGCGGCGGCGCCCGGCATCAAGCGCGGCGGCGTGCTCAACGTCGTCATGCACGAGATCACCGTGCGCACCAAGCCGGCCAGCATCCCCGAGTATTTCGAGGTCGACCTGACCGGGCTCGAGATCGGCCATTCGATCCACATGTCGACGCTGAACATCCCCGCCGATGTGCGCGTCGTGACCCGCGAGAAGGACCCGACGGTGGCCACGATTGCGGCGCCGACGGTGGTTCGCGAGGCGGCGGCCCAGGCGGCGGCGGATGCCGCGGCGGCGGCCAGCGGCGCTCCGGCGGCCGAGGGTGCGGCTCCGGCGACGGGTGCAGCCCCGGCAGCGGGTGCGGCTCCGGCGGGCGGCGCGGCTCCGGCAGCGGGTGCCGCTCCGGCAGCGGGCGGCAAGGCTCCGGCTCCGGCGAAGAAGTAAGCCTCGTGCTCCTGCTGGTCGGGCTCGGCAACCCCGGGCCACGCTACGCGGGGCATCGGCACAATGTGGGGTTCATGGCGGTGGACGAGATCGTCCACCGCCGTGTCTTTTCACCGTGGCGCTCGCGCTTTCACGGCGAGGTGGCGGAAGGCCATCTCGGCGGCGAACGCACGATCGTGCTGAAGCCGATGACCTTCATGAACGAGTCGAGCAGGGCGGTCGGCGAGGCGGTGCGCTTCCTCAAGGTGCCGCTCGATCGCGTCGTGGTGTTCCACGACGAGCTCGACATCGCGCCCGGCCGGGTGCGCATGAAGAAGGGCGGCGGCGCCGGCGGCCACAACGGCCTGCGCGACATCGACGCCCATGTCGGCAACGACTATCGCCGGGTGCGGATCGGCATCGGCCATCCTGGGCACAAGGACCTGGTGCTGCACTGGGTGCTGCGCAACTTCGAGCCGGACGAGACCGATTCGAAGGACGGCTGGGTCCCCAAGGTGCTGCACGCGCTGGCCGAGGAATCGGCGCTGCTGGTCGAGGGCGGCGCCAAGGGCGACGAGAAATACATGAGCCGGGTGGCGCATCTCGCGCCGCCTCCCGATCTCCCGGCGAGACTGAACCTTAAAGATTAGGCGTTAAGACGAGTCATGGGCTTCAATTGCGGCATCGTCGGCCTGCCCAATGTCGGCAAGTCGACCCTGTTCAACGCGCTGACCGCCACCCAGGCGGCGCAGGCGGCGAACTATCCCTTCTGCACCATCGAGCCGAATATCGGCCGCGTCGCGGTGCCCGATCCGCGGCTCGACAAGCTGGCGGCGATCGCGAGCTCCGCCAAGATCGTGGCGACGCAGCTCGAGTTCGTCGACATCGCCGGCCTGGTCAAGGGTGCCTCGAAGGGCGAGGGCCTCGGCAACCAGTTCCTCGGCAACATCCGCGAGGTCGATGCAATCGCCCACGTGCTGCGCTGCTTCGAGGACGGCGATGTGACCCACGTCTCGGGCAGCGTCGATCCGGTGCGCGACGCCGAGATCGTCGAGACCGAGCTGATGCTGGCCGACCTCGACAGCCTCGAGAAGCGCCTGCCCAACCTCGAGAAACGCGGCAAGGGCGGCGACAAGGAAGCCGCCGCCGAGGTGCCGGTCGTCAAGAAGGCGCTCGACGCGCTGCACGACGGCAAGGCCGCGCGCGAGGCCGCGATCACCGCCGAGGAGCGGCCGATCTTCGCCCGCCTGCAGCTCATCACCGCCAAGCCGATGATGTACGTGCTGAACGTCGAGGAGGCCTCGGCCGCGTCGGGCAACGCCCACAGCGCCAAGGCCGCCGAATGGGCCAAGGGCCGCGGCATCCAGAGCGTCGTGATCTCGGCGGCGATCGAGGCCGAGGTGGCGCAGCTACCGGCCGAAGAGCAGGGCGAGTATCTCTCCTCCCTCGGCCTGAAGGAGACCGGCCTGGCCCGCGTCGTGCGCGCGGGCTACGCGCTCTTGGACCTGGTGACCTTCTTCACCGTCGGCCCCAAGGAGGCGAAGGCCTGGACCGTACGCCGCGAGGCCAAGGCGCCCGAGGCGGCCGGCGTGATCCACACCGACTTCGAGAAGGGCTTCATCCGCGCCGAGACCATCGCCTACGACGACTACGTCGTGCTGAACGGCGAGGCCGGCGCGCGCGATGCCGGCAAGCTGCGGCTCGAGGGCAAGGACTACGCCGTGAAGGACGGCGACGTCTTCCACTTCCGCTTCAACGTCTGATGCTGAGGGCGCGCCGCGGAAGGGGCGCGTCATGATCATTCGGACCGCGGGCCTCCAGGCCCGCTCAGGACTCATGAGGCGGACCTGGAGGTCCGCGGTCCAAAGACGCGCCACTGGAGTGGCGCGCCTCCAGTTTTAGAGCGCTCGCATCGCCAGCACGGCGGCGAGCACCACGGCCAGCACGACACTCAGGCCCTTCCAGAACAGCAGCGGGTTGCGCTCGATCAGCGGCGCGCGGGCGGCGCGCAGGAAGGCCTCGTTGGGCCGCTTAAGGTCGGCCACGAACTCCGACAGGTCCTCGTAGCGCTTGGCCGGATCGGGATGGACGGCCTTGCGCAGCGCGCCATCGATCCAGGCCGGGATCTCCCGCTCGCCGTCGAGCGCGGAGACGTAGCGCGCGGCGCGCTGCTGGCCGCGCGTGCGGGCACGCGCCATCTCGGCGCCGTAGGGCAGCCGGCCGGTCAGCATCTGGTAGGCGATGACGCCGAGCGAGAACTGGTCGGAGGCCGCCGTGCCGCCCTCGCCCAGGAAGTACTCGGGCGCGGTGTACTGGATCGCGCCCGGTACGGCGATGCGCTCGGCGCCGCCCGCGGTCTCGGCAACACCCGCCACCTGGACCGAGCCGAAGTCGATGATCTTCACCGTGCCGGTGCGGTCGACCATGACGTTCTCCGGCCTGAGGTCGCGATGCAGCATCTCGCGGCGGTGAAAGGCGCGCAGGCCGCGCGCGATCTGCTCGACGATGCCGCGCACCCTGTCGGCGTCGGGCCGGGGGTTGTCGACCATCCACTGCGCCAGCGTGCGGCCGTCGACATACTCGGTCACCGCGTATAGGTAGCTGCGCTTGCGCGACTGCGGCGACGGCCGCAGCACGTGCGCATTGTCGATCCGCCGCGCGATCCATTCCTCGAGCATGAACTGGCGCAGATAGGCCGGCTCGTCGCGCAGCTCGATCGACGGGATCTTGAGCGCCACCGTCGCGCCGTCGCCGCCGCCCCCATCGCCATCGACGGCGAGATAGACGTGGCTGCGGCTGTTGGCGTGGAGCTGCCGCACGATGCGGTAGCCGTCGATCACCTCGCGCGGCTGCAGCAGCGGCGGCAGCGGCAGCGCACCGGCCTGGCCGACGATCTCGTCGGCCTCGCCGTCGGGCAGGTCCTCGACCCGCAGGATCTGGACGGTGAGGTTGTCGGCGCTGCCCTGCTCCATTGCCTCGCCGACGATCGCCCGTGCCGCCGCGTCGAGGTCGCCGGCATGGGTATGGAGGCGCGCCGCCATCGCCGGCCCGGCGACGTGCTCGTACACGCCGTCGGTCACCTGCATCAGCACGTCGCCCTTCTGCAGGGCCAGCGAGCGGTAGTCGATGTCGACCTGGGCGCTCGCCCCCAACGCCCGGCCGAGATAGACCTCCTCCGACGACAGCACCACGCGATGGTCCTCGGTGAGCTGCTCGAGCGCGTTGCCGACCAGGCGGTAGATGCGCGAATCGCCGACATGGAACAGGTGCGCAGTGGTCGACTTCACCACGACCGCGCTGAAGGTGCAGACATAGCCGCGGTCGCGGTCCGCACCCAGCCGGCCACGCCGGGTCTGGGCATAGAGCCAGGAATTGGTGGCGTCGATCACGCGCTGCGCCGAGGTCCTCACCGACCACGCCTCGGAGGTGCAGTAGTAATCGGTCAGGAAGCCCTTGACCGCCGATTCGCTGGCCTCGCGGCTCACCGGGCTGCTGCTGATGCCGTCGGCCAGCGCCACCGCGATGCCCTTGCTGCCGAGCAGCGGCGCGCCCGGGATCATGGCGCCGTGGAAGTCCTGGTTGGACTCCTTGCGGCCCTTGTCGGAGTGCTGGCCGATCGAGATCCTGAGCTCGCGCGCCATCCGCGCGCGATCAGTCGGCGTCGGCCAACACGCCGCGCGCCGCCAGTGTGCGCTTCGGCGCGGTGCGGACGTGCGTGGCATAGAGCGTAAGCCCGGTGAAGGCCAGCCCGCCGACCAGGTTGCCGATCACCGTCGGGATCTCGTTCCAGAACAGGTAGTCGACCACCGTGAAGTGACCGCCCAGAAGCAGTCCCGCCGGGAACAGGAACATGTTCACGATCGAGTGCTCGAAGGTCATGGCGAAGAACAGCATGATCGGCATCCACATGGCGATCACCTTGCCGGGAACGGTGGTGGAGATCATCGCGCCGACGACGCCCGCGGAGACCATCCAGTTGCACAGCATGCCGCGGACGAACAGCGTCAGCATGCCCGCGGTGCCGTGCGCGGCATAGCCCACGGTGCGGCTTTCGCCGATATGGCCGAGCGCCACGCCGACCTTGTCGGGCGGCGAGGAGAAACCGAAGGTGCAGACGATCGCCGCCATCACCGCGACGGTGAAGGCCCCGCCGAAGTTGCCGATGAACACCAGCCCCCAGTTGCGCAGCACGCCGTTCAGCGTCACACCCGGGCGCCTGTCGATCAGGGCGAGCGGACACAGGACGAACACGCCGGTCAACAGGTCGAAGCCGAACAGATAGAGCATGCTGAAGCCGACGGGAAACAGCAGCGCCCCGATGATCGGCTGGCCGGTGTTGACGCTCATCGTGACGGCGAACCAGGCCGCCAGGGTCAGCATGGCGCCCGCCATGTAGGCACGGATCACGGTGTCGCGGGTCGACATGAAGATCTTCGACTCGCCCGCGTCGACCATCTTGGTCACGAACTCCGAAGGCGCCAGATAGGCCATTACGAACTCCCCTTTTCCTCGTCGGTGAACAGCAGGCTGAGAAACACGCGGCCGTCCTCCAGCCGCACCGGATGGCGGCGGACGCAGCCCTTGTCGGCGCCGGTCGCCTCGCCGTCGGCGAGGCCGATGACCCAGTTGTGCAAGGGGCAGGTGACGTGGCGGCCGTGCACGATGCCCTCGCTGAGCGGCCCGCCCTTGTGCGGACAGCGGTCGTCGAGGGCGAAGACCTCGTCGGCGGCGGTGCGGAACAGCGCGATGCGGCCGCGCGGCGTGCGCACCACGCGGCAGCCGCGGCTGGGGATGTCGGCCAGCGCGCAGATCTCGACCCAGGGCATGGCGATAGCGTTCATCGGGCGTTCATTCGGCGGCTTGCGGCAGCGCGAGCTCGGCGACGGGCGCGAATTCGTGCGCGTCCTTGCCGGCGGCGCGCTCGGCCCACGGATCGACCTGGGCGAAGGACTGCGAGAAGACGAAGCGGTCGTACAGCGCCCGCCGCCGTTCGGCGTCCTCCATGATCTGCTGGCGGATGGTGTCGAAGCCGACCCGCCTGGCCCACTTGTGGATGCGCTCGAGGTAGCGGCCCTGCTCGCGGTAGAGCTGGGTCAGCGCGCCGATCGCCTCGATCGCCTCGGGCTCGGTGGCGACGTGGCCGAGTAGCTCGGTGCCCTTGATTTCCAGGCCGGCGGCGCCGGCGAAATGGATGTCGTAGCCTGAGTCGACGCAGACCACGCCGATGTCCTTGCAGGTCGCCTCGGCGCAGTTCCGCGGGCAGCCCGACACCGCCATCTTGACCTTGGCCGGCGTCCACGAGCCCCACATGAACTTCTCGAGCCGGACGCCGAGCCCGGTCGAATCCTGCGTGCCGAAGCGGCACCAGTCCGTGCCGACGCAGGTCTTCACCGTGCGCAGGCCCTTGGCATAGGCGTGGCCCGAGACCATGCCGGCGGCCGACAGGTCGGCCCACACCAGCGGCAGGTCCTCCTTGCGCACGCCCAGCATGTCGATGCGCTGGCCGCCGGTCACCTTGACGGTCGGGATGTCGTAGCGCTCGACGATGTCGGCGATCGCGCGCAGTTCCTTGGCGCTGGTCTGGCCGCCCCACATGCGCGGCACCACCGAATAGGTGCCGTCCTTCTGGATGTTGGCGTGCACCCGCTCGTTGACGAAGCGCGACTGGCTGTCGTCGACATACGCGCCGGGCCAGGTGCAGAGCAGATAGTAGTTGAGTGCCGGCCGGCACTTGGCACAGCCGCACGAGGTCTTCCATTCGAGCTCCTGCATGAGCTGCGGAATGGTCTTGAGTTCCTTGGCGACGATCAGGCGGCGGACATCGTCATGGCCAAGCTCGGTGCAGCCGCACATCGGCTGGACGGCGGCCGGATTGTAGGCTTCGCCGAGCTGAGCCTTGAGCAACTGCTCGACCAGGCCGGTGCAGGAGCCGCACGACGCCGAGGCCTTGGTGTGGGCGCGCACCTCGTCCAGCGACTTCAGCCCCAGGCCGGCGATCGCGCCGGTGATCTTGCCCTTGCACACGCCGTTGCAGCCGCAGATCTCGGCGTCGTCGGGCAGCGCCGCCACGGCGGCGGCCGGATCGAGCGGGATGCCGCCGGCGGCGTAGCTCTGGCCGAAGATCAGCCGCTCGCGGCGGTCGGCCACGTCCTCGCCGCGCTTCAGCAGGTCGAAGAACCACGGGCCGTCGGCAGTGTCGCCGTACAGCACCGCGCCGACGATCCGGTTGTCCTTCAGCACCAGGCGCCGGTACTGGCCGCGCGTGGCGTCGCGCAGCACGATCTCCTCGCGGTCCTTGGCCTCGGCGAAATCGCCGGCCGAGAACAGGTTGATGCCGGTGACCTTGAGCTTGGTGGCGGTGGCACTCGAGCGGAACCGCGCATCGTCGCCGCAGAGCTGGGCCGCCACGACATTGGCCATCTCGTAGAGCGGCGCCACCAGGCCGAACACCTGGCCGTCGGCCTCGGCGCACTCGCCCAACGCGAAGATGTCGGGATCGCTGGTGCGCATGGTGGCGTCGACCACGACGCCGCGGTTGACCGCGAGGTCGGCGTCCCTGGCGAGCTGCATGTTGGGCCGGATGCCGACCGCCATCACCACCAGGTCGGCCGGCAGGCGCGTGCCGTTGTCGAGCTCGACCGCCTCGACCCGGCCGTTGCCGACGATCGCCTTGGTGTTCGCCCGCGTGATCACCTTGATGCCGCGCGCCTCGATCGCGCGCTGCAGCAGATGGCCGGCCGCCGGATCGAGCTGGCGCTCCATCAGGGTCGGCATCAGGTGCAGGACGGTGACGTCCATGCCCTGCTCCTTCAGGCCGGCCGCCGCCTCGAGACCGAGCAGGCCGCCGCCGATCACGACGGCGCTGCCGCGGGCGCGCGCCGCGATCAGCATGGCGTTGACGTCGTCGAGATCGCGATAGGTCAGCACGCCCGGCAGGTCGCGACCGGGCACCGGCAGGATGATCGGATTGGAGCCGGTGCCGACGATCAGCTTGTCGTAGGGCACCGTGACCGTGGGCTCGAGCGGAATGTGGCCGAGGCTGCCGGCCGGGACGAACTCCGCCGTCACGGTGCGCGCGGCGCGGTCGATGCGCGTGACGCGGGCGCCCTTGTAGAGCGTGATGCCGTGCTTCACGTACCAGCCGTCGCCGTGGATCACGATCTGCTCGAACGACTTCTCGCCCGACAGCACCGGCGACAGCATGATGCGGTCGTAGTTCACCCGCGGCTCGGCATTGAAGATGGTGACGTCGTAGGCCTCCGGCGCCTGCTCGAAGAGCCGCTCGAGCGCGCGCCCGGGCGCCATGCCGTTGCCGACGACGACGAGCCGCTGCCTACTGTGAATGGTCATGTCCGTACGCCCAACCGAATGTGCAAACCCGCCGCGTCCTGGTCTTGCGAACCAGATGCGGTCCCGGCTGCGTCGCCGGAGCAGGCCCGTCATTGGGCTGGATGTGGAATGAGGCCGCCGTTAGCCTCACCGATATAAGTGCAAGATACGGGCCAAGCGTCAGAATCGTTGAAATTCAACGCGTTCGGGCAAAGACGCGTCGGCGCGAGTCCGCGACCCTGCCCGCAAATCCGGCAATCAGACGATGCGGCTGGTCTTGTTGCCCCAGTAGCGGTCGCGCAGCAGGCGCTTGTAGAGCTTGCCGGTCGGCAGCCGCGGCAGCTCGGCCTCGAAGTCGACCGAGCGCGGCACCTTCTGGCGCGCGAGATGCCGGCCGCAGAAGGCGATCAGCTCCTCCGCGATCGCCGGCGACGGCGGCACGTCCGGCATGAGCTGCACCACCGCCTTCACCTCCTCGCCGAGATCGACGTTGGGCACGCCGAACACCGCGGCATCGGCGACCTTGGGATGGGTGATCAGCAGGTTCTCGCATTCCTGCGGGTAGATGTTCACACCGCCGGAGATGATCATGAAGGTCGCGCGGTCGGTCAGGTAGAGATAGCCGTCGCCATCGACATAGCCCACGTCGCCGACCGTGCTCATGGCGCCGTCGGCCGAGCGCGCCTCGGCGGTCTTGCCCGGATCGTCGAAGTATTCGAACGGCGTCGCCGTCTCGAACCACAGGGTGCCCGGCGTGCCGGTCGGCAGGGGAGTCATCGCGTCGTCGAGCACGTGCAGCTTGCCCAGCAGCACGCGGCCGACGGTGCCGCGGTGCGCCAGCCATTCCTGCGCATTGCAGGCGGTGAAGCCCAGCCCCTCGGTGGCGCCGTAGTATTCGTGGATGATCGGGCCCCACCATTCGATCATCTGCTCCTTGACCTGCACCGGGCAGGGCGCGGCAGCATGGATGGCGATCTCCAGTGACGACAGGTCGTGCTTGCGCCGCGCCGCCTCGGGCAGCTTGAGCAGGCGCGAGAACATGGTCGGCACGAGCTGGCTGTGGCTGATGCGGTGCTTCTCGACCAGCGCGAGATAGTGCTCGGCGTCGAACTTCTCCATGATCACCGCGGTGCCGCCGCTGCGGATCGTCAGGCCGACCGCCGCCTGCGGCGCCGAGTGATAGAGCGGCGCGGGCGACAGGTAGATCATGCCGTCGCGGTACTGCCAGAGCTTGAGCAGGAAATCGAAGATCGGCAGGTGATAGACCGGCGGCTCGGCCGGCAGCGGCCGCAGGATGCCCTTGGGCCGACCGGTGGTGCCCGACGAATAGAGCATCGGCGTACCGAGCGACTCGTCGGCGATCGGCGTCGAGGGCAGGCCGGCGGTCGCCTGCTCGAGGTTGAGCACCTTGTCGCCGTCGCCCCTGTTCTCCCCGGGCCCGTCGACCACCAGGCAGAGCTCGACCTTGGGCGCCAGCGGCAGCGCGGCGATCGCCACGTCGCGCTTGGCCTGCGAGGTGATCAGCACCTTCGACTGGCTGTTGTTCAGGATGTAGGCCAGCTCCTCGACCGTCAGGAAGGAGTTGACGCAGGTATAGTAGTGGCCCGAGCGCTCGCCCGCCGCGCAGCATTCGACGTAGCGCGGATGGTTCTCCATGTAGATCGAATAGTGGTCGAGCCGGCCGAGCCCGCGGTTGCGCAGCAGGTGCGCCAGCCGGTTGCTGCGCGCCTCCAGCTCGCCGTAGGTGATGGTCTCGTCGCTGCCGGCCATGACGACCGCAGGACGGTCGGGGTGCTGCTTGGCGTGCTTGCCCGGGTACATGCCCGCGAGCTTAGACTTGGGCTCCGGCAACGCAAAGGAGCGCCGCCATGGCCGTCAGGCTCTTCACCCCGCCCACCCTGCCCAAGCGCGGCGGCTACAGCCAGGTCTGCGAGGTCACCTCGGGCAAGCTGATCCTGATCGCCGGCCAGGTGCCGCACGACGTCGACGACAAGATGGTCGGCGACGGCGACTTCGACGCCCAGGTCGAGCAGGTGTTCGAGAACCTCGGCCGGGCGCTCGAGGCCGCCGGCGGCAGCTTCAAGAACCTGGTGAAGATCAACAATTACTGCGTCGAGACCGTGTCGTACGAGGTGCGCGCCAACTACCGCACCATCCGCGACCGCTACGTCGACATCTCCAACCCGCCGGTCAGCACCTTCATCTACGTCCCGCGGCTCGCCCAGCCCAACTGGCTGTTCGAGATGGACGCCATGGCGGTGATCTAGGCGCTAAGACCCGATCGTCCCGCCGCCCTTCCTGGTGATCGCGACCACCGACGGCCGAGGCGGCACGCCGTCCTTGAAGTCGGGCCAGCGGGTCGACGGCTTCTCGAAGGTCGAGCCCTTGTCCTCGCCGGGATGCTGGACGGCGAGGAAGAAGGTCCGGTCGTCGGGCGTGAAGATCGGGCCGCACACCTCGGCGCCGGTCGGCGCCTGGTAGAAGCAGCGGGTCAGCGCGCGGCCGTGGCCCATCGTGTCGGCGCCATAGACGCCGTCGGCCACGCCCGCCGCCGCCGGCGCGCCGTCGGTCACGATCCAGATCCGGCCCTTCGAGTCGAAGGCGATGTTGTCGGGGCAGGAGAGCCATCCCTGCTCCGACGTCGCGCGATGATAGCGCGCGCCCGCGTCGGTGCCCGGCTTGCCGGCCAGCAGGAAGATCGACCAGGTGCCCTCGGTCGCGGCGTGGTCGCCGTCCTTGGGCGCGATCTCCAGGATATGGCCGTGGGCGTTCGCGGCCCGCGGGTTGGCCTTGTCGGTTTGGTCGGGCTTGCGCTGGCCGTTGTTGGTCAGCACGACATAGACGCGGCCGTTGACCGGGTTGGTCTCGATATCCTCCGGCCGGTCCATCGGCGTGGGCTTCAGCAGCGAGGCGGCGAGCCGGGTCTTGATCAGCACATCGGCCTGGCTGGCGAAGCCGTTCTCCGCCGTCAGCGGCCCCTGGCCCTGCACCAGCGGCAGCCATTCGACCTTGCCGTCGGCATCGAAGCGCGCGACGTGGAGCGTGCCCTCGTCGAGCAGGTTCTTGTTGGCGGCGCGGTCGGTCGGATTCCACGGCCTGGCGGTGACGAACTTGTAGACGAACTCGAAGCGCTCATCGTCGCCGGTGTAGAGCACCACGCGGCCGTCCTTGGCGAGCGCGTAGGTGCAGCCTTCGTGCTTCACGCGGCCGAGCGCGGTGCGCTTCACCGGCGCGGCCTCCGGCTCATAGGGATCGATCTCGACCACCCAGCCGAAGCGGTTCGATTCGTTGGGCTCCTTGCCCATGTCGAAACGCTCGGCGTGCGGTTCCCAGCCATATTGCGAGCGGCCGAGGCCGTAGCGCTTGACGACCTGCGGATCGAGCTTGGCCGCGTCGCCGCCGAAGAAGGCGTTGAAGTTCTCCTCGCAGGTCAGCCAGGTGCCCCAGGGCGTGCTGCCGCCGGCACAGTTGTTCAGCGTGCCGAGCACCTTGCGGCCGGTCGGATCGGCCACGGTCTTCATCAGCTCGTGGCCGGCGGCGGCGCCGGAGATCTCGATCAGCGTGTTGACCGAGATGCGGCGGTTGTACTTGCTGTCGGCGACGACCTGCCAGCCGCTGCCGCCGCGGGCGATCTCGACCACCGAGCCGCCGATCGCCGCCATCTCGACCTCGGCCTGCGCCCTGCTCTTGTCGCGCTCGGTCTCGAGGCCGGCGAACATCAGGCGCGGATTGACGTACTCGTGGTTGGCGACCAGCAGGAAGCGGTCGCCGGCCTTGCTGCCGTAGGGCAGCGGGTGCAGGCCGAGATAGTCGTTGTTGTAGCCGAACTGTTTCTCCTGCGCGGCGGCAGAGAGATTGGCCGGATCGAAGGCCGGCGCGCCCGCCACCACCGGATCGCCCCAACGGATCAGGATCTGCATGTCGTAGCCTTCGGCCACGTGCTGCTGCTCGTTCAGCGTATGAGCCAACTCCTTGAAGGTGAGCGTGGACGGCCCCGCTTCCTGGGCGGCGGTCGCGAAGGGCGAAGACGCCGTCAAGGCCACGGCTCCTCGGATCAGGCCGCGGCGGTTGAGGCGGAGGTCGATGAGGTCGGCGAGGGTGGGCTGGGTCATGGCGCCTGTCGTGAGCGCTCAAGGCTACAATTCCGTGACAGGGTCGTTCCACAAGCCAGCGAGCAACCCGTCAGCAAACCGTAGCGTGCCGCCTGTATGTCGCGGGCCATGCGACACGTCCCGACCGCCCTCCTCCTCGCGACCGTCAGCTTTGCGACGCTCGCGTCCGCCCAGACCAGATATCCGGCCGTGCTGGAAGGACACGCCATCCTGCCGGCGCTGACCTTCGTGCCGGCCCCGGCCGATGCGCCGCAGGAGCTGCAGATCTCGGGCCGCTACGCCACGCCCAGCCCGCAGCGGGTCGACGTGCCGGAGAGCGCCATGGGCATCTCCGCCCTGTCCGACAAGAACGCGCCGCGGCCGACCGGCATCAAGCTGCCGTTCAAGGGCCAGCCGGTGCAGGGCTTGTCGGGCATCCGCAACCTGAAGGACGGCACCTTCCTGACGCTGACCGACAACGGCTTCGGCTCGAAGGCCAACTCGCCCGACGCCATGCTGATGTTCCACGTCATCAAGCCGGACTGGAAGGCGGGCACGATCGAGCGAGTCTCGACCACCTTCCTGCACGATCCCGACCGCAAGGTGCCGTTCCGCATCGTCAACGAGAACACGCCCAAGCGCTACCTGACCGGCGCCGACTTCGACATCGAATCGATCCAGCCGATCGGCGACGCGATCTGGTTCGGCGAGGAGCTCGGGCCGTTCCTGGTCAAGACCGACAAGGCCGGCAAGGTGCTGGCGGTGTTCGAGACCAAGGTCGACGGCAAGGTCGTGCGCTCGCCCGACAACCCCTGGCTCGCGACGCCCGGCGCGCCGGGCCCGATGAAGTTCGAGGTCCGCCGCAGCAAGGGCTTCGAGGGCATGGCGCAGTCGCCCGACGGCAAGTTCCTCTACGGCCTGCTCGAGGGCCCGCTGTGGAACGAGGCCGCCAACGGTTTCGAGCACAAGGACGGCAAGGCCTACCTGCGCATCCTCGAGTTCGACGTCGCCAAGGAGGCGTTCACCGGCAAGAGCTGGAAGTACCCGCTCGAGGCGCCGAGCCACGCGATCGGCGACTTCAACATGATCGACGCCACCTCCGGCCTGATCATCGAGCGCGACGACAGCGAGGGCGACCCGGCGCTTGCCTGCAAGGACGGCCCCAAACCCGACTGCTTCAACCTGCCGGCCAAGTTCAAGCGCATCTACAAGGTCGACTTCGCCCAGGCCGACGCCGAGGGCTTCGTGAAGAAGGTCGGCTACATCGACCTGATGGACATCGACGATCCGAACAAGCTGGCCCGCCAGGGCGGCAAGGACGGCAAGCTCACCTTCCCGTTCTTCACCATCGAGAATGTCGACGTGATCGACGCCGACCACATCATCGTCGGCAACGACAACAACCTGCCCTTCTCGTCCGGCCGGGCGCTCGGCAAGTCGGACGACAACGAGATGGTGATCCTGAAGGTGGGCGAGCTGCTGCGCGCCAAGTAGCGGTCGGACTTCCCACGGGCTTCCCACCGACTTCCCACGCCCGTGGGAAGCCTCCGATGCCGATGGCACAAGGCTTTTCGGCGATTCTTCCCACTTTCCCGCTACCCCCCTCCGCGAATCTGGGGATAACGTCCCCGGATGGATGACGTCGAGGCCCTGCAGCGGCGCGCCTCGGCCCTGCGCGCCGAAGCCGACGCGCTGACGAACGCGTATCAGCGCGCGACTTGGCTCCGTTTCACCCTGGTCTTCTTCCCCGTGCCGTTCGTGGTCGTGCTGCTGCGGCTCGAGATCGAATCCTGGACCTACATCCTGTTCGGCAGCGCCTATCTCGGCCTCTCCGCCCTGCTCTACATCTGGGACGGTCGCGCCTCGGACAAATGCGACAAGGCCGAACGAGCAGCCCAAGCCGCGGAGCGCTCGGCAGGCGTCAGCCGCGCCTGACCGCCTTCTCGCGCCGCAGCGTTCCCTCGCGCAGCGCCTCGTAGATCGGCGTATCGCGCATCAGGGTCGGGATCAGCATCGCGGCGAAGCAGGCGCCCCGCAGCGGCAGCAGCAGGGTGAAGGCGCCCGCACGATGCCGGTGAGAGGATCAGCAGGCCGCTGCGCTCAGGCAGGCAGCACCCGCTTCATCCAGGCCGCCGTCGCCTGGGCGTCCTGGCTGTCGCTCGCCTGGAGCTTCTCGATCACGTTCTGGCGGTCGGCGAGCTCTCGGTTCTGGCTGAGCTTCAGCTTCGTCTCGATGCGCGAGAGGGGCATGCGGAAGGCGACGATGCTCTTCGTCTGCTCGCCGGCGTTGCCCGGCGGCAGGCGGCCGAGGCCCCAGGCCTCGGCGCCGCTGCCTTCGTATTGCGCGGCGAGCTTGGTCAGCACCATCAACACGGCGGGCGTCGCCTCGATGGGCTGCGGCTGACCGTAGGCGTGCACGGTGACGTAGTTCCAGGTCGGCACCTTGGGCCCCGGCGTGTACCAGGTCGGCGAGACATAGGCGTGCGGCCCCCAGAACAGCGCGAGCGACGGCACGCCGCGCGCGAACAGCTTCCAGTGGTCGTTGGCGCGCGCCATGTGGCCGATCAGGCTGCCATGCGGGCTGCCGTCGTCTTCCCACTGCAGCACGAGATGGGTGCAGAGCGGCACGCCGGCTTCGTCGGCGGTGGTGAGGAGCGCCCAGCTATGGGCCTTCATGATCTCGCGGCCCTGGTCTTCGGTGCCTTCGAAGTGCTTCGGAATATACATCGCCGCCTTTGCGCTCGCTCTGCGAGCCGGATGGTTGAACCGGCCCGCATTACCATGTCAGATGCGGCCCGCAACCGGGAGGTTTTTCATGGGTGAAGATATCCGCCTTAAGTCTGCTGCCGGGGAAATCGGCGCCTATCTCGCGACGCCCAAGGGCACGGCCAAAGGCGGCGTCGTGGTCATCCAGGAGATCTTCGGAGTCAACGCTCACATCCGCGCGGTGACCGACACGTTCGCGGCCGACGGCTACATCGCGCTGGCGCCCCGGCTCTTCGACCACATCAAGCCCGGCATCGAGCTCGGCTACACACCCGACACCATCGCCGAGGGCCGCGGCTACGTGATGACGCCGGGCTTCACCGACAAGGCGGTGCAGGACGTCGAGGCGGCGATCCAGGAGCTGAAGAAGCGCGGCGCCAGGAAGGTCGCGGTGACCGGCTATTGCTGGGGCGGCACGATCAGCTGGCTGGCCGCGACGCGGCTCAAGCCCGATGCGGTGTCGGCCTATTACGGCGGCGGCATCCACGGCACCAAGAACGAGAAGGCGACGGTGCCGACCCAGATGCATTTCGGCGACAAGGACATGCACATCCCGATGGCTCACGTGAACGAGCTGCGGCAGCTGCATCCCGGCGTCGAGATCTTCGACTACCCGGCCGATCACGGCTTCCACTGCGACGAGCGCGGCAGCTACGACGCGGCGGCCTCGAAGAAGGCGATGGAGCGGACGCTGGCGCTGTTCGCCAAGCACGTTGGCTAGTCTTCCGGACCGCGGACCTCCAGGTCCGCATCATGAGGATGAGCGGACCTGGATGTCCGCGGTCCAATGAGCAAGAAACCCGCAAAGAAATCCTTCACTCCCGACGCGCGCGGGCCCCTGAACGGGGTCCGCGTCGTCGACCTGTCGCGCCTGGTCGCCGGAAACATCCTGACCCTCCAGCTCGCCGACTTCGGCGCCGAGGTGATCAAGGTCGAGCCGCCCGAGGGCGACACCCTGCGCGGCTGGAAGGTGAAGGGCGTCGACACGGCGTGGAAGGTCTACAGCCGCAACAAGAAGAGCGTCGCGCTCGACCTGCGCTCGGACCTCGGCCGCGCCATCGTACGCGAGCTCGCGAAGACGGCCGCCATCCTGGTCGAGAGCTTCCGGCCGGGCGTGCTCGAGGACATGCAGCTGGCGCCGGCCGACCTGCACGCGATCAATCCCAAGCTGATCGTCGTGCGCATCTCCGGCTGGGGCCAGGACGGCCGCTACCGCCACAAGCCGGGCTTCGGCACCCTGATCGAGGGCTATTCCGGCTTCGCCTCGATGAACGGCTTCGGCGATCGCGAGCCCGTGCTGCCGCCGATGTACCTCGCCGACTGCATGGCGGCGCTGAACGGCTACGGCGCCGTGATGGTGGCGCTGCGCGAGGTCGAGATGAACGGCGGCCAGGGCCAGGTGATCGACCTGCCGCTGTTCGACCCGCTCTATTCGATGCTCGGGCCGCAGGCGGCCAACTACAGGCTGACCGGCGAAGTGAAGGTCCGCACCGGCAGCCGCTCGACCAACGCCGCGCCGCGCAACGTCTACCAGACCAAGGACGGCAGCTGGGTCTGCCTGTCGGCCTCGACCCAGGGCATGGCCGAGCGCGTGCTGGTCAAGATCGGCAGGCCCGAGCTGGCCAGGGACCCGCGCTTCGCCACCAACATCGAGCGGGTGAGGAACGGGCTGGAGCTCGACCGCCTGATCGGCGAGTTCATCGGCGCCCGGACCTTGGCCGAGAACCTCGCGTATTTCGACGAGGCCGGCGTCACCATCGGCCCGGTCTACGACATCAGCCAGATCGTGCAGGACGACTACGTGCTGGAGCGCGAGGCGCTGATCGAGATCCCCGACGAGCAGATGGGCGCGCTGCCGACCCACCCCGTGGTGCCGCGGATGTCCGGCACGCCGGGCGCGATCAAGTCGCCGGCGCCCAAGATCGGCGAGCACAACAAGGCGCTGCTGAAGCCGCTGCTGGGCGAGGCCGAGTACGCCAGGCTGAAGCAGGCCGGCGTGATCAAATGATGCGCCCCACCCCGCCCGTCTGGCGCTCGATCCTCTACGTCCCCGGCAACGTGCCGAAATTCATCGACAAGGCGCATGAGCGCGGCGCCGACTGCGTGCTGGTCGATCTCGAGGACAGCGTGCAGCCGGCGCAGAAGCCCGAGGCGCGGGCGATGCTGGCCGAGACCATGCAGAAGGTGGCGCGCGGCGGCGCCGACGTCGCGGTGCGTATCAACCGGCCGATGCGGCTTGCGATCGCCGACATCGAGGCGGCGGTGCGGCCGGGCCTGTCGGCGCTGTTCGTCACCAAGACCGAGAGCGTGCAGCACCTGCGGCTGCTCGACGAGGTCGTGACCGAGCTCGAGAAGGAGCGCGGCCTTCCCGTGGGCGGCATCGGCTTCGGCGCGATGATCGAGCATCCCCGCGCGCTGGCGCACATCCACGACATCGCTGAGCACGGCCCGCGCGTCGTCTCCATGATGCTGGGCGGCGAGGACTTCGCGCTCGAGACCGGCTCGGTGCCGGGCGACGAGACGCTGGAGCTGCCCAAGCGGATGGTCGCGTTCGCGGCCCAGGCGCACGGCGTCAACATGATCGGCATCCTCGGCACCGTCGCCGACTATTCCGATCCCGACGCCTACAGGACGAGCGCCGAGCGGGCGCGCCGTTTCGGCTTCTCGGGCGGCACCTGCATCCACCCCGGGTTGGTGGCGGCGCTGAACGAGGCGTTCACGCCCAAGGCGGACGAAGTCGCCTATGCGAAGAAGCTGATCGAGGCCGACAAGAAGGCGCAGGCCGAAGGCCGCGGCTCGTTCTCGGTCGACGGCAAGATGATCGACATCCCGGTGATCGACCGCGCCCGCAAGCTGCTCGCCCGCCACGCGGCGATCGAGCGGCGGCTGAAGAAGGTCTAGGCCCGCAACCCACCCCTGCCGCGGGCGTTGCCCGCGCCGCCGGCCTCCGCCTGTGCCGGCCCCCCCCGTACCGGAACCAATGCCGCCAAGGCGGCGTTAGGGCCTCGAAGGCGTCGCGCCGCGTGTCCAACGACGGAGGATCCCATGGGTATGGGTCGCGGAATCCTGCTGTGGCTGCTCGGCATCCCCCTGCCGATCATCATCCTGCTGGCGCTGTTCTGGCGATGAAATCGCGCCTGGTCTGGGAGCAGGCCGGCGAACGGACGTTCGTTGTCGTGCTCGATGCCGGCGACGAGGCGTTCGCCGCCATCACCGACTTCGCCGACAAGAACCGGCTCGGCGGCGCGTCGTTCAGCGCCATCGGCGCGTTCGAGCGGGCGACCGTCGGATGGTTCGACCTGCGCTCAAAAAGCTACCGGCCGATCGAGATCGACGAGCAGTGCGAGAGCCTGACCTTGCTGGGCGACATCGCCGTCGGCGACGACGGCAAGGCGAGCGTGCACATGCATGCCGTGCTCGGGCTGTCGGACGGCACCACGCGCGGCGGCCATTTCCTCGAGGGCATCGTGCGCCCGACACTGGAAGTCACCATAGTCGAGACGCCGGCGCATCTGCGCCGCCGCAGGCAGCCGAACCTCGGCATCGCGCTGATCCAGCCCTGACGGATACCGTACTCTGCAACGCTGAGCGGTGATGGGCCGTTATCGGCCTGCCGCAAGCCGCCGACTGATCTTCCAGAATGCAAATTGCATTCCCCCGCACCCCTTAGTGCGGGGGGATTCCTTTTGAGTTCAGTGGCGTCGCGCGTATAGTATACGCCAGTGCAAAGACCTACGGGGCCGCGCGGGGCGGCTCGAAGGGTTCCTTCCCGGGGTGTGGAAATGCGACAGCTGTTGGTGGGAGCAGCGCTCTTGGTAAGCGCGCTGGTTGTCACGTTCGCGACTGCGAGCATCCTGCAGGGCATGGCCGTGCAGAAGCGGACCATCGTCGCCGAGCCCTTCCAGGCCGACCGGATCGCGCCGGCGACCGCCACGCGCGCGCCGCGGACCGATCCGAGCGGCGGCCGCATGCTGGTCTCCAGCCGACGCGTCGAGCTGTAAGCGACAAAGACGCCTCGACCTGCTCGACCGGCAGGCAACAAAAAAGCCGCGGACTCCGCGGCTTTTTCATTTCGGCCCGTCGGCCGGCTTTTAGTGCCCCGGCCTAGTGCTTGTCGGCCCACACCTGCCGCTTCACCGCGTACATCAGGCCGGCCAGCGCCAGCATGAACAGGATGACGCGGATGCCGGTGCGGTTGCGCGCCTCGAGATGCGGCTCCGACGCCCAGGCGAGGAACTCCACGACGTCGCGCGCCTCCTGGTCGAGCGTCGCCTTGGTGCCATCGGTATACTGCACCTTGTCGTCGGCGAGCGGCGGCGGCATGGCGATGCGATGGCCCGGGAAGACCAGGTTGAAGTTGTCGTCCTTGGTGACGTTGAACTCCTTGATCTGCTCCGGCGTCAGCTTGTCGAACGGCACGTAGCTGGTGAGCAGCGAGTAGAGGTAGTCCGGCCCGCCCTCGCGCGCCTTGACGATCACGCTGAGGTCCGGCGGCGCCTTGCCGCCGTTGGCGGCCGCGGCCGCCAGCTCGTTGGGGAACGGCTTCTTGAAGCGGTCGGACGGCCGCGCCGGCCGCTCGATCGCCGAGCCGTCGTCGCCGATGTCCGGCACGGTGATCTCGGCGGCTATGCCCTTCACCTGCGCCTCGGTCAGGCCGAGATCAATCAGGTTGCGGTAGGCGACCAGGTTCAGCGAATGGCAGGCGGCACAGACGTCCTTGTAGACCTGGAAGCCGCGCTGGGCGGCGGCGCGGTCGTAGGTGCCGAACGGGCCCTTGAAGTGCCAGTGCTGGTGCTTCAGCTCGGTGTGCTCGGCCGCGACGGCGACCGCCCCGAGGCCGAGCGCTGCGAGCGCGAGCGCGCCCGAGACGAGAATCCTGCGCATGGGCCTACACCGCCTTCTTATTGAGCACCGCGTCGGCGATACTGGGCGGCAACGGGAGTGGCCGTTCGATCTTGCCCAGAATCGGCAGCAGCAGGAGGAAATGGAAGAAGTAGTAGAGCGTGGCGACGCGGGCCAGCGGCACGAAGTAGCCCTCCGGCGGGTTGGCGCCGCAGTAGCCCAGCACGATCACGTCGATCACCAGCACGAACATGAACCACTTGTAGATCGGGCGGAACACGCACGACCGCACGCGGCTGGTGTCGAGCCAGGGCAGCAGGAACAGCACCGCGATGGCACCGAACATGCAGATCACGCCGCCCAGCTTGTCCGGAATGGCGCGCAGGATCGCGTAGAACGGCAGGAAGTACCATTCCGGCACGATGTGCTCGGGCGTCACCAGCGGGTTGGCCGGGGTGTAGTTGTCCGGATGCCCGAGGAAGTCGGGCATGAAGAACACGAAGACCGAGTAGACGATCAGGAAGACGATCACGCCGAAGCCGTCCTTCATCGTGTAGTACGGATGGAACGGCACGGTGTCCTGCGGGCCCTTCGGGTCGATGCCCAGCGGGTTGTTCGAGCCGTGGACGTGCAGCGCCACGACATGCAGGCCGACCACGCCGACGATCACGAACGGCAGCAGGTAGTGCAGCGCGAAGAAGCGGTTGAGCGTCGGGTTGTCGATGGCGAAGCCGCCCCACAGCCAGGTCACGATCGAATCGCCCACGACGGGAATCGCCGAGAACAGGTTGGTGATGACGGTGGCGCCCCAGAAGCTCATCTGGCCCCACGGCAGCACGTAGCCCATGAAGGCGGTGGCCATCATCAGCAGGAAGATCACCACACCCAGCAGCCACAAGAGCTCGCGCGGCGCCTTGTAGGAGCCGTAGTACATGCCGCGGAAGATATGGATGTAGACGGCGATGAAGAAGAACGACGCGCCGTTCATGTGCAGGTCGCGCATCAGCCAGCCCGACGGCACGTCGCGGTCGATGCGCTCGACCGAGTCGAAGGCCATCAGCACATGCGGCGTGTAGTTGGTCGCGAGCACGATGCCGGTGACGATCATCAGCACCAGCATCACCGTGGCGATCGCGCCGAAATTCCAGAAGTAGTTGAAATTCCGGGGCGTCGGGAAGGTATGATACTCCTTCTCGAGGTAGCTGAAGATCGGCAGGCGGTGATCGATCCAGGCGATCACCTTGTTGTTGAAGACCGGCGGAGCGCCGTGAGACGAGGCCATAGCTTGAGAGCTCCCCTGAGCGTTCCGGCGATCAGCCGATTTTGACGAGCGTGTCGGACGAGAAGACGTACTCCGGCACTTCGAGATTCTTGGGCGCCGGGCCCCTCCGGATGCGCCCGGACGTGTCGTACTGCGAGCCGTGGCACGGGCAGAAATAGCCGCCGAACTCGCCGCGCGGGTCGCCGGACTTGTTGCCGAGCGGCACGCAGCCGAGATGGGTGCAGACGCCGATCACGATCAGCCACTCCGGCCGCACCTTCTTGGCGGTGTCGGTGACGCGGGCATTGTCGGTCTGCGGATCGGGCAGCTCGGCGAGCTTCACTGCCTCGGCCTGCTTGATCTCTTCGGGCGTGCGGTGGCGGATGAACACCGGCTTGCCGCGCCACTTCACCGTGACGGCCTGGCCGACGGCGATCGCCTGCACGTTCACCTCGATGCTCGAGAGCGCCAGCGTATCGGCGGCAGGATTGAGATTGTTGATGAACGGCCAGGCCGTTGCGATGCCACCGACGGCCGCCAAGGCACCGGTCGCGACCATGAGGAAGTCGCGCCGAGTCGGGTCGCCGTGGACGCCGGCCGGAATGCTGGAAGAAGCCATTGCTTGTTACATCCCCCGAGGAGTTAAAGGCTTATCCGCAAAAGTGCCTTTTCTTTCAAGGCTGTGTTGGTCGCAGGCCGGTCCGATCCGAAACTGTGACAGCCTGTCGCACGAAACGCTTCCGCGGCGCGGACGATGAGGGAAGGAAACCGGAATGCGCCTTGCGCTCTATCAGCCCGATATACCTCAGAATCTCGGCGCTTTCATACGCCTCGCCGCCTGCCTGGGCACCCCTTTGGACGTCATCGAACCGTGCGGCTTCCCGGTCGACGACAAGCGCATCCGCCGTGCGGCGATGGACTATGTCGATCTGGCCCGGCTCACCCGTCACGCCTCCTGGGAGGCGTTCCGGCGCGACCGCCCGCCCGGACGGCTGGTGCTGCTGACCACGGCCGGCGCGACCCGCCTGCCCGACGCCCGTTTCCAGCCCGACGACATCCTGCTGCTCGGCCGCGAAAGCGCCGGCGCGCCCGCCGAGGTCCACGAGGCCGCCGATCTGCGCGTCCGCGTGCCGCTACAGAAGGGCGCGCGCTCGCTCAATGTCGCGCTGGCCGCGGCGGTGGTATTGAGCGAGGCGCTGCGCCAGACCGACGGATACCAGCCCCTCTCATGACCGACCTTGATCGACGCAAAACCGACACCCGCACCTGGTTCGAGGGCCTGCGCGACCGCATCTGCGCCGAGTTCGAGACGCTCGAGACCGAGCTGACCGGCACGCACGCCGACCTGCCGGCGGCCAAGTTCGAGCGCAAGGCCTGGCAGCGCGACCGCGGCGACAGGGGCGAGGACCGCGGCGGCGGCGTGATGTCGATCATGCGCGGCCGGGTGTTCGAGAAGGTCGGCGTCAACGTCTCGACCGTATACGGCGAGTTCAGTCCCGAGTTCCGCAAGCAGATCCCCGGCGCCGGGCAGGACCCGCGCTTCCATGCCTCGGGCATCTCGCTGGTGGCGCACATGCGCTCGCCCCGGGTGCCGGCGGTGCACATGAACACCCGCTTCATCGTCACCACCAAGTCGTGGTTCGGCGGCGGCGCCGACCTCACCCCGATGGTGCCGCGCGAGGACGACACCCAGACCTTCCACGCCGCGTTCCGGGCCGCTTGCGACGCGCACGGCACCGACTACTACGCCCGCTTCAAGAAGTGGTGCGACGAGTACTTCTTCCTGCCGCACCGCAACGAGGCGCGCGGCATCGGCGGCATCTTCTATGACTATGTCGACAGCGGCGACTTCGCCGCCGACTTCGCCTTCACCCGCGCCGTCGGCGAGGCCTTCCTCGGCGTCTATCCGAAGATCGTGCGGGCGCACATGAACGAGCCGTGGACCGCGGCCGAGCGCGAGCACCAGCTGGTGCGCCGCGGCCGCTACGTCGAGTTCAACCTGCTGCACGACCGCGGCACCAAGTTCGGCCTGATGACCGGCGGCAATGTCGAGGCGATCCTGATGTCGCTGCCGCCGGAGGTCCGCTGGCCGTAGCCTACGGCGAGAAGGTCAGCCGCGCTTCGCCGAGGTCGGATGGCCGCCTGTCCGATCGACGATCGTCTCGCCGTTGACGACGAACTTTACCGTCAAGTCGGCAAGGCGGAGCCGCTGCCTGATCCACGCCAGCCTCGCCCATCAGCGGCCCGCGCGCGGCAGCACTTCGGTCTTGAGCCAGTTGCCGAATTCAGCCGTCCTGACCTTGGGATCGAGCACGTCGGCATGCAGGCCGTACTTCCAGGCGAGGTCCTTGCGCGCCTCCTCCTGCGTGAGGCTGCGAAAGTCCGAAACGATCGTGTCGACCTCGCCCTCCGAACGCGCCAGACCCTCGTCGAGGTGGCGCTGGACGCGCAGCGCAATGATCGCCGCGACCGCGCCGAAGTCGAACTCCGGATGGTATTGCACGCCCCAGAAGCTCCTGCCGCCCTCGCGGATCGCCATCGCCTGGACGCGGCTGACCGCATTCGAGGCCAGCAGCTCGGCGCCGGCCGGCAGCGTCTCGACTTCGTCCTCGTGGCTGCACAGCGCGTCGAAGGGGCCGGACTTTCCATCGAACAGCGCATGACGGCGGCCGGCCTCGGTCGGGGCGATGCGGCGGGCCACGCCGATCTCGCGGCCGTTCGGATTGAGATGCACCGTGCCGCCCAGGGCCGCGGTCATGAGCTGCAGCCCCCAGCACGAGCCGAAGGCCGGCACGCCGGCCTGCCACACGGCGCGGGCCAGATCGAGCTGCGCGCGGACCGTCGGCTGATCGAGCCGATAGACGTTGAGCGGCGAGCCGGAGAGCCAGGCGCCGTCGAAGTCGCCGAGCTGCGCACCCTGCGGCAGACCCTCGCTGTCGCCGATGTTGAGCGTGAAGGTTTCCAGCGGCACCCGGTCCGGCAGATGGCGGCGGACCGAGTCGATGAACTGGGCGTCGTAGGAGCGACTCCCGAGAGCCCCCAGACTCTGCAGAAGCGAATCACGGGTGCAATTGACGATGAGCAGGCGCGGCATGATCGGCCGGATCGTAGAGATGCGGCCGTCCGAGGAAAAGCGGCGGCCGCCCGAGGATTTATCGGGCCGCCCCTACCTTCTCCAGCGCCGGCGTTCCGCGCTAGGAAAGGACATGCGTACGATCTTCCTGGCCTTGGCGGCCATTCTCTCCTCCACCCCGGCCTTCGCAGGCAAGGACCTCGACGCGGTGAAGGCACGCGGCGAGCTGCTGTGCGGCGTCGCCGCCAACGGGCTGGCGGGCTTCATGGTCGTCGACAGCCGGGGCAAGTGGACCGGCCTCGACGTCGATGTCTGCCGTGCCGTCGCGGCCGCGCTGTTCGGCGACTCCGAGAAGGTGAAGTACGTGCCGGTGAGCGGCCAGCACCGCTTCACGGCGCTGCAGTCGGGCGAGGTCGACCTGCTGTCGAACAACACGACGCAGACGATGACCCGCGACACCGCGCTCGGCCTCGATTTCGGCGCCGTCACCTACTACGACGGCCAGGGCTTCATGGTGAACAGGAAGCTCGGCGTGAAGAGCGCCAAGGAGATCGACGGCGCCTCGGTCTGCGTGCCGTCAGGCAGCACCACCGAGCTCAACCTCGCCGACTTCGCCCGCGCCAACAAGCTCACGGTGAAGCCGGTGGTGATCGAGGACATGGACCAGATCCGCGCCGCCTTCTTCGCCGGCCGCTGCGACGTCTATACCGGCGACAGCTCGCGGCTCTATTCGTCGCGCGCCGCCAACGTCCCACCGCCGCTGACCGCCGACGACTTCGTCGTGCTGCCGGAGATCATCTCCAAGGAGCCGCTGGCGCCGGCCTTCCGCCACGGCGACAACCAGTTCGGCGACGTCATCCGCTGGAGCCAGTACGCCATGCTCGAGGCCGAGGAATACGGCGTGAGCTCGCAGAACGTCGACGAGATGCTGAAGAGTGACAATCCCGGCATCAAGCGCCTGCTCGGCACCACGCCCGGCATGGGTAAGGCGCTCGGCCTCGGCGAGACGTGGGCCTACACCATCGTCAAGCAGGTCGGGAACTACGGCGAGAGCTTCGACCGCAATCTCGGCATGAAGAGCCCGCTCAAGATCGATCGCGGCCTCAACCGGCTCTGGAAGGACGGCGGCCTGCAGTACGCGCCGCCGGTGCGCTGATCGTCAGGGCTTTTTGGCCATCGCCCAGCCGGCCAGCAGAGGTGCGGCGAACAGCGTCAGCACCAGCAGCGGATAAGGCGCGCCGTACGCGACGGCGAAACGGTCGAGGAAGATCGACGCATCGTGGTCGAGCGTGACGCGCTCGTAGCCGAAGTCGACGATCGCGGTGGTGACGGACCACAGGACGGCCGCGAGGACCGCTGCCGCCCGCCACTGCGGCCCTTTCGTGCGGCGCGCATGGATGACCGCCATCATCACGACATAGGGCAGCGGCACCAGCACCTTGTACCACTGCACCATGATCTCGGTGAGGCGATCGCTGATCAGCGTGTCGCCGATCATGTCGTTGACCAGCACCAGCACGGCGATCGCGCACCACAGCGCGAAGGTCACGCCCGGCCGGATCATGCCGCGCGGACCAGCCGTTCGAGCTCGGCGAGGCAGGCGGCGCGGTCGGCCGCGAAGTCACCCTCGATCCACCAGCGCTCGACCGCGTCGATCAGCCTGCCGACCTGCGGCCCGGGCTTGAGGCCGAGCCTCAGCGCATCGCCGCCGCTCACCGGCAATGGCGGCGCCGTCCAGCGGCGCGCCATCGCGAGCGCCGCACGCCAGTCACCCGGCGCGTCGCTCAACAGCAGCCGGTCAGTATAGAGACCGTTGCCGAGTCGATAGATTCCGGCGCGCCAGGCGCGCGCGCCGCCGGCGATGTCGACGACCGGCTCGTGCGCCAGGATGACCTCGAGCCGCAGCGATTCCTGGGTCGAGAGCTTCAGCCGCTTGCCGATCGCGACCGCGTTGGCATCGGCCGGCAGGACCGCCGCCAGGCGGCGCAGGCCGTCGGCCATGTCCTCGCGGGCCATCAGCGAACGCAGCCGCGCCGAGCCGGCATATTCCGGCAGCCAGTGATCGAGCACGCCCGCCTCGCGCATGGCGTCGAACGCATCGGGCGCGCCGTCGGCCTCGAGCGTGCGCAGCAGCTCCTTGCGCACCCGCTCGCCCGACAGGCCACGCAAGGTCGCGGCGTTGCGCGCGCAGGCCTGGTAGCCCGCGCCGTCGATCGGCGGCCGACCGTACCAGGCCTGGAAGCGGAAGAAGCGCAGCACGCGGAGGCGGTCCTCGGCGATCCGCGTGTCGGCGTCGCCGATGAAGCGCACGCGGCCCGCCGCCAGATCGGCGCGGCCGTCGAACGGATCGTAGAGCGTCCCGTCGGGATCAGCGTAGAGCGCGTTGAAGGTGAAGTCGCGGCGGCTGGCATCGGCCAGCCAGTCGTCGGTGAAGGCGACGATCGCGCGGCGGCCGTCGGTCTCGACGTCGCGGCGCAAGGTCGTGAGCTCGAACGGCTGGTCGTCGGCGATCGCCGTCACCGTGCCGTGCTTCAGGCCGGTCGGCACCGCCTTGATCCGGGCCGCCTCGAGCGCGCGCATCACCGTCTCCGGCGGCTTGTCGACGGCGAGGTCGAGGTCCTGGATCGGCCGGTCGAACACCGCGTTGCGCACGCAGCCGCCGACGAAGCGCGCGGCGATGCCGGCGGCGCCGAGCGCCGCGAACAGCCGCGCGGTCGCCGCATCGGTCATCAGCGCCGGCAGCGCGATCTTTCCGGCCGGCTTCATGACGTGAACAGTCCGCCGTAGCCCTGGTTCTGGGTGAAGAACATCACGAGGAAGCCTGCGATGGTGCAGACCAGCCCGGCGATCGCCAGCCAGGTGAACGGCAGGTCCTGCCAGTCCGGCAGGGTGCCGGCGAGCTTGCGCTCCTCCTTGATCCGGACGCCCCACGCCCAGAGGAAGAACGCCACGGTCGGCGCGGTCACGAGGACAAGGACCAGCAAGACGATGCGCATGGCTCAGGCAGCCGCCGTTTCCTGGGCGGTCAGGATGAAGTGCAGGTTCTTCAGCATGCCGGCGGTCGCGCCCCAGATGTAGCGCTCGCCGTAGGGCATGGCGTAGTAGCGGCGCTGGCGGCCCTGGTACTCGCGGCTGCTGATCTGGTGGTTGACCTCGTCGAGGAAGTGCTCGAGCGGCACCTCGAACACGTCGGCCACCTCGCGCGCTTGCGCAACGATGGTGAAGCCCGGTGCCACGATGCCGACGACCGGCGTGATCTCGAAGCCGGTGCCGGTGCGATAGAGATCGACCGCGCCCACGACCTCGACGAAGCGCCGCGCGATGCCGACCTCCTCCTCGGTCTCGCGCAGCGCGGTCGCGACGGCGTCCTCGCCGACCTCGCGGCGGCCGCCGGGGAAGGCGATCTGGCCCGCGTGACTCGGCATGTCTGCCGTGCGCTGCGTGAGCAGCACCGTCACCCCGTCCTGACGATCCACCAAAGGCACCAGGACCGATGCGGGCTTCCACGTCTCGGGCACCGGCACGACCCCGCTCAGCGAGAAGTCGCTGCCGATCGGCGGTGCCGGCACGGGCAATCCGGATGCCAACCGGGTACTTCTGTCACGCACCCGGCGCACAATTTCTTCAACTGTCATGCCCTTGTTCCGGCCCCAATTCTGGGCTTCCCTCACTATATATTCCCATCGACAGCATGGAGCGCCCTGGTGGCACCCGACACTTCGACCGCGAGCGACGCTGACGCCCTGGCTGCCCTGGCCGACATCGAGCGGCTGGGTGGACAGTTGCGACAGGCGCGCGCCGCCATCGGCAAGGTCATTTATGGCCAGCAGGCGGTGATCGATCAAACGCTGGTTGCGCTGCTGTCGGGCGGTCACCTGCTGCTGATCGGCGTCCCCGGCCTCGCCAAGACCAAGCTGGTCGAGACCCTGGGCATCGTGCTCGGCATGGAAAGCAAGCGCATCCAGTTCACGCCCGACCTGATGCCGGCCGACATCCTGGGCTCCGAGGTTCTGGAAGAAAGCGACATGGGCAACCGCTCGTTCCGCTTCATTCAGGGCCCGGTGTTTGCCCAGCTGCTGATGGCCGACGAGATCAACCGCGCCAGCCCGCGCACTCAGTCGGCGCTCCTGCAATCGATGCAGGAGAAGCACGTCACCGTCGCCGGCAAGCGCTACGACCTGCCGGGGCCGTTCCACGTGCTCGCCACGCAGAACCCGCTGGAGCAGGAAGGCACCTATCCCCTGCCCGAGGCCCAGCTCGACCGCTTCCTGCTGCAGGTCGATGTCGGCTACCCCGACGAGGCCGCCGAGCGCGAGATCATGATCCAGACCACCAGCGCCAACGTGCCGGTGGCGACCCAGGCGCTGACCCCCGCCGACCTGATCGCGGCGCAGGCGCTGGTCCGCCGCTTGCCGATCGGCCAGAGCGTGGTCGATGCCATCCTCAAGCTGGTCCGTGCCGGCCGCCCCGAATCGAGCGACCTCGACGTCGTGCGCCAGCGCGTCGCCTGGGGGCCGGGCCCGCGCGCCAGCCAGGCCTTCATGCTGGCCGCCCGCGCCCGCGCCATCATCCAGGGCCGTCTCGCGCCCTCGATCGACGACGTCGTCGCGCTCGCGGGACCGATCCTGCGCCACCGCATGGCCGTGAACTTCTCGGCGCGCGCCGAGGGCATCACGGTGGAGACCGTCATCGCCCAGATGTGCGCCCGTTTGGCGTAACCTGGCCCATCCGTTGCAGCGCCGGAGCCGATGGCCCAGCCGTCTACCCTTCATCGTTCCCTCGAACTCGCCGGCACCCTGCCCGCGCTGATGGTCGCGGCGGACCGCGTCGCGGCCACCGTGATCCAGGGCGTGCACGGCCGCCGTCGCGTCGGCCAGGGCGACGCCTTCTGGCAGTACCGGCCCTATCGCGACGGCGACAGCGCCAGCCAGATCGACTGGCGACAAAGTGCCCGCAGCCGCCACCTGTTCGTTCGTGAAACCGAATGGGAGGCTGCGGCGTCTGTATGGTTGTGGCGCGACGCTTCCCCCTCCATGCAGTACGCCTCGCTGCGCAACATCGACACCAAGGCGGTGCGCGCCGAGCTGATCACCCTGGCGCTGGCGAGCCTGCTGACCGATGCCGGCGAGCGGATCGCCCTCCTGGGCAGCGGCATGCGGCCGATCTCCGGCCGGGTCGCGATGCGCCGCGTCGCCGAGACCCTGTTCGACGAGACGCGCGACAGCACGCGGAATCTGCCGAGCCAGCCGCCGCTGGTGCCGCTGCCGGCGCACGGCACGGTGGTCCTGGTCTCCGACTGGCTCGATCCACTCGATACCGTCGCGGCGGCAATTCGTCATTATGCGAGCGTCGGGGTGCGCGGCCATCTGGTGCAGGTGCTCGATCCGGCGGAAGAGGACCTGCCGTTCGCGGGCCATGTGAAGTTCGAGGGCCTCGAAGCCGAGGGCCAGCACACCATCCGCCGCGTCGAGACGGTGCGCACCGCTTATGGCGCGCGGCTCGCCGCCCAGAAGGAAGGCCTGCAGCGCCTGACGCGCTCGGCCGACTGGACCGTGCATCTGCATCGCACCGACCGGCCGCCGCAGACCGTGCTGCTGTCGCTTTACCTCGCCATGGCCGACCTCCGTCGGCTGAACGCGGCGTGACGCGATGATGGCCCGGACGCTCATTGGACCGCGCGCTAAAGCCGCTTCGCGGCGAAACGGCGACTGCGCGCTCATGAGCGGGCTGGAAGCCCGCGGTCCACAGACATGCTGAGTCTCGGCGCGCTCGCTTTCGCCGCCCCCGGCATGCTGGCGCTGTTGTTGGTGCTGCCGGTGATCTACTGGCTGCTGCGCCTGATCCCGCCGCTGCCGCGGCTGATCCGCTTCCCGGCGATCCGGCTGCTGATCGGGCTCGAGCCCAGCGAGCAGACGCCGATGAAGATGCCGTGGTGGCTGCTGCTGATGCGGTTGCTGCTCGCGACCTTCCTGATCCTCGCCGTCGCACGGCCGCTGCTCAATCCGCAGGCCGAGCTGCCGGGCAAGGGCCCGCTGCTGCTCGTGATCGACGACGGCTGGTCGTCGGCGCCCGGCTGGACCACCCGCATCGCCCACGCCGAGCGCCTGATCCAGCGCGCCGAGCGCGCCGGCCGGCTGGTGGCGCTGATGGGCACGGCGCCCGTGCCGCTCGACGCACCAACGGTGCGCAAGGGCGCGCTCCGGCCCGACGAGACCCGCACCATCCTGCGCGCCTTCCGGCCCAAGCCCTGGCCGACCGACCGCGCTGCGGCCGCGCGCGAGATCGATGCGCTGAAGCTCGATCCCGGCGCCTACGTCGTGTGGCTGAGCGACGGGCTTGAAGATCCGGGCGCGGCCGCGCTCACCGAGCGGCTGCAGAAGTTCGACGGCCTGCAGGTCGTGCTGCCCGATGCCGCCAACACCCCGCTGCTCCTGTTGCCGCCCAACGCCGAGGGCCGCGACCTCAAGGTCACCGCGCTGCGGCCGGTCGCCGATGGCCCGCGCAAGGCCGCGATCCAGGCGGCCGACGACCAGGGCCGCATCGTGGCCCGCATCGAGCTCGACTTCGCCGCCGCTGCCACCAAGGGCGAGGGCATGCTGCAGGCACCGCCCGAGCTGCGCAACCGCATGACCCGGCTCGACATCGAATCGCAGGGCGGCGCCGGCAGCACCGTGCTGCTCGACGAGCGCAACCGCCGCCGGCCGGTCGCCATCCTGGGCGAGCGCGCCGCCGCCACCGGTCAGCCGCTGCTGCAGGAGGTCTACTTCCTCGAGCGCGCGCTCGATCCCTATGTCAGCCTGACGATCGGCGATCGCGAGACGGTGCTCACCCGCAACACCGCCGTGCTGCTGGTCCCCGACGGCGCTGTGCCCTCCGCCAACGACCGCGACGAGATCGCCAAATGGATCGAGCGCGGCGGCGTCGCGGTGCGCTTCGCCGGCCCGAACCTCGCCGGCGGCGCCGATCCGCTGGTGCCGACGCCGCTCCGGCTGGGCGACCGCGCGCTGGGCGGCGTCATGAGCTGGGGCCAGCCGAGCGTGCTCGCCGAGTTCCCGACCAACAGCCCGTTCCTCGGTATCCCGATCCCCAAGGACGTGCGCATCCAGCAGCAGGTGCTGGCCGAGCCGACGCCGGACCTCGCCGACAAGACCTGGGCGCGACTGACCGACGGCACGCCGCTGGTCACCGGCGAGAAGCGCGGGCAGGGTTACCTGGTGCTGATCCACACCACCGCCAACACGAGCTGGAGCAACGTGGCGCTGTCGGGGCTGTTCGTGAACATGCTGCAGCGCCTGGTGACTCTGTCGCGCGGCGTCGCCGGCGATGGCGTCAACAAGGCGCTGAAGCCGTGGCGCACGCTCGACGGCTTCGGCAAGCTCGGCGCGCCGCCCGCCGGCGCGCAGATGCTGCCGGCCGATGCCGACCAGACCTTCGCACCCAGGCCGACCACGCCGCCGGGCTTCTACGGCGACGAGAACGCGCAGGTCGCCTTCAACATCGGTGGCCATGTCGCCGCGCCCAAGCCGCTGGCGCTGCCCGCGGGCGTCGCGACCGACCGGCTGTCGGAAGGCGGCGAGACCGATCTGTCGCGCTGGTGCCTGCTCGCCGCCGCGCTGCTGCTGCTGCTCGACCTGCTGCTGTCGCTGTGGCTGCGCGGGCTGATGCCGCGAGCGGTGCGCATCGGCCGCGCGGCACCGGCCGCCGTGCTGCTCGGCCTCGCCGTGTTCGCCCTGCCGCCCGACACGCAGGCACAGACGCAGCGTGTCGCGGCACCGGCGCCGGAGAAGGCGGGCCCGCCGCCGCTCACCGACGACCAGGCGCTCAAGGGATCGCTCGATACGCGGCTGGCCTACATCATCACCGGCGACAAGGACGTCGACGACACCAGCAAGGCCGGCCTCGAGGGGCTGAGCGAGGTCCTGCGCAACCGCACCTCGGTCGAGCCGGCCGATCCGGTCGGCCTCGACCTCGAGAACGACGAGCCGCGCCTCTATCCGCTGATCTACTGGCCGATCACCTCGACCCAGCCCAACCTGTCGCCGCGCGCCTCGGCGTCGCTCGACCGCTACCTGCGCACCGGCGGCATCCTGTTCATCGACACGCGCGACCAGCAGATGTCGTTCGACCGGCCGGTCGGCGGCAACCCGGACCTCAAGCGCCTGCTCTCGGGCATCGAGACGCCGCCCCTGATCGTCATGCCGCCCGACCACGTGCTGACCAAGTCGTTCTATCTCCTGTCCGACATGCCGGGCCGCTGGACCGGTGGCAAGGTGTGGATCGAGTCCGGCGGCGGCCGGGTCAATGACGGCGTCACCACCATCGTGATCGGCGCCAACGACTATGCCGGCGCCTGGGCGGTCGACCAGCGCGGCCGCGGCATGAACCCGGTGACGCCCGGCGGCGAGACCCAGCGCGAGATGAGCTTCCGCGTCGGCGTGAACCTCGTGATGCACGCGCTGACCGGCAACTACAAGGACGACCAGGTTCATATCCAGGACATCATGCAGAGGCTCCGGCGATGAACCCGACCTCCGCCGTTTCGATCGCCTTCGATCCCGTGCTGGGCTGGCCGGTGCTGATCGCGCTCGGCGCAGCCGGCCTGATCCTGGTGCTGCTCGGCATCCGTGCCGGCGCGCGCGGCATGCTGTGGCGCTCGCTCGCCGTCATCGTCGTGCTGGCCGCGCTCGCCAACCCGGCGCTGATCGAGGAGCAGCGCAAGCCGATCGCCGACGTGGCGCTGGTCGTCACCGACGACAGCGATTCCATGGCGATCGGCGACCGTCATGCCCAGGTCCAGGCGGCCAAGGAAGCGCTGAAGAAGAAGCTCGGCCAGCAGGAAGGCCTCGAGATCCGCGAAGCCACCCTGCCGCCCTCGCACATCCAGCTCGGCAGCGAGCGGCCGGGCGGCACGCGCCTGATCGAGACCATGCGCTCGGCGCTGGTCGAGGTGCCGCCGGAGCGGCTGGCCGGCGTGATCCTGCTGACCGACGGCCAGGTCCACGACGTGCCGGCCGGCCTGCCGCCGGAGCTGGGCGGCGCACCGGTGCATGCGCTGATCGCCGGCAAGAAGGGCGAGCGCGACCGGCTGATCGTGGTCGAGCAGTCGCCGCGCTACGGCGTGGTCGGCCGCCAGGTCACCGCCAAGTTCCGGATCGAGGATCCCGCCGGCGGCACCGCGCCGGTCACCATCTCGGTCGGCGGCGAGGTCGTGCGCCGGCTCGATGTGCCGGTCGGCCGCTCGGTCGAGTTGCCGATCACCGTCGGCAATCCCGGCGCCAACGTCGTCGAGCTCGAGGTGGCGCCCGGGCAGAACGAGCTGACCCTCGACAACAACCGCGCCATCTTCACCATCAACGGCGTGCGCGACCGGCTGCGCGTGCTGCTGGTCTCGGGCGAGCCCTACCAGGGCGAGCGGGCGTGGCGGAATCTGCTGAAGAGCGATCCCGCCGTCGACCTGGTGCACTTCACCATCCTGCGCACGCCGCAGAAGGACGACTTCACGCCGGTGCGCGAGCTGTCGCTGATCGTCTTCCCGATGCGCGAGCTGTTCGAGCAGAAGCTCAAGGAATTCGACCTGATCATCTTCGACCGCTACGAGTCGGGGAACCTGATCACGCGTGATTACTTCCGCAACATCGCCGAATACGTGAAAGGCGGCGGCGCGCTGCTGGTCTCGGTCGGGCCGGTGTTCGCCACCCAGCGCTCGCTCTACCGCACGCCGCTCGGCACCATCCTGCCGGCCGCGCCGCTCGGCGACGTGCTGGAGCAGGGCTTCAAGCCCAAGATCACCGAGATCGGCCAGCGCCATCCCGTCACCGCCAACCTGCCGCAGTCGGGCGGCCCCGGGAAGGAGCCGGACTGGGGCCGCTGGTTCCGGCTGGTCACGTCGCGCACCGACCACGGCAACGCCGTTCTCGAAGGCGCCGAGAGCAAGCCGCTGGTCATCCTCGACCGCGTCGGCGAGGGCCGCGTGGCGCAGTTGATGTCCGATCACCTGTGGCTGTGGAACCGCGGCATCGACGGCGGCGGGCCGCAGCCCGAGCTGGTGCGCCGAGTCGCGCACTGGCTGATGAAGGAGCCCGACCTCGAGGAGGAGGCGCTGCGCGCCACCGCCGTCGGCGGCCGTATCGAGGTCACGCGCCGCACGCTGTCGGCGACCTTCCCGCCGGTCACCATGACGGCACCCGGCACGCCGACGCCCAGCCAGCCCAACGCCGGCGCCACGCGCACGCTGGAGCTGCGCCAGATCGCGCCGGGGCTCGGCCAGGCGATCGTCGATGTCGACAAGCCCGGTCTGTATCGCTTCGACGACGGCACGCTGCGCACCGTGGCCGCGGTCGGCAATCCCGACCCGCTGGAATTCTCCGACGTGCGCGCCACCGACCAGAAGCTGAAGCCTCTGGTCGAGGCCTCGGGGGGCAGCATCCAGTGGCTGAGCGACACGCCGGAGCCCGATATCCGCTCGGTCCGCCCCGGCCGCGCCGCCGGCGGCTCCGACTGGATCGGCCTGCGCCGCAACGAAGGCTACACCGTCGCCGGCATCAACCAGACGCCCTTGCTGCCGGGCATCCTGGTGGCGCTCGCCTTCCTGGTGGCGCTGGGCAGCGCCTGGTGGCGCGAGGGCCGCTAGGGCGCGCACGCATTCCATCGGTTTGCGACGGTTTTCACCGTTTTTGTCAAAGCCACGGTTTTGTGCGCCGGCGAGCGGCGTACAGGAGTGGACTGAACAGAGTCGAGACAGGGTCATGCCGGCCACCTTGCACCGACTCGGCACCAATCCCCTATTAAGGGCAATGGAAGCTCGTATTCCTCAAGGAATCAGGGGCGAGAATCGCGTTCCATTGCCCATAATGAGTTCGTCTGTGGAGCCTTATCCACAACCCTGCTCCAAGAGGCCGGTGTGGCGCGTGCGCCGTCGCTGCCATCCGGCACCGTCTTCGTCATCGCCGGCCGGGCGATGAGCTTCACTGCCGCGCACTCGGCCTCCTGCCGCCGCCGGCATCACGCTGAGGGCGAGACGGGCGGCGGGCCGTGGCCGACCAGGCAGGTCGCTGACGCGATGCGATCGCCCACGGTGAGGGCATAGTCGTCCAGCATCTTGTCGGGGTCGGGGATCGATCGCCAGGCATCCCAGTCCGACGTTTCCTGTTTGCGCAGGGCAAACAGGTCGCGCATCAGGTTGACCTGCAGGAACCACGCCCCTGTCGCGTCACCGTGCCCGAAGGCGATGTCCTCGGCTTCCCCCGCGCGCCACATCGTCCACGCCTCGCCGGCATTGAGGAACGTGCCCGCCGGCAGGTCGGTCGGATCGAAGGCGACGCGCAGATGCTCGCGCTGCATCGCATCGAGCTGGGCATCGGCCAGCGCCCAGCGACTTTCGTCCGGCCGCCAGTATTCGCAAACCCAGTGGTCCTCGAATGGATTGGCGGGGAAGTAGCTGGCGAAGCCGCAGCGCACGCGCGCCGGCACGCCGCGCTCGCGCAAGGCGCTGCAGGTCATCAGCGCGAAGTCGCGGCAGGTGCCGGGTGTGCGGCGCTCGGGCGGCAGGTCGCGGCGACCCGCCGCCTCGACCAGCGCCATGCGGCGGGCGACCGGCAGCGTCTCGCGGCTGAGATCGGCGGTGACGCCGTAGGCCGCCGCCCAGTCCGAATGGATCACGACCCCCTGGATGAAGGCGCACAGCCCTGCGAGATCGCTGAACGCCGCCAGAGGGGCCGCGAACCGGCCCGGCTCGGTGAGCGTGCCGTGTGTCTGGTAGTAGGGGGTCCGGTAGTAGTCGGTCATGCCGAGCTCTTCGGATGACTCGGGATCGAGTCCGGGAACGGCAGCCAGCCGTGCTTGCTCTCGCACCAGACGGTGCGCGACGGCGCGGGAAACGTCGGATCGGCGAAGGCGCCGACGGCGACGCTCAGCATGTTGGACACATGCGCGGCCTCCCAGAACACGTTCGAGCCGCAGGTCGGGCAGAAGTGGAAGGTGAGCCACCGGCCGCTGTCGCCGGCACGGCGCCAGGTCCGGTGCTCGCCCTCGATCGCGACGACCTGGTAGCGCCAGAAGAACGAGGTCGAGCCGAACACCGCGCCGGTGCGGCGCTGGCAGGCACGGCAGTGGCAGGACGAGACGAGCACCGGGTCGCCGTGAAGACGGACCCGGAGCTGGCCGCAATGGCAGGCGGCCTGGCGTTGGACAGTCATGGGGCGAGGTTTACCATGGTGGCATGGCTGAAATCCTCGCCCTTGGGTTGACCCACTATCCGCCGCTCTGGGGTCCCGACGAGCGCATGTCGTGGATCTTCCGGCGCATGCTCGCCAATCCGAAGTTGCCGGAGACGCTGAAGCAGCCCGAGGGCTGGCCCGAACCGGCGCGCGCCCAATGGAGCGACGACCAGGGCACCGCCGAGGCGGGCCGCCATCGCGCGGCGATGGTCGAGTGGTTCCGCAAGACGCGGGCCGCGCTCGACGCCTTCAAGCCGGACTTCGTGCTGATGTGGGGCGACGACCAGTACGAGAACTTCAAGGAAGACGTGGTGCCGCCCTACTGCCTGTTCGCCTACGAGCGGCACAAGTTCGCGACGCCGCCCGGCAACGTCTGGGGCGAGTCCGACAAGGTCTGGGACCTCGCCGGCCATCCGAAGGCCGCCAAGATGCTGGCGTCGCGGTTGATCGAGGACGGCTTCGACACCGCCTATGCCTACAAGCCGCTGCACCATGCGCTCGGCCACGCCTTCACCAACGCCATTCTCTATCTCGATTACGACCGCCGGGGCTTCGATTATCCGTTCGTTCCCTTCGCCATCAACTGCTACGGCCGCAAGGTGCTGGCGCAGCGCGGCGGCCTGCCGGTGTTCGATCGCGAGATCGGCGAAGCGGATTTCGATCCGCCGTCGCCATCGCCCAGGCGGCTGTTCGAATTGGGCGCGGCGACGGCGCGCATCCTGGCCGAGTCGCCGTATCGCGTGGCGCTGATCGCCTCGTCGGGCTGGAGCCACGCTTTCCTGACGCCGAAGAACAACTTCCTGTGGCCCGACACCGCTGCCGACCGGCGCATGTTCGACGCGCTCGAGCGCTGCGACTGGGAGGCCTGGCGCGGCCTGTCGACAACGGCCGTCGAGGACAGCGGCCAGCAGGAGATCCTGAACTGGTCGTGCCTGGCTGGCGCCATGAGTGCGCTTGGCCTCAGGCCGCGCGAGACCGGCTTTCTCGACACCTGGATATTCAATTCCAGCAAGGCCTTCCTGATCGCGCCGCCGGCCTGAAAGGGCCGTTACCAACGCGAAACTTGATCGCTTGTCGTCAGTGGCCATCTTGGCGGCAAGAGGTAAACATCATGATCGAACTCAGGCCTTTCGAGAAACTCGGCAAGTCGGACCACGGTTGGTTGAAGGCCAACTTCCACTTCAGCTTCGCCGACTATCGCAACAAGGATCGCGTGCATTGGGGCGCCCTGCGCGTCTGGAACAACGACAAGATCGCGCCGCAGACCGGCTTCCCGCCGCATCCCCATCGCGACATGGAGATCGTGACCTATGTCATCAAAGGCGCGATCACCCACCAGGATCACCTGGGCAACCAGGGCCGCACCGAGGCCGGCCAGATCCAGGTGATGAGCGCGGGCCAGGGCATCCAGCACGCCGAATACAACAAGGAGAACGACGAGACGGAGCTGTTCCAGATCTGGATCCTGCCGAACAAGGAAGGCGTGCCGGCGCGCTGGGAGACCGTGCAGTTCCCGGAGAACGCGCGCGACGGCAAGCTGGTGCCGCTGGCCTCCGGCCGCGGCCACGACGGCGCGATCCCGCTCCATGCCGACGGCGCGCTGTTCGCCGGCAAGCTGAGAGCCGGCGAGACGATAAGGCAGAAGCTCGACGGCAAGCCGGCCTATCTCGTGCCCGCCAGGGGCAAGATCGAGGTGACGGGCGCCGACGGCAAGCCGGTCAAGGCCAACGCCCGCGACGGCGTCGCCGTGGTCGACCAGGCCGAGATCGAGATCAAGGCGGTCGAGGACGCCGAGATCGTGCTGGTCGAAACCGATCAGTTGAACTGATCCCAAAATCTCCCTCCCCCGTCAAAGCGCCTTCTGAGGCGCGACACGGGGGAGGTGCCCGAAGGGCGGAGGGGGAAAGCCCCAGTAAAGATCTGCAATTCGAAAATCGACTTTGAGGCCTTCCCCCTCCCTACCCTCCCCCGTATGACGGGGGAGGAGAAGAGAGGGAGGAGTGCATGGCCTACAAGGGCTTCGATCTCAGCGGCAAGGTCGCGCTGGTGACCGGCGGCAACGGCGGCATCGGCTTCGGCATGGCCGACGCGATGGCGGAGGCCGGCGCCGATGTCTGCATCTGGGGCACGCGCAAGGAGAAGACCGACGCCGCGGCCGAGAAGCTCAGGCGCCACGGCCGCAAGGTCCATTCCCAGATCGTCGATGTCGGCGACGAGAAGCAGGTGATCGACGCCTTCGCCGAGACCGTGAAGGTGCTGGGCCACGTCGACAACTGCGTCGCCAATGCCGGTGTCTCGGGCCGCGGCAAGGGCTCGATCCTCGAGATGGACTACGAGGAATGGCGCCGCGTCACGCGGATCAACCTCGATGGCGTGTTCTTCACCTTCCGTGCGGCGGCCAAGCACATGGCCGAGCGCGGCAAGGGCGGCTCGCTGGTGGCGATGGCCAGCACCGCGGCGATCGAGGGCGCGGCGCGCTCCAGCCACTACGGCGCCAGCAAGGGCGGCGTCTGCGCCATGGTGCGGGCGCTGGCGGTCGAGCTCGCCCGCTACAACATCACGGTCAACTCGATCCTGCCGGGCTGGATCGAGACCGAGATGACGGCCAATGCCGTCGCCAACCCGAAGTTTGCCGGCAACGTCCTGCCGCGCATTCCGGAGCGGCGCTGGGGCGTCGGGGCCGATTTCGGTCCGCTGGCCGTCTACCTCGCCTCCGACGCGACCAAGTACACGACGGGGCGCGACTTCGTCATCGATGGCGGCTATACCCTTTTCTAAGCCTGAAGACTTCCGGAGTACCCAGGATGATGAAGACGTTCGCCGCCGCTGCAGCCGCTCTGCTGATCGCGGTTCCCGCCGTGGCGCAGCAGCAGAAGCCCGTCGCGCCGGCCGCCGCCAAGCCGGCCGCTGCCGCGACCGCCGACGAGGACAAGTATGTCGGCTACTACTATGCCAAGCCGAACTCGACCGAGATCTATCAGTCGGCCATGCAGATGATCGCCGGCGTCGACCGCGCCCAGCGCGTGCAGTTCGTCACCGTGGTGTCGCAGGGCACGATCCAGTCGTCCTATCGCGTGCCCTACTCGGTGTTCGTCAAGGGCGAGAAGGCCGACAAGCTGATTATCGTCGGCCTGGCGCCCAACGAGTTCGGCACGATCTACCGCATGCGCGCGCTGCTCGCGAACATGACGACGATGTCGCGCCTGTCGCCGTTCTTCCAGGAGCGCACGGTGGCCGAGGACGCGACGTTCTTCGACCTGCTGAAGCTGCTCGGCTTCACCTCGGTGACCATCACCGACGGCGACAAGCTCACTCACCAGGTGACAATCAAGTAGAGGTCTTCCACCTCCCCCGTCATACGGGGGAGGCCGGGAGGGGGAAAGCCTCAGTCGAAGCGCCCGTCCATCTCAGGCCGATGCAGCGCCTGACAAATGGTTTCGACGACCGCTTCGGTCTCTGAAAAGACCTGCCCATTCAGAATCGCAGCACACGGTAGCCATGCTGCCTCAGGTAGGCGTCGCGACGCGCGTCGTAAGGCGCGTCGATCACATGTTGACTGCCGTCGAGCTCCACGATCAGGCCGGCTTCCAGACAAACAAAGTCGCAGACATACTTTCCCATCGGATGCTGACGACGGAACTTGAAGCCGTTCAGTTGGCGACCTCGCAGGTGGCGCCAGAGGAGCTTCTCGGCTTCGGTCGCGGTGTTGCGGAGTTCCTGGGCGTAGCTTGTCATCGGCGAACTGAAGCGCCAATTCTGGGCGTAGATTAGGCGAAAGCAGCAACTATCGGTTGCCTTCCCCCTCCCCTGTATGACGGGGAGGAAGTCAGAGGATCGCCTTATCAATCTCCGCGTGGTACCAGCCCAGCGCTTTCTCGAATTTGCCGAAGGTCTGCTGCCGGTTCGCTCCCGTATGGCAGTTGCGCTGGATTGTCTCGCCGATGCCCAGGTCCTCGACCAGCGCCGAGGCGAACAGGTTGCGGTTGGCTTCCCAGTAGCTCTCCGGCTTCTTCGCCTTCTCCTCCGGGCTGATCAGCACCGAGAAGTGCAGCACCGATTCCTCGGGCCCGATCGGGAAGCTGGTGAAGATGCCGCAATGGTCCTGGGTGTAGGTCAGCACCGTGTTGGGAAACATCGCATAGAGCACGATCGCATGGTCGGTGATGCGCCAGTCCTCTTTCGGCTGCCCCTCCAGCTCGGTGAGCGTGCGCTTGGCCGCCGCGATGCGGATATGCTGCCCTAGCTGCTCGTAGGTCGCGATGTTGTCGAGGAACAGCGGGAATACCGTCTCGGGATGCAGGTAGCGGAAATGGTAGAGTTCGAGGAAGGTGTCGATCACCAGCTTCCAGTTCATCTTCTTGGCGATCGGCTCGAAGCTGTGCCGCTCCCAGCCCTCCATGGTCCAGCCTTCGAGGTCGGGCTGCAGTTGGCCGAGATAGGCGTCGATGTCGAGGGTCGCGTCCTCGTGATCGTCGAGCGCGGTCGGCACGACCCAGATCAGCCCGTACTTCTCGGCCGCCTTCAGCCGGCGCAGGCCGTATTTGCTTTTGTCGACCTCGCCGAACGCCGTGCCGTCGGTGATGCCAAGCAGCCGGCCGGTGAGGTCGTAGGCCCAGCCGTGATAGGCGCAGACGAAGGCGCGCTTGTTGGCGCCGCACGCCGCCTGTTCGACGCAGGCGCTGCGATGGCGGCAGACATTGAGGAAGGCCCGCAGTACGCCGTCGGTGCCGCGCGCGATCAGGATCGGCTGGCCTGACGCGTCGTGGGTGACGAAGTCGCCGGGCGCGGCGACCTGCGCCGAGTGGCCGACCACGATCGGGTGCCGGCGGAACAGCACGTCGACCTCGCGCCGGTATTGCACGGGATCGAAGTAGCCCTCGACCGGCGTGTGGCTGAGACCGGGTCCGTCGTCCCGCGTGTTGGTACGCACCATACGCAACATACGCTCGAGATACGCAACCTGGTCCGCATGCCGCATGGCCGGCCTCCGGGTTAAATGGCGTTCATGCCGCCGTCGATCACCAGTTCGGTGCCGGTGACGAAGCGCGACTCGTCCGAAATCAGGTACAGGATGCCATAGGCGATGTCCTCGGGCGTGCCGAATTCGCCGATCGGGATGGTCCGGAGCGCCCGTTCGCGGGCCTTGTCGTTGGGCAGGATGCCCTGGCCCATCGGCGTCATGATGATGCCGGGATGGACCGAATTGCAGCGGATCCTGTAGCCCTTGCGGGCGCAGTCCATCGCCACCGTCTTGGTGAACTGCCGCACCGCGCCCTTGCTGGCGCCGTAGGCCGACAGCGCCGGCGTGCCGAGGAAGGCCGCCAGCGACGAGGTGTTGACGATCGATCCGCCGCCCGACTGCTTCATCGCCGGCACGCCGTACTTGCAGCCCAGGAACACGCCCTGGACGTTGATCGACAGCATGCGCTGCCATTGCTCGACCGTCTCGGTCTCGAAGGTCGAGGGGAAAGGCCCGGCGATGCCGGCATTGTTGACCAGCCCGTTCAGCCTGCCTTCGCGCGCCATCACCGCATCGATGATGCGCTTCCAGTCCTCCTCGCGGGCCGTGTCGTGCTCCTCGAAGCGCATTGCCGCCGATCTGCTGGACGGTCTCCAGCCCGCCCGGCTGGTTGATGTCGGTCACGATCACGGTGGCGCCCTCGGCTGCCAGCAGCTTCGCGGTGGCGCGGCCGATGCCCGACCCCGCCCCCGTCACCAGTACGACCTTGCCTGCAACCCGGCTCATGCGTTCCATCCCTGAACTGTCTTGAGCCAAGGCTAGAAGCGGCGCAGCTTGGGCTCAAGCAGGGAGGTGGCCCCGATGGCCCGCACACTGGAATTCTACTTCGACTATGGCAGCCCCTATTCGTACCTGGCCGACACCCAGGTCGAGGCGATCGCCCGGCGCGCCGGGGCAACGCTCCAGCGCAAGCCGATGCTGCTGGGCGGCGTGTTCAAGGCGACCGGCAACGCCTCGCCCATGACGGTGGCGCTGAAATCCAGATGGAGCGCCTTCGACATGCCGATGTGGGCGCGCCACTACGGCGTGCCGTTCAACCGCAATCCCCACTTCCCGGTGAACACGCTGGCGCTGATGCGCGGCGCCGCGGCGGCTGAGATCGACGGCGTGTTCGAGACCTATCACCCGGCGATGTATCGGGCGATGTGGGTCGACGGCCGGAACCTCAACGACATCGAGGAAGTCGCCGCCGTGCTGACCGCGGCCGGTCTCGACGCCCGGAAGTTCGGCCAGCGCATCCAGGACCAGGACGTGAAGGACCGCCTCAAATCGACCACCGACGAGGCCGTGGAACGCGGCGTGTTCGGCGCCCCGACGATGTTCGTCGGCGACATGATGTTCTTCGGCAACGACCGTCTGCCGTTCGTCGAGTTGGCCTTGAAGGGAGAGCTCAAGTGATCCGTCCCGCCCTGCTTGCGATCGGCCTGGTGCTGGCCGGCACACCCGCGGGGGCGCAGACGGTTGGGCCGTGCCCGGGCAATGTCGGCTCGGCGGCGGTATCCAAGCCGAGTTGGGTGCTGTTCGACCTCGGCAGCGCGGTGGTGAAGCCCGAATACAAGGCGACGATCGCCGAGGCGGCCAAGACCGCCAAGGCGCGCCAGGCGACCAAGGTCTGCGTGGTCGGCCAGACCGACAAGCTGGGCGACAAGAGCTACAACGCCAAGCTGGCACAGCAGCGCTCGCAGGCGGTCGCCGCCGAGCTGATCAAGGCGGGCTACCCGGCCAAGGACGTGGTGATCGCCTCCAACCCCGAGGCGTTCGGCAACATGAGCTTCGGCGGCAGCGACGCGTCGGAGAAGGACCGCCGCGTCACCATCATCCCGCGTTAGGCCGTCGTGATCACGACCTTGCCGACGACCTGACGGTCGATCAGCGCCCGGAAGGCGTCGGCCGCGCGCTCCATCGGGAAGCAGTGCGAGATGTGAGGGCGCATGACGCCCTGCGCGGCGAGCTTCGGCAGCACTTCGATGTAATCGCGGCCGAGCTCGGGCGCGATCCGCGCGATGGTCTCGCCGGCCCGCACGCCGAGGACCGTCAGGCCTTTGATCAGCACGTGGTTGGACATGATCGTGCTCGGCCCACCCGAGGTAAAGCCGATGATCAGCAGTCGCGCGCCGTAGGCCGCAGCGCGCATGGATTTCTCCAGCACCTCGCCGCCCACCGGATCGTAGATCACATCGGCGCCCTTGCCGCCGGTCAGCTCCTTCACTGCCGCCACGAAATCGGTCGTGCGGTAGTTCACGACCGCATCGGCGCCGCTATGGCTCTTCACGATCGCGAGCCGCGCATCGTCGCCGCCGGTCGCGATCACGTAAGCGCCGAGATGCTTGGCGAGTTGCACCGCCGCCAACCCGACGCCGCCCGACGCGCCGTGCACCAGCACGACGTCGCCCTTCTTCGTTCCGGCGCGATGGACCAGCGCGTGATAGGCGGTGTGGGCGGCGACGCGGTAGCCCGCGCCCTCGATCTCCGACCAACCGTCGGGCAGGCGCATCATGCCGTCCGGCTTGGTCACCTTGGCGTACTCGGCAAAGGCGCCCGGCCGCACGCCGAAGATCACCTTGTCGCCGGGCTTCCAGCCTCGGACGTCGCTGCCGACGGCATGGATGGTGCCGGCCCCTTCCATGCCGGGAATGAACGGCACTTGCTGCTTGTGCTGATAGGTGCCGGCGACCGAGAGGATGTCGGGGAAATTGACGCCCGCCGCGCCGACCCGGACGACGACGTCGCGCGGCCCCGGCTCGGGCGTCGGAACCTCTTTGACCTGGAGGACGGAGGGATCGCCGAGGCGATCGGCAACGACCGCCCGCATGAGGCTAGTCGAGCTCGAAGGCGTTCTTGTAGTCGAGCTTCAGGGCCGGATCCTGGTCTTCCTTCTTGAGGAAGCAGTTGCCGACCACCAGCACCTCGATCTCGCTGCCCATGAAGCAGCGGAAGGCGTCCTCGGGCGTGCAGACGATCGGCTCGCCGCGCACGTTGAACGAGGTGTTCACGACCACCGAGCTGCCGGTCTGCTGCTTGAACGACGAGATCAGGTCGTGGAACGCCGGATTGGTCTCCTTGTGCACCGTCTGGATGCGGCCGGAATAGTCGATGTGCGTCACCGCCGGGATGTCCGACCGCGGCACGTTCAGCTTGTCGATGCCGAACAGCTTGTCTTCCTCGGCGGTCATGGTGCGGCGGCGCTCTTCCTTCACCGGCGCCACCATCAGCATGTAGGGGCTGTCGGTGTGGATGTCGAAATACTTGTCGACGTCCTCGCGCAGCACCGCCGGCGCGAACGGCCGGAACGACTCGCGGTACTTCACCTTGAGGTTCAGCGTCTTCTGCATCGACGGCGAGCGGGCGTCGCCGAGGATCGAGCGGGCGCCCAGCGAGCGCGGCCCGAACTCCATGCGGCCCTGCATCCAGCCGACCGCCTTCTCGCTGGCGAGCGCCTCGGCGGTGTGAAAGATCATCTTGTCGTAGGGCAGCTGGACGAATTTGGCGCCGGCCTTGGTCAGGCGCTCGGCGATCTCGTCGTCCTCGTAGGCCGGCCCGAGATAGGAGCCCTCCATGCCGTCCATGTGGCCGTTGAGCTTGCGCGCCTGGCCGAGATAGCCGTGATAGGCGGCATAGGCGGCACCGACCGCGCCGCCGGCATCGCCGGCCGCCGGTTGCACCCAGATGCCGTCGAAGATGTTCTCGCGCAGCAGCTTGCCGTTGGCGACGCAGTTCAGCGCCACACCGCCCGCGAGGCAGATGTTCCTGGCGCCCGTCTCCTTCTTCACCGAGCGGGCGAGGCGCAGCACGATCTCCTCGGTCACCGCCTGGATCGAGGCGGCGAGGTCCATGTGCTTCTGGGCCAGCAGCTCCTTGTCGGGCTTGCGCGCCGGTCCGCCGAACAGGTCGGCGAACTTGTCGTTGGTCATGCGCAGGCCGGTGCAATAGTCGAAATAGGTCTGGTCGAGCCGGAAGGTGCCGTCTTCCTTGAGGTCGACGATGTTGTTCAGGATCGTGTCCTTGAACTTCGGCTCGCCGTAGGGCGCCAGCCCCATCACCTTGTACTCGCCCGAGTTCACCTTGAAGCCCGTGTAATAGGTGAAGGCCGAATAGAGCAGGCCGATCGAGTGCGGGAAGTGGATCTCCTTCAGCATCTCGAGCTTGTTGCCCTGGCCCCAGGCGAGCGAGGTCGTCGCCCATTCGCCGACGCCGTCCATGCACAGGATCGCGGCCTCCTCATAGGGCGACGGGAAGAACGCCGAGGCGGCGTGGCTCTGGTGATGCTCGCCGAACAGCAGGCGCTTGTGCCAGTCGAAGTCCGGTTGCCACTTCTTCATCTCGTCGCGCAGCAGGGTCTTCTGGAACAGCTTCTCCTTCAGCCACAGCGGCATGGCCATGCGGAAGGAGCTGAAGCCGCGCGGCGCGAAGGCGAGGTAGGTCTCGAGCAGCCGCTCGAACTTCAGGAACGGCTTGTCGTAGAAGGCGACGTAATCGACGTCGGCCAGCTTGATGCCGGCCTGGTCGAGGCAGTAGTTCACCGCGTGCTCGGGGAAGCCGGAGTCGTGCTTCTTGCGGGTGAAGCGCTCTTCCTGCGCGGCACCGACGAGCTTGCCGTCCTCGATCAGCGCCGCGGCGCTGTCATGGTAGAAGGCCGAGATCCCCAGTACCCGCATGTTCGCCCCGCGTGTTCGCTAGAACAGCGTGTAGATGAACGGCGCGATCGCCGAGCCCTTGGTCAGCACGATCAGGCCGCCGAAGATCACCATCATGATCATGATCGGCAGCAGCCAGAACTTCTTGCGCTCCCGCATGAACGCCCAAAGCTCGACGATAATCGAACCCATAGTCTCCCTACTCCCGCGATCAGAACTGGTTCTTCATGGATTGCGGCGGCGGCCCCGGGGGCTCGCGCTCGATCCAGTAGCTCTTGGCGCCGCGGTCCATGCGCAGGCGCAGGAAATCCTTGCCGAACGCCCGCATGATGAGGCCGATCGGCGTGATGGTCACGAAGAACAGCAGGCCGAGGACCAGCGGGTTCATGACCTTGTAGAGGAGAAGGCCGAACTTCAGCCAAAGCCGGTTCAGCGGCGCCAGCACCTTGGGATAGGTGTAGGCAATCACCAGGAACGCGACCGCCAGCGGCAGGGTGTAATGCCAGCCGCGATGGTCGCGATGCCACGACAGAACGCTTACAAGGGCAAAGAAGCCCGCGAAAACGAGGCCAAATCCGCGATCGGAGCCAGCCTTGACGTGCTCCTCCCGCGAGAAATCCTCATGCAATCCGCTGGTCGCCATGAATGCTGCGGCCGGTTCCTTTTCGGGGGCCTTAAGTCCCTGATCGCCAACGCGAAGTCAATGGCGAGCAGGGACAGTTTGTGAGCCGTTTTGGCTCAGGCCTGGGCCTTACGCCTTCTGGCCGACAGCCTGCGCCAGCAGGGCGGTCAAGGTAAGGCGCCACACGGCGACCGCGCGCTCGAGGCTGAGGCCGTCGCGGCGACGCAGCACGATCCAGGCATCGAGCGACAGCGCCGCGCCGATGGCGTCGGCCAGCTCCTCGCGGGCCTGCTCGGTGAGGGTGGCGAACTCGGGCGCGAACACCTCGAAGGTCGCCTCACGCAGCTCGTTGCGCGCCTGCTGGCTGCGCTCGGTCAGCGCCGGATGGTCGACGAACTGGCCGGCCGCCACGCGCAGCGGGACGACCTTGTCGAACAGCTCGGCGAACGCCTTCACGACGTCCTCGATGCGCGCCTCCAGGGGACGGCTCGCCGACGGCATCTCCGGCACGGCCACGTCGGCCCGGATGCTGTCCATCACAGTTACGAAAAGTGACTCAACGTCGTGGAAATGCTGGAACACCGACCGGACCGAGACGTCGGCCCGCTTGGCGACGCCCACCACGGTGGGGGCCACGCTCGTCTCCGCGATCATGGCCTTGGCCGCCGCGATGATCTTGCGCCGGGTCTCGGCCGCGCGACGATTGCGCCCGTCGGTTCGCACCATAGTGTTACCTGCCTCTGCCGCCACGGCGTCGCCGCGCGGCGCTACAACCGCTACATCCGTCATTTCATCTTCCTGATCGGAAAGTGAAGGCGCCGGCTAGTCGATGACCGGGTCGGTCGCCTATTGGGAGCGGGTGAAATAGGCGCCGACTGCGGCAGGAACAAGGTAAAGACGGTCGCACCATGCTGAATACGAGCCATGCACCCCCTCTCGCGGTCCTGTGGGATTTCGGGGGCGTCATCCTGACTAGTCCGTTCGAAGCCTTCCGGCGCTACGAAAACGAGGCTGGCCTTCCCGAAGATTTCATCCGCGGCCTCAATGCGCGCAATCCAGACGTCAATGCCTGGGCGAAAATGGAACGAAGCGAGGTGACGCTCGCGCAGTTCGTCGCGCTGTTCGAAGCGGAAGCTGCGGCGCACGGTCACAAGCTCGACGGCTGGCGCGTGCTGCAGGCGATCAGCGGCGACATTCGGCCGCAGATGGTGGAGGCCCTGCGCCGCTGCAAGGCGGCCTTCAGGGTCGCCTGCATCACCAACAACATGAAGCACGGCGAAGGACCCGGCATGGCGCGCAGCCCGGACAGGGCCGCGGCGGTCGCCGAAGTGATGACGCTGTTCGAGCACGTGGTCGAATCGAGCAAACTCGGCTTCCGCAAGCCCGATCCGCGCATCTACCAACATGCCTGCGAGCTGATCGGCGTGCCGCCGGAGCGTTGCGTTTATCTCGACGATCTCGGCATCAACCTCAAACCCGCCAAGGCCCTGGGCATGCGGACGATAAAGGTGGGCGATCCAGACAAAGCGATCGCCGAATTGGAAGCGATCGTCGGCATCCCACTGAAAGGCTGACCATGAGCTGGGAGAAAGAAGTCGAGGAGCTGCGCCGCCGCGAGGCCTTCGCGCAGCGCATGGGCGGACCCGATAAGATCAAGCGCCAGCACGACGGCGGCAAGCTGACGGTGCGCGAGCGCATCGACCGGCTGCTCGACACGGACTCCTTCCACGAGATCGGTGCCATTGCCGGCAAGGCCGAGTACGACGCTGACGGTCAATTGGTCGACTTCACGGCTTCCAATTTCGTGATGGGTCGCGGCCGCATCGACGGCCGGCCGGTGGTGGTCGGCGCCGACGACTTCACGGTGCGCGGCGGCGCGGCCGACGCCTCGATCCACGAGAAGCAGGTCGTGTCCGAGCAGATGGCGGGCGAGCTCGGCATCCCGGTGGTGCGGCTGGTCGACGGCACCGGCGGCGGCGGCTCGGTGAAGAGCTACGAGATAACCGGCACGACCTACGTGCCGAAGAATCCCGGCTGGGAGCATGTGGTCGACAACCTGGCCCGCGTGCCGGTGGTGGCGCTGGGCCTGGGCTCGGTCGCCGGGCTGGGCGCGGCGCGGCTGGTGACGTCGCACTATTCGCTGATGGTGACCGGCATCTCGCAGATGTTCGTCGCCGGCCCGCCGGTGGTGGCGCGGCTGGGGGAGAAGGTCACCAAGGAGGAACTGGGCGGCACCGAGATCCACGCCCGCAACGGCGCGGTCGACGACGAGGTCGCGAGCGAGGACGAAGCCTTCGCGCGCACGCGGCGGTTCCTGAGCTACCTGCCCTCCTCGATCGACGGCCTGGCCGAGCGGCAGCCGAGCAACGACGACCCCAATCGCCGCGAGTCCGCGCTGATCGAGGCGATCCCGCGCGACCGCCGCAAGGTCTATCGCGTCAGGCCGATCGTCGAGGCCTGCGTAGATCGCGGCAGCTTCCTCGAGATCGGCAAGATGTGGGGCCGCTCGGTGGTGACCGGCCTCGCCCGGCTCGACGGCTGGCCGGTCGCGGTGCTGGCCAGCGACCCCTTCTTCTATGGCGGCGGCTGGACGACCGATGCCAGCCACAAGGTCACGCGCTTCGTCGATTTCTGCGAGACCTTCCATCTGCCGGTGGTGCACTTCGTCGACATCCCGGGCTTCGTGATCGGCGTCGCCGGCGAGAAGGCGGCCACCATCCGGCACGGCGCGCGGGCGCTGGCCGCGGTCTACCAGGCCAAGGCGCCGTGGTGCTCGATCCTGCTGCGCAAGTCGTTCGGCGTGGCGGGGGCGGCGCACCAGAACTGGCAGAAGTACAATTTCCGCTATGCCTGGCCGTCGGGCGACTGGGGTTCGCTGCCGCTCGAGGGCGGCATCGAGGCCGCCTACAAGGCCGAGCTCGCCGCCGCGCCCGATCCGGCGGCGCATCTCGCGGCGATCGAGGCGCGGCTCAACAAGGTGCGCTCGCCTTTCCGCACCGCCGAGCGCTTCGGCGTCGAGGAGATCATCGACCCGCGCGACACCCGCAGGCTCCTGTGCGAGTTCGCCAATCTGGCCGCGCCGATGCGCAGGCCCGGCCCGCGCAGCTTCGGATACAGGCCGTGAAACAGACTCTCCCACCTCCCCCGTCATACGGGGGAGGCAGGGCGGGGGAAGGCGACAACACGACTGCGGCTTACCCCCTCCTGTATCCTCCCCCGTATGACGGGGGAGGAGCATGAGTAGGAAGATCGTCAAACCGATCACCGCCAAATACCTGCAGAACGCCGCGACGTTCTATCTCGAGCGCTATCCCAGCACGGCCGAGGGCCTGCGCCGCGTGCTGAACCGGCGGGTGCGCAAGGCGGAGATGGCCGAGACGCCGATCATCGACGACGTCAAGCAGACCATTGACGCCATCGTGGCGAAGTTCGTCGGCGCGGGCGTAGTCGACGACAAGGCCTTCGCCCAGACCAAGGCAAGGGCGCTGCACCGGCGCGGCACCTCGACCCGCCAGACTCGGCAGCGGCTGAAGCTCGCCGGCATCGACGAGGAGACGCTCGACCAGGCGATGGCCGGCCTCGACCAGGAGCTCGACACCGATCCGCGCCGGCGCGAATGGCAGGCCGCGGTGGCACTGGCCCGCCGCCGTCGGCTCGGGCCGTTCCGGCAGAAAGACCGCAAGGAGCTCCGCAATCGCGATCTCGCCGCCATGGCGCGCGGCGGCTTCGAGTACGACCTTGCCAAAAAGGTGATCGACGCACCCGACCCCGACTCACTGGACGAGCCGCGCTGACGCGGGCCATGCTCGGCGCATGACCGTCACGATCTGGCACAATCCGCGCTGCAGCAAGTCGCGGCAGACGCTCGAGCTCCTGCAGAAGAAAGGCGTCGCGCCCGTCATCCGGGAATATCTCAAGGAGCCGCCCGGTAAGGCTGAGGTGGAGAAACTGATCGACATGGTGGGCGGCGATCCCGGCGAGTTGGTCCGCGACGGCGAAGCCGAGTTCAAAGCGCTCAAAAAGAAAAAGGCCGAGATGAGCAAGGCCGACATCGCCAGGGCCATCGCGGCCCATCCCATCCTGCTGCAGCGGCCGATCGTGGTTGCCGGCAAGAAGGCCGCGATCGGGCGGCCACCGGAAGCGGTGCTGCCGCTCCTGAAGTAGGCACGGAGGCCACGACGTGGTCGGCCGCCTGCGACTCTGGTCGGGCTACGTCCTTCTCGCCTATGTCACCACGCATCTGCTGAACCACGCGCTCGGCCTGATCTCGCTGCGCGTCATCGAGGCCGGCCGCCTCTGGTTCGTCTTCGTCTGGCAGAGCCTGCCGGGCCAGGTCGTGCTCTACGGCGCGCTGACCCTGCATTTCAGCCTCGCGCTGTGGGCGATCGTGCGCCGCCGCTCATTGCATCTCTCGGCGTGGGAATGGACGCAGCTCGGGCTCGGCATGTCGATCGTGCCGCTGGCGGCGCTGCATGCCGTCGCGACGCGGGTGGCGCACGACTATTACGGCGTGCAGAGCGGCTATCCCTGGGTGCTGGCCTCGCTCGCCTCGAGCGGCTGGTGGGGCATCGCGCGCCAGTTCTCCCTGCCGTTCGTGGTCTGGATCCATGCCTGCATCGGCCTCCACTTCGCCTGGCGCCTGCGCCCCTGGTATCGCGACTGGCTGCCGGTGCTCTACGCCATCGCCCTGCTGGTGCCGGCAGCCGGCGTCGCCGGCGCAGCGATCGCGCTGCGCGACATGCTCGAGATGGCACAGGTGCCCGGTTTCCTGCGCGATGTCTTCGACAAGGTGCACGCGCCGAACGCATCAACCGCGGCAGAGCTCTACATGATCGCCGACACGCTGGCCGGCGGCGCATTGGTGCTGCTGGCGGCCGCGTTCGCGGCGCGGCCGGTGCGCGATTACTGGGAACGGCGCGCGGGTGTCGTCCATCTCGCTTACAGCGACCGCAAGCGGGTCGACAGGGCGGCGGGCCTCAGCGTGCTGGAGATGAGCCGCATCGCCGGCATCCCGCACGCCTCGGTGTGCGGCGGCCGCGGCCGCTGCTCGACCTGCCGGGTGCGCGTGGGCGGCCCCGACCGCGCCAAGCTGCCGCCGCCCTCGCCCGAGGAGCAGAAGGTGCTGACGCGGGTCGGCGCGCCGGAGAATGTCCGGCTCGCCTGCCAGCTCCGGCCGCCGCCCGGCCGCTACCGCATCACGCCGTTGCTGCCGGCGACGTCCGGCCCGGTCGAGGCCTATCGCCGCCAGCCGCAGGCGCATGGCGGCGAACGCTATGTCGCGATCCTGTTCGCCGACATCCGGGGCTTCACCTCGATCTCCGAGGGCCGCCTGCCCTACGACGTGGTGTTCCTGCTCAACCGCTATTTCCGCGCCACCGGCCAGGCGGTGCAGGCGGCCGGCGGCCGGCTCGACAAGTTCATCGGCGACGGCGTAATGGCGATCTTCGGCCTCGACCGCGAGCCTGAGGTGGCCTGCCGCCAGGCGCTCGACGCCGCCCGCCGCATGTCGCTGGCGCTGGAGGACCTCAACGAGGCCCTGTCGGGCGATCTCGACCAGCCGCTGCGCATCGGCATCGGCCTGCATGCGGGACCGGCGATCGTGGGCGAGATGGGCTACGACCGCGCCGCCTCACTGACCGCCATCGGCGACACGGTGAACACCGCGAGCCGGCTCGAAACGCTGACCAAGGAGTTCAAGGTCGAGCTGGTGGTTTCACAGGAGCTGATCGACCGCGCCGGCGCCGATCTCTCGGCCGCGCCGATGCACGAGGTCGATATCCGCGGCCGCCAGGGTAAGCTTGCCGTGCGCGCCGTCGTCAGTGCCCGTGACCTCACGGCCTTGTCATCGTGATTTCGTTGCGCGGGCCGGTAGGTCCGTGAGGATGCCGGCAAAGGAGACATCGATCATGCGCGCCCTTTCGATCCTCGCCGCTCTGGCGATCGCAGCCTCGGCCGGCGGTGCGCTCGCCATGGGCAACGATTCGCAGCCGTCGTCGGCAGCATCGGGCGATCCGGACTACGGCCGCGCCAAGGCGATGATCGAGGCCAGGAAGTACGGCGAGGCGATCCCGGTGCTGCAGCAGGTCGTCGCCAAGAACCCCAAGAACGCCGACGCCTACAATCTGCTGGGCTTCGCCACGCGCAAGTCGGGCAACCCGCAGGGCTCGCTGCAGTACTACACCACGGCGCTGCAGATCGATCCCAAGCATCTCGGCGCCAACGAATATATCGGCGAGGCCTACCTGATGCTCGACCAGCCGCAACAGGCCGAGCAGCATCTCGCGCGCCTCGATCAGCTCTGCGTCTTCGGTTGCGCGGAATATCGCGAGCTCAAGGCCGCGATCGCCAACTACAAGGCCGGCAAGAAACCGACGAACTAGGGTATTCGCCCCAGCACGAGGAGGTTCCCATGCGCTCCGCCCTTTGCTTTTCGGTTGCGTCCTGCGTCCTCGGCTTCTCCATCGCAGCCTTCGCCGCCGGCGGCGGGGGCGGCGGCATCGACAGCACGCCGGCCAAACCGGTCGATCCGGCATTCGGCCAGGCCCGGGCGCTGATCGAGGCGAAAAACTACGCGGCGGCCATGCCTCTGCTGCAGCAGGTCGCGGCCAAGGATCCGAGGAACGCCGATGCCTACACCCTGATGGGCTACGCCACGCGCAAGTCGGGCAATCCCAACGGTTCGCTGCAGTACTACAATCAGGCGCTGACGCTCGATCCCAAGCATATCGGCGCGCACGAATATGTCGGTGAGGCCTACCTGATGCTCGACCGCCTGCCGGAAGCCGAGCAGCACTTGGCGCGGCTTGATTCGCTCTGCCTGTTCGGCTGTACCGAATATCGTATGCTGAAAACGGCGATCGCCAACTACAAGGCCGGCCGAAAGCCCACGAACTAGCAAGCGGAACTGATTCGTCACCCCGAGCGCAGCCGAGGGGACGACAGGGTGCGCCGTTCGTTCCCCCACGCTATGCTCGCGTCATAAACGAACGTTTATGACCGCGCCCCGGGAGGGCCCATGAGCAGCACTCCGCTTCCCCTGGTCTTCGGCGACTACGCGCTCGAGGATCGCTACCGGCTGGACAAGGGCCGCGTCTACCTGACCGGCATCCAGGCGCTGGTGCGCCTGCCGATGATGCAGCGCCAGCGCGACCTCAAGGCGGGGCTGAACACCGGCGGCTTCATCTCAGGCTATCGCGGCTCGCCGCTCGGCATGTACGACAACGCACTGTGGGGCGCGAAGCGGTACCTCAAGGAAAACAACATCCACTTCCAGCCCGGCCTCAACGAGGACCTCGCCGCGACTGCAGTGTGGGGCAGCCAGCAAACCAACCTCTTCCCGACCGCGTCGGTCGATGGCGTGTTCGGCATCTGGTACGGCAAGGGGCCCGGCGTCGACCGATCGATGGACGTGCTGAAGCACGGCAACGCCGCCGGCACCTCGCAGTATGGCGGCGTGATCGCGCTGGCCGGCGACGATCATGGCTGCCAGTCCTCGACCCTGCCGCATCAGAGCGAGCAGGTGTTCGCCGCGGCGATGATCCCGGTCGTCAATCCGGCGACGGTGCAGGAGTATCTCGACTTCGGCATCCTGGGCTTCGCCCTGTCGCGCTATTCGGGCTGCTGGGTCGGCTTCAAGGCGATCTCCGAGACTGTCGAGTCCGGCGCGTCGGTGTGGGTCGATCCCGAGCGCATCCAGGTTGTTCTGCCGACCGACTTCCAGCTCCCGCCGGGCGGGCTCGGCATCCGCAATCCCGATGCACCGCTCGAGCAGGAGAAGCGCCTGCACGGCCCGAAGATGGCCGCGGTAAGGGCCTTCGTGCGCGCCAACGGCTTCGACCGCATCGTCATCGATCCTCCCCAGTCAGGTCACCAGGCGCGGATCGGCATCATGACCACCGGCAAGGCGTACCTCGACACGCGCCAGGCGCTGGAAGACCTCGGCCTCAGCGAGGAGCGCTGCAAGGCGCTCGGCATCCGGCTGTACAAGGTCGGCGTCACCTGGCCGATCGAGCCCGAAGGCGCGCGCCGCTTCGCCGAAGGCCTCAAGGAAGTGATCGTCATCGAGGAGAAGCGCTCGAACCTCGAGGACCAGCTCGTGCGTGTGCTCTACAACGCGCCGGCCGACCGCCGGCCTCTCGTCATCGGCAAGACCGACGAGGACGGCCGCACCCTGTTCCAGAGCGAAGGCGAGCTGTCGCCGACCGGTGTCGCGTTGGTGATCGCCAACCGGCTGATGAAGCACACTGGCGATTCGCCGGAACTCAAGCAGCGGCTAGCCCGCCTCGAAGCCAAGGAGAAGCTGCTGAACGCGCCACCGCCCAAGGTGGCGCGCACGCCTTTCTTCTGCTCGGGCTGCCCGCACAACACTTCGACCAGGGTGCCCGAAGGCAGCCGCGCGCTGGCCGGCATCGGTTGCCACGGCATGGCGGTGTGGATGCCGGAGCGCCGCACCTCGCTGATCAGCCACATGGGCGGCGAAGGCGTGACCTGGGTCGGCCAGGCGCCGTTCACCTCGGAGAAGCACGTCTTCCAGAACCTGGGCGACGGCACCTACTACCACTCCGGCCTGATGGCGATCCGCCAGTCGGCGGCGGCCGGCGTCAACATCACCTACAAGATCCTGTTCAACGACGCGGTCGCGATGACCGGCGGCCAGCCGCATGACGGCCCGCTGACCGTCCCCGAGATCACCCGCCAGGTCGAGGCCGAGGGCGCCAGGAAGATCGTCGTCGTCACCGATGAGCCCGACAAGTATCCGATCAACGCCGGCTTCGCGCACGGCGTCACCATTCGCCATCGCGACGAGCTCGACGCCGTCCAGAAGGAGCTGCGCGACATCCCCGGCCTCACCGTGCTGGTCTACGACCAGACCTGCGCCGCCGAGAAGCGCCGCCGCCGCAAGCGCGGCACCTTCCCCGATCCGGCCAAGCGCGTGTTCATCAACGACGCGGTGTGCGAGGGCTGTGGCGACTGCTCCGACAAGAGCAACTGCGTGTCGGTCAAACCGCTCGAGACCGAGCTCGGCCGCAAGCGCCAGATCGACCAGAGCAATTGCAACAAGGACTTCTCCTGCCTCAACGGCTTCTGCCCGAGCTTCGTCTCGGTGCATGGCGGGACGCCCGCCAAGGCCAAGCGGCCGCAGCTCAAGCTGGTGCAGGACGATCCGTTCGACTCGCTGCCGATGCCGACCCTGCGGCCGCTGAGCGAGGCCTACGGCATCCTGGTGACCGGCATCGGCGGCACCGGCGTGATCACCGTCGGCGCGCTGATCGGCATGGCCGCCCACCTCGAGGGCAAGGGCTGCACCGTGCTCGACTTCACCGGCCTCGCCCAGAAGAACGGCGCGGTGATGAGCCATGTGCGGCTCGCGCCCAGGCCGGAGGACCTCCACGCCGTGCGCATCGCCGCCGGCGGCGCCAACCTGGTGCTGGGCTGCGACATGGTCGTGGCCGCCTCGCCGGCGGCGCTGTCGCGCATCGAGCCCGGCATCACCCGTGCGGTGATCAACGGCTACATGACGCCGGTCGCCGCCTTCGTGACCAACGGCGACATGGATCTCGGCACCGAGGCGATGATGAAGTCGATCCGCGACGCCGCCAGCAACGACGCCACGACCTTCGTCGACGGCACCGGGCTCGCCACCGCGATCCTGGGCGATTCGATCGCCACCAACCTCTTCATGCTGGGCTATGCCTGGCAGAAGGGTCTGGTGCCGCTGTCGCTCGATGCGCTGATGCGCGCGATCGAGCTGAACGGCGTCGCGGTCGAGACCAGCAAGCGCACCTTCGCCTGGGGTCGGCTCGCCGCGCACGACCTCGCCGCGGTGCAGGCCGCCGCCAAGCCGACGCTGCGGGTCGAGAAGCCGGCGGCGCGCACGCTGCCGGAGATCGCCGCCAAGCGGGTCGAGCTGCTGACCGCCTACCAGGACAAGGCCTACGCCGAGCGCTATCGCCGCTTCGTCGAGCGCGTGTCCACGATCGAGAAGGAGCGCGCCAGGGGCCGCTCGGGCCTCGCCGAGGCGGTCGCCAAGTCGCTCTACAAGCTGATGGCCTACAAGGACGAGTACGAGGTCGCGCGCCTCTACACCGACGGCGAGTTCCTGAAGAAGATCGGCGCGCAGTTCGAGGGCGACTACACGATCAGCTTCCATCTCGCGCCGCCGCTGTTCGCCGACCGCGATCCCGGCTCGGGCCAGCTCAAGAAGCGCGAGTACGGTTCGTGGATGATGAGCGCGTTCCGCGTGCTCGCGTCGCTCCGGCGCCTGCGCGGCACCGCGTTCGACGTCTTCGGTTACACCGAGGAGCGCAAGATGGAGCGCCGCCTGATCGCCGAGTACGAGGCGACGGTCGATTCCCTGCTCGCCACGCTCGACGCCAACAACCACGGGTTGGCGGTGCAGATCGCAGGCGTGCCGGAGACCATGCGCGGTTTCGGTCACATCAAGGAAAAGAACATTGTCGCCGCCAAGGCGCGTGAAGCTTCGCTGCTTGCTGCCTATCGCACGCCCGCCAGCGAGAAGATCGCGGCCGAGTAATAGTCCCAGAAGCGACTGCGGGACGCCGTTGCTCCCGATGGGGTTGGGGAAGGAGCAGCGACGTCCCGGCTACGCAGCGTCTCCGCGAAGGGAGGGATGCAGAGGCGCCTCAATTCGCCCTATAGGCCCACGGGCGGTGGATTTCTAGCACAATCCGCACTTTCAGGTTGCAGCCGCGCTGCGCTTATCAACGGCTCGTGCAGATTGCCTGCTGCAACAGACAGCACCCGATCGGAATCGCCCTAGGCGCGGCCGACTTGATGCGAATAGGACGCCGGATCGAAGCGGATTCCGCGCTCGGTCTTGCCGCCCAGCCGGTCGAGGGCGCGCTGCCACTTGGCGTCAAGATCGGTGTCGAACACCAGAGCTGCATCGGCCTCGACTACCAGCCATGCATTATCCTGCAACTCGCGGTCGAGTTGGCCCGGCGACCAGCCGGAATGGCCGAGCGCCAGCCAGGCCTGCTTGGGGCCGCTGCCGCTCGCCATGTCCTTCAGGATCTCGAGCGAGGCGGTGAGCGCCATGCCGCCGTCGATCAGCAGAGTTTCGTCGCGCTTGTAGTCGGCCGAGTGCAGCACCAGCCCGCGCGCGGTCTCGACCGGGCCGCCGAACAGCACCGGCTGGATGTTGGAGATCTTGGGCACCTCGATGCCGAGCTGCTTGTAGACCTGGCCGAGGGGCAGATCCTCGACCTTGTTGTTGACGATGATGCCGAGCGCGCCGTCGTCATCGTGCTTGCAGATGAAGACAACGCTCTTCTGGAAGCGCCCGTCCGGCATGGAGGGCGCTGCGACCAGAAAGCGGCCAACCAGGGTGGCGGCAGGAGTGCTGGACCCGGGCATGATCAAGTGTCCTCCAAATCCATGGGGATTGTCCGGTCAAAGATCAAGGCCGCCCAAGGAGATAGCCGGAGCGCCGATGGACAAAAACCGCGCTTCTGTCCTAGGGTCCGCTCGTCTAACTGCCACGAGCGAGGACAAAGGACTATGGCCAAGGTTGGCGATAAGGTCCCCAGTGCAACACTGAGGATGATGGGCCCGGAAGGGCCCAAAGCAATGACAACGGAGGAGCTTTTCGCTCCCGGCAAGAAGGTCGTCGCCTTCGCGCTGCCGGGTGCATTCACACCAACTTGAAGCGCCAAGCATGTGCCAGGTTTTCTGGCCAACATTGATGCGATCAAGGGCAAGGGCGTCGACACGGTAGCCTGCATCTCCGTGAATGACGCATTCGTGATGGGTGCCTGGGCCAAGGACACCAAGGCGGACGGCAAGATCCAGATGCTGGCCGACGGCTCGGGCGAGTTCAGCCGGGCGATGGGCCTGACGATGGACCTGACCAAGAACGGTCTCGGCGTGCGCAGCCAGCGCTACGCCATGGTCGTCCAGGACGGGGTCATCAAAGACCTGTACGTCGAGAAGCCGGGCGCCTTCGAGGCGTCGACGGCGGAGAACGTCCTGAAGCACCTCTAGAGAGGTGCCCAGGGACCCCAAAGCCGACCTTGCCCAGAGTTCTCAACCGCGATTGACAAGAGGAGCAAGAGACATGGTCAAGGTCGGCGACAAGGTCCCCAGCGCAACGCTGCGGACGATCGGCCCCGAGGGGCCCAAAGCCATCACCACCGAAGAGCTGTTCCCCGCCGGCAAGAAGGTCGTTGCCTTCGCCCTGCCGGGCGCCTTCACGCCGACCTGCTCGGCCAAGCACGTGCCGGGCTTCGTCAACTCGTTCGACCAGATCAAGGCCAAGGGTGTCGACACCATCGCCTGCATCTCGGTCAACGACGCCTTCGTCATGGGCGCCTGGGGCAAGGACCAGAAGGCTGGCGACAAGGTGATCATGCTGGGCGACGGCGGTGCGGAGTTCACCAACGCCATGGGTCTCAGCATGGACCTCACCAAGAACGGCATGGGCGTGCGCAGCCAGCGCTACGCCATGATCGTCCAGGACGGCGTCATCAAGGACCTGTTCGTCGAGAAGCCGGGCGCCTTCGAGGTGTCGGCGGCCGAGAACGTCCTGAAACACCTCTAGCCCGCCGGGGAGGCGCATGGCGCAGCCGGAACCGCCCGTCTTCACCGGACTGTTCTCGGTCAACGGCGCCACGCGCCTCTACGGCACGATCGGCGATCCGATCCGCCAGCTGCGGATGACCGGAATCATGCCGCAGGTCTTCGCCGCGGTCGGGGCCAATGCGGTGTGGCTGCCCTTCGAGGGCGGCGCGCCGCTGCTGCAGCTCATGCTCGACGGCCTGCGCGGCAAGCTGCGCAACCTTGCGGGTTTCACCGTCACGATCCCGCACAAAACGGCGATCCTGCCGCTGCTCGATCGCGTGTCGCCGCGCGCCCAGGCGGCGGGCAGCGTCAACATGGTCAAGCGCGACGGCGCCCAGCTGGTCGGCGACATCGGCGACGGCCTGGGCTTCGTGCGCGGGCTGGAGGCAGCGGGCCATCGCGTGCACGGCGCCAGCGTCTGGCTGGTCGGCCTGGGCGGCGTCGGCGGCGCGATCGCCGCGGCGCTGTGCGAGGCCGGCGTCGGCCGGCTGCTGGTCACCGAGCTCGACGACGCGCGCGCCGATGCCGCCGTCGCGCGACTCTCCAAATTCTATCCCAACGTGCCGGTGGCGAATGTCGACATGCCGCCCAAGGGCATCCACTACGCCATCAATGCGACGCCGCTCGGCCTGCGGCCCAACGATCCGCTGCCGTTCGATCCGATGATGCTGGCGCCCGAGGTGCTGGTCGCCGAGGTGATCATGAGCCCGGCCGAGACGCCGCTGCTGCAGCGCGCCCGCACCCACGGCCGGCGCATCCATCACGGCCGCCACACGCTCGACCACCAGGTGCCGATCTATCTCGACTGGTTCGGCATCGACGCCAAGGGCATCGACATCGTGCGGTTGGTGAGGTCGATCCCATGAAGACCGCCCTCATCACCGGCGCGACCGACGGCGTCGGCCGGGTCGTCGCCAGGCGTCTCGGCGCGCAGGGCTGGCGGCTGCTGGTCCATGGCCGCAGCCAGGAGCGCGGCGAGGCGTTGGTGCGCGAGATCGAAGGCGCCGGCGGCAAAGCCACGTTCCTCGAGGCCGACCTCGCGTCGCTTGCAGCGGTGCGGCGGCTCGCCGACGCGGTGAAGCAGCAGACGGACCGGCTGGAGCTGCTGATCAACAACGCCGGCATCGGCACGGCCGGCGACAGGCCCGGCCGCCAGGAGAGCGCCGACGGCCACGAGCTGCGCTTCGCGGTGAACTACCTCGCGGGCTTCCTGCTCACGCATCTGCTGCTGCCGCTGGTCAAGACGGCGGCGCCGGCGCGGATCGTCAACGTCTCCTCGGCCGGGCAGGAGGCGATCGACTTCGGCGACGTGATGCTGACCAGGGGCTACAGCGGCAGTCGCGCCTATCGCCAGAGCAAGCTGGCGCAGATCCTGTTCACGGTCGACCTCGCCGAGGAGCTGAAGGGCGCCGGCGTCATCGCCAACTGCCTGCATCCCTCGACCTACATGAACACCACCATGGTGAAGCAGTCGGGCAATTCACCGCTCAGCAGCGTCGAGACCGGCGCCGACGCGATCCTGCAGCTCGCGGTGTCTCCGAAGCTCGACGGCAGGAGCGGCCTCTACTTCAACGTCATGAACGAAAGCCGCGCCAATCCTCAGGCTTACGACGCCAAGGCGCGCGCCAGCTTGCGAAAGCTCAGCCTCGAGCTGACCGGTATAAAGTCAGCCCGCCGTTGACGTGGATGGTCTGGCCGGTGACGTAGCTCGCCGCCGGCGAGCACAGGAAAGCGATCACTGCCGCGACCTCCGCCGGCTTGCCGTAGCGGCGCATGGGAATCGATTCGCTCACCTTGGCCATGCGCTCGCGCGGCACGGCGGCGTGGCCGTCGGCGTCCTTCTCGATGAAGCCCGGCGCCACGCAGTTGACGGTGGCGCCGCTCGGCGCGAGGTCGGCGGCCAATGCCTTGGCCAGCGCCTCCATGCCCGCCTTGGCAGCGGCCGAAGCCGGGAAGGTCATGATGCCGCGCGCGAAGGCATGCGCCACGAAGGACGAGACGCCGACCAGCCGGCCCTCGCGGCCCGCCTTGACCAGCCACGGCTTGGCGGCAGTCGCGAGCTCGAAGAAGGCCGAGGTCATGGCCGCGAGCGAGGCGTCCCACGCCGCGCGATCGATCTCGCCGACCAGCCGGCGATCGGCGAAGCCTGCGTTGCTGACCACGCCGTCGAGCTTGCCGAAGCGTGCCACCGTCTCCTCGACCAGCCGCATGCCGGTGCCGGGCTGGGCGAGGTCGCCTTCGACGATCAGCGTCTCGGCCCCGGCGGCGGCGACCGCTTGGGCGACGCGCTCGGCGCCCGCGCGGTTCTTGCGGGCGTGCAGGGCAATGGCGGTGTCGGGAGCGGCCAGGGTCCGGGCGGCGGCGGCGCCGATGCCCGAGGAGGCACCGGTAATCAGGAAGACGCGCATCGCGCCACTTTAACCAGCGTTCGGCGCGGGCTCCAGACGCGGCGGCTTCGGCGCGGCGAAGAGGAGCTGCAAGGTGCCGGCGACGAGGCCGCAGCCGACCCCGATCTTCCAGGCGAGATCGTAGCTGCCCATCAGGTCGAACAGCACGCCGCCGCCCAGCGCGCCGGCGAAGCTGCCGACCTGGTGGCTCATGAAGGCGAGGCCCTGGATCATCGCCTGCCAGCGCAAACCGAACATCTCGGCCACCGAGCCCGAGATCAGCGGGCCGACGCCCAGCCAAAGGAAACCCATGGCTGCCGCGAAGACCAGGGAACCGATCGGTGTCGGCGGCTGGGCGAAGTAGATCGCCAGCACGATCGAGCGGGCGATGTAGAGCCCGCCCAGCAAGGCCTGCTTGGGCCAGCGGCCCCCGGCCCAACCGAAGAACAGGCTGCCGGCGACGTTGAACGCCGCGATCACGGCCAGCGCCTGGGCGCTCAGCATCGGGTCCATGCCGCACAGCGCCAGGTAGGACGGCAGGTGGGTGGCCAGGAAGATGAGCTGCATGCCACAGACGCAGTAGGCTCCGGCCATCACCAGGAAGCCGCGGTGGGCGAAGGCGGCCGCCAGGGCTGCCCGGGCCGTCGTGTCGTCTGCACCCGTCCCGCGTGAGGGCAACACCACCCTGTCTACCCGGCCCGCGAGCCAGGCCGCCGGGATCATCATGATGGCCAGCGCGGCGAAACCGAGCACGCCGGCCCGCCAGCCCCAGCCCTCGGCAAGGACCTGGCCGAGCGGCGCGGCCACGATCGAGCCCAGCGAGCCCCCGGCCGTCACCAGGCCGAGCACGGTGCTACGGACCGCCACGGGCACCGCCCGCGCAGCCACCGCCAGCGCCATGGCCGAGGCGGTACAGGCCAGTGCACCCCCGATCAGGACTCCCGCCCCGATCGTCACGCCGACCAGCCCGCGGGCTGATGCCAGGACCAGCAGCCCCGCGACATAGCAGACAGCGCCGGTCACCAGGGTCCGGCGGAAGCCCAGCCGGGCCGAGAAGCCGCCGGCGATCGGCTGCAGTACTCCCCAGGCGATGTTCTGGACGGCAATGGCCAAAGTGAAGTCGGCGACCGCGAGTCCGAGATCCCGGGTCAGCGGCTGGAGGAACAGGCCGAGGCTCTGGCGCAGGCCCATGGCGAGGCTCAGCATCAGGGCGACGGCGATCAGGATCGGACGATTGGGCATTACACAGGTCTGTGTAATATACACAGACCTGTGTACTATGCACAAGTCTGTGTACTAACCTGTCGGCCGCTACACAAGGCGGTGCAAATGAGCCGAAAACCAGCCAGCGAGCGCATTCTCGAGACGGCCGACCGGCTGTTCTACGGTCAGGGCACGGTGATCGGCGTCGACACCATCGCGGCCGAAGCCGGCATCAGCAAGCGCACGCTCTACAATCACTACCCCAGCAAGGACACCCTGATCGTGGCCTATCTGCAGCGGCGGCTGCGGGAGATCCCGACCACGGACGCCCCGCCGGCGCAGCAGATCCTGGACGACTTCGACCGGCTGGAGCGGGCGTTCGGCTGGGACGGCTTCCGCGGCTGCGCCTTCGTCAACGCGGTCGCCGAGCTCAAGGACCCGCGGCACGCCGCCAACGCCATCGCCCTGCAGTTCAAGGAGCGGCGCCGGCAGTGGTTCCGCGCCCTGCTCGAGCTCGGCGGCGCTCCCGACCCCGAGGGCCTGTCGCTACAGCTCCTGCTGCTGGTCGACGGCGCAATCGCCGCCGCCCTGGTGCGTAAGGACCCGACGGTCGCCCGGGCGGCGAAGGAGGCCGCGCGGGTGCTGCTGCAGGCGGCCGGCCTGGTCGCCCACGCGCCAACCGCCCCGTCGGCACCGAAGCCGGCGGACCCGCCGGCGAGCCGGCCGCCGCTTGGCTGACATCGCGCAGCTTCCGCGGCCGCTTCCGCCGCATTAGCGACGGCTGACCTAACGGCGGGAGATCGACGTCGCCTCGGCGACCTCGCCGCCGCCATCGGCCTGCCGATAGTCGTACTTCACGATCACGCCCGGCGATGGCGCATACCATTCGCGCAGCACGATCTCGCTCGATCCGCCGATCGCCTTCTGGCGCGCGACGACCAGGAAGGCATCGAAGCGGCCCGCCGACGTGTCGAGCCGCTCGTAACGCTCCACCCGATAGGACAGATCGATCGTGACCAGGGTTCGCGACGAGCGCTGCGACGGCCCGAAGTAGCGCGCGGCGATCGTCTTGTTGACGGCCAGCGGCCACAGCGCGCGCGGCTTGACCTGCACCGGAAAGGTCTCGAGCTGATGGCCCGACAGCTCAATGGTCGGCGCATACCACGCCAGGTATCCGTCCAGCATGCCCGATCCCTGGATGAACAGCCGGCAGTGATCGTCCTCCGGCCAGGCCCAGGCCGTCTTTCGCAGATTCGAGTACTCCACGGCTGTACCGGGCTCGGCACACTTGAAGTCGGCGGTCTGAGCGGCCGCCTCGCCCATGCCCAGCAGTGCGGCGGCCATCGCGACGCCCGATCGAAGCTTCATGCTGCCATGTTAGCAGCACGGCGCGCGCAGCAAGTGGCCTAAAGCGACGCACGACCGAGTTGCGGACTCGACAACTCGCCGCGCGGCCCGCGACCGGCCGACGGCCTCTCACCCTTCGGCCGCGACCACCGAATCGACCGGCGATTTCGACGCCCAGGGCGATGTCTCGGCCAATGCGGCGATCGGCGCCAAGGTGCGAAACCAGAATCGCGACACGGTCGGCACGGTGCAGGACCTCTATGTCGACGCGTCCGGCAGCATCAAGACGGTGGTGATCGCGGTCGGCGGCTTCCTCGGTGTCGGCTCCAAGGATGTCGCGGTGAAGTGGAGGGACCTCAAGCGGACCCGCGACGGCAAGTCGGTCGTACTGAGCACCGACCTCAACAAGGATCAGCTCAAGGCGATGCCGGACTACAAGGACGAGCGTCGCGTTCCCAGTCAGGCGGCCACGCCGAAGTAACGGGCGGCGGTTGGACCGGCGGCGGCGGCTGCCCTAAAATCGACTCCGCAACGCGTTGGAGGGAGTTGATGCCGCGGTCGTCGTGGAAGGGCTATCTCAAGCTGTCGCTGGTCTCCTGCGCGGTGGCGCTCTACAGCGCGAGCTCGTCGTCCGAGCGGGTGTCGTTCAACACGCTGAACCGCAAGACCGGCAACCGGCTGAAGCAGAATCTGGTCGATTCGGTGAGCGGCGAGCCGGTCGACACGGCCGACCGCGTCAAGGGCTACGCGGCCGCCAAGGGTCAGTATGTCCTGGTCGAGGACGCCGACCTCGAGGCGCTGAAGATCGAGACCACCAAGACGCTCGAGATCGAGACCTTCGTGCCCCAGGCCGAGATCGATCCGATCTACCTCGACAGCCCCTACTACCTCGCGCCGGACGCCAAGGTCGCCGAGGAGGCCTTCGCCGTCATCCGCGATGCCATGATCGCCAAGAAGGTGGTCGGCATCGGCCGGGTCGTGCTGAGCCGCCGCGAGCGCATGCTGATGCTGCAGCCGCGCGGCAAGGGCATGCTGGCGACGACGCTGCGCTATCCCTACGAGATCCGGCAGGACGCCGAGGTGTTCGATCCGATCGGCGACGTCCGGCTGCCGGGAGAGATGCTCGACATCGCCCAGGAGATCATCGCCCGCAAATCCGGAACCTTCGCGCCCGACAGCTTCACCGACCGCTACGAGGAGGCCGTGGTCGCGATGCTGCGCGCCAAGCAGGCCGGCGAAGCCTTCGCCGTGCCCGAAGCGGCGGAGCCGGCCAATGTGGTGGACATCATGGACGCCCTGCGGCGCAGCCTCGAGGCCGGCGAAGCCAACCTGCGCCGGCCGCCTGCGCCCAGCAAGAAGCCGGCGGAGACGCCCGCCACGGCGGACCAGACCGCGCGCAAGGCACCGCCTCGCAAGGCGGCGGCGCGCAAAGCCGCGCGCTGAAGGCAGGAGGCCCGATGCGCCTCGCCGGACAAACGCTCTTCATCGTCGGCCGCATCCAGGGCCTGACGCGGCGACGGCTCGACCAGCTGGTGCGCGCGCAGGGCGCCAAGCTCGCGACCCGGCCGGCGGCATCGGTGACGACGATCGTCTTCGGCCATTCCGCCATCTCCAAGGTGCTGAACGATGGACGGTTGCGGCTGCCCACCGGCCTGTCGGCCAAGGCGCCGCTGATCAGCGAGAACGTGCTGCGCTGGCAGCTCGGCCTGCGCGAGCCGCCGCCGGCGGTCGATCGCAGCATGGGCTGGGCCGACATCGAGCGGCTGACCGGCCTGTCGCGCGATCTGGCCGCCTGTCTCGTCCTGTTCGACGTGCTCGAGCCGGTCGACGACAAATTCAGCTATCGCGACCTCGTGGCGGTGCGCGAGGCGGCGCGCCTGCTGAAGCGCGGCGTGCTTCTTCCCGACGTGCTCGAAGCCTCGCTGGCGCTCGGCCGGCGCGGCAGCCATCTCGCCGAGGCGCGGCTGACCGAGGGCCCGTCGGGCGAGCTGGTACGCGAGATCGCGGGCCAGCTCGCCGAGCTCAGCGGCCAGCTGACGATGCCCCTCGACCAGACGCCGCGCAGCATCGACGACCTGCTGGTCGACGCGGAGCAGGCCGAGGAACAGGGCGACCTCGCCACCGCCGAGAGCCTCTACACCACGGCGATGCGCGCCGACGCGGCCGATCCTGTGCTGCCGTTCAATCTCGGCAACGTGTTCCAGGCGCAGGGCCGACCGACCGAGGCCAAGATCGCGTGGCAGATTGCGGTGGCGCGCGACCCGGCGTTCGCCGAGGCCTGGTACAATCTCGCTCACGCAGCGGAGGACGAGCGGCAGACCGATCTCGCGATCGCCACCTACCGCCGGGCCGTGCAGGCGCAGCCCGACTATGCCGACGCCCATTTCAATCTCGCGCTGCTGCTGACCCAGCTCGATCGCTGCGGCGAGGCGCTCGTCACCTGGCAGCGCTTCCTCGAGCTCGAGCCCTCGTCGAAGCAAAGCGGCACGGCGCAGAAAGCGATCGCGCTCTGCCGCATGCGCATCCAGCAGGACAAGGCGCAAGCCGGCTGACGTCAGGCCTTCGCGATCCGATCCGCCCAGGCTGCGAGCGCGTCCATCATCTCGCGCAGGACATCGGCGTCCTTGCGGCCGCTGCGCGCCGGCACGTGGAACGAATGGTCGGCGTCGTCGAACAAGTGGAGCGTGGCGCGCTTGCCGAGTCCGGCCACCATCGGCTCGAGCAGCGCCGTGTCGGCCAGCGCATCGCGCGTGCCCTGGAGGAAGAGCATCGGCACCTTCACCTCGCCAAGGTGTTTCGCCCGCGCATCGGACGGCTTGCCGGCCGGATGCAAGGGGAAGCCGAGGAAGGCGAGGCCGCATACACCGTCGAGCGGCTCGGCTGCCTCAGCCTGCGAGGTCATGCGGCCGCCGAACGACTTGCCGCCGGCGATCAGCGGCAGGCCGGGCATGAGCTCGGCCGCCTTCGCCACCGCGGCACGGACCGTCGCGTGCGCGAGCGCCGGCGGATCGGGCCGACGTCCGCCTTGCTCCATATATGGGAACTGATAGCGCAACGTCGCGACACCGCGCTCGGCAAGCGCGTCCGCGACGCACGCCATGAAGGGATGCGTCATGCCGGCACCGGCGCCGTGCGCGAGCACGTAGCAACACTGCGCGTCAGGCGCCGACCGCAACAAACCCGACACGCCTCGATCGTCATCGACGTCGATACTGAGTGACCGCACACCGCGCGACATAGGACGCCTCCTTCTGCAACCACTTTCCCGCGACAAGGATGAAGCTGCAATTTGATCCGCTGGCGCGTTTCGGTTCGCCGGCTAACATTGTCGTGTCCTGTGGGAAGGACTGACTACTACTTGGGGACGTTCACATGGCTATCTTGAAAGGGGCGGTTTTCGCCGCACCGATTTTTTGCGCGTGCGTGGCGTTTGCCCAAACGCCGCAGCAACTCAACTACTGCAAGGCGCTGACCACGACCTACCGCAATGCCGTAGGGTCCGGCTCGGCGCCGATGCAGAAGCTCGAAGCGGCCACCATCGAATGCTCGACCAATCCGGTCGGCTCGATTCCGGTGCTCGAGCGCGGCCTCAAGGAAATGAAGGTCGAGCTGCCGCCGCGCGCCTAGCTCCGAACGCGCAAGGAGTGGCCGCCAGAGGCCACTCCTTCGCCCTTTCCGGCAAAAATCGCCGGCCACTGCAATTATTAACGCTGCAATAACGGTCCGCTCACGCTCGTCGCACGGCAATCATGCATCCGTGCCCCCGAGCGAAGGGAGATGGCAGATGCAGGCAGTGCTGGGCGGGGTCGACGCCTTCCCAAGGGCGCACCTGGTCGTGGGCATCGTGGGGCCCGTGGGACGCCGCTACGACCGGACGCTGGCGCCGCTGTTCGAGCAGCTGATCGAGGCCCAGGGTGCCCGCGGCACCTATGACGTGGGCGAGATCCAGGACGGCGATCACCTTGCCCTGCACTGCGCCTTCCAGCTCAAGACGGATGCCGATCGCTTCGCCGCCGCGCTGCAGGCGACGACGGTCGGCCGCTACCCCGGTTTCGCCAGCCAGCGCGAGTTCCTGGTCAACCCGATCGTGCTCAAGGCCATCTCGAGCGTGCTGCAGGAACGCGCCCGTTAGCCCTCCCGCGCCGCTTGTCGTACGGTCTCCGAGGGAAGGTGCGCATCGAGCCCGCCGCGGACGAGCGCGTCCCAACCTTCCTCGGGGTCGTCAACCAGCTCGAACAGCGACAGGTCCTGCTCGCCGATCACGCCATCGGCGAGCATCTCGTCGAAGTTGATGACTTTCTGCCAATAATCCCGGCCAAACAGCACGACCGGCAAGGCTGGCGCCTTGCGCGTCTGCAGCAGAGTCAGGATCTCGAACAGCTCATCGAGCGTGCCGAAGCCGCCCGGAAAGACCGCCAGCGCGTTGGCGCGCATCGCCAGGTGCATTTTGCGCATGCCGAAGTAGTGGAGCTTGAAGGTCAGCGCGGGCGTGGAGAAACTGTTCGGCTCCTGCTCGGCCGGCAGGCCGATGTTGAAGCCGATGCTTGGGGCACCGGCCTCGAACGCGCCGCGGTTGGCCGCCTCCATGATTCCCGGCCCGCCGCCGGTGGCGATGACGTTCTCGCCACATCCTTTCGCCGCCAGCAGGGCACCGCCTCGCGTCGAGACGATGCGGGCAAACGCACGGGCGCGCTCATAGTAGACGGCGAGCTGCAGCAGCCGGTCGATACGCGGACTCGATGCCGGGCTGCGGCGCAGCAGCTCGGCCTGCTCGGGCGACGGGATGCGAGCGCTGCCGAACACCACGACGGTGGAGACGATGCAGGCCTTGCGCAGCGCCTGCTCGACCTTGGCGTATTCCAAGGCAAAGCGCAGCGGACGCATCTCGTCGGAAAGCAAAAACTCCTTGTCGTCGACGGCAAGGAGATAGCTCTGGGCCGCGCGCTGGGCGCTGTTGTCGGTGGGGTGCACGAAGTCCTCGCTGGGTCGGCGCCAACCTAGCGCGAGCCGTCGCAAAAACGCACCCCCGGGGAACCGGGCCGCCTGCGCCTGGGGGAAGGGGAACAAAGGGGTTCGATCGGCGTCTTGGTTGGTATCGTGAATGGGCGGTAGTGTTCGGCAGCTTCGTCGAACCGGGAGTTCCCAATGTCTGATCCAGGTCGCCTCTCGTTCCACGTGCCGGCTCCGGCAGTGCGACCCGGGGGGACGCCGGACTTCAGCGAAGTAAAGATCGCCCCGGCCGGTGAGGTCAGGCGCCCCGATGTCGACGTCGCTGCCGAAGATATCCGCGACCTCGCCTATTCGATCATCCGCGTGCTCAATCGTGAAGGCGAGGCGGTGGGGCCATGGGCCAATCAGCTGAGCGCCGAGGCGCTGCTCGAGGGCCTGCGGCACATGATGACGTTGCGGGCGTTCGATGCCCGCATGCTGATGGCGCAACGCCAGGGCAAGACGTCCTTCTATATGCAGCATATGGGCGAGGAAGCCGTGAGCTGTGCCTTTCAGAGAGCGCTCTCGCCCGGCGACATGAACTTCCCGACCCATCGGCAGGCCGGCCTCTTGATCGCAGGCGGCTACCCTATGCTCAAGATGATGTCGCAGATCTATTCGAACGAGCTCGATCCCCTGAAGGGCCGCCAATTGCCGATCATGTATTCCTCGCGCGAGCACGGCTTCTTCTCGATCTCCGGCAATCTCGGCACCCAGTTCGTCCAGGCGGTGGGCTGGGCGATGGCGTCGGCCATAAAGCGGGACACGAAGATCGCCGCCGGCTGGATCGGCGACGGCTCGACGGCGGAGTCCGATTTCCATGCGGCCCTTGTGTTCGCTTCGACGTACAAGGCGCCGGTGGTGCTCAATATCGTCAACAATCAGTGGGCGATCTCGACCTTCCAGGGCATCGCACGCGGCGGCTCGGGAACCTTCGCGGCCCGCGGCCTCGGATTCGGCATGCCGGCGCTGCGGGTCGACGGCAACGATTACCTCGCCGTCCATGCCGTCGCGAAATGGGCGGTCGAGCGGGCGCGGCGCAATCTCGGACCGACGCTGATCGAATACGTGACCTATCGCGTGGGCGCGCATTCCACCTCGGACGACCCCACGGCCTATCGACCGAAGATGGAGTCCGACTCCTGGCCGCTGGGCGACCCCGTGCTGCGGCTGAAGCAGCACCTGATCCGCCTCGGCGCCTGGTCGGAGGAGCGGCACAAGCAAGCCGAGGCGGAGATCCTGGCGTCGGTGATCGAGACCCAGAAGGAGGCCGAAGCCCACGGGACGCTGCACTCCGGCCCCCATCCCTCGGCGCGCGACATGTTCGAGGGGGTCTACGAGGCTATGCCGCCGCACCTGCGTCGGCAGCGCCAGCAGGCGGGGGTGTAGCCGTGCCGCGCAAGACGATGGTGGAAGCGATTCGCGATGCCCTGGACGTCTCGATGCAGCGCGACGAGAACGTCGTCGTGTTCGGCGAGGATGTCGGCTACTTCGGCGGCGTCTTCCGCTGCACCCAGGGCCTGCAGCAGAAGTTCGGCATGAGCCGCTGCTTCGACACCCCGATCAGCGAGCTCGGCATCGTCGGCGTTGCCGTCGGCATGGCGGCCTACGGGCTGCGACCGTGCGTCGAGATCCAGTTCGCCGATTACATGTATCCGGGTTATGACCAGATCGTGTCGGAGGTGGCGCGCTTGCGCTACCGGTCGAACGGTGAGTTCACGGCGCCGCTGGTCGTGCGCATGCCGACCGGCGGCGGCATCTTCGGCGGCCAGACGCACAGCCAGAGTCCGGAGGCCCTGTTCGTCCATGTCGCGGGCCTCAAGACGGTCGTCCCGTCCAATCCCTACGACGCCAAGGGCCTGCTGATCGCGGCGATCGAGGACAACGATCCGGTGATCTTCCTGGAGCCCAAGCGGCTCTATAACGGGCCCTTCGACGGCCATCACGACCGGCCCGTCACGCCGTGGTCCAAACATGCGCAGGGCGAAGTGCCGGACGGTCACTACACGGTGCCGCTCGGCAAGGCCGCCATCCGCCGGGCGGGCGCGGCGGTGACGGTGCTGGCCTACGGCACCATGGTCTTCGTGGCCGAGGCCGCTGCCGCCGAGACCGGGATCGACGCCGAGGTGATCGACCTGCGGACCCTTCTGCCCTACGACCTCGAGACCATCGTCGCGTCGGTCGAGAAGACCGGCCGATGTGTCATCGTCCATGAGGCGACATTGACCGGCGGCTACGGCGCCGAGCTGGCGGCGCTCGTGCAGGAGCGTTGCTTCTACAGCCTCGAGGCGCCGATCGCGCGCGTGACCGGCTGGGACACGCCCTATCCGCACGCCCAGGAATGGGACTACTTCCCGGGGCCGGCGCGTGTCGGTCGTGCCCTCAAGGCCGTGATGGAGGCTTGAGATGGGCACCCGCATCGTCAAGCTCCCCGATGTCGGCGAAGGCGTGGCCGAGGCCGAGATCGTCGAATGGCATGTCGAGGTCGGCCAGTCGGTGCTGGAGGACCAGATCCTCGCCGCCGTCATGACCGACAAGGCGACGGTCGAGATTCCCTCGCCGGTCGCCGGAACCGTCGTTGCCCTGGGCGGCGAGGTCGGCAGCGTGCTCGCGGTCGGTGCCGAGCTCGTCCGCCTCGAGGTCGCCGGCGCCGGCAGCGACGAGGTCGTGGCCACACCCAAGCAGGCGGTGGCCGAACCGCCCCGTGATCCGAAGAAGGCCGAGCCTGCTGCGGCCGAGAAGGCGCCATCACCGGCCGCGCCGCCGAAACCCGCCGTTCGCGCCGAAGCGGCGTCGCCTTCCCTGCCGCGGCCGGCGATCGCCAAGCCGATCGCATCGCCGGCCGTGCGCCGGCGCGCGCGCGACGCCGGCGTCGATCTGCGCCAGGTGCGTGGCAGCGGACCGGCCGGCCGCATCTCGCATGACGATCTCGACGCTTTCCTGCGCGGCGCGGGCGGGCCTGCCGCGGGAGGAGCGGCGCGGGTCGCGAACACGAAGGTCGAGACCATCAAGATGGTGGGGCTGCGCCGGCGCATCGCCCAGAAGATGGCCGAGTCGAAGCGGCGGATCGCACATTTCTCCTATGTCGAGGAAGTCGATGTCACGGCGCTCGAGGAGCTGCGCACGACGCTCAATGCGCAGGAGCGGCCGGATCGTCCGCGGCTGACGCTCATCCCGTTCCTGATGCAGGCGCTGGTCAGGGCGGTTGTCGATTTCCCCGAGATGAATGCGCTTTACGACGACGAGGCGGAAACCATCGACCGCCATGGCGGCGTCCATATCGGCATCGCGACCCAGACCAACGCCGGCCTGCTGGTGCCCGTCGTCCGGCATTGCGAGGCGCGCGGCCTGTGGGACTTCGCGACGGAAGTCCGGCGCCTGGCGGAAGCCGCGCGTCAGGGCACGGCGACACGGGCCGAGCTTTCCGGCTCGACGATCACCATCACCAGCCTCGGCGCGCTGGGTGGCATCGTCACCACGCCGGTGATCAATCGGCCCGAGGTGGCGATCATCGGCGTCAATCGCGAGGTCGTGCGGCCGGTCTGGCTGGGCGCGCAGTTCGTGCCGCGCACCATGATGAACCTGTCCTCGTCGTTCGATCACCGCGTGATCGACGGCTATGCCGCCGCGCGCTTCGTCCAGCGCATCAAGGGGCTGCTCGAGGCCCCGGCGACTCTTTTCATTGAGGGATGAGATGGCTGAAATTTCCGCCAAGGTGCTGGTGATCGGCGGCGGGCCCGGCGGCTACGTCACGGCCATCCGGGCCGGCCAGCTCGGCCTCGACGTCGTCCTGGTCGAGCAGGACGGGCGCGAAGGCGGGCTGGGCGGCACCTGCCTCAATGTCGGCTGCATCCCGTCGAAGGCGATCATTCACGCGGCCGACGCGTTCCATCACGCGCGCGAGCAGGCGACGTCGGCGCCGTTCGGCGTGCGCGTCGAGCGGCCGACCCTCGATTTCGCGCGCACGGTCGAATGGAAGGACGGCATCGTCGGCCGTCTCACCAGCGGGGTTGGCGCCCTGCTGAAGCGGCACAAGGTCAAGATCATCCACGGCCATGCCGAGATGCTCGACGGCAAGACCTGCCGCGTCGAGGCCGACACCGGTCCGCAGACGGTGCGGGCGGAGCATGTCGTGCTCGCCACCGGATCGGAATCGGCCGGCTTGCCGACGCTGCCGTTCGGAGGCCCCGTGATATCCTCGACCGATGCCTTATCCCTGCCGGCGGTGCCGGAGCGGTTGGCGGTGGTCGGCGCGGGCTATATCGGCCTGGAGCTCGGCACCGCCTTCGCCAAGCTCGGCGCCAAGGTCACCGTCGTCGAGGCCGAGGACCGGATCCTGCCGGCATACGATGCCGAGCTCACGCGCCCGGTGGGCCGCCGCCTGAGAGCGCTGGGGGTCGACGTCCTGACCGGCGCCAAGGCTTCCGGCCTGTCCGATGACGGCAAGGCGCTGCGGGTCTCTCAGCAAAGCGGCGCCGGGCGCGACATCCCGGCCGACAAGGTCCTCGTCGCCACGGGCCGGCGCGCACGCACGGCCGGCCTCGGCCTCGACCGGCTCGATCTCACGATGAACGGCGCGTTCGTGCGGATCGACGAACGGTGCGCGACGTCCATGTACAACGTCTGGGCGGTCGGCGATCTGACCGGCGAGCCGATGCTGGCGCATCGTGCCATGGCGCAGGGCGTCGCGGTGGCCGAGATCATCGCCGGCCATGGCCGCGTGTTCGATCCCGTCGCGATCCCCGCCGTCTGTTTCACCGATCCTGAGATCGTCACCGTCGGCCTCTCGCCCGAGGCCGCCCGCGCCGCCGCCCACGAAGTGCATGTCGGGATGTTTCCACTGTCGGCCAATGGCCGCGCGCTGACGCTCGGTGCCGAGGAAGGCTTCGTGCGCGTGACCGCGCGGGCCGACAATCATCTGGTCCTCGGCATCGCCGCCGTGGGCGCGGGCGTATCGGAACTATCGGGTGCCTTCGGCCTCGCGCTCGAGATGGGCGCGCGGCTGGAAGACATCGGCGGCACCATCCACGCCCATCCGACGCTTGGAGAAGCGTTCCACGAAGCAAGCTTGCGCGCGCTGGGCGAAGCCCTTCACGTCTAGCGAGAGGCCCTGATGGAGAGATAATGGCGCGCCCGAAGAGATTCGAACTCCTAACCTTCTGATCCGTAGCTAGAAGGCCAGAAATAGAAAAATCATTGAGCTATCGGACTTTTGGGGCGTCCAGCGTCGCACGGTTCAGGCCGTGTTCTGCGCCAAAATCGGCCCCTTGTTGCGCGTCATTCTCGGCTGGCGAGGGCCGTGAAAAGCCAACTGGGTCAGGTTCGGCTGTTCGCAACTGCTACAGTGCGTTCGCCTTCACCGCCTGATTTCGGATACCAGTCGCACGATTGAAAATCCAGGCATGGGGCGACGCCTCGGCCGGGATCACCTGCGGCAGCGCATCTGGGGCGCATGTTGACACGGCCGGCTCGGCCTCCGCACAAATCTCGACGCACCCTTTGAATTCGAACGGCCAGCAGTTCGCTGAATTTCGCCTTTACCTGGGCCAAGCTGACGGTAACCGTGGGCTTGCTAAATCAGCGCCACTTCAACTCACCACCTTGCGGTAGAGATGCCAGGTCGCGTGCCCGAGCACGGGCAGCACGATGGCGAGGCCGACCAGCAGGGGGATGGCGCCGATCACCAGGGAGCCCGCGATGATCAGGCCCCACATCGCCATCGGTCCGGGATTGGTGAGCACGACGCGCACCGAGGTGGCGACGGCCGTGCCGACGCCGACGTTGCGGTCGAGCAGCAGCGGGAAGGAGACGACGCCGATCACCAGCGCCACGAGGGCGAACAGGAAGCCGACGCCGCAGCCGACCACGATCATCGTCCAGCCCGCCGGCGTCGTCAGCGCATCGCGGGCGAAGGCGGTGGCCGAGACCGGCGAATCGGGCCCGAGGGTCACGATGTAGATGAGGTTGGCTGTGAACAGCCACAGGCAGAACAGCCCGAACAGTAGCGCACCCAGCACCACGATCGCCCCGATCGCTGGTGCGCGCACCACGGCGAAAGCGTCCGCCCAACCGGTGCCGATGCCCATCTCGCGCCGCCGGCTCATCTCGTAGAGGCCGAGACCGAACAGCGGGCCGACGAGGGCGAAACCCGAGATCAGCGGGAAGACCAGCGCCACCATGCCGTAGTCGGCGGCCATGCGCGATATGACGAGGCCGGCGACGGGATAGATGAGGCAGAGGAAGATGACGTCCGTGCGGCAGGCCCCGAAATCCTTGACGCCCTTGGCAAGCGCATCGCCGATGTCGGCGGCATGGATGCGGCGGACCATCGGCGCGACCGCGTCCCGGCTTTCCCAGGCGCCTTCGACCGTGTGGGCCGTCTCCTCCATCGCGTGGCCGGTCTGCTTGAGGTGATCCCAAGCCCATTCGATGGGATTGCGGATCTGCGCGACCATGTCTGCCTCCTCTCGAACAGGAAGTCCGGAGGTCGCGGCGACAGTGACCACGAACGTGCCGCGATCCACCACGCGAAAATTCTACGCCTGTTTGGCCGCCATGTGGAGAGATTTGAGCAGGCTTTCCGCGAGGGCGCGACAGCTGGCGCCGCGGCCAGTCACGCTCCCCTTCCGGCGGGTATGGTCGCTTGCCCTGACAGGTCAGGCCGCCGGGCCTGCCAGAGGCGCGCGCCCACTGCGACCACTTCGCCAGTCTCGCCGCGCCCGCCCGGAACGATGACGCCACCCGCCCCGGCAGGGCTGACCGTCTGCGATCGCGGCCACGACGCGCTCCCCGAGATCCAATGAGTAACCTCCGCCATCGCTGCTGGCCTCCCGCCCAGCACGGTGGCCGGGGCCCATCCGTCCACGCCGGGGAAGCCCAGCCGATTCAGGGAGGGACAGAAAAAGGCTCCAGGGTCCGGCGCTAGCTTAGCCGACGGAAAGGGCCTATTGTTGAACTGAAGGTGTTCCGCCGGACGTTTGCGCCGAACGACAATTGCCTTCGTGCTTTGGCCTTACCAGCTGCGCCGCGGTGAGCGCGGGGACATGATCGAAGTGACGCCCGTCGCCTCTGAATTGGAGGGGCCGGCGATAGTATAAGCGCATTGCTAGGTTGTGCGGCTCGGCCGCCGGTGCGGCGGAAAGGCCACCTTCGAGTTCCAGGGAGAACTTCGATGGTGCGTTGGACCTTGATGGCTTCGTTGATTCTTGCGGCGCTGACACCTCCGGCCGCGGCGGCCGGCGATGCCGGCGCAGGTCAGAAGATTTTTTCTTTCCACTGCATCCGTTGCCACCAGATCGGAGAAACCGCGAAGAACGCCGTCGGGCCGAAGCTGAATGGCCTTTTCGGCCGGCGGGCTGGATCTGTCGAAGGCTTCAGCTATTCGTCCGCCAACAAGAATTCCGGCATCGTTTGGGACGAAGCTACGTTCCGGGAGTACATCAAGGGGCCGAAAGCGAAAATCCCCAACACCAAGATGGATTTCCCGGGCCTCAAAACCGACAAGGAAATCGACGATATCGTCGTTTTCCTCAACCAGTTCGCCGCCGACGGAAAGAAGAAATAACCGGATCGGCGCTCGACGGCAGTACGGGCGCCGGTCTTCGGCCCGGCTTTAAATTGACAACCACAGTAGGGGTACCGACAATATCCGGTAAGTGCAGGCTGAAGGCTTTGGTTGCCTTGAGGCTACGGTGGGAGTTGTGTCGCCGCTAACGCGCGATCGTCCCAGCGAACCAATGGTTCGACTATGGCGAAGTGGAAGCAACGGTTGAAGCCTTGGGGCGCGCTCCGGCGAGCAGGCGCCTTGCAGGGGGTGTTTGCCGACTCTGCTTTCATCGGCGCCGACCGCTTCAGGCCGCGGACCGGCCGGCCTGTCGAACTGTGGTGTGACTTTTATTTCAAGAAGAAACGCGTTTCCTGACACCGCAAGGTGCCGCCTGTGGCGAGGTTGGGATGCGTACTGCGGTCGCACTGGCTCTGATCGTGCTCGGCTCGGTGGTGTTCCACCTCCTGAGTCCGTGGTGGTGGACGCCGATCGCCTCCAACTGGGCCTATATCGACGACACCATTCTCATCACTTTCTGGATCACCGGCGTCGTCTTCGCTGCCGTCGTGTTGTTCATGGCTTATTGCGTTTTCCGGTTCCGGCATCGCGAGGGCAGCCGCGCCGCCTATCAGCCCGAGAGCACGAGGCTCGAATGGTGGCTCTCGATCGGCACGGGCATCGGCGTCGCGGCGATGCTTGCCCCCGGCCTCGTCGTTTGGCACCAGTTCGTCACGGTGCCGGACGACGCCGTCACGGTCGAGGTTGTCGGCCAGCAATGGCAGTGGAGCTACCGCTTGCCGGGCGCGGATGGCCGGCTCGGCGCATCCCACGTTGCCTATGTCAGCCCGGACAACCCGCTAGGCATCGATCCGAAGGATCCGCACGGGCAAGACGACGTCATCGTCCAGGGCGAGCCGCTTCACCTGGAGCTCGGCAAGCCGGTCAAGATCCTGCTGCGCTCCCTCGACGTCGTGCACGACTTCTACGTGCCCGAGTTCCGCGCCAAGATGGACATGATTCCCGGCACCGTCACCTACTACTGGTTCACACCAACGCGGGTTGGCACTTTCGAGGTGCTCTGCGCGGAGCTCTGCGGCACCGGCCACTCCCATATGCGCGGCAGTGTCGTGGTCGAACTGGAGAGCGAACACCGGACGTGGCTGCTGCAGCAAAAAAGCTTCGCTCAACTCCGAGCGCCGGTCAGGGCGGATGCGGGGAACTAACGATGGATACGAAATGAACCCCAGAACAGGAACCTTCAACTGACAGGAAATGGGAGACGTTCCCATGACCGATGACACGAGCAACGTTATCCAATCATTGTCGGTCGCCGAAGTCGCCGACGTCGAGCTCTATCACCCGAAGAGCTGGATCACGAAGTATGTCTTCTCCCAGGACGCGAAGATCATCGCCATTCAGTACTCCATAACGGCGCTGTCGATCGGCCTGGTGGCCCTCGTCATGTCCTGGCTGATGCGGCTGCAGCTCGGTTTTCCGGGACTGCTCTCCTTCATCGACGCGGATAGCTACTATCAGTTCATGACCATGCACGGGATGATCATGGTCATCTATCTTCTGACGGCCTTGTTCCTCGGGGGCTTCGGCAACTATCTCATCCCGCTGATGCTCGGCGCGCGGGATATGGTCTTCCCCTACGTGAACATGCTGAGCTACTGGGTCTACCTGCTCGCCGTGCTGGTTCTCGTCGCCAGCTTCTTCGTGCCGGGCGGACCGACGGGAGCGGGTTGGACCCTCTACCCGCCGCAGGCGATCCTCGCCACCACACCGGGCAAGCAATGGGGCATCATCGTGATGCTCGTGTCGTTGATGCTCTTCATCGTCGGCTTCACCATGGGTGGGCTGAACTATGTCGTAACCGTGCTGCAAGGGCGCACGAGGGGTATGACGCTCCTGCGCATGCCGCTCACGGTCTGGGGCATCTTCACGGCCACCGTCCTGGCGCTGCTCGCCTTCCCGGCACTCTTTGTCGGCAGCGTGATGATGCTGCTCGACCGGGTCATCGGCACGAGCTTCTTCATGCCGGCCATCGTGTCGATGGGCGAGCAACTGCCCTATGGGGGAGGGAGCCCGATCCTGTTCCAGCACCTGTTCTGGTTCTTCGGCCATCCCGAGGTCTATATCGTCGCGCTTCCTGCCTTCGGCATCATCTCCGACTTGATCAGCACCCACGCGCGGAAGAACATCTTCGGCTACCGCATGATGGTATGGGCGCTCGTGGCGATCGGCGCGCTGAGCTTCCTCGTCTGGGCGCACCACATGTATGTGAGCGGCATGCACCCCGCCTTCGGATATTTTTTCGCCACCACGACCCTGATCATCGCCATCCCCACCGCCATCAAGGTCTACAACTGGGTTCTCACGCTCTGGCGCGGCGACATCCACCTCACGGTGCCGATGCTGTACGCGCTCGCCTTCATCGTCACCTTCGTGAATGGCGGGCTCACCGGCCTGTTCCTCGGCAATGTCGTCGTCGATGTGCCTCTGTCCGACACGATGTTCGTCGTCGCTCATTTCCATATGGTGATGGGCATCGCGCCGATTTTCGCCATCTTCGGCGGGATCTACCATTGGTACCCGAAGGTCACGGGTCGGCTTCTCAGCGATACGCTCGGAAAGCTCCATTTCTGGGTCACATTCCTTGGGGCCTACGCGATCTTCTTCCCATTGCACTACGTAGGGCTGATGGGCGTGCCGCGCCGGTACTACGAAATGGGCGAGATGGCTTTTGTTCCGCCTTCTACCGCAACGCTGAATGCCTTCATCACGGTCGTCGCCTTGATCGTTGGCGCCGCCCAACTCGTCTTCGTGTTCAATCTCGTCAGGAGCCTCAGGAGAGGCCGCCCGGCCGGTGGCAACCCCTGGGGTGCGACCACGCTCGAATGGCAGACGCCGCAAACGCCGCCCGGGCATGGCAACTGGGGCAAGACCCTTCCGGTAGCGTATCGCTGGGCCTACGACTATAGCGTCCCTGGCGCCGCGCAGGATTTCCTGCCGCAGAACCAGCCGCCGGTGCCGCGGACCGCATGAGGAGACGTGCGCCATGGTCGTGACCGTCATCTTCATCGCCCTGATCGCGATTCTTGCCGGCTGGTGGCTGTCACGTCAGGGGCTGACCGCCAAGCCCTGGCTGGAGGTCGGGGTGAGCGGCGACGCGCGTGGCGCAGAACCATCGGTCCGCCCGACGGGGATCGGCCTTGGAGCCTTCCTCGTCGTCGCCGGCTCGTTGTTCTCGCTCCTCGTCAGCGCCTACTCCATGCGTAAGGGCATGGCGGATTGGCAGTCGCTGCCCATGCCGACCGTGCTGTGGTTCAGCACGGGCCTGCTGATCATGAGCAGCGTCTCCTTGCAGACGGCCGTGATCGCCGCCCGTCGGGGCGAGCATGACGCGATCAGATTCGGCCTGTTCGCCGCCGGTGCCGCCTCATTCGGCTTCCTTGCGGGGCAGTTGCTGGCATGGCGCGAACTCGCCGCCTCGGGCCGTTTCACGGCCGCCGACCCATCAATCGCCTTCTTCTATCTGCTCACCGCGCTCCATGGCCTGCACGTGTTGGGTGGGCTTGTTGCGCTATGCCGGACGACCATCAAGGCGGTTGTCCTCTCCGCGGCATGCACGCCGCGGGCGTTGGGCGCCCTCGCCCGCAGCGTGAAGCTCTGCGCCGTCTACTGGCACTTCCTGCTCCTGGTCTGGCTCGTCCTCTTCAGTTTCCTCATGCGCTGGACGGACGATCTCGTCGCGTTCTGTCGCGGATTGCTGACCTAAGAGGGATCGATGGTCGACCTGCCGCGAACCGACCCGGGAGCCGGCATCAGCCGCCCTGCCGGCTGGGAAGGGATCGTGGCGGACTGGTCATCCGACCAGCGGGCCTTCAAGAACGTCTCCTGGGGGAAGGCCATGATGTGGATCTTCCTCCTCAGCGACACATTCATCTTCTCCTGCTTCCTGCTGTCCTACATGACGGTCAGGATGTCGACCGTCGAACCCTGGCCCAATCCGAGCGAGGTCTTCGCGCTCAACATCGGCGGCCGCCACATCCCGCTGATCCTGATCGCCATCATGACCTTCATACTGATCAGTAGCAGCGGCACGATGGCGATGGCCGTCAACTTCGGCTATCGCCGTGACCGCCTGAGGACAGCGATCCTGATGCTGGCGACTGCGCTGCTCGGCGCGACTTTTGTCGGCATGCAGGCGTTCGAATGGTCGAAGCTGATCGCGGAAGGCGTTCGGCCGTGGGGGAATCCCTGGGGCGCCGCCCAGTTCGGCTCGAGCTTCTTCATGATCACGGGTTTCCATGGCACGCACGTCTCGATCGGTGTGATCTTTCTGATCATCATGGCCCGCAAGGCCTGGCGGGGCGACTTCGACCGGGAGCGCCGCGGCTTTTTTACGAGCCGGAAGGGAAACTACGAGGTCGTCGAGATCACGGGGCTCTACTGGCACTTCGTCGATCTCGTCTGGGTGTTCATTTTTGCGCTGTTCTATCTCTGGTGAGACGCCGACATGTCACAGGTGGCCCGCATCGAGGCGCAACAACATCATCCGATCAAGCTGTATCTGGTGGTGTGGGGATGGCTGTTCGTCCTGAGCACCTGCTCCTACCTGGTCGATTATTTCGGCCTTGTCGGCTATCTGCGCTGGGGGCTGATCCTGCTCTTTATGGTCCTGAAGGCCAGCCTGATCGTCGCGGTCTTCATGCACATGGCTTGGGAGCGCCTGGCGCTGCTCTACGCGATCATCGTCCCGCCGACGCTGGTCTTGGTCTTCGTCGGGATCATGGTCTTCGAATCGAACTATACGCTGTTCAGCCGGCTGGCCTTCTTCGTCGTCGGGCGATGACGGCCAAGGCGTATGTCTCGTTGCGATGCCAATCAGGAACAGGCGATGGAAAGCACCTCCTTTTTTGCCTCGAAGCAACGCCGCCGCCTGGCTGACTTCGTCACGTTGACGAAGCCCAGAGTGATGATGCTCGCCGTCTTCACCGCCATCGTCGGTTTGACCATTGCTCCCGGTGATCTCGCCCCGCTGAGCGCGTGCATTGCAGTCCTTGCCATTGCCGCGGGAGCCGGCGCCGCCGGCGTGCTCAACATGTGGTACGACGCCGACATCGACGCCCTCATGACACGCACCGCGAGTCGGCCTCTTCCCAGTGGCAGGGTTGGGCCGGGCGAAGCGCTTGCGTTCGGGCTTGTCCTTGCCGGTAGCAGCGTCGTCGTGCTTGCGCTCGCCACGAATCTGGTGGCGGCCGGGTTGCTCGCCTTCACGATCCTCTTCTACGTCGTGGTCTACACGGTGTGGCTGAAGCGGCGCACGCCGCACAACATCGTCATCGGCGGGGCCGCCGGCGCACTGCCGCCGGTGATCGGCTGGACCACAGCCACCGGCGATATCGCGCTCGAGTCGCTAGTGCTGTTCCTGATCGTGTTTCTGTGGACGCCGCCCCATTTCTGGGCACTGGCACTCAATCGCAGCGACGAATATGCGCGCGCGGGCGTACCCATGCTTCCGGTCGTCGCCGGCCGCAGGGCGACCAAGCGGCAGATCCTGCTCTACAGCCTTCTCTTGTTCCCGGCTTCGCTGCTGCCGTGCGGGCTGGGGCTTGCTGGTGCGCTCTATGGCGCGATCGCAGCCATCTGCGGCGCGCTCTTCGTTGGCATCGCGTTGCGGCTCAACAGAAGTCGCGAAGGCGACGCGCAGGTGGCCCAGCGCCTGTTCGTGTTCTCCATCGCCTATCTCTTCCTGCTGTTTGCCGCGCTCCTGTCCGACCACGGCGGAGGCCAGGCGCTGGCCGGCCTGTCATGTCCGGGCGCCTGCATCGGCTTCGCCACGGCAGGGGAGTGCTGACATGCCGCGGTGGCGCTTGGTCTGTCGCTCGGCTGTCATGCCCACTCAATGCACCTGCTGGGCCGCCCCGGTTGCCCCTGAGGGTCTCCCTAGGACCACGTTGAGCGAGCCTCGGGAGCACGTTGGGGGTTCATGGACGTTTTTGAGTCCGCATGTGAGCGACCGATCGCAGCACGGGCTCGCTGTCTTTCCCCCGGGTAGGGTGGCCGGTCGGCCCAATAGGCACGCGAGCGCCGCCGGGCCCATGCCTCCTCCACCCGCCAGCGATCGCAACCGGGCGCAGCGTAGGGCACAGCCGGAGGGAGAGGGAGCGAGCGTAAGGCGCGGCGCGAGCCGCTTCGACTTTGCCCAGGCCTAGGCGCACCCGCAGCGTACCTGGTCCGATCGCGCACAAGAGAGAAAGGCTGCACGGCGACAATCAAGGTGAGAACTGAGCGACAATCAGGATGAGAAAGCGCCGGTGAGGGTGGGTCGAAAGGAGGGCGTAGCCCGACCGGAGGCCCGCCCCCACCGGCGTCGCGTATGGCGGCCGGCCGAGGGTTGGACGAGGTATCGATCTGTCCTGAGTACGAGAGATCGACATCTCGCTGCGGCCCGATCGGATTCCGATCGGCGAGGTGCGTGGCGCGTTCATCTCAACGGTTGTGCGGAGGTCGCTGCCGCCAGGGCAACGGCGTGTCGTCTCGCCAGGAAGCACTCAAGCTCCGAGACGCGCTACTACGTCGGCCTCAATCCCGAGGATGCTCTGAGGCTGCCGACGAAGAACCTAACGATGCGCACGACGCGACACACTTGCATCACGCTGAACCATTCGCTGGCGTCCCGCGTGAGCCGATCCGTGCCATCACGGGCCACGAGCCCGACACGATCGACCAAGTCCTGAATTGCTACGCCGCTGTAACGTCCGACCAAGCTGCTGCGGCTCTCAATATCCGACTGGCCTACGAGGCCGAGGGGCGGAGCGCATGAGTCGCCCGTCTGAGCGCGTGCGACGGACTTCCCCTGTTCGTTCTCACTGCGGATCACAGCAGAAAGCTGAACCGGCCCGGGTTTGTCGGAGGCTCCAACTCCTGAGAAGGTGGAGCCATGACGAGCAAGACAACGAACAAGTTTTCGCCTGAGGTCCGCGACCGTGCGGTGCGGATGGTGCTGGATCACGAGCCTGAGCATGCGTCGCGGTGGGCGGCGATCGTCTCGATAGCGGGCAAGATAGGCTGCACGTCGCAGACGCTGAACGAGTGGGTGAAGAAGGCCGCGCGCGACGGCGGGCACAAGCCTGGCCTGACCGGCGACACGGCAGCCAGGCTCAAGGCGCTCGAGCGGGAGAACCGGGAGCTTCGCCAGGCCAATGAGATTTTGCGCAAGGCGAGCGCGTGTTTTGCCCAGGCGGAGCTCGACCGCCGACACAAGCCATGATCGCCTTCATCGACGATCACCGCGGGGCCTATGGGGTCGAGCCGATCTGCAGGGTGCTGCCGATCGCCCCCTCGACCTACTATGCGCATGCCGCCAAGCGCGCTGATCCGTCCAGATTGTCGCCGCGGGCGAGGCGGGATGACGCCTTGATTCCAGGGATTCGGCGGGTGTTCGAGGAGAACTTCGGGGTCTATGGCGTGCGCAAGGTCTGGCGGCAGCTGAAGCGTGAGGGCCACGACGTTGCCCGCTGCACGGTGGCACGGCTGATGCAAACCATTGGTTTGCAGGGCGTGATCCGCGGCAAGCCGGTCAGAACCACGATCAGTGACAAGGCGACGCCGTGTCCGTTGGACCACGTCAATCGGCAGTTCAAGGCGGAGCGCCCGAATGCGCTGTGGCTCTCCGACTTCACCTATGTGGCGAGTTGGGCGGGCTTCGTCTACGTCGCCTTCGTCATCGATGCATACGCGCGGCGGATCGTTGGCTGGCGTGCGTCACGAACGGCGCACGCGGGCTTCGTGCTCGACGCCCTGGAGCAGGCTCTGCATGACCGGCGGCCCCTCCATCGCGGCGGGCTCGTGCATCACAGCGACCGAGGCCGCCAATACGTCTCGATCAAATACACCGAACGCCTGGCCGAAGCCGGCATCGAGCCGTCGGTGGGCAGCGTCGGCGACAGCTACGACAATGCTCTGGCCGAGACCATCAACGGTCTCTACAAGGCCGAGGTCAGCCATCGGCGCGGGCCGTGGCGGTCGTTCGAAGCCGTCGAGTTCGCGACCTTGGAATGGGTCGATTGGTTCAACAATCGCCGGCTGCTGGAGCCCATCGGCAACATCCCGCCGGCCGAGGCCGAAGAGTACTACTACGCCATGCTGGACCAACCAGCCATGGCGGCGTGACTCAAAGCAAACAGCCTCCGGCAAACCCGGGGCGGTTCACACCCGTCACTGCAAATGTTGCGGACGAGCATCCATGCGGGCTCTCTTGGCCCGAATTTCGCGGGGCCAAGTGCTCGCGATAAACGCCAGGCTCGCGGCGATTTCGCTGTCGGTCAGGCGGTTCTCGAATGCCGGCATGTCGGTCTGATATCCAGGGGGATATGCTCGCGGCCCGTACTTCACTGTCCTGAAGAGTGCCTCGTAGGGATGTTCCCAGGTGTGACCAGACGCATCATGAGGGGGCGCTGGCAATCTCCCGCTCGGTAGTCGCTTTCGCCAATTTGGCTGGCCCTCCAGGGAGGCGCCGTGACAGCTCGCGCAAGCCTCCATGTAAATCCGCTTGCCGAGCTCGACTTGAGCGACATTCGTCGGATCAACGCGAAGGCCTTGGTTCCAATCGAACCCCAGGTAGAACGCAGCAACCGCAACGGACAAGAGGAGCGCGCCTGCAATCCATCCGACCGACCGGCTTCCAAGGGTAAAGGAAGAGATGTGCCAAGTTTTCACTGAATGTTAGTTCCTGCTGCGCCGGCGCGTCGCAGGCGATCCTGAGGAACTCATACTCGATCGCCAATTTCCTGCGTCTGACGGGACACGTTCCCTACGACCGGACGCTCGGTGCGCGATGGCGAGGCACGCCGGCAAAGCTCGTCGGCGCCCGCGGCGCAGGTTTCGTTGCCTCAGCGGCGGACGAAACCACCGTCCGGTCTCCCTTCGTGTGGCGCAGCAGGCGTGTCGAGTTTGCCAGGATGCCGAAATCCGGGCCTGACTGGGCTGCGGCCGCAAAGACCGGCGGCAGGAGCCCGAAAGCGGCGAGCGCGAGTCCCGTCAGGTTGTAGACCATAGTGAAACCAAGGTTCAGGCGGACAACGCGCATGGTACGCTTGGCAATACGGAAGACCTCGGGAACAAGTCGCCAGTCCTCGCGCATCAGGGCGATGTGAGCTGCCTCGATCGCGACCGGGCTGCCGGCGGCGCCCATGGCAATGCCGACATCGGCCTGCGCCAGCGCCGGCGCGTCGTTGACACCATCGCCCACCATCACGACGACCCGCCCTTCGGCCTGGTGCGCCTTAACGATCGCGATCTTGTCTTCGGGAAGCAAGTTGGCGCGGTAAGCGATGCCGAGCGTGCCGGCCAGAGCCGCGGCCGTGCGTTCGTTGTCGCCGGTCAACAGTTCGATGCGCACGATGCCGAGCGTCGTAAGTTCGGCCAGCGCGGCCGGGACTTCCGCGCGCATGACATCCCGCGCGGCCAGCATTCCAATCGCTGATTTATTGCGCGCAACGAATAGTAGCGTCTTGCCCTGAGCCTCGAACTTGGCTGCGATCGGTGGGATCGCATGTTCCGGCAGCATGCGCCGGCTGCCGACCGAAATGACCGCGCCGTCCGCTGCCCGCATGCACACGCCCTGGCCCGGCATCGCCTGGAACTCCCTTGGATCGCCGAGACGCAACGCTCGCGCCGTGGCGACTTCGCGCACGGCCGCGGCGAGCGGGTGTTCCGAATAGCGCTCCGCAGTCGCGGCGAGCTGTAGCAGGCCGTCACTGTCGAACGCCTCGTCGAGGGCCACCACGTCGGTGATGGCAGGCTTGCCGAGGGTGAGCGTGCCGGTCTTGTCGAGCAGCACGACGTCGGCCTTGGCCAACAGCTCCACATACTTGCTGCCCTTGATCAGCAGGCCGCGGCGCGCCGAGGCGCCGATCGAGGCGATCATCGCCACAGGCGTCGCCATGGCGAAGGAGCAGGAACAGGCAACCATCAGCACCGCAGCCGTCGCGAGCGGGTCGTGGCTCACCGCGAAGGTGAGGATGGCGATGGCGATGACGAATGGCAGGTACCAGGTCGCGAACCTGTCAGCGATCCGCTGCACCGGGGCCCTGTGGCGCTCGGCTTCCTCGACCATCCGGATGACCCGACCAAAGGTCGTGTCCGCGCCGACACCGGCTGCCCGCACCCGCATGCTTCCAAGGCGAGCGAAGCTGGCGGCGAAGACCCGGGACCCCGGCCCAGCCTCGACGGGCATCGACTCGCCGGTGATGGCGGCTTGGTCGACGGTCGCCTGACCGTCGAGCACCTCCCCATCGACCGGGATCTTCTCACCTGGTCGGACCACCACGATGTCGCCGACCTGCACCTGTGCGATCGGCACCTCTATCTCTGATCCGTCCCGCTCGATGCGCGCGGTCTCGGGCGCCATTGCGGTCAGGTCACGCACCGCGCGCCGCGCGCGTGTTGCCGTGTAGTGCTCGATCTGATCGGCGAGGCGCATGAAGAACACGACCAGCACAGCGGCGGCCCACTGCCCTGTGACAACCGCGGCAAGCATGCCGACGGTCATCAAGGTGTGCGACGTGATCCGACGCCGGAGCGCCGCGCGCATCACGTTGTGGAAGATCGGGTAGCCGCCGAGCACCACAACAGTGGTCCAGACTGGCCACGGAACGAAATCCTCCAGACGGTCGAGCAGGCCGAACCACTCGCCGAGGACGGCCAGAAGCACGACAATGCCAAGCACCAGGCCGAAGCCCCAAAGCAGGGTACTCGAGAGCCCGGCAAGGCGGTTGCTCGAGGTGCCCGCGTCGTCAGGAGTTGCATGACAAGCGCAAGCCTCATCGGCGCAAGCGGCAGCCGAAAGGCCGACGGGCAGCGTCTCCTGACAGCCACAGTCCGCGTCGGAGCCCATGGCCGGCTTCGGGCCAGGCGACGTAACGCCTGTGGAATAGCCGCAAGAGTCATTGCAGCACCCTTCGGCCGGCGCGGCGGATGTCGTCTCGGTGCGTTTCAGCATGGCTCCTCCTCGCCGCCGATCTGTGTGCAGGCGATGACACCGCGGGCGCGATCAGCCAGGAGTTCCTCGGAGAGACGAAGCAGCATCTCGACGCGCGGGTCGCTCAGGCTGTAGCGGACGAAGCGGCCCTCCTGCTCGCGCCGGACGAGGCCACAGTCATAGAGACACCCGAGGTGGTTGGAGACATTGGACTGAGCCAGGCCGGTCAACGCCACGATCTCACCGACGGCCAGGGCGCCCGAACGCAGTGCCTCCAAGATCGACAGGCGAGAAGGATCGGAGAGGCCGCGGCACAGCTTCGCCATCGTTTCGGCCTTCCGCCGCAGCGCGGTTGGCCGGGCATGTTCCGCCATCGGGGTGAAGGCGCGGGTGCGGCGGGTTTGTAAGGTCATATAAACATATTATCACTGAATGATATGATGTCCAATACCACTATCTGGGGACATTGCTCGGCACTCCGCAGTCGTGAAACACAACGCTTCTCCATTCCTCATTTGACCTTGGGGTTAACTCCAAGCGCTAACATCCGCTTGGTTCGATTGGGAGCGATCAGATGAAGACGGACACGTTGAAGATCGAGGGCATGCACTGCGGTGGCTGCGCCGAAACCATCAAGTCCTTGGTCGAGAAGCAGCCGGGTGTGCAGGCAGTCTCGGTTTCCTTCGACGAAAGTCGGGCCCGCATTCTCTACGACCCGAACACGACTCGCGAAGACCAGTTGGTTTCAGTGGTTCAGCAGCCGGGATTCCGCGTCGTCGGACGCGATTCCGAGGGAGGCTGACATGAGCATTGCAGAAAGCGTTTCGGCGCCATTCCGACCCTGGAGCGAGGAACCGGCAGGCCGACCGGATCGGCGGAAAATCCGCGCTCGCATCGGCGGCCTTCATTGCTCGCTCTGTACCGGCACCATCGAGAAGGCGCTTGGTCGAATGCCAGGAGTCGACAAGGTCGCGGTCAGCCTCACGCACGAGCAGGCGCTCGTCGAATACGATCCATCCATCGCGCGGCCCGAGCAGCTGCTGCAGACCTTGAAGGACATCGGCTACACGATCTCCGATCCGCGCAAGCTCAGGGCCTACGAGGAAGAGGAACGTGACCTGGTCCACGAGGCGCGGCGGTTTGTTCTTGCCGTCGTCCTTACGGTCGCGACGATTCCGATCATTGCCGATCCGACAGTAGGATGGATCGGCTTCCTGCCGGCGCTGGTCTGCCTCAGCCTCGGGGCCTTTGTGTTTTTCGTCCTCCGGTCGACGGGCTTGTGGGCGGCGGTCGGCGCGGCAGCAGGTCTCGCGGTCATGGCCCTCTCACTGCTCTATCTCAATCTCGCAGGACATCTGACCTCGGTCGCGCCCTGGCTCGCCGGCGCTCTTGCTCTGGTCCTCGTCTTCGGCGTGGGCCAGCACATCCTGCGCATGGCTTTCCAAGCCTTGCGGCGTGGCATCCTCAATCAACACGTCCTGCTCGAGATCGGTGCTTTTGCCGGCATCGCCGGCGGTATCATCGGCCTGCTCCTGGACAGGCCTGACTATCCGACTGCCGCGTTCTTTTCGGTGTCGGTCATGGTCGGCACCTACCACATTTTCTCGGAGTGGCTGTCGCTGATCGTCAAGACCCGCAGCTCGCAGGCCGTGAAACGGCTGCTCGACCTTCGGCCCGCGACCGCCCGCGTCGTCCGCGACGGCCAGGAGCTCGAAGTTCCGATTGAGGAGGTAAAAATTGGCGACCATGTGCGCATCCGCCCCGGCGAGCGCATTCCGACCGACGGCGTTGTCGTAAGCGGTTACTCGGGGGTCGATCAGTCACTGGTGACCGGCGAGTCTCTTCCGGTCGAAAGGCGAGAGGGTGATCCTGTCATCGGCGGCTCGATCAACGGCAGCGGCACGCTGCTGGTGAAGACAACGGCCGTAGGCGAAGGCAGCTTCCTCCAGCATGTCATCCGCCATGTCGAGGACGCGCGGGCGCTGAAACCCGGAATCCTCCATCTGGTGGATCGTGTGTTGCGCATTTACACGCCGACCGTCCTGATCGTTGCAGCCTTGGCTGTCGTCGGCTGGCTGATCGGCTCATGGCTGAGCACCGGCCACGCCGACGTGGAGCGTGCCGTCTTTGCCGGTTTGAGTGTCTTGGTCATGGGCTACCCCTGCGCCGTCGGCATCTCGGCACCGCTGTCCATTGTTCGCGGCGCAGGCCAGGCAGCAGAGCGTGGCGTCCTCATGCGGACGGGCGAGGCCTTCCAGGGCTTTCGCCTCGTCGAGAAGATCGTCCTCGACAAGACGGGAACCCTGACCGAGGGGCGCCCCACGGTGCGAGAAATCGAAGCGCTGGCGGGACAAGAGCACGAGCTTCTCGCTGTAGCCGCCGCGGCGGAAACCCGATCAGAGCATCCGCTCGCCCAGGCACTTGTCAAAGCAGCCTTTGAGCGTTCGATCACGCCGCCGGATGTGGAGGCCTTCGAAGCATTCCCCGGACGAGGTGTCATCGCGCGCATTGGCGACGCGGAGGTGATCGTTGGTAGCCCCCGATTCATGTCGGAGCGGAATGTCGCCCTCGGCACCCTTGAGGAGAAGACTGGGGCCCTCGAAGCAGCCGGCCGCACTGTTATCGCCGTAGCGAAAGAGGGGCGGTTGCTGGGCATCGTCGCCGTGGGCGACACGGTTCGGCCGGACGCCGCTTCGGCGGTCGCGACCCTGTGCAAGGCTGGCCTCTCGACAGTTCTTGTCACGGGCGACAACGAGCGGGCGGCACGACGCATTGGCAGGGAGGTCGGCATAGACGACGTGCATGCCGGCGTTCTGCCACAGGACAAGGCCGCGATCGTGCGCCGGCTGCAGGCCGATGCCCGCGTGGCAATGGTCGGCGACGGCATAAATGATGCCCCTGCCTTGATGCAAGCCGATATCGGCATTGCCATGGGCGGCGGCACCGATATCGCTTTGGAGTCGGCGGACATCATCATCCTATCCAACCGACTGAGTGCTCTCTCCGAAGCGCGGGACATCAGCAGCCGGAGCTATCGCAAGATGGTTCAGAACGTCGTCCTGGCCTTCATGTTCAATGGTGGTGGTATCCCGCTTGCCGCGACCGGCCTTATCCACCCGATCTGGGCCATGGTCGCGATGGCGGTGAGCGTCACCGCCATCTTCATCAACTCGCTCTGGGGCAATCCACGGCTATTTTTCGAGGCGATCGGCAGCGTCGGGCGGCCCATTGCCGCCGCCTTGCCGCAGGGTGCGTGAATCCGGCGACCTCAGTGGGCTTTGACCTTGGGGTATACTCCAAGGTCTAGACTCGCCCAGGAGGTCGGGAATGTTGACGATCGGCAAGCTCGCAGCACTCGCAGAAATCAGCGCCGACACCCTGCGCTACTACGAGGAGGAAGCCCTGATTTCGCCCGCAACCAGGAGTGCAAGCGGCTATCGCCTCTATGACCAGGACTCCGTGAAGCGCATTCGGTTCATCAAGCAAGCGCAGCAGTGCGGCTTCACCTTGGCTGAGATACGGGACCTTCTGACACTCCGTACCAGCGATCGCGCGTGCTGCGACGATGTACGCAACCAAGCGATCGAGAAGAAGCTTCAGCTCGAACACAAGATCAAGGCCATGACATCGATGTCCAAAGCGCTTGACCGGCTGATCGCCGATTGCACCCGCAAGGGGCGTCCAGTGGCTGAATGTACGATCCTGGCGGCCTTGGAGCAGACAATGGAAAATGCGCACTGACGGATGAAGGTCGAGCTGTTCCATGCCCCAGGCTGCAGCAAGTGCGCGGCGGCACGAGAGGACCTGAAGGCCACTGCGATGGCGGCGCGACCGGACGTCGAATGGTGCGAGATCAATGTGCTCGACGAGATGGACCATGCCGTCGAGCGGGGCGTGCTTTCCTTGCCGGCCATGGTGATCGACGGCGAGCTTGTCTTTTCGGCCTTGCCGAGTCCGCAGCAGTTGCGCGCCGCACTTCTACGCCGAACTGTTTCTGGGAGTTGAGATGGAGCCGGAGGCTCTTCAGCAGGCAGTCGCCCAGGCCGGTTTGGCGGCGATCGGGGTGGGATTCCTGGCTGGCCTTCTCTTCAGCTTCAATCCTGTGGCGATGGCCTCTATCCCCGTGTCGCTCGCGTACGTGACGAAAGCCCGCGAGAAGAAGCAGGCCATCCTCTTTGGAACGATGTTTATCGTTGGCATGCTGCTCGTTCACGCCGCTATGGGCTTTGTGGCAGGGCTTGGTGGCGGATGGGTGGCGGCGCTGCTGGGGCGCGAGTGGGGACTCGTGCTTGGGCCATTTCTCATTGTGCTTGGTCTGATGTGGGCGGGCTGGCTGCGCCTGCCACTGCCGGCGTTTGCGCTGAAAGCGAGTCGGCCTTCAGCGGTCTGGAGTGCCTTTGTTCTTGGTGCAATATTTTCCATTGCGATCTGCCCGATTTGCACCCCTGCACTCGTTGTCCTTCTTGGGGCGACCGTGGGATTGGCGTCTCCTTGGCTTGGCGCGCTGCTCTTGCTCGCCTTCGCGGTCGGACGCGCCCTCCCGGTGGCCATAGGCGCGATCAGCATCGGTTGGCTCGAGAATTTGCGCGGCCTGGATAGATATCGGCGTCTATTCGAGACTGCCGGTGGTGTTACCCTCGTCTTGTCGGGCCTCTACATGCTCAATGCGTACTTCTTCTGGCTACCCGCCTTGGCCGGATGAATCGCGCGTGACGGCGCCGCCACCTCAGCATGTATCGAGACTGGTGAGAGAGTAGTGGTAATGCAGGCTCAGGCGTTGCCGGGCCGAGCCTGGCGAGAGCCTAAGCGTTGAAAGAATGGCGCGCCCGAAGAGATTCGAACTCCTAACCTTCTGATCCGTAGTCAGATGCTCTATCCAGTTGAGCTACGGGCGCGCAGGCCGCCGCCCCGCGAGGGGGTCGGCGAAGGCGCGCAACCTAATGAAATTGCCCCGGCGATGCAAGGCCGGGGACGTGCTGGAATTTCGGCCCAATTTCCGTTCTCGCAGGCTGCGAACGGGCGTTAAGCTCCCCGTCCCATGGTGGCCCGCCTGCTCGCCCTGCTGCTCCTGGCCCTGGCCGTCGTTCCGGCGGCGGCCCAGGATGCCGCGCTGTCGGATGCCGACCGGGCGGCGATCCGCGACGTGATCGGCCGCCAGGTCGAGGCCTTCCGCCGCGACGACGGCGACGCCGCCTTCGGCTTCGCCTCGCCCAGCATCCAGCGGATGTTCGGCAGCGCCGACATCTTCATGGACATGGTGCGGCAGGGCTACCAGCCGGTCTATCGGCCCAGGGTCTTCGACTTCCGCGAGATTGTCGACCTGCACGGCCAGCCGGCGCAGAAGGTCCATGTCGTCGGCCCCGACGGCCGGCCGGTCACCGCCTTCTACCCGATGACGCAACTGCCCGACGGCAGCTGGCGCATCGACGGCTGCTTCCTCCAGGCGCCGGACGAGCACCAGGCGTAGCCCCCTTCGTGCGCAAGGTCTCCTTCAAGGTGCTGGCGCTGCTGGCGGCGCTGACGCTCGTCTGGGGCACCAACTGGCCCCTGTTCCACATCGCGCTGCAGGAGCTGCCGGTCGCCACTTTCCGCACCGGCGTGCTCAGCATGGCGCTCGTGGTGCTCGGGCTGGTGATGCGCCTGCGCGGCGAATCGTTCACGGTCCCTGCGGGCCGCTGGCCGCCCCTGATCCTCGCCTCGCTGATGAACCTGATCATCTGGAACATCGCGACCTCGCTCGCCGTGCTCCACATCCCGTCGGGTCACGCCTCGGTGCTGGCCTACACCATGCCGCTGTGGGTCGCGCTGCTGGGCTTCGTGGTCTATCGCCAGCCGCTCAACGGCCGGCTGCTGGCGGCGATCGCGATCGGCGCGGTCGCCGTGATCGCGCTGATGATCCCGAACTTCAGGAGCTATGCGAGCGCGCCGCAGGGCCTGTTCTGGGGCCTGTTCGCGGGCTTCTGCTGGGCGATCGGCACCTTCGTGGTCAAGCGCACGACCTGGCCGGGCATGGGCCTGTCGCTGACCTTCTGGCAGGTCGCGATCGGCTGGCCGCCGATGGCGCTGGGCATGGTCGTGCTCGACGGCTGGCCGCAGCACATGCCCTCGACCGCGGCCCTCGCCGCGACGCTCTACACCGGTGCGGTGCCGATGGCGCTCGGCACCGCGACCTGGTTCGCCCTGGTCAAGATCCTACCGACCCAGGTCGCGGCGCTGTCGTCGATCGCCATCCCGATCGTCGCCGTCATCAGCGGCGTGCTGGTTCTTCACGAACCTTTGTCCGCCCTGCAGGCCGTCGCGATCGGCTCGACGGTGATCTCTCTGTGGCTGGCACTGGTCCCGCGCCGAAGCGTTGGCTAGAATCGGCATAACGGTTCGGGAGGAACGATGTGATCCACAGACGCACGCTCATGACGGCGTCGAGCGCGCTGGCGCTTGGCGCGAGCCCGCTCAGGGCGCTGGCCGACACCATCAAGCTGCCGTTCGAGAACGGCGAGCGGCCGATCGTGAAGTATCCGCAGAAGCGGCCGATGATCGGCCTGACCCAGCGGCCGCCGCAGCTCGAGACGCCGTTCTCGGTGTTCAACGAAGGCGTCCTCACGCCGAATGACGCGTTCTTCGTGCGCTATCACCTGGCGAACATCCCGTTCGACGACATCGATCCCGACACCTGGACGATCGAGATCAAGGGCGCGGTCGACAAGCCGCTGAAGCTCAAGCTCGCGGACCTCAAGCGCCTGCCCGCGATCGACCTGGTCGCGGTCAACCAGTGCTCGGGCAACAGCCGCGGCTTCTCCGAGCCGCGCGTCGCCGGCGGCCAGCTCGCCAACGGCGCGATGGGCAATGCGCGCTGGCACGGCGTGCCGCTCAAGGCGGTGCTCGACCAGGCCGGCGTCAAGGCCGGCGCCAAGCAGGTTGCCTATGAGGGCTTCGACGGGCCGGTGATCGACAAGACGCCGAAGTTCGTCAAGGCGCTCGACATCGACCACGCGCGCGACGGCGAAGTGATGATCGCCTGGCAGATGAACGGCGCCGACCTGCCGGTGCTGAACGGCTTCCCGGTGCGCATGATCGTGCCGGGCTGGTACGGCACCTACTGGATGAAGCACCTCAACGAGGTCACCGTCCTCGACAAAGAATACGACGGCTTCTGGATGAAGGGCGCCTATCGCATCCCCGACACCGAGAACGCCATGATCGAGCCCGGCACGGCGCCCAAGGCGACGGTGCCGATCAACCGCTTCAACGTCCGCTCCTTCATCACCAGCGTCGCCGACGGCACCAGCGTGAAGGCTGGCCAGACGACGCTCAAGGGCATCGCCTTCGACGGCGGCAGCGGCATCAAGGCGGTCGACGTCTCGGCCGATGACGGCAAGAGCTGGGTGGCGGCCAAGCTCGGCCAGGATCTCGGCAAGTACTCGTTCCGCGAATGGACCCTTCCGGTCACGCTGGCGGCCGGCGCGCACGCGCTGAAGGTCCGCGCCACCGCCAACGACGGCAAGGTGCAGCCGGACAAGCCCGGCTGGAACCCGCCCGGCTACATGCGCAACGTGATCGAATCGGTCCGCGTGACGGCGGCGTAAGGGAGCAGCACGATGAAACGTTTCGCCTTCCTTCTGCTGGTCGCCATCGCGCTGCCGGTCTCCGCCAAGCCGATCAACTTCGCGCTGCCGGACGAGACCGCGCAGTTCAAGCCCGGCCCCAACCTCGAGGTCGTGCAGGGCAATTGCGGCGCCTGCCATTCGGCCGACTACGTCCAGACCCAGCCGATCGGCCCGAAGTTCAAGAAGGACTTCTGGCAGGCCGAGGTCATCAAGATGATCAAGGTCTACGGCGCACCGATCGACGAGAAGGACGTGCCGGCGATCGTCGATTACCTGGCGACGACCTACTGATCCACCGGGGGTGCGCCCCTCCGAAGGCGCGTCGTCTCGACTCGCGCGGCCGCGGGACTCCGGACGAAACCGGCTGGCGCCCGGACGCCTCCGATGCCGATTCCATAAGGGTTTTCCGCGAGAATCCGGAATCCGGCCCCACCCCCCGGGCCGGACGCTTGCGGACGCGCCGGACGCGCCGGACAAGAAACTGCAATTAGTTTCCCTCGGAGGCGCGTCAGGTTACCCGAATTCCAGGCTCGTCACGCCGAACAGCCCCGCTCGATCGATCGCCGGATCGGGTCCGGTGTACATGCGCGCCGTCTCGAAGGCGGGCTTCAGCCCGAGCTGCTCGGCGAGCCGGATGCCCGGCGCGTTGAAGTCCGGCATGTCGACGGCGACCGGCCGGCCGGGAATCGCCGCCGCCAGCTCGCCGATCAGCGCCGCCGCCAACTCCGGCGACGCGGCATAGAGCGGCCCGATGCGCGAGGCCGTCACGGCCGCGCGTGTCACGCCGAAGCCCACGATCTCGCCGTCCTTCAGCGCGACCCGCGCCGTGCGCTCCGGCGCGGTGATCCACGGCGCCAGGAAGCTGTCGCGCGGCTCGGGGAAGAAGCGCCGGTCGTAGGCCGCGAGCTTGTCGAACGGCAGGCTGCGCGCATCGACGATACCGATGCCGGCCGGCATCGGCGCCGCGGCAGGCATGCCTTCATGGCGGGCGTTGTTCCAGGCGAGGCGATAGCCCGACTTGCGGTAGTTGGCCTGCTGCGCCGGCACGCCGTCCAATCCGACATTGCGGCCGTCGAGCCGCTTCATGCCGGCGTTCCAGATCTCGATGCCGTAGCCCCTCCCGCGCACCACCGGCCGCGCGATGTAGCAGCCGAGAAAGCCGAAACCCGCGCCGTAGCGCACGACCGAGATGCAGGCCACCGGCTCGCCCTCGAGCCGGCCCATCAGGAAAGCGCCGGGATCGGCGGCGTGGAAGGCGATCCAGTCGGTGTTGGCGGGGTTCCAGCCTTCGTCCTTCGCCCAGCCCATGATGCGCAGGACATCGTCGGCGCTCGCCGTGGCGATCTCGAAGCCGGACATGTCGTTTCCCCCTCCCCGTGGCGGCGCACCTTACCGAGCGGGCCGAGTCCGGAAAACGCTGCAAAAGAGCTTGCTCGGCTTGAGCGCCTGCCCCGGCGGCGAGAAGATTGGAGACCCATCGCGGCTGAAGGCGCGGTCACGGATTTCACCACCCCGCCCTCGATTGCACGGCCTGCGCCGGGCGCTCAGACTCCGATCGACGAGGTCATTTCGGAGAACGTCATGAGGCGCCCGGCTCTCTGCGTTGCGTTCCTGATCGCGTTCGCGGCAGCCCCCGTCCAGGCGCAGCAATGGGTGGCGAGCTGGACCGGCGCGGCGCACGGCCCCTATCCGATCGGCAATCCGACGGCGCAGCCCGAGCTCAAGTTCGCCTTTCCGATTCCCGTGCAGGGCGCGCGGGACCAGACGTTCCGCCTGATCGTGAAGCCCGGCATCTGGGGGCCGCAGACCCGCATCCGGCTGTCCAATGTCTTCGGTCTGAAACCGGTCAATTTCGACGACGTCTTCGTCGGCCTGCAGGAAAGCGGCAGCGCCGTCGTGCCGGGCACCAACGCGCCGGTGCTGTTCAAGGGCAGGAAAAGCATCAGCATCATGCCCGGCGACAGGGTCATGAGCGATCCCGTCCCGCTGCCTTTCGTGAAACTGGGCGATCCGATGCTGAGCGGCCGCAAGCTCAGCGTCAGCTTCCATGTCGTGGGCGACAGCGGGCCAATGACCTGGCACGCCAAGGCGCTGCAGACCTCTTATGTCAGCCCGCCCGGCAGCGGCTCGAAGGGCGCCGGCGAGGGCGAGGCCGCGTTCCCCTTCTCGTCCACCTCCTGGTATTTCCTCGACGCGCTCGAGATGTTCGTTCGCGCCGGCACCAAGGTGATCGTGGCGTTCGGCGATTCGATCACCGACGGCACCGGCACCACGCTCAACGGCGACGACCGCTGGACCGACGTGCTGTCGCGCCGCCTGCATGCCGTCTATGGCGATGCCTTCGTCGTCGTGAACCAGGGCATCGGGGGCAACCGCGTCGCGGGGCCGGCGCCTGCCGACTACGCCGCCAGGCCGATCCCCGGCGGGCCGGCCGCGATCGCGCGGCTCGACCGGGACATCATCAGCCTGCCGGGCGTGGCGTCGGTGATCTGGCTCGAAGGCATCAACGACTTCGGCGCCGCCGACACTTCGGTCGACGCGGTGATCGCCGGCTACAAGCAGGGCGTTGCGCACATCCGCAAGAAGATCCCAGGGGTGAAGATCTTCGCCGCGACGCTCACGACGGCGCTGAACAGCACGCCGACCCACGGCCGGCCGGAGGTCGAGGCCAAGCGCCAGGCGCTGAACGACGTGCTGCGCGAGAGCAAGGACTTCGACGGCGTGATCGATTTCGATGCGGCGACGCTCGACGCCGCGACCGGCGAGCTGAAAGCGCCGTACCAGCCCAGCTCCTCGATCGGCGGGCCGGGCGACAAGCTCCATCCCAACCGCGCCGGCTATGCGGCGATGGGCTACGCCATCGACTTGAAGATGATCACGGGGAGATAACCCTCCCCATTCTGATGGGGAGGTGCCGCGTCAGACGCGGGCGGAGGGGTCATGAGCCACAACATGACTGCGGCCCATGACCCCTCCGTCGGCGCAGACGCCGACACCTCCCCCGATGACGGGAGAGGGTTTGCCTCCTATTCCGCGGCCTTCGCCGTCGCGGAAAAGAATCGATTGTCGGGCCGCGGCAGGCCGAGATTCTCGCGCAGCGTCCTGCCCTCGTACTCGGTGCGGAACAGGCCGCGCCGCTGCAGCTCGGGCACGACCTTGTCGACGAAGTCGTCGAGCCCGCCCGGCAGGTAGGGAAACATCACGTTGAAGCCGTCGGACGCACCGGTTTCGAGCCACTCCTGCATCTGGTCGGCGATCATCGCCGGCGTGCCGAGCATGCCGAGCCCGCCGTAGCCGCCGAGGCGTCCGGCGATCTGCCGAACCGTCAGCCCCTCGCGCCTGGCCAGCGCCATGACCCGCTCGCGCCCGCTCTTGCTCTGGTTGGTCTCGGGCAGCTCGGGCAACGGGCCGTCGGGATCGAACTTGCGCGCATCGACGCCGGCCGCGATCGAGAGGGCGGCGATGCCGCTGTCGTAGCTCACCAGGCTGTCGAGCCGGGCGCGCTTCTCCTTCGCCTCGTCGAGCGACTCGCCGATCACCACGAAGGCGCCGGGCAGGATCTTGATGTGGTCGGGGTTGCGGCCGGCCCGGGCGGCGCGCTCCTTCACGTCCTTGTAGAACTCGCGCGCGCCGGCGATCGGCCCGCCGGCGGCGAACACCATCTCGGCGGTCTCCGCCGCGAGCTGGCGGCCCGCGTCCGACGCGCCGGCCTGCACGATCACCGGCCAGCCCTGGACGGGCCGCGCAATGTTGAGCGGGCCCTTCACCTTCAGGTACTTGCCGTTGTGGTTCAGCACATGGAGCTTGGCGGGATCGAAATAGACGCCGGAGTCGACGTCGCGGACGAAGGCGTCGTCGGCCCACGAATCCCACAGGCCGGTGACGACGTCGTAATACTCGCGCGCCCGCGCATAGCGCTCGTCGTGCGCCATCTGGTCGTCCATGCCGAAGTTCTGCGCGGCGTCGGGATTGGACGTCGTCACGATGTTCCAGCCGGCACGGCCGTTCGAGAGATGGTCGAGCGAGGCGAAGCGGCGGGCGATGGTGTAGGCCGGCTCGAAGGTGGTCGAGGCGGTGGCGATCAGGCCGAGATGCTCGGTGTGCTGCGCCAGCGCCGGCAGCAAGGTCAGCGGATCGAACGAGGTGACGGTGGCCGAGCGCTTCAGCGCCTCCATCGGCATGTTCAGCACCGCCAGGTGATCGGCCATGAAGAAGGCGTCGAACTTGCCGCGCTCCAGCGTCTGGGCGTACTGCACCAGCGCCTTGAAGTTGAAGTTGGCATCCGGCGTGCCGCCGGGATAGCGCCAGGCCGCGGTATGGATGCTGACCGGCCGCATGAAGGCGCCGAGGCGGAGTTGCTTCTTGCTCATGATGCCTATCTTGCCTCTGCCCCGGTGCCCGGCAAGGTGGCTCGGGCGAGAAGAGTTCATTCGTCCGATAAGGCTCCTCGGGTCATCCCGAGTGCAGCGAGCGCTCCTTGTCGCCCGTCAACATCGACCTTGCACACGGCGCAGCGGTTGACCAAGCTTCCCCGCCTTCAACCCCGAGTGTCGCAATGAAGTCTCTTGTGGCTGCTTTCAAGGCTCTGAAGAGCGTAATGACCGGCCAAGTCGTCGGTCAGATGGATTCGCTCGCCAACAACGGCGTGACGGTAATGTCCGTGCGACTTAAGAAGGACAGGAACACCTACTACGTGGTTCTCGCGCAGCTCAGCTCGGGAAATTCGCAATACGTCTCGTTTACCACTGAGGAATTTGGACAGTTCGTGGATTCAGTGAACGTCGTCCGCGAGTCGCTTAATCAGCATATTGCCGAAGCAAGTTCGTAGGGCTCACCGCTCTACCAGTTAGGTTTCTCCAGCCTCATGCCATGCGCGCCCTTGTAGGTCGGCGATTCGGGTGATTTCCAGCCCTCGAGCAGCACCGGATCGAGGGCCCAGACCTCGACGCCGAGCGGCCGGCAGACGTCGATCGGGTCGCGCGCGTCGGGCCCCCACAGCGGCACCGACAGGTCGCCGCCGGGGCAGGTCGACAGCGCGCAGAGAAGATCGATCTCGGCAAAGAACTCGATGTGGTCGCCTTTGCTCGCCGGGCTGGCGCGCATGAAATACTTGTCGGCGCGGTTGAGGCCGGTGCACTGGAAGATGTTCAGCACGTCGTGCACGTCGAATTCGGTCAGGCCGTACGGCGCCACCGCGCGCACCAGGTTGGAATGGCAGTGGAAGTCGAAATCCTCGCCAGTCAGCATGCGATTGACGTAGGGGTCGCAGCGCGTGCCCAGCAGGTCGTGGATGCGGCCGCCAAACTCGTCGATGCCGTAGTCCTTGAGGCTGTCCGAGGTGATGGTCGCGATCGGCCGCAGGAAAGGGAGCGTCGACCACAGCCGGTCGAACACCGAGACGTGCGCCGCCTGGAGCTGGCGGGTGCGCGAGGCCCATAGCCGCTCGCGCGGATTGTGCCGGTTCCAGAGGTTGAGATCGCCGACCTGCGGCCCCTCGGGCGTGACGATGCGGAAGACATGGCCGGCCGGCACCGTCCACGCCCGGCCGCTGCGGATCGGGAGGATGAAGGACTCGACCAGCGTGCGCCCGCCGCTCTCCGCAACGCGCCGGTAGAACGCCTTGTCGACGGTCAGTGCGGGTGTGGTCGATTGATAGGCGGGTGGGTGGTCTTTCATGGGCCTGTCATCCTGCGCGACACGAGCGTCATCCCGAGCGTAGCGAGGGATCTATGCTCACGGCCTATAGATCCCTCGCTGCGCTCGGGATGACACGAACGCGCAGGCGCGCTCGTGTCAAATCGGCGGGTGCTTCTTGTCCATGCCGGACGCCTGCTCCCAGGCGCGGGCGACGCGGTACAGCATCGCCTCGTCGAAGAAGCGGCCGACGAACTGCACCGACAGCGGCATCCCGCCGGACGACAGGCCCGCCATCATCGCGATCGCCGGATGGCCGGTGACGTTGAACGGCGTGCGCGCCTGGCGCGGATAGGTGCGCTCGACCTCGGCCGGCTGGTCGATGCGGCAGGCCGGGTCCATCGAGCTCGCGCACAAGAGCACGTCGACCTCGGCGAGCGCTGCGTTGACCGCGGCGATCATCTCGAGCCGCCGCTTGTTGGCCAATACGTAGTCGCCGGCGCCGAAGAAGGCGCCCGGCATCAGCCGCCGCCGCGCCAGCTTGCCATAGTCGCCCGGCCGCTTCTGCAGCCAGTCGCGATGGATCGACCACGCCTCGCTCTGCAGGATCACGCGATTGACCGCGCCGAACTCGACCAGCGACGGCAGCCGGATGTCGCGCACGTCGGCGCCCAGCATCTGCAGCGTGCGCATGACGTGCTCCAGCCCGGCCGTCACCTCCGGCTCGGCCGGCATGTCGACCTCGTGGAAATGGCGCACGAAGCCGATGCGCAGGCCCCTGGCGCCGCGATCGAGCGCGGCGCGGTAGCGGCCGTGCGGCGCCACCGTGCTGCCGGGATCGAGCGGATCGTGGCCGGCGATCGCCTCCAGCATCAGCGCATTGTCCTCGACCGTGCGGGTCATCGGCCCGACGTGATCGAGGGTAAAGGAGAGCGGGAACACGCCGCGCCGCGAGACCAGGCCGTAGGTCGCCTTCAGGCCGACGATGCCGCAGCAGCTCGCCGGATTGCGCACGCTGCCGCCGGTGTCGGTGCCGAGTGCCATCGGGAACAGGCCGGCCGCGACACCCGAGCCCGAGCCGGACGACGAGCCGCCGGGATGATGGCCGGGGTTCCACGGATTGCGCGCCGGCGGCCACGGCAGGTCGAAGCTCGGCCCGCCGATCGCGAACTCGTGCGTCGACAGCTTGCCGACCACGATCGCGCCGGCCGCACGCAGCTTGCCGACGCAGACCGCGTCCGCCGTCGCCAGGCTGTCCTGCAGGATCTTCGAATGGCAGGTCGTCGGCAGGCCCGCGACATCGATGATGTCCTTGATGCCGACCGGCACGCCGTGCAGCGGTCCGCGCAGGCGGCCGTTCGCGGCCTCGGCCTCCGCGGCGTGCGCGGCCTCGAGCGCGCTCTCGGCATCGAGCCGGATGAAGGCGTTGAGCGTCGGATCGAGTTTTTCGATGCGCGCGAGATGCGCCTTCATCAGCTCGACCGGCGACAGCTGCTTGTGGGCGATGGCGTGCGCGGCCGCCGTCGCCGTCATGTAGTGCAGGCCCCGGTCTGCCTCGGCGCCGACGTTCATAGCCCGTCTCCCGGCTTCATCGCGGGCCATGGCTCGGCGCGCGGGTCCTCCGGCGCCTTGATCCTCGCCACCACCGTCGCCGCCTGGTCGGCGGCCGCGGCGACGTCGTCGGGAAATTCCGCCAGCGCCTTGTCGAGGCCGGCCCGGCGGGCCAATGCGTGCATCAGTTCCTTGTCCATCGCCATCCTTGCACCTTTTCGCCGTTGCCGAAGGTCAGCATGAATCGCGCCACACCGTCCACGGCCTCGAGCCGGATGATTCGAGTTCGACTGAGAGCTGCTCCCTGTTGATGTCTGCTCGCCCGAAAATTTCTTTTTCGGTTGGCGTAAAATTTTCCGTGGCCGAGCCCGCGATTTGCGGGGAAAAACGCGCCCCGCGCATCGACGGCCCCGATTTCGCGCTCGCGGGCGACGTCATTATGGGCAATGGAACAGCCGATTCGCCTGCGTTTGCCTAACGATGCGCGGGTTCCATGCCCATAATAGGTGTTGCAGGCGCCCTGGTGCACAGTGGCGCGCATGATGATGCGCCATGTTACGACCACTCCCGAAGCGGCCGCCCGCTGCCTGCGCGCGGCCTTGCCGGGCCTCTGGATAGAGTGTTTTTCAGGGGGGTGGGGGTGTCGGTGGATTCGTGGACTCCAGGCCGAAAATGCTGATGCCATCGGCATCGAACCGGTCCACACAAGAGTGGACTCTTGTGGACTCTTGGCGTCCGGGCGGGCAGGCCGGCCCGCCGGACGGAGCTCAGCCCGTTACGCGCCGCCGCGCGGCCTGTCTCGCGGTGAAGAAGAGATAGAGCAGCCAGACGTCGATCGCGATGGTCGCCGCCATGAAACCGTAGGCTTCCGGGCTCGGCACCAGGCCGAGCTCGATCAGCACCCGCGACAGGCCGAAGCCGACGACCCAGGCATCGAAGCTCATGCAGATCCGCCGGAAGGTCTCGGCGTCGAGGCGCCGGATGGCGAAGGCGCCGAGCGGGATGCCGATCAGCGTGGCGCCGACCAGCACCGGCAACAGCGCCTGGCTTTCGCCGATGAACAGGCCGAGGTGCCAGTAGACGACCGCCGTCACGCTCGATTCGACGACGCGGACCAGCGCCAGGCCGCCGCGGAACTCGTCCTTCACCAGGCCCTGGTTGTTGAACAGGATGGCGAGCGGCGGGCCCGAGATGGTGGTGAGCGAATACAGCACGCCGAGCGCGCCGCCGAACGGCAGGCCGACCGCCCAGGTCGACCGGATCGGTCGCCGCAAGCCGGCGGCCTGCATCAGGATCAGCGGCAGGATGACGGCGTAGGTCACGAGCTTGACCCATCCGGGTTGCAGCGATGCCAGCAGCAGCGCGCCCAGCCCGATGCCGGGCAGCAAGCCGACCAGGATCGGCAACACCCGCTTCCAGACCGCCGGCACGCCCTTGCGGTTGATCACCAGGACATAGAGGTTGATCAGCACCTCGACCGCGACGACCGCGGGGTTGAGGACGCGATTGGAATAGAAGACCAGCGCCAGCGGCACGGTCAGCGAGGAGAATCCGTAGCCCAGCGCGCCGTTCACGAAGGCCGCGAACAGGGCGATGCCCGCGACGACGACCAGCGCGGTGTCCAGCGGAGGCATATTACGAAACTCCTCGCATCCCTTTCGCCCCTTGGCCGTTATGGAAGGTCAGCACGAATCGCGCCGAACCGTCCATGACGTTCGGCCGATCCAAACCTTGGGGAGTTGACGTGGCTGCCGACCATACGCTGGCGATCTTCGCCGCGCAGTTGATCCTGCTCCTTCTGGTCGGCCGCCTGCTCGGCGAGGGCATGAACCGGATCGGCCAGCCCGCCCTGTTCGGCCAGTTGCTGGCCGGCGTGCTGCTGGGGCCGTCGGTGTTCGGCCTGCTGTTGCCGGAATGGCGTGCCGTGGTCTTCCCCGACGACAAGACGCTCAAGACCATGATCGATGCGGTATCGCAGATCGGCATCCTGCTGCTGCTGCTGCTGACCGGCATGGAGACCAACCTCGCGCTGGTCAATCGCCGGCGGCGGGCGGTGATCTCGTCCTCGCTGTCGGGCATCGCCGTGCCGTTCGCCTGCGGCGTGGCGCTGGCCTATGCGCTGCCCGGCGACGTCGTGCCAATGCACGACAATCCGCTGGTGACGGCGCTGTTCCTCGGCACGGCGCTCGCCATCTCCTCGGTCAAGATCGTGGCGATGACCCTGATGGATATCGGCGTGATCCGCCGCGACATCGGCCAGCTGATCCTCGCCACCGCGATCCTCGACGACACCGTGGCGTGGATCATCATCGCCGTGATCTCGGGCATCGCCATCCACGGCACCGTCGACCTCCAGGGTATCGGCGCGAGCCTGGCCGGCACGTTCCTGTTCCTCGCCTTCTGCCTCACCCTCGGCCGCCGGCTGGTGGCGCGGCTGATCGTCTGGGTGAACGACCACATGACCATCGAGGTGCCGGTGATCACCGCCATCCTGGTGGTGATGCTGACGCTCGCGCTCACCACCGAGCTGATCGGCGTGCACACCGCGCTCGGCGCCTTCGTCGCCGGCATCCTGGTCGGCCAGTCGCCGATCCTGACCGAGCACATCGAGAACGAGCTGCGCGGCTTCATCTTCGCCTTCTTCGCGCCGGTGTTCTTCGCCGTCGCCGGCCTCGGCATGGACCTGCGCACCCTGATGGACCCGACGCTGCTGCTGTTCACGGTCGCGGTGATCCTGGTGGCGAGCCTCGGCAAGTTCGGCGGCGCGCTGATCGGCGGCCGGCTGGGCGGCCTCAGCACGATGGAATCGCTGGCGCTGGCGACCGGCCTCAACGCCCGCGGCTCGACCGAGGTGATCATCGCCAGCATCGGCCTCGCCATGGGCGCCTTGAGCAAGGAACTCTACACCATGATCGTGGCCATGGCGGTGGTCACCACCATGATCATGCCGCCGATGCTGCGCTGGGTGATGGCGCGCGTGCCCTTGGGCGAGGAGGAGGCCAGGCGCCTCGACACGGAGGAGGCCGAGCTGGCGCAGAGCCTGCCCAAGATGGAGCGCGCGCTGGTCTATGTCGACGACAGCCCCAACGGCCGGCTGGCCGCGCGATTGGCCGGCCTGTTCGCCGCCCGCCAGCAGGTGCTGACGACGGTGCTGGACGCCAACGGCAAGGACGGCAAGAAGGGCGCGGACGACAAGGAGAAGGCCGAAGAAGGCGGCGGCAACAGCGAGCATCTCGCCGAAGCCGCGCGCGCCGGCGCCGGCGCCGAGCCGTCGAAGTCCGCCGAGGCCCTCGTGACGACGCGGTCCGGCGCGCACGACGATGCCCTGCAGCGCGAGATCGGCCGTGGCTACGACATCGTGTTCGTCGGGCTCGAGCGGCCGCTCGACCCGGTGTCGCGCGCCTTCGAGCAGCGGCTGCAGGACCTGGTCAACCGGTTCGAGGGGCCGGTGGCGATCGCGCTCAACGGCGCCGGCGCGGCCGGGCCGGCCGACGTGCCGCTCGACATCCTGCTGCCGACCAGCGGCACCGCCGATTCGCGCCTCGCCGCCGAGATCGCGCTGGCGCTGGCCCATGCCAGCACCGGCACCGTGTCGGCGCTGCACGTCTTCGAGCCGCAGGCGGACACCGCGATGCTGCGCGGCCGCGCGCGGCGGCCCGGCATCTCGCTGCTGGTCGACGCGCATCGGCTGGGCAAGCGCAGCGGCGTGCCGGTCAAGGGTCTGACCGCCACCAACCCCAAGCCCGAGATCGAGATCCGCCGGGCGCTGCGCGGCGGCCGCTTCGACCTCGCAGTGTTCGGCACCTCGCTGCGCCAGGGCGAGACCAAGTTCCTCGGGCCGCGCACCGCCGCGCTGCTGAGCGGCATGCGCACGCCGGCGCTGGTGATCGCGCGCTGACGGCGCACCGGTCCGGCGGGCGTGATACGCTTCGCTCCCGGCCACAGGGGAGAGCGTAACGCCATGTCCAGCAGGTTCACGCGGGACGAGCCGCAGCTCGGCGAGGGCTTCCGCATGCTCAACGCCTCGGCCGGCGCCAGCCGATGAGCGACGCCTGGCCCGCCCTGCCCTACGACGCCTGGCGCGCGACCTGCACCACGCTGCATATGTGGACGCAGATCGTCGGCAAGGTGCGGCTCGCGCTGGCGCCGCACGTCAATCACTGGTGGCAGGTACCGCTCTATGTCGGCGCCCGCGGCCTGACGACGACGGCGATCCCGTACGGCGACAGCAGTTTCGAGATGGAGTTCGACTTCATCGACCACGTGCTGGCGATCCGCACCTGCGACGGCGAGAGCAGGATCGTGAAGCTCGAGCCCAAGTCGGTGGCCGCCTTCCATGCCGAGGTCATGGCGGCGCTGGAATCGCTCGGCCTCGCGGTCCGGATCTGGACCGTGCCGCAGGAGGTCGACGATCCGATCCCGTTCGACAAGGACACCGTGCACGCCGCCTACGAGCGCGAGCCGGTCGAGCGCTTCTGGCGCGTGACGCGCTCGGTCGATGCGGTGCTGAAGCAGTTCCGCGGCGGCTTCGTCGGCAAGGTGAGCCCGGTGCATTTCTTCTGGGGCAGCTTCGATCTCTGCGTCACCCGCTTCTCCGGCCGCCGCGCACCGCCGATGCCCAAGGCCGACAAGGTCACGCAGGAAGCCTACTCCCACGAGGTCATCAGCGTCGGCTGGTGGCCGGGCGATCCGACCACGTCCAACCCCGCCTTCTACGCCTACGCCTCGCCCGAGCCCGCCGGCTTCGGCGACGCCAGGGTCCTGCCGGCCGCCGCGTTCTACGACAGGGACGCCGGCCAGTTCCGCCTGAAGTACGAGGATGTGCGCACCGCCGCCTCACCGCGCCAGGCGCTGCTCGACTTCTGCCAGAGCACCTACGAGGCGGCGGCGACCCGCGCCAACTGGACCCGCGCCGAGCTCGAGCGCTAGCATCGGCCCCTAACAAGAATGACGAAAAAGAAGGGGACGTCATGAGGAACAGTCGGATCGAGGTGCGGCCCATCTCCGGCGCCGGCGGCGCGGAGATCTTCGGCGTCGATGTCGCAATCGACCTCGATGACGGCACGGTCGGCGAGATCCGCGACGCGCTGAACGAGCACTGCGTCGTGTTCTTCCGCGACCAGGAGATCGACGTGGCGCAGCACAAGGCCTTCGCGCGCCGCTTCGGCCCGATCTTCGTTCATCCCAACTTCGCCACCATCAACGAGGACCCGGAAGTGGTGATGGTCCGCCGCGAGCCGGGCGACACGTCCTATGTCGGCGAGCTCTGGCACACCGACACCACCATGGTCGCCGAGCCGCCGATGGGCGCGATCCTCTACGGCATCGACGTGCCGGCGTACGGCGGCGACACCATGTTCGCCAACCAGTACCTGGCCTACGACGCGCTGTCGCCGACCATGAAGAAGCTGCTGGACGGCCTGCGTGCGGTGCACAGCGACATCGGCACGGCGGGGCCGCATCTCGGCAAGAACCAGGGGCGCTCGACCAAGTATCGCGACGACGAGGGCTGGCGCGAGACGCGCAACCTCCATCCGATCGTGCGCAGCCATCCCGAGACCGGGCGCAAGTGCCTGTTCGTCAACGCCTCCTACACCGTCGGCATCGAGGGCATGACCGCGGCCGAGGGCAAGGCGCTGCTCGACTTCCTCCTGGAGCACGGCAACCGGCCGGAATTCACCTTCCGCTTCCGCTGGCAGAAGGGCTCGATCGCCTTCTGGGACAATCGCAGCACCAAGCACATCGCGCTGGGCGACACCGGGCCGTTCCGCCGCCTGATGCGCCGGGTCCAGATCGGCGGCGGCGTCCCGGTCTGATCAGCCCAGCCGCTCGAGCCTGGTCACTTCCTGCGGCGGCAGCTCTGACAGATAGAGGTTGCCGTCGGCGTCGCCCGACAGGCCGTGCGCGCCGTTGATCGCACCGCGGCAGCGGCCGATCAGCGTGCCGTCGAGCGTCAACAGGCTGATGCGCGGGATCTGGTCGGTCACGAAGACGAGGTCGCGGTCGTCGATCCAGATCTGCATCGGGTGATAGAAGTCGCCCCATTCGGCGAGGAAGTTGCCCTCGCGGTCGAAGATCTGCACCCGGTTGTTCTCGCGGTCGGCGACGAGCACGCGGTCGAGCTTGTCGACGGCGATGGCGTGCGGCGTGGTGAAGGCGCCCGGCCCACTGCCGCGGCCGCCCCAGGTCCGGATCAGGCTGCCGTCCGAGGCGAAACGGTGGACGCTGGAATTGCCGTAGCCGTCCGCGACGAAGATCTCGCCGTCCGTCGTCTCGGCCGCCGCGGTCGGATGGTTGAACGGTGCATCGAGCGAGGGCCAGTGACGCCGGCCCAGCGCCTTCACGACCTGGCCGTCCCTGTCGAAGCGCAGCACCTGATGGGCGTCGCGGTCGGCCACCAGCATGCCGCCGTCCGGCGTCGCGTTGATGTAGTGCGGCTCGGCCAGAGAGCCCTCCCCCCAGCTGCCGATCTCGCGGCCGTCGCGGTCGAACACCACGACCGGCTGGTCGGTGCCGCGCTGCGCCACGTGCACGCGGCCCTCGCCGTCGACCATCAGGTCCGACAGGAAGCCGAAGCCCTTCTTCGGCCGCGCCCATTTGCGCTGGATGGCGTAGCGGCGGTCGCCGAGGATGACGGTGTAGCGTTCGTCGCTCATGGGTGCGCCTTGACGAAGTCGATGAAGGCCCGCAGCGGCGCCGGTACGAGGCGCCGGCCGGGATAATACAGGAAGGGGCCCGAGAAGCTCTGCCACCACGGATCGAGGATCGGCTCGAGCGCCCCGCTCCGCAGGAGGGGGCGCAGCCAGTCCTCGAACAGATGGACGACGCCGGTGCCGGCAATTGCCGCCTCGACCGCGAGATCGGCCGCGCCGCCGATGCCGACCAGCAGCGGGCCGGTCGGATCGACCCGCACGACCTCGCCGTCGCGCTCGAACTCCCACGGCGGCATCGCGCCGCTGGCGAAGCGGCCGCGCATACAGGCATGCTGGAGCAGCTCGCGCGGACGCTGCGGCCGGCCGCGCCGGTCGAGGTAGGCGGGCGCGGCCGCCGTCGCGAAGCGCTGGGTGCGCGGACCGATCGGCACGGCGATCATGTCCTGCTCCAGCCGCTCGTCGTAACGGATGCCGGCATCGCAGCCGGCGGCCAGCACGTCGACGAAGCTTTCGTCCGCCATCACTTCCAGCCGGATCTCGGGATAGGCAGCGAGAAACCTGGGAACGATCGTCGGCAGGACCAGCCGCGCGGCGCTCATCGGGACGTTGAGCCGGAGCGTGCCGGCCGGCCGGTCGCGATAGCCGTTCACGACGTCGAGCGCCGCCCGCACCTCGCCCATCGCCGGGCCCAGCCGTTCGAGCAGGCGGGCGCCGGCTACTGTCGGCACGACACTGCGCGTGGTGCGATGGAGCAGCCGGACTCCCAACTGGGTCTCCAGCCGCCGGACCGCCTCGCTCAGCCCCGAGGCGCTGATCCCGCTGGCCCGTGCCCCGTCGCGGAAGCCACCGGCCTGCGCCACCGCCAGAAAGCCATTCAGATCGCCAAGGTCGGCCGTCATTGTTCGACTCCCCGCACAACCTGTTCTGATCCTGCCGGATTATCGCACGACGGTCGAAGGCCTAGATGGGAAGCGTTCTCAGGAAAAGGAGAGCGTCATGTCCAGCATCGACAAATCCAGCACCTTCAAACTCGGCAGCCGCACCGTGAAGCGCCTCGGCTACGGCGCCATGCAGCTTGCCGGGCCCGGCGTCTTCGGCCCGCCCAAGGATCCCGACGCCGCCCGCGCGGTGCTGCGCGCCGCCGTCGCGGCCGGCGTCAACCACATCGACACCAGCGACTATTACGGCCCGCACGTCACCAACCGGCTCATCCGCGAGGCGCTGCATCCCTATCCCGACGACCTGGTCATCGTGACCAAGGTCGGTGCCCGTCGCGGCGACGATGGCGCGTGGCTGCCCGCCTTCACGCCCGCGGAGCTGGTCCAGCAGGTCCACGACAACCTGCGCAACCTCGGCCGCGACGCGATCGACGTCGTCAACCTGCGCAGCATGTTCGGCCATATGGAGCCGGGCGAAGGCTCGCTCGAGCCGCAGGTGACTGCGCTTGCCGAGCTGCAGCACCAGGGCCTGGTGCGCCATATCGGCGTCAGCAGTGTCACCCGCACGCAGCTCGCCGAGGCTCGGCGCCTCTGCCCGATCGTCTGCGTGCAGAACCATTACAACGTGGCGCATCGCAACGGCGACGCGCTGATCGACGGGCTGGCGCGCGACGGCATCGCCTATGTGCCGTTCTTCCCGCTCGGCGGCTTCACGCCCTTGCAGTCATCGACCCTGTCCGACGTCGCGCAGCGGCTGGGCGTCACGCCGATGCAGACGGCGCTCGCGTGGCTGCTGCGCCGGTCACCGAACGTGCTGCTGATCCCCGGCACTTCATCCGTTGCGCATCTGCGGGAGAACCTCGCCGTTGCCGACCTTCACCTACCGCAGGACGCAATGGCCGCGCTGGACGGCATCGCGGCACCCGCTGGCGCGCGATAAGCTCGCCGTCATGACCGATCCCGATCGCCTCGTGCTGCACGGCAGCTTTACCTCAAGCTCCAGCTACAAGCCGATGCTGTTCCTGGTGCTGAGCGGGCTGCCCTTCTCCTTCCGCACCGTCAATCTCAAGAACGGCGTGCAGAAGCAGCCGGCGCACCTGGCGATCAACCGCTACGGCCAGGTGCCGGTGCTGCAGCATCGCGGCCTGACCCTGGTGATGTCGAACGTGATCCTCGACCATCTCGCGCGGACGACCGGCAAGTTCGAGGCCGACACTGAGCAGGACCGCATCCATTGCCGCGAATGGCTGAGCTGGGAGAACGACGCCATCACCAACGTCGCGCGAGTCCGCCACTTCGCCCGCTTCCGGCCCGACGTGCCGCAGCAGATCGTCGACTATTTCCGGCCGGGCGCCGAGGCGGCGCTCGACTTCATCGACAAGGCGCTGGAGGGTCGGCAGTGGCTGGTCGGCGACCGGTGCACGATCGCCGATCTCGGTTGCTTCGGCCGCATGGTGTTCATGGCCGAGGGCGGCATGAACCTCGACAAGCGGCCGCACGCGGCGGCGTGGCGCGAGCGCATCATGGCCATGCCGGGCTTCGCCTTGCCCTACGACCTGATCCCGAAGAAGGACACCGAGTTCACGGCGCGAGGCGCGTGAGCAGCCAGTAGCCGGTCGGATTGTCCGGGCACTCGATCGGCCCGCACAGCGCGAAGCTCGCGGCGGCATTGGCGAGCGTCACCAGGATCAGCAGCCACGCCGCGAGCCGCGCCGCGCCGCCCATCGGCAGCGCATGCCGGCCCTCGCGCCGATTCTCCGGCTCGCGGCCGGACAGCAGCAGCAGGATGGCGACGCCGACGATGGTCGCGAGGAAGAACACGAACGTCCAGGTGTAGAGGTGCAGGCCGAGGAACGGCGGCCCGTAGCCCGGGTCATCCGGCACGATGTGCAACAGCACCTGCCGCCCCGCCACCGCCAGGCCGAACAGCGCCGACAGCAGGATGACGCCGTAATGCGCCGGCTGCGAGCCGTAGCGCAGGTTGAGCAGGAAACCGAAGCCGCACAGCACGAAGGCGACGCGCTGCAGCAGGCAGAGCGGGCACGGCAGCTCGTGCTGGGCGAACTGCAGCACGAAGGCGGCCAGCAGCACGCCCGCGATCGCCATCGCGCCCACCCAGTTGCCGAAGCGGACCAGGACCGGCATGGCTAGAACGACAGCTTCAGCGGGTCGGTCATGTGATGCACCAGCCACGCCACCGACAGGATGAAGGAGAGGCCGAACAGCCCGCCGGCAATGCCGCGCCGCCCGCCGAGCGCGGCCATCATGGCGATGGCGACCAGGAGGAAGATCAGGGCAGTCACGGTGTTAGCGTACCGCCATCGCGCTCAATAGTCCCATTCCATCTTCACGCCGACGCGGCCGTTGGAATCGGCGCCGATGTCGCCCTCGATCTTGGTGTTCTTCAAGACCTCCCATTCGACCACGCCACGGCTGGAATCGGCCGAGGCGCCCTGGCGCGCGCCGACATAGACGCCAGGTGCCACGTAACGGCCGCCCTCGACCGAGGTGGTGGTGCCTTGGTTGCTACCGGAACCGCTGCCGCCCGAGTTGACCGAGAGCGTGTCGAGGCCCAGCCCACCGCGCAGCCTGGCCATGAAGCCGCCGCCCACCGGCTGCTTGCCGGTCAGCTCGGCCAGCGCCTGGGCGGCGCTCAGCAGCTCCATCGGGCTGAGGCTGGAGGACGGCTTGCCGAACAGCAGCAACGCCATCGCCTCGTCCTGCGGCAGCTGCGGCGAGGAGGTGATCTCGATCTTGGGCGCGCGCGAGGAGCCGGTGATGTCGACCTCGATGGTCGTACCCTGCACGTTGGTGGTGGCGGCGAAGTCGAGCAAGGGATCGATGGTCGTGGCGGTCATCAGCGAGACGTTGCCGCGCTTGAAGGCCAGGCGATGGCCCAGCAGGTTGAAGTCGCCGCGCCGCAGCGTGAGGCCGCCCTGCACCGCCGGCGCACCGGGATCGCCAGTGACGCTGAACTGGCCGCCGAGCTCGGCATCGAGGCCGCGGCCGCGCACGAACACCGCCTGCGGCGCCTTCACGTCCAGCGCCAGGCGCACGCCGTTGTTGGCCGGCTGCCGGCTGACCGGCGTCGGCGGCGCCTTGGCCGGCGCGTTGGCGGGATCCGGCGCGCCGGTGCGGTTGATCTCCGTCACCGGAATGGTCGGAAAGCTGGCGGCCTGCGAGGCGGCGATCGACAGCTCGGCGCGATCGATGGTGACCGGGCCCGCGACGTCGAAGCCGGTGAGGCTCGAGCCGGTGATCTTGATGTCGCTCGACACCGTGGCGACGAGGTCGGGCCGGCTGACCAGCAGCGCCTGGCGGCTCGCCACGGCCAGTTCGACCGGGAGACCTTGCGCCGGATCGAGCCGCACGTTGCCGGTGACATTGATCTCGCCGCTGCGCGCGGTCTGGAAGCGCAGGCGCTGGATCTGCAGGGTCTCACCCTGCAGCGCGATCAGCCCGTCGCCGCCGGTGAGCTTCATCCCGGCATCCGGCATCGACATGGTCGCGTTGTTGAGCGCGATCGTGCCCGAGCCGGTGATGGTGTTGCCGATAGTGAGGTTGAGGTCGGGGCGCAGGGTGCCGGTGACGTTGCGCACGCTGAGGCCGAGCGCCGGCGAGAACGGCGCGAGATCGATCGCCCCGTTGATCGAGACCTGGAACTGCGGCGGCGCCTTGCCTTGCGGGACCGCGCCGTTGCCCTTGATGGTGACGTTGGTGTTGCCGCCGGCCGACAGCCGGGCATCGAGCGAGGCGCGCTGGTCGGCCATCGCGGCCGTCCCCTGCAACGCCAATGCCGGCAGCAGCGCCGTCTCCGGCCGCTTCACGCGAATGCCGGTCGCCGAATAGCTCGCCTGCAGGCGCGGATTGGCCAGCGCGCCGCTGACCTGCGCCTTGCCCGAGAGCATGCCCTCCACGCCGCTGCCCGGTGCGAAGTTGTCGACCAGGCCGAGCGGCAGGCCGGCGATGTCGACCGTGAGGTTGCTGGCCGCCGGATCGACCACGCCGGCCACGCGCACCGTGCCGCCGCCCAGCCGCAGCGCCGTCGGGTCGATGGTGACGCGCGAGCCCGCGATGACGGCCTTGGTCTGACCGGCGAGGCCGATGGGAATGCCCCGGTAGCGGCCGTCGAAGCGCTGCAGGGCGACCCTGATCTCGTCGGGCGACGGCTCGATGCGGGCGGCGACAGAGGCGTTGGTGGCGGCGCCATTCACCGTCGCGGTGGCGTCGAACGCCTTCCTGTCGCCCTTCACCGTCAGCGTCGCGCGGTTGAGGTCGGCGATGCCGCCCAGGCCGTCGGCCTTGAGCGAGGCATCCGCCACGGCCAAGCCCATCGGATCGGTGACCGTGGCGTCGAGCTGCAGGGTGCGCACGCCGGTCGTGCCGCTGCCCAGCCGGTCGCCGCGCAAGGTGACCGTGACCTTGCCGGCGTCGTTCGGCTCGGTCGCGATGTCGAGATCGATCGCGCCGGCGAGCGGCGTGCCGAGCAGCGGCGCGAGATCCTCGAGCCTGGCGAACTTCAGCTGCCCGCGGCCGGTCGCGCCCTTGGGCGTCACCGCGAGCTCGGTGACGTCGATCACCGCGCTCGCCCAATGGCCCTGGAAGGTCGGCACGGCGATGCCGCCGTCGGCGTTGCGCGCGAAGCGGCCGTCGAGCGTCAGCGGCTGGTTGGCGAGATCGCCCTCGGCCTTGATCCGGCCGCGCACCGCCTCGCCTTCCAGCGCGGTGTCGAGCATCACCCTGAGCTTCTTCGACGCGATGCCGTTGCGGCTCAAGTCTGCGAGATCGACGGTGAATTGCAAGTCGCCGCCGGTCGGCGTCATCATCACCTTGCCCGTTGCATCGGCCGAACCGCCGATATCCTCCTGCAACGCGCCGAGCTTCGGTAGCTTCAGTGTCATGTCGATCGCGCCGGTGCGCTCGCGGCCAGTGCCCGACATCTCGAAGGTGAAGCCGGGGCTCGCCATCGCCACCTTGTCGAGCCGCCATGCCTGGTCCTGGCGCAGCGTCGCGCCCCCGCTCAGCTTCAGCTGCTCCTGCAGCAGGCCCGGCGGCACTCCTTCCAGGGTGAGCCGATCGAGGTTGCCCTGCCACTCGATCCGCTGGCGGGTCTTGTCATGCGCCGCGGTCAGTTCGATATGGCCGCGCCCGCCGATCGACATGTTGGCGAGCTTGGAGAAGGCCCCGAAGTCGTCGATGTCGACCGTGAACTTGCCGTCGGCCGCCTCGGTCGCCGGCAGGAAGCTGCCGCTGCCGTTCACGTTGGCCAGCGCCGTCGCGAGATCGAGACCGTCGATGGTGAGCTTGCCGTCCCGCGCGAGGCCGACCTTTGCCGATATCGTCACCGGCCCCGGGGGCAGCGCCTGCTCGGGCGGCAGCGGCAGGACGACGTCGTCCGCATTGCCCTTGAGCGTCGCGGTGACCTGCGGCTTGCCCGAGAATCCGGAGCCCGTCGCCTGCACGTCGAGCTTGAGGTTGCGCCACCGCGCCCCGGCCGCGAGATCGCTCAACGGGCCCGAATCGCCGCTACTGAGCGTGGCGGTCGCGTCGAGCTTGTCGGCCTTGGTGTCGAAGCGGCCGGTGGCATCGAGCGCGGCTGGCCCGACCTTGAGCGCGCTCTGCTTGACCACCAGCAGGCCTGCATCGTCGAACGACAGATCGGCCGTCAGGGTCGCGGGCGCGCGCAGCAGGCGCGCGATCGGGCTGTCGGGCAGGCCGGGGCCGACGACGCTCAAGTTCGCCGAGATCACGGTGGCATTGCCCTCGCGTTGCCAGCGGATGCCGCCATTGGATGTGACGGCGTCGCCGGCGCCCGAGACCAGATCGGCCGTGCCCTGGTTGCGGTCGCCCTTGGCGATCAGCTTCAGCGACATCTGCTCGAGGTCGGGCCGGCCGATCAGCGCTGCGACCACGCCGCCCTTGGTCGATTCCTCGGCGGTGATCGTGCCATCGACCGAGAAGCGGTCGAGGCTGAAGCCGAGATCGACCGCGAGCTTCGCCGTCGGACCATCGGTGCGGTTCATCTCGAGCTTGAAGTGGCTCGCGCCGCCATCCGCGGTCAGCAGGCCCGAGCCGGCGAGCTTCCAGTGCGAATCGACGCCGCCCAGTGCCGCGCCGACACGCAGGTCGTCGACCGAGAGCGCGCCGAGATCGACGCCGACCGGGATGCCGAACTTGGACGACGAGGCGGATGTCGTCGGCGTTTCCTCACGGGGCAGCGGTGGCCTCACCGCGTCGATCTTCGCCGCCTTCACCTCCTCGACCCGCACCCGGCCGCTCAGCAGCGACCAGAACGACCAACGCACCTGCGTATCGTCGAGCGAGAGCCAGACGCCGTCCTTGTCGCGCAATTCGATGCGTTCGACGCGCACGTCGGTCGGGATGAAGCCGCCGATTCCCTTCACCGAGAGGTCGCTCGACGACACCAGGCTCGCGAGCGTGCGCAGGCCAGGCGGCGTCTGAAGCACGAAGAACGCCGCCACCAGCAGGACGACCAGGCCGCCCAGGGTCCACGCCATGAAACGAAGGAAGCGGCGCATCAGAAGGCCTGCCCAATGCTGACATAGACGCCGAACGGGGCATCGCCGTCGCGCTTGTTCAGCGGGACGCCGACATCGAGCCGCGCCGGGCCGAAGCTGGTGTAGTAACGCACGCCCGCGCCGGCGCCGAGCCGCGGCGCGAACTGCGAGAAGTTGGGCATCGTGTCGGTATAAGAGCTGCCGGCATCGACGAACAGCACGGCGCCCCACGACTCGCCGATGCGCTGGCGGAACTCGATGCTGCCCTCGACCAGGCTGGCGCCGCCCAGCGGGTTGTTGAAGGCGTCGCGCGGGCCCGCGCTCTGGTAGGCGAAGCCCCGCACGGAGCCGCCGCCGCCGGCATAGAACAGCTTGTCGAACGGGATGCTGGCGTTGGTGCCGCCGGGAATCGTGCCGAAGGCGGCGCGGCCGGCGAGCACCGAGCGGCCGTCACCGCTTATATTGACGTAAGCCGTGCCGACCAGCTTCAGGATGCCGAAAATGTCGCCGCTGTGAGTCATGTCGGCATAGGGCGCGGCGTTCAAGGTGAGGCGGAAGCCTTCGGTCGGGTCGACATCGCTGTTGGCCCGGTTGTAGATCACCTGCGCCGGCAGGCCTATCAGGCTGTAGTAACCCCAGATGCCGTAGCGCTGGATCTGCGAGACCTCGCCGCTCAGCCCGGCCCTGAACCGCCATTGCGGATTGAGGATCTGGTCGATGCCGACCAGCAGCGTCACCGCCTTGCGGTGATAGGCGTCGAAGATCTCGTTGACCGCGGCGGCGTTGGCCACCGCGTCCTGCTGCTTCGTCAGCCAGTCGGGCTTGCGGAAGTCGATCTTGATGCCGTAGCCGAGCTCCGCCGGGATGGCGCCCTGGCCGATATGGTTGACCTCGGCCGACAGCTTCAGGCTCTCGGCCTCGCCGAACAGGTTGCGATGCATCCAGTAGCCGTTGACGCCAAAGCCGCGCTGGGTCTCGTAGCTGGCGCCGAAGCCGATGGTGCGCGGCACGCGATCGGTGAGCTCGACGTCGAACGGCAGCTCGCCACGCCCGTCCAGCGCCGCGCCGGGCTTGATGCGCACCGAGTTGAACGTGCCGAGCGAGGTCAGCCGGTCGCGCAGGGCGTTGACCTTGGCCGGCGAATAGGGATCGCCCTGCTCGAACGGCACGCGCTTCTGCAGGTAGGTCGTGTCGACCTTCTCGGTGCCCGAGAAGCGGACGCGGCCCATGCGCGTCGGCGGGCCGGAGTCGAGGGTGAAGGTGACGTGCGCCTCGCGCGTGGCGTGGTCGATCAGCACCTCGCGATGGGTGACGGCGGCGAGCGCGTAGCCACGGCCGCGGATCTGGCCGAGGATCTGGTCCTCGGTGGCGAGGATCAGCGCGGCGTCGGCCGGCTTGCCGGGCCCGATCGAGAGCTTGCTGCGGTCGAGGCCGGGGTAGCCGACGATGTCGGGTGGGCCCTGGAGCGCGAGATCGACCACGCGGTAGACCGGGCCGGTCGCGACGTCGATGGTGAAGGCGACCTTGTCGGACTCGGGCTTCTGCTCGATGGCGTCCAGGGCGGCGGGTTCGTCGACCGGCTGACCGACGACGGTGGCCGTCACCCGGGCGTCGTAATAGCCCTTCGAGCGCAGCGCGGTGGCGACGCGGGCGCGGCGGGTCTGGGCGCCCTGCAGCAGCGCCAGGCTGTCGCCGGTGAGCGGCTGGTCCTTGTCGAGCTCCTTGGTGAGTTTGCGCAGCTCCTCCGCCATGCCCTCGTCCCCGACGATGTTCAGGGTCACCTCTCCGGTGCGCGCGAAGGCGATCGCCGTCGTCAGCATGATCGCCGCCAGGGCGGCCAGCAGATGGCGGAGCCATCGTTGGTGGGGTCTCGGGCTGGCCATGAGCAGCAGTAGCAGATTAACGCCGGAATGCGCGTTAAGATGCGCTAACCGACACGCATCAGGCGCAATCTCGGGTCGAGCAAATCGCGCAACCCGTCGCCCAGCATGTTGAGCCCGAGAACAGCCAGCGCCACGGCAAGACCCGGCCACAAGGCAAGCTCCGGCGCCTGGAAGATGTACGTCTGCGCATCCCGCAACATACGGCCCCAGGACGGCACCGGCGGCTGGGCGCCGAGCCCCAGGTAAGATAGGCCAGCTTCGGCCAGGATCGCCACCGCGAACTGGATGGTCGCCTGGACGATCAGCACGCTCATGATGTTGGGCAGGACGTGCCGCAGCGTGATGCCGATCGGCCCGCGGCCCATCGCCGTCGCAGCCCGCACGAAGTCGCGGCTCCACATCGCCAGCGACGCGCCTCGGGTGACGCGGGCGAACACCGGGATGTTGAAGATGGCAATCGCCAGGATGGCGTTGCGCGCGCTCGCCCCCAGCACCGAGGTGATCAGGATCGCGATCAGCACCGCCGGAAAGGCGAAGATCAGGTCCGAGGTGCGCGACAGGGCCTCGTCGACCCAGCCGCCGCGCGCTGCCGCCCAGGCGCCGAGCGTCACGCCGACGGTCATGCCCAGCACGACGGCGATCAGGCCGACGGTGATCGAGGTCTGGGCGCCGACCATGATGCGCGACAGCACATCGCGGCCGAGATGGTCGGTGCCGAGCCAGTGCTCGGGCGACGACGGCCGGAGCTTGAAGCGCATCGCGAGCTCGTCGACCGGGTACGGCGTCCAGAAGACCGAAACCAGCGCGGTGCCAACGAACAGCAGCAGCAGCACGGCGCCGATCTGGAAGCCGACATGGCGGCGGGCGCGGGCCAGGAAGGCGCTCATGCCGCCACGCTCATGACGCCACCCGGGGCCGCGGGTCGAGCACCACGTAGGCGAGATCGACCAAGAGGTTCACGACCAGCACCAGGATGGTGAACAGGATCACCACGTTCTTGATCACGATCAGGTCGCGGTTGTTGATCGAGTCGTACACGAGCTGCCCCACGCCGGGCAGGCGGAAGACGCTTTCGATGATCACTGCGCCCGCGATCAGGAAGCCCGCGATCAGCCCGGCCACCGTCGTCACCGGGATCAGCGCATTGCGCAGCGCATGCCGGAACAGGACGGTGCTCTCCGGCGCACCCTTGGCGCGCGCGGTGCGGACATAGTCCTCGCGCAACGTGTCGAGCATGGCCGAGCGCGTGACGCGGGTGAGGATCGCGATCTCGCCCAGCGACAGTGACAGCGCCGGCAGGACCAGGGCGTAGATCGAGCCCGCGGGGTCCTGGCGCCAGCCGGGGAAGCCGCCGGCCGGGAAGATCCGCCAGGTCACGGCGAAGGCCAGCACCAGCACGATGCCGAACCAGAAATTGGGAATCGAGATGCCGATCTGAGTGAAGCCCATGACGCCCCAATCGCCGGCGGTGCCGTGCGTCCAGGCGGCGAACACGCCAAGCGGGATGGCGACCAGCAGCGCCCAGGAGAGCGCCAGCGCGCCGAGCGGCAAGGTCACCGCCAGCCTGTCGCCGATCAGCCTGGCGACCGACGTGCCGTAGGCGTGGCTGTTGCCGAGATCGAAGCTCAGCAGCCCGCCGATCCAGTGCAGGTAGCGCACCGTCAGCGGCTGGTCGAAACCGTACTGCGCGCGCACGGCCGCCAGTGTGTCGGGCCGCGCGTCGGTGCCCAGCATCACCAGCGCCGGATCGCCCGGCAGCACCTCGACGACGGCGAAGACGACGACCGTCGCCAGCACCAGCGTGACCAGGGCGGCGGCGAGGCGGCGGGAGAGGAAGTCGAGCATCAGAGTGTCATCCCGAGCGAAGCGAGGGATCTATGCGGATCCGCATAGATCCCTCGCTTCGCTCGGGATGACAGCTTGCCGGGATGGCGGCTACTTCCAATGCACACCCGAGAAATCGGCCGAAGGAGACGGATCGTTCTCCCACATGCCGGCCAGCTCCTTCTTCCAGACGCCGATCTTGGCGAGCTGGTAGAGAAAGCCGTTCACGGCGTCGCGCGCGATGATGCGCTGGCAATCCTTCAGGAGCTCGTCGCGCTTGGTGAAGTCGGTGGCCGCCACCACCTCGCGCCACCTGGCCTTGAACGTCGCCGAATCGTAGTTCCAGTAGTAGCCGTCGCGGGCATAGCGATCGAGGTCGTTAGCCTCGGTATGGGCTACCACCGTGAGATCGTAGTTCTTCTCCTTGAACACCTCGGAGAGCCACTGCGGCCATTGGAGCTGGGTGATCGACACCTTGATGCCGATCTTGCCGAGCTGGCTCACCAGCACCTCGCCGGCGCGCTGCGCGTAGCCGACCGGCGGCAGCTTCAGGGTGGCCTCGAAGCCGTTGGGATAGCCCGCTTCGGCGAGCAGCGCCTTGCCCTTGGCGATGTCGAAGGGATAGGTCTTCGTAAGGTCGATATAGGCTTTGTTGTGCGGCGGGAAATGGCTGCCGATCGGCGTGCCGAAGCCCGATTCGGCGTCGATCAGCTCGGCGCGGTTGAGGGCATGGGCCATCGCCTGGCGCACCTTGAGATTGTCGAACGGCTTCTTGCCGTTGTTGGTCGCCATGATGACCTCGCCCTCGGTCGTGCCGACGACCACGGCGAAGCGGTTGTCCTTCTTCAGGCGGTCGACCAGCTCGGGCGCCTGGAATCCCGGGAAGGTGTCGACGTCGCCGGCCAGCAGCGCGCTCACCTGCGCCGACGGATCCTTCACGACCTTGAACACGATGGTCTTGAGCTTGATGTCGCCGAGGTCGCGGTAGCCGGCGAAGCGCTCGATGGCGATCGAATCGCCTTCCTTGCGCTCCTTGAAGGCGAACGGCCCGGTGCCGACCGGCTTCTTGTCGTTGGTCGCGGCCGACTTGGGATGCATGATGCCGGCGTCGCCCAGCGACAGGTTGTAGAGCAGGTAGGAGTTGGGCGACTTCAGCGTGACCTTGACGGTCGTCGGATCGACCGCCTCGACCTTCTCGATGTCGGTGTAGAGCGACTTCGCCGGCACCGTCGAATCGGCGGCGAACAGCCGGTCGACCGAGAACTTCACGACCGCGGCGTCGAGCGCCTCACCGTCATGGAACTTCACGCCGGAGCGCAGCTTGAAGACGTACTCCTTGCCATCCTCGGAGATCTTCCAGCTTTCGGCCAGGCCCGGCTTGATCTCGCCGTTGCGGTCGATGCGGCCCAGGCTCTCGAAGATCGAGGGACAGGCGATGCTGCGGATCGCCGCCGCCGCGTTCTTGGTTGGATCCAACACCGGCGGCTCGAGCGACATGCCGATCACCAGCCGGTCCTTGGCCTGCGCCCAGGCCTCGGGGCCGAGCGCCGGCAGCAGCGCGAACGCGCCAACGCCCATCAGATGGCGGCGTGAAATGCTCAAGGGACCCTCCTCAGTCGTGGCCGCAGCTTATCAGCGGCCGAACACGTCCCGCCAGCCGCGCGCGGCACCCAGCGAGGCCGCGCGATAGACGCCGCGCGCCACCGCGCGGGCGAGGCAATCCGCAGCCAACGTGCCGAGCTCGCCCAGGGCCAACGGATCCTTGCCGAGATCGTGCATACCGGTGGCGACGGCGAACACTGTGTCGCCGTCCTGCGGCGTGTGCACCGGGCGGATCGAGCGGGCGAGCCCATCCTGCGCCATCATCGCCAGCCGCTGGGCCGCCCCCTTGTCGAGCCGAGCGTTGGTCGCCACCACCGCGATGGTGGTGTTGGCGCGCGGATCGCTGCGCGCCTGGTCGGCCAAATCGTGCGTGACGTCGGCGCGGTTGTGCGAAACATCGAGCGCCACTTTTCGGTTGGGCGGGGGCAGGCCGCCGAACTCATCGCCCTGCTCGAGCGCCCAGGCCCAGAACTGCGGCAGGCCGGCCATGGTCGTGTAGCCGCGCGCATTCACCGCCACCAGCGCGCCGACCTGCAGGCCGGTGCTCGGATCGACCGCCGAGGCCGAGCCCAGCCCGCCCTTGAGATCGCCCGCCTTGGCACCCATGCCCGCACCGGCATTGCCCAGCGCGAAATCGCGCGCGGCAGCGCCGGTCGCCTGGTAAGCGAGCTCGCGATAGGGCGGCCAGTCCCAGCCCTTGTCGCCACCGTTCAGCAGGTCGAACAGGATCGCGGTCGGCACGATCGGCACCACCACGCCGCCAACCGCGACGCCGCGGCCGTGCTCGCGCAGCCAGCGCATGGTGCCGTCGCCGGCGCTGAGCCCGAAGGCCGAGCCGCCGCTCAAGCAGATCGCATCGACGCGATCGACCGTGCAGGCGGGATCGAGCAGGTCGGTCTCGCGGGTGCCGGGCGCGCCGCCGCGGACATCGACCGAGGCGACGAACGGCCGCTCGCCCAGCACGACGCTGACGCCCGAGCGCAGGCGCGCATCGTCGGCATTGCCGACCAGCAGGCCGTCGACATCGGTGATCAGGTTGCGCGGGCCGGGTTTCATGTCAATCGCGTTGCATGTTGTCAGTCGAGCTGGAGCGTCAGCGCCTTGAGGTAGGCCGTCTCCGGCAGGTTGGGATGCACCGGATGATCGAGCGCCGCGCCGGAGCTGCGCAGGATGCGGCCGGTGCGCTCGGCGTCGCGCAGGCCGCGCTTCACCTGGTCGGCGAAGACCGGCGGATCGACCAGATGCGAGCACGACGCCACGAACAAGAAGCCGCCGCGCGCCACCAGCGGAGCCGCCAGCCGCACCAGCTTGCGATAGCCCTGCGCGCCGGTCTTGAGATCCTTGCGGCTCTTCACGAAGGCCGGCGGGTCGCAGATCACGACATCGAACTTGCGCGCATGCGTGCCGCCCAGCTTCTCCAGCGCCTCGAAGGCCTCGGCCTTGTCGAACGACACGACCTTGTCGACGCCGTTCAGCTTGGCCGCCTGCTTGGCCGCATCGAGCGCTGCCGCCGAGCGGTCGATGCAGGTGACCGCCTTCGCCCCTTCCTTCGCCGCAAGAACGCCGAAGCCGCCGCTATAGCTGTAGACGTCGAGCACGGTCGCGTCCCTGGCCAGTCCCGCCATGAAGCGGCGATTGTCGCGCTGGTCGTAGAACCAGCCGGTCTTCTGCCCCTCCGACAGGTCGGCGACGAACTTCGCGCCGTTCTCGATCAGCTCGATCGGCTCGCCATTGCCCTTGGCGACGGTGACCTCGCGTTTCAGCCCCTCGAGCTCGCGCACCGGCGAATCGTTCTTGAGCACGATGGTCTTGGGCGACAGCTCGGCCTCGAGCGCCTCCAGCAGCACCGGCGTCAGAGCATCCATGCCGGCCGAATTGAGCTGCACCACCAGCGCGTCTCCGAAGCGGTCGACGATCACGCCCGGCAGGCCGTCGGCCTCGGCATGGATCAGCCGGTAGTACGGCACGCCGATCAGCCGGTCGCGCAGCGCCGCCGCATTGGCGATGCGCCGGCCGAGGAACAGCGCATCGACGGTCGCCTCGGGATTGGTGGTCAAAAGCCGCGCGGCGATCAGTGAATGCGGGTTGAAGGTGACGAGGCCCAGCGCCTCTCCGCTCGGGGCGCGCAAATAGGCGAGCGAGCCGGGCGGGATCGCCTTGGTCTCGGCGTCCATCAGGATCTCGTTGGAAAATGCCCACGGATGCCCAGCCCGCACCCGGCGGTCCTCGCCGGAGCGCAGCAGGACGCTCGGCAGCTTCTTGGCCACGGCTACTCTACCCTTCGCAGATAAGGCGTCTTTTCATTGTCCCGTCTCACGGAAATTTCTCCAGCTGTTTTGTCTGACTGAGGGGCGATGGCACATATCATCATCGCGCGCCCAACACCTAAGGCTTGTCCATTTCCGACCATTTTCGACCATTTATCTCCATTTTCACCGTTTTCGTGCGGTGCAGGAAATGGCGACATCGATCAGGCGCGATGCCACCGCGGACTCCGGCACACGGATTTCTGAATCGAACATGAAAGCTCCCGTCTGCATGGAGGCAGGCAACATAACCGCACCGACGCGCTGAACCTATTAGGGGCAATGGCCCGGCGAAAAAGCCGCCATTTCCGGGCCTCGAATCGCGTTCCATTGCCCAGAATGAGAGTGCTGGGAGGCGGCATGCCGTGCCGCTCATGCGCGATTATCGCGCAGTGCTCAGGAACCTCATCAACGGCGGCGGCGCATTTTCTTTCGCCACAAAAGAAAAAGAGAGGCACGGAGTGCCGCGCTTCGCGCCCTACTCGCCTTTGGCGACGCCGTCGCGCCGCGGATCGGCGCCGCCTTCCCAGCCATCGCCCCCTGGCCTCGTGACCCGGCGGATGGCGGTCAGACCGCCTTCATGCCGGCGGACTTGTACTTGATGGCCGAGCTTGCGCAAGGCGTCCGCCTGGGCGGGCAGGTCGCCCTTGTCCTCGAGCTCGGTCGGGCCGTTCATGTTGGCGACCCGCGGCAGGTCGAGCGCGGCCTGGGGGCCGAGGTTCCAGTCGAGCATGGCGATCAGCGCCTGGAAGGTGTCGCCGATGATGCGCTGGCCGCCGGCCGAGCCGACCGACAGCACCAGCTTGCGGTCCTGGTCGAGCACGAAGGTCGGCGACATCGACGAGCGCGGCCGCTTGCCGGGCTCCACCCGATTGGCGACCGGCTTCCCATTGCGCTCGGGCACCGGCGAGAAATCGGTCAGCTCGTTGTTGAGGATGAAGCCACCCGCCATCATGTGCGCGCCGAACGGTCCCTCGACGGTGGTGGTGAAGGCGACCGCGTTGCCGGCGCGGTCGACGATGGTCATGTGGCTGGTGCCGTGCTCGACATAGCCCGGATCGACCGGCTCATGGCCGCCCATGCTGCGGTCCTCGGAGATCAGCTTGCGCCGTTCGGCAATGTAGCCGGGCGAGACGAGCTGCTTGGTTGGGACCGCCGTGAAGGCCGGGTCGGCGACGTACCGCGCGCGATCGGCGAAGGCGAGCCGCCCGGCCTCGGCGATGAGGTGCAGGGAACGCAGGTTGTTGGGCCTGTCCTGGCGCAGGTCGAACGGCTCGAGCAGGCCCAGCATCTGCAGCATCGCGATGCCGCCCGACGAGGGCGGCGGCATGCCGCAGACGATCCAGACGCGATACGGCCCGCACAACGCCTCCCGCTTGATCGGCTTGTACGCCGCGAGGTCGCTCACCGCGAGCGTGCCCGGCCGCACATTGCCGCGGACATGCGCTGCCATCTCCTCGGCGATCGGTCCTTCCTGCAACACCTGCGATCCTTCCGACGCGATGCGCTGCATCGTGTCGGCCAGCGCCGGGTTGGCGACCGTATTGTCGGGCCCGATCGAGAACATCGCCCGCATGGCCGGCGATCGCTCGAACGAGAGGGCGAGCCGCGGCGGCATGGGGAAGCCCTTGCGCGCAGTGGCGATCGACGTCGTGAACAGATCGGCCCACGGCAGCTTGCCGTGCTCCTTGTGCGTCATCTCGAGCAACGCGACGGCGCCGGGCACGCCGACCGACAGGCCCGAGGCCTGCGCCTCGGGATAGGGCAGCGGGCGGCCGTCGCGCAGGAACATCGTCGCCGTGGCGCCGGCCGGCGCGGTCTCGCGGCCGTCGTAGACCGTGATGCCGCGCGTCTCGGCGTCGTAGTAGAGCAGGAAGCCGCCGCCGCCGACGCCCGAGGCCTGCGGCTCGACCACGCCCAGCATCATCTGCACCGCCACCGCGGCATCGACCGCCGTGCCGCCGCGGCGCAGCGCGTCGAGACCGACTTCGACCGCCAGCGGGTGAGCCGCGGCGACCATCTGTTGCGGTTCCGCGTGCGCAAGCGCCGGCAAGAGCAGGGCGAGCGCGAGCAGCCGCTTCATGCGCGGCGGACCACGATGAACAGGCGGCGGAACGGGAACAGGGTGATGCCGTCGGCGCGTGTCGGATAGGCTTTGGCGATCAGCGCCGCGTAGGTGTCGTAGAACTGTGTGCGCTCCGGCTCCTGCAGCGCTTCGAGGAACGGGCGCAGGCCGGTGCTCGCGGTGTACTGCGCCACCGGACCCTTGCCGGTCAGCGCCTGCTGGTAGATCGTCTCCCAGACTTCGAGGTCCGACGAGAGCGGCTTCAGCACGTCGAAATAGCGCGACGGCTCCTCGACCCGCGCAATGCCGCCGATGCCCTTGAGCTTGTCGGCCCACGGGCCGGATCGCGCGGCCTCGTGCATCAGCGCGTGGCTCGGCGCCTCATGATTGCGCGGCATCTGGATCGCGAGCTGGCCGCCCGGGGGCAGCAGCTTGATCAGGCCGGGGAACATGTCGATATGGCCGGGCAGCCACTGGTAGGCGGCATTGCTGTAGAGGATCGCGGGCGGCGCATCGGGCTTGAACTGCGCGAGGTCGCCTTTGGCGAACGTCACGCGCGGATCGGCGGTCTGGCTGCGCGCCTTCGCCAGCATCTGCTCGGAGGAATCGATGCCGACCACCGGCGCGCCGGGGAAGCGCTCGCCGAGGATGCGGCTGATGTTGCCGGCGCCGCAGCCGAGATCGTAGATCGCGTGGCCCGCTCGCGCGGCGTTGGCCGGATCGAGCCGGCCCATCAGGTCGAGCGCCGGCCGCATGCGGGCGTCGGCGAACTTGAGGTAGAGGTTGGCATCCCAGACGGTCGAAGCGAGCGCCACGATCAAGCCTCCTCGAACGCCGTGTCGACCGGCACGCGATAGGCCGTGGCGATCTTGTTGCCCTTCAGGGCGGCCAGCACCACTTTCATGAACTCCTCGTGCATCGCGTCGGTCATGCCCTTCCTGCGCGCCATCGTGCCGTGCGAGGCGATGCAATAGTCGCACTGATTGGCGATCGAGACGGCGAGATAAACTAATTCCTTGGTGAGCGGATCGAGGGCGCCCGGTGCGAACGCCTCTTTCATCTCGGCGGCGAACTGCTCCATCACCGGGGGATGGCGCGCCAGCGCCTTCCAGACATTGTTGATGCCAGCGGGATCGATGCCGCGGTTGGCCGCGATCCCCTCGACGACGGCCTTGGCGCGGGGCGCCATGTCCTTGTACTCGATAAGCTTCGACATTGGTGCTCTCCACCCCCTCCCTGCCTCCCTCACGCGGATTCCGCGTGGGGAGGTGGCCCGAAGGGCCGGAGGGGTCAGTACATGTGCTGGCCGCCGTTGATCGACAGCGTCGAGCCGGTGATGAAGCCGGCATCGTCGGCGATCAGGAACAGCACGCCGCGGGCGATCTCGTCGGCCTTGCCGAGCCGGCCGACCGGGATCTTGGCGACGATCTTCTCCAGCACCTGCGCCGGCACTGCCGACACCATGTCGGTGTCGGTGTAGCCCGGCGCGATGGCGTTGACGGTGATGCCCTTGGCCGCGCCTTCCTGCGCCAGCGCCTTGGTGAAGCCGTGGATGCCCGACTTGGCGGCGGCGTAGTTGACCTGGCCGTACTGGCCGCCCTGGCCGTTGATCGAGCCGATATTGACGATGCGGCCGAAGCCGCGGGTGTTCATGCCGTCCCACACCGCCTTGCTGACGTTGAAGCAGGAGCCGAGGTTGGTATCGATCACCGCCTGCCACATCGCGCGGTCGAGCCGGCGCATGGTCGAATCCCGGGTGATGCCGGCGTTGTTCACGACGATGTCGATCGGTCCGAGCTCACCCTCGATCTTGGCGATCGCCGCCTTGACCGCGTCGAAGTCGGAGACGTCGAACCTGTAGACCGGGATGCCGGTCTCCTCTTTGAAGGCCGCGGCGGCCACGTCGTTGCCGGCGTAGTTGGCGGCCACCTGGTAACCGCGCAGCTTCAGCATCTTGGATATGGCGGCGCCGATCCCGCGCGTGCCGCCGGTCACCAATGCAACTCGTCCTGCCATGTGAGCCTCCCTGACTGCTTGGGAGACCAGCTTAGTTACCCCCACCCCTGGGGATCAACACGATGTGGAACGCGGGGACGGCCTCAGTCGCTGGCCATCTCCGGCTGGCGCGCCAGGCTGACAGCTCGTGACAGCAGGATGACGAACATCTGCAGGCCGAAGCCCACGACGGCGGCGTACAGGCAGGCCTCGGCGCCCCACACCCCGCCGATCAGCGCGCCCAGACCGGCGCCGAGCGGGCGCGCGGCATAGGCGAGGATGTTGATGGCGCTGACCCGGCCGAGCAGCCGCGGCGGCGTCACCGACTGGCGCAGCGTGGTCGTGCTGATCACCCACAGGATCGGGCCCGCCCCCAGCAGGAAGAAGCCGAGGCCGGCGAGGATCGGCATCGGGAACACCGAGGTGAGCGCGATCACCGCCGAGGCGACGAATCCCGTCACCGGTCCCAGCCCGATCACCGTGCCGAACGGCAGCCAGCGCATGACGCGGGTGGCGGCGAGCGCGCCGACCAGCATGCCGACGCCGTACATCGCGAGCGTCGTGCCGACGCCGCTGGCCGACAGGCCGAGATGGTGCACGGCATAGGGCACGAACACGGCGAGGATCACGAACCACGCGGTGTTGAAGATGAACTGGGTGAAGAAGACCGGCCGCAGCAGGTCGTGGCGGAAGACGAAGGCCAGGCCTTCGCGGATCTCCTGCAGCGGATGACGGCGACGGCTGGTGTCGCGCGCCGGCTCCTTGAGCCGCGCCAGCAGCACGACCGCGACCACCGACAGTGCCGCGGCGATGCCGAAGGCCGGACCGGCACCGCTCCAGCCGACCAGCAGGCCGCCCAGCGCGGGCCCCGCGACGAAAGCCGCGGTGCGCGCGAGCTCGATGCGCGCGTTGGCGGCGGGCAGCGCCGCGGGCGCGACCAGCGACGGCACCAGGGCCGGCGCCGCGACGCTGTAGACGACGGTGCCGCAGACCGCGACGAAGCCCAGGAAGCCGAGCAGCGGCAGGGTGATCCAGCCAGCGACGATCAGCACGAGGGTCACCAGCAACGCCATCGCGCGCAGCGCCTCGGCGCCGGCCATCAATACGCGGCGCGACAAACGGTCGGCCAGCAGGCCGGCGGGAATCGCGAACAGCACGAACGGCAGGGTCAATGCGGTCTGCAGCAGGCCGGTCTCGGCCTCGCCGGCGCCCAGCAGCAGCACGGCGACGATCGGCGCGGCGGCGAGCGCGATCTGCTCGGCCGACTGCGCGGCCAGATTGGACCAGGCGAGGCGATTGAAGGTCGGGGGCAGCTTTTGGTGTTCGGTCATCGGGGGTTCCTGAACGTTGGGCCGGGAACCTAGGAAGTCCGATCCGGACGTTCTATCCGCGCCCGGCCGCGCATTGCTACGATCGCCCCGTGACCGACACCCCGCGTCCGCCGCTGCCGCCCTTCACCGCGGAGACCGCCGCGCAGAAGGCGCGCGCCGCCGAGGATGCCTGGAACAGCCGCGATCCGGCGAAGGTGGCACTCGCCTACACATCCTACAGCGTGTGGCGCAATCGCGCCGAGTTCTTCCACGGCCGCGAGGCGATCCAGGCGTTCCTGACCCGCAAATGGGCGAAGGAGCTCGACTACCGGCTGATCAAGGAGCTGTGGGCCTTCGCCGGCAACCGCATCGCCGTGCGCTTCGCCTACGAATGGCACGACGATTCGGGCAACTGGTTCCGCGCCTACGGCAACGAGAACTGGGAATTCGCCGACAACGGCCTGATGCGCCGCCGCATCGCCTCGATCAACGACCTGCCGATCGCCGCGGCCGACCGCAAGTTCCGCTGGCCGCTGGGCGCGCGGCCAGAGGAACATCCGGGGCTTAGCGATTTAGGTCTTTAGCCGTTCTTGTCTTTTTCTGCACGGCGTGGGTGGGCGTTTTCGCGCAAAGCGCGAAAAGCGCCGACTCGCACATGTGAATGCGCTGCCGCCCACCGGCGCATCGGAATGCGCCTAATCCCGCTGGACGCACATGGCGATGCCCATGCCACCGCCGATGCACAGCGTCGCCAGGCCCTTCTTGGCGTCGCGCTTCTGCATCTCGAACAGCAAGGTGGTGAGCACGCGCGCGCCCGAGGCGCCGATCGGATGGCCGAGCGCGATCGCGCCGCCATTGACGTTGAGCTTATCGGGATCGAGGCCGAGCTGCTTGCCGACCGCGACCGCCTGCGCCGCGAACGCCTCGTTGGCCTCGACCAGATCGAGGTCCTTGACCGTCCAGCCGGCCTTCTTGAGCGCCGCCTGCGAGGCGGTGACCGGACCGATGCCCATGATCGCCGGATCGACGCCGGTGGTCGCCCACGACACGATCCTGGCGAGCGGCTTGATGCCGCGCTTCTTGGCTTCGTCGGCGGTCATCAGCACCATCGCCGCGGCGCCGTCATTGATGCCCGAGGCGTTGCCGGCGGTGACCGAGCCGCCTTCCTTGGTGAAGGCGGGCCGGAGCTTGGCCAGCGTCTCGACCGTGGTGCCGTGGCGCGGGAACTCGTCGGTGTCGACCACGACGTCGCCCTTGCGAGTCTTGATGGTGACCGGGACGATCTCATCCTTGAAGCGGCCGCTCTTCTGCGCCGCCTCGGCCTTGTTCTGCGACGAGGCGGCGAAGGCGTCCTGCTCGGCGCGGGTGATCTGGTACTTCTGCGCCACATTCTCGGCGGTGTTGCCCATGTGGTAGCCGTGGAAGGCGTCCCACAGCCCGTCCTTGAGCATGGTGTCGAGCATCTTGAACTCGCCCATCTTGGTGCCGTCGCGCATGTGCGCGGCGTGCGGCGCCTGGCTCATGCTCTCCTGGCCGCCGACCACCATGATGTTGGCGTCGCCGTTGCGGATCGCCTGCCAGCCGAAGGCGACGGCGCGCAGGCCCGAGCCGCAGAGCTGGTTGATGCCGAGCGCGGTCTTGTCGACCGGGATGCCGGCATTGACCGCCGCCTGGCGCGCCGGGTTCTGGCCCTGCGCCGCGGTCAGGATCTGGCCCATGATGACTTCGTCGACTTCCTCGGGCTTGACCTTGGCCCGGTCGAGCGCGCCCTGGATCGCGACCTTGCCGAGGTCATGGGCGGGGACGCTGCCCAAGGCGCCGTTGAAGGAGCCGATGGCGGTGCGCGCCGCACTGGCGATGACGATTTCGGTAGTCATGAGATTCTCCTCTAGGCAGCCGCCCTGTGGGCGATTTTATAGGGCCGCCGGCGAGCCGGGCAAGGCTGCGGCGCGCGGCACCAAGGGCTTCATGCCGAACAGCGGCCGCACCCACGGCCAGGGCCGCACGCCCCATGCGTAGATCATCCAGGTAACGCCGAACGTCGCCAGCACGGTCAGCAGATAGCCGGGCAACGCCGGCACGTGGAAGACCAGCAGCCCGTAGACCGCGGCGACCGTGACGGTCTGATGAAGCATGTAGAAGGGATAGAGCGCCTCGGTCGCCTGCACGAGAAACGGCGGCCGCCGCGTCAGGTAGCGACTGCCCAGCCCGATGAAGGCGAACAGCCAGACGATCATGTTGAGCGCCAGCAAGGGTGCATAGACCGGCAGGCCGAACAGGCGCACGTGCTCATTGGGCATCCTGTGGAAGATCACGACGTCGAGCGCCGTGAAGGTCGCGCAGCCCACCGCCACCGCCAGCCAGCACTGGCGCCGCAGCAGCGCCAGTATCGGCGGCGTGTTGAACACGAAGTCGCCGTAGAGCATCAGCAGCGCGGCCAGCGAGAGGCCATACCAGTCGCCGATCAGGTACTGGGCATTGCGCGAGATCGGGCCCAATACCAGCATCGCGACCGCCAGCGGCGCGGCCATCAGCCAGTGCATCTGCGTCCTCGCCATCGTCCGCGCGAGCCAGTCCTGGGCCGCGCGGCCCGCCGGCGTGCGCATTGCCAGGAAGAGCGGCAGCAGCACGAAGCTCAGCACCAGGATGTAGCCGATGAACCACAGATGGACCCAGGCGAGGTTGCCGCGGTCATAGGCATGCGGCAGCCATTGCAGGAAGGAGCCGGCGAACTGGCCGTTGTACCGGCGCTCCAGGTAGATCTGCGGCGGCACGATCACGAGGACGCCGAAGACCAGCGGCAGCGCCAGGCGGCGCAGGCGGTCGATCATGAACCCGACCGCGCCGTGGCTGGCGAGCGACAGCCCGATTGCGCCGCCGGCGATCATGTAGATCATCGGGATGCGCCAGCGGTTGGTGAACCGCATGATCTCGGCGAGCCAGGGCAGCGTGTCGGTGCTGTTGAGATGCCAGCCCCAGCCGCTCCACGCGAAGGCGGCGTGGTAGAGGATCAGCAGGCCAAACGCGGCGACGCGCAGCCAATCCAGATCGGCACGACGATCCATCACCCCGCCCCCCGCGAGGCCCGGCGTCATTTCCTTACACCCCTCAACTCCGAACGGTGACCAAGGCCTCGAAGCGCTGTCGATAGCGCCGACTCAGGTTTACCTCTGCGCCGTCGTGAAGGCGAATGCGCCAATCGCCGCTCACCCACGGTGTCACTTCCGCGACGCGCGCGATGTTCACAAGGTGTGACTTGTGGACCCGCACGAACCGCTTGGGATCGAGCTCGCTCTCCAGGCGGCTGAGCGACGAGCGGATCTCGAAGGTGTCGCCGCCGACATGCAGGATGGCGTAGTTGCCCGAGGCCTCGATCCAGTCGATGTCGGCGACCTCGACCAGGATCTCGCTGCCGCCGCGCTTGCGCACGGCGAAGCGCTCGGGCGTCGCCACAGGCGCAGGCTCGGGCACAGCTACGGTCGCCGGCGTCTTGCGCAGCAGATAGTTCAGCGCGACCACGCCGGTGGTCAGCATGAGATAGGTCACGAGATCCTTGGCGAATTCGTACTGCAGGCGATCCAGCGTGAGCGGGAAGCTGTAGGACACGCCGACGATGGCATTGAACCAAAGCAGCCGGAGCGCCGCCATGCCGCCAGTATGCAGCAGGCTGAACGGCACCACCGCCGCGACATGGATCGCGAGGTTGCGGCGGTCGGCGAGCGGCCAGCGGCGATGCAGCCAGTACAGCGCGAACAACAGCGCCATGACCATGAGATGGCTGGTGATCTCGTCGACCAGCACGCGGCCCCAGGTGACGACGTGGCCGCGGCGCGCCTCGTCGCTGACGCCGACATGGGTGCGAGTCGCGATCGAGACGGCGAACAGCACCGCCCAGGTCGCGGGCAGGCGCCAGTCGATGCGCCGCCTGTCCATCGGGCCGTCGTCCATCGGGGCGTCGTCCATCACGGCGCCTTCAGCCAGTCGATCAGCGGCGTCCAGGCTGTTTCGCGGGCGCGACTGCTCACCATCATGCCGATATGGCCGAGCGGCAGGTCGAGACGCGTCGCGTTCTTGAGCCCGCGCCGCGGCTCGGCCAGCGCCGAGGCCGACAGCGGCGGCACGATGCGGTCGCCCGACGGGATCATCACCAGCGCCGGCTTGGCGATCTTCGACGGCACGATGCGCTTGCCGCCGACCACCCATCGGCCGGTCCCGGGCAGGTTGTCGCCGTACCAGCCGATCAGGCAGTCGCGCGCGGTCGGGCCGGCCAGCGGCGCGCCTTCGTTCAGCCAGTCCTCGAGCAGGACGAAGTCGCGTGCCGGCTCGCTCGCCGGGTCCATGCCGAGGAAGCGGCCGAACTTCTTCACCGCCAGCCACGGGTCGAGCGACCAGAACAGGATCTGCAGCATGTCGACCGGAAGCTCGCCGATCTTGTCGGCCATCTCGGCCAGCATCGGGCCCATCGACAGCAGGAAGGCATGGCCGGTCTTGTCAGCGTGGAAATCCCACGGCGCGGCCAGCAGCGCGAGCTTCGCCACCCGGCGCGGCCGGCGCGCGGCCAGCGCCACCGCGAGCGTGCCGCCCATGCAGTAGCCCATCACCATCGGCGCCCGGCGTGCCCGCTTGGCGACGAAGGAAGCGGCCCGTTCCAGGCGCGCCACGTAGGCCGTGAGGTCGAATTTGCGCTCCTCGGCATCCGGCGTACCCCAATCGACCAGGTACGGCCGCAGGCCCTCGGCGGCCATGGCGCGCAGGAGGCTCTTCTCCGCCGTGAGGTCGAGCACCTCCCAGTGGTTGATCAGCGAGGGGATCACCAGCACCGCGCGCGCCTCGCGCTTGCGAGCCGAGGCGTGGGTGCGGCCGTAATCGAGCAGGCGCGTGTTGCCTTCCTGCCAGGCGGCGGGGGGCGTCTCGAGACGGCGCCGCACGGGATGGCGGCGATAGGCCAGCACGCCCTCGGCCAGGCGATCCATGCGCCGGCCGATCTCGCGGTGCAGCGCCTGCTCGAACTGGCCGGCGCCGGCGCGCGCCTCGAGGGCGGCGACTTCCTGCTGCAACCGGGCGACCGCTTCAGGGGCGGTCGCGGCGGGCTTCGAGCTCGGCGACTCGCGCTTCCAGAGCTGCCAGGCGCTTTCGGAGCTCGCCCAGGTCATCAGCGCCGTGCTGAGATGCAGCGGCAGCGGGCGCGGTCCCAGACGCTGTTGCGGCATGAGAAGCTCCTTGGTGGGCCTGCAGCACGGCGGCCATCTGGGCATTCGCGGCGGCGAACAGGCGGGCAATCTGCTCGGTCAGTGCCTGATCCGTGGCGAGGCCCGAGAGCTGGCTCTGCCACAGGTCGAGATAGCGGCGGGCCAGCCGCTCGAAATCGTTCGCGCCGGGGCTGTCGCTTTCTTCCGAGGCCATGACGGCACTATAGCGTACGCCCCCCGGAAGCGCCTTTCGCAAGCGCGGCGCAGCTTGTCGCACTGCGGTATCGGGGTTAAGGTTCAGGTGTTGGGCGGGGGTGAGGAGCGCAGCGTAATGGCCGATCAGCCAACACCGGATGCCGGGCCGAAGCCCGCGCCGGTCGTCATCAAGAAGTATGCGAACCGGCGGCTCTACAACACGGCCACGTCAGCCTACGTCACGCTCGACCACCTGTCGCAGATGGTGAAGGAAAAGACCGACTTCGTGGTCTACGACGCCAAGACCGGCGAGGACATCACGCGCTCGGTGCTGACCCAGATCATCGTCGAGGAGGAGAGCAAGGGCGGCCAGACGCTGCTGCCGATCTCCTTCCTGCGCCAGCTGATCTCGTTCTACGGCGACAGCCTGCAGGGCGTGGTGCCGCAGTATCTCGAGATGTCGATGACTCAGTTCGCGCGCAACCAGGAGCAGATGCGCAGCTACATGCAGAATGCGTTCGGATTCAATCCGTTCCAGCAGTTCGAATCGATGGGCAAGCAGAACATGGCGATGTTCGAGAAGGCCATGCGGATGTTCAATCCGTTCGGTACCGGCCAGAATCCGGGCCAGAATCCGGGCCAGAACGCGCCCGGCCAGGCCCCCACCCAGGCCAACGGCGCCGCGCCCGATCAGGCCAGGCCGGAGCCGGCCGCCGACAAGGACGCCGCGGTCGAAGATCTGCAGCGCAAGCTCAACGAGCTGCAAGGCCAGCTCGCGGAACTCAGCAAGAAGACCAGCTAGCGCATGGCCGACCCGGCGCCTCCGACCTATGCGGCGCGTCGCGTGATGTCGCCGTGCAAGTCGATCTGCATCATGGACACCAAGAGCAACCTGTGCGTCGGCTGCAAGCGCACGATCGACGAGATCGCGCGCTGGCCGATGATGCCCGACGACGAGCGCCGGAAGGTCGTCGATTCGCTGAAGTCGCGAAAGCTGCCGTAGTTGTTGTCGTCCCGAGCGCAGCGAAGGACCTCATGACGCTTCCCCACGGAGGACGCTTGTCTTCGCTTTGCAGGCGCAATGAGGTCCTTCGCTTCGCTCAGGACGACAGAAGTTAGCGCCCCTTGAACGTAGGCCTGCGCTTCTCGCGGAAGGCGGACGTTCCCTCCTTGTAGTCCTCGGTCAGCCCGGTCAGCACGTTCTGGTCGGAGTCCATGTGCGCGGCGAGATCGTCGAGCGCATGGGCGAGGCGATTGACCGACGCCTTGGTCATGCGCACCGGAATCGGCGGCTGTTTGGCGATGCGCTCGGCGAATTCCATCGCCGTCGGCAGGGCCTGGCCGTCCTCGACCACCCGCTCGACCAGGCGCCAGTCGAGCGCCTCGGCCGAGCCGATGCGGTCGGATGCCAGGATCACCGCCTGCTTGGTGCGCGCCGGGCCCATCAGCGCCAGCATGCGCGGGATCGAGCCCCAGCTCATGTTCATGCCGAGCTCGACCTCGGGGATGCGGAAGTGCGCGCTTCGTCCGCAGAAGCGGAAGTCGAGCGACACCACCAGCGCCGCGCCGCCGCCGATGCAATGGCCTTCGATCGCCGCGATCGTCACCTGGTCCATGTCCTGCCAGGCCTTGCACATCCGGGGGCCGAGGCGCTGGCGCTGGATGCGTTCGCCGACCGCAAGCGTGTCGCGCTGGCGACCTTCGGGATCCTTGAGGTCGAAGCCGGCGGAGAAGGCCTTGGCCGAGCCGGTCAGGATCACCACCGAGGTTTCGAGATCGTCCTCGAAGTCGCGCGGGACGTCGCGCAGCTCGCGCATCGCCTGACCGGAGAGCGCGTTGATGTTGTCGCCGCGATCGAAGCGCACGACGGCGATGCGGCCCTGCGGCCCCAGCCCCTTCTCGACCTTGACGAAGCGGCGCTCCATGCGTTCCTCCCGTGTTCCGCCAACCGTAGCGCCTCGGCTTTACAAGCGCGAGCCGCATGGCTTCTAGTGCGTCTCATGTCGAAATCGATTGCCACCGTCGCCCTCGAACGCCGCGTCGACGCGCTGTTCGCCCGCTACACCAAGCCCGGCTCGCCGGGCGCCGTCGTCGCCGTGATGCGCGACGGCGAGATCGAGATCTGCAAGGGCTTTGGCCTGGCCAGCATCGAGCTCGGCGTGCCGATCGGACCGCGCACGCGTTTCCGCATCGCCTCGGTCAGCAAGCAGTTCACCGTGACCGCCGCGCTGATGCTGGCGGCCGAGGGCAAACTCAGCCTCGACGATCCGCCGCACAAGTATCTGAAGGAGTTGAAGCCACTGCCGGTCACCATCGACCAGATGATGCGCAACTCGAGCGGCCTGCCCGACTTCCTCGAACTGCTGCGGCTGGGCGGCCACGGGCTCGACAAGCCGGCGAGCGCCGCGGAGCTGCTCGACGCCGCTGCGCGCAACGGCCATCTCAACTTCGCGCCGGGCAGCCGTTTCCTCTACAGCAACACCAACTTCCTGCTGCTCGGCCACATCATCGAGCGGCTGACGAAGAAGACGCTGGGCGAGGTGCTGGAGGAGCGCATCTTCAAGCCGCTCGGCATGACCGACACCATGCTGGCGGCCGACTTCGGCACCGTGATTCCCAATCTCGCCACCGGCTATCTCGGCGACGACAACCAGGGCTTCCGCCGCGCCGCGCACGCCTATCCGCAGGGCGGCGAAGGCGGGCTGACCTCGACGGTCGAGGACCTGCTGACCTGGAGCCGGCACTTCGACGATCCGGTGCTGGGGCCGGTGCCGGGCAAGACGATCCCGACGCAGCTCGCGGCCGTGGCGCCGCTCACCGGCGGGCACGTCAACCGCTACCGCCGTGGCGTCGCCACCGGCGAGCTGCGCGGGCTCGACACGATCGGCCACGGCGGCCTGTGGCCGGGCTTCCGCACCGAGCTGCTGCGGCTGCCCAAGGTCGGGCTGACCGTCGTGGTGATCGCCAACCTCGCCAGCATCAATCCGTGGCGGCTGGCGCACGCCATCGCCGCCCACGCGCTGGAGAGCGACAAGCGGATCAAGCCCGCGCACGCTCCGGTCACCCAGGCCGAGGTCAAGCCTCTCGCCGGCACCTGGTTCAATCCGGAGGAGCCCGGCCTGTTCCAGCTCGCCTGGACCAACGACGAGCCGACGGTGACGCAGAACGGCATGCCGATCGCGCTGGCCCGACGCGACGACGGCTGGTGGGGTGCCGAGGCGGGTTCGCTCGAGTTCGCGCTGAAAAGCGACAAGAACGGGCTGAAGGTCGATCTCGGCGCCGGCCGCACGCCGACGTTCAAGAAGCTCGGCAAGCGCAAGGCCGTGCCCGCCGGCATCGTCGGCACCTATCGCTCGGCCGATTCAGGCGCGACCTGGACGATACGCAAGACCGACGACGGCTATGCCGCCGATGTGAGCGGCCCGCTGATCGCCTCGGGCCCGGCCTGGAAGATCGAGGGCCTCGACGCCGACACCGTCGAGATCATTTCGCCGCCCGCCTGGATCACCGCCACCCAGCTCGCGCATCTCGTGAAGGACAAGGGCGGCAAGATCGCCGCCCTCGAGGTCTCGACCGGCCGCATCAAGAAGATGCGGTTCGAGCGAACGGCCTAGTCTCCTCTCCCCCTATCGGGGAAGAGTTACCGGAACGGGATCGCGTAGAGCAGGCCACCGTTGGTCCACAGCGCGTTCTGGCCGCGCTCGAGCTTGAGCGGGGTCTTGGCGCCGACATTGCGCTCGAAGCTGTCGCCGTAGTTCCCGACCTGCTTGATGACGTTGTACATCCACTTCTCGTCGACGCCGACCGCCTTGCCGTAGCCCGGCGTGGCGCCGAGGAAGCGCTTGATGGCAGGATCGTCGCTCTTCAGCATCTCGTCGACATTGGCCTGGGAGATGCCCATCTCCTCGGCTTCGATCATGCCCATCAGGGTCCACTTCACGAGATCGAACCACTGATCGTCGCCATGGCGCACGATCGGGCCGAGCGGCTCCTTGGAAATGCGCTCGGGCAGGATGGTGTGCTCGCCCTTGCCGGCGAGCTGGCCGGCGCGCACCGCGGCGAGGCCCGAGGCGTCGGTGGTGTAGGAATCGCAGCGGCCGGCGGCGTAGGCCTGCAGCAGCTCGTCGAGCTTCTCGATCAGCACCGGCTTGAAGGTCATCTTGTTCTTGCGGAAATAGTCGGCGAGGTTGAGCTCGGTGGTGGTGCCGGGCTGCACGCAGATGGTGGCGCCGTTCAGCTCCCTGGCGCTCTTCAGCCCCGACTTGGTCGGCACGATGAAGCCCTGGCCGTCGTAGAAATTGACGCCGGCGATGTTGAAGCCGAGCGAGGTGTCGCGCAGCAGCGTCTGGGTCGCGTTGCGGGTGATGACGTCGACCTCGCCCGACTGCAGCGCGGTGAAGCGCTGCTGCGCCGTGGTCGGCGTGAACTTCGCCTTCTCGGCGTCGCCGAACATCGCCGCCGCGATCGCCCTGCAGAGATCGACGTCGAGCCCGGTCCATTTGCCCGCGCTGTCGGCGAAAGAGAAGCCGGCCAGCCCGGTATTCACCGCGCACTGCACGTAGCCCTTGGCCTTGACCGCGTCGAAGGTCTGGCCCGCGGACGCCGGCAGCGCGGCCCCGACGGAAAGCGCCGCAAGAGCGGCCAAAGTCTTGAGTTTCATGAAGCCCCCTGTCTTATGACAGAGCGAGTGTAGCAAAAGCCGCGCCGCTCACGTCACGCCGATCAACGGCACGCCGTACGGCAGAAGCTGACGATCCTGAGTGACGAGGACGAAATGGTCGATGCGCGCTTGAGCGACGAGAAGCCGGTCGAACGGATCGGCATGATGCAGCGGCAACAAGCCTGCCGCGTCGGCATGCTGGGGCGTGATGTCGATGGTTTCGAATCCGTCTGTCGCAATCGCCGAGAGAACGTCGTGCTGAAACGCAAGCTTTCCGGTCTTGCGCTTGATGGCGATCTCCCAGACGCTGGCGGCGCTCACGACGATCCGATTGCCGGGATCGCTGATCGCATTGGCAGCTACGGCCGCGAGCCTGGGATCCTGAGCGTTCCACCAAATGAACGCGTGCGTATCGAGAAGCAGGTCCACTTCAGGGATCGTATCCGAATAGCTTGAGCAACTCGGGTGGCAGAGGCGCGTCGAAATCGTCCGCCATGTACGTCAGGCCCAGCGAATTCGAGGGCTTTCGGGCTTGCATCTTTTTCGCAGCCGGCACGGGCACGAGCTTGGCGCGCGGCTTGCCGTGCTTGGCAATGACGATCTCCTCGCCCGAGGCAGCACGCTCCACCAGCGACGAGAGCTGGTCTTTGGCTTCGGAAAGGTTGAAAACCTTGGTCATGAAAATCTGGCCAACTTGGCCAGATTTTACGACCCTGCGCCCCAACGGTCAAATCGTCCGCTCGACCAGCATCTTCTTGATCTCGGCGATCGCCTTCGCCGGGTTCAGGCTCTTCGGGCAGGTCTTGGTGCAGTTCATGATGGTGTGGCAGCGATAGAGCCGGAACGGGTCCTCGAGATTGTCGAGGCGCTCGCCCTTGGCCTCGTCGCGGCTGTCGGCCAGCCAGCGATAGGCCTGCAGCAGGATCGCCGGGCCGAGATAGCGCTCGCCCTGCCACCAGTAGCTGGGGCACGAGGTCGAGCAGCAGAAGCAGAGGATGCACTCCCACAGGCCGTCGAGCTTGGCGCGCTCTTCCGGCGACTGGATGCGCTCGCGGGTCGGCGGCTGGGTGGTCGACTTCAGCCACGGCTCGATCGAGGCGAGCTGCGCGTACGGCACGGTCAGGTCGGGCACCAGGTCCTTGACCACCGGCATGTGCGGCAGCGGGTAGACCTTGATGTCGCCCTTAACGTCCGAGATGTATTTGGTGCAGGCCAGCGTGTTGGTGCCGTCGATGTTCATCGCGCACGAGCCGCACACGCCCTCGCGGCAGGAACGGCGGAAGGTCAGCGAGCTGTCGGTCTCGTTCTTGATCTTGATCAGCGCGTCCAGGATCATCGGGCCGCAGGTGTCGAGGTCGACCTCGTAGGTGTCGATCCGCGGGTTCTTCCCGTCTTCCGGCGTCCAGCGGTAGACCTTGAAGTTCTTGATGTTCTTGGCGCCGGTCGGCGCCTTGTAGGTCTCGCCGACGCCGACCTTGGAGTTGGCGGGGAGGGTGAACTCGGCCATCGATCGTTCCTTAGTACACGCGAGCCTTGGGCGGGAACGACTGCACGTCGTTGCTCATCGGCTGGAGGTTGACCGGCCGGTAGTCGATGCGGGTCTTGCCCGTCGCCTCGTCGACCCACACCGCGGTGTGCTTCAGCCAGTTCTTGTCGTCGCGCTCCGGGAAGTCCTCGTGCGCGTGCGCGCCGCGGCTCTCGTGGCGGTTGGCGGCCGAGTAGATCGTGCCCATCGCCTGCATGATCAGGTTCTCGAACTCCAGGGTCTCCATCAGGTCGGAGTTCCAGATCATCGAGCGGTCCTTGACCCGGATGTCGGACTTGCCGGCATAGACCTTGTCCATGTTGGCGCAGCCTTCGGCCAGGCTCTTGGTGGTGCGGAACACCGCGCAATCGTTCTGCATGGTCTTCTGCATCAGGGCGCGCAGCTCGGCGGTCGGCGTGCCGCCGTTGGCGTTGCGCGCCTTGTCGAGGCGGGCGATCGCCTCCTCGCCGGCGTTGCGCATGTCCTTATGCGTCTCGCCGGGCTTCATCTGCTGCTCGACCCGGTTGGCGGCGGAGCGGCCGAACACCACCAGCTCGAGCAGCGAGTTGGAGCCCAGGCGATTGGCGCCGTGCACGCCGATCGAGGCGGCCTCGCCCAGCGCCATCAGGCCCGGCACGGCGTGATACGGATCGCCGTCCTTCACCGTCATGACCTCGCAGTGATAGTTCGCCGGGATGCCGCCCATGTTGTAGTGGCAGGTCGGCAGGATCGGGATCGGCTGGCGCGTGACGTCGACGCCGGCGAAGATGCGCGCGGTCTCGGCGATGCCCGGCAGGCGCTCGTGGATGACCTTCGGGTCGAGATGCTCGACGTGCAGCTCGATGTAGTCCTTGTTCGGGCCGCAGCCACGGCCTTCTCGGATCTCGATGGTCATCGAGCGGCTGACGACGTCGCGCGAGGCGAGGTCCTTGGCCGACGGCGCATAGCGCTCCATGAAGCGCTCGCCGCTGGCGTTGGTGACGTAGCCGCCCTCGCCGCGCACGCCCTCGGTGATCAGGCAGCCCGCGCCGTAGATGCCGGTCGGATGGAACTGGATGAATTCGAGGTCCTGCAATGGCAGCCCGGCACGCAGCGCCATGGCGCCGCCGTCGCCGGTGCACGTGTGGGCGGAGGTCGCGGTCTGGTAGACGCGGCCGTAGCCGCCGGTCGCCAGCACCGTGCGATGGGCGCGGAAGCGATGGATGGTGCCGTCGTCGAGGTTCCAGGCCATCACGCCGCGGCACACGCCCTCGTCCATGATCAGGTCGAGCGCAAAGTACTCGATGAAGAACTCGGCGTGGTTCCGGAGCGACTGCTGGTAGAGCGTATGCAGGATGGCATGGCCGGTGCGGTCGGCGGCGGCGCAGGTGCGCTGGGCGATGCCCTTGCCGTACTCGGTGGTCATGCCGCCGAACGGGCGCTGGTAGATCTTGCCCTCGGGCGTGCGGCTGAACGGCACGCCGAAATGCTCGAGCTCGATGATCGCCGGGATGCCGTCGCGGCACATGTATTCGATCGAGTCCTGGTCGCCCAGCCAGTCGGAACCCTTGACCGTGTCGTACATGTGCCAGCGCCAGTCGTCGGGGCCCATGTTGCCGAGCGCCGCCGAGATGCCGCCCTGCGCCGCCACGGTGTGGCTGCGGGTCGGGAACACCTTGGTGATGCAGGCGGTCTTGTAGCCCTTGTGCGCCATGCCGAAGGTCGCACGCAGGCCCGACCCGCCGGCGCCGACCACCACCACGTCGTACTCGTGATCGATGATGGTGTAGGCGCGGCCACCGATGGTGTAGGTGCCGGGCGCCGACCCGTTGCTCTTGCCGTTGCCGCCGTCGGGCATGTCTAGCCTCCGAGACCGATACGCAGGACCGCCACGATGGCGCCGAGGCCAAAGAGCGCTGCGAGAAACTTGGTGAGCACGATCAGCACGACCCTGAGCGCGCCCTCGGTGTAGTCCTCCCACACCACCTGCAAGCCGAGCTGGCCGTGATGCAGGCCGACGCCGACCGTGAGGATCAGCAGCACCATCACCAGCGGCGAGCCGATCCAGGCGCGCACGACCGGATAGTCGGCGCCGCTCAGCATCACCAGCGAGATGGCGAACCACACGACGAGCGGGATCAGCGCGATGGCCGTCAGCCGCTGGATCCACCAGTGATGTAGGCCGTCTTTGGCCGAACCCAAGCCTCGGGCGCGGGCGAGAGGCGTCCTGCGATCGGTCATGTCGGCCTCCTTCAGATCAGCCGGAGGCCGACGATCCAGGACAGGACCGTGGCGATCAGGGAGACCGCAACGACGATCCAGCCGCTGCGATAGGCGTCCTTGAGCGCAAAGCCGTAGCCGGCGTCCCAGAACAGGTGCCGGATGCCGTTGCACAGATGGAAGAAAGCGCTGAACAGCCAGCCGCCCAGCACGAAGCGGCCGAGGATCGAGGTGTTGAAGCCCTGGAAGCTGGCATAGGCCTGCGGGCTTGCCGCCGCGCACATCACCCAGACCGCGAGGTAAAGGGCCCCGACCGCCAGCGCGATGCCGGTCGCACGATGCAGGATCGACAGCATCGAGGTGAGTTGCGGCTTGTAGATCTGGAGATGCGGAGAAAGCGGCCGATGGACCGGCCGGTTGGCGACGCTCATTTGCGTTAAGTCCTCTATCTGCAAAGCGTTTTTACGCCCCTGCCCCTCCAAGTCAACGACGCGGCATCAGCAGCCAGTAGTCGAGGTCGAGCACGACCGCGGGATGGTATTTGCCGTCCGCGCCCTTGCCCGGAAAGTCGCTGCACGGATGATCTTTCGCGGCAATGGTTCTCACGCGCAGGGCGCCGATATCGGACCGCCCGGGCAAGGAAGCCTTCTCCAGGATTTCCGACCAGGCGTAGATCGTGTCGCCGCCGAAGGTCGGGCCGACATGGCTGCCGCCGTTGATGGCCGCCACGCGGAATCCGTTGGCCAGGCCGTTGAACGACAGCGCCCGCGCCAGCGAAATCACATGCCCGCCATACGCCAGCCGTCGGCCGAACCGCGTGCTCTTGCCGGCATGGGCGTCGAAATGGACGCGCGCGGTGTTCTGGTAGAGCCGCGTCGAGAACATGTGGTCGGAGTCCTCGAGGGTGATGCCGCTCACATGGTCGATCTTCTCGCCCGCTTCGTAGTCTTCCCAGCGATGCGGCGAGCCCGCAGCCTCGTCGTCGTAGCTCAGCATCGACATGGACGGCACGATCAGGTCGGCCGGCGCGACCGATGGCGCGGGCTTCGGCACCACCGGCGCGCCGACCTCCGCCGCGTGATCGCGTTTGTGCACCATCACCCAGCGAACGTAGTCGAGCACCATCTCGGCGCGCTGGTTGACGCCGGTCGAGCGCACCCAGACCACGCCGCTCTGCTTGTTGGAATTCTCGCGCAGGCCCAGCACTTTCGACGACACCGACAGCGTGTCGCCGGGAAACACCGGCACGCCCCAGCGGAACTCGGCGTAGCCGAGATTGGCGACGGCATTGACCGAGATGTCCGACACCGTCTTGCCGATCACGACGTGGAACACCGCCATGTCGTCGAGCGGCGCCCGCGGCAGGCCGAGCGCCTGCGCGAACACATCCGACGAGTTGATGGCGAAGCGCGAGCCGTACAGACCGATGTTCAGCGCCGCATCGGCTTCGGTGAGCGTGCGTGGTGTGGCGTGGCGGAACGCCTGGCCGACCGTGAAGTCCTCGAAGAAGTTGCCGGTCTCGGTCTTGGACTTGCGTTCTTTGCTCATCAGGCGGCCTGCAGTTCCTTGATGGCGGCGGCGAGCGCCAGCGCGCGCTCGGCCTGCTCGACGTGAAGGTTCTCGATCATGCGGCCGTCGACCGTGACCACGCCCTTGCCCTCGGCCTGCGCCGCCTTGAACGCCGTCACGATCTTCCCGGCCGTCTCGAGCTCCGAAGAAGAGGGCGCGAAGATCTCGTTACAGGGCTCGATCTGGCCGGGATGGATCAGGGTCTTGCCGTCGAAGCCCATCTCGAGGCCTTGCTGGCACACCGCCCTGAACCCCTCGGTGTCCTGGAGGTCGTTGTAGACGCCGTCGAGGATGGTGAGGCCGTGCGCCCGCGCCGCCAGCATGCCGATGCCGAGCGCGGTGATCAGCGGCAGGCGCATCGGCGTATGGCGCGCGCGCATGTCCTTCACCAGGTCGTTGGTGCCCATGACGAACAGCTTGAGCCGCTTGTGCGCGGCGGCGATCTCCTCGGCGCGCAGGACGCCCATCGGCGTCTCCATCATCGCCCAGATCGCCATCGACTTGGGCGCGCCGGCCTGCTCGAGCAGCGCCACGATCGCCGCCACGTCGCCCGCGCTCTCGACCTTCGGCACCAGGATCGCATCGGCGCCGGAGCTGGCGATCGCCGCGACATCGGCCTTGCCCCACTGGGTGGTGAGCCCGTTGCAGCGGATCGCGATCTCGCGCTTGCCGTAGCTCTTGCTCTTGGCCGCTGCCACGACATTGGCGCGCGCCGCCTCCTTGGCGTCGGGCGCCACCGCATCCTCGAGATCGAAGATCAGGGCGTCGGCCGGCAGGGTGCGCGCCTTCTCGAGCGCGCGCGTGTTGGCCCCCGGCATATAGAGCACGCTGCGGCGCGGGCGGACGTCAGGCATGGCGGAACTCCCAAAAAACGCGGCGGACTATAATGACGGGCCCCCTTGTGGCAAGGTGGCCGCGGCCATGCGCTTTCTCTCGCTTCAGAGCCATGTCGCCTACGGCTACGTCGGCAATCGGGCAGCAACCTTCCCCCTGCAACGATTGGGCCACGAGGTCTGGGCGGTAAACACGGTCGAATTCTCCAACCACACCGGCTACGGCGCCTGGAAGGGGCGTACCGCGTCGGCCGAACAAGTTGCCGACATCGTGCAGGGCATCGAGTCCCTGGGCATGCTGGCCAAATGCGACGTCCTGCTGACCGGCTATGTCGGCGACGCCGCCCTGGGCGACGTCGTGCTCGACACCGTCCGCAAGGTCCGTGCGGCAAACCCCCGGGCAGTCTGGTGCTGCGATCCGGTGCTGGGCGACATCGACACCGGGATTTACGTGAAGCCCGGCATCGATGCCTTCTTCAAGGATCGCGCCCTGCCGCTCGCCGACCTGATCACGCCCAACCATTTCGAGCTCGAGCACCTGACCGGCCGCAAGATCGCGACCCTCGACGAGGCGGTTGCGGCGGCGCGCGACTTGCTGAAGGGGCCGCGGCTGGCGCTGGTGACCAGCTTCCTGCGCGGCGGCGCCGAGAGCGAACAGATCGAGATGCTGGCGGTGACGCCGGATGCAGCCTGGCGCATCGTCACGCCGTTGATTGCTTTCGAGATCATGCCCAACGGCACGGGAGACGCGGTGGCCGCCCTGTTCACGGCGCATTGGCTGGAAAGCGGCGACATCGGGTCGGCGCTGGGCAAGGCCGCGTCCTCGATCTGGGCCGTGCTGGAGGCGACGCGGGCGATGGGCGAGCGCGAACTGCAGCTCGTCGCCGCGCAGGACCGGCTGGTCTCGCCGCCGCGGCGCTTCACCGCCGAGAGGCTGTGACCTCGTGCACGTGCCGGGCTTCGCCTTCAATCCGATCGTGCTCGCGATCGAGGGCGCCGTGATCGGCTTCCTGATCGCCGTGCCGGTCGGGCCGGCGGCGGCGCTGTGCATCCGCCGCTCGATCACGTTTGGCGCGGTCGCGGGCTATCTCACCGGCCTGGGCGCCGCGCTGGGCGATGCGGTGTTCGGCGCGGTCGCCGCCTTCGGCCTCAGCTTCGTGCAGGAATTCGTCGAGCTGCACGAGGCCTGGCTGCGCGGCATCGGCGGCCTGATCCTGATCGGCATGGGCTGGTCGACCATGCGCCATCGCCTGCCGACCATCGGCGACCCGGTGGCCGAGGACCGCGAGCACTTCATCGCGACCCATTTCCACTTCGCCACGTCGAGCTTCTTCATCACGGTGTTCAACCCGCTGACCGTGATGGCCTTCGGCGCCGCGTTCGCCGGCCGCAACCTGGCGGGCGTCGGCGCCAGCCTGCCGGACGCCGCGATCCTGGTCGCCGGCGTGTTCGCCGGCGCCGTCGCCTGGTGGGCGATCGTCTGCACCGCCTCGGTGGCGCTGCGCCAGCACTTCACCGGCAAGGGCATCCTGTGGCTGAATCGGATCACCGGCGCCGTCATCCTGGCGTTCGGCGTGGTGGCGCTGATCTCGCTGCTGCCGCTGCCGTGGCGGCACTGGGCGAAGGCGCTGAACCTCTAGGCGAAGCTGCAGACGTCCTCGAAGCCGAGCCGCGGGTTCTGGTTGAACAGCTTCGAATGGTCGCCGTAGCCGATGTTGCACAGGAAGTTCGACTTGAAGCGGCCGTCCGGGAAGAAGGCCTGGTCGACGACAGCGTTGTTGAAGCCGCTCATGGCGCCGGCATCGAGGCCGACCGCGCGCACGGCGATGATGAAATAGGCGCCCTGCAGGGTGCCGTTGCGGAAGGCGGTGCGCAGCGCCACCTCCTCCTTGCCCTCGCCGATGTAGTTGTCCTTCGCCGCCAGATTGTGCGGGAAGGTCCGCGGCAGGTGCTCGTAGAACTGCGAATCGTAGGCAATGATCGCCGTCACCGGCGCCGCCATCGTCTTGTCCAGGTTACCGGGGCTGAGCGCCGGCTTCAGCTTCTCCTTGCCCTCCCCGGTGCGGACGAAAACGATCCGGCAAGGCTGCGAGTTCTGCGACGTCGGCCCGTATTTCATGATCTCGTGGATCTGCCGGAGCTGCTCCTCGTTGACCGGCTTGTCCTGGAAGACGTTGTGGGTGCGCGCGCCGCGCAGGATCGTGTCGAGCGATTTGGCGTCGATCATCGGTGTTTCCCCAAAATGTTGGGGCCACCGTATCCAAGCCTCTGCACGCGGTCGAGTTACGGCCGCGAAGTCTCGCCCTTCACCGCCTCGAGTGCGGTGCGCATCGAGGCGAACACCGAATCCCAGTCGCCCGCCCTGGTCTGGCGGAAGAAGCGCGTCGCCGGATACCAGGGCGCGCGCGTGCCGCCCAGCGACCAGCGCCAGTCGGCGGCCAGCGGCAGCAGCACCCAGGTCGGCAGGCCCATGGCGCCGCCGAGATGGGCGATCGGCGCATCGATCGAGATCAGCAGGTCGAGCTGCGACAGCGCCGTCGCCGCCTCGGCGAAATCGAAGATGCCGCGGCCGACATCGTGCAGCAGGCCGCCAGCCCCGAACTGCTGGATGTCGCGCTGATGGCTGCCGCCCTGCAGGCTGAAGATCAGCAGCTCGGGATCGCCGGCCAGCGCCAGGAACTGCTGGAACGGCGCCGAGCGCTGGCGGTCCTGCGGCTGGCCGGGCATCGCCGCCCAGTAGATGCCGATGCTGAGCTTCGCCTTGTCGAGGCGGCCCAGCCGGATGCGGCTCTCCTGCGGCGGCTTGAGGTACGGCGCCGCCTGGGCCGCGAAGTCGACGCGGCAGAGATGCGGCAGCGACACCAGCGAGGCATGGACGTCGAACGGCGGCAGCTTCTCGCCCTCGGCGACCGCCTGGTCGATGTAGCCGCTGCCGGCCAGCAGGTCCCTGAGCAGCGCCTGGCAGAGCACGATCACCGTCGCGCCGCGGCGCTTCAACTCGCGGGCGAAGCGCACGAACAGTAGCACGTCGCCCAGGCCCTGCTCGGGATAGAGCAGGATGCGCCGGCCCGCGATCTCGCCGCCGTCCCAGGCCGGCTGGCTGAACTCGACCTTGGGCGTCTCGGGCAGGCGCTTGCGTGCCTCGTAGGCGGCGAAGCCAACCTCGAGCTCGCCGCGCATCATCAGCGCGATCGCCAGCTCGGTGCGGGCGCGGCGGTTCTCGGGATTGAGCGCCAGCGCGCGGCCGAGACAGCCGACCGCCTCGTCGAGGCGGCCGAGATCGCGCAGGCAGAGCGCCAAGTTGAAGAAGCCCTCGCCGTAGTCGCGGTTGAGCGCGATCGACTGGAAGTGATGCTTCACCGCCTCGTCGAGCCGGCCGGCGGCGCGCAGCGCATTGCCGAGATTGGAATGCAGCGCCGGATTGTTGGCGTCGGACGCGAGCGACAGGCGGTGATGCGAGACCGAGGCCTCGAGCTTGCCGATCAGCCGCAGCGCCACGCCGAGATTGTTGTGCAGCTCGGCGTGATAGGGCCGGATCGCCAGCAGCCGCAGATAGGACGAGATCGCCTCGTCCAGCCGGCCGGCGCGATGGGCCTGCGCCGCCAGCCGCAACTGCTGCACGAAGCTGTCGGCCTCGCTGGCAAAGAGCGGAATGGGGTCCGACCGGGATTCCCGGCGCAGAGGACGGATCGACGGCCTGTCGTTCACAGGCTCGGAGACTACATCAAAAATTTCCACTAAGCATCTGAAAACAAATACTTAGATGTATCCTTTGATCAGCTCCTCGGCGATCTGCACGGCGTTGAGGGCTGCACCCTTTCTGAGATTGTCGCTGACCACCCATAGGGCGAGGCCATTGTCGACCGTCGGATCGACCCGGATACGGCTCACGAACACGCCGTCCTGGCCGGTGATCTCCTTGGGCGTGGCGTAGCCGCCGGGCTCCCGGCGATCGACCACCAGCACGCCCGGCGCGGCGGCCAGGAGCTGGTGCGCCTCGCGCTCGTCGAGCGGCTCCTCGAGCTCGAGATTGATCGACTCGGCATGGCCGATGAAGGTCGGCACCCGCACGCAGGTGGCGTGGACCTTGATCTTGGGGTCGAGGATCTTCTTGGTCTCGACCACCATCTTCCATTCCTCCTTGGTCGAGCCGTCGTCCATGAAGACGTCGATGTGGGGAATGACGTTGAAGGCGATGTTCTTGGTGAACTTCTTGGGCTCGAGGTCCTGGTTGACGAAGAAGCTCTTGGTCTGGTTGAGCAGCTCGTCCATCGCCTCCTTGCCGGCGCCCGAGGTCGACTGATAGGTCGACACGACCACGCGCTTGATCTTCGCCGCGTCGTGGATCGGCTTCAGCGCCACCACCATCTGGATGGTCGAGCAGTTGGGATTGGCGATGATGCCGCGGCCCTTGTAGCCCTTGATCGCTGCGGCATTCACCTCCGGCACGACCAGCGGCACGTCCGGGTCCATGCGCCAGTACGAGGTGTTGTCGATCACGATGGCGCCGGCCTTGGCGGCGCGCGGGCTGTGCTCGGCCGAGACCTTCGCGCCCGGCGAGCTCAGCACGATGTCGATGCCCTTGAAGTCGAACTTGGCGAGGTCGTGGACCTTCAGCACCTTGTCCTCGCCGAACGAGGTCTGGCGGCCGACCGAGCGCGACGAGGCGAGCGCCACGACGTCATCGACCGGAAAATTCCGCTCGGCCAGGATCTGCAGCATTTCGCGACCTACATTGCCGGTCGCGCCGACGACGGCGACTCTGTATCCCATGGCCGGGGGAGATAGGCGCCCGGCCGCGGTTTTGCAAACGCCCTCTTGTTCCTCCCCATTCATGTGGGGAGGTGGCAGCGTCTTACGCTGACGGAGGGGTCATGGGCTGCAGACTGGGGTTTTTGACCCCTCCGTCGCGGATAGGGCACTTTCGCGCGAAGCGCGAAATTGCCGACGCGCCACCTCCCCATATGAATGGGGAGGATTAGGAGCGCTACCCCGCCGTCGCCCCCGAGGCCTTGATGATCGGCAGCCAGAAATCGCTGTCCTGGCGGAGGAACTTCAGCGCCTCCCCGGGCGAGCGCGACGGCCAGGCGATGATCCCCTGCTCATCGAACTTCTTGCGCATCTCGGGCAGGTTGGTGATGCGGTTGAGCTCGCCGTTGAGCCGGGTCACCAGCGGCTGGGGCAGGCCCGCCGGGGCGCCGAAGCCTAGCCAGGTGTCTACCACGAAGTCCTTGAAGCCCGATTCGATCATGGTCGGCAGCTCGGGGAACTGGCCGATCCGCTTCTCGCTGGTCACCGCCAGCGCCTTGAGCTTGCCGGCGCGGATCAGGCCGACGACGGTGGGCGTGTTGAACATGCCCATCTGCACCTCGCCGTTGACCACCGCCTGGATGCCGGCGGGGGTCGCGCGATAGGGCACGTGGGTCATCTTCACGCCCGAACGCATCTCGAGCAGCACGCCCGACATGTGATGGCTGGTGCCGATGCCGCCCGAGGAGAAGGTGTACTCGCCCTTCCTGGCGCGCGCCTGCTCGACCACATCGGCCACAGTCTTGGCCGGGTTCGACGGATGCACGATCAGGACGTTGGCGACCGAGAAGTTGATCGACAGGACGATCAGGTCCCTGAACGGATCGTAGCCGGGCGTCTTGTAGAGACCGAGATTGTAGACCAGCAGGCCCTGGGCGATGACGCCGAGCGTGTAGCCGTCCGGTGCGGCGCGCGCGAGCTCGGCCATGGCGATGGTGCCGCCGGCGCCGGTCTTGTTGTCGACCACGAGCGACTGGCCGAGGGTCTTGCCGAGCTCCTCGCCGTACAGGCGGCCGCCGATGTCGCCGGTCGCGCCGGGGGCATAGGGCACGATCAGGCGGATCGGACGCGTCGGCCACTGTTGCGCCCGGGCAACGAACGGCACGGCAAGAGAAGTGGCGAGAAGCGTGCGTCTTTTCATCAGAGCCCCACCGATCTGGAAACGAGCTGCGCCAGTTGCCTGCGCAGCCGTTCCAGCAGCGGTGCGGCGCCGCGCTTGCCGACGATGTTCTTCATCTCGAATGGATCGGCCTCGAGGTCGTAGAGCTCGTCGCAGGCGACGCCGTCGAGCGACTTCTGCGTCCAGTGGATGTACTTGTGCGTCCTGGTGCGGATCGCCTTGTAGCTCATGCCGATCAGCCACGGCATGGCGTTCTCGCTGAAGTACTCGCACATGAAAGAGGTTCGCCAGCCGCGCTTGTTGCCCTTCTTCGCCAGCGGCTTCAGCGACGCGCCCTGGATGTGCGTCATGTCCTTCGCTTTCGCCCCGGCGAGATCGAGCACGGTCGGCGCGATGTCGAGCGCCAGCACGAGATCGTCGTTGACGGTGCCCGGCTTGAACCATGCCGGGTAGCGGATCAGGAACGGCGACTTGATGCCTTCCTCGTAGGCGAAGCGGCGCTCGGGCCCCAGCCCGTGCTCGCCGAAGAAGTAGCCGTTGTCGCCGAGGAACAGGATGAAGGTGTTGTCGAGCTCGCCGGTCTCCTCGAGCACCCTGAAGACGTCGGCCATGCCCTCGTCGACCGAAGCCATCATGGCGGCGCGCAGCCGGATCTCCTCGTCGGTGCCGGCCTTCATGCCGTCGAGCAGCTTGCGCGAGACTTCGTTGACCCGCAGCTCATGGGCTTCCCGCCAGGCCGGCTTCTGCTTGACCACCTCGGCCGCCGGCTGCGCGTTCGGCCGGCGCGGGAAATGCTCGCCCCTGTAGAGATCGGCATGGCGCGGCGCCGGCAGATAGCCGCCGTTCCTGAAGTCGATCGTGCCGTCGGCCGCCTGGTAGGCGTCGGGATGCACCGCCTTGTGGGCAAAGAACAGGGCGAATGGCCTGTCGCGCTTCTTCTTCAGGAAGTCGACCGCGTGGGCGTTCAGGAGATCGGTGATGTAGCCCTTGTGCCGGCTCTCCTCGCCGTCGATGTTGAGCACCGGATCGAGGATCGAGCCGTGGCCGGGGAAGCTGACCCAGCGGTCGTAGCCCGGCCGCGGCCCGCCCGAATTGCCCATGTGCCATTTGCCGACATGCGCTGTCTCATAGCCCAGCTTCTGCAGGACGACGTGGTAGTTCGGCAGGCGGTGGCTGTGCGCATCGCGCGCCACGTTGTCGATGATGCCGTGGCGGCTCGCATACTGGCCGGTCAGGATCGAGGCCCGGTTGGGCGAGCACAGCGGCGTGGTGTGGAACGCCGCCGTGAACATCGCGCCTTCTTGGCCGATGCGGTCGATATTCGGCGTCTTCATGTAGGGATGGCCGCAGATTCCCAGCTCGTCGAACCGGAGATCGTCGATCAGCACGATCAGGAAATTCGGTTTGCGGCTCCGCGACATGTCCCCTCCCATTTTCGCGCGCTAGTATCGACGAGAAAGGGAACCCTTGCATGCCGGAATCTGCGCTGCCTCTCGCGGGGTTGAAGGTCCTCGATATCAGCTCGTTCATCGCCGCCCCTGCCGCGGCGGTGGTGCTGGGCGACTGGGGTGCCGACGTGATCAAGATCGAGGGGCCCGACGGCGATCCCAACCGCCGGATCATGACCGACTCGGCCAACTACCCGAAGGCCACGGTGAACTATCCGTGGGAGATGGACTCGCGCAACAAGCGCTCGATCGTGCTCGACCTCAAGAAGCCCGAGGCGCGCGCCGCGCTCGACCATCTGCTGAAATGGGCCGACGTCATGATCGTGAACTTCCCGCCTCTGGTGCGCGAGAAGCTCAAGCTCTCCTATGAGGACATCAAGCCGGTCAATCCGAAGCTGATCTACGCCTCGCTCACCGGCTACGGCGAGACCGGCCCCGACCGCGACCGGCCGGGCTTCGATGCGACCGCCTATTTCGCGCGCTCCGGCCTGCTCGACGCGCAGCGCTACGAAGGCGGTCCGCCGGGCGTGCCGGGTCCCGCGCAGGGCGACCGCGCGACGGCGATGGCGCTGGTCTCCTCGATCCTGATGGCGCTGATGCATCGCATGAAGACCGGCGAAGGCTCGTGGGTCGGCACGTCGCTTCTGGGCAACGGCCTGTGGTCGTGCGGCGTGATCGCCCAGGCCGCGCTCGCCAACGCCTACCTGCCCCATCGGCCGCCGCCGGACCGGCCGCGCTCGGCGCTGGGCAACATCTACCGAACGTCCGACGACCGCTGGCTGCAGCTCACCATCGTCAGCGAGGACAAGATGTGGCCGCCGCTGGCCGCCGCGATCGGCCAGCCCGAGCTGGTGAAGGATCCGCGCTTCGCCGAGATCACCGAGCGCCGCAAGAACTCGGCCGATCTGGCTGCGATCATGAGCCAGGCCTTCGCCAGCAACACCTATGCCTATTGGCTCAAGGCGCTGTCGGCGGGCGGCGTCACCTTCGGCGTGATCAGCCGGCCGCAGGACGTGCCGCACGACGAGCAGGCAGTGGCCTGCGGCGCCGTCGTCGACACCGCGATCCCCGAGCTGCCGCGCACGCTCAGCAATCCGATTCGCCTGGGCTTCGCCGAGCAGCGCACGGCGCATCCGGCGCCGAAGCTCGGCCAGCACAGCGAGGAGATCCTGCGCGAGGTCGGGCTCGACCCGCGCGAGATCGCGGCGCTGAAGTCGACCGGTGCGGTGAAATGAGCGATCCGCTGCCGCTTGCCGGGCTGCTGGTCCTCGACGTCAGCACCTTCATCGCCGCGCCCGCCGCGGCGGTGGCGCTGGCCGACTACGGCGCCGACGTGATCAAGATCGAGCCGCCCGGCGAAGGCGACCCGCACCGCCATAACTACAAGCGCGCCGCCACCTATCCCCGCAGCGACAGCAACTTCCCGCTGCAGCTCGACGGCCGCCTGAAACGCTCGCTGGCGCTCGACCTCAAGAAGCCGGAGGCGCGGCCGGTGCTCGAGAAGCTGGTGCGCCGCGCCGACATCATGATCGTCAACTTCCCGCCGCCGGCGCGCGAGCGCCTTCGCCTGCGCTGGGAGGACATGGAGCCGCTGAACCCGCGCCTGGTCTATTGCTCGCTCACCGGCTACGGCGAGACCGGGCCCGACCGCGACCGCCCGGGCTTCGATATCACGGCGTATTTCGGCCGCTCGGGCATCCTCGATTCGGCGCGCTACGAGGGCGGGCCGCCGGGCATCTCGCTGCCGGCGCAGGGCGATCGCGCGACGGCGATGACACTGGTCGCCGCCATCCTGCTGGGGCTGCGCCATCGCGACCAGACCGGCAAGGGAAGCTGGGTCGGCACGTCGCTCTATGCCAACGGCGCGTGGGCCAACGGCACGACGCTGGCAGGCGCCGCGATCGGCGGCACGCTGGTGACGCGCGAGCCGCCGGACAAGCCGAAGAACGCCTTGGCCAACCTCTACCGCACCCGGGACGATCGCTGGCTGCAGCTCCTGGTCGTGCGCGACGATCGCATGTGGTCGACCTTCTGCGACGCGATCGGACGCACCGACCTGACCGACGATCCGCGCTTCACCGACCGCGAGGAGCGCAAGCGCCGCGCCCGCGAGCTGCATGCCGAGATCGTGCCGGTGTTCGCGTCGAAGACCTACGCCGAGTGGGAAGCGCTGCTGTCGAAGACCGGCATCCCGTTCGGCGTGATCGGCCGCGCCGTCGACGTGGTCGACGACGAGCAGGCCCGGCACGCCGGCATCTTCGCCGAGACCGCCAATCCCGAAGTGCCGCGCACGGTCAACAATCCGATCCGCCTCGGCTTCGCCAAGCCGCGCACGTCCGGCGTCCCGGCCGCCGTCGGCCAGCACAACGAAGAGGTGCTGCGCGAGCTGGCCTACAGCGATGCCGAGATCGAGGCCCTCAAGAAAGCCGGCGCGCTGGGTTAGGACGCGAGCAATCCTCCCCCTTCATAGGGGGAGGAGTCCGCGTCTTACGCTGACCGAGGGGTCATAGGCCCCACCAAGACTGAAGCCCATGGCCCCTCCGTCGCCGTATGACGGCGACACCTCCCCATATGAATGGGGAGGATTTGCCTCGCGAAGCGCGATCTCCTGGATCAGCTTCTTGGTCAGCGCCCGGCCGAAATCGTCATGACTCTCGGCGGCGACGGTGAAAGAGCCCGGGCCGGCGATGACGTTGTCCTTGAAGTATTTCTCCAGGCCCCCCGGCGGATTGGTGTGCTCGGGACGGAACGATTCGTTGAGCGGCGTCAGGATCACCAGGGCGTTGATCGTGATGTCCTTGGCCAATGCCTCGTCGCGGGCCTCGGTGACCGGGCGGCCGGAGTTGTTGTTGCCGTCGCCGGAAATGTCGATGACGCGCCGATCCGCCGTAAACGGAGCGCGCTCGAGCTGGCGCACCGAGAAGTCGATCGCACCGCTGATCGAGGTGCTGCCGACGAACGAGCGCGGCGCCTCGACCAGCCGGCCGCCGAAGCTGCGGGCGGCGGCCTCGCCGTCGATCATCGTCCAGTCGATGACGACGCCCTGCTGCCCGATCGTCGCCCATTCGACGAAGCACACGGCGATGCGCCGGTGCGGGCCGGAGGTGATGGCCTTCACCACGTCCGGATGGGCGATGGCGGCGGCCGCGCCCTCGCGCTGCAGCTTGAACTTGGGCTCGGTCACGCTGCGCGAGACGTCGGCGGCGAGCACCAGCAGCATATCGACCGGTTCGGCCGCATGCGTCGCCGGCGCGACCAACGCCAGGACCAGGCCGAGCAGCGCAAACCGTCTGTTCATCGTTACCCCTTGCGGCAGGGCGCAGCCGCCTCGTCCACCCGTTCCTTGATGGCGGCCATGCCCTGAGTGGGACTGTGTTGCCCAGCAGGCAGCTTGCCAAGCCTGCCCGGAATGATGCGGTTCGAAATTTCGCGGAATGCCGCCCGGCCTGTCGCCGTAGGTCGAGATGCCCTGCACGAGCGGCTTGGAGAAATCGTTCAACGCGCCCCGGATCTCGGCTCGGACGGCATCTTCTAACGCGGGCAGAAGAAGCCTAAATTGCCCGCCATGGCGAACCGCTTCCGGACCTACGCCGATTTCTGGCCATTCTATCTCGGCGAGCACGCCAAGCCGGCGACGCGCGCGATCCACTATGCCGGCACCATCGCCTCCGCCCTGATGCTGATCTGGGCGATCGTCACCCAGAGCTGGTGGTGGCTGCTGGCGGTGCCGTTCTTCGGCTACGGGCCAGCCTGGATCGGCCACTTCTTCATCGAGAAGAACAAGCCCGCGACCTTCCAGGCGCCGCTGTGGTCGCTGATCAGCGACTACCGGATGTGCGGCCTGTGGCTGTCGGGCCGCCTCGGTCACGAATTGATGAAGTACCAAATCCGCGGCTGAGCGGCCGCCGTAGAGGGAGACATGCGGCGCTTCCTCGTCCTTCTCCTGGTGCTGATCGCGGGCGCCGCCCGCGCCGAGACCAGCCTGCCCTGGCAGAAATGGGACCCGGCGCTGTTCGACAGGGCGGCGCGAGAGCACAAGTACATCCTGCTGCACATGGCGGCGGTGTGGTGCCACTGGTGCCATGTGATGGAAGGCACGACCTACAGCGACCCGGCCATCCAGAAGGCGATCCTCGACAAGTTCATCCCGGTGCGGGTCGACCAGGATTCCGATCCCGAGCTTTCCTATCGCTACGAGAACTGGGGCTGGCCGGCGACCGTCATGCTCGACCAGCACGGCAACGAGATCTTCAAGCGCCGCGGCTACATCCCGCCCGAGTTGTTCGCCAAGCTGCTGGTCGCCGTGATCGAGGACCCGTCGGCGCTGCCCTCCTACACCGCGGGCGCGACGGTCGAGCCCAACGCGATCGGACTCTCCGACACGCGCCGCGCCCGAATCGAGGCGCTGATGCTGCAGACCTACGACAGGCAGCATGGCGGCTTCGGCGAGATCCAGCGCTTCGTCCACGGCGACACGCTCGAATGGACGCTGGAGCGCAGCCGGCCCTTGCAGCGCAATGCCGACATCGCGACCTGGCGCGACGTCGCCAGCCGCACCCTCGCCGGCGCGCGGCGGATCATCGATCCGGTGTGGGGCGGCATGTTCCAGTATTCCGACAAGGTCGACTGGTCGGGCCCGCACTTCGAGAAGCTGCTGAGCGTGCAGCGCGACGCCATGCGTGCCTACGTGCTGACCTGGCAGATCGGTCGCGACGAGGCCGACCTGAAAGCCGCGCAGGACATCGGCCGCTGGCTGATGGACTTCATGCGCAGCGACAGCGGCGCCTTCCATACCAGCCAGGATGCCGACGTGAGCCGCGGCGAGCATGGCGACGTCTTCTACGCCAGATCAGACGCCGAACGCCGCGCCGGCCCGCAGCCGCCGATCGACAAGAATTCCTATGCCCGCGAGAACGGCTGGGCGATCGCGAGCCTCGCCGCGCTCTATGATGTGACCGGCGACAAGGCATTGCTCGACGCCGCGACCAGGGCGTTCGACTGGGTGCTGGCCAACCGCCGCGCGCCCAACGGCGGCTTCGGGCACGGGCGCGCTGCCAACGACGACACCCATCTCGGCGACACGCTCGCCATGGCCGAGGCGGCGCTGGCGCTCTATCGCAGCACCGCCGAGCGGCGCTATCTCGCGCTCGCCTCGGACTTCGCCGAAGTGATCGCGCGCGATCATCGCGACGCAAACGGCTTCACGGTGCGCCGGCCGGAGCCGGGCGCGAAGGGCGTGCTGGCGAAACCCGTGAAGCAAGTCGACGAGAACGTCGCGACGACTCGCCTGTTCAACCTCCTTGCCCGCAATACCGGCCGCAAGGACTTCCGCGAGCTCGCCGAGCACGGCATGCGCTACCTGGTCGCGCTCGCCGAGGACGACCTGATCGTGCCGGGCGCGCTGCTGGCCGACCGCGAGCTCGGCCGCGAGCCGGCGCACGTCACCACCGTCGGCGCCAAGGACGATCCGGCGGCGCAGGCTCTGTACGCAATCGCGCGGCAGTATCCGACACGCTACCTGCGCATCGAATGGCTCGACCGCCGCGAAGGCCCGCTGCCGTCGGCCGACGTCGAGTATCCCGAGCTGCCCGAAGCGGCGGCCTTCGCCTGCGCCAACGGCGCCTGCTCGGTGCCGGTGTTCACGCCGGACCAGGTCGGCCGCATCGTCGCCAAGGTCGACGACCGCTAGCTCTCTCGAGCAATTTGCAGTCCGGTGTCCGGACCGTCCGGGACCGTCCGGCCGAGGGGGGTGGGGCCGGACTTCCGGATTCGCGGCCAAAACCCTTGTGGAATCGGCATCGGAGGTGTCCGGGGCCCGGCCGGACTCGGCCTCCTCCCGCCGGACTTTGGGCCTCTTGCGTCCCCGGAAGTCGGAGGCCACATTGCAGCCCGACACCCGAATCCCCGTTTCGAGGCCTCATGGAACCGATGTTGAAGGGCGCCGCGCCGGCCGCGGCGCCGCCCGCCGATCTGATCAAGGACAGCGACCAAACCAAGTTCGCCAAGGACGTGCTCGAAGTCTCACGCACCGTGCCGGTGATCGTCGACTTCTGGGCGCCGTGGTGCGGGCCCTGCAAGACCTTGCAGCCGATGATCGAGAAGGTGGTCACCGAGGCCAAGGGCGCGGTGAAGCTGGTCAAGATCGACATCGACAAGAACCAGATGCTGGCCCAGCAACTGCGCATCCAGTCGATCCCGGCGGTCTACGCCTTCTTCGGCGGCCGGCCGGTCGACGGCTTCATGGGCGCGGTGCCCGAGAGCCAGGTGCGCGAGTTCGTCGGTCGCCTGGTGCAGGCGGCCGGCGGCGCGCCGGGTGCCGACGGCGCCGACGATCTCAACGCCGCGCTGGAGCACGCCAAGCAGGCGGTCGCCGAGGGCGACTTCCAGCTCGCGGCGCAGATCTACAACGAGGTGCTCGAGGTGGCGCCCGACAACCTGCCGGCGATGGCGGGGCTGGCGCGCTGCTACGCCCAGGAAGGCCAGGTCGAGCAGGCCCAGGCGATCCTCGCCCGCGTGCCCGCCAAGGACAAAGGCAATGCCGAGATCGCCGCGGTGCAGGCGCAGCTCGATCTCGCCGAAGCCGCCAAGGCCGCCGGCCCGATCGGCGAGCTGAAGGCCAAGGCCGACAAGGACCCCAAGGACTTCCAGAGCCGCCTCGACCTCGCCATGGCCTACTGGGCCGGCGGGCAGAAGCAGGAGGCGATCGACGAGCTGCTCGCCATGATCAAGGCCGACCGCAACTGGAGCGAGGCGGCGGCGCGCCAGCAGCTGCTGAAGTTCTTCGAGGCGCTGGGCTTCACCGATCCGCTCGCGGTCGTCGGCCGCAAGCGCCTCTCGACCATCCTGTTCTCGTGAGCCGGCGCAACCCGTTCGACCCGGGCTTCGAGCAGCTGCCCGAGACGCTGCCGATCTTCCCGCTGTCGGGCGTGTTGCTGCTGCCGGGCGGCAAGCTGCCGCTCAACATCTTCGAGCCGCGCTACCTGGCGATGATCTTCGATTCGCTGGCCGGGCATCGCATGATCGGGATGGTGCAGCCGATGCAGCCCGGCGGCTTCGCCGGCGACGGCATGCCCGCCCCGGACGGCAGGCCCAAGGTGCATCGCGTCGGCTGCGCCGGCCGCATCGTCAGCTTCAGCGAGACCGAGGACGGCCGCCTGCTGCTGGCGCTCTCCGGCGTCTGCCGCTTCGAGATCGGCCGCGAGCTCGACCTGGCGCAGGGCGGCTATCGCCGCGTGTCGTCGCTGTTCGCGCCCTACCGCGCCGATCTCGAGAACCCCGACGAGCCGGTCGAGCTCGACCGCGAGCGTATGATGGCGGCGCTGGCCGCCTTCTTCCGCGGCCGCAAGCTCTCGACCGACTGGGAGGCGGTGAAGCAGGCCGCCGACCGCAACCTGGTCACGTCCTTGTCCATGGTCCTGCCGTTCGGGCCGGCCGAGAAGCAGGCCTTGCTCGAGGCCCAGGACACCACCGCCCGCGCCAAGCTGCTGACCAGCCTGCTGGAGATGGGCGCCTTCGGCCAGCCGCCGGAATCCACACCGCAGCGGGCGAACTGATCGGCTATAATCGGGGCATGACTGAAGCGGAGCGCCCTTCCGAGACCAGACGCGGCGGCGTCGATCCGAAACTGCTGGAAATCCTGGTCTGCCCGGCGACGCACGGGCCGCTGGAATACGACGCGGCGGCCGGCGAGCTGATCAGCCGCAAGGCCGGGCTCGCCTACCCCATCCGCGACGGCATCCCGATCATGCTGGTGAGCGAGGCGCGCCCGCTGAAGGACGTGCCGTGAGCCCGGCCGACGGCTTCCCCAAGTCGGTGCCCGCCGCCGGCACTTACGAGGGCAACGACGCGCCGTGGCCCGAGGAGCTGCGCGTCTTCCAGGGCGAAGGCCGCATCGAGATCGATTTCACCGACGGCAGGAAGTGCAGCCTGCCGGCCGAGTATCTCAGGGTCGAGAGCCCCTCGGCCGAGGTGCAGGGCCATGGCGGCCCGGCGACCAGGAAGATCGTCGGCGGCCGCCGGCACGTGAAGATCGCGGGCGTCGAGCCGGTCGGCCACTACGCCATCCGCATCATCTTCGACGACAAGCACGATAGCGGCATCTACAGCTGGTCCTACCTGCGCGAGCTGGCCGACACCTACGAGGAGCGCTGGGCCACCTACCGGGCCGCGCTGCTCCTGCACGGCCAGAGCCGCGATCCCTGAACGATGAAAGTCGTCATCGCCGGAGCGGGCATCGGCGGCCTGAGCGCCGCGATGTGCCTGAAGCGCGCCGGCTTCGAGGTCGAGGTGTTCGACCAGGTGAGCGAGCTCAAGCCGCTCGGCGTCGGCATCAACATCCAGGCCGGTGCGGTGCGCATTCTGTCGAGCCTCGGGCTGGAGCCGGCGCTGGCCGCGACCGGCATCGAGACGCGCGAGCTGCGCTACGCCAACCGCCACGGCCAGACCATCTGGGCCGATCCGCGTGGCCGCCATGCGGGGTTGCCGTGGCCGCAATTCTCGATCCATCGCGGCGAATTGCAGATGATCCTGTTCGAAGGTGCCAAGCGCATGCTGGGCGCGGACGGGATCAAGTTCGGCCGCCGCATCGTCTCGTTCGAGCAGAAGGGCGGCAAGGTCATCGCGCGCTTCGCCGATCGCGACGGCAAGACCATCGAGACGGCGGAAGCCGACATCCTGGTCGGCGCCGACGGCATCCATTCGGCGGTGCGCGCGCACTTCTATCCCGACGAGGGCCCGCCCAAATGGCAGGGCATCCTGATGTGGCGCGGCGTCACCGTCGGCAAGCCCTATCTCGGCGGCGCCAGCATGGTGCAGGCCGGCCATCACACCCAGAAGTTCGTCTGCTACCCGATCAGCCGCGCCCATGCCGAGCGCGGCGAAGCACTGATCAACTGGATCTGCGACCTCTACCAGGGCCCGCACGCCGCGCCGCCGCGCGAGGACTGGAACAAGCCGGGCAAGCTCGAGGATTTCCTGCCGCGCTACAAGGGCTGGGACTTCGGCTGGCTGAACGTGCCCGAGGTGATCCGCAACGCCCACACCATCCTGGAATTCCCGATGGTCGACCGCGATCCGCTGCCGCGCTGGAGCCACGGCCGCATCACCCTGCTGGGCGACGCGGCGCACCCGATGTATCCGATCGGCTCCAACGGCGCCTCGCAGGCGATCATCGACGGCGAGGCGCTGACGCAGGAGCTGTCGGCCGGTGGCGATCCGGAAGCGGCGCTGCAGCGCTACGAGCAGCGCCGCCTGCCGCCGATGGCGCGCATCGTCGAGAGCAACCGCAAGAAGGGCATCGACGTGATGCTCGACCTCGTCGAGGACCGTGCGCCGCAGGGCTTCACCGATCTGGGGAGCGTGCTGCCGGCAGCTGAGCTGGAGCGCATCGTCGGCGACTACAAGAAGCTGGCGGCGCAGGACCGCGAGACGCTGCTGCGGCTGGCGGCTGAGCAAAAAGAAACCGGCCCCTCTCGGGACCGGCCGTGGTAGCGGTTTAAACCGGTCATCACATCACCGGCCGCCACCGGGAAGGACTATGGCATCTGACGATGACGGGATTATGGCACTAACCCTTCCTCCCCTTCGCGGAATTCGCGAAGGGGAGGTGCCCCCGTCATACGGGGGCGGAGGGGTCATGAGCCACGGTCTGCGGCCTATGACCCCTCCGTCGGCGTATGACGCCGACACCTCCCCTTGGCGGACTCCGCCAAGGGGAGGAAGTGACTGCCCATGAGTCTCGGCCGGTCGATCTTCACGGTCGGCAGCTTCACCCTGCTGTCGCGCCTCGTGGGCTTCGTGCGCGACATCGTGTTGTCGGCCATTCTGGGCTCGGGGCCGATTGCCGACGCCTTCATCGTGGCCTTCCGCCTGCCCAACTTCTTCCGCCGGCTGTTCGCCGAGGGCGCCTTTTCGGCGGCCTTCGTGCCCTTGTTCGCGGGCGAGCTGCAAGGCGAGGGCCGCGCCCAGGCGCTGGTCTTCGCCCGCCAGGCGCATGCCTGCCTGCTGATGGTGCTGGTGCCGTTCTCGGTGCTGATGATCATCGCCATGCCCGGGGTGATCTGGCTGCTGGCGCCGGGCTTCACCGACGACCAGTCGATCTTCGATCAGGCCGTCACTTTTGGCCGCATCACCTTCCCCTACCTGGTGTTCATCTCCCTCGCCTCGCTCTATGGCGGTGTGCTGAACGGCATCGACCGCTTCGCCGAGGTCGCCTTCACGCCGGTGCTGCTGAACGTGGCGCTGATCGGCTGCGTGCTCGGCCTCACGCCGGTGCTGCCCGATGCCGGTTACGCCGCCTCGATCGGCGTCGCCCTGGCGGGCTTCCTGCAATGGCTGTGGCTGCTGTTCTCGTGCTGGCGCGACGGCGTCAGCATGACGCTGGTGCGGCCGCGCCTCACCGAGAAGGTGCGCCGCCTGGTCAAGCTCGCGACGCCGGTGGCGATCGGCGGCGGCGCGCAGCAGGTCAGCTCCATGCTCGAGGTGGTGTGGGCGTCGCTGCTGCCGGCGGGCTCGATCGCCGCGCTGTACTACGCCGACCGCATCGCCCAGCTGCCGCTCGGCGTGATCGGCATCGCCATCGGCACCGCGCTGTTGCCATTGCTCGCCCGCCAGCTGCGTGCCGGCGCCGACGAGGCGGCGATGGCCAACCAGAACCGCGCCATCGAGTTCGGCCTGCTGTTCAGCCTGCCCGCCACCGCGGCGCTGTGGATCCTGTCCGAGCCGGTGATCCGTGTGCTGTTCGAGCACGGCAAATTCGGTCCGGACGATACCGTACGCACCGCCGGCGCGCTCGGCGCCTACGCCGTCGGCCTGCCCGCCTTCATGCTGGTCAAGGCGCTGACGCCGGGCTTCTTCGCCCGCCACGACACGCGCACGCCGCTCTACATCGCGCTGGCCGCGATCGTGCTCAACTTCGCGCTGAATGCCGCCTTCATCCTCGGCACCAATCTAGCCCAGGTCGGTATCGCGCTGGCGCAATCCCTGTCGGGCTGGGTCAATGCGCTCCTGCTCGCCGCCGTGCTGCTGAGCCGCGGCCACTGGCTGCCCGATCCGCGCCTCAACCAGCGGACCTGGCGGATGGCGCTGGCGACCATCGGCATGAGCGCCGCCCTCGCCGGCCTGCTGCTCATGCTGCGGCCGGCGCTGGCACATCCCGACCTGATGGGCGTCGTCGCCCTGCTCGGCGTCTGCGCGCTGGGCGGGCTTGTCTACGGCGCGCTGGGTGCGGCGCTGGGCGTGATGAAGCTGTCGGAGATGCGCTTCCTGCTGCGCCGCCAGCCCGGTGTCAGACCAGCCGACCCAACCGAACAACCGTGACGCCCGGCCGCAACGGCCGATTCGAGGACGGCATCACCAGCACGCAGTTGTCGTAGGGCGTGGTCACCGGCTCGCCGTCGTCGTGGCCCAGCACGGTGCCGGCCGTGGCGATCGTCTCCTGGCCTTCGAAGTGGCGCACCGGCGTGAAGTTGCCGCGCTTGGTGGCGATCGCATGCGTGACCTCGACCACCCGCTGCCTGGCCGGCGTCGGCTGCTTCCAGTCGGCCGGCAGGTCGGCCGGCTCGACGATGCCTGTCACGGCGAGGAAGCGCGCCGTCACGTCCTTGGCCACCGTCACCGACGAGGCCCGCCAGTGCTGGCCGGTCTCGATCAGCAGCGCGTTCTTCGGGCTCTTGGGATCGCCGAAGCCGCCATAGTCGCGCATGCGCATGCCGGCGGCGTGGCCGGCATCGGCGATGATGTCGACCGGCGCGCCGACCTTCTTCGCGAGCTCGGCGCCCTTGGCGAGCGGTCCCGCCAGCATCAGCGGCACGCCGTCGTCGTGCATCGAATGGAGATCGAGCAGCAGGTCGGCGCGCTCGACGAACGGCCTCACCACCTGGGCGCGGCGCGTCTCGGCCGTCGTCGCCGGCTGATCGAGCCGGCCCCAGGTGCGATTGAAATCCTCGTCGATCATGCGCGACTTGAACGGCGTGCGCGGATCGAAGGAGTGATAGGCGTCGATATTGTTGAAGCCCAGGATCAGCGCGCCGCTGCGCGGCCGCAGCCCCTTCTGCAGCAGCGCATCGACCACGATCGCGCCCGAGACCTCGTTGCCGTGGGTCAGCGCCGCCACCATCACGGTCGGCCCGGGCTTGCCGCTGTCGAAGACATGGATGTAGGGCGCCGCACCCTTCTCCCACCTGCGCAGCTCGGGGAAGGCGAATTCGATCGGCGGGCTGTCGGACATGAAACCTCCAGCCCTCGGTATAGATCATTCGTCAAATCGCACACAACCGGGCCGGCGCGCAGAAGCCCGCCACGCGACGGACGCGGGCGGGCTCCCGGTGTGCAACGATCAGCGGATGCGGTCGCCGCGGCAGTTGTGCCTGCGGCCGTACTCATCCTTGATGGTGGCGGCGTTCGTCGGGCCGCACTGATCGCCCATCGGCCTGCGCCTGCTGCATCGGCATCGGCTGCGCATAACCGTAGCCGGGTTGCACGCCCTGCTTCATCTCGGCCTTGGTCATGCTCGAGGACTGGCAGCCAGCAGGCGCCGCCTGGTTGGCGGTCGGGCCGGACGTGTCGGGGCTACCGACGCAGGGACCGCCGGTATAGGCCATCTTCTCGTTCGAAAAGGCCACGGGGCCGCATTTGGTGTGGACCACGCTTTGGGCATTGGCCGCGACCAGCGGCACGGCAAAGGCGATCGCGGCGGTGATCAGAAGTGTCCAGGTGCACATGCTTTCAGCCTCCCCCTTCAGTTCTCGCGCAGGTGTCGGCAACGAACCTCGACATGGCAGCGTTGCGCCGCTTTTTTTGACCCCGGCCCTGGGAACCACCGAAAAGCCACTCGCCACTCGCGGCGCAAAGAAGAAGCCCGCCGGGAGGCTGTTCACGGCGGGCTTCCCTGCGCGCGGCCGTGTCAGCGGATGCGGTCGCCGCGGCAGTTGTACTTGTGGCCGTATTCGTCGGTGATGGCGGCGACGTTGGAGGGGCCGCACGACGTATTGGCCATCGACGCGTAGCCCGGGCCGGCCGAGACCGCCTGGGTCTGCACCGGCGCAGTTCCTTGCTTCATTTCCTGCTTCGTTATCGTCGTCGAATTGGGGCCGGCGACTGTTGGGGTCGCGGCACCGACGGTCCCGCCGCCGGTGGCCTCGGCACCGACGCAGGGAACGCTCACGTACATCATTTTGTCGGTCGACCAGCCCTCCGCACCGCACTTGGTGCCGGGATGGCCACCGGTTTGTGCCATCGCCGCCGCGACTGGAACGACGAGAGCGAGCACAGTACTCGTGATGAGAACAGTCTGAACGCGCGTCATGATCTGTCTCCTTTCTCTACCCGCTCCCCGGATCGGGATGCCCGACAAATGTCGTAACGGTGCCGCGCGTTGCAGGCGTGACAGCCAATTGTAAGCTTCACATCACCAGCTACGCCGCCCGGCGGCGCCGATGGTCGCGATCGCACCGCTGTTGAAGGCAAGAGAGGCGGACTCGATGCCGTCGCTGAAGACGATGCCGCTCGACAGAGCGCGGCCGCTGCGGCTCAGGTCTCGCGATACCAGTCGGCGAGCTGCCAGGTGTTGTTGTCCCAGCCGGTCAGCTCGCAGATCAGCTTGTCCTTGGTGCCGGCGACGCCGGGCCGCGCGACCACCGGGATGACGACGTGGTCGTTCACCGCCATCTCGTTGCACTTGATCAGGAGCGCCGCGCGCTTCAGTGGATCGAGCTCGACCTGGGCGGCCTTGTGGGTCTCGTCGTACTCCGGGCTCGACCAGCGCGTGATGTTGCGGCCCTGCCACTTGTTGGCCTTGGCAGAGACCTCCGTCGACAGGAACTGGCGCAGGAAGACCTCGGGATCGGGCTGCTGCGGCCCGTTGTTGTACATCTGCAGGTCCGAATAGAAGTGCGGGTAGGTGTCGGGGTTGGCAACGTCGGACGAGAAGAACACCGCTGCCGTGACCGCCTTGACCTCGATGTCGATGCCGGCCTTCTGGCAGGCCTGCTTGACGATCGCCTGCGTCTTCTGCCGCGGCTGGTTGATCGAGGTCTGGTAGACGAACTTCAGCTTCTTGCCGTCCTTCTCGCGGACGCCGTCGGCGCCCTTCTTCCAGCCGGCCTTGTCGAGGATCTCGTTCGCCTTGTCGACGTTGAACTCGTACGTCGTCGTCTTCGACGCGAAGCGCTCCGGATAGTTGATGAAGTTCGGCACGGCGATGCCGGTGCGGCCGTAGATGTATTTCTGCACCGAGTCCTTGTCGACCAGCAGTGCCAGCGCCCGGCGCACCTCGGGATACTGCAGCGTTGAATGCCTGGTGCCGAGCTTGGAACGCTCGCCGTCGATCTCGGTCCACGGATCGGTGAAGTTGATCTGGATGTGCTCGATGCCGCCGCCGGGCGTGATCGTGACCTTGCCTTTGCCGCCCTTCTCGAGCCGCTGCAGGATCTCGTCCTCGACCTGCAGGTTCCAGGCGAAGTCGTACTCGCCGGTCTGCAAGACAGCGCGCGCCGCCGACACGGCATCGCCGCCGCCCTTCATCTCGATCGCATCGAAATGCGGCTTGTTGGCCTGGTGGTAGTTGGGGTTGATCGCGCCGGTCACCATGTCGCCCGGCTTGAAGTCCTTGAACATGTAGGGACCGGTGCCGACCGGCTTGAGGTTGGTCGGCGCCTCGCGCGACTTGGCGCCGATATAGTCGGCGAACAGGTGCCTGGGGATGATGCAGCCCGCCGCCGCCACGAAGGTGTCGGCCCAGAACGGCGTCGGCTTGGGGAATTTCACGGTGACGGTGTGGTCGTCGACTTTCTCGACCTCGACGTCCTTGTAGGAGCCGCTGGTGACCGCCGAGGTTTCCGGATTGCGTGCATACTGCCAGGTGAAGACGCAGTCGTCGGCGGTGAACGGCTTGCCGTCGTGCCAGGTCACGCCCTTCTTGAGCTTCCAGGTCACCGACTTGCCGTCGGCGGCCAAAGTGCCGTCCTCGCGGCCCGGGATCGCCTCGGCGAGGATCGGACGCAGGTTGCCGTCGGCGTCCCAACCGGCCAGCGGCTCGTAGAAGAGACGCGAGCCGTCCTGGTCCTTGGTGCCGGTCGCGAAATGCGGATTGAGCAGGGTCGGCGCCTGCCACCACAGCACCTTGAGCAGTCCGCCGCCGCCGCGCCTGGTCGGCTTGTAGGTCGGCCGCTTCGGCTGCGCCATCGCCACGCCGGCATACGCCAGGAGCTGCGTCGCCAGCGGCGCCGTCAGACCCACCATCGCCATTCGCTTGACGAAGCCGCGGCGCGACAGCCGCCCCGCCTTCACCTGGTCGATCAGACCACGCAAGCCCCGTTCGTCCATGGGAATGCCTCCCCGCCAAATTGTGAAACCGCCCTGACGCTCCGGCTTATGTGCAAGATGCGTGCAAGGCGATGGAAGCAGGCTGCAGCGCCGCCGTCAAAGCGGCTGGCCCAGCCGGCCGGCGATCTGCTCCGCGACCACTCTGTTGCCGATGTCGCTCATGTGCCCGGCGCGATAGAGCCGCTCGATGCCGACACGCGCGACCTCGGCGGCCAGCGCCGGCAGGACGTCGACGGTTTGCAGCCCGGCGTCGCGCGCGCAGGCCAGCACCGGTCGGGTGACCTGCTCTTCGGCCCGGTGATAGGGCTGCCCCGGCCAGGCCTGCGGCGTGTATTCGGCAACGACCATGACGCGCACGCCCGTGTCGGCGAGCTGGGCCAGCCGCTGCATCAGCAGGCAGGCGACCTGCCCGCCATCGGCGCCCGACGGTTCGACATGCTGGACCTGGCCGCGATACCAATAAGCGGTGAGCCCGAGGCGCCGCATGACCGTGTGCACCAGGAACGAGTAACCCGCGACCCGGCGGAACGGATCGAGCCGGCGGTCGGCCGGCCGCGGCACCGGCTCGTCGTGCAGGACGAGCGTGCCGTCGGCGATCTCGAAATAGGGCTTGGGCACACCCCACAGGATGCGCTGCGCTGCGCGCCAGACGTCGTCGGCGATGAACGTCACCACCAACGCCGCCGGCCGCAGGCGCGGCACCAGCGCCTCGCTGCGCAGCACGACCTGGTCGAGACCGTACCCCGACACGCCGGCATTGATCACCGGCCGCCCGAGCGTCTGCTCGAGATGCGCGGGGATCGTCTCGTCGTCGGAGACCTCCTCGCCCATAGCGTAGGAATCGCCGGTGACCAGCAGCGGCTCGCCGTTAGCCGGCGCCGGATCGAGCGCGTGGTGCTGGCGGAAGCCCTCGTCGTCGAAGGTGACCGACCGGCCGTCGGATCCGACCCAGCGGTAGCCGGACCGCGGCACGTAGCCCAGCAGCGGATGCGGCTGCATGGTGCGGAGGCGGCTGTCGCCGAGCGACGGATCGACCACGAAGTTCTGCGGACGCCAGCGCGCCGCGTCGGTTCCGAAGGCCCGCACCAGCAGCTCGCCGAGCAGCAGCGCGAACACGATGCTCGCGATCAGCAGGGCGAAAGACTTCCAATGCTCGGAACGAACCATGACCGAAGCGAGCATTGTCTGGCGACATCGCGCGCGGTTGTGACAAAAATGGACGAGGGGTTCCCCGCCACGAAGTCGATGCTATGCGGGAGCAATGTCAGCTCCCGGCCCGAAGACCGTCGCCTTCGTGAGCGCGGTGTATCCGTATCCTGCCGACAACGGCAAGAAGGTGGTGATCGCCGGCTTCCTGCGCTTCCTGCACGAGGCGGTTGGCGCCGAGAACATCACCTATGTCGGGCTGGGCACGTTCGACCAGTCGGTGAGGGTACCGTTCCGCACCGTCATCATCCCGCTCGGCGGCGCGACGCGGCGACTCTCCTCGGTCGCGCTGCACGCGCTGATGCTGCGGCGCAAGTCATTGCAGGAGGCGCTGCTCTATTCGCCGCGCGCCCAACGCCGATTACGGCGAACCATCGAGGCGCTCGATCCGGACATCGTGATCATGGACACGATCCGCATCGCGCAGTTCTTCGAGAAGGAGATCGCGCGCACGCCCAAGCGCCGCTGGATCCTCTACATGGAGGACCTGTTCTCCGAGCGCTATCGCAGCCTGCTGGCCGATCTCGGCCGCGACCGGCCGGACGCCGATCCGCTCGGCGCCTTCGCCTATGCGGTGCCGGCGCCGTTGCGGCCGCTCGCCCGCCCGCGCTCGATGCGCGCGGCGTTCTATTCGCTCGAGCAGCGGCTGGTGGCGCGACGCGAGCAGCGGCTGGCGCGCACCGTCGACCGGGTGTGCCTGGTCAATCCGGTCGAGGCCTCCAATCTCGCCGCCGAGGTCGCCGAGGCCGAGGTCTGGGAGACGCCGCCCTGCATCGCCACGCCGCCGGCGCGCCGGCGCGCCGAGACGGCCGCGCACGGACCGTTCGTGATCCTGGGCGCGCTGCACTACCCGCCCAACATCATCGCCGTGCAGGACTTCCTCGCCGAGGCGATGCCGCGGATCGCCCGCGAGATGCCGAGCGCGCGGGTCGTCATCGTCGGCAAGGGTGCATCCGATTCGCTGCGCTCGCTCGCGGCGCGCTGGAAGCCGCATATCGAGCTGGTCGGCTTCGTGCCCAAGCTCGACACGCTGTTCGAGAAGGCGGCCGCGATGATCGTGCCGATCCGCATCGGCTCGGGCTTCAAGCTCAAGGTGCTCGAGGCGCTGGCGCACGGCCTGCCGCTGATCACCACCGGCAAGGGCATCGAATCGATCCCGATCGAGCCCGGCGTGCACGGCCTGGTGTCTGACGACATCGCCGAGTTCCCGGAATTCATGCGCACGCTGCGCGATCCCGAGACCAATGCCCAGGTCTCGGCCCATTGCCGCGAGCTTTTCGAGCAACACTACGCGCAGGAAGCGGCCTATCCGCGCTACGCCGCGGCGTTCCTCGACCAATAGTCTTGATTCCGCCCGACAGGTGGGCGATACCCGCCCGCCCTCGCCTTCCACCGGCGGGGTGCGCGGAGGTCCAAACCCCGCGCCCTTCCACCACTCGCGGAGTCCACATCCATGCCTGACGTCACCACCGGCGTTGCGCCCAACAGCCACATCGCGCAGTACCAGGCCCGCGGGCTCAAGGGCCGCATCCTTTCCGGCGTCCAGCCCTCCGGCGACCTTCACCTCGGCAACTATCTCGGCGCGATCCGCAACTTCGCGCGCCTGCAGAACGACTACGAGTGCCTGTACTGCGTGGTCGACCTGCATGCCATCACGGTATGGCAGGACCCGGCGCAGCTGGCGCCGAAGACGCGCGAGATCGCGTCCGCCTTCCTCGCCGCTGGAGTCGACGGCGACAAGCACGTCATCTTCAACCAGTCGATGGTGCCGGAGCACGCCGAGCTTGCGTGGATCTTCAACTGCGTGGCGCGCATGGGCTGGATGAGCCGCATGACGCAGTTCAAGGAGAAGGCGGGCAAGGACCGCGAGAACGTCTCGCTCGGTCTGTTCGCCTATCCGGCGCTGATGGCGGCCGACATCCTGATCTACAAGGCGACGCACGTGCCGGTCGGCGAGGACCAGAAGCAGCATCTCGAGCTGACGCGCGACATCGCGATCAAGTTCAACAACGACTTCGCCGTGCCGGACTTCTTCCCGGTCACCGAGCCGCTGATCTTCGGCGCGGCGACCCGCGTCATGAGCCTGCGCGACGGCACCAAGAAGATGAGCAAGTCCGATCCGTCGGACTTCAGCCGCATCAACCTGACCGACGATGCCGACGCGATCGCCCAGAAGATCCGCCGCGCCAAGACCGATCCGCATCCGATGCCGGACACGGCAGCCGACGCCGAGAAACGGCCCGACGCCGACAACCTGCTCGGCATCTACGCCGCCCTCGCCGACATCGAGAAGGACGCCGCGATCGCCCAGTTCGCCGGCAAGCAGTTCTCCGAGTTCAAGTCGGCGCTGACCGACCTGGCCGTCGCCAAGCTCGGCCCGGTCGGCGCGGAGATGCAGCGGCTGATGAAGGACCCGGGCCATGTCGACGGCGTCCTGCGCAACGGCGCCGAACGCGCCCGCGCGCTGGCCGCCCCGATCCTGGCGGAGACCTACAAGATCGTCGGCTTCCTCAAGCCGTAGCGCGCGATGAGTTGAACTCCGTCGGGCGGGCCGGCCTGCCCGCCCGGAGTCTACGAGAGTCCGCAAGAGTCCACACTCGTGTGGACCGGTTCGATGCCGATGGCATCGGCATTTCCGGCCCGGAGTCCATGAATCCACCGACCCCCGGGGCCCCCTGAAAAAACACTCTATCCAGAGTCCCGGCAGGCAGCGGGCGGCCCCTTCGAGACTGGTGGTAACGTGGCGCATCGTCATGCGCACCACCCTGCACCAGGGCACGTCGAACACCTATTATGGGCAATGGAACGCGCGCATCCTTGGGCAAACGCAGGCGAATCAGCCGTTCCATTGCCCATAATGACGTCGTTGCGCGCGCAGAATTGGCGGCCGTCGCTGCGCGGGGCCGCGTTTTGCCCGGAATCGAGGCTCAGGCTCCTGGGAAATTTACCTTGGCCCGAAAAAGAAATATTCGGGCGAGCCAGACATCAAGAACGGCCAGCAGCTCTCAGTCGAATTCAATCATCCGACTCTAGGGCCCGGAAGCCGCGCGCTAAAACGAGAGGAGTTGAGCGGCCTCGAAATTCCTCCCCATTCAAATGGGGAGGTGGCGCGTCGGCACTTTCACGCTTCGCGTGAAAGTGCCCTATCCGCGACGGAGGGGTCATGAGGTGCAACACGACTGCGGCCCATGACCCCTCCGACGGCGTAAGACGGCGACACCTCCCCATATGAATGGGGAGGAATTCTGAGTCGAACTCAACTCATCTCGCCCTAGCCTTCCATCCGGGTCAGCGCCCACTTCACGGCAGCGCCTTCGGCGGGGATCTGGCCGACCAGCACGATCTGCTCGGTGCGGCGATGGCGGCCGTCCTCGCCGAGATAGATGCTCTCGGCCAGGCCGACGCCGGCACCGCTCGCACGCAGCCGCCAGCCGCGGCCGCTGGGCAGGCGCATCAGCACCGCCTGGCCGCTCTGGGCGAGCGTCGCCTTGACGGTCGGGTGCAGGTGGAAGCGGATGATGAAGCGGCGGTCGGGCACCGTGACCATGCGGCCGTCGGGGCCGGTGAACATGTCCTCGCCGCGCAGGTCGCCGCCGTCGGCCGACAGCCACAGCCGGCGGCGATGGATGATGCCGTAGAGCGAGCGATAGCCGTCGTGGCTCATGTCGAGCCATTGCGAGCCCTGGTCCTCGGCGCGGTCGACCAGCACGTTGCCGGCGCGATACTCCAGCGAGCCGTGGTCGGTGATCTCGGTCGAGTTGGTGTCGTCGACCACCGCCGTCGAATGCGCCGCGGTGAAGCGCATGAAGCGCTTCCACTCGGTCGCCGCGCCGGGATAGACGCCGCAATTCACCACCAGCCGCTCGTGCGCCGCGCTCATCTCGAAGGAGAGCGTGCCGGCATGCGCGCTGCCGTCCATGCCGCGGCCCGGCGGGCTGCCGGCATCGACGATCACCAGCGAGGTGCCGGCGGCGAGCCGCTGGAAGCCGCTTTGCAGCGCCATCGCCGGCGCCGGCTCGCTCGAGCCCGAGCGCGCCAGCACCAGGTCCATCAGCGTGCGCTCGCCTTCCCAGCTGCCGTTGAAGAGCGCCAGGCCGCCGTCGCCGTGGCGGAAGAAGCGCACCATCGGCGCCATGCGGTCGATCGCGGCGACCAGCTCGGCCGGCGGGCGCCGCTCGGCCGACGTCAACGCCGCGCGCACGTCGAGCAGATGGCGCAGCACCGCGACCTGCAGATGCGGCGCGCGCTCGGCGACCAGGCCGTCGTGCGCGACATAGCGCTTCACGAACCGGGCGAGCCGCGACAGTTGATGCTCGAGGCTGTTCTCGAAACGCTTGCCGTCGCGCAGGAAGGCTATATCGGCGAAGATCATCGCCTTCATCGCCAGCACCGCCTCGTGGCCGATCAGGCCGGCGCGCATGACGCGCTTCAGATGGGCGCGCTGGCGGGCGATCGCGAAGACGAAGCGCGCCGGGAAGCCCGGGTCCGCAGCCGTCGCCAGCCAGTCGTAATGGCGGATCCAGTTGACCATGCGCGCGGCCAGCACCTCGCGCTTCCAGGTCACCGGCGACCAGCGCCATTCGCACTCGCTCCAGTCGTCGATCAGGCGCACGGCGAGCGCGGCGGCCGAAGGATCGCCGCAGTCGCGCAGGTCGCGCAGCCAGGCGAAGCCGTTCAGGCTGTCGAGCCACAGCGCGCTCGTGCCCTCGCGGCGCCATGGCGGGTCGTCGCTGCCGGCGGCGACCGGGCCGACCTGGCCATGGGCCATCAGCTCGCCCACCATGAGGCGAAGTCCGACGACGGCGTCGCCGGGCCACGGGTCGGGAGCGACGGCGAAGAAACTCTTGGGGCTGCCCCGGCCCAGGGTCAGGGCATAGAGCGGCGAGCCGAGCAACCAGCGGCCGAACGGCATCGGCGCAGGAATCCCCGGCGTCGCGAGGAGGGAGCGGATGGGACGAGACCCGGCCACAAGGCGGTCACCGGGCCGGCGGCTATCTGCGACCAGCGTCATTCTTCTTCTGGCTTTGGCCCCGCGTTGGTCGCGGAGCTTTTGAGGGGTGCCGGAGTTTACCTGAGCCGATGGCCTCTGGCGATGCCCCCCGATGATCCCCCACGAACGCCCATGACCTTGAACCACGCCTTCCAAACCCCAGATTCAAGCGCAAGGGGGCGCCTGATCGGGCCCCCGAGCACTCGCTCTTCGGAGGAGGGTTCTATGAGTCGTGTACCGATGTTCAGTTCGCCACTACTGCTGGGGTTTGACCAGCTCGAACGCACCCTCGAACGGCTGGCGAAGAACGCCGAGGGCTACCCTCCCTACAATATCGAGCGGATCGGCGAAAACGGCCTCAGGATCACCCTGGCCGTGGCCGGCTTCTCGTCCGACGACCTCGCCATCGAGCTGGTGGAAAACCAGCTGACGGTGCGGGGCAAGCAGGCCGACGACGCCTCCCGTGTCTACCTCCATCGCGGCATCGCCGCCCGTCAGTTCCAGCGCGCCTTCATGCTGGCCGACGGCATCGAGGTGACCGGCGCGCGGCTCGACAACGGCCTGCTGTCGATCGAGCTCGTGCGGCCGCTCGCTGAGCCGCGCATCCGAACCATCCGTATCGACTCGGGCAAGCAGCCCGAAGCGAACAACACCATCGATATCACCGCGCGCCGCACGGGCTCGCGCTGATCGCTGCCAAGGAGGTAGCCATGGAAAACAACCAAGCCCCCGCCAACACCGTCTTCACACCGCTCGCGGACGACGCGTTCCTCAGTCTCGGCACGCAGCAGATCGCCTACATCAAGTCGGTCGACCTACCCGATGGCGCGCATGCGGTCGCGATCTTCTCTGCCGACGGCAAGCCGATGGCCGCCGCGCCGAGTGTCGAGATCGCGCAGGCGCTGCTGCGCCAGCACGAGCTCGAGCCCGCGCTCGTCCATTGAGACGGGTTCAGGCTGCGCTTTGCGCCGGGAGCGTTTCGATCAGGAGCGCGTATAGCGCATCGGCGCTCTCGGTGGCGCGCAGCTTCTCCACCAGGCCGCGGTCGCGCAACAGGCGCGACACGCGGGCCAGCGCCTTGAGGTGATCGGCGCCCGCACCTTCCGGTGCCAGAAGCAGGAAAACGGTGTCGACCGGCCGCTCGTCGATGGAGTCGAAATCGACGGGATGGGCGAGGCGCGCGAACACGCCGACCGGCTTGCTGAGGCTCGGCATGCGGCCGTGCGGGATGGCGATGCCGCCACCGATTCCGGTCGAGCCCAGCCGCTCGCGTTCGAGCAGACGGTCGAACAGCCGGCGTTCGTCGAGCTTGTAAAGTTGGGCGGCCTTGGCGGCGAGCTCCGCCAGCAAAGCCTTCTTGCCGGACGCCTTCACGCAGGCCAGAACAGCGTCTGGACCGCTTAGCAAATCGGCGATTTCCACTTTGTCACCAAAGAGTTAGCGCATCCGGCGACAAATGCCGACCCGCGCGAAGGCGCCCGTATAGGCGCCTCGCCCGGACCGGTCAAGAGCACCATTTGTGGCCCCGGGGGGTCGCTAGTCGGCGGGTCCGGACAGTGCCTGAGCGGCGATCGCGGCAGCCAGCGGCGCGGTCGGAACGGCACGGCTCATGCCCAGCCGGCCGAGCCGCCGGCGCTCGGCCGAGGACGGGATGCGCATCGCCTCGCGGTACTTCGCGACTGTGCGGCGGGCGATCTCGATGCCCTCGCCTTTCAGCAGGTCGACGATGCGATCGTCGCTCAGCGGCTGGCCGACCGCCTCGGCGCCGATCAGATGACGAATGCGCGAGCGCACCGATTCCGACGAGACGACGACGCCCGGCGTGCGCGCCGGCAGTGACGAGGTGAAGAAGTACTTGAGCTCGAAGATGCCGCGCGGCGTGGCGATGTACTTGTTGGAGGTGACGCGGCTCACCGTGCTCTCGTGCAGTTCGGTCGCGAGCGCGATGTCGCGCAGCACCAGCGGCTTCAGCGCGCTCACCCCCTTGCGGAAGAAGCCGTCCTGCTGGCGCACGATCTCGCGCGCGACCTTGAGGATCGTGGTCGCGCGCTGCTCGAGCGTCTTCACCAGCCAGTTGGCCGACTGGAAGCGCTCGGCGACGAAGTCGCGATCTGGCTTGGCGCGCGCGCCCTTCATCAGCGTCGCGTGGTAGTTGCGATCGACCAGCACCTTGGGCAGCGCGTCGGTGTTGAGCTCGATATGCCAGCCTTCCTCGCCGGTCTCGGGATCCTTGGCCGGCGTGAGATAGAGGTCGGGCGCGACCGGCCGGATCGGCTCGAACTCGAACTTCTGGCCGGGCCGCGGATCGAGCGTGCGCAGCTCGGCCAGCATGTCGCGCAGATCCTCGTCGTCGACGCCGCAGCGGCGACGCAACTGCGCGAGCTCGCCGGCGGCGACCAGGTCGAGATTGTCGAGCAGCGCCTTCATCGCCGGGTCGAGGTGATCGCGCTCGGCAAGCTGGGCGGCAAGGCACTCGGCGAGGCCGCGCGCGAACAGGCCGGCCGGCTCGATCTGGCGCAGCCGCGCCCAGATCCGCTCGACCGACGCGATGTCGGTGCCCATGGCTTCGGCAACATCGGGCGCCTCGAGGCGGCAGTAGCCCGCCTCGTCGAGGCCTTCGGCGAGCTTCAGGGCCAGCCGGCGGTCTTCGGGGGCGACGAAGATCAGCTCGATCTGCTCGAGCACATGCCGAGCCAGCGACCGCGGCCGCTCGGCGACGAAATCCAGCGCCTCGGGCGCATCCTCGCGCGGCGGCGCCTTGGCGCCGTCACCGCCTCGATCGGCGAACTCGCGGGTCCAGCGCTCATCGGCATCGGCCAGGGCCGGCGCGGCGGCGGCCAGCGCTTCGGCCGTGTCGGCGGGAGTATCGATCGGGGCGGCGTCGCTCTCGGTCAGCGGGCCGTCGTCGGCCGCGGTCTCCTGGAGCAGCGGGTTCTTTTCGAGCTCCTGCTGGATGAAGGCCGCGAGCTCGAGATGCGAGAACTGCAGCAGCTTGATTGCCTGCTGCAGTTGCGGCGTCATCGCCAAAGTCTGGCGGGACGCCAGGATGAGACTCGGACCGATACGCATGTAACCCCATCGTGAAGGTCTTTGGGACCTTTCTCAAGAGGTTCAAGCAAAACCCGTGCCAAAGGCCCGAAATGTGCCTAATGGGTACTGTCTCAGTTTGAAATTTCAGCCCGATTCAGGCCGTTAGACGCCCCTCTGGGTGCTATGATAGGCCCATGCCCAAGGGACCCAAAGGTGAGAGGCGACCAGCCGACGTGATCGGCAACGCTGTGCATGTCATGCGCATTGCTACGGGCCAGGTCGAGGAACGGACCGGCGATGAGGGGAAGGACCCCGCCGCAGTCTCTCTGGGACGACGCGGCGGCCTAAAGGGCGGCAAGGCAAGAGCTGTCAATCTGTCGAAGGAAAGGCGGTCGGAGATCGCGAAACAGGCCGCTAAGAAGCGTTGGTCCCGCTGAGCTGAGGCGGCGGTACGCTCAGGACAATCCATGGTCCGCGGATGCTTACGGCGTGACCTCCATCAAACAAGACGCGGCCCTCGACCCTCCCTGGGTTTAGTACGGGCTGGTGAAGCACGAATGGTACTTGAGCGACCCACCTTGTACGGTCATCCGAAACGTGCGGTGGCGGCACAATCGGGACTGGAAGCGTCTTGGGAGCGCTCCCAGGTAGAGTCACTTCAAGCGTCAAGAGATTGGGACGCTCCGTCAAATCACAATGCACGACAAAATGGAACACGAGTTGGCCTGCGGTCAGGCCAGCCTGTGGAACGGCGATGTCAGCATTATAGATACCAAGCAAATTGAACTTATTGCTGGTGAGAGAGACTTGAGCCTCGTCACACACTAGGTAATAGGCCTCTCTACTCACGCTGCGACCGCCATTGGCCGTGGCACCCCGTAGGGTATTTCGGTGAGAGGCCGCACTTGCCCTGGCTCTGGGCGTAGCGGGACCGGAACCGGGCTGTCGGTCGGAATAAGGGACTGATTGCGACGCGCCGATGCTTCATCGGGATGATAGATTTCGACGCGAATGCAGTAACCAAGCGCCCAAACCATGTCCGCGATTGTTGCTATCGTTAGGTTCGCGCGACCCGTAAGGCGGCGATTCACCACAGATCTGTTGATCCCAAGTATCTTGGCGAGCCCAGATTGGTTTTCGTTTTTCTCCGCTGACCAACGCATAAAGGCCGCTCGGAGCCCGCCCTCAATCTCGGCGATGAGATTCAGAAAAACGCGGCGGCGAGCGCTAGGGCGTTTTTGGAAAGGCATGGAGAAAATCCCCGTAAACGATCTCGGTTACATGATGCTTTTTTATGAAGTCGCGCACTTCTTCTCGGCGCTTATCGTTGAGGGTTTTGTCGCTATGAGTGTCCGTTTCCAGTGCTGCACATACGGCAATGAACTGATGGGGCGCGGGAACCCAACCATAAACCCGCAGTCCAGGCGGGTGCATCTTCCACACGCCTTTCTTGTTGGGCATCATTCTGCGCAAGGTCGCATGTAGTACGTCGTCGCATCGAAACTCGATGAAGTACTGTTCAAGGTGCTCATAAAGAGTTCGGCCACCAATCTTCCTCTTGTCCTCATAAAGTGGCCCATCGATCCAATCGCAAAGCTCCGTCGTCAAATGCAGCGGCCGAATCGGCAGTCGATCGACATCCGTCGGAATGTCAAATGACTGCAGAACGGTCGCCCTAAGATGTGCGGTTGTTGCCAAAGAAGTCAACACCCTGTGTAGCCGTCCGACCGCCTTATAATTAAGGCGCCGGGCCGCAAATGGTCGCAGGGCAGTGTAACCTCATCGCCCTTCGGGCGTTAATACGCACCTTGTTGAATTGAACTTTATGCTTGATCTGTCATGCATAGGGCGTAGCATGCGCTCTGTGAACAAGCTCGACACCAAGGCCCGCGCCCAAATCCTTGGAATTCTCTGCCAAGGCATGTCCATGCGGGCGATCTCCCGGCTTACCGGCGCGTCGATCAACACCGTCTCCAAGCTGCTGGTTGATGCCGGTCTGGTCTGTGCTCGGCTCCATGACGAGCTGGTGCACGGCGTGCGCTCTAAGCGCGTCCAGTGCGACGAGATCTGGTCGTTCTGCTACGCCAAGGCAAAGAACGTCGCGGGCGCCGAGGCCGCCCCGGATCGGGCGGGCGACGTGTGGACCTGGACCGCCATCGACGGCGACAGCAAGTTGATCGTCTCTTATCTGATCGGTGCGCGGGATGCGGACTATGCTAACGTGTTCATGCAGGACCTGCAGCAGCGCGTCGTGACTCGGATGCAGCTTACGACCGACGGCCACCGGCCGTATTTCGAGGCGGTCGACAAGGCGTTCGGCCCGTGGGTCGATTACGCCATGCTGGTTAAGACCTACGGCGCGGCGCCAGCTACGCCCGAGGCGCGCTACAGCCCCGCCGTTTGCACGGGCGCGGTGAAAAGGGAAATCACCGGCACCCCGGACCCGGACCACATTTCAACGTCGTACGTCGAGCGGTCAAACCTCTCCATACGCATGCACATGCGCCGCTACACGCGCTTGACCAACGCGCACAGCAAGAAGTTTGAGAACCACTGCCACATGGTCGCGATCTACACCGTTTGGTACAACTTTGTGCGGATCAACAGCGCCGTGAAGATGTCGCCTGCGATGGCCGCTGGTATCAACACGCACCTTTGGGAAATGGCCGATATCGTCGCCGCTATCGACGCGCCAAACCCCGCGCCAAAGGTCCGTGGCCCCTACAAGCCTCGGATTTCAAACTGAGACAGTATCGCTTAATGCGCGAAGATATCCTCTTCCGGCCAGCCCGCGATATCGAGCCGGGCGCGGCTGGGCAGGAAGGTGAAAGCCGCCTGGGCCAGCTCGGTCCGGCCTTCGCGCGCCAGCAGGGCGTCGAGCTTGGCCTTCAAGGCGTGCAGATACAGGACGTCGGAGGCGGCGTAGCTGAGCTGCTCGTCGGTCAGCGTCTCGGCGCCCCAGTCGGAGGTCTGCTGCTGCTTGGAGATCTCGACCCCCAGCAGGTCCTTGCAGAGGTCCTTGAGGCCGTGCCGGTCGGTGAAGGTGCGGACCAGCTTGGCGGCGATCTTGGTGCACCAGACCGGCTCGCAGCGCACGCCCAGCGCATGCTCGAGCACGGCGATGTCGAAGCGGCCGAAATGGAAGAGCTTCAGCACCTTCGGATCGGCCAGCAGGGCCGCCAGCCGCGGCGCCTGGTAGGGCCCGCGCGGCATCTGCACCAGATGGGCATTGCCGTCGCCGCCCGAGAGCTGGATCAGGCACAGCCGGTCGCGATGCGGGTGGAGGCCCATCGTCTCCGTGTCGATCGCCACCACCGGGCCAAACGTGACGTCGGCCGGCAAATCGCCGCGGTGAAGCTTGATAGCCATTTAAGGGGTGCCTCTCTTGCCTCGCATGGTGCCCAGGAGAAGACTCGAACTTCCACGCCTCTCGGCGCTAGTACCTGAAACTAGTGCGTCTACCAATTCCGCCACCTGGGCACGGCATGCGGGCTAGAGGGACGGGGAATTAAGGTCCGGCCGCCGATATGTCAACCGCAGCAATGCTTGCGCCGTAACGGCGATGAGTTATAGGCAGCGGCCATGACCATTCGCCAGATCACCGTCTTCGGCGGCAGCGGCTTCGTCGGCCGCGCCATCGTCCAGGCCCTGGCCCGCGAGGGCTACATGATCCGGGTGGCGGTCCGCCGGCTCGGGCCGGCCAATCCGGTGAAGGCGTTCGGCGACGTCGGCCAGATCAACCTGATACAGGCCAACCTCAGGATGCCGGCGTCGGTGACGGCAGCCGTCCAGGGCAGCGACGCGGTGGTCAATGCCGCCGGCATCCCATTCCAGCGCGGCAAGCAGACCTATCAGGCGGTCCACGCCGACGGCGCGCGCAACATCGCCCAGGCCTGCGCCACCGCGGGCATCCAGCGGCTGGTCCATATCTCGGGCATCGGCGCCGACAACCGCAGCTCGAGCAACGCCTATCTCAAGTCCAAGGTCGCGGCCGAGGACGCGGTCGTCGCGGGCTTCACCAGCGCCACCATCCTACGGCCGAGCGTGGTGTTCGGGCCCAACGACGCGCTGTTCACGCGGCTTGCCAGCATCGCCCGCTCGGCCCCTTTCGTGCCGCTGGTCGGCGACGGCTCGGCCAAGGTCCAGCCGGTGTTCTCGGCCGATGTCGGCCGCGCCGTCGTGGCCGTGTTGCAGCGGCCGGACACCGCCCGCACGGTGTTCGAGCTGGGCGGCCCGCGGGTCTACAGCTACCGCGAGATCGTCAAGCTGATGCTGACCGCGATCGACCGCCGGAAGGCGATCGTCGGCCTGCCGGCGCCGCTGATGAAGCTGGCAGGCTTCTTCGCCCAGCAGATCGGCCGGTTCGGCCTGATGCCGCCGATCACCGCCGACCAGGTCGAGCTGATGCTGCACGACAATGTCGTGCGGCCCGGCGCCAACACCTTCGCGACCCTGGGCCTCGAGCCCGCGGCTCCCGAGGCGATCCTGCCGACCTATCTGGATCGCTTCCGGGTCGGCGGCCGCTACAACCAGGACGCTCCGACCTAAGTCGGCACCCCGGCCCGGCATGCCGCCTTGGGCTGAGTACTTACGCTTGCCGCATATGATCCTTTTTTGGAACTAATTCATCAAACCTTTATTCTCTTCTTCGGCAGAACCGTCGCATGAGAAATCAATCTCATAAAAATAGGTCAACTAAAGCGGGCAAAGACGCAGCATTCGCGCTCGAGGCGCACTTCTTGCGTAATAAAATTTCACACAACTGGTGTATGGGGCCCCTCATGGCCGAAAGGATGCTGAAGTTCGTCGGAACGCCGCAGGCCCAGCCCGAAAAGCGGCCGGCCGCGGAGCGTCGTCGCGACTTCCAGGAGATCTACGCCCAGTACGCCCGGGACAAGGCGGCCGAGCAGGCCGCGCGCTGCTCGCAATGTGGCGTGCCGTTCTGTCAAATCCATTGCCCGCTGCACAACAACATCCCCGACTGGCTGAAGCTCACGGCGGAAGGCCGGCTCGACGAGGCCTACGAGCTCTCCTCGGCGACCAACAACTTTCCGGAAATCTGCGGCCGCATCTGCCCACAGGACCGGCTGTGCGAGGGCAACTGCGTCATCGAGAAGGGCTTCGAATCGGTGACCATCGGCTCGGTCGAGAAGTTCATCACCGACACCGCCTGGGAACAGGGCTGGGTGAAGCCGATCCAGCCGCGCCGCGAGCGACCGGAGAGCGTCGGCATCGTCGGCGCCGGCCCCGCGGGCCTCGCCGCCGCCGAGCAGCTGCGCCGCAAGGGCTACCAGGTCGCGATCTACGATCGCTACGACCGGGTCGGTGGCCTGCTGATCTACGGCATCCCCAACTTCAAGCTCGAGAAGGAGATCGTGCAGCGCCGCGAGATGCTGCTGCGCCACTCCAAGGTCGCCTTCCACCTGAATTGCGAAGTCGGCCGCGACGTGACGATGGCCGAGCTGCGCCAGCGTCATGCCGCGGTGCTGATTGCGACCGGCGTCTACGAGGCGCGCGACACCGCGGCGCCCGGCGTCGGCCTGCCCGGCATTCACGCCGCACTGGACTATCTCACGGCGTCGAACCGCCAGGGGCTGGGCGACGCGGTGCCTGACTTCGAGTCAGGGGCGCTCGACGCCAAGGGCAAGAACGTCGTCGTGATCGGCGGCGGCGACACCGCGATGGATTGCGTGCGCACCGCGGTGCGCCAGGGGGCGAAGTCGGTGAAGTGCCTCTACCGCCGCGACCGCGCCAACATGCCGGGCTCGCAGCGCGAGGTGAAGCACGCCGAGGAGGAAGGCGTCGAGTTCGTGTGGCTCTCCGCGCCGCAGGCCTTCCTCGGCAAGGACGCGGTGAGCCACGTCCGCTCCGTCCGCATCCATCTCGGCATGCCCGACGCCTCGGGCCGCCAGGCGCCGCAGGAGATCCCCAACAGCCACGTCAACATCGAGGCCGACCTGGTGCTGAAGGCGCTGGGCTTCGACCCCGAGGACCTGCCGGCGATGTTCGATACCGATCTCGCGGTCACCGGCTGGAACACGCTCAAGATCGACTGGCGCAGCATGATGACCAGCCTCGACGGCGTATTCGCCGCCGGCGACATCGTGCGCGGCGCCTCGCTGGTGGTGTGGGCGGTGCGCGACGGCCGCGACGCCGCCGAGCGCATCCATTCGTATCTGACGGCCACGGCCCTCATGACCGCGAACGGGGCCGCGCTGCAAGTCGCGGCGGAGTGAGACGATGCTGACGCTCTACGACTTCATGGGCTCGGGCAACGGCTACAAGGTGCGCCTGCTGCTGGCGCAGCTCGGCCTCGAGTACACGCTGGTCGAGCGTGACATCCTGAAGGGCGAGACGCGCACGCCGGAGTTCCTCGCCAAGAACCCCAACGGCCGCATCCCGACCCTGCAGCTCGAGGACGGCACGCACCTTGCCGAATCGGACGCGATCCTCTGGTACCTCGCCGAAGGCACCCGGTTCGCGCCCGAGACGAGGCTCGAGCGGGCGCAGACGCTGCAATGGATGTTCTTCGAGCAGTACAGCCACGAGCCCTACATCGCCGTGGCGCGCTTCTGGAAGCATTTCTTCGCCAAGCTGACGCCGCAGCAGGAGATCGAGCTGCCGAGCCGCATGGAGAAGGGCTACGCGGCGCTCGGCGTGATGGAGCGCCATCTCGCGCGCAACCGCTTCTTCGTCGGCGATCGCTACGGTATCGCCGACATCGCCCTCTACGGCTACACCCATGTCGCGTGCGAAGGCGACTTCAACCTCGACAACTTCCCGCAGGTCAACGCCTGGCTGGCGCGGGTCGCCGACGAGCCGGGCCACGTCATCATGGAACACAAGAACTAGCCGGAGGAGAGACCGTCATGCCGATGATCAACGTGCAGATGTTCGAGGGTCGCACCACCGAGCAGCGCCGAAAACTGGCGAAGGAACTGACCGACGCCACCTGCAAGGCCCTCGGCTGCACGCCCGACGCCGTCCAGATCATCCTGACGGACGTGAAGAAAGAAAACTGGGCCGAAGCCGGGAAGCTGTTTTCTGACACGTAGAGAGAAGAGATGACCCCTCCGCCCGCGTGAGACGCGGGCACCTCCCCCGCTGACGGGGGAGGAGAGCTTTCCTCCCCATTCAGATGGGGAGGTGGCGCGAAGCGCCAGAGGGGTCAGAAAGGTATCGCCAAATGTCCGCCACCGAATTCGTCCGCCAATACCTCGAAGGCACCAAGACGCTCACGTCGGCCTACGGCTACAACCCCGCCGAAGGATCGGACTCCTGCGGCGTCGGCCTGGTCGTGTCGCTCGACGGCAAGCGCCGCCGTGACGTCGTCGTGGCGGGCATCGATGCCCTGAAGGCGGTGTGGCACAGGGGCGCCGTCGATGCCGACGGCAAGACCGGCGACGGCGCCGGCATCCACATCGAGATCCCGCAGGACTTCTTCAAGGAGCACATCCGCGATTCGTCCGGCCAGGACGTGCAGGGCGGCCGCATCGCCGTCGGCACGGTGTTCCTGCCGCGCACCGACATGAGCGCGCAGGAGCGCTGCCGCACCATCGTCGAGACCGAGATCCTGCGCTTCGGCCATCAGATCCTGGGCTGGCGCCAGGTGCCGGTCGACGTCTCGGTGATCGGCGAGAAGGCCAACGCCACGCGCCCGGAGATCGAGCAGATCCTGATCGGCCGCGGCGATCCCAGGCTCGACAATCGCGAGTTCGAGAAGCAGCTCTACATCCTGCGCCGGCGCATGGAGAAGGCGGCGATCGCCGAGAACCTCTCGGAGTTCTACGTCTGCTCGCTGTCGTGCCGCTCGCTGATCTACAAGGGCATGTTCCTGGCCGAGCACCTGTCGGCCTTCTATCCCGACCTGCTCGACGAGCGCTTCACCTCGCGCTTCGCGATCTTCCACCAGCGCTATTCGACCAACACCTTCCCGCAATGGAAGCTGGCGCAGCCCTTCCGCGTGCTCGCCCACAATGGCGAGATCAACACCATCCTGGGCAACGTCAACTGGATGAAGAGCCACGAGGCGCGGCTCGAGCACGAGGGCTTCGGCCGCGCCATCGAGGACCTCAAGCCGATCGTCCAGCCCGGCGCCTCCGACTCGTCGGCGCTCGACAACGTGTTCGAGCTGCTGGTGCGCGGCCATCGCAACCTGCCGATGGTCAAGGCCATGATGATCCCGGAGGCGTCGGGCTCGAACCCCAACGTGCCGCCCAAGCACCGCGCCATGTACAACTACGTCAACGGCGTGATGGAGCCGTGGGACGGCCCGGCCGCGATCGCCGCCGTCGCCGGCAAGTGGGCGCTGGTCGGCCTCGACCGCAACGGCCTCAGGCCGCTGCGTTACGTCGTGACCGCCGACGACCTGCTGATCGCGGGCTCGGAGTCCGGCATGGTGCCCCAGGACGAGATGAAGATCCTGGAGAAGGGCCGGCTGGGCCCGGGCGAGATGCTGGCGGTCGACATGGACAAGCCGCAGCTCTTCAAGGATCGCGAGCTGAAGGACATGCTGGCCGACACGCACGACTACGCGGCGTGGACGACGCGCACGGTCGAGCTCGATTCGCTGATCAAGCAGGACAGCCCGCACGAGCAGCGCTTCTCAGCCGACGAGCTGCGGCGGCGCCAGTTCGCGGTCGGCTGGTCGGTCGAGGATCTCGAGATGATCCTCCATCCGATGTGCGAGGACGGCAAGGAAGCCGTCGGCTCGATGGGCGACGACTCACCGCTCGCAGTGCTGAGCGACACCTATCGCGGCATGCACCATTACTTCCGGCAGAACTTCAGCCAGGTCACCAACCCGCCGATCGACAGCTTGCGCGAGCGCAATGTCATGACGATCCGCACCCGGCTGGGCAATCTCGGCAACATCCTCGACGAATCGCCCGAGCAGAGCGAGATGTTGTCCTTGCAGTCGCCGATCGTGCTCAACGCCGAGTTCGAGGCGATGCGCAAGTTCATGGGCGAGTCAGCCCAGCGCATCGACTGCACCTTCGCCATCAAGGGCGGCCTCGATGCGATGCGCCAGGCCTTCGACCGGATCTGCAAGGAGGCCGAGGACGCCGTGCGCTCGGGCTGCCTGCACATCGTGCTGACCGACGCCAATGTCGATGCCGACCGCGCCGCGCTGCCGATGATCCTGGCGGCCGGCTGCGTGCACTCCTACCTGGTGCGCCAGTCGCTGCGCACCTTCACCTCGCTCAACGTCCGCTCAGCCGAGTCCCTCGACGTGCATTACGTCGCCGTCATCATCGGCGTCGGTGCGACCACGGTGAACCCCTACCTCGCCGAGGAGACGATCGCGGCCCGCCATGCGCGCGGCCTGTTCGGCAAGCAGACGCTTGCCCAGTGCCTCGCCAACTACAAGAAGGCGCTCGACGAGGGCCTGCTCAAGACCATGAGCAAGATGGGCATCTCGGTGCTGTCGTCGTATCGCGGCGGCTGCAACTTCGAGGCCGTCGGGCTGTCGCGCTCGCTGGTGCAGGAGTTCTTCCCCGGCATGCCCTCCCGCATCTCGGGCATCGGCCTGCGCGGCGTGCAGGAGGAGATCGCCGGGCAGCACGCCAAGGCCTTCGACGAGGACGTGATCGCCCTGCCGATCGGCGGCTTCTACAAGTACCGCCGCGGCGGCGATCACCATAATTTCGAGGGCAACCTCATCCACATGCTGCAGGACGCGGTGAACACCGAGTCCTATGCCAAGTTCAAGAAGTACAGCGAACAGGTGCGCCGCCTGCCGCCGATCAACCTGCGCGACCTGCTGGACTTCAGGGCCGACCGCAAGCCGATCTCGATCGACGAGGTCGAATCGATCACCGAGCTGCGCAAGCGGCTGGTGGCGCCCGGCATCTCGCTGGGCGCGCTCGGGCCGGAAGCGCACGAGACCCTGTCGATCGCCATGAACCGCATCGGCGCCAAGTCCGATTCGGGCGAAGGCGGCGAGGATCCGGCGCGCTACCGGCCGCGGCCCAACGGCGACAATGCCTCGTCGGCGATCAAGCAGGTCGCGTCGGGCCGCTTCGGCGTCACGGCCGAGTATCTCAACAACTGCCGCGAGCTCGAGATCAAGGTCGCGCAGGGCGCCAAGCCCGGCGAAGGCGGCCAGCTGCCGGGCCTCAAGGTCAGCGAGATGATCGCGCGGCTGCGTCATTCGACGCCGGGCGTGACCCTGATCAGCCCGCCGCCGCATCACGACATCTACTCGATCGAGGATCTGGCGCAGCTGATTTACGACCTGAAGCAGATCAATCCCGAGGCGCGCGTGACCGTGAAGCTGGTCGCGCGCTCGGGCATCGGCACCGTCGCGGCGGGCGTCGCCAAGGCCAAGGCCGACGTGATCCTGATCTCCGGCCATTCCGGCGGCACGGGCGCCTCGCCGCAGACCTCGATCAAGTATGCCGGCATCCCCTGGGAGATGGGCCTCTCGGAGGCGCACCAGGTGCTGACCTTGAACCGGCTGCGCGAGAAGGTGCTGCTGCGCACCGACGGCGGCCTCAAGACCGGCCGCGACGTGGTGATCGCCGCCATGCTGGGCGCCGAGGAGTACGGCATCGGCACGGCGTCGCTGATCGCCATGGGCTGCATCATGGTGCGCCAATGCCATTCCAACACCTGCCCGGTCGGCGTCTGCACCCAGGACCCGAAGCTGCGCGCCAAGTTCGAGGGCACGCCGGAGAAGGTGGTCAACCTCTTCTCCTTCGTCGCCGAGGAGGTGCGCGAGATCCTGGCGCAGCTGGGCTACCGCTCGCTGCTCGAGGTCGTGGGCCGCTCGGACCTGCTGAAGCAGACCAGCCGCGGCGCCCGCTATCTCGACGACCTCGACCTGTCGCCATTGCTGGTGCGGGCCGACGGCGGCTCGGGCGCGGTGCATTGCACGGTCAAGGGCCGCAACGAGGTGCCGGACACGCTGGACGCGCAGATGATCCGCGACGCCCAGCCGCTGTTCAGCCATCGCGAGAAGATGCAGCTGCAGTACAGCGTGCGGAACACCCATCGCGCCGTCGGCACGCGGCTCGCCGCCATGATCACCCGCAAGTACGGCATGGCGGGGCTGCAGCCCGACACGGTGACGGTGCGGCTGCGCGGCAGCGCCGGCCAGTCGCTCGGCGCCTTCGCGGTACGCGGCATGAAGCTCGAAGTGTTCGGCGACGCCAACGACTATGTCGGCAAGGGCCTGTCGGGCGGCACCATCGTGGTGAAGCCGACCGTCTCGAGCCCGCTGGTGCCCGAGCACAATGCCATTATCGGCAACACCGTCCTGTATGGTGCGACGGCAGGCAAGCTGTTCGCCTCGGGCAAGGCCGGCGAGCGCTTCGCCGTCCGCAACTCGGGCGCCGACACGGTGGTCGAGGGCGTGGGCTCCAACGGCTGCGAGTACATGACCGGCGGCACGGCGGTGGTGCTGGGCGATGTCGGCGTGAACTTCGGCGCTGGCATGACCGGCGGCATGGCCTTCGTCTACGACCCCGAGGGCGTGTTCGAGCGCAAGGTCAATCCCGACACCGTCGTCTGGCAGCGCGTCGACCATCCGCACTGGGATGCGGCACTCAGGGCGATGGTCGAGGAGCACGTCGCCGAGACCAAGTCGCCGCTCGGCGCGCGGCTGCTGAACGACTGGAACCGCGAGGGGGAGAAGTTCTGGCAGGTCGTGCCGAAGGAGATGCTGTCGCGCCTCCCCGTGCCGCTGTCCGATGTTGAGGAGAAGCGGGCTTAGCTGCTCTGTCGTCCTGAGCGTAAGCGAAGGACCTCATGGCGGTTCAACGAGCACGCTGTTGGCAATCGCCATGAGATCCTTCGCTTCGCTCAGGATGACAGGGACACGCGCCGCCTACGTCCAGCTCGGCCTGAACATCGTCCTGTTCGGCCTGAGCTGGCCGATGGTGAAGATCGGGCTGCAAGGCGCCTCGCCGCTGTGGTTCGCGGCAGCGCGCGCCACCTTGTCGGCGACGGTCGCCTTCATCCTGCTGGCTCTCCTGCGCCGCCTGAAAATCCCGCCGCGCGACGACTGGTCGATCATCCTGTCGGTCGGCGCCCTGCAGCTCGCCTGCTTCTTCGCCTTCTCCAATCTGGGCATGCAGAGCCTGCCGGCGGGCCGCTCGAGCGTGCTCGCCTACACCGCCTCGCTCTGGGTGGTGCCGCTCTCGCTGCTGATCGGCGAGACGGTCGGCTGGCGCGCCTTCGTAGGCGTGCTGCTGGGCGTCGCCGGCATTGTCGTGCTGGCCGACCCGCCGCGCTTCGACTGGAGCGACCAGGGCGTGATCTGGGGCCACATCTGGCTGCTGCTGTCGGGCTTCACCTGGGCGATCGCCATCGTCCATATCCGCCATCACCGCTGGCGCACCGCGCCGCTCGATGCCCTGCCCTGGCAGATGAGCGTCGCCGCCGTCCTGCTGTGGATCGTCACCCCGCTGGTCGAGCCGCACGGCCATCTCGACATCCATGCCAAGGAACTCTGGATCGGCCTGATCTATATCGGTGCCTTCGCGGGCCCGATCGCGACCTGGGCCGCCGTCTCGGTCAACCGCGCCCTGCCGCCGGTCGTCGGCGCCATGGCCATGCTCGGCGTGCCGCTGCTCAGCATCGCCTCGTCGGTCGTGCTGGTGAACGAGCCGATCACCCCGCCGCTGGCGATCGGCACGGCGCTGGTCATCGCCGGCATCGCCGTGGTCATTCTGGAGAAAGCGAAGGTTCGCTGATAGATATGTTTCGATTTCATCGAACGGCCGGAAGATGCCCACTGTCCACACAGTCGCTGACTACAATCCCGACTTCGCCGTAGCCTTAGGTCGATTTGCTGAAGCTTGTTGTATTCTTGAGCGCTCGCTAGAGAGCGCCCTCTTTCGAATTCTTCCCATTACTGACCATATCGGACGCGTTCTTCTGTCCGGTAATCAAATGCGGCGCAACGCAGAGATTCTTCGTGCTCTTGCGATACTACCGGACGTCCCGCTGTCCGATAGCCAGCGTACTCTGATTGAGACGCTGACCCAGCGGATTAACGCTGTTAATGCCGATCGTAGTCGTTTGCTTCACAATCCGGTCATTGACGGAGATAACGACGTTCTTGCGATTGTTCAGCATAAACAAGATGGAACGGGATCCTCCATGATGCCAATTACAACGCACGAGATAGTCGGCTTCGCAGCCGAGGCTAAGGCGATTTCGTGGGAGTTGATTACGCATCTGCCGAGACTTGAATATGACCTGTCAAAGTGGGTACCGGCTGCTCCTTCATATCCGACCAAGCCCTACCCGAAACGGCAATCGCCAAGACAAAAGCGCGAAACCAGAAAGTAGCGCCGATTGCCAGACGGCGACCAGCTCGGCTGTGGAGGAACGGATATGAACTGGGGAACCATGAGCCGCGACGAACGCGACGCGGCCTACAACAACACCAACGCAGTCAAGAACAGCGCCGAGCTGAACGCGGCACGCGAGGCCCAATCGGCGGCCTTCCGCAAGGCCCATCCGCAGCATCTCGACCTGCCGTACGGGCCGGGCGAGCGCAACAAGTGGGACCTGTTTCCCGCGGCCGATCCCAACGCGCCGTGCCTGGTGTTCGTCCATGGCGGCTACTGGCAGCGCAACAGCCGCGAGATGTTCGCCAGCCTGATCGAGGGCCCCTACGCGCACGGCTGGGCGGCGGCGCTGCCGGGCTACACACTGGCGCCCGATGCCTCGCTCACCGAGATCGTGGCCGAGATCAACGCGGCGCTGGACTGGCTGGTGGCCAACGGTCCGGCGCATGGCATCAACGGCAAGGTCGTGCTGTCGGGCTGGTCGGCGGGTGGGCATCTGACGGCGCAATGCCTCGACCATCCGCGGGTCAGCGCCGGGCTGGCGATCTCCGGCATTTTCGAGCTGGGGCCGATCCGCGACACCTATCTCAACGAGAAGCTCCGGCTCTCCGACGAGGAGATCGCCGAGCTGTCGCCGCTGCGGCTGCCGATGGTGCCCAAGCCGCTGGCCATCACCTACGGCACCGCCGAGCTGCCGCCGCTGGTCGCCGACAGCCGCGCGCTGCATGCGAAGCGATCGGCCGAGCACCTGCCCGGTCCGCTGATCCCGGTGGCCGGCGCCGACCATTTCACCATCACCCACGAGCTGCGCGACGCAGACGGGGAACTGACGCGGCAGCTCCTGCTGCTGGCATGAGGCGTGCAGCGCTGCTCGGCATCGCGCTCGTCTGGGCGGCGCCGGCCGAGGCGCAGCGCGACGAGGACATCCGCCGCCTGATCGTCGAGGACTCGCTCGCCCGCTTCCAGGGCTACTGCCCCTGCCCTTATTCCTACGACCGCGGTCAGCAGTGCGCCGACAAGAGCGTCTACAGCCAGCGGGCCGCCCATCCACGCGACCTCTATTGCTATCCGCAGGACGTCCCGCACTGGGAGGTCGAGGATTATCGCCGGCGCATGGGCATCCCGCGGCGCTGACTGGCCACGGAACTGGCACGGGAGTTGCAGACCAAGGTCCCTGAGGGAGGGACCCGTCATGATCCGTCGTCGCCTATTGCTCGGTTCCGGCCTGGCAACGCTTGCCGCACCGGCCGTGCTGCGCGCGCAACCCAAGGCCATCAAGATGGGCTGCCTGCGGCTGGTCCATTCGATGCCGCCGTTCTTCTACGAGAAGTTCGCGCCCGAGGGCACCAAGATCGAGATCGTGATGTTCGACAGCCCGACCGATGGCAAGAACGCCGTGGTCACCAAGTCGGTCGATTTCGGCACCTTCGGCGTCGCTGCCGCCATCCTGGGCGGCGCGGCCGGCGAGCCGGTCGTGGTGGTTGGCGCGATGTCCAACAAGGGCATGGGCGTGATCGCCAAGGCCGGGTCGGACATGAAGACCGTCAAGGACCTCAAGGGCCACAAGGTCGGCATCTGGCCGGGCTCGACGCAGGAGGTCTTCATCTTCGAGCGCCTCAAGATGGAAGGCCTGACGGTGAAGGACATCACGCCCGTCCGCGTGCCGTTCGGCGAGATGCCGGCGATGCTGGCGCGCGGCGACATCGACGCCTATGTCGGCGCCGAGCCGGGCCCGGCGCTGTCGATCACCTCGGGCGCCGGCCAACTCGTGGAATATCCCTACGGCACGCCGATGGGCGGCCTGAACATGATCTTCGGCACCCACGAGGAGACGGTGGCCAAGAACCCCGACCTCGTGAAGGCGATGCTCAAGACCCAGCGCCAGGCGGCGGAGTTCATGTCGGCCAATACGCCGGCGGTGGTCGACGCCACGGTGCAGAAGCTCGGCGCCAACCGCGCCGCGGTCGAGCAGGCGCTGGGCGCCAAGAACGTCGAGTACGTGTGGAAGCTCGACGACAAGGTGCAGGGCCAGGCCAAGACCTACGCCCAGCACATGCTCGACCTCAAGCAGATCCGCGCGCTACCAAAGTTCGAGACCTTCCTCAATCCGAAGTTTTCCAACGAGCTCGCCAACAGCTAGCCCATGACTGCCGCCTGGCGCCGCCTCAAGCCGACGGCGCTCGCGCTGATCGTGCCGCTGCTGCTGCTCGCCTTCTGGCAGATGGCGACGGCGAACCAGTGGACCCGGCTGATCCCGACGCCGTACCAGGTCGCGGAGTACATGGTCGACTTCGCCTGGGGCGGCATCTACGACGATGCCTACTCGGCGACGCTGCTGACGCACCTGCTGGCGTCGATGAGCCGTGTCTATGGCGGCTTCGCGCTCGCCGCGATGTTCGCGCTGCCGATCGGCCTGCTGATCGGCCGCATCCCGGCGGCGCGCATGGTGCTCGATCCCTTCCTGCAGTTGATGCGGCCGATCCCGGTGACGGCCTGGCTGCCGCTGTCGATGATCCTGTTCGGCCTCGGCGCGAAGTCGGCTTTCGCGCTGGTCTGTCTCGGCGCCTTCTATCCGATCCTGCTCAACACCGTGTTCGGCGTGCGCTCGGTCGATCCCAAGCTGTTCGAGGCGGCGTCGATGCTGGGCTGCAAGGGCAACGCGCAGTTCTTCAAGGTCGTGCTGCCGGCCGCGACGCCGTCGATCTTCACCGGCCTGCGGCTGGGCCTCGGTCTCGCCTGGTTCGTGATCGTGGTCGGCGAGATGACTGGCGTGCCGCAGGGCCTGGGCGCGGTGATCATGGACGGCCGCACGCTGTCGCGCACCGAGCTCGTGATCTGCGGCATGATCGTGATCGGTGTCGCCGGCTACATCTCGGACCGCATCGTCGTGGCGACCGGCAACCGCCTGCTGCGCTGGAGCCTCACCCACCATGGCTGAGTTCCCGATCATCGAGATCAAGGGCGTCGACAAGGTCTTCAAGCTGCAGGACCAGACGATCCACGCGCTCGCCGGCGCCAACCTCACCATCGCCAAGGGCGAGTTCGTCTGCCTGATCGGCGCCTCGGGCTGCGGCAAGTCCACCCTGCTACGCATCATGGCGGGCTTCGAGCAGCCGACCGCCGGAGAGGCGCTGATGTGGGGCAAGCCGATCGACGGGCCCGATCCGACGCGCGGCATGGTCTTCCAGGACTACGCGCTGTTTCCGTGGCTCTCGGTGCGCGACAACATCGGCTTCGGCCCCGCCTCGCGCGGCCTGCCCCGGAGCGAGGTCAATGCCATCGCCGACAAGTTCGTCGAGCTGGTGGGCCTGCAGAAGTTCGCGTCGGCCTATCCGCACCAGCTCTCGGGCGGCATGAAGCAGCGCGTGGCGATCGCCCGCGTCCTGGCCAACGACGCCCAGCTGGTCCTGATGGACGAGCCGTTCGGCGCGCTCGACGCCATGACCCGCGAGCGCCTGCAGGACGAATTGCTCGAGATCTGGGAGCGCACCGGCCTGACGGTGGTGTTCGTGACCCACTCGATCGAGGAGGCGATCTTCCTTGCCGGCCGTGTCGTGGTGATGACACCCGGCCCCGGCCGCATCGAAAGCGACAATGCCCTCGACCTGCCGCGGCCGCGCGACGTCGCCAGCCCCGAATTCAACGCCATCCGCCGCGCGCTGGGCGCGAAATTGCACAGCCACCACGGCAAGAAAGCGGCCGCGTAAAATCCCTCCCCATTCAAATGGGGAGGTGCACGCGTCATACGCGGGCGGAGGGGTCATGGGCCGCAGTCTCGATTGTTGCCTATGACCCCTCCGTCGCCGTATGACGGCGACACCTCCCCATCTGAATGGGGAGGCAGAAGACAGGGATGACATGGCGAACAAAGTCTACAAGGACGCGAAGGCGGCGCTCGACGGCCTGCTGCGCGACGATCTGATGCTGATGTGCGGCGGTTTCGGCCTTGTCGGCGTGCCCGACAAGCTGATCGCGGCAGTGCGAGACTCAGGCGTGAAGGGCCTGACCTGCGTCAGCAACAATGCCGGCATCGACGGCGCGGGCCTGGGATTGCTGCTCGAGACCGGCCAAGTGAAGAAGATGATCTCGTCCTACGTCGGCGAGAACAAGACCTTCGCCAAGCTCTATCTCGAAGGCAAGCTCGAGATCGAATTCAACCCGCAGGGCACCCTGGCCGAGCGCGTGCGCGCCGGCGGCGCCGGCATCCCGGCCTTCTACACCAAGACCGGCGTCGGCACGCAGGTTGCCGAGGGCAAGGAGACCAAGACCTTCGACGGCGAGGAATACGTCATGGAGCGCGGCCTGTTCGGCGACATCGCGCTGGTGAAGGCGTGGAAGGGCGACAAGTCGGGCAACCTCGTGTTCCGCAAGGCCGCGCGCAACTTCAACCCGATGATGGCGACCGCCGCGAAGATGTGCGTCGCCGAGGTCGAGGAGCTGGTCGAGGTCGGCCAGCTCGATCCCGACCATATCCATACGCCGGCTGTCTACGTGAAGCGCATCTTCTGCGGCGCGCCGTACGACAAGAAGATCGAGCAACGCACCATTCGCAAGGCTTGAGGAGACCGACCATGGCCTGGACCCGCGATCAGATGGCGGCGCGCGCCGCCAAGGAGCTGAAGGACGGCTTCTACGTCAATCTCGGCATCGGCATCCCGACGCTCGTTTCCAACTACGTGCCGGAAGACGTCGACATCACCCTGCAGTCGGAGAACGGCATGCTGGGCGTCGGCCCCTTCCCGCTCGACAACCAGGTCGATCCCGACATCATCAATGCCGGCAAGCAGACCGTGACCGAGGTCAAGGGCACGTCCTACTTCAGCTCGGCCGACAGCTTCGCGATGATCCGCGGCGGCCACATCGATCTGTCGATCCTGGGCGCGATGGAAGTCGCCGAGAACGGCGACCTCGCCAACTGGATGATCCCGGGCAAGATGGTGAAGGGCATGGGCGGCGCCATGGACCTGGTCGCCGGCGTGAAGAAGGTGATCGTCACCATGGAGCACGTCTCCAAGGACGGTCAGTCGAAGCTCCTGAAGGAGTGCACCCTGCCGCTCACCGGCCGCCGCGTGGTCGACATGGTGATCACCGAGTTCGGCGTGTTCTCGATCGACAAGCACGGCCCGGGCGGCGTCACGCTGGTGCAGCTCGCCGACGGCGTCACCGTCGACGAGATCAAGGCCAAGACCAAGGCCGCTCTCACCATCGGACCGACCGTCAAAGCGTAAAGCATCAGCCTTCTTCCCCTTGCCGGAGTCCGGCAAGGGGAAGTGCCCTCGTCATACGAAGGCGATGGGGTCATGAGTCACACATTGCGGCCTCCGACCCCTCCGTCAGCGTAAGACGCTGACACCTCTCCCGATGACGGGGGAGGAACGCGGTCTCGCGCCACGAACGAAGCACTGAAAAGGAGAGTCGAGTCGTAGTCGAAGCACAGGCGCGCTATAATCGTACCAACGTACGGACAACGTACGAAATCGAGGAGGAACGCCGGAATGTTGTCAATGGAGCACAACGACATCCTGACCCGGGTCGGTCCGGGCACGCCGATGGGCGAGCTGATGCGGGAATACTGGATTCCCGCCTGCCTACCGAACGAGCTGAAACCCGACGCCACGCCGACGCGCCTGAAGCTGCTGGGCGAGAAGCTGATCGCCTTCCGTGACAGCCAGGGCCGCATCGGCATCATGGATCACCGCTGCCCGCATCGCTGCGCGTCGATGTTCTTCGGGCGCAACGAAGAGGGCGGCGTCCGCTGTGCCTATCACGGCTGGAAGTTCGACGTCGACGGCAACTGCCTCGACCAGCCGAACCTCCCCGAGGACGCGCGCTTCACCGATCGCGTCAAGGCCAAGGCCTACAAGGTCGCCGAGAAGGGCGGCATCGTCTGGGTCTACATGGGCAAGCGCAAGGTGCCGCCGCCGCTGCCGGCGCTCGAGGTGCTGAGCCTTCCCGACGACGAGCGGATGGTCATGTGCCACATGCGCGACTGCAACTGGCTGCAGTCGCTCGAAGGCGACATCGACACCTCGCATTTCGGCTTCCTGCATGTCGGCGGCGTGCAGGCCGACGACGTCGATCCCGACAGCATGCACCGCTGGGGCGTGCTCGATCGCGCGCCGCGCTACCACGTCAAGGAGACCGACTGGGGCACGATGTACGATGCCTATCGTCCGGCCGGTCCCGGCAGCCATTTCCATCGCTTCGCCCACTACATGTTCCCGTGCTTCGCGCTGGTGCCCGACGGCACCTTCGGCAACATGATCCAGGCGACGCTGTCGGTGCCGCTCGACGACAGCCACACCATGACCTACGTCTGCGCCTGGTCGAAGCGCGACATCGCGCTGCGCACGCTCAAGGACGGCAGCACCATCCCGGGCGCGGCGCTGATCCGCGATTTCCTGCCGGACACCACCGACTGGCTGGGCCGCTGGCGGCTCAAGGCCAATCGCGACAACGACTACCTGATCGACCGCGAGGAGCAGGCGAGCGGAAAGTCGTTCTCCGGCATCCAGGGCATCGGCCAGCAGGACCAGGCGATGGTCGAGAGCATGGAAGGCCCGGACGAAGGCATCGTCGACCGCGGCTTCGAGAATCTCGCGGTCAGCGATCGCATGATCGCCATCACCCGCCGGCGCATCGTCGCCGCGGCGCAGGCGCATCAGAAGGACGGCACGGTCCCGGCGACCGTCGACCGGCCCGAGCTGACGCGCGGCGCGCGCGGCGGATCGTTCGTCTGCTCCGACACGGTCGACTGGCTCGACGCCTATGCCGAGGAGCTGCGCAAGGCGCAGAGCCCGGCCGGCTTCCTGCTGCAAGCCGCCGAGTAGCGACGGCCGAACGGGCGCGACGCCGCGACACAAGCGGCGCGCGCGAAATGCAAGACAAGGAGGACACGTCATGCAGGACAACTCCGTCCGCCCGTCGCGCCGTGCCGTCATCGGCACGCTGGCGCTCGGCGCGCCCTGGATCCGAAGCGCATCGGCGCAGCCGGCCCAGGGCGTCTCACCGCAGCTCGCCGAGCTCTACGAGAAGGCCAAGCCCGAGGGCGAGGTCACGATCTGGGCGCCCGGCGCGCCGTCGGTGCAATGGATCCCGGCGGAGTTCGCCAAGCGCTTCCCGGCGGTCAAGGTGACCTGGCTGGGCGACCAGCAGGCGAGCTCGCGCCTGATCGCCGAGCAGCGCGCCGGCCGGTACGCGACCGACGTCTGGACCTTCTCGCTCGGCGGCACGCTCGAGGTGCAGAAGCGCGGGCTGCTGGTGAAGCAGGACTGGCGCCAGTACGGCGCGCAGGATCGCGACATCTTCTGGGACGGCGAAGCGGTCTGCAATCACAACTACGTCTACGCACCGCTCTACGCCAAGGCCAAGCTCGGCGAGGAGCAGGTGCCGCGCCAGTGGGACGGGCTGCTCGATGCGCGATGGAACGACAAGCTGGTGTCGGACAGCTTCCTGCTGCCGCGGCTCGGCGGCTATCTCGCCATCGACTGGGGGCTCGAGCGCACCGAGAAGTGGATCAAGACGCTGATCGAGCAGCGCAAGCTCCTGGTCACCACCTCGCCGGTGTCGAACTTCCTCAAGACCGGCGAGCGCCAGCTCGCGGTCGCCGAGAGCGTCAGCGGCGGCTTCCTGATGAACAAGGACGGCCTCAATGTCGGCTACCGCATCATGGAGATGGTGCCGGCGACGCAGTTCGTGCTGGGCCAGGTCAAGCAGGCGCCGCATCCCAACGCCGCCCGGCTGCTGATCGCCTGGCTGATCTCCCCCGAAGCCAAGATGCTCTACGAGAGCTTGGCCGGCCAGGCCGACATCCGCGCCAACTCCAACTCGCCGCTCGCCAAGGAGATCAAGGCGGCCGGCGCCAAGGTGATCTACGAGGATGTCGAGACGATGAACCAGCGTGCCGAGTATTACCGCAAGCTGATGTCGATCGTCCGCGGCCAAGGTTAGGTAAGGCTAAATGGCGGTCCAGGCCGAACCAGCAACGGCCGTTCCCGTCGCGCGGCGCAGAAGGCGCGGCCAGCTCGGCTGGGTCGGCGGCATCGCCGTCACCTTCGCGGCCCTCGCCGCGCTCTACCTGGTGATGGCGCCCTTGCTGGCGCTGCTGTCGACCGCCTTCCGCGGCCCGAGCGACCTGCTGCCGTTCGAACCGGGCGCGCACTGGACCGTCGACAACCTGCTCGAGGTCTATCTCGGCACCAACCTGCTCTCCACCGTGCTGCCCAGCACCGCGATCTTCGTGCTGGGCTCGGTGGTGGTGACCTTCTTCACCGCCTTCACCCTGGCCTGGCTGGTCGAGCGCACCGACCTGCCGTGGCGCACCACGATCTTCACCGTCATCCTGTTCCCATTGCTGGTGCCGGGCATCGTCATGGCCTTCGCCTGGACCCTGCTGTTCGCCCCCAACGCCGGCTGGGTGAATGTGGCCCTGCGCGCGCTTCTCGGGCTGGAGGGCAACGGGCCGATCGACATCTTCAGCATGGCCGGGCTGATCCTGTGCCAGGGCATCGCCTCGGTGCCGTTCGTCTTCCTGCTGCTGGGCGCTGCGATGCGGACCATGAACCCGTCGCTCGAGGAAGCCAGCAGCGCCTCGGGTGCGCGGCCGATCACGACCTTCTTCCGGGTCACCCTGCCGGTGCTGCGACCCGGCGTGCTGGCACCGCTGATCCTGGCCATCCTGGTAGCGCTCGAGCAGTTCGAGATGCCGCTGATCATCGGCTTTCCGGCGCGCATCAACGTCTTCAGCACCCGGCTCTATTTCGACCTCAACCCGGAAGACGAGCTGCCGGCCTACGGCAAGGCCGCCGCGGTGGCGCTGCTGTTCCTGGTCGCCGCGATCGCGCTGCTGCTGGTCTACAACCACCTGATCCGCCGCGCCGAACGCTTCGTGACGGTGACCGGCAAGGGCTACCGGCCGACCCGCTACGCGCTCGGACGCTGGCGCGTGCCGGCGCTGGCCTTCGTCGGCTTCTACCTGCTGGTCGCCGCCCTCCTGCCGGCGGTCGTGCTGGTCTGGACGAGCTTCGCCGGCGGCAGCAACGACGTAGGGCTCGACGCCTACCGCACCCTGCTCGCCGACAACCGCTTCTGGCCGGCGGTGCGCAACACCTTCGTCGTTGCGGGCCTCAGCGCCGGCCTGATCACGTTGATCGGCGCGCTGCTGGCCTGGCAGATCCTGCGCCTGCGCTTCCCGGGCCGCGCCGCGCTCGACGTGGTGAGCTTCCTGTCGATCGGCATCCCGGCCGTCATCACCGGCTTTGCGGTGATGATCCTGCATCTCACCATCCCGATCGGGATCTACGGCACGGTGTGGATCCTGGTCCTCGCCTATTCCTACCGTCTCGCCGTCTCGACCCGGCTGTCGCGCGCGGCGCTGATCCAGATCCATCCCGAGCTGGAAGAAGCCTCGATAGCGTCGGGCGGGCGCTGGCTTGACACGATCGGCCGCGTGGTGCTGCCGCTGCTGGCGCCCTCGCTGATGGCGAGCTTCCTGTTGCTGTTCATCGTCGGCTTCCGCGAGTTCACCATCCCGATGATCCTGCAGTCGCAGGACAACTGGGTGCTGAGCGTGATCATGTGGAAGCTGCAGTCCGACCGGCAGACCGCGCAGGCCGCCGCGGTCGGGACGATGATCCTGCTGTTCGTCGCGCCGGTGATCTTCGTGCTGCGCCGCCAACTGCTGTCCCGCCAGGGAGACGCCTGAGAGATGCTGACCGTCCGAGGCCTCACCAAGAGCTACGCCACCGCCGACGGCAGCTTCCAGGCGCTGAAGGGCATCGATTTCGAGATCCCGGCCGGCGGCTTCTACACGCTGCTGGGCGAATCGGGCTGTGGCAAGTCGACGACCTTGCGCTGCGTCGCCGGGCTCGAGGAGCCCGACGGCGGCTCGATCTCGATCGGCGGCGAAGTCGTGACCGACACGGCGCGCGGCCTCCACGCGCCGGCCTTCGAGCGCGACATCGGCCTGGTCTTCCAGTCCTACGCGATCTGGCCGCACATGGACGTGTTCGCCAACGTCGCCTATCCGCTCAAGGTGGCGCGGCCGCGCCTCGGCGCGCCCGAGATCAAGGCGCGTGTCCTGGAGGCGCTGCGCCTGGTCGGCATGGAGGACTTCGCCGGCCGCCAGGCGACCAAGCTGTCGGGCGGCCAGCAGCAGCGCGTCGCCTTCGCCCGCGCCCTCGTCCGCCGGCCCAAGCTGCTGCTGCTCGACGAGCCGCTCTCCAATCTGGACGCCAAGCTGCGCGAGCAGATGCGCTTCGAGCTGCAGGAGCTGATCCGGCGCACCGGCGTGACGACGCTCTACGTCACCCACGACCAGTCCGAGGCGCTGGCGATGTCCGACACCGTCGCAGTGATGTCGGCCGGGCGCATCGTGCAGAGCGGCGCGCCGCGCGAGGTCTATGGCCAGCCCGACAACCGCACGGTGGCCCATTTCCTCGGCAGCGCGAACTTTTTGCGCGGCAGGGTCATCGAAGCAGGCGATGGCCTGGCGACCGTCGTGCTGGCGGAGGGAGCCGTCGAGATCCGCGTGCCGTCGCGCGTCGCCCTGTCGGCGGGTGCGGCGGTCGACGTCATCTTCCGGCCGGAGGACGTGACGACGCATCTCGATCCCGCCGGCGGCGCCATCGAATGCTCAGTCGAGCGGGTCGTCTTCCAGGGCGGCATGAGCGAATACCAGCTTCGGCTGGGATCGACCCTGCTGCGCACCGTCGTGCACCCGTCGGTCAGCGCCCAGCCCGGCGACCGCGCGTGGATCGCGATCAGGCCGGAGCGCTGCATCCTGTTCGCGGCGGGCTAGCTCACCACTTGGCCAGGAACTGCCGGAGCGGCTCGGCGCCGGGGTTGGTGTAGCGGCGGTCGACCACGATCGCCTTGCCGGTGGCGCCGGAGCCGTAATAGAGCGCGTTCCAGTCGTCGTCGGCGTCGATGTAGGAGCCTTCCAGCGAGGCGCCGGCGAACAGGCCGTTTGAGCTCGAGAAGGCCACGATGTCGGTGCCCAGCGCCGCCGTGCTGCCGCCCTCGATGCCGGCGCCGACCGCGACCATGGTGACGCCGGCCTCGGCGCCGAACTTGAACTTGTGGTCGAGGATGGCCTGCAGGCCCTTCTCGGTCAGGATGATGAACACGATCTCGCTGACCTTGCCGCCGACCTGCAGGCCGACGCTGCCCGAGCCCATGCCGTAGAAGGCGGGGTAGCTCCAGTTGCCCGGGTTGACCCGGCTCATCAGCACGCCGCGGCCGCCGGCGGCGCCGATGATGAAGCCGCCCTGCACCAGCTCGGGCACGATCATCACCCCGCGGGCCTTGGGCATCAGCTTGAGGACGTCGGGATAGTCCTTGCCGCTCAGCACCTTGCTGGCCGAGCGCAGGCTCTGGTCGACCAAGGATTGGCGCTTGGCGTCGGCGTACGCCACGGTCGGCAAAAGAAGGGCGGCCGCGGTCCCAGCCAGGACGGATCGGCGATCGAGCATCGTTTCGGCTCCTTTTTGGATCGTGACCGACACCGAGGGAGCGCCTTCAGGGCCACGATAGCCGAATCATACCACGATTCAGGGCCGAATTGGGGCGGGCCGGTCCTTCAAAGTGAGGGCCAAGCCCGCGGTCATCAAAATGACTCGGTCGGCCCGCTCGGCCATCCGCATGTTCAGCCGGCCCTGGGCATCCCGGAAGGCGCGGCCCAGCGGCGTGTCGGGGACGACGCCCAGCCCGACCTCGTTGCTCACGAAGACCACCGGCACGCCCAGCCCCTCGAGGGCGCGCACCAGGTCGTCGGTCGCCTCGTCGACGTCGCCGCCGCCCAGCATGACGTTGCTGAGCCACAGCGTCAGGCAATCGACCAGCACCGGCCAGCCGTGCGCCGCCGCCGAGGCCAGCGCCTCGTCGAGCTTCAGCGGCTCCTCGATGGTGCTCCAGTTCGAGCCGCGGCGGGTGCGATGGGCGGCGATACGGGTCGCCATCTCGACATCGCCGGCCTGGGCGGTGGCGACGTAGACGGCGGGCTGCGGCTCGCCGCCGTTCAGGCTGCCGCTGGCAAGCTTCTCGGCGTGCGTGCTCTTCCCCGAGCGCGCGCCGCCCAGCACCAGCGTCACCGGCGGCAACGGGAAGGCCCTGACATGCTCCATCAGGCCCTTCTCTGGTCGACTCGCGCGCGGACCAGCCAGCAGGCGCCGGCGAGCTTCACGCCGTCCCCCGTCGCGTAGGGTTTCAGCGCCTCGGCGATGGCTTCCTTCGCCTTGGCGATCTGCTCGGGCGCCACGTCCTTGAACGCCCGCGCCAGGGGGCCGAAGTCGCCGATGTTCTGCATCACCGACGGGATGTCCTTGCCCTGGTTCAGCATCAGGTCGACCGGCTCGATCGACAGGCCGGTGAAGCCCGCCTGGCCGAGGATGCGCTCGACCCGCGCGCGGTCGCCGAAGGAATACTGGCCGGGCTCCTCCGGCCCCGGCCGCTCGATCGGCGGCAGGAACGGCAGGGCGGCGCGCATCGGCACCGCGGCCCACGGGTTCTCGGGCGGCGTGCGCCAGCAGATGAAGACCAGCCGGCCGCCGGGCTTCATCGCGCGGCGGATGTTGGTGAACGCCGCGACCGGGTCGCCGAAGAACATCACGCCGAAGCGCGAGAAGACCAGATCGAACGACTGGGCCTCGAACGGCCAGGTCGTCGCATCGCCGACCGCGAACGCTGTGTTGGCGAGCCCCTGCGCCCGGGCCGCCGCCACCAGCGGCTCGGAGATGTCGACGCCCAGCACATGGCCCTTGGCGCCGACCGCCGCGGCCAGCGCCGCCGTCGTGCCGCCGGTGCCGCAGCCGATGTCGAGCGCGCGCTCGTCGGGCTGGGCGTTGGCGGCGGCGAGCACCGCCTCGCCGAAGCCCTGGATGCCGCGCTGGATGCGGTCGTACGCACCCAGCCACATCGTGCCGCCAGCACCCTTCCAGTAGGTCGCCTGCTCGGCGGCCAGCTCGTCCTTGGTCTTCATGCCTTGCTGCCGCCGCCATGCGCAGGGATCACGATCTCGCGCGGCATGTAGTTGGTGAAGGCGACCTTCCAGGCATGCGCCGGATCGGCGAGCTCGAAATGCTCGATCAGGGTGATCGACACGTTCTCGATCTCGAAGCGCACCGCCGCCTCGGGATGCATGTTGAAGGCATGTGCAAGTGCCGCGCGGATCGTACCGCCATGCGCCGTCGCCACGATGTCGCGGCCGCGATACTTGTCGGTCAGCCGCTCGATCGAGCGCACGGTGCGCTCGCGCAGGTCGCTGAAGCTCTCGCCGCCCGGCGGCCGGAAGTCCGGCGGCGCCAGCCAGAACAGATGGCCGTTGCCCGGCTTGTCCGTGATCTCGGCGTAGGTGAGACCCTGCCAGTCGCCGAACGACTGCTCGGCAAGATCGGGATCGATCGCGACCTCGCCGAACTCCGCGCCGGCGCGGCCGAGATACTCGGCGGTTTTGCGCGCCCGCAGCAGGTTGGAGGAGTACCAGACCGCGCCCCTGGGCAGCATCTTCGCCTGGTGCTTGAACAAGGTCTCGTTGCTGACGTCGCAATCCTTGTCGAACTGGCCGTAGCAGCGGCCTTCCGGATTGGGTACCGGCGCGTGGCGGACCCACCACCAACGCGTCACCAGTCCCGTATTCTTGGGCGCCAGCGCCATGACAACTCCTTGCTAGTGATGCAGCAGCCTAATGAGAAAGGAAGAGGGCCGCGACGACGAGGAAGGCGATCTCCGCCTTCTGCTGCACGGCGCCCAGGGTGTCGCCGGTATAGCCGCCGAGGCGGGCCGCGATCCAGCGCGAGGCGTACCACGCCGCGCCGATCGCCGCGGCCGGCGCCAGGATCGCGACGAAGAAGCCCTTGCCCAGCAGCAGCAGGAAGGCGACGCCCGCGCCGATCGCAATCGTCAGCCAGACATCGTTGTCGGTCGGCTTGCCGGCCTGCGCGCCGAGGCCGTCGGCATGCACCGGCGAATAGGCGAGCAAGGGATAGGCCAGCATCGCGCGCGACATCGCATGCGCGCCGATCAGCACGACCAACCCAGTCGATCCGGACAGCGGCGCGAGACACGCCACCTTCACCAGCACCGAGAGCGCCAGCGCCAGCACGCCGAAGGTGCCGTTGCGGCTGTCGCGCATGATCTCCAGCCGCCGCGGCGGCTCGAGCGCATGCGGGCCGAGGCCGTCGGCGGTGTCGGCCAGGCCGTCTTCGTGCAGGGCGCGTGTGATCAGGACGGCGGCGCCGACCGCCAGCACGGCGGCGAGCCAGCCGGGCCCGGCCAGGCCGCGCATGATCGCGAACACCAGCCCGGCGGCGAGCCCGACCGCAGCGCCGATGAAGGGCAGGACCGGCAGCACGTCGGCGAGCTGCCAGCGCGGGATGCCCGTCTCCAACCGTATGCCGGTGAAGAAGGTCGCTTGCTCCTTGAAGGCCTGCAGCCAGTCGTCGAAGGAGGAGGGCCGGGCGCCAAGGGATCGACCGTCGAAGTCGTGGGGGCTGGTCATGGTAGGGCAAATATAGGATGGTCCGCGCCCGCTATGAACGCCCCTCCTTCGACCTCCGGCTCTGCCCCGTCCTTCGAGGAAATGCGCCGGATCCTGCGCGACCTGCCGGGACCCGACCTCGAGGCGCAGACCAAGGTGGTGGCCCGCCAGACCGAGCTCACCAAGCCGCCGGGGTCGCTCGGCCGGCTGGAGGAGCTGGCCGAATGGCTGGCCGCCTGGCAGGGTCGCGCCCAGCCGCGCATCGAGCGGCCGCGCATCGCGGTGTTCGCCGGCACCCACGGCGTGGCCCGGCGCGGCGTCTCGGCCTATCCGCCGGAAGTCACCCAGCAGATGGTGAAAAACTTCCTGTCCGGCGGGGCGGCTATCAACCAGCTCGCGGGCACCATTGACGCCGACCTGCGCATCTACGAGCTCGATACGGGGCATCCGACCGAGGACTTCACCCAGGTGCCCGCCATGAGCGAGGCGCGCGCGGCCAATGCCATGGCCTACGGCATGATGGCCGCCGAGCCCGGCATCGACGTGCTGTGCCTGGGCGAGATGGGCATCGCCAACACCACGGCCGCGGCCACCCTGTGCGCGGCGCTGTTCGGCGGCAGCGGCGCCGACTGGGCCGGCCCCGGCACCGGGGTCCAGGGCGCCGTCCTCGAGAACAAGATCGCGGTGATCGACGAGGCGCTGGCCCGTCATCGCGATGTCATCGCCGCGCACGATCCGCTCACGCTGCTGGCGACCGTCGGCGGCGAGGAGCTCGCGGCGATCGCCGGCGCCATCGTCGCCGCCCGCATGGGCCACATCCCGGTGCTGCTCGACGGCTATGCCTGCACGGCCGCCGCCGCCGTCCTGTTCGCGGCGGACCGCCGCGCGCTCGATCACTGCAAGGTGGCCCACCGCTCGGCCGAGCCGGGCCATGCGCGGCTGCTCGACAAGATCGTCCAGCGGCCGCTGCTCGACATGGACATGCGCCTGGGCGAGGCCTCGGGTGCAGCCCTGGTCGTGCCGATCCTCAAGGCGGCCTGCGCCTGCCACAACGGCATGGCGACCTTCGCCGAGGCGGGCGTCAGCGGCAAGGCATGACCCGCAAGCGCCGGACCAACGATCCCGACGGCGTCCGCCGCAACATTCTCGAGGTCGCCACGGCCGAGTTCGCGCAGCGCGGCTACAGCGGCGCGCGGGTCGACGCGATCGCCAACCGCACGCGCACCAGCAAGCGCATGATCTACTACTATTTCGGCAGCAAGGAGCGGCTGTACCTCGCCGTGCTGGAAGCCGCCTACTCGGCGATCCGCCGACAAGAATCGACGCTCGAATTGGAGCACCAGCCGCCCGAGCAGGCGTTGACCACGCTGGTCGCCTCGACCTTCGACTACTACCACGCCCATCCGGAGTTCGTGCGTCTCGTGATGAACGAGAACATCATGGACGGCGTCCACATGAAGCGGTCGAAGGCGATCGGCAAGCTCAACGTCACGGTGATCGACGCGGTGCGCCGCATCCTGGCGCGCGGCGAGCAGGACGGCACCTTCAAGCGCGGCATCGATCCGATCGAGCTGCACATGACGATCAGCGCGCTCGGCATCTTCAACGTCGCCAACCGCGCCACCTTCTCCACCATCTTCAAGCGCGACATGAGCTCGCCCAAGGCTCTGGCGACGCGGCGGGATGAGATCGTCGGGATGATCCTCCGGCACGTCCGCCCCTGACTCCAGCCCGAATTGACAAAATGAACCAAACGGTACATTTGTCGGGCATAAGAGCGTAGTGGAGGAAATATGATGGGCTTGAAGTGGGCGTTCGCGGGCCTGGCCGCGGCCGGGCTGTGGGCGGGAACCGCGGCGGCGCAGGACATCGTCATCCCCAACATCATCGAGCTGTCGGGCGGCGGCGCCACCGTCGGTGCGATGTGGAAGAACGGCTCGAGCATGGCCGTGGAAGAGATCAACGCCGCGGGCGGCATCCTGGGCAGGAAGATCAAGCTCGAGTTCGTCGACACCGCGTCAGACCCCGGCAAGGCCCGCGCCGCCATGCAGCGCGCCCTCGACGACAAGCCGGTCGCGGTGTTCGGCCCGATCTACTCGGGCTCGGTCAGCGCCACCCTGAAGATGACGGCCGAGGCCGAGGTGCCGCAGATCATGGGCGGCGAGGCGGGTCCGCTGACGGCGCAGGGCAGCAAGTACATCTTCCGCACCTCGTTCGGCCAGAACGTGTCGATGCCCAAGATCGCCAACTACCTGCGCGACGGCATCAAGGCCAAGAGCGTGGCCGTGGTGTTCGTCAACAACGACTTCGGCAAGGGCGGCCGCGACGCCATCGTCAAGGAGCTCGGCGCGCGCGACATCAAGGTCGTCGCCGACGTCTCGACCGAGGCAGGCCAGGCCGACTTCGCCGCCGACGTGATCAAGGTCAAGGGCGCGAATGCCGACGCGGTGTTCGTCTACCTCAACGAGGAGGAGAGCGCCCGCTTCCTGCGCGAGGCCAAGAAGCAGGGCCTGAACAAGCCGCTGATCGGCGAGACCACGCTGCTCGGCCAGAAGGTGATCGAGCTGGCCGGCGACGCCGCCAACGGCGTCAAGGGCCATGTCGGCCTGACCGTCGACGCGCCGGTCCCGGCGATCCAGGAGTTCGGCAGGAAGTACGAGGCCAAGTACAAGTCGAAGCCCGACCACAACGGCGTCAAGGGCTACATCGCGCCCTACATGATCAAGGCCGCGGCCGAGAAGGCCGGCAAGCTCGACGGCAAGGCGATCGCCGCCGCGCTGCACGGCCTGACCATCACGCCCGACAAGGTGCCCGGCATCCTGATCGAGGCGACCTGGGACGAGTCAGGCGAGATCGACCGCATCTCGTTCCTGGGCGAGGTCAAGGACGGCAAGCAGGTCATCACGGAGACGCTGCCCAAGCTGAAGAAGTAACAGCGGGCAGATGAAGAATTTCTGTCATCCTGAGCGGAGCGAAGGATCTCATGCTGCCAGCGCCATGAGGTCCTTCGCTTACGCTCAGGACGACAGGCAATGACCGATCTCCTCCAGCTCCTGATCGCCGGCCTCGCCACCGGCGCGATCTACGCGCTGGCGGCGATCGGCTTCACGCTTCTCTGGCAGACCTCGCAGACCATCAATTTCGCCCAGGGCGAGTTCGTCATGGTGCCGGCCTTCTTCGCGCTGATCGCGATGAAGCTCGGCATCCCCTACGTCGCCGCCCTGGTGGTGGCGATCCTGATGTCGATGCTGCTGCTGGGTGCGGCCTTCCGCTACGCCGTGGTCGGGCCGCTGCTCAATCGCGGCGTGCTGCCGCTGGTCATCTCGACCATCGCGCTGGGCATCATCCTGAAGGAGTCGGTGAAGGATATTTATAGCGCCGAAGCGCAAGTCTTCCCGACCCTGCTGCCCGACCGCAACGTCACGCTCCTGCCGGGCGTCACGATATCGCTCGCCCAGATCGGCGTGCTGGTCGTGGCGCTGATCACGATCGGCGGCCTGCAATGGTTCCTCGCCGGCACGCGCACCGGCCGGCAGATGCAGGCGACGGCGCAGAATCCGACGGTCGCCCGCATCCTGGGCGTGCCGGTCGAGCGCATGATCCTCTACACCTTCCTGATCAATGCCGGATTGGCGGCGATGGCCTCGATCCTGGTCTCGCCGATCTACCTCGCCAAGTTCTCCAACGGCGAGACGTTGGGCCTGATCGCCTTCGTCGCCGCCATCGTCGGCGGCTTCAACCAGGTACGCGGCGCGATCGCCGGCGGCCTGCTGGTCGGCGTGCTCGACAATCTCGCGGCGGCCTATGTCTCGACCGCCTACCGCCAGGCCATCCCGCTGATCCTGCTGGTGCTGGTGATCCTGTTCCGACCGCAGGGCCTGCTCGGCCGCAAAGAGGAGCGCGCGGTATGAGGACCTTCCTCATCGCGCTCGCGCTGCTGGTCGTGCTGGCGCTGGTGCCGGCAGACCTGACCGGTCTCGGCCTCCCCTATCCCGGCCTCAAGCGCTATGGCACCTACATCCTGACGCTGTGGCTGGTGACCGCCATCGCCGCCATGGGCGTCAATTTGATCGTGGGCTACGCCGGCCAGGAAACGCTGGCGCAAGCGGCCTTCGTCGGCATCGGCGCCTATCTCACCGCCATCGCCGGCAAGCACGGCGTGCCGTTCGGCATCTCGTTTGCCGCCTCCGGCCTGCTGACCTTCGTGATCGGCATCGCGCTCGGCTTCCCGGCTCTGCGCGTCCAGAAACACTACCTCGCCTTCGTCACCCTCGCCTTCTCCGTGCTGTGCTGGCTGGTGTTCCGCAACGAAACGGCGATCACCGGCGGCGTCATGGGCCTGCGCGACATCGAGCGGCCGATCCTGTTCGGCCTCAAGCTGCGCAACGCCCAGACCTTCTACTGGTTCGTGCTGGCGATCACGGCGGTGATGACCTTCGTGCTGTGGTGGATCGTGCAATCGCCGTGGGGCCGCGCCTTCACCGCCCTGCGCGAGAACCCGCTGCGCGCCGAGAGCCTGGGCGTCGACGTCCGCCTCTACACCCTGCTCGCCTTCGCGCTCGGCTGCGCCTACGGCGGCATGGCGGGCAGCCTCTACGCGCCGCTGGTCGAGTTCATCGATCCCAGCCCGTTCGCGCTGGGGCCGTCGCTGCTGTTCATGCTGATGGTGGTGATCGGCGGCTCGGGCACCTTCGCAGGCCCGTTCGTCGGCGCCGGCGTCGCCGTGCTGCTGCCCGAATGGCTGCGCGCCTGGGAGACCTGGTACCTGCTGATCTACGCCGCGCTGGTCATGATCATGATGGCGCTGTTCCCCGGCGGCATCGTCGGCCTGGCAAGGGTCTCCGTGCGCAAGAGGCAGCCGTGACCGCCCGCCTCGAAGTGCGCGACCTCTCCAAGGCGTTCGGCGGCGTGGCCGCGGTGCAGGGCGTCAGCTTCGACGTCCGCGACGGCGAGATCCTGGGCGTGATCGGCCCCAACGGCTCGGGCAAGTCGACGCTGTTCAACTGCATCCTGGGCCAGCTCCTGCCGAGCGCCGGCACGGTTGCGCTCGACGGAAGCGACGTCACCGGCCTGCGCCCCTCGACCCTCAACAGGCTCGGCGTCAGCCGCACCTTCCAGCTCCTGCAGGTCTTCCCGCGGCTCACGGTGCGCGAGAACCTGATCCTCGCCGGCCAGGAGCATCGCGGCTCGCGCCTCGGCCGCCTGTTCGGCGCGCGCGATGCGGGATTGGGCCCCGAGGCCGACCGCATGCTCGAGTTCTTCCGCCTCGGCGCGTTGGCGCACGAGCAGGCCGGCAGCCTGAGCTACGGCCAGCAGAAGCTGCTCGATGCCGCGATGGCCTTCATGTCGGGCTCCCGGCTGGTGCTGCTCGACGAGCCGGCAGGCGGCGTCAACCCGACCATGCTGGCCGGCCTGCGCGACCGCCTCGCCGAGATCAACAGGGTTGGCGCCACCTTCGTGGTGATCGAGCACAACATGGAATTCGTGATGTCGCTCTGCACCCGCCTGATCGTGCTGGCCGAGGGCCGCATCATCGCCGAGGGCTCCCCGGCCGAGGTGCGCACCAATGCCGCCGTGATCGAAGCCTATCTGGGGCACTGACATGGCGGACGATCCGATCCTCACCCTGCAGGACATCGTCGCCGGCTACGGCCGCATGACGATCCTCAACGGCCTCTCCGCAAGCATTCAGCGCGGCGCGATCACGACCGTGATCGGCCCCAACGGCGCCGGCAAATCGACCCTGTTCAAGACCATCTTCGGCCTGCTCGGCGTGCGGTCCGGCACGGTCACTTTCGACGGTGCGAACACCACCGGCCTGGCGCCGCGCCGCATGCTCGACCAAGGCGTCTGCTACGTGCCGCAGGGCCGCAACCTCTTTCCCGAGCTGTCGGTGAGGCACAATCTCGAATTGGGCGGCGTGACGCTGGCCGACCCGTCCGGCCTGCCCGACCGCATGGCCGCGATGATGACACGCTTCCCGATGCTGAAGGAGAAGGCCGACGCCCAGGCCTCGACCCTGTCGGGCGGCCAGCAGAAGCTGCTCGAGGTGGCGCGCGGGCTGCTGCTGGAGCCCAAGCTGATGCTGATCGACGAGCCGTCGATCGGCCTGTCGCCGCTGATGGTGCAGGAGGTGTTCGGCATCCTGCAGGCGCTGCGCGATGGCGGCATGACCATCCTGCTGATCGAGCAGAACGCGCGGCAGGCGCTGGCGATCTCCGACTACGGCCTGGTGCTGGAGCAGGGCCAGACGCGCATGGAGGACCGTGCCGCAGCGATCCTCGCCGATCCGCGCATCGCCCAGCTCTTCCTGGGCGGAGGGCTGGCCGCATGAACCGCATCCTTGTCGGCCTGATCGGCGCCAACATCCAGCAGTCGCTGTCGCCGGCCCTGCACGAGGACGCCTTCGCGGCCATCGGCATGGTGGGCCACTACCATCTGATGGACGTCGACACTCTGCCCGGCCGCACCCTGCCCGAGCTGCTGGCGGCGGCGCGCACCGCGGGCTTCGCCGGCGTCAACGTCACCTTCCCGTTCAAGGAGGCGGTGATCCCGCTGCTCGACGACGTGTCCGACGAGGCTCGGCAGATCGGCGCGGTGAACACCGTGGTGATCGACGCCAGTGGCCGCACCACCGGCCACAACACCGACCGCTCGGGCTTCCGCACCGCCTTCGCCGAGTCCTTCGGCAAGGACGCCGCACACGCCCAGGGGGCGCTGCAGCTCGGCGCCGGCGGGGCCGGCCGCGCCGTGGCCTTCGCGCTGCTGGACCTCGGCGTCGCCTCGCTGCGCATCTACGACCGCGACCACGACCGCGCGCGCAAGCTCTGCGCCGACCTGGGCGAGCGCGCCCAGCCGCTCGACGCGCCCGAGCCCGCGGCCGCCGCAGCCGCAGCCGCCCTCATCGTCAACGCCACGCCGATCGGCATGCAAGGCCATCCCGGCCTGCCGATGACGCCCGAGGTCGTGCGCGCCGGCCAGCTCGTGGCCGACGTGATCTATACGCCGCTCGAAACCGAGTTCCTGAAGGCCGCCAAGAAGCGTAAGGCCCTCACCATGGGCGGTGCCGGCATGTGCGTGCATCAGGCGGCCGACGCCTTCCGGCACTTCGCGGGACGCACGCCCGACATCGCGCGCCTGAAGCGCATTTTCGCAGCGGCGGCAGAACGTCGAACCGCAGGAGGACTCGCATGAAGACCTCGATCGCGACGGTTTCCTTGAGCGGCACCCTGGGCGAGAAGCTCGACGCCATCGCTGCGGCAAAGTTCGACGCGGTGGAGATCTTCGAGAACGACCTCGTGACCTTCAACGGCACGCCGGCCGACGGGCGCAATGCCTGCCGCGAGCTCGGCCTCGACATCGTCACCCTGCAGCCGTTTCGCGACTTCGAGGGCATGCCGGCCGGCCAGCGCGAGCGCGCCTTCGCCCGCGCCGAGCGCAAGTTCGACACCATGCAGGAGCTCGGCACCGACCTGCTGATGATCTGCAGTAACGTCTCTCCGGAGTCGCTCGGCGGCATCGACCGTGCCGCCGCCGACCTGCGCGAGCTGGGCGAGCGCGCGGCCAGGCGCGGCCTGCGCATCGCCTTCGAGGCGCTGGCCTGGGGTCGTCACATCAACGACTACCGCGATGCCTGGGAGGCGGTGCGCCGCGCCGACCATCCGGCGGTCGGCTTGGTGCTCGACAGCTTCCACATCCTGGCGCGCGGCACCGATCTCTCGACCATCCGCTCGATCCCGGGCGATCGCATCTTCCTGGTGCAGCTCGCCGACGCGCCCCGGCTGCAGATGGATTACCTGTCGTGGAGCCGCCACTTCCGCAACTTCCCCGGCCAGGGCGAGCTGCCGGTGCTCGACTTCATGCGGGCGTTGCAGTCGACGAGCTATGACGACGCCCTGTCGCTCGAGATCTTCAACGACCAGTTCCGCGCCGGCTCGGCGCACAGCGTGGCGATCGACGGCCATCGCTCGCTGCGCTTCATGATGGACCAGCTCGGCACCAGCACCCTCGCGCTGCCGCCGCGCGCCAGGGCCGAGGGCGTGAGCTTCATCGAGTTCTCGGCCGACGACCAGGACGCGCCGCGGCTGGAAGCGCTGCTGGCCGGGCTGGGCTTCCGCCGCGCCGGGCAGCACCGCTCCAAACAGGTGACGCGCTGGACCCAGGGCGACATCAACCTCGTGGTCAACCGCGAGAAGGAAGGCTTCGCCCATTCCTTCAACCTGGTGCACGGCTCGGCGGTGTGCGCGCTCGGCCTCGCCGTCGGGAACGCCGCCCAGACCTTCGAGCGCGCCACCCTGTTGCTCGACCAGCCGTTCCACCAGGCTGTCGGCCCCGGCGAGCTCGACATCCCGTCGGTGCGCGGCGTCGGCGGCAGCCTGATCTACTTCCTCGACGAGGCGAGCGACCTCGGCCGCGTCTGGGAGATCGAGTTCGCGCCGACCGGCGACACCGGTAACGAGGCCGGCCTGACACGGGTCGATCACATCTCGCAGTCCATGCAGTACGACGAGATGCTGAGCTGGCTGCTGTTCTACACCTCGCTGCTCGACCTCGACAAAGTGCCGCCGCAGGAAGTCGCCGATCCCGGCGGTCTGGTGCGCAGCCAGGTGATCGAGGCGGCCGACGGCAGGGTGCGCTTCGTGCTCAACGCCTCGCAGAGCCAGCGCACGCAGTCCTCGCGCTTCCTGTCGGAGCTGTTCGGCTCGGGCGTGCAGCACATCGCGCTCGCGACCCACGACCTGATGGCGACGATCGCGCAGCTCGAGAAGAACGGCGTGCGCCTGCTGCCGATCCCGGAGAACTACTACGACGACCTCGAAGCCAAGACCGACCTCTCGCCCGACCGGCTCATGGCCCTGCGCGCGCACAACATCCTCTACGACCGCGAGGGCGACGCGGAATATCTGCAGGTCTATACCGAGACCTTCGACCAGCGCTTCTTCTTCGAGATCGTCCAACGCATCGGCTATCGCGGCTACGGCGCGGTCAACGCGCCGGTCCGGCTCGCCGCGCAGGCGCGGCTTTCTTCTCCTCTCCCCCGATAGGGGGAGAGGAATATGAGCGCCAGCGCTTCTCGATCGCCTGCACAGCCTTTTTCATGCTGCGCAGGTAGCGCCGCGCCGCGATCTCCGGCGTCATCGCCGAGCTGAAGAACACCAGGTTGAGCGCGCCCAGTACCGGCCGGCCCTCGATCGGCAGGGCGATGGCGCTGATACCAGCCTCCGTCTCGCCAATCGACCAGGCGTACCCCGCCTTGCGGGTCTGCGACAGCAATCGGTCGATCAGTGCGCGATCCTTCGCCATCGCGGCCTCCTCTGGGGCCGACGCGGCCACGATCTCCAGCATCTCGCGCCGCAGGGCCGGCGGCGCGGCGCTCAGGAGGGCGCGGCCGAGCGCGCTGCGCACGAACGGCCGGCGGCGGCCGACCATCGAGCGATGGACGGCCAGCGGGCTGAAGGAGTGCGTGCTTTCGTGGATCAGGACCGTGCCCTGGTCGAACACGCCGAAGTCGCTCGGCCACGAGACCTCGTCGAGCAGGGTGAACATCGGCGGCAATGCCGCCTGGCTCGACAGGTCGCGGGTCGAGACGCCGTCGCTCAGCATCCGCACCTGGGCGGTCAGGCCGAACAGCGCGCTCGCGCGGTCGAAGGTGACGAAGCCGTCGGCCTGCAGGGTCTGCAGCAGGCGGTAGCAGGTCGTGCGGTGGAGGCGGCTGCGCTGCGCGAGCTGCAGGACGCTCAGCGGGCCGCCGACATTGAGCTCGCGGATCAGCGCCAGGCCGCGCGACAGGGAGCGGACGGAACGGTGTGTCATGTCGATGTTCGCCTCGCGAACATTTCAGATTCCCCGCTGGAAGCCAAGCCCGAGTCCGCGAGGATAGGGACCACGGAGGCGAGACATGCCGATCAAGACGGGAAAGCAGTACGTCGACTCGCTGCGCGACGGGCGCAAGCTCCATATCGACGGCAAGGTCGTGACCGACGTGACCGCCTATGCACCTTTGCAGGGCATCATCGGCACCATCGCCGGCTTGCACGACGACCAGCACGATCCAAAATATCGCGGCATCCTCACCTATCGCTCGCCATCGACCGGCGATGCGGTAAGCAAGACCTACCTCGAGGCGAAGACGCACGACGAGCTGAAGCAGCTCGCCGGCTGCTTCCATCTCCGGGCGCTCCGGACCTTCGGCCTGATGGGGCGGCTGACCGATTTCATGTCGGGTTTCCTGGTCGACAACGCAGTGGCGCTGCGCCTGATGGGCCGCACCGAGGCGGCGGCACGCGCGCAGGGCCTCGTCGAGCTGTGCCGCGAGACCGACGCCCAGGTCACCCACGCGCTGATCGATCCGCAATCCGACCGCTCGACCCTCGATGCGCCGGCGCAGGCGGTGCACCTGGTCGAGCGCACGAACGATGGCATCGTGGTCAGCGGTTGCCGCATGCTGTCGACGCTCGCGCCCGTGTCGAACGAGTGCTACGTCGGCCCCTATTACCCGCGCAAGCCGGGCGAGGACAGATACACGCTGGCCTTCGTCGTGCCGATGAATGCGCCGGGCCTCACCACGCTGGCCCGCGAAAGCTTTCACCAGGGCCACGGCGCCTTCGACCGGCCGCTCAGCAGCCGGTTCGACGAGGGCGACGCCATCCTGATGTTCGACAAGGTGTTCGTGCCGAACGAGCGCGTGGTGATCGACGGCGACCTCGAGGCCTACAACAACCTGCTGCGCGTGCGGCCCGGCTACACCTCGATCCAGGCCTGCACCCGCTCGACCATGAAGCTGCGCTTCCTCGCCGGCATGGCGACGGCGATCGCCAAGGCCAACGGCCGGGACAAGCTGCCGCGCTTCCAGGCGGCGATCGGCGAGCTGATCGCCCTGGTCGCCATCGCCGAAGGCATCCGGAGTGGCGCCATCGCCGACACCCTGCGGCGGGTCGAGGCCTTCGAGCGCGGCGAGACCGGCATCCACGGCGACGGCCTCAGCGAGCCCACGGCGCTCGCCAGCCCGGCCAATGCCGCGATCAACTTCTTCTTCCCCTACGCCAACACCAAGGCGGCCGACGTGCTGCGCATCGCCGCGGGCTCCGGCGTGCTGGCGATGACCGAGGCCGACTATGCCCATCCCGACGTGCAGCCGCTGATGGACCAGTGGCTGATCGGCCCCGACATCGATGCCCGCCGCCGGCTGGAGCTGGTCAAGCTCGCCTGGGACATGACCGGGACGGAGTTCGGCAGCCGCGCCGGCCTCTACGAGCGCCTCTATTCCGGCGATCCCGAGATCAACGCGCAGCGCTGGTTCGCCAGCCCGATCACGAAGGACTGCGAGGCGCTGGTGCAGAGGCTCCTGCAGGCGTAACCCTGCGCCATGTTCGGCGCGACCCATTGGCAAGAGCTGATCGGGCAAGGCTACATCGTGGTCGCCGGTGCGGTCGTCGGCCCGCGCCTGCGCGCGGCCCAGGCGGCGGCGGCCGCGCTCAACGACAGCCATCCCGACGGCGGCTGGAAGATCGGCTCGACCGAGCTGTGGCGCGAGATCCATCGCAGCGAGCATCCCGCCTTCCTGGCGATCGCCGCCGAGATCTTCGACCCGCTGGCCGAGGCGCTGCTCGAGTCGGTGCGGCTGGGCGACCGCCTGCAGCTCGCCTCGACCCTGCCCGGCTACCGATCCGACGGCGGCATCGGCAAGCACTTCCATATCGACGGCGGCCGCGGTCCGTCGCTCGCGGTGTTCAACCTGCTGTTCGGCGTCGCGCTGACGCCGGTCGATCAGAACAGCGCCGGCGGCCTGCATGTCCTGCCGGGCTCGCATGAGCGCTTCGCCGAAGCCTTCCGGCGCCAGCCCACCGATGCGCCGGTCCATTGGGGCGAGGTGAAGCTGGCCACCCTGCGTGCGCTGCTGGCCGAAGGGGCGCCGATGGCGGTGTCGCATCTGCAGCCGGGCGACCTCGTGGTGGCGCACGGCTTCCTGATCCATGGCGTCTCGACCAACGCCTCCGACCGCCGGCGCGACATGCTCTACCAGCGGCGCGTCGCCCGGCCCTTGGTCGAGCCCGCGACCCAGGCGCAGGCGCGGCTCGCTTTCATGCGCGACCCCTGGTCGTATTTCCGGCGATCCTGAAGAGGGCAGCGGAAACCTCGGAAACCGCGCTAACCTGCCCATAGTTCCGGATTGACCTCCCAGCGGCGCCGGGGCCGACCGCCGCTGCGGGCTGCTTGCGTTGGGATCAGGCGCACCACCCCGTACTGCTCCAGCCGTTCGATCACGCTCTCCGCCGTCTCGGCATTGGCGGTATCGCCGAGCGCCTCGCGCCGGACGTCCTCACGCGACACCACTTGCGGCCGCGTGCGCTGCAGCCAGCGGCCGACGCGCCGGACCCGGCGCTCGGCGATCGTCGGCGACGCCTGGCCGAACACCGCCTGGGCATGCGGCCAGTAGTAGTCGCGCCACAGCGCGTGCGCGCGCTCGACATGCCGCTCGTCGACGGTCGTGCACGGTACCCGGGCATCGCCCGCGGCCCAGTCCATCAGGCTGAGCAGCCCGGCGAGGCGGACGATGGTGCCCGCCGCCTTGCCGATCCACGCCGCCTCCGCGCCGTCGGCTTCGCGCATGAACGCCCGCAACGGCGGCAGCAGCGCCTGCAGGCGATCGATGGCCGCGTCCTCCAGCGCAAGCGTGGCCGGCTCGCAGATGGTGCCGGGCAGGTCGACCAGCCGCTGCAGCAGCCGGGACACGGTCTCGCCTTCGCCAGTCGCGCGGTCCAGCCGGGCGTCGAGCCCCGGCACCGGCCAGCAATAGAGAAGGCGCGACAACAGGCCGTCATCGACGCCGCTCAGCGTCTCCGCCAGCCGGTCGGCCTGCAGGGTGCCGAGGATCGACTTGGCCCAGCGGGCGTCGCGCTTGCCGACTTCGAGAAACTTGGCGCAATGCGACGGATCTCCGGTCCATCCGGCGACCACGACGGGACGGTCCTCCTTGTCGCGAGACATCGCGCCGAGCCAGTCGCAATCGTCGAACCAGCGCGAGAGGCCGCGATCCAGCATCCACGCCGTCAGCACCGGTCCGTCGCGCGGCGGCTTCTCCTCGACGACCGGCGGATCGGGCGGTGCCTTGACGCTGCCGAGCAGACGGCGCCCGGCCACCAGCGCCGCCGTCTTGCCGGTCGACGGCGCGCCGACCAGCGCCTGCCACAGGACGAGCGGCTCGCGCCAATGCGGCGTCACATCGACCACCATGCGCGACCCGCACACCGCCGACACCGCCGCCAGCAGGGCCTGGGCGACGTAGTCGATGCAGGTCGAGGCCAGCGCGTAGCCCTCGATCCAGGACCGCCACGCCTCGGGAATGACCTCGAGCGGAAACGGCGGCGGGACGGCCCGGCGCTCCCTTTGCAGGAAACGCCGATCGAGTTCGGGCCACGGCGCGCAGGCCGTCTCCGCGACCTCGGGATTGGCGATGGACATGACGCGTACTCCTTCGGCGCCGACCAATGGCGCCGTGCGCGCGGAGTCTACGGGCGCGTAAGGAGAACACCTATTATGGGCATTGGACGCGAAAATCCGCGTGGAGAATCAAGCGGAGTTTTCCGTTCCAATGCCCATAAAGCGGCTCCGTCCGGATGTGTTATCCACAGGGGGCTGGTCGAGGCAATGGGACGAGATTCTGGTCCAACTGCTTTGCTTGAGAGCGTTGTGATAACATCACTTCGTGAGCCGTCCCGCTTCGCTCGTACGAGGATTGCGAACCTATCGTGTCAACGCGAAGGCGCGCGCCCCTCTTGTGGAATACATGACGAGCGCTCTTACCAGCTCCGGCTGCAGGATCATCCATATCTCTTCCCCGGAAGAGGCACCGTTTATCGTTGTCTTCGAGACTCCCAGCCGGGAGCGGATGGGCGTCGTTGCATACGCGTTCCTTGCGACTCGTACGCCAACGAAGAACCGTCCTGCTGATGAGAGAAGCTTTCAGATCAAATATGGAAGCAAGGAGGACTATGCCGACGTGAACAGCCATGAGCTCTGGCAAGACCCGTCGGGCATGTTCACAACCCTTCTTATAGGCATCGATCCAAAAAGCGGCTTTTGCATATCGGCCGACCCGATCGTCCACAGTCCCACAAAGTTCTTCATCAGGCTGGAATTCAAAGACGAGCACGCGGAGGCCGTCTTGGATCGAGGCTGGCACACATGGCAACGAATCAAGCGAAGCTCACCGATTGACGCGCCTCGTGTGGAAACTTTGATCGGAGTCACCAAAGAAAAGCTTCTTGATCTCGTCCGATTCGAGCGTGCAGCGCGTGGGCTTGATCCTGGAAACCGCCTCATCTTGGCAGAATCTCAACGGTTGGCTCTCCCGACCTCCCGGGCCCGGGTGCAGACGCAAGATTCCGCTGTCATGCAGACAGCTTCCCGACATCCGCTCGTGAAACAATTCGGCCTCGAGCCGGACGAGATCTTATACCAGCCGACGAAAATCCTGACTCTTGCGAGATTTGAGTTTCCCTTCGCTGCAATGTTCGATTCTGTGTCTCCGGTCGGCGTATTGCGGCGGAGGACAGCATGGGGCTCAAGATCGAGGTGACGCGGCTGGAGCTGTCAGCGAC
>NZ_JAFKJN010000051.1 GCF_017305915.1 Reyranella sp.
ACCGGCGTGGTGACGCTGCCGTCGGGCACCGAGATGGTGATGCCGGGGGACAACGCGCGGATGACGATCGAGCTGATCCAGCCGATCGCGATGGACGAGGGCCTGCGCTTCGCCATCCGCGAGGGCGGCCGAACCGTCGGCGCCGGCGTTGTTACCAAGATCGTAAAGTAGGTTATAAGGACAAGGCGAGACTGCAGGAGTGTAGCTCAGTTGGTAGAGCGTCGGTCTCCAAAACCGAAAGTCGGGGGTTCGAGTCCCTCCACTCCTGCCAAATCTTTTTGAAGTGCGAGCATGGCGATAAATCCAGTCGAATTCGTGCGTGAGGTCCGCGCCGAGGTGGCCAGGGTCACCTGGCCGACCCGTCGCGAGACCATGATCACCACCAGCATGGTCTTCATCTTCGTCGTGATTGCCGCCCTGTTCTTCCTGGTGGCTGACAAGATCATCGGCTTCGTCGTGAAGACGTTGCTTGGGGTGTCCTGAGATGGCTCATCGCTGGTATGTCGTGCACGCCTATTCGGGCTTCGAGAACAAGGTCGCCTCGTCGATCCGCGAACAGGCCCAGAAGAAGGGCCTCGACGAGGAGATCACCGAGGTGATCGTTCCGACCGAGGAGGTCGTCGAGGTCCGCCGGGGCGCCAAGGTGCAGACAGAGCGCAAATTCTTCCCGGGCTATGTCCTGGTGAAGATGGATCTGAACGACGAGACTTGGCACTTGGTGAAGAATACCGCCAAGGTGACGGGCTTCCTGGGCGGCGGCGGCCGCGGCAAGCCGGTACCGATCTCCGATGCCGAGGCCAGCCGAATCCTGAAGCAGGTCCAGGAGGGCGTCGAACGGCCCAAGCCCGCCGTGTCCTTCGAGATTGGCGAGCAGGTCAAGGTGGCCGACGGCCCGTTTGCCTCTTTCAACGGCACTGTCGAGGACGTGGACGAGGAACGGGCACGGCTCAAGGTCGCCGTCTCCATCTTCGGCCGCTCGACCCCGGTCGAGCTCGACTACGCACAGGTGGAAAAACTCTGAAGACACACCATATACGCCCCCACGAATCCTTGAAATCCGGGGGGTTGTAGAGCGTCGGGGAGTTTGCTACACCCCGCGCCTTCGGAAGGGCTGGCCTCTGTGCCGGCCTTTTCCGCGTGAGACCGTCCGGAGCCGGAGATCCTTTCGGATCAAGGACTTGAGGATGGAACAGGTGTGGGAGGCCAGCCATGGCCGGACCACGCCGCCCAACATAGGAAGGGCTCTTAATGGCCAAGAAGATCCAGGCCTACGTCAAGCTGCAGGTCCCTGCAGGCAAGGCCAACCCCTCCCCGCCGATCGGGCCTGCGCTCGGTCAGCAGGGCGTCAACATCATGGAATTCTGCAAGCAGTTCAACGCGCGGACCCAGAAGATGGAGCCCGGCATGCCGATCCCGGTGGTGATCACCGTGTTCCAGGATCGCAGCTTCACCTTCATCACCAAGACCCCGCCGAACACCTACTTCCTGAAGAAGGCGGCGGGCATCGAAGCGGGTGCCAAGACCGTCGGCACGCAGATCGTCGGCAAGGTGACCAAGGCGCAGATCGAGGAAATCGCGAAGCAGAAGATGCCCGACCTCAACTGCGATTCCATCGAGTCGGCGATGGCTCAGATCATTGGTTCGGCCCGCTCGATGGGCCTGCAGGTGGTGGACTAAGCCATGGCCCAGGGTAAGCGCTACACGACCGCCAGCCAGACGGTCGACCGTGAGAAGACCTACTCGCTCGACGAGGCGGTCAAGATCGTCAAGGCGAACGCCAAGGCGAAGTTCGACGAGACCATCGAGGTCGCGATGAACCTCGGCATCGACCCGCGCCACGCCGACCAGGCGGTGCGCGGCATGGTCGAGCTGCCGAGCGGCACCGGCAAGACGGTGCGCGTCGCGGTGTTCGCCCGCGGCGCCAAGGCCGAGGAGGCCAAGGCCGCCGGCGCCGACCTGGTCGGTGCGGAGGACCTCGCCGAGAAGATCAACGGCGGCGAGATGAATTTCGACCGCTGCGTCGCCACGCCCGACATGATGGGCGTCGTCGGCCGCCTCGGTAAGGTTCTGGGCCCGCGCGGTCTGATGCCGAACCCGAAGCTCGGCACCGTGACGCAGGACGTGACCGCCGCGGTGAAGGCCGCCAAGGCCGGCTCGATCGAGTTCCGCGCCGAGAAGGCCGGCATCGTTCATGCTGGCGTCGGCAAGGCGTCGTTCTCGGAAGAGGCGATCGCGGCCAACGTCAAGGCGCTGGTGACCGCGATCAATCGCGCGAAGCCGTCGGGCGCCAAGGGCACCTTCATCAAGAAGGTGTCGATCAGTTCGACCATGGGACCGGGCGTGAAGCTCGATCCCGCCACCGCGCTCAACGTCTGAGGCGCGGCGGCAAGTCTTAGAGTTTCGCCGTCTCTCTCCCAAGCGATTGGGCGGGGGACGGCGGAAAACCTGTCCGAGACCGCCGGTGTCTCGCTCCTTCAGGAGCAGACCTAAAGGGGAAACCCGCCAGCGCAGACGGGGGCAAGGGATTAAGCCCATTCATACGGGCGATCGTCCCGAACTTCCGGGGCAGGCGAGCAAGGCCATCGGTCCTCGTTCGCGTGAACCGCCAACGAGGCTGTGGTCTCAACGCAGCCGGTCCGATCTGGGTTTCAGGTCGGGCCTCAATTGGAGAAAGCCGTGAATCGTTCGGAAAAGGCCGAGTCGATCTCCGAGCTGAACCAGATCTTCAAGGACGCGAGCCTGATGGTGGTCACCCGCCAGTCCGGCCTCACCGTCCAGGAAGTGACGGACCTGCGCCGCAAGGTGCGGGCAGCCGGGGCGAGCTACAAGGTCGCGAAGAACCGACTCATGCTGCGTGCCCTCGAGGGCACGTCCTTCACGGCGCTCGGGTCCCTGTTCAAGGGCCCGACTGCCATCGCTTACTCCAAGGATCCGGTCGCTGCGGCGAAGGTCATCTCGGCCTTCGCCAAGGACAACGAGAAGCTGACCATCGTCGGCGGTGCGCTCGGTGAGAACACTCTGGATGTCGCAGGCGTCCAGGCCCTCGCCACGCTGCCGTCGCTCGATGCTCTGCGCGGCAAGATCATCGGTCTCATCCAGGCTCCGGCGACGAAGATCGCGGGCGTTCTGGCGGCACCGGCGGGTCAGGTCGCTCGTGTGTTCAGCGCGTATGGAGCCAAGGAAGACGGCGCGAAGGCGGCGTAGGTCGCAGTTCAGCGAAGTCACGTTCAACGAAGTTCGGGATATCAGGAGATAGAAATGGCGAATTTGGAAAAGCTGGTCGAGGAGCTCTCGACCCTGACGGTCCTCGAGGCCGCGCAGCTCAGCAAGCTGCTGGAAGAGAAGTGGGGCGTCAGCGCCGCCGCGCCGGTCGCGGTCGCCGCCGCTCCGGGCGCTGCTGCTGCGGCTCCGGCCGAGGTGAAGGACGAGTTCACCGTCGTGCTGGCCGCGGCCGGCGACAAGAAGATCAACGTCATCAAGGCGGTGCGCGAGATCACCGGCCTCGGCCTCAAGGAGGCCAAGGACCTGGTCGAGGGCGCGCCGAAGCCGGTCAAGGAAGGCGTGCCGAAGGCCGACGCCGACAAGCTCAAGGCCAAGCTCGAGGCCGAAGGCGCCAAGGTCGAGCTGAAGTAAGTGGATACCGAGTGGGCCGGCGAAGCGCCGGCCCACTCGGGCCCCTTCTCCAAGCGGACTTGTCGGTCCGCTTCGATAAGTGGCCCTCTGCAATGGATGGGACGAGCGGCTTTGGCGGGCCGTGAGTTCCGAGACAGCAGCGGGTAGTTCGCCTGCCTTGAACCCGATCGAGGACGCAGGATGGCCACGGCCTTCAATACGCGCAAAAGAATCCGTCGTTTCTTCGGCCACATCGAATCCGTGGCCCCCATGCCCAACCTGATCGAAGTCCAGAAGAGCTCGTACGAGGGCTTCCTGCAGCGCCTGATCCCGGCGGCCAAGCGCACGCCGACCGGCCTGCAGGAGGTCTTCCGCGGCGTGTTCCCGATCAAGGACTTCGCCGAGCGGGCCAGCCTCGAGTTCGTGAAGTACGAGTTCGAGGAGCCGAAGTACGACGTCGAGGAATGCCAGCAGCGCGGCATCACCTTCGCCGCGCCGCTCAAGGTCACGCTCCAGCTCGTCGTGTGGGACATCGACGAGGAAGCCGGCTCGCGCTCGATCCGCGACATCAAGGAGCAGGATGTCTACATGGGCGACATGCCGCTCATGACCGACAACGGCACCTTCATCGTCAACGGCACCGAGCGCGTGATCGTCAGCCAGATGCACCGCTCGCCGGGCGTCTTCTTCGATCATGACAAGGGCAAGACGCACAGCTCGGGCAAGTACCTGTTCGCCGCCCGCATCATCCCGTACCGCGGCTCGTGGCTCGACTTCGAATTCGACGCCAAGGACCTGATCCATGTCCGCATCGACCGCCGCCGCAAGATCCCGGTGACGACGCTGCTGCTCGCGCTCGACAACGACGCGACCGCGAAGAAGCGGGCGTCGGCCGTCGCCAAGGGCCAGACGCTCGATCCGACCGAGGCCCAGGGCCTGTCGCCCGAGGAGATCCTCGCCGCGTTCTACGGCCAGGTCGTCTACAAGGGCGACAAGGAAGGCTGGACCACGACCTTCGACGCCGAGTCGATGAAGGGCGTCAAGCTCACCCACGACCTGGTCAACGCCAAGACCGGCAAGTCGGTCGCCGAGGCCGGCGCCAAGATGACGCCGCGGCTCCTGAACCGCCTCAAGGAGGCGGGCCTCAAGGAAGTGCGCGTGTCGCCGGAGGAGCTGATCGGCCGCTACGCCGCCGTCGACGTGATCAACGAGAAGACCGGCGAGATCTATGTCGAGGCCGGCCAGGAGATCACCCAGGCGGTGCTCGACCTGTTCGACGAGAACGACATCGACGTGCTGCCGACGCTGGCGATCGACCACACCAACGTGGGCCCGTACATCCGCAACACCCTGGCGGCGGACAAGAACTCCAACCGCGAGGAGGCCCTGCTCGACATCTACCGCGTGATGCGTCCGGGCGAGCCGCCGACGCTGGAGCAGGCGGAGACGCTGTTCGGCGGCCTGCTGTTCGACATCGACCGCTACGACCTGTCGCCGGTCGGCCGCGTCAAGATGAACATGCGGCTCGAGTTCCAGGGCGTGCCCGACACCCAGCGCACGCTGCGCCGCGAGGACATCCTCGCCGTCGTCAAGGTGCTGCACGACCTCAAGGACGGCCGCGGCGAGATCGACGACATCGACCATCTCGGCAACCGTCGCGTCCGCTCGGTCGGCGAGCTGATGGAGAACCAGTATCGCGTCGGCCTGCTGCGCATGGAGCGGGCGATCCGCGAGCGCATGAGCTCGATCGACATCGACACCGTGATGCCGCACGACCTGATCAACGCCAAGCCGGCGGCGGCGGCGGTGCGCGAGTTCTTCGGCTCCAGCCAGCTCTCGCAGTTCATGGACCAGACCAACCCGCTGTCGGAAGTGACGCACAAGCGTCGCCTCTCGGCGCTGGGACCGGGCGGCCTGACCCGCGAGCGCGCCGGCTTCGAGGTGCGCGACGTTCACCCGACGCACTACGGCCGCATCTGCCCGATCGAGACGCCGGAAGGCCCGAACATCGGCCTGATCAACTCGCTGGCGACCTACGCCCGCGTGAACCAGTACGGCTTCATCGAGAGCCCGTACCGCAAGGTCCACCACAGCCGCGTCACCGACGAGGTGATCTACCTGTCGGCGATGGAGGAGGGCCGCTACACGGTCGCCCAGGCCAACGCCGAGATCGACGCCAAGGGCAAGTTCGTCTCCGAGCTGGTGCAGTGCCGCAAGGGCGGCGAGTACATCCTCGCCCGTCCCGAGACGATCGACTTCGTCGACGTCTCGCCCAAGCAGATCGTGTCGGTCGCCGCGGCGCTGATCCCGTTCCTCGAGAACGACGACGCCAACCGCGCGCTGATGGGCTCGAACATGCAGCGCCAGGCGGTGCCGCTGATCCAGGCCGAATCGCCGCTGGTCGGCACCGGCATGGAAGAGGTGGTTGCCCGCGATTCGGGCGTGGCGATCGCCGCGCGCCGCACCGGCATCGTCGACCAGGTCGACGCCATGCGCATCGTGGTGCGCGCGACCGACGACGTCGGGCCCAACCGGCCGGCGGTCGACATCTACAACCTGCTGAAGTTCCAGCGCTCCAACCAGAGCACCTGCATCACCCAGAAGCCGCTCGTTAAGGTCGGCGACACGGTGAAGAAGGGCGACATCGTGGCCGACGGTCCGTCGACCCGCGATGGCGAGCTGGCGCTGGGCCGCAACGTGCTCGTCGCGTTCATGCCGTGGAACGGCTACAACTTCGAGGACTCGATCCTGCTCAGCGAGCGCATCGTGCGCGACGACGTCTTCACCTCGATCCACATCGAGGAGTTCGAGGTCATGGCCCGCGACACCAAGCTCGGCCAGGAGGAGATCAGCCGCGACATCCCGAACGTCGGCGAGGAGGCTCTCAAGAACCTCGACGAGGCGGGCATCGTCTATATCGGCGCCGAGGTGAAGGCGGGCGACATCCTGGTCGGCAAGGTGACGCCGAAGGGCGAGAGCCCGATGACCCCCGAAGAGAAGCTGCTGCGCGCGATCTTCGGCGAGAAGGCCGCCGACGTGCGCGACACCTCGCTGAAGGTGCCGCCGGGCGTCGAGGGCACGGTCGTCGAGGTCCGCGTGTTCAACCGCCGCGGCGTCGACAAGGACGAGCGCGCGCTCGCCATCGAGCGCGACGAGATCGAGCGCCTGGCCAAGGACCGCGACGACGAAAAGGCCATCCTGGAGCGCAGCTTCTACAGCCAGATCCAGGAAATGCTGATGAACCAGGTGGTGGCCGGCGGCCTCAAGGGCCTCAAGCCGGGCACCCGCATCGTCGACAAGGTGCTGGGCGAGTTCACGCCGGGCCAGTGGCGGCAGATCGCCGTCAAGGGCGACAAGCGGCAGGGCGAGATCGAGGCGGCGAACAAGCAGTTCGACGAGTCGATGAAGCGCCTGCAGGACCGCTTCGACAGCAAGGTCGACAAGCTGCAGCGCGGCGACGAGCTGCCGCCGGGCGTGATGAAGATGGTCAAGGTCTTCGTCGCGACCAAGCGCAAGCTGCAGCCCGGCGACAAGATGGCGGGCCGCCACGGCAACAAGGGCGTGATCTCGCGCATCATGCCGCTCGAGGACATGCCGTACCTCGAGGAGGGCGGGCCGGTCGACATCGTGCTGAACCCGCTCGGCGTGCCGTCCCGCATGAACGTCGGCCAGATCCTCGAGACCCACCTCGGCTGGGCCGCGGCGGGCCTCGGCAAGCGGATCGGCGAGATGGTGACGGCGGGCCGCGAGGCCTCGGCGGCGCAGATCAAGAAGCAGCTCCGCGAGATCTACGGAGAAAAAGCTTACAAGGCCGAGATCGCCGATCTCGACGACGATGCCACGATCGAGCTCGCCCGCAACCTGAGCAAGGGCGTGCCCTTCGCCTCGCCGGTGTTCGACGGCGCCCACGAGGGCGACATCGTCGGCATGCTGGAGATGGCGGGCCTCGACAAGTCGGGCCAGGTCACCCTGGTCGACGGCCGCACCGGCGAGCCGTTCGATCGCAAGGTGACGGTCGGCTACATCTACATGCTGAAGCTGCATCACCTGGTGGACGACAAGATCCACGCCCGGTCGATCGGCCCGTACTCGCTCGTCACCCAGCAGCCGCTGGGCGGCAAGGCGCAGTTCGGCGGCCAGCGCTTCGGCGAGATGGAGGTCTGGGCGCTCGAGGCTTACGGCGCCGCCTACACGCTGCAGGAGATCCTGACCGTGAAGTCGGACGACGTCGCGGGCCGCACCAAGGTCTACGAGGCCATCGTGCGCGGCGACGACACCTTCGAGGCGGGCATCCCCGAGTCCTTCAACGTGCTGGTCAAGGAGCTGCGCTCGCTCGGCCTCAACGTCGAGCTCAATCAGGGGGCCGAGTAACGGCCTCCTCCCTCTCTTCGCGACTTAGTCCAACGAAACCGTAGGACCACCAATGACCGATCTGATCAACGTACTGGGCCAGCCCCAGGGCACTCCGACCTTCGACGAGATCCGCATCTCGATCGCCAGCCCCGAGCGCATCCGCGCCTGGAGCCACGGCGAGATCAAGAAGCCGGAGACCATCAACTACCGCACCTTCAAGCCGGAGCGGGACGGCCTGTTCTGCGCCCGCATCTTCGGGCCGATCAAGGACTACGAGTGCCTGTGCGGCAAGTACAAGCGCATGAAGTTCCGCGGCATCACCTGCGAGAAGTGCGGCGTCGAGGTGACCCTCACCAAGGTGCGCCGCGAGCGCATGGGCCACATCGAGCTGGCCTCGCCGGTGGCGCACATCTGGTTCCTGAAGTCGCTGCCGAGCCGCATCGGCCTGCTGCTCGACATGACGCTGCGCGACCTCGAGAAGATCCTCTACTTCGAGAACTACGTGGTCACCGAGCCGGGCCTGACCCCGCTCAAGTACCGCGAGCTCCTGAACGAGGACCAGTACCTCAACGCGCTCGACGAGTACGGCGACGACGCCTTCCGCGCCGACATCGGCGCCGAGGCGATCCGCGCCATGCTGGTGGCGATCGACCTCAACGAGGAACGGCCGAAGCTGCGCGAGGAGCTGCGCGACACCACCTCGGAGGCCAAGCGCAAGAAGCTGGTCAAGCGGCTGAAGCTGGTCGAGAACTTCATCGAGTCGGGCGCCCGTCCGGAGTGGATGATCCTCGAGCTGGTGCCGGTGATCCCGCCCGAGCTGCGCCCGCTGGTGCCGCTCGACGGCGGCCGCTTCGCGACCTCCGACCTCAACGACCTCTATCGTCGCGTCATCAACCGCAACAACCGGCTGAAGCGCCTGATGGAGCTGCGCGCCCCCGACATCATCGTGCGCAATGAGAAGCGCATGCTGCAGGAGTCGGTCGACGCGCTGTTCGACAACGGCCGCCGCGGCCGCGTCATCACCGGCGCCAACAAGCGCCCGCTGAAGTCGCTGTCCGACATGCTGAAGGGCAAGCAGGGCCGCTTCCGCCAGAACCTGCTCGGCAAGCGCGTCGACTACTCGGGCCGCTCGGTCATCGTGGTCGGCCCCGAGCTCAAGCTGCACCAGTGCGGCCTGCCCAAGAAGATGGCGCTCGAGCTGTTCAAGCCGTTCATCTACTCGCGGCTGCAGAACTACGGCATGGCCAACACCATCAAGGCCGCCAAGCGCATGGTCGAGAAGGAGCGGCCGGAGGTGTGGGACATCCTCGAGGAGGTGATCCGCGAGCATCCGGTGCTGCTGAACCGCGCGCCGACCCTGCACCGCCTCGGCATCCAGGCCTTCGAGCCGGTGCTGATCGAGGGCAAGGCGATCCAGCTCCATCCGCTGGTCTGCACCGCCTTCAACGCCGACTTCGACGGCGACCAGATGGCGGTCCACGTGCCGCTGTCGCTGGAAGCCCAGCTCGAGGCGCGCGTGCTGATGATGTCGACCAACAACATCCTGTCGCCGGCGTCGGGCAAGCCGATCATCGTGCCGTCGCAGGACATCGTGCTCGGCATCTACTACATCACGCTCGAGCGCGACGGCGAGCCGGGCGAGAACTCGCTGTTCTCCGAGATCGGCGAGCTCGAGCACGCCCTGCACAACCGCTCGCTGTCGATGCATGCCAAGATCAAGGCGCGCCTCGAGGCCTACGACGACAAGGGCGTGCTGGCGAGCCGCGTGGTCGAGACCACGCCGGGCCGCATCCTGCTGGCGCAGATCCTGCCCAAGCACCCGAACCTGCCGTTCTCGCTGATCAACCGTCTTCTCACGAAGAAGGACCTGCAGAACGTCATCGACACGGTCTACCGCCACTGCGGCCAGAAGGAGACGGTGATCTTCGCCGATCGCCTGATGGGCCTCGGCTTCTATCACGCCTGCCGCGCCGGCATCTCGTTCGGCAAGGACGACCTCGTCATTCCCGCCGCCAAGACCAAGCTGGTCGCGGCGACGACGAAGGAAGTGAAGGAGTACGAGCAGCAGTACCAGGACGGCCTGATCACCTCGGGCGAGAAGTACAACAAGGTGGTCGACGCCTGGTCGCGCTGCTCCGATCGCGTCGCCGAGGAGATGATGAAGGGCATTTCCACGCCGCAGCCGGGCAAGCCGGTCAACGCGGTGTGGATGATGGCGCATTCCGGCGCGCGTGGCTCGGCTACCCAGATGAAGCAGCTCGCCGGCATGCGCGGTCTGATGACCAAGCCCTCGGGCGAGATCATCGAGACGCCGATCCTTTCGAACTTCAAGGAAGGCCTGTCGGTGCTCGAGTACTTCAACTCGACCCACGGCGCCCGCAAGGGACTGGCCGACACCGCGCTCAAGACGGCGAACTCGGGCTACCTGACCCGCCGTCTGGTCGACGTCGCCCAGGACTGCATCATCATCGAGGAGGATTGCGGCACCGAACGCGGCCTCACCATGCGCGCGGTCGTCGACGGCGGCGACGTGATCGAGCCGCTGTCGGAGCGCGTGCTGGGCCGCACCGCGCTGACCGATGTCGTCGATCCGCTCACCGGCTCGGTGATCATCAAGGCCGGCGACCTGATCGACGAGGTCGGTGTCGAGCAGATCGACAAGGCCGGCATCGAGGAGCTGCGCATCCGCTCGGTGCTGACCTGCGACACCAAGATCGGCGTCTGCGGCAAGTGCTATGGCCGCGACCTCGCTCGCGGCACCAAGGTCAACATCGGCGAGGCGGTCGGCGTCATTGCCGCCCAGTCGATCGGCGAGCCGGGCACCCAGCTCACCATGCGCACCTTCCACATCGGCGGCGCGGCACAGCGCGGCGCCGAGCAGTCGAACGTCGAGGCGAGCCACGACGGCACCATCCAGGTGCGCAACCGCAACGTCGTCGTCAACAGCCAGGGTGTGCCGGTCGTGATGGGCCGCAACACCGAGTTGGTGCTGATCGACGGCGCTCAGCGCGAGCGCGCCAAGCATCGCGTGCCCTACGGCGCGCGCCTGCTGGTCGACAACGAGTCGCCGGTGACCAAGGGCCAGAAGCTGGCCGAGTGGGATCCGTACACCCTGCCGATCATCACCGAGAAGGCGGGCAAGGCGGTCTACACCGACCTCGTCGAGGGCGTGTCGATGCGCGAGGTGATCGACGACTCCACCGGCATCTCCAACCGCGTGGTCGTCGACTGGAAGGGCCAGCCGCGCGGCGGCGACCTGCGTCCGCGCATCGTCATCCACGACGCGGCCGGCCAGCCGATCATGCTGGCCAACGGCCAGGAGGCCCGCTACCTGCTGTCGCTCGACTCGGTCCTGTCGGTCGAGAACGGCCAGGAGGTCCATGCCGGCGACATCCTCGCGCGTATCCCGCGCGAGGGCGGCAAGAACCGCGACATCACCGGCGGTCTGCCGCGCGTGGCCGAGCTGTTCGAGGCGCGCAAGCCCAAGGACTTCGCGATCATCTGCGACGTCCCGGGCCGCATCGAGTTCGGCAAGGACTACAAGAACAAGCGCCGCATCCTGATCGTGCCGGAAGGCGAGGGTGCGGAGCCGGTCGAGTACCTGATCCCGAAGACCAAGCGCATCGCCGTCCAGGAAGGCGACTACGTCGAGCGCGGCGACCTCTTGATCGACGGCAACCCGGTGCCGCACGACATCCTGCGCGTGCTGGGCATCGAGAAGCTGGCCGAGTATCTCGTCAACGAGATCCAGGAGGTCTATCGGCTGCAGGGCGTGAAGATCAACGACAAGCACATCGAGACGATCGCGCGTCAGATGCTGCAGAAGGTCGAGATCACCGACGCCGGCGAGTCGACGTTCCTGATCGGCGAGCAGGTCGACAAGGGCGAGTTCGAGGCCGAGAACGCCAAGCTGATCTCCGAGAAGCTGAAGCCCGCCAAGGCGGACCCGGTGCTGCTCGGCATCACCAAGGCGTCCCTGCAGACGAAGTCGTTCATCTCGGCGGCCTCGTTCCAGGAGACCACCCGCGTGCTGACCGAGGCGGCCGTCTCGGGCCGCGTCGACAACCTGCAGGGCCTCAAGGAGAACGTCATCGTCGGCCGCCTGATCCCGGCGGGTACCGGCGGAGTCGTGAACCGCATGAAGGCGATCGCCGCCCAGCGCGATCGCGCCATCCTGGCGGCCGGCGCCGACGGCGAGGACCAGCCGGTCCCGACGCTCGAGCAGGAGCACGCGGCGGACTGAGTCCGACGCTGCGCCGAGACATCGAGAAGGCCGTCGCCGCAAGCGACGGCCTTTTTCTTTGGACCGCGCCACTGGAGTGACGCGCCCCCAGCTCTAAGCCCCGCGCCGCGCGAGCCAGTCCTCGCGCTTCAGCAGCCAGACCTCGCGCGTGCCGTCGCCTTCCACCGATCGGCAGGGCTCGCGATCGACCAGGGTGGCGCCCTGCTTCTCCTTGATGCGCGCCGAGGCGGCGTTGCGCGTGTCGTTGCTGAGCCAGAGATGCGGCCAGCCCAGGGTGACGAAGGCGAACGCGGTCACGCATTCGGCGGCCTCGGTCATGAAGCCTTTGCCGTGATGCCCCGGGTCGAGCCAGAAGCCGCGCATGTCGCGGCTCTTGCCGTCGTCGGGCCGCAGCTCGATACGGCCGATCGGATCGTCCGGCGCGCTCTCGAGAGCGATCGACCAATAGAGCTTCTCGCCGCGCGCCATCTCCTCGAGACAGTCCGCGATATGGCTGGCAGCGCCGTCGGCCGGGTAGGGCCAGGGCACATGGTTGCCGTTGAGGAAGCGCACGATCTCCCATTGCGGGAAGCGCCGCTGGATGATTGGCGCATCCTCCATCCGCAACGGACGCAGGACGAGCCGGCCGGTCTGCAGCGTGGGCGTCGGCGGCAGGCGGTCAGGCATGGACCGGCTCGCTCGCTTTCGCTTCACGCCGCGGCGGCATCGGCTGGCGCGCCCGCCAGTCCTCGCGGGTCAGCTGCCAGACCATGCGGGTGGCCGCACCGCCGACGAACTGGCCGATCATCATGTCGACCAGCCGGGCGCCCTGCTTCTCCTTGATGCGGCGGGAGGCGTGGTTGTCCTGGGCGTTGCTGAGCCACAGGCAGGGCCAGGCGAGCTTGCCGAAGGCGTACTCGGTCACCCGGTCGGCCGCCTCGGTCATCAGGCCGCGGCCCCGGAACGCCGGGTCGAGCCAGAAGCCGCCCTGGTCGTGGGTCACGCCGTCGTCCGGCCGCAGGCTGATGACGCCGATCAGGTCGGCCGGGCCCTTCTTGGGGATAATCGCCCAGTGGGACTTCTCGCCCTTGGCCATCTCCGCGAGGGCGGCGGCGGCGAAGCCGGTAGCGCCGTCGGCCGGGTAGGGCCAGGGTACCTTGGCGTCCAGCCAGCGCACGACCTCCCAATTGGCGAAGCGCTTCTGGATGACCGGTGCGTCCTTGGCGCGCAGCGGGCGCAACACCAGGCGCGGCGTCTGAAGCACCGGGGTGGGAGGCATCCTGAAGGAACTCATCTTCGGTCTCGCTTCCGTTGCCGGAGGGCGGGACCTGTTGCGCGACCCCGGCCTGGCGGCGGGGTCGGGGTTCGTCGGCTGTTTCTGGCTTTAGCTCAGACTTTCGCGCACGAGTCTCCCGGCCCCAAAGGTGGTACCTTTGACGGCTCGGTTGATCATGGTGTCGCGGCGCAACATGATGCCTCCTTAGCGCGGGTCGCGTGCGAAGTAAACCATTGTGTCGAGACGGGGGCAGACCCCCAAGCAGTGGTGTTAGAAAGTTGCGCGCCATCCCTGCCGCGAGTCAGGAACGAGTCGATGGTGCGACGCGGGAAATCAGCAACGAAATCAAAGAGAAAAGCGTTCCGCCACGCTTGACGCCCACGTAACGCAGCAATATAAGCGCGCCACTTCGGCGAAAGGCTGGTGGTAGGCGAAAAGCCTAGACGCAGCCGGACGTCGAGGACCGCTACAAGTAAGGCCTCTTGGCCGCAGAGCATACAAATCGCGCGGGGCTGCGCTCTTGCCGCTATGCCCGCGCTTTCGCTTTGCGCCGATGCCTGACCTGGGCGGACCGAGGACGGGACAAGGAAACCGGAAGTCGCATGCCGACCATTAACCAGTTGATCGCCAAGGGCCGTCGCCCGCTGACCTCGCGCAACAAGGTGCCCGCGCTGCAGGCTTGCCCGCAGAAGCGCGGCGTCTGCACCCGCGTCTACACCACGACGCCGAAGAAGCCGAACTCGGCGCTGCGCAAGGTCGCCAAGGTGCGCCTCACCAACGCCTACGAGGTGGTGAGCTACATTCCCGGCGAGGGCCATAACCTGCAGGAGCACTCGGTCGTCATGATCCGCGGCGGCCGCGTCAAGGACCTGCCGGGCGTCCGTTACCACATCATCCGCGGCACCCTCGACACCCAGGGTGTCAAGGACCGCAAGCAGCGCCGTTCGAAGTACGGCGCCAAGCGTCCGAAGTAAGGCGAGGAGAAGCACACATGTCCCGCCGTCGCGCTGCCGAAAAGCGAGAAGTCCTCCCGGACGCCAAGTTCCACGACGTCGTCCTGTCGAAGTTCATGAACACGCTCATGGAGCGTGGCAAGAAGTCGGTCGCCGAGCGCGTCGTCTACGGCGCCCTCGACGAGATCGAGTCCAAGCTCAAGGCCGACCCGATCCCGGCCTTCCACGAGGCGCTGGAGAACGTGAAGCCGGCCGTCGAGGTCCGCTCGCGCCGCGTCGGCGGCGCCACCTACCAGGTTCCCGTCGAAGTGCGCCCGGAGCGGCGCCAGGCGCTGGCCATCCGCTGGATCATCCAGGCGGCGCGCGACCGTTCGGGCCACAGCATGAAGGAGAAGCTCTCGGCCGAGCTGATGGACGCCTTCAACCGCCGAGGCAACGCCGTGAAGAAGCGCGAGGACACCCACAAGATGGCCGACGCCAACAAGGCGTTTGCGCATTACCGCTGGTAGTCCGGCCGCACCCCCTCCACGCAGAAAGCCTTAACCATGGCTCGCACCACCCCCATCGCGCACTATCGCAACATCGGCATCATGGCGCACATCGATGCCGGCAAGACGACGACGACTGAGCGCATCCTCTACTACACCGGCAAGTCGCATAAGATCGGCGAAGTCCACGACGGCGCCGCGACCATGGACTGGATGGAGCAGGAGCAGGAGCGCGGCATCACCATCACGTCCGCCGCGACTACCGCTTTCTGGAAGGTCGAGACGGGTCCGTTCAAGGACACCAGCTACCGCGTCAACATCATCGACACCCCGGGCCACGTCGACTTCACCATCGAGGTCGAGCGCAGCTTGCGCGTGCTCGACGGCGCGGTGTGCGTGTTCGACTCGGTCGCGGGCGTGGAGCCGCAGTCGGAGACGGTGTGGCGCCAGGCCGACAAGTACGGCGTGCCGCGCATCTGCTTCATCAACAAGATGGACCGCACCGGCGCCAACTACTGGCGCACCATCGACATGATCGTCGATCGCCTGGGCTCCAAGCCGCTGGTGACACAGATCCCGATCGGTACCGAGTCCGAGTACAAGGGCCTGATCGACCTGGTCTCCAACAAGGCGATCGTCTGGCTCGAGGAGACGCTGGGCGCCAAGTTCGAGATCGTCGAGATCCCGGCCGAGCTCAAGGAGCAGGCTGCCGAGTACCGTCACAAGCTGATCGAGATGGCGGTCGAGCAGGACGACGTCGCGCTCGAGAAGTATCTGGCCGGCGAGGAGCCCGACTACGACACGCTGATCAAGTGCATCCGCAAGGGCACGATCTCCTATGCGTTCGTCCCGGTGCTGTGCGGCTCGGCGTTCAAGAACAAGGGCGTGCAGCCCATGCTCGACGCCGTCGTGAACTACCTGCCGGCGCCGACCGACGTGCCGGACGTCAAGGGCGTCAAGATGGGCACCGACGAGGCGGTCACGCTGCCGTCGTCCGACGATGCGCCGCTCTCCGTTCTGGCGTTCAAGATCATGACCGATCCGTTCGTCGGCTCGCTGACCTTCGCGCGCGTCTACTCGGGCGTGCTCGAGTCGGCCACCGGCGTGCTGAACAGCACCAAGGACCGCAAGGAGCGCATCGGCCGCATGCTGCTGATGCACGCCAACAACCGTGAGGACGTGAAGGAAGCGCGCGCCGGCGACATCATCGCCCTGGCCGGCCTCAAGAGCGTCACCACCGGCGACACGCTGTGCGATCCCGACAATGCGGTGATCCTCGAGAAGATGGACTTCCCCGATCCGGTCATCGAGCTCGCCATCGAGCCGAAGTCGAAGGCCGACCAGGAGAAGCTCGGCCAGGCGCTCGGCCGCCTGGTGCAGGAGGACCCGACCTTCCGCGTCTCGACCGACCAGGAGACCGGCCAGACCGTCATCAAGGGCATGGGCGAGCTCCATCTCGAGATCAAGGTCGACATCCTGAAGCGCACCTACAAGGTCGACGCCAACGTCGGCGCGCCGCAGGTCGCCTATCGCGAGACGATCGGCCGCAAGTCCGAGATCGACTACACCCACAAGAAGCAGTCCGGCGGCTCGGGCCAGTTCGCCCGCATCAAACTGGTGTTCGAGCCGGGTGAGCCGGGTTCGGGCTACAGCTTCGACAGCAAGGTCGTCGGCGGCTCGGTACCGAAGGAATACATCCCGGGCGTCGAGAAGGGCCTCGAGGCCTCGCGCGAGACCGGCGTGCTCGCCGGTTTCCCGGTGATCGACTTCAAGGCGACGCTGATCGACGGCGCCTACCACGACGTCGATTCGAGCGTGCTGGCGTTCGAGATCGCCGCCCGCGCGGCGTTCAAGGAAGGCCTCGCCAAGGCGCAGCCCAAGCTGCTCGAGCCGATCATGAAGGTCGAGGTGGTGACGCCTGAGGACTACATGGGCGACTGCATTGGTGACCTGAACAGCCGCCGCGGCCAGATCCTGGGCATGGAGGCCCGCGGCAACGCGCAGGTCATCAACGCCATGGTGCCGCTCGCCAACATGTTCGGCTACGTGAACACGCTGCGGTCGATGACCCAGGGACGTGCGGCCTACACCATGACCTTCGACCACTACGCGCCTGTGCCGCAGGCGGTGGCGGACGAGGTCGTCGCGAAGCTGGCCGGCTAAGAGTTTGAATTAAGCAAGGAAGACACCCATGACGAAGGCGAAATTCGAGCGGAACAAGCCGCACTGCAACATCGGCACGATCGGGCATGTTGATCATGGCAAGACGTCGCTGACGGCGGCGATCACGAAGATCCTGGCGAAGACGGGCGGAGCGACGTTCACGGCGTACGACCAGATCGACAAGGCGCCGGAGGAGCGCGAGCGCGGCATCACGATCTCGACGGCGCATGTCGAGTACGAGACCAAGAACCGGCATTACGCGCACGT
>NZ_JAFKJN010000011.1 GCF_017305915.1 Reyranella sp.
CCCGCTTCCGCAACGGGCCGGGACGCTGCGGTAGAGGGGGCCTCCGCGCCCCGGCCCGTTGCAACACCGTCCCTCACGGGACATTCAAAGGCACAGGAGACGCCAGGATTCTCAAGTTAAGCGTGGTCCGAAGAAACAGGGCAGGTCACCAATTCCATCAAGTGCAGCGTCTCGCTCGTCCCCATGTTGTCGGGTTTCCCATTGTCGGCAATGCCCAGGCAGTCAACCTATGCAAGGCAGGCTTCTATGAGCACTGGATGGGGTACATGGAGGTCAATTCAATCGGCCTCAGCATAGGGCAGATAGCCTCAGCCCGTTTGCAAGACCGGCGACCTCAAGCTCCCATACCTGCGCCGGCAAAGCAGCCAGTTAAGCACTTCATCAACCAAAAAATGTTCTACTGGAAGGAGTGCTTCTACACGCGGTCGGACGTAATTCGTTGGCTGGCAAATCGATTCGGCGGTGCCCACCTCGATTTTCGGCGGCAAGCTGATGAACAGCACATTGACGAGATCAAGAACTACTTCGGCCTAGAGATGATCGGCACCAACCACAAGATGCTGATCGGCCAAGAGATCGCCGACGGCCGCGCTGACCCGCAAAGGCGTCCACGCATCTACGACGCAACAGAGCTGATTGCAGCGGACTCGGCCCGCATCTTCGCGATCGGCGTCGCGAGTTCGGCGGCGGCCCTGAACTCCCTGCTGCGGTAGACAGGCTCGCGACGAGCAAGCCCGCCCAACGCGCGAACACGCAGGGCGGGGCCGCTGGGGGCACGCAACATGACATCACATGGGAAAAGGCGGTCGTTGGCCAGCGGTTGTTATTGATTATTCTTGTGGTTCTACCCAACGGTTGGTGCGCCTAGCGTAGGCCTCCGCTTCGGCGCGAGTAATGAAGTGGTAGATACCGCCGGAGAACTCGTCCCATCGGTTCGTCCCCCACTTGTCGCTGCGCACGATATTGCCCGCGCGATATTCAGTCGTACCGTCATGCATCGCCACGCCAACCTCGGCGCCGTACACTTTTAGAACTTGGGCGAACTCCGCTCGTGCTCTCCGCGTCGCCGCGCTACTGCGACGGGCTTCTGCCGGGATCAGGAGCTTCACAATGACTTCGTTCTTGCACTTCTTCCAACCGATGTAGCTGCCGACCTCTGGTACAGCCAGAGGGATGGTTGCCTCGGGGAAGGCCACAGCGTCGCAAAGGCGGACCCCATCAACATCGGCGCCTTCGAGGTTGGCGCCAGCCAAGTTCGCCCCAATGAGTGGGACATCCCGCAAGACAGTACCTTTCAGGATCGCTTGCTTAAGGTCAGCGAACGAGAGGTCTGCTCCTCCGAAATAGCAGCCGCTCATGTCCGCCCCGAACAGCAAGGCGCCTTGAAGATTGGCGCCCTGGAGGATCGCCCCCGACATCAAAGCGCCTTGAAGATTGGCGCCCCGCAGGATCATGCCTCCCATGTAAGCGCCCCGCAGAGTAGCTCCACGCAAGATCGAACTCCTGAGATCGGCGTTGCCGAGATCAGCGCCGGCTAAGTTGGCGCCGGATAGGTCGATGCCGGCAAGGTTCATGCTGGACAGGTCGATGCCGGCAAGACTCACGCCCTCTCTAGCGCTTTCCTCAAGGGCCGCCTTCTTTCGGAGTTCTTCCTCCGAAGGGGCCCGGCAAATGTGCTGTGTTGTGTGGTGCAATTGGTCACGTTTGAGTAAGAGGAAAAAAGGGCCCAGCTTTGGATGCCGGGCCCGCTTGTTGGGACTACTGCAGCCGATTGCCCATATGTGGACTATTCGCGAGCATGCGCTCCCGGCTCTTTGCGTCGTTGACGATCATCGTTTCCGATCCACGTCTCGGTTCACGCGCCGGTACTTGCCGCTCTCGCGGTCCAGCTCGACGAGTCCATAGGCGAACCTAGCGGCGTGGTCGGCGGCCATGACGGTGCCGCGGCCGAACGCCATGCGCTCCCCGGCTTCATACAGCCGGTCCATCTCACGAGCAGGGTAGAGTCGACGCCTCAATGGTACTGGCTCCAGCTCGCAATCTCGGAGTCGATGTCCTGGCCCTTGCCGGGCTTTGAGCCTCGGTCGTCGAACGCATCGTAAATCTTGAGCCCCGCCTTGATCGCGGAACCGCCAACGGCCAGCCAAGGGGCCATGGGGTCGGGCTTCACGGTGGAGCTGATGATCGACTGCGCCTTGGTCCGTGAGGCCTCCGCTTGGTTCGTCAGGTCCTGCTGCGTGGTGGCGTAGTTGTAATCGATGTTGCCGCGAGCGCGGCCTTCCCGCGCCTCGTAGTCGGACATGAGGTTGGCGAAGGATACGCCACCTACACCAGCCTCGCCGGCAGAAGCGTTAGCTCTGCCCTTCACCTCGGCCATCTGCCGGGCAACGTCGAAGCTCTCGCTCTGGGCCTTGTCGGCTTCCTGCTGTTGGCGGGTCTGGATCGAGTTGTAGTTCTGCGCCAGGGCGCGGTTGGCGTTGGCGATGGTCTGGTCATAGTTGGTCGCGACGGCGCCCTGCTTGCTGAAAGCGCTGGCAGCAGAGATGCCGACCGAAGCCAACGATGAGGCGGCCGTCAGGGCGGCGAAGGTGGTGGGTTCACACATGAGGTGTTCCTTGGGAGTTGAGGGAGGCTTGGGCGGCGGCATAGCGCCGGCCAAGGTCGAGTAGGGCCCGGTTACCCTCGACAAGGCCAAGGAGCGCGGTCGCGTTGAGCACGCGGCGGCCCTTGGCTAATTGGTCGAACGCTAGAAGCGCCAGCCCGGGCGTCGTCCCGAACTCGGCGGCGGCTTCTTCAAGAGCGGTGGAGAACGCGGTGCCCTCGGTGGTTCCGAGGCAGCGAACCTCTACGGCACGAGCGAGCGCCGCCAGGGCGTCCGCCAAGAGCGAAGCTGTGAGGGGCGGCGGGACGGTACTGGTTTCGGTGGTGTCCATCGTGATGTCTTTGCTGTTAGCGGACAGAGATGAGGCGCTGCCGCACAGCTACACTCCAAGGCATCTCGCCACGACCTGGGACCTTTACGAGTATCTGCTTGCTCGGAGCATCCCACCGGACTGAGCGGCCGGCAGTGGTGTTCGCTTCCAAGATTCGGGCGGGATCGACTTGGTCAAGGTTCGCTACGAAGTCGATCACGAACGACCCATAGTCGGCCCTGCCGCTCTGGAAGTGCGCATTCATCGCGGCGCGGAAGTCGCTCGATCCGGTGCGCCGGAAGTGCTCGAAGGCTTCCGCGACCATTTCTTCCGATGTGCCAGCCGCTTTCGCTGCGCTGGTCGTCGCCTCCTTCGCATAGGCCGCTTGGACGCTCGCAATCTTAGCCCGCACTTGGGAAGGCTCCATGCCGAGTTCAGCCGCGAGCTGCCCGACCTGTGCGTCAGGGACCTCGCCGCCGTTGTCGATGGCCGCCACAGCAACGCCAATCGAAGCGCCGGGCGCTCGCGTAAGCGCATCGGTGATCGTGGCCTCGCTCTCGTCGTCCAGGCGGGTATTCGGCGTGTCCTGCTGGCGCTCGTCCTGCTGAGGCTGCAGAGGCGGTTTCGGGCCCTTGTCATCCGGGGGAGGAGACGAGGGCGGGGCCGCCGCACCCACGGGCACGATGTGCCCTGCAGGACTGCGGGCGAGGAGCCCCATCGCCATCGCCACGGCGACGCTGGTCTCGCCCATGCCATTGCCCAGGTTGACCACGTCATCCGGCTTGATGGCGGCCGGATCATGTACGGCCATGCCGCTGGTCGTGCGGAATGAAAGCTGGTCGCCGGTCGGGGCCGACATCGGTACGGCGTCCGTCGAGCTGACGCGGCCGCTTCCGACGCGCGTCGAGATGCCGAGGTCGTTGGTCTCGGTTGAGGAGGACTGCGTCGCGTAGACGGCGGCGAGCTGATTGTCTGGAGTTTCGTAGGTGCTCATGTGGTGCTGTTGTTGTTGGAGGTGAGGAAAGGCGCGTCGTCATGGGAGACACGCGCGACGGGACGGAGATCGCCTGTGGCTGAGCGGGAGCCGCCTAGGCGCTTGTTGAGTTCGTCGGCGGCGCGGAAGGCGAGGAGGCCTAGGGCGGCGTTGACGCGGTCGAAGGCGAACCTCCGGACACTGAAGTTGATGCGACCAACGGCGGTGCCGTCCGCGCTGCCGTCTTCGGTGTGCTGACGGGCCCATGCGGGTGCACCGAGGGGCTGCGGATGCAGCAGGAGCTTCGCGGCCTGGTGCTGGAAGTGGGAGTCGTCTCGGAAGCTGCGGCGCTGCGATCTCGGCTCCTCGGCGTCGAGCTGCCGGAACGCATACGCGGCGACCCAACGGGCGACGAAGTCGTCGGGACCGACGCCACCGGCTCGGAGCCGGGCGAGGGCACGGCTGTAACCGGTGTGCGGTCGTCGAGGGTCGGAGCGGCGTGCCGCTTTACCGCTTCCGAACAGCTCGCCGGCTGCCCAGGAGACCGCTGCGTCGATGCCGGGATGCGCTAGACGGAGCTGCTGTCCGACGAACGACGCAGCCTCGACCACCCAGGGACGCCATGTGCCGCGCCGGATGGTTCGAGCGGTGGGATGGCCGGTGGCCTCGTAGTGCCGCGCGTGGGCACGGCAGCGCGACCCGAGTTTCCAGCGGGACCGGTGACAGTCGGGCACGTCGCAGCGGTGTTCCTCGTTCCGGGCTATCTGCCCGGTGAGGGGCCGGCAGTCGGGGGCATGGCGAAGCACAAGCCGGCCGCGTGAGATGCGCGACAAGAGCCCGGACTTGGGCTGGATGTTGTCCATTCTGGTTGTCCTGAGGGCGGGGAGGCCGAGTCGGCCGGCCCGCGAGTTAGACGCCAAGTCCCTAAAGAAGAAGAGCCCCTATTAGGGAGCTGGCGTTTAAGTCGGGTGGGGAGTGAACAGCCGGGCAAGGGAGCGCCCAGACAGCGCCCACGGGACGAGGCTCGAGACATCCCGTAGGGCGTGAGTGAAGGACCGCCCGGCCACGCCGCGCAGTCCTGCCGCATCCTTGAGCTTGCGCGTCGAGATGCGGTCAACATCGCCCGGCAGCCCAGCGAGGAACTGGGCTATCCGGCTGGCCGTGGTCGCCACGGTCCCAGCCTTCGCCTCGCTGTGGACTGGCTCCCAGCCCTTCCAAACGGCGCCCGGCATCACCTCCGAGAGTGCCCCACGGATCGCGGGATCTCGGTGGATGATGTAGCCGGTCATCCGTGAGGCCTTGCCATCTTCGATCACCCGACAGGCCCCTCGGGAGAGTGCCTGATAGATGACGTGACACACCTCGGAGCGGGCGACTTGTCGAATGGTCTTGGACGGTACGTCGGAGCGAAGGTCGTTCGCCTGCCCAATATAAGCCCCCGCGAGGTCGAGCGATGATCGCTGAAGCACGCCGGCCAGGATGACATGACGGCAGTGGGCGAAGGAGTTGAGCGAGGTTTCCATTCCCCACGTCACCACGTTGATGCGGTCGAAGTCCTTCGGTTCGCCGTTCTCGACGCCGCGCACCTTGGCGGTCGTGTCTATGCCAGCCTTCTCAAGGTCGGCCAACATGGTGGAGCGATAGTCCACCCGCTCGCCGTGTTTGTGCTTGAAGACGAAGATCAAGACCGACTCGTCAGGAGGAACGTTCTTCACGATCTCCACCACTTCGCGGGTCGTCCTCCGGTCCCCGTGGTCGCGCTCGAAGTCTCGACGCATCGACTCCCGACCGCCGGCAACGAACATCTGATGAAGAGCGACGTTGTCGAAGGTCTTGAGCTGGGACAGCGACACCCCAATACGCTTCACGGCAGGTAGATGTTGCTCGGCGTCGCGGATGGTGCTGTCGGCTTTCACGAGTGCGCGGATGGGATAGCTCGCGTCCAACACGATGATGTTGCGAAGCTCGGCCGGCACTGAGACCTCGTACCAAACCGCGCCGCCGTCATCCGTAGGTAGGACGCGGAGCTGTTCCTTCGCGAGGTCCAGCAAGGTGAACAAGGGTGCCACCGCAGGGCGGCGGGGCAGCATTCGGCGGAACTCCCCGAGTTGCTGGTCGTCGATCTCGGGGAGGGCGATCACGGTGGGTTCGTTTGGTGTGGCCCGTGCGGTGTCCAGCGCGTCGTGAATCGCCTGCTGCGCCTGGGTGAGGTAGGCAAGACACGGCGCATAGCCGGTGTTGTCTAACCAGAGACCTTGGAGAAATCCCAACGCGGCCCTCAGCTCACGCACCGACACACCTTTGGCGTCCGACGCGATCAAGCTCTCGTCGTACAGCATCAGGTCACGCGGCCGGCCCTGGTAGGAGTTGAATCGGGCGAGGCCTGTCCGCGACCGGACGCGAGCATGCGAGACGAGCATGATTTGACGCTCGGAGTTGTCATCGGTGCGGGGCTCGGAATACCTGCCCCCGTCCGCGTACAGCAGGCCGATGCGCTCCTCAGGGATACCGTGGGTGATCATGTCCCGCTTGAGCTGGCACAGGGCCTCGACCTTGGAGGCTGCGACCGACACCGAGATGTGGTCATGGCCCTGGCTCACGAGCGCGGCGCACCACGCGATGATGGCCGAGGTCTTGCCCATGCCGGTCGGAAGGCCGAACGCCCAGCGGCCAGGAAGCTTGCCCTGTGCCGACTCGGTGAAGAGGCCGAGCATGGCGAACAAGGCGGCGCGGTGCTGTTCAGACAGGCGATTGCCGTTGGCGCAGAGGTGTGCCTCCAGCCGAGCGAAGCTCCCCCGCGTCAATGCGCCGTGAGAGATGCCGTTGTGCACGGTGTTGATGCCGGCGCGTGCGGCTTGCTTCGCTGCCGCTCGTCGGGCGGCGCGATTGAGGGTCGCCATTCGGTTCTCCTGGGGAGGCTTTAGGGTGTTGAGGGGTGGGCGGATTCGTCGTCCTCGGCAGGCGCGAAGGATTCACCCGCATGGGCTACCCGTTCGATACCTATTTCGGCGTCCTCGAAGACGGGGAGCTTCGCGAATAGCTCACCCATCCTTTTGGTCATGCCAACCCCGCGCTGAAGAGCGGTGCTGTCGACGCCGTTGTCAGCGAGGAAGGCACGCGCGACGTTCAACAAGGCGGCGGAAGGCTTCTTCTGGAGCGCGGCCAAGAGGGCGATCGCCTGTGCTCCCCAGATGTGGGCTAGAAGCTCCTCGCGGTCGGCTCCAGTCGTCGGCAAATTGGGCAGCGAGTTGAAAACGTCGTCGCTCACGGCGCGACCCTGGTTTCGCCCCGGCGCTCGCGGACGGCGAGAAGTTCAGCCCGAAGACGGGCTTCTTCGACGGGGTCGCGAAGTGCCTGCGTGCACTTCTCCGCGAGGAGATTGAGAGCAAGGCGCAGCACGAGCGGGTTGGAAACGGGCCGCCCAACGTGCAGTGAGAGCGTAGCCCGAACGGCAGTAAGGCCAGCGTGCTCAAGTCTGGTCATCCAGATGCGCTGCTTTACGTGCTGGCCGCGACGGGACCGCAGCTTGGTTGCCGGCGAGCTTGGCAGCGAGTTACGCGTATCGGTGGCAAAGGGCGCTGTCTCGCAAGGCCTGTAGGCCCGCGATGATGGCCGCCCGGTCATTGTCGGTGATGTCCATGGTGGTGTCTGGTGATGTGCGATGGGAAGACCGTTCCACGCGTGGACACATCCACTGGTGGAACAAAGTAGGAAAGATCGTTCTGGAGTTGCACCCTCATCGGACCTACAGTCCGCCGCACTCCGACGGTTCGGAGTGGAATGGAGCGGAGATGATTGAGCGGATGCGGGATGCGTTGGGGCAATTCAGGTTCGAGATGTACGGGCGCCTAGGAAATGGCTTCGGGCTGTACGTGCGAGTGCCTTGGCTTGGCTCGGCGTACGTCGGCCACGGCATGACCACGTTCGACTCTTGGGGCACGTTGCGTGCAGCCCCCGGTGAACGGCTAGGCGGCCTCTAGTCCGTTTGGGGACATTGCCGCGAACTTAAGCGGGCGCTGTTGCAAGGATGTCATTGCCTTGTCGCAGCGCCCGCTTTCGTTTCCGCTCCACTGTTAACCCACGGCCGCGCCGTGCACCTGAACCTAGCGGTCGCGACAGCGGGGGCTTGGGAGAGGTCCTCGGGTTGTGATCATGCACGCCCCTAGAAGAGCCCGAGGTTCTAGGCTGTGCTATGGTGGGTGGTAATGGCCCCATGCGGGTACTCGACCGGCAGGGGCTACGCCATGACAGACACAGCGGACCGCCACGCGCACTACCCCGCGCCACCAGATGCCCCGCCGTGGGCCTGCGGAGTCCACTAGAGGGCATCAGGGGCCGGGCCTAGGGCGGACCTAGCAGCGAGCCGCCATCGACTCTGTACGGGCAGGAAAAGGGCCGCCGCGCGTTGCTCCGCTGTGCGAGTCCGCCCCCGGTCTTGCGCTTGGTGGGCGGCCGGGTCCGATGGTACACGCGCGTCCCCAACGGAGGGCACGCACGCCATGGAAGTCCTAGGCGCACTGCAAGCGCGGCGGGTAGTCGATGTGCGGCCGGGCGAGGTGTTCGTAGGTAACTACGGCGGCGCCAATGGCGTCCTCGCAATGATCGTCCGAAGGGTTCCCGCGGAACGGCCCAGCCGATGCGTCGTGCTATCGCCGCCGAGCAAAGGGGTGCCGTCCCTCGTCGAGTTACAGGACGCGGTTCTGGCAGTACTCCCCGACGTCTTCATAGGGCCCGAGGGGCATCCGACCAAGACCTCCGGGGGCCAGCGGGCGACAGCGGGCGGGCTCTTCCTGACGCCCCGCGCAGCCTACGTCGGAGCGCAGCATGGGGCGAGCACGGTTTGGGTAGACATCGCAACGGGCCTGCTCGTTGAGCATGCTGGTGAAGAACAGCCGGGCTTGTTGTTTATGGCTTGGGACCTTGGAGTACCCAAGCTTCCGCCAACGGAGTGGCTCTATAAATTCGACTTGAGCAGCCAGCGACAGAAGGATGCGGCGAACGCGGGCCTAGAGCCCTAGTCGGCCGCGCAGCCGCGCCACGCCCATCGGGTGCCATGACCCGCCGCGCGGCGCCTCGATCTCTCTCGTGTTCAACTCTGCCGCGACTGCCGAGTGCGAGGTGTGCCCGCCCGCCAGCACATCCGCCAACGTCTCGCGCAACTGTTCGGCCCGCTGTGAGGCAGCAGCCTTGACCGCCGCGACTGCCGCGCGGTTCCCCTTGCGAGCCCTACGGAGCGCCTGAGCGCCGTTGGGATTGCCGAGCGTGCGGCCCTCCTTGGCGAGGCGACGACGCGCTACAGCCAGCGCGGCTTTCGTTCGTTGGCCGATCAACTCGCGCTCCCGTTGGGCGATCACGGCCATGATACCGACCACCGTCTCATCCGCGTTCGGTAGGTCCGCCGCGACGAAGCGCACGCCACTGTCGCGGAGTTGGAGGAGGAACGCGGCACTCCTCGACAACCTGTCTAGCTTCGCGATCACGAGCCGAGCGCCGCTCACCTTGGCGCGAGTGATCGCTCGTTGCAGCTCGGGGCGGTCGTTCCGCTTGCCGCTCTCCACCTCGACGTATTCGGCCAGCAGTCGGCCGCCTTGGTTGCGCACCAGTGCCGTCACCGCGTCGCGTTGGGCGTCGATGCCGAGCCCGTCACGGCCCTGCCGCGCCGTCGACACCCGCAGATACGCCACCCACTTCGTCTCGCCCATGTAGTTCTGCCTCCGCTTCACAAAGCGCCTAACGACGGTTGCGCGGATTGATAAGGCCCGGCTGGTGCCCTGTCTCTGCGGCGGCGTGACTCACTTCGATTGGCTCGGCTCCCAGCGCGGTCCATGATCCCGCTGAGGTTGTGGCGGGGAGGGAAGGCATGGGACCGGATGATGCTGTGACGCGGGCGCTGCGTTCCTGGGGATGGGTGTTCAAGTACGGAGGCATCGCTCTGGCGCTGTGGATCGCGTTCGGCATGGCCGAGAAGGCGATGGAAGGCCTGCGAGCCCAAGGGCGTGCAGAGGTCTGCGAGCAGATCGGTTGGCGTCACCCAGTGTGCTGGAGAGGGAAGCCCTGACGCTCGCTGTCGTCCGGGTGCCCGGCCGCGACCTAGTGACTCACCTTTCGTGGTGACGTTGCTAAGGGCATCGGCCGCAGCGATGTGCCCGGAACCGTGCCCAGAACCCAGCCGCGCGACCGCCGCAGGGCACAAGGCACGCGCGTTGGGGGCACCGGGGGGAGCGGCGCAGCGAGCCGTATCGCGGGGATCAAACAGATTTTTGCTTCGGAATATTCGGCAAGCGTGGATCAGCAATGTACTCGCCTTCATGGAAGAGGGTGCTGAATCCTTTGTCATCCATTGCGTCATCCGAAATGGGATCAGATGCGCCCGACATGAAGAGCTTGCCCCGCCACGGCTGCAGCGCGAAGCGCAGATACTTTCCCCGGATCGCCGGGTCCAAGCCAATAAGCTGCGGATCACTAGGGGGCTCAGCGCGGAGAATCAGACGTTCCTTCGCGGCGTCTATATCGGACATGAAAGAGGGCCGGGGATGAAGGCGGTCGTTTAGGTATGACAACTCTGCGAACACCTCTCGGAGCTGAATTGGGCTAAGCGGGCCGGTGATCCTACTGAGATGGCCCGTATAGTAAGCTCCTGCCTTTCCGCAGTCGTTGAGAGCTGCCACGAAGCCAACGCCATCGAAGCGCAACAGTACGGTTTGGGTTTCATAGATATCGAAATAGTCGAACTTCTCCTGGGCGTCGGCGGCAGGTAGCGCCCAGAGAGAGCCGATGTTCCAACTGTCGACCGGCGCACCAACGTAGATGTTTCGCACCAGCGTGTGGATATGGTGGAGCGCGTGCCACTCATAGAGGTCTGCAATGCGCTTACTTCCTTTACGCTTGTCCAGATGAAACCGGAGATGCCGGTCGTACAAGTGTGTCTTGAGAAATATGAGAGCCATCCAAACAAACAACATCATTGCAGCGCTGGGGCTTTGGATGAGCTTTCGACTTTCGCTTGGGCCCCGCGCCACGGCCTCACTTATCGGCTCTTCGACGCTTGTTCCCAGCAAGGCGTTGCAATCCACGCAGCACGGCACCTTGTACCTGCCATAGGGGAGTTGGATGCCATTGGGCAGCGTGATCTTACGGTCGTACAAATCGTACCGACGCAGCGCCCATTGCGGAATGACATGCTCATCGTTGAATTCAATTGCCGCCCTGTCGCGGCCACAGATGAAGCAGCAATGTCCGAGCCCGATGTCGCTTATGAAGCGGGTGGGGCTGAAATAGATGACTTTACCATCGTCTGCGACAATCGACCCGTCGGCCGTCTTAATCCACATTGATCTCGCCTCTTGGTCGTCCACCGTCTTTGCGTCAGCAGCCGGGGCCTCTTGCGCAAACAGCCCACGGGAGCGGCCCCGTGGGGTCACATGGGATATCGGAGCTTCGCCAGCGCGGCCCGCTTGACTGCGAGCGTTGCACCGCCCGAGTACAGTCCATACGTGATGCGCGGCTTCTCGTGGCCCACGATGTCCGCCGCGAGGTTCTCCGAGACGCCTGCGTTCTCCAGCAGCGTCACCACCGTTTTACGGATCGAGTGGAATACGTGGCTCTTGCCGAACCCCGCCGCCTTCTTGAGGCGACCGAAGCGCTTGCCAATCGCGTTCGACCTGTCACCAAACTTGTTCGGCTTGAGATCGGCCAGGACGTAGCCGTCGCGGCGATCTCCGATGAGGCGCCGCATGGTGGGCAGGAGGCTCTCGTGGATTGGCACCTCGCGGATGCCGGCCTCCGTCTTGGCGTCTGACACGGAGAACGCTTTCCCCTTGAGGCCCACCTCTGCGACCTTGAGGGCACACAGTTCCTCAATGCGTGCACCGGACCACATGCCGAGGTCGATGAGGTCGGCCAGTTCCTTGTCACCTTCCTTCGCGGCCAGCTTCTTAAGCGTGACCACCTGGGTAGGAGAGAAGGGCACCCAGCTCTTGCCCTTGCGGGCCGTCGAGGGCGGCGACAGGCCCGCGAACGGATCGGCGGCAGTGATGCCCTGCTCTCGGAGGTACTTCCAGTAGCCCCGCAGGAACGACAGGATGCGCCCAATGGTCTTGGCCGATGCACCACCCTTGGCGAGCCCAGACAGCCACTTGGCCGCGGCGGGGCCGCCCACGTCCTGCACATGCGCAAATTGCTTCCCGAGCTTCAAGACCTCCGCCCGTTTCATGGCCTTGGTCTTGTCGGTGTCGTCGATGGCCGCCAACCATTCGTCTAAGTGTTCGGTGAGGGGGATAATCCGGCCAGTTGCTAGATGCGCGAACCGGATAGCCTCGTCCGCCGCTGCCTCGTCGCCGCGCGTCAACGCCCGCTCCGCGCGGTCGCGGGCAAGGTCTCCCACATGGTCCTTGAGGCTCTCCCGTTCTTCGTCGGTGTTTGCGTTGCGGATCAGCGCTCGGAAGAACAGGGCCTCCTTGTCGTCCGCGACTGCTGCGGCTTCGCCGTCTATCTGCCGCTTCCAATCGTGTAGCCAAAGGATATTGGCGAGCCGTTCAGCTTGTGATTTGTTGCTTGTGCCGAGCGACTTCGAGAGGCGGCGGCCTAGCTTGTCGTGAAGGCGGCGCGGGACATCGTGCAGCGCCCAATAGGTCTGGTGACGTTTGACGAGATACATGACTCTCCGCCGGGTTCCACACAGGAATTCCACACAGCCATAGAGCCCGGATTCGTAGATTTCAAGCAGCTTGGGCACTCAGGCGGGGCGAGTCGGTAAATCCCTTCCTCTCCGCCATTACCCCAAGTGTGAACGATCTCTGGGATCGCGGCTGGCCAGCAAGAGCTCAACTGCCGCCGGCTTCCGCGAAGGCCGGTCGGGCGGGCGTCAGAGCTTTTCAACCCCGGCGCGGGCACAATCCTCGTCTTCTTGTGCGGACCCACCGCCGACGCCGCAGGCACCGATCGGCACCCCTTGGCGGAAGATGGGCACGGCGCCCTGGCCATAGAACATGTGGTTGCCTTCGGCCGCGGCGATGCCGCGCAAGGTCGGATGGTCGGCACGTGGCGTCAGATCGCCGCTCGGGCGTCCGAAGGCAGCCGAAGCCATGGCCTTGCCCTGGCTGCCGAAGGAGCCAGCCCACATGGCGCCATCCATGCGCTGAAAGGCAAGCAGCCGTCCGCCGGCATCGCACACGGCGATGTTCATCTTGGCGCCGATCTGGTCGGCCTTCTCGATGGCGCCGGCGATTACCCGATTGGCATCCGCGAGGGTGAGGGTCATGAGGGCAATCCTTTCCGGTCGGGAGCTCACCAGGATGCTGGCGCGCGCTCGAGGATCGACAGGCCTCGATTGCGATCGATCAGGTAGATCAAGCCTCGATGGTCGACGAAGACGTCGTTGCTGCAGACGCGCTGGGCCCCCGCGGGCACGTCCGGCATCCACCAGGCAGCCTGCCTCATCGACAGGGGATTGGAGATGTCGATCACCCGGAGCCCGTTGGCGAACCAGGCGGCGGGGACCTCGTTGCCGGTGATGGTTTCGACGGGCTGGTGGCACGCCGTCATCAGGGGCGTCTCGATCCCGACCAATTCCGGCAGCTGGAAACAACTGACCGGTATCGGACGGGTCTCGTCGGTGATGTTCACCATCCAGAGCATCGCGGGCAGCTCTGGCGAGAGCTTGGGATCCAGGGGCTGCACGTGCTCGTCGGCGACGAGCATCCAGCGATGGCCGGCGATCGGCACATCGATCGGAACCAGGCTGTGCGTCGGCCAGCCGAACGGCGGACTCCAGTCGAGGCTGGCGATCAGCTTCGGCTTCGTCATGTCGCTGATGTCGAGGATGACACCGCCGCCGTACCAGTAGCTGACATACAGGCGATCGCCGCGCCGGATCGGATGGTGGCAGCGGTGGTTCTTCGCCTTCCAGCTTGGCGTTTCGCCGCCGGCGACCCACTGCCCTTGCATCCACCAGCGGCCGACCTCTTCAGGGCTGGTCGGATCCTTGAGGTCGAGGATCATGACGATGGTTCCGACATAGCCCTCCTGCTCCGTGGAAATGTAGGCGTAGCGGCCGTCGAAGGTGAAACGGTGCACACCCATCCCGGCGCACGGCCAATGGCAGATGTCGCGCGGGTTGCTCGGTCGGCTGACGTCGAAGATGCGCAGCCCGACGAAATCACCGGCCGGCTTCTCGCCCCGCGTACGCTCGCGGTTCACCACCATGACGTCATTCGCTACGCGTACCTTGTGGGAATGCAACCCCGGCGGAATATCGATCGAAGCGACGACCCTTGGATGCGCCGGATCTTCGACGTCGATGACGGTGGTGCCGTGCGGCGGCTGCATGTGTCCGACATAGGCGTAGTTGCCGTTCAGGACGACTTGGCCGCCACCGGGGATGTCGACCCAGGCAACCTCGCGAATGCCGGAACCGTGACCCATGGTGTTCTCCCCCTCAGTCGTTCCGACGCACCGGGCCAACAGCCTTGGCCGGCTGGTCTCCATGCCGGAGTACAGACATCGCCGTGCCGAGGTGCAGCGTCTCCCCTGTCGACATGGCCCGAATAGACGGCCCCGTCCGGGGCAGCCTGCCGCGGAAGGTTAGGCCCTGGCGTCGACCGGCCGCAATGGCGAAAGGTGTCGGGTGCGCTGCCGCGGGCGCAGCAAATCCGCGTGCAGATGCAGCGGCACGGCTTCGTGGCGCGCTCGTCGACGCCGGGAGAATTGGCGGCCTACATGAAGGACCAGCTTGCCGTCTGGAACACGGCGCCGCGGACCGCCGGCCTGATCCCGTAGGAGCGCGTCGCGCGGCGACATCCCTACTTGCTGTTGCAATGGATACCGGCAATATGGTTGCGCGGCGGTTGGGCCTACCGGACAGCGTGAAGCCGGAGTCCATCGGCCATCATCGTGGCGTTGCCGGTGATCGGCGATGCCGTCGGGGGAGTCGGCGGATTGGCACGTTCGAGCGCAATCATCTTGGCTTGCTCGGTCCTTCTGAGCGGCTGCGCGTCGATCTTCGAAGGCACCACGCAGCAGATTTCGGTGAACACCACGCCGTCCGGCGCGCGCTGCACGTTCTGGAAGAACGGCGCGCTGATCGCTGACGTCGCCGCGACGCCCGGCTCGGTGCAGATCCGCAAGAGCAAGGACGACCTGTTCATCGTCTGCGACAAGCCGGGCTACGCCTCGGCGACCTTCGTGAACAAGTCGGGCCTGGCGATGGCGACCATCGCCAACGTGCTCACCGCCGGGCTCGCCTGGGCGGTCGATTCCAGCCGCGGCGCCGACAACAAGTACCAGGGCGAGGTCAGCATGGCGCTGGTCCCGACCGCGACGCCGGCGCCGATCGAACGGCCGTACGCGCCGCCGCCGGCCGCGCCCGCGACGGTTGCCCAACCGCGGCCGGCGGCGCCGCCGGCGCCGCCGCCGCCGGCTCCCGTGGCAGCGCCTGCAGCCCAGCAGCTCGAGTGCGCCGCGGCCGACGGCTCGCGCATCCGCGTCAGCGGCTCGGCGTGCCCGGCGGGCTGGACGGTGGCGCGATGAGCGGCTGGGTGAACGGCGCCATCGCGGCTGCGGTTGTCCTCGCCGGAGCGACAGGCGCCGGCGCGCAGGGTCCGCCCGCCTGCCCGGCGCCGGGAACGATCTACACGTTCAGCGATTCCAGCAGCATCCAGGCGCTTGCGGGGGCGGCCGCGCCGTTCTGCCGCTTCGCCAATCTCAACGGCGGCCAGCAGGTCGACCTGTTCCTCGGCGCCTTCAGCGCCGGCTCGCCGATCGTGCAGGCCAACATCGACGTGCTGAAGGCGTTTCTGCCGCTGCAGGTCGGCAAGACGGCGCATCTCGCTCGTGTCGGCTCGGGCGACCGCGGCTGGCAGGCCACGGTGCTGGTCGAGAAGCAGGAGACTGTCGAGGTGCCGGTCGGCCGGCTCGCCTGCTACGTCCTGCTGTGGAGCGAGCCGAGCGGGCAGGGCAAATGGGAGCGCCGCTGGTGGTATTGCCCGTCGCTCGAATACGTCGCCAAGTACACCGCCCAGTTCGAGGTCGTCGGCGCCGGCGGCAAGCCCTTGTCCTCGCAGCCCACCAGCTGGGAGCTGATGGGCGTGCGAGTCCCCTGAGCCGTCGTCAGGCGCAGCCGCTGCGGATGAAGGCGCCGATCTCGGCGCAGGCTTCGCCGCCCTCGGACAGGATCGGCGCGAACAGCGGGAAGACATGCAGCATGTTCGGCCACACCGCGAGGCGCACCGCGACGCCGGCGCGGTGCAGCTTCTGGGCGATGCGCGTGGCGTCGTCGAGCAGCGTCTCGGCGGTGCCGACCTGGATCAGGATCGGCGGCAGGCCGGCGAGCTCGGAATGCAGCGGCGCGGCGAGGGGAGTCCGCGGATCGGCGCCATTCAGGTAAAGCCCGGCCATCCAGAGCAGGCCTTCCTTCTGCACCATCGGATCGTCCGACGCGCGCGCGGTGATGCTGGTGCCGACGCCTTCGAGATCGACCCACGGCGAGATCGCGACGGCGCAGGCCGGCAGCCCGAGCTTGCGGTCGCGCAGGTTGACCAGCGTCGCGATGGTCAGTCCGCCGCCCGCCGAATCGCCGGCGATCGCCAGGCGCTGCGGCGCGAAGCCCTGGCTCAGCAGCCAGCTCCAGGCCTCGGCCGCGTCGTCGATCGCCGCCGGAAACGGGTGCTCGGGCGCCAGGCGATAGTCGATCGCCAGCACGCGCGCGCCCGACGCGGCGGAGATGTTGTAGGCCAGCCGCCGATGGGTGTTGATCGAGCCGATGACGTAGCCGCCGCCATGCAGGAACAGCACCGCGCGGGTCGGATCGCAGCCCGGCGCATCGACCCATTCGGCGGCCACGCTGCCGGCCTTGACGGGCTCGCACTTGGCCTCGGCCGGGCGGCCGAGCAGCTCGCCCATCTTCTCGAAGCGCGCGCGGGACTGGCCGACGTCCTGCACGGCCGGCGCAGGACGGGAGCGCAACAGGGTGATCAGGCTGTCGAGCTGGGCGACGGTCATGGCGGTTCCTCCAGTGTCTCCCACAGGCTAGCATGCGGCCGTTCTTTGCAAAGGGAGACGCGTCATGAGCACAGCAGTCCTCGAAGCCAAGACCACCGAATTCGACGTCGAAGAAGTCGAGTACCTGCGCCACGGCGACAAGCCGCTGCTGGCGACCATTTACAAGCCGCGCGGCGCCGGGCCGTTTCCCGCCATGGTCGAATGCCATGGCGGCGCCTGGTGCCAGAGCGACCGCTTCACCGAGAAGCTGCGCCATCAGTACATGGCCTCGCACGGCATCGTGTCGGTCGCGCTCGACTTCCGCTCGGGCAACGAGGATCCGTATCCGGCCTCGGTGCAGGACATCAACTACGCGGTGCGCTGGACCAAGCTCCATGCGCGCGAGCTCAAGACCCGCCCCGACCTGGTGGGGATCACCGGCCAGTCGAGCGGCGGCCATCTCGCGATGCTGGTCGCCATGCGGCCGCACGATCCGCGCTACGCCGCGATCCCCTTGCCGGCCGGCGCGTCGGCACAGGACGCCACGGTGCGCTGCGTCAACATGGCGTGGCCGGTGATCAATCCGCTGAGCCGCTACCGGCACGGCAAGCGCGCCGCCCAAGCGGCCAACCCGCCGGCCTGGCCGAAGTCGATCATCGGCCGCCAGGATTCCTATTGGCAGTCCGAAGCCAACATGGCCGAGGGCAACCCGATGCTGGCGCTGGAGCGCGGCGAGAAGCCGATGACGCCGCCGGCGGTGTGGTTCCAGGGCCGCAACGACACGCTGCACGACTACAAGGATGTCGAGTCGAGCTTCGACGGCAACGAGCCGCAGCGCTTCGTCGCCAACTACCGCAAGGCCGGCGGCACGATTTCGCTGGAATACATCGACATGGACCGCGGCGTCGGCCATGCGCCCGACCTGTCCAACACCGGCGACATGTTCGACCGCATGGTGGCGTTCATCGAAAGACACATCACGGCGTGATCGTTCGGCGGATGAGCGCACCGAGGCGTATCGCGTTGATCATTGCGGCAGATGAGCCAGCGCTTTTCTATGACTCCGTGGCGTCAGCAGAGTTGGACTTGGAGGCCATAGATGTCCGCGATGGCGTTTATGGCCCCGTCTATGGGCGTAACGGTGAAGCATACCGCATTGACGCGGTGGGAGGCCGGGTGGTTATCGTTCCCGACCGATCGAAAACTAGCGACCCCGATGGTCTCAGGCAGGTTCTCACGGCCTTTCTGCGTCAAGCGATGCCTAATGCAAAGGTCGATAGCGATTTGGCAACTCTGTTGCTGCACTGTGAGCCTTACCTTGAACGGATTTCCGTCGGCACTAAAACATGGTGATCGATGCGAGGGCGACCACCGGCAGAAGGTTTCGACGGTGTGATGACCCCGCTGAACTAAGCGGTTGGGCACCAGGGGGCGAAATCTCCCGGCAATCGGCATGAAACCGAATTCGGCGCTCCTTTTGCTAGGGTAGGGCCGTAGCGACAGGAGCATCGGGTATGGACAGCGAGATCGACGCCAAGACCTTCTGGAAGGCGATCGGCTGCCGCGCGATCGGCGTGGCGATCGTCACGGCCCGGGGCACCGAGGGGCCGGCGGGCTTCCTGGCCCTGTCGGCCACTCATCTGACGGCCAGCCCGCCGATGATGATGGTGTCGATTGGCCTCACCACCTCGGCGCTGGCCGCGGTTCGGCAGGGCAATCACTTCGCCATCAACTATGTGCCCAAGGGCAGCGAGGCCTTGGTCAAGGAGTTCGGCGGCGGCGGCGCGCTCAAGGGTGCCGACCGCTTCCTGCCGGGCGCCTGGAGCCCGCTGAAGAGCGGCGCGCCGACCCTGGTCGATGCCGTCGGCGTCATCGACTGCGCGCTGGACGAGCTGATCGAGCGCCACGGCACGGTGATCGCGCTCGGGAAGGTGATCGCCTACAGCGCCGGGACCAAGGAGCCGATGATCAGCTTCCGCGGCGGCTACATCTGAAGATCAGATCCGTCGCCACAGCGGCTGCGTCGCCGCCAGCGCCAGCAGGCCGAGGGCGCCGGTGATCACCATCGCCTCGGCCGCGCCGATCCGGCTGGCCAGCCAGCCGAGCCAGACGAAGCCGATCGGGCCGGTGCCGATGCAGACGGAAAGGACGCCGAGCACGCGCGAGCGCATCTCGGTTGGGGCGGCGAGGTAGACGATCGTCGCCTGCAACGTGGAGAAGGCGGCGCCGGCCAGTCCGGTCAGCAGCAGCGCGGCGCCGGCCAGGATCGGGTCGGGCGCCAGGGCGAATCCGATCACGCCGAGCAGGTAGACCGCCACGCCGCCGACATAGCCGCGGGCGTGCCAGCCCGGCGTCAGCCACATCGCCAGCGCCAGTGCGCCGGCGAAGGCGCCGATGCCGTCGAAGCTGGTCAGGATGCCGACGCCTTCGGGGCCGAGCTGCAGCCGGTCGCGGGCGATCACCGGGATCATGCTGGTGAATGGCCAGGCGAAGACGTTGTAGATCACGGTCACCAGCATGGTCGCGGCCAGCCGCTGGTCTCTGAAGACGATGGCGATCGCTTCCCAGGTGCGGCCAAGGATCGCGCCGGCGCCCGGCGAGGGCGGCAGGCGGCTGTGCACGGCCAGGGTGGCCGCGATCGCCGTGAGGTAGAGGATCGCGCTCAACAGGAACGCACCCTCGATGCCGATACCGGCCAGCAGCAGGCCGCCCGCCGTCGGCCCGACCATGCGGCTGGCATTGGCGGCGCCGACATCCAGCGCCATCGCGGTGGCCATGCGGTCGCGACCGACCGCCTCGCCCATGATCATGCGGCGGAGCGGATTGTCGGTCGCCCAGCCGCAGCCGTTGACGAAGGCGCCGAGCGCGAGCAGCCAGATGTCGAGCGGTCCGGTCCAGGCGATCGCCGACAGGGCGGCCGAGGTGACCGCCAACAGGCCGAGCAGCCCGGCGAGCGTGAGGCGGCGGTCGAACCGTTCCGCGAACGCCCCGAGAAAGGCGCCGAACAGGCCCATGGGCAGCAGGCGCAGCATGGTGATGACGGCGACGAGGAACGGCGAATCGGTCTGTTGGTAGACGACGATGCCGACGGCCACGGTCTCGAGCCAGCGTACGGTCGTGGTGACCATGCCGACGAGCCAAAGTCGCCAGAAATCTCCAGGAAGGGCGCGCAGCATGATTTTACAGAGCGGGTGTCGGCTTAGCCGGTTTCGCTGTCCATAGGGTCTTTTCGCTCAGCGCTGGCGCAAGCGGCGGGATGCGGTAACGTCTGCTTCCATGAGCAAGCCAGTGGTGGGCGTGATCGGCAACGCCCACGTCATAAACGAGCGTCACAACGTCCAGATCGTCGGCCAGAAGAACATGCGCGCCGTCGCCGAGGTCGCGGGCGCACTGCCCCTGATGTTCGCCGCCACGCCCGACATCACCGATGTCGACGCCCTGCTGGACTCGGTCGACGGCATCCTGCTGACCGGCGGCCGGGCCAACGTCCATCCCAGTCATTTCGGCGTCGAGCCCAACCCCAAGCACGAGCCCTACGACGAGCCGCGCGACGCCATGGCGCTGAGCCTGATCCGGGCCAGCGTCGAGCGCGGCGTGCCGCTGCTCGGCATCTGCCGCGGCCTGCAGGAGATGAACGTCGCCTTCGGCGGCTCGCTGCACCCGGAAATCCGCGAGCTGCCCGGGCGCATGAACCATCGTGCGCCGCGGCTGGAGAACGGCGAGATCCATCCCGACCCGAACGTGGTGTTCGCCGACCGCCACGAGGTGACGCTGGCCGAGGGCGGTTTCTTCGCCAGGCTGCTCGGCTGCCCGGCGATCCGCGTCAACTCGCTGCACGGCCAGGGCATCCTCGAGCCCGGCCCGCGGGTCATCCTCGAAGGCATCGCGGAGGACGGCACGATCGAGGCGATCCGCATCGCCGACGCGCCTGCCTTCGCGATCGGCGTGCAATGGCATGCCGAGTACGATCCGCAGATCAACCCGATCAACAAGGCCCTGTTCGAGGCGTTCGGCGCCGCGCTGGCGGAGCACAAGGCGAAGTCGTCATGACACGGCAGATGCATCTCAACCTGTTCATCCAGAGCCGCGGCCATCACGAGGCGTCGTGGCGGCATCCCGATGCGTCGCCGTTGCCGCTGACCGACATCCGCTACTACCGGGACGTGGCTCAGCGCGCCGAGGCGGGGCTGTTCGATTCGATCTTCCTCGCCGACCAGTTGGCGCTCGACGGCGATGTCGGGCGGGCCGGCCGCAGCTGGCTCGAGCCGATCACCGTGCTGGCGGCGCTTGCGACCTCGACCGATCGCATCGGCCTGATCGCCACCGCCTCGACGACCTACACCGAGCCGTTCAACCTGGCGCGGCAGTTCGCGTCGATCGACCACATGAGCAACGGCCGCGTGGGCTGGAATATCGTCACCTCGTGGCTCGCCGCGGCGGCGCGCAACTACGGCGGCGACGCCCAGGTGACCCACGCCGACCGCTATGCCCGCGGCGAGGAGTTCGTGGCTGTCGTCAAGGCGCTGTGGGATAGCTGGGCCGACGACGCCGTGGTCGACGACCGCGACGGCGGGCAATATGCGCGGCCCGACCGTATCCGGCCGATCAACCATGAGGGCGAGCACTACAGGGTCGCCGGCCCGCTCAACATGCCGCGCAGCCCGCAGGGCCGGCCGGTGTTCGTGCAGGCGGGCTCGTCCGACACCGGGCGCCGTTTCGCCGCGCGCCACGCCGAGGCGGTGTTCACCGCGCAGATGGAGAAGGCGACGGCGCGCGACTTCTACGCCGACATCAAGGCGCTCGCGGTGGCGGAGGGGCGTTTTCCCGAGCAGGTGCTGATCCTGCCGGGACTCAGCCCGCTGATCGCCGACACCGAAGCCGAGGCGCAGCGCCAGGCGCGCGCGCTGAACGACCTCACCGATCCCGAGGTCGGCCGCAAGCGGCTGTCGGGCCGCTTCGGCGGACACGACTTCTCGCATCTGCCGCTCGACAAGCCGCTGTCGCCCGAGGACTTCCCGGACCCGGGCACGGTCGAGGCGGCGCGCAGCCGCACCGAGGTGATCGTCGGGCTGGTCCGCCGCGAGAAGCCGACCCTGCGGCAGCTTCTCGCCTATCTCGCCGGCGCGCGCGGCCATTACACGACCGCCGGCACGCCCGAGCAGGTCGCCGATCTGATGGAGAGCTGGTTCGCGGAGGGCGCGGCCGACGGCTTCAACGTCATGCCGCCGGTGCTGCCGGCGATGCTCGACGTGTTCGTCGCCGAGGTGATCCCGATCCTGCAGAAGCGCGGGCTGTTCCGCACCGAATACGAAGGCGAGACCTTGCGCGATCATTACGGCCTCGACAGGCCCGAGGGGGGAGCATGGAACTGAAAGGAAAAGTCGCCGTCGTCACCGGCGGCAATGGCGGTCTGGGCCAGCGCATCTGTCACGCGCTTGCGGCACAGGGCTGCCACGTTGCCGTCGTCTATGCCCAGAGCAAGGCGCAGGCGGAGGGCGTGGTGAAGGATCTCGGGAAGCACCAGGTCGGCGCCGCGGCGTTCGCCTGCGACGTCACCAGCCGCGACCAGGTGCAGGCGATGGTCGACGACGTGGTCAAGCGGTTCGGCCGGCTCGACATCCTGATCAACGACGCGGCCTACAATAAATCGATCCGGTTCCAGGATCTCGATGGGCTGACCTACGAGGAATGGATCAAGATCATCGACATCAACCTCACCGGGCCGATGCTCACCACCAAGGCCGCCGGCGCGGTGATGAAGAAGCAGGGCAGCGGGCGCATCGTGAACATCTCCTCGGTGGCGGGGCTGGGGCCGACCGGCTCGTCGATCGCCTATGCCGTCTCCAAGGCCGGGCTGATCCATCTCACCAAATGCATGGCGGTGGCGCTGGCGCCGGAGGTGCTGGTGAATTGCGTGGCGCCCGGCTTGCTCGAGGGCACGCGCGCCACGGCCAACCTGCGGCCCGAGGCGGTCGAGACCGGGCGCAAGGCGTCGCTGCTCGGCGTCGCGGCCGACAAGGACGACTGCGCCGACCAGGTCGTCACCATGTGCCGCACCAACACCATGACCGGGCAGACCATCGTCATCGATTCCGGCCGCACCTTCCACTGATCGGGCCACCGAGGTCACCATGAGCAATCAATCCGGCATCGTCTTCACCCATTGCGCGGTGACGGCCGCGGCGGCGGACCACGGCCATGCCCACAGCCACGCCAGGCGCCGCGAGGTCGTGATCGCCGGCAAGCGGGTGAAGACCGTCGACATCCACGCCCATTGCTGCGTGCCGAAGGCGATGGAGGTCATCAAGCATCCGCTCGAAGCGCCCGGCCTGTTGATGGAGGACACCTCGACGCGCATCGCGGCGATGGACAGCCAGGGCATCGACGTCGAGTGCCTCAGCATCAATCCCTATTGGTATCGCGCGAGCAAGGACGAGTCGGCCGAGGTGATCCGGCTGCAGAACGAGGCCCTGGTCGAGTTCTGCGCCAGGCAGCCCGACCGGTTCGTGGCTTTCGCGACGGCGGCGCTACAGCATCCCGAGCTGGCCGCCGAGCAGGTCGAGCATGCGGTGAAGAAGCTCGGCCTCCGCGGCGTCAGCGTCGGCGGCAGCGTCGCCGGCCTCGAGCTTGCCGATCCGAAGTTCAATCCCTTCTGGAAGAAGTGCGAGGAGCACGACCTGCTGGTGTTCCTGCATCCGACCGGCACGCGCGAGCTGGAGCCCAGCGGCCGCCTCGGCGGCAGCGGTCTGCTGACCAACACCATCGGCAATCCGCTGGAGACGACGATCGCGCTGTCGCACCTGATCTTCGAGGGCACTCTCGACCGCTTCCCGGGTCTGAAGATCTGCGCCGCGCACGGCGGCGGCTATCTCGGCTCCTACGCCAACCGCTCCGATGCAGTGATCCGCACCTTCCCGAACCGGGTCGGTCCCTTGCCGAAGAAGCAGCCGACCGCCTACCTGCGCGACGGCCAGCTCTACTTCGACACCATCGTGTTCACGCCCGAGGCGCTGCGCCACCTGATCGCCGAGAGCGGGCCCGACAGGATCATGATCGGCACCGACTATCCGTTCCCGTGGACCGCCACCGAGGTCGACCTCGTGCTGTCGACGCCGGGCCTCAGCGACGATCAGCGCATCGCCATCCTGGGCGGCACGGCGCAGAAGCTGATGGGCATCAAGCCCTGAGCAATCCCGACACGATCGACAAACTCCGGACGCGCATCCAGGGGCTGCGCGCCAAGACCGTCGCCAACGGCTGCACCGAAGGCGAGGCGGTGGCCGCCGCCGCGAAGGTGGCCGAGTTGCTCGATCGGTACGACCTGTCGCTGACCGATGTCGAGGTCCGGGAGGCGCCCTGCGAGCGGCGCGTCTACGAGACCCGCAACAGGAGGCGCATCCCGCTCGACGAGTGCATCGGCGCCATCGCCGAGTTCTGCGACTGCCGCGTGTGGCGCGAGAAGGACGCGGCCGGCGAAGTGCGTTACGTCTTCTTCGGCCTGGCGTCGGACATCGAGGCCGCGCACTACCTGACCGAGCTGATCGACTCGGCAGTCCGCGCGGAGCTCGGCCGCTACAAGACCTCTCCGGAATATCGGCAGTTCCGCCATCAGGAGCGGCATCTCGCCAATGCGTCGTTTGCGCTGGGCATGGTGGCGTCGATCGCCGACAAGCTCGCGGCGATGAAGGCCGAACGCGACCAGATGAAGAACAGCACCGGGCGCGGTCTCGTCGTCCTCAAGACGGCGGTCGTCGACAGCGAGTTCGAGAAGCTCGACCTCAAGCTACGGACAGTGGACCGCCCGAGCCGGATGATCGCCCCCGAGGCCTACGATGCCGGCGGTGTCGCCGGCGCTTCGCTCGCCATCAATCCGGCGATTCGCCAGCGCTAAAAGCCTGTGGATAGGTATGCGTGGCGCAGATGCTTTCTGGGCAATGGAATGCGGTTTTCGGCCCGATTCCGTGGGAAACGTGAGGTTCCATTGCCCATAATAGGTGTTTGCCCCGTGCTGCTGCAGAGTCACGCGCATGAAAATGCTCGTGCGGCGCCTGCTGTTGCTTTTCGGCCTACGATGTCGATGGCACCGGTGTTTACTCGTCTCGAAGAAACAAGTGTGTTTTTTTCCGGGGGGCCGGTGTCGATGGATTCGTGGACTCGAGGCCTTCGATGCCGATGCCATCGACATCGAAGCGGTCCACACCGGAGTGGACTCTTGTGGACTCCGTGGACTCGTGCTGACCGGGTCAGACGGCCATCGCCGGCCGCTTTCCGCGCCAGGGCGTCGCCGTCTCGTAGGCGTGGGCCGCTCGGAACAGCAGCGGCTCGCTGAACGGCTTGCCGGCGAGCTGGATCGAGACCGGCAGGCCGCCTTCGCCGAAGCCGGTGCAGATGCTGATCGCCGGAAAGCCGGTGACGTTGAACGGCATGGTGAAGGAGGGCTTCTCCATGTTCACCCACTTCGGCACCTCGGCGATCTTCGGCGCCTCGCCCGGCTGGGAGGCGCTGACAATGATGTCGAGGTCGGCCATCGCATCGGTCATCTCGCGGCACAGCACGCGGCGCCGGCGCGTGGCCTGCACGATGTCGGGGCCGCTGACCGTGGCGGCGAGCGAGACGCGGTCGCGGAACAGCTCGCCGTAGTCCTTGAAGTGCTTGCGCATCCAGGGAGCGTGCAGGGAGAAAGCCTCGGTGACCATCAGCAGGTAGCCGACTGCGTGATAGTCGGCGGCTGGCGACAAGGTGATGTCGCGCACCTCAGCACCTTCCTTGCGGAAGAAGTCCAGCGCCGTATCGATGCCCTTGCGCGTCGCGTCCGACGCGCGATGGTCGGTCTCGAAGAAGTGGCGCACCACGCCAATGCGCAGGCCCTTCACGCTCTTGCCGATCTCGGCGGTGAAGTCGGGCACCGGGCGGTCGACGCTGGCCGGGTCTTCCGGATCGTGGCCGGCCATGCCCTGCAGCAGCAGGGCGCAATCCTCGGACGTCCAGGCCATCGGGCCGGCATGGTCGAGGCTGAAGGCGAGCGGCAGGATGCCGACGCGGCTCGACAGGCCATAGGTCGGCTTGATGCCGGCGATGCCGCACAGCGCGGCGGGTCCGCGGATCGAGCCGCCGGTGTCCGAGCCGGTGCCGCCCAAGATCAGGCCGGCCGCGACGGCCGCGCCGGTGCCCGAGGAGGAGCCGGCGGTGAAATGCTCGGTGTTCCAGGGATTGCGCGCCGGCGGCCAGGGCAGATCGAAGGAGGGGCCGCCGAAGGCGAACTCGTGGGTCGCGAGCTTACCCAGCACGACGGTGCCGGCATCGGCCCACTTCTTCACCGTATAGGCGTCGCGCGTCGGCACGTTGTGCTCGAGCAGCTTGGAATGCGCCGTCGTGCGGATGCCGGCGGTGCAGTAGATGTCCTTGTGCGCGATCGGGATGCCGTCGAGCTTGCCGCGCAGCGATCCCGACATCTGCCGCGCCTCGGCCGCCTTGGCGTCGGCGAGCGCCCGCTCCTCGGTCACCAGCAGGAATGCGTGCAGTTGCGGATCGAGACGGCGGATGCGCTCGAGATGAGTCTTGGCCAGCTCGACCGGCGAGAGCTTCCTGGCCGCGATCTGCTTGGCGGCCTCGGCGATGGTCAGGACCGACATCACTTCTGCTCGACGTCGAAGATGAGGGCGGGCTCGGCCTCGCGCGGTAGCGGCTCGTTCACGCGCGCCAGCATGCGCTGGAAGATCTCGGCGCCGGGCAGGAGCTCGCGGAGCTGCTCAGGGGAGTGCGGCAGGCCGGCGCGCGCCAGCATGGCCTTGAGTTCGGCTTCGTCGATCGTGCTCATGGGGTCACCGTTGCAATTCCTGGGCCGCGGCGCGGCCGCGATAGGCCGCATCGCGGGCCATCTCGGCGCACAGGCCGGTATAGGCGGTCGGGTCCAGCAGCTTCTTGATCGCCGCCGGTTTCATGTGCGCGGTCACGCGCTTGTCGGCAGCGAGCAGGTCGCCGAACGACTTGCCCTCGACGAAGGCGGCTTGGGCGGCGTCGTAGACCACGTCGTGCGCGTGCTGGCGGCCGATCGCGGCGCCGAGCTCGAGCATCACCGCCTCGGCCATGATCAGGCCGCCGCCGAGATCGAGATTGGCGCGCATGCGCGCAGGATCGACCTTGAGCCCGCGCGTGATCTCGCCCAGCCGGGACAGCACGTCGCCCATGGCGATGCAGGCGCGCGCCTCGGCGCTGTCCGACATCAGGCTGGTCGTGCGATCGGCCTCGTGCTCGGTGGTCATCGCCTCGAGCGCAAATGGCACGAGGCTGCGGACCTCGGCCGCGGCAGCAATCACGTCCTGGCAGAGCTTGGGGTTGCGCTTCTGCGGCATGGTCGAGCTGCCGACGGTGCCGGGCGGCACCGGCTCCTCGACCTCGCCAAACTCGGTCTTCATCAGGGTATAGACCTCGCGGCCGATCTTGCCGCAAGTCGCGGCGAGCAGGCCGAGGATGCAGATGTTCTCGGCGAGATGATCGCCCAGCGCGCGCGAGGGCACCCGCATCGAGCCGAAGCCGAGCAGCCGGCCGATCGCTTCCTGCACCGGCGGGCCGTTCTTGCCGAGCGAGGCGAAGGTGCCGGCGCCTCCGCCCAGCATGGCGACGAACAGGCGCGGCCGCGCCTCGCGCAGGCGGTCGGCGTGGCGCATCAGCTCGTCGATCCAGACCGCGACCTTGTAGCCGAAGGTCGCCGGCACCGCGTGCTGGCCGTGCGTGCGGCCGGCCATCGGCATGTCGGCGGTGCGCTCGGCCAGATCGGCCATCGCCGACAGGATCTCGCCGAGCTGCCTGAAGAAGATCGCGTGCGCCTGGCGCAGGACCAGGAGGTCGCCGGTCTGGGTGATGTTCTGGGTGGTGGCGCCCCAATGGACCCAGCCGCCGTGCGGCTCGCCGACCACGCGGGAGAGCTCCCACACGAGAGGCACGAGCGTGTGCCCGGTGCGGGCGAAGCCTTCGTCGATGCGCGCGCGGTCGATCAGCTCGAGCTTCGACTTGGCGGCGATCGCCTCGGCGGCTTCGGCCGGGATGATGCCGAGCTGCGCCTGGGCGCGCGCCAGCGCCGCCTCGACATCGAGCCAGGCCTGCCAGCGATTCTCCTGGCGATAAAGAGCGCGCAAACCCGGGTCGGAGACTCGGGTCGCGGTGGGAAGCGTGTCGCCGGGCATCAGGCCGTCGCCACTGTCGTCCAGAGCGGCCGCACGTCCTTGTCGGGATCGTCGATGGTCTTGGAGTCGTCGTTGAAGACCATCGTGGTGCGCCTGTCGGCGGTGTACGGCGCCCAGTCGGCCTTGCCGGTACGCGCGAAGGTGGCCCAGGTCTTCGACACCTTGTCGGCCAGCGCCTGCGCGCCGGGCTTGTGATGCCGTTCGCCGATGACCTTGAGCGTGTCGAACACAAAAGGCACCTCGATCGAATGGCAGGACTTGAGCTTGCCGTCGAAGGCGGGCGTCTCCCAGGCGAACTCGTACATCCACACCGGCGCCTTGGCACGGGCCGCCTTGCGCTCCGCCAGCAGGGTGCCGCGCACGCCGAAGTTGGAGGCGGTCGTCGCGGTGATGAAGCGCTCGGCGGCATTGGCCTTCGGGCTGCAGCAGGAATAGTAGGCGAGGATCGGATCGGCGGCGCCTCCGGCAATCGCCTCGATGCGCTTGTGCAGCTCGGCGTCGGTGAGCGCGCGGTTCCAGATCGCGTCGTCGGGCGCCATGAAGATCGCGGATTCGTCCTTGGTGCCGCCGACCATCACCGGGATGTCGTCCGACACGGGCGTCGCCGGCTCGAACGGCTGCGCCGGCAGCACCGTGCCGTCGATCACCGGGCCGAAATTGTAGCGGTCGAGCAGGGGGTAGCGCGGCTTGGGCAGGGTCTTCTGCGCCGGCGCGATCACCTTGGAGAGCTCGGCGGCGGGTAGCGCCTGCAGCGTGTCGAGCTGGTCCTTGCCGAGGCCGAGCTGCTTCAGGACGGCGTCGGCGAGCTGCGCGGTGCGCTCGCGTTCGGCGAAGCGCACGCTCGAGCCGCTCTGCACGATGGCCTTGTGGAACAGGCCCTTGGCCTGCGGCATCGCGAGCAGGGCGCAGACTTTTCCGCCGCCGCCCGACTGGCCGAAGATCGTGACGTTGGCCGGATCGCCGCCGAAGCGTGCCGCGTGGTCGCGCACCCATTCGAGCGCGCCGACATTGCCCGACCGGGCGAAGCGCTCGCCGCCCAGCGACGACAGATCGAGATGGCCGAAGATGTTGAGGCGATGGTTGACCGCGACCACGACCGCGTCGTTGCGGGCGGCGAGCCGGGTGCCGTCGTAGCGCGGCGAGTTGGCCGAGCCGTAGGAGAAGGCGCCGCCATGCAGCCAGACCATCACCGGCCGCTTGGCGTTGTCGAGGCCGGGCGTCCAGACATGCAGGGTCAGGCAATCCTCGCCGACCGGCAGGGTGTCGATCGCGCCCCACACGGTCGCGAGCTCGGGGCGCTGAGCGGCGGCTGCGGCCTGCGGCGAGCGGCCGGCGTAGGCGATGCAGTCGCGCACGCCGTTCCACGGCGCCGCCTTCTTGGGCGGCATGAAGCGGTTGGCGGCGGCGGTCGAGGCTCCGTAGGGGATGCCCTTGAAGACGTGGACGCCGTCCGACGTCACGCCCGAGACTTTGCCCGAGTCCGTATCGACCACATTCGCGGCCATCGCGCTCCTCCCCTCGTTTCCGGGGGGAGGCTGCGCGGGATGGCGATGAAGGTCAACTCAACGAGGCAGGACCTTTCGGTAGAGGTGCCATGTCGCATGGCCCAGCACCGGGAAGACGATCGCCAGGCCCAGCAGCAGCGGGATCGAGCCCAGCAGCAGCAGGCCTGCGATGATCAGGCCCCACAGCGTCATCGGCCCGGGATTGGCACGCACCACCTCGATCGAGGTCGCGATCGCGGTGCCCATGCCGACGTCGCGATCGAGCAGCAGCGGGAACGACACCACGCTCAGCACCAGCACCGCCAGGGCGAACACGAAGCCGACGGCGATGCCGATGATGGTCATGGTCCAGCCGGCGCGGGTGGTCAGCACATCGTCGGCAAAGGCCGCCAGGGAGACCGGCGGCTCGGGACCCAGGGTCAGCAGCCAGATGATGTGCGCGGTGCCCAGCCACAGCACGAACAGCGCCAGCAGCAGGAGACCGAGCCCCATGATCGAGCCCAGCGCCGGCGATTGCGCCACGCCGAAGGCATCGCCCCAGCCTTCGGCGCGGCCGGCCTCGCGGCGACGGCTCATCTCGTACAGGCCGACGGCGAAGAACGGCGCGATCAGCGCGAAGCCCGAGGCCAGCGGAAAGAGCAGGGGCACCATGCCGTAGCCCCAGATCAGCCGCGACAGCACCAGGCCGACGATCGGATAGAGCAGGCAGAGGAAGATCACGTCGGTGCGGTAGGCGCCGAAATCCTCGAAGCCCTGGCGCAGCACCTCCTTGAGGTCGGCCGTGCCGATGCGGCGCACCCTGGGCACGGAGCGGTCGCGGCCTTCCCATGCGCCTTCGATGGTGTGGCCGGCCGAATTCAGCGCGCGGCCGGTCTGCTTCAGCGAATCCCATCCCCATTCGATTGGGTTGCGAATGTGTTGATGCATGGCCATGGGGGTCTCCTTCAGCACTCGAAGGGGCCGCGGGCCGCGTGGCTTGACCTTGATAGTCCGGTCGCAAGTCACGAAGAACCGCGAACCACCACGGGCAGTACTTTACGCCTTTCAACCCCGGAAGTCCGCGCAAAGATTTGGTTCGCGCCAGGCAACCATGTGGCGCATCCTTGCACAGCCCGGCCCCGGGGAGAGGCTCATGCAAGCGGACAAGACACGGACGGTGATCGCGGCCGGCGCGATCGGCAACGTGCTGGAATGGTACGACTTCGCGATCTACGGCTACTTCGCAACCGCGATCGGCCGCACCTTCTTTCCCAGGGAAGATCCCGTCGCCCAGGTGCTGTCGGCCTTCGGCATCTTCGCCGTCGGCTTCCTGATGCGACCGGTGGGCGGCGCGCTGGTCGGCTATATCGGCGACAGGCTCGGCCGCCGCGCGGCGCTCACCTTCTCGGTCACCGCCATGGCGATCCCGACCTTCCTGGTCGGCATCCTGCCCGGCTATCAGGTGCTGGGCATGGCGGCGCCCTTCCTGCTGACCCTGCTGCGCATGATCCAGGGCCTGTCGGTCGGCGGCGAATACACCACCTCGATCGTCTTCATGGTCGAGCACGCGCCCGCCAACCGTCGCGGCATGATCGGGGCCATGGGCTGCTGCGGCGCGGTCGGCGGCATCCTGCTGGGCTCGGCGACCGGCGCGCTGCTGAGCGCGATCCTGCCGGCCGAGAACATGCAGGCCTGGGGCTGGCGCATTCCCTTCCTGCTCGGCCTGGCGGTCGGGCTGGCCGGCTTCTTCCTGCGCCGCCATCTCGCCGAAGGCGCGATCCCGCGGGCGGCCGGTCACTCGCCGCTCAAGGAGACGGTGCGCAACCACGGCGGGCTGCTGGTGCGGCTGGCCGGCCTGTCGGCCTTCAACGCCGTCGGCTTCTACCTGCTGTTCGTCTACATCGTGAGCTGGCTGCAGCTCGCCGACGGCATCGCGCCGGCGCATGCGCTGGAGATCAACTCGCTCAGCATGCTGGTGCTGCTGCCTTGCATGATCGTCATGGGCGCGCTGTCGGACCGGCTGGGCCGCAAGCCGCTGCTGCTCGCGGCGACGGCGATCGCCTTCCTGTCGGCGGTGCCGCTGTTCATGCTGATGCAGCACGACCAGCGGCTCTACGTCCAGATCGGCCAGCTCGGCTTCGTGCTCTCGGTCGGCATGTTCCTCGGCACCCAGCCGACGCTGATGGTCGAGGAAGTGCCCGCCGCTGTCCGCTGCACGGCGATCGCGCTCGGATACAACGTCACGCTGGGCGTGGTCGGCGGCCTCAGCCCGCTGGTGGCGACCTGGCTGGTCGAGCGCACTGCCGACCAGACGGCGCCGGCCTTCATGATCATGGCCGCCGCCGCGGTCTCTTTCCTCGCGGTGCTGGGCTTCCGCGAGGGCAGTCGTTCGCCGCTGGCCGCCGTCAACCCAGCGTGATGTCGGCGCCCGACGGATCGAGCCGCTGCTTCACCTGGGCGTCGGTGCATGGGCACAGCAAGTGCTGCGCCCGCTACGCTACGCCTGAGGATACGCACTCTAGATCTTGCCCCACATCTCCTCGACGACCCAGAGCGGGGCCTCGCCGCGTGCGACGCGCTGGACGTTGTCGAAGCCGTTGCGCAGGCGGGTGATGTTGCTCTCCCAGGTCGGGCCGGCGAGATGCGCGGTCAGGATGACGTTGTCGAGCTTGAGCAGCGGATTGTCCGGCGGCGTCGGCTCCTCGTCGAACACGTCGAGGCCGGCGCCGAACAGGTTGTTCTTGGACAGCGCTTCGGTCATCGCCTTCTCGTCGATCACCGGCCCGCGCGAGGTGTTCACGATGATCGCCGACTTCTTCATCGCGGCGAGCTCCTGCTTGCCGATCATGCCGCGGGTCGAATCGTTCAGCGGCACGTGCAGCGACAGGATGTCGGCGTGGCGCAGGATCTCGGGCAGCAGCCGGAAGCGCACGCCGAGCGCGTCCTCCTGCTCCTCCTTGAGCCGGGCGATGTCGTAGTAATGCACGTGCATGCCGAACGCCTGGGCGAGACGCGCCACCTTCTTGCCGATGGTGCCGAGGCCGACGATGCCCAGCACCTTGTTGCGCACCTCGTGGACGGTCGGCGGCGAATTGCCGTGCCAGCGGCCGGCGGTGACGTTGGTGTGCTGCGTGATCAGACGCCGCGACACCGACAGCATCAGCAGCATGGCGTGCTCCGACACCGCCACCGAGTTGGCGCCGCCGTTGTTGCACATCGGCACCTTGGCCTTGATCGCCGCCGGGATGTCGGCGCGGTCGTAGCCGGCGCTCAGGAGCTGGATCAGCTTCAGCCTGGGCGCGTCCTTGAAAAGCTGCGGGTTCACGTATTGCTGCACGAAGCCCACGAAGTAGTCGGCGCCGGGGAGGGCGGCCTTCTGCTCCGGCGAGTTGTGCAGCGCCTTGACGATCTCGAAACCCTTGGGGGCGAGGTCGTCGACCATGGAAATGGTGTCCTTGGGTCCGACGACGAGTACGCGTTCAACCATCAGAAAGCCTCCGCAGCAGCACGATGCCCTTTGAGCAGGCCGGGCAACCGGCCCGGCTCGGTCCGCCCCCAGCCGCACTCGGCCGAGAGCCCGAAATCAGAGAGGAATTTCTTCGCCACGGCGACGCGCGTTCTGTCGCCCGTTTCGTCGTCGTGGTGCAGCAGCCCGAGATAGAGCTTGGTGCCGACTGGTCGCTTCCACTTCTCGAGCGGCGCGTAGAACGCCTCGTCGGTGCGCTCCTTGGGTACCGGGATATGGAAGAAGTCGATCGAGCGCGTCGTGGCGGCGGCGATTCCTTCCATCATCTCGACCAGGACGGCGGAGTCCTTGGGCTGCACCAGATGCTCGTCGGCCGGCGAGCCGTAGCAGAGGTGGTAACCCATCTCGACAGCGGCGGGCACTGCATCGCCCAGACGGCCCAGCATGTCGAAGGTCTGCTTCTTGTAGTCGGCCGGTCGGTCCTTGAAGTAACCTTCGAAGGCCAGCACTTCCTGGCAGACGTCCCACTGGATCGCGAGATCGGCCGCCGGGATCGCCTTTACGATATTCGCCAGCGCTGTCAGCAGCGCGCGCTCGTAGACGCGGAAGTAGGCCTGGCGCGCCGGACCGCTGACATAGAGGTAGCCGCTGGAATGCGGCGTCGGCAACGACACCTGGAAGCGCGTGCCTTTGGCGATCGCGCCGGCGTCGCGTAGCCGCGTGAAGACCTCGTAGGAGGCGGCGGCCGCCTTGTCGTAGCCGGTGTCGAATGCGACCTTGTCGGGATCGACGCCCGGCTTGAAGCGGACCTGCGCGATCTCGCGTACCACCTTGCCGTCCCATTGCACGAACGGATAGAGCGGCACCGTCGGGTCGATCTCCATGTCGGGATGGGCGCGCAGCTTCTGGCCCTGGAAGTAGACCCAGCGCGAGCGCTCGCCGGTCTCGCCGTCGGGAATGCGGCCGAAATAGGCCCCGAGCTCCTTCGACAAAGTGCGAAACACCTCCTCGCTCGAGGCGAGGGGGATACTGCCGATCAGATGCAGGCGCTCGCCAGCCTGCATCAGGCGACCTTCTCCAGCTTCTGCAGCGAGCGCAGGTAGTTCGGCACCGGCACGCCGGGATGCGTGCCCGACCAGTTGGTGTAGCTCACCTCGCCGACATAGATGCTGTCCTTGGAATCGACGGCGAGGCCGTGCGGCGACAGGAACTTGCCCGGCTCCTGGCCCGGCCCGTCCTGGCCGCCGAGGCGGGCGATGGTGGTGCCCTTCCTGTCGACGATGGTGAGACGCGGGCCGATGTTCTTGTGGTTCGTGTTGACCGGCATGCCCGGCCCGAGCTCGCCGATGATGAAGTTCGGATTCTTGCCCCCGCAGCAATAGAGCGCGCAAGGCCGGTGCATGTTGTTCCACTGTGCCTCGTACTTGCCGTTGCCGTCGAACACCTGCACGCGATGGTTCTCGCGGTCGGCGACATAGACCCATCCGTCCTCGTCGGTGACGATGTTGTGCACGATGTTGAACTCGCCGGGATCGGTGCCGGTGGTGCCCCAGCACATCAGGTGCTTACCGTCGGGCGCGTACTTGTGAACGCAGGAATTGCCGTAGCCGTCCGAGACATAAATTTCGCCTTTCGGCGAAAGGGCGGTGTGGGTGCAGCGATTAAAAGGTTTGCCGCTCAAAAAGGGCGCGGGCTGATTGGGCACGCCGATGGTCAGCAGCACCTTGCCGTCGGTCGTGATCTTGCGGACGGTGTGGTCGCCGTCGTCGGTGCAGTACAGCGTGTCGTCTGAATCGATGTGGATGCCGTGGGCGCGCTTGAACAGGCCTTCGCCCCACGAGCGCAGGAAGTTGCCGTCGCGATCGAACACCATCATCGGGTGCTGGCCGCGGTTGAAGACATAGACGCGGTCCTTGCTGTCTACCGCGACCGCGGCGACGTCGCGGAACTCCCAGCCGTCGGGCAACTTGGCCCAGTTCTCGACCACCCGATAGCGGTGCTCGCCGCTTCCCAGGACTACCGACATGTGTACGCACTCCGTTCTGTCGTCCTGAGCGCAGCGAAGGACCTCACGCCAGCAGCGGACTCGGTGATCGTTCTGCCAGGTCCTTCGCTTCGCTCAGGACGACAATTATGCCGCAAGAATCGCCTCCGAGATCTTCTCCGCCGTCATCAGGGTCGGGAAGTTGGTGTTGGCACAGGGCACGATCGGGAAGATCGAGGCATCGACCACCCTGAGGCCCTGCACGCCCTTGACCCGCCCCTGGGTGTCGACCACCGACATCGGATCGTCGGCGCGGCCCATGCGGCAGGTACAGGAAGCGTGCCAGACACCGATCGCCGCCTTGCGCACGAAGGCCTCGAGCGCCTCGTCGTCTGTCATCACCTGATCGAAGGTGAAGCCCTCGATCACGAAGTTGTCGATCATGTACTTGCGCAAGGCCGCCGGCCCGTCGAGCAGCTTGGCCACGACCGAGGTGATGATCTTGTTCTTGTTGTTGACCACGCCGATCTGGCGCACCCGGTCGGAGTAGGAGGCCGGGAAGGGGTTGTCGGTCACCGCCTTCAGGGGCTCCATCATCTGCAACGCCGCCATCTTCCTGAAGCCGGTCATCAGCCGGTCGAGGTCGCGCTTGTCGGACAGCAGGTTGAATTCGACGATCGGCTCGGAGCGCCAGTCCGTCGTCGCCAGCTTGACCTGGCCGGTCTCCGAATAGGTGCGATTGATGAAGGTGAGCAGCGAGGCGATCTGCTCGCCGACCGCATGCCAGGCCGACTTGCTGACCACCGCCACGAACATGTCGCCCTTGGGGATGCCCGGCAGGTCCGACGAGTAGCGGATGCCCATGTGGATGTGGCGCCGCGTGTGCTCGTTCATGCGCGCGCCGCGGCGGATGAACGACGACAGCGAGATCGACGGATGGTCCATCAGCCGCTGGCCGACGCCTTCCAGCGCCGACACCACCGGAACGCCCATGTCCTTGAGATGCCCAACCGGGCCGATACCAGCGCGCATCAGATGCGCCGGCGAATGGATGGCGCCGGAGGACAGGATCACCTCGCGGGCGCGGAACTCGACGTCCTTGCCGTCGACCCGTGCGGTCACGCCGACGCACTGCGTGCCTTCGAACAGCAGCGACTTCACCTGGGTATTGGTCGAGATGGTGAGGTTGGATCGCTTGCGCGTCGCGGCGCCGAGATAACCCATCGCCGCCGAGACCCGCGCCTCGTTGGCATTGGAATGGGTCACCGGGAAGTAGCCGTCGACGAACTCGCCGTTCTGGTCGGGCAGGAACTTCATGCCGGAGAGCTTGCAGGCCTCGGCAACCGCCGCTGCGTGCCGGGTCCAATGCTCGACCGGGATGCGGCGCACCGGGATATGGCCGTCCTTGCCGTGCCATTCGTTGCTGAAGTCGAGATCGCGCTCGACCTTCTTGAAATAGGGCAGGACCTTGTCCCACGCCCAGCCCTCGGCGCCGCGCGTCTCCCATTCGGCGTAGTCGGTCGGCGCGCCGCGGTTCGCCATCTGGCCGTTGATCGAGGAGCCGCCGCCCAGCACGCGCGCCTGCTCGTACTTGCGCAGCGGCGGCCGGTTCTCGTGCGGATTGTTGTGGCTCACGATCTGGGTGTGGACCTTGAGCTCCGTCCAGTGGAATCGCGGATCGAAATAGGCGGTGCCGGAGTAGGAATCCTTGATCTCCGGCGGTTCGGCACCCGGCGGCGTGTCCTGACCGGCCTCGCAGACCAGCACCTTGTTGGCGCTGCGCGCCGACAGCCGGTTGGCGAGCACCGATCCGGCCGAGCCGCCACCCACGATGATGTAGTCGTATGCCACGCGTTTCCCCGATTGATTGGGCCAACGCTACGCCTGTGGCGAAATGCGGGCAAAGCAAGAATGCGGCTCCGGAACGTCCGTTCCGCGTCGCGCGTTGCAGGGGGAGCCCACAGCACAGGAGAGGAGAACCCCATGAAGCGCACTTTGCTGACGATCGCCCTCGTGGCCGCGGCCGGCACGGCCGGAGCGCAGACCGTCTCGACCCCGGCGACCGGCGGCGTCGATGCCGGCGCGGGCGCTGGCGCCGCGGCGACCATGACCGCTCCACCCGCCGGCGGTGACGCCCAGATGAACAGCAACACCCAGATGAACACCAACGCCCAGATGCCGGCCGGCCAGACGAACGGCAACATGGGCACCAACATGGGTGCGGGCGCGAACGCCAATACGAACATGGCAAACGCCCCGGCCGAGCGTCTGACCGGCGCGGCCGGGACTGCCCAGAAGCGAATCGAGCAGGATGGCTACAAGGGCGTCCAGAACCTGCAGAAGGGCGCCGACGGCCTGTGGCGCGGCGACGCCATGCGCGGCAATGCCAAGGTCCAGGTGACCGTGGATCGCGCCGGCCGCGTCTCGGCCCAGTAAGCGTCTGCGTTTCGGGAAGCCAGCCTTGCTCCGGCAAGGCGGGCTTTCTGTTGCCGCGCGGCGGCCGGCCTGCAATCGTTGGTCAACCAACGAGGAGGACCGCGCATGCCGGATGCTTCGACCGCCAACAGCAGCGACACCGCCACGCCCGAGCTGATGAAGGCGATCTCGGCGGCGTTCAACAGCCGCGATGTCGATCGCATCGTCTCGTTCTTCACCGACGACGCGACCTTCTGGCTGGCGCGCGGGCCCGAGCCGGTCGGCCGCACGCTCGCCGGCAAGGAGACGATCCGCAAGGCACTCGCCGACCGCTTCAAGGTCATCCCGGACATGCGCTGGGACCACAAGGAGTACATCTTCGCCGGCAACCGGGCGATCTCGGTCTGGACGGTGAAGGGCAAGGGCGCCGACGGCGAGGACCTGAACTACGAAGGCTGCGACATCTACACGTTCCGCGGCGGCAAGATCTCCGCCAAGAACACCTTCTGGAAGATGGTCGAGCGCAAGGACCGGCTTTGATCGTCCGCTGGCTCGCGTTGTTCGTCGTCCTCCTCGCCGGGACGGCGAACGCGCAGCCGGTCGGCGTCGAGATCGTGCAGTACGGCCTGTACCGCTCCGACGTCGTCGACAAGCAGCGCGACGTCGCGGGCGTCACGCACAACGTGATCGACAACATCTGCCACCTTGCGACGACCGAAGTCGTGCCGATGAAGATCGGCGTGCATTTCGGCGTACGCTACAAGGTGACGGGTCCGGTCGCCGGCCAGCGCGTCCTGCTGAAGAAGGTGCTGCGCTATCCGACGGTGATGGCGTCGCCGACGCGCAGCGCGTCATCCATGGTCGTGAACTTCGTCGAGCTTCCGGTCGGCACGACTTCCTATACCGAATACGCGCTCGAGCAGCCGTGGGAGCTGGCGTCCGGCGCCTGGACCTTCCAATTCTTCGAGCGCGACCGCATGCTGGCGGAATTCCGCTTCACCGTGGCCGAGGATGCAACGGTGGCTGAATCGAACGAGCCGATCTGCTTCCAGCTTTCGAGTTAGGAAGTTTGAAGGAGCAGCAGCAACGTCTGCCTCAGTCAGCCAGGCAAAAGGCACAGGCCTGCTGTGGCCAGCGCCAGCATCCAGATCGCATCAAGGTTGATCCAGGCGCGACGCAGGATCTCCACCCCGATCCACTCGTACACCGTGATTGCGATCGTTGCCGTGACCGCGACGATCGCCAGCGTGTGCACGCCGACGCCCAGGACGGCGGGCAGCAGCGGACCGCTATCGGGGGCGCGCCCGGACGGGAAGCAGAGCGGCATCAGTGCGGGCCACAGCATAAGACCGGCGCCGTGTGCCGTGGCCATTAGGAACGACCACAGGCCGAGCCCCATAAGGCCGGTCTTCAGACCGACGCGCACGCGGTGCCGCGACCTGAAGTGCCAGCGGTAGATTGCCCATGCGATCAACGTGATGCCGGCGGCGATGCGTACGATCGTGCCGTCAATCAGGGTGCCGGCCAGGACGAACAGGAGGGCGACGGACGCGACCGACAGGGCATGACCGAGGCCGATCGGCAACAGCGACAGCCAAACGACGCGACGGCTGCCGCGATGCAGGCCCAGCGCCACGGAGAACAGCCAGCCCATGGCAGGATTGAGTCCATGAAACGCGCCGAGCCCGGCAAGCATCAACCAGGGCCATATCTCGCTCATGTGGCAGGCTGCCGTTCGTTGTCGGCGACCAAACTAGGGATAGCAGTACGAATCCGACGAGCAGTCGCCGCCTTCCAGGCGCACCTGATGCGGGCGGTGCGATTTGGGCCACTTGACGAAGAACTTCGGGTCGAAGGCGATGCCGCCGGAAGGTGCGACATCGAGCTTGACCATCCAGCCGTCGATGCCGTCAGGATAGAACTGTGGGTCGATCGCGCCATAGAGCGAGTTGGTGAAGTAGACTCGCCGGCCGTCGCGGCTGATCTCGACCATCTGCGGACCGCCGCTCAACATGCCGCTGCCCGAAGGATGGGTGGTGCGCGAGACGATGCCGCCGATGCGCACCTTGCCGGTCAGCTTGGGGTTCATGGGATCCGAGACGTCGTATTGCTGCAGGTCGCCCGTGCCCCAGCAGGCGACGTAGAGAAACTTGTCATCCATCGACAGGTCGATATCCGTCACCAGAGGCGGACAGGCCTTGAAGCCTTTGAGCACCGGCGGCAGATCTTCCTCCTTGGCGGGCTCGGCAGGAATTTCGATCACCTTTTTCACCGCCCACTTGTCGCCATCGCGGTACCAGGTCCAGATCGACGACGACAGATCCTCCAGGCTGACGACGCAGTTGACGAAGCCGTAGGCCTTGGTCGGATCATGCGCCGGCCGCAGCTCGAACACGAGCTGGTACTTGTCGCCGAAATCGATGGTCTGCACGTGCTTGCGCTTATGCAGGTCCCAGAAGTGCAGGCGTCTGCCGTACTTGGCGCCCAGCAACATTTCGGGGATCAGGCCGTTCTCGAACGTATCGGGCGTGCCCCACTCGCTGGTCACCATGGTGTCGTGTCCGAGATGCCACCAGGCATCGTAGGCGAAATGCTGCGGCCCGCGATCCATCTCCCACTGGCCGCGCACGTCGAAGCTTTCATGGTCCATCAGGAAAATGCCGCCCGGGCCCTTGCCTTCGTGGTTGCCCAGCGCTGCGACATAGATGCCTTCCGGTCCGCAATGCACCGTATGCGGCCGCGTATAGCCGGCCCGCTCGGCGACCTCGGCCGGCTCGATGACCTTGACGATCTCGGGTTTGCGCGGGTCCGGCTTGGTATCGAGGATGTGGATGCGCGAGGAGCGCAGGCCTGGCACCACGAGATAGCGACGCTCGATATGCGGGTGCGGCGCGTTGGGGCACAGGGTCGAGGAGCAGGCATTCCAGCCGAAATGGTGCAGCTCATCACCCGCGTTGGGCATCGCCGTTTTGCCGATAATGGACGAATAGCGCTGCGAAGCGGGATCGACGTCAATCACGTCGATCTCGTCCGGCACCGTTCGTGCCGGATCGAAGGCCGCGACGTACGCAAGCTTCTCCGGCGCTGCTTTCATCGCCATGCGCGGCGAAGGGTAGAAGCTGGGATCAGGAGTCCAGGTTGCCATGTCGGTTCTCCGTCAGTGCGCGCGGCAGATGTACCAACGCTGAACGGATGCCACGCCATCGCCCAATTCGGGCATACTGCTGCCGACGACATTAGGGCCACGCCCGGGGGCCTGGCGCAGAGCCTACCACACCTGCAGGGGCGATAGTCCTACGGAATGGCGGACACAAGCCAGGGAATGTTAAGAATTAGCGCCTGTTTAGGAGTATACGGCCTAGCCCACGGGAGGAGAACATGGCGTTGGACCTGGTCATTCGCGGTGGCACCGTCGTCGACGGTTCGGGCAAGCCGCGCTTCACCGCCGACATCGGCATCAAGGACGGCCGCATCGCCGAGATCGGAAAGGTGACGACGGCCGCGGCGCGCACGCTCGATGCCGACGGGCTGATCGTCTCGCCGGGCTTCATCGACGGCCACACCCACATGGACGCTCAAGTGGCGTGGGATCCGATCGGCAGCTGCTCGTGCTGGCACGGCGTCACCTCGGTGGTGATGAGCAACTGCGGCTTCGCCCTGGCGCCCTGCAAGCCCTCGGATCGCGAATGGTACGCGCGGTGCCTGTCGGCGGTGGAGGACATCCCGACCGAGGCGATGGCCGCGGGCATCGACTGGACCTGGGAGACCTTCCCGGAATATCTCGCGACCGTCGAGCGTCTGCCCAAGGCGATCAACTACGGCATGTATATCGGCCACTCGGCGCTGCGCATGTACGTCATGGGCAAGCGGGCGCTCAGCGAAGCGGCGACCGATGACGACATGACCCGCATGGCGCGGGCCGTGCAGGAGGCGCTGAAGGCCGGCGCGCTCGGCTTCTCGAGCTCGCGCGCCTCGACCCATCTCACGCCGGACGATACGCCGGTCGCCAGCCGGCTGGCGGAGTGGGAGGAGATCGACCGCATCATCGGCGCGATGGCCGAGCTCGACGCCGGCATCTTCCAGATCGGGCCGGACATCGGCAGCGGACCGCGTCATCGCGCCTTCCTCGAGCGGTTGCGCCAGGTCGCGCTGGCGACAAAGCGGCCGATCATGTTCGGCGTGCTGTCGACGAAGCAGGGCGAGGACCCGACGACCTGGAACTACCAGACGAAGTACATCGACGACACGGTGGCGGCGGGCGGACGCATGTTCGGCCAGGGCACGACGCGCTCGATCAACGCGATCTTCTCGCTCAAGTCTTACCTGCCATTCGACGTGCTGCCGGCGTGGAAGCCGATCCGCGCCCTGCCGCTGGACGAGCAGAAGAGGCGGCTGCGCGATCCCGAGGTGCGGCGCGCGCTGGTCGCCGCCGAGGGCGCGATGAAGCCGCGCGACAAGACCTTCCAGGGCGGCGGGGCGGCAACCACCGATCCGCGCAAGCCCGACTACGCCAACCTGTTCGCGCTCAAGGGCGTCGACTGGGACGATCCGACCGTCGAGCAGCTCGCCGAGCGGCGCGGCCAGCATCCGGTCGAGGTGATGATCGACCTGTCGCTGGTCGACGACAACCAGATCTATGTGCAGCCGCTGGTCAACGAATCGCCGGAGGATGTGCTGGGCATCCTGCGCCACGACCGCACGCTTGCGACCTTCTCGGATTCGGGCGCGCACGTCTGCCAGGAGATGGGCTCGTCGCTGCAGACCCATTTCCTGAGCTACTGGGTGCGCAAGCGGCGCGCCTTCACGCTCGAGCAGGCGATCAAGAAGCTGAGCCACGACAATGCCGTCGCCTGGGAGATGCCGGGCCGCGGCCTGCTGCGCGAGGGCTACCAGGCCGACATCGTGCTGTTCGAGGAGGACCGCATCCGCCCGCAGCTGCCGACAGTCGAGAAGGACCTGCCGGGCGGCGCGCGCCGGCTGGTGCAGAAGGCTGAGGGCATCCGCGCGACGCTGGTCAACGGAGCGGTCACCTTCGAGAACGGCGAGGCGACCGGTGTGCGGTCCGGCATTGTCCTGAAGGGGAAGCTGGCGTCATGACCCGGTTAGTATTCGCGGCGGCGCTCGTCCTGATGTCGGCGTCGGCTTTCGCGCAGACCCGCGGTCAGGCGGCCGCCGCCGGCGCAGCGGGTGTGACCGCGCGGCTGCAGTCGCAGGGCTATCGCGACATCCACGACCTGCGCCGGACGCCCGACGGCAAATGGACCGGCAAGGCGATCCGCAACGGCGCGCCGGTCACCGTCACCTCCGATCCCGCCGGGACCACGATCGCCCGGTAATCCGCCTGGCGCGGTATCCTAGCACCGTTGGGGGGTGGGGGTGTTGCGGCAGGATTCGCTGAAAAGCCCCGCGCCATCGGCATCGGAGGCTTCCCACGCGCGTGGGAAGTGTCATCCCGAGCGTAGCGAGGGATCTATGCGGACCAGGATGGATCGCTCGCTACGCTCGGGATGACAGCTAAAGCTCGCGCCGCACGATCGCGGCACCCTCGGCCAGCGCCCTCAGCTTCCCGAAGGCGGTGGCGCGCGGCAGGTATTTCATGCCGCAGTCGGGGGCGGGCAGCAGCTTGTCGGGCGGCAGGTACTTCAGCCCGGCGCGGATGCGCTCGACGACCTTCTGGGGCGTCTCGACCTCGCGGTCGCTGAGGTCGATCACGCCCAGCATCACCTTCTTGGGGGCGAGGTCCTTCAGCACGCCGAGATCGATCTTGGGCTGCGCCGATTCGATCGAGATCTGCTGGGCGATGGTGTCGGCGAGCTGCGGCAGGAAGGAGTAGCCGGTCGGCTTCAGGCCGGTGACGACCGCGGCATAGCCGAAGCAGAGATGCACGACCGTCGGCACGGCGATGCCCTCGAGCGCGCGGTTGATCACCTTGACGGCGTAACGCTTGGCCTCGTCGGGGTTGTTGCGCAGCCAGGGCTCGTCGAGCTGGATCACGTCGGCACCGGCCTTGACCAGCTCGCGCGCCTCCTCGTTCACCGCCGCGGCGTAGTCCATGCACATCGCCTCGGCGTCCTTGTAGAACTCGTCCTTCACCTGCTGGCCCATGGTGAAGGGGCCGGGCAGGGTGATCTTGGCCTGCTTGTCGGTGTTGGCGCGCAGGAACTGCATGTCGCGCAGCTCGACGGCCCGCGTGCGCCGGATCTCGCCGACGACCCGCGGCACGACGGTCTTCTGGCCGCGGTTGTTGACGATCTCCGCCGGCTTGTCGTTGTCGACGCCCTCCAGCGCGGTCGCGAAGTGGTTGGAGTAGCTCTCGCGGCGCATCTCGCCGTCGGTGATGATGTCGATGCCGGCGCGCTCCATGTCGCGAATGGCGAGCAGCGTGGCGTCGTCGTGCGCCTGCTGCAGGAACGGGTCCTGGACGCGCCACAGCTCGTGCAGGCGCGTGCGCGGCACGCCCTTGGCCAGCAGCGCACGATCGACCAGCCAGTCGGGCTGCGGATAGGAACCGACGACGGTGGTCTGCAGAAGGGTGTTGCTCATCACTGTGCCTTTATGCCGGCGGCCTTCACCAGGTCGCGATATTCGCCGAGCTCGCGCACGACCAGCTCGTCGAACTCCTTGGGCGTTGTCGGCGACGGATCGCCGCCGATCTTGGCCAGCCGCTCCTTGACCTCGGGCAGGGCGAGGGCCTCGATCACCGCCTTGTTGAGCTTGTCGATCACTGCCGGCGGGGTGCCGTTGGGCGCCAGCAGGCCGGCCCAATAGTCGTAGCCGCTGTTCTTGTAGCCGGCCTCTTCGGTGGTCGGCAGGTCGGGCAGCACCGAGGAGCGCTTCGGGCTGCCGTTGGCCAGCGCCACCACCCGCTTGTCGCGGATCAGCGAGAGGGCAGAGACGACCGGCGAGAAGAAGTACTCGACGCGGCCGCCCATCACGTCGTTCAGCGCCTCGGGTGTGCCTTTGTACGGCACGTGCAGCACATCGATGCCGGCGGCGACCTTGAACTTCTCGCCGTTGATGTGGGTGGCGCTGCCGACGCCCGCCGAGGCGAACGAGATCTTGCCCGGCTGCTCCTTGGCCTGCTTGACGAGATCGTTGACGGTCTTCCAGCCCTTGTCGGGCGAAGCCACCATGATGTTGGGCTGGCGAGCGAGCAGGCTGACGCCCCGGAGGTCCTTGGCCGTGTCGTAGGACAGGTTGGCGTAGATCCACGGACTGACCGTGTGGCCGGACGAGTTGACCAGCAGCGTGTAGCCGTCGGGTGCCGCCTTGGCGACCAGGCCGGCGGCGATGGTACCGCCCGCGCCGGGCTTGTTCTCGACGATCACCGGCTGGCCGAGCTTGGCCGACAGCTCATTGGACAGAGAGCGCGCGATCACGTCGGTCGCGCTGCCGGGCGTGAAGGCGACGATGACGTGGACCGGCTTTTCGGGCCAGGTCTGCGCCCGGGCGATGGTCGTGCTTGCCAATGCCGCGGTGAGCGCAGCAATCAAGAGACGCATTGGTTTCCTCCCGTTGTTTCTTCATTCGGCGGCAACTTGGCGGCTGATGCTGGGCACGTTCAAGCGCCCCAGGATGCGTTCGCCCGAGGCGGCGAGTTTGGTGCGGATGGCGGCCAGGTCGGCGCGCAGCAGCTTGCCGTCGCGCTTGGCGAAGCGGCCGGCGACCAGCACGTCGCGCATCCGCGCGCCGCTGCCCTGCATGACCACGGTTGCCACCGCGTCGTGCACCGGCCACATGGCGAGCGGCCCGAGCGACATGATGGCGATGTCGGCCTGCTTGCCCGGCGCCAGGCTGCCGATGCGGTCGCCCATGCCGAGCATCGCCGCGCCGCGCGTGGTCATCCAGTCGAGCGCCTCGCGCACCGGGATCGTCGAAGTGCCGGGGATGCCGCCGCTCTTCGCCCGCTCCGCCGCATTGTCGAGCGCGCGCTGGCTGGCGAGCGCCATGCGCGCGACGGTGAACATGTCGCCGGCGATCGCCGATTCGAGGTCGACGCCGATCGACGGCGCCGCACCCAGCGCCCGCAGCCGGCCGGTGATCGGATGGCCGTGCCCCTGCGCCATCTCGTTCTCCGGCGTGATCGAGAAGGTGACGCCGGCTTCGACGAACGCCTTGAGCTGCGCGTCGGTGAGGTTGTTGCCGTGCACCACGTTGATGTGCGGTCCGACCAGCCCCTGCGCCATCAGCGCCTCCCAGCCGCCGGGAGTTCTGGCCTCGCCGCCGCCCTGGTGCATCGACGCGATCAGCCCCAGCTCCTTCGCCAGCGCGAAGTCGTGCGCGCTCACCTCGAGCGTCGAGTAGTGTGGGCCCAGCACCGCCATGCCGAGGATCACCAGGGCGTTGCGGTCGGACAGCGGGCCCTTCATCAGACGCTCGATCTCGGACCGCGGGTGGGGGACCTCGGAGAAGTGCGGCTCGCCGGGCTTGGGATCGGGCTTGGGCGAGCCGTGGAAGAAGGCGGCGCGGATACCGCTCTGCTGCAGCGCCTCGACGCCTGCGTCGGTATGGGCCGGCGTCGGGTTGTTGTGCGCCCAATCGACCAGCGTCGTGACGCCGTGGTCGAGCTGGTTTAGCGCGCCGGCCAGCGTCGCGATGTGGACGTCCTCGGGCACGAAGACCGTCGCGAGGCCGGCATGGACGTGGCGGAAGTACTCGAGCAGCGTCCAGTTGGCGGCGACCGAGCGCAGCGCGGTCTGCCAGGTATGCATGTGGGCGTTGATCAGGCCCGGCAGCACGAAGTGGCCGCTGCAGTCGACGACCTCGGCGTTCGGCGCCTCGAGTCGCGGTGCTATCGCGGCGATGCGATCGCCCTCGACCAGCACATCGCCGGCCGGCAGCACGCCATGCGCCGCATCCTGCGTGACGACGATGCCGGAGCGCAGCAGGAGCAGCGCCATGGTCAGAGCCCGTCGCCGACCTTCACGTTCTCCGGCTCGAGCTTCATGCCGGCGGCGCGCGCCAGCTCGAGCAGCAGCACGGAGAAGTCGATGTCACCCGGGTACTGGTTGGCGAGCGACTGCAGGCTCTCCCGCGTTGCCGATGCGGTCGGCATCGTCACGCCCTGCGCCTTGGCCGCCCCCATGCCGAGCTCCAGGTCCTTGAGCAGCAGCTTGGGCGTGAAGGTGGTGGTGAAATCGAGGTTGACCAGCGCCGGCGTCTTGTAGCGGGTGTACATCGAGCCGAGCACGCTGTCGTTGATCGAGGCGAGGAAGACGTGGCGCGGGATGCCGGCTTTCTCGGCCATCAGCGTGATCTCGCACAGGGAATGGATGATGACGCCGAACATGGTGTTGTGCGCGATCTTCCAGATGCGCGAGAGCTCGCCCTCGCCGACATACATCGCCGCCCGCCCGAGCGCTGCCAGCAGCGGCTGCACTGCGTCGTACTCGGCCTTCGGGCCCGAAGCGACGACCAGCAGCTTGCCGGCCTTCGCCACCTTGGCGTTGCCCGAAACCGGTGCGCTGAGATAGGCGACGCCGGCCTTGGTCAGTTCCTTGCGGATGTCGGCCGAGCCGGTGTCGGAAATCGACGACATGTCGACCACGCGCTTGGGCCGCGCCTTGCCGGCCAGCACGCCGCCGGAACCGAACAGGATCTCCTTCAGGTCGTCCGTCGTGGACACCATGGTGAAGACGGTAGCGCAGTGGGCCATCGCGGTCTTGTCGATGACGACCTCGGCACCGATCTGGGCGAGGGGATCGGCTTTCGATGCCGTGCGGTTCCAGACCGAGAGCTTGTGGCCGGCCTTGATCAGGCGCGCGGCCATGGCTTCACCCATGCGACCCAGGCCAATCCAGCCGATCTCGTGCGATGCCTTGCTCATTGTGATGAAACCTCAAGCCTTCTCTTGCGTTTCTCGTCGCGCCGCAGTTTGGGAGGGGATGACCGCACTGTCCATGTCTCTTCGGCTTCTGATCGTTGCGGCACTGGCGACGGTGCTTGCCTCGTGCGGCGGCAACCTGCCCAACAGCGCCATATCGCGGCATCTCGCCGGCCGCTATGCCGGAGCGCTGACGGATTCGACGGCGGTGGCGACCGTCATCCGCGACCGCGGCATCCGGCCGCCCGATCTTTCGTCCGGTGTGCCCGTGGTCGAGCAGCTGCGTGCCGAGCTGGCGAAGAGCGATCCGACCGGCGCCTACGCCGGCATCACCTACGACCTGACGCGCGGCAACCGTCTCGGCGGCGACTGGATCGTGCACACGCCGGACGATATGTGGGGCCGCAAGGCGAGCGATCTGCCGCCGGGCCATTCCGACAGCCTGGTGCGACTGGTGCACGACCTGGTCGCCTCGGCGCAGCGCCGGGTCGACATCGCGCTGCTGCAGCCCTCGCCCGACGGGCCGTTCCTGGAAGCGTTGCGGAGCGCCCTTCAGTCGCTGGCAAGTCGAAGCCGGCCGATCACGGTGCGCGTGATCCTCGGCCAGTACCCGCCCGACAATGTCGACGTGCCGGCCTTCCTCAAGGCGCTCAGCGAGGGCATCGACACGACACGCATCGATCTCAGCGTCGCGGCCTTCCGCTCGTGCGTCGCGACGGAGGATTGCGACAGCTATTCCTGGAACCACGCCAAGATCGTCGCCGTCGACGGCCGCGAGGCGCTGGTCGGCGGCCATAACCTGTGGGCGAAGGACTACCTGCACGCCTCGCCGGTCGGCGATCTGTCGATGCGCCTGCAGGGGCCGGCCGCAGCGAGCGCCGTACGTTACATCGACCGGCTCTGGCAGTACGTCTGCGCCAATACGGGCAAGAAGGACCCGATCGCGCTTGCCGGCAGCAGCGGCCGCTGCCCGTCACCGACGCCGCTGCCGGCGATCGCGGGAAGAGACGGGGTGCCGATCCTCGCCGTCGGCCGGCTAGGCGCCGGGATCACCAAGGACTTCGCCAACCAGAGCGACGTCGCGCGCGACATGATGCTGGCGGCGGCGCGACACGAGATCCGCATCGTGCAGCAGGATCTCGGCTTCGGCCTCGGCCGCGCCGACGTGCTGTTCCCCGACAGCACGATCGACCGGCTGATCGACTTCCTGCGCCGCGGCCAGGGCGACATCTACATCGTGCTCTCCAACCTCGGCGCCAAGGGCAGGAGCGGCAGCACCTATTCCAACGACGTGACATTGCAGCAGCTCGCCCGCCATCTGCGTCGCGAGGTGGAGCGCCGCGTCGAGGCGCGCGATCCGCTGTCGCGCTGGGAGATCCGTCGCGGTCCCGATCCGGTGAACGCGCTGCTGTGCGAGCACGTCCATCTCGCGCCCTATCGTTTCGGGCCGGAGGCGAGCTGGCCGGGCGGCGTGCCGATCGCCAACCACGCCAAGTTCTGGATGGTCGACGGCCGCACCTTCTATATCGGCTCGGACAACATGTACCCGGTGAACCTGCAGGAATTCGGCTACATCGTCGACGATCCGAAGGCGGCGCGGGAGATCAGCGCCGCCTACTGGACGCCGCTGTGGCAATGGTCGTCGAAGGCGGCGGTGTCGGGATCGGGCGTCGAGAACTGCATTTTCCGTGAAGTGATCAAGTGATCGTGCATCGCCAGCCGTGCGTATAGAGCGCAGGAGGCCATCATGATCACCATCCGTTTGCTGGCGCTGCTGCTCGCGGCGTCACTCCCCGTCTCGGCCATGGCGCAGTCCGCCGACACGGCCTACTGCAACTCGCTGATCCGCGACTACTACCGCTACGTCGTGAAGGTCGGCAGCCACAGTCCCAACACCGGTAGCCTCGACGGCCAGGTCGCCGTCGAGCAGTGCCGCGCCGGCAACACGGCCGCCGGCATCCCGGTGCTGGAGCAGAAGCTGCGCGGCGCCGGCGTTTCGCTGCCGGCGCGCGGCTAGGCCTTTGCCGGGTCCACTGGCGTCACCACGCCCTCGGCCGCCTCGATGACCTCACCGGCGTCGAAGCAGAGGTCCTCGCGGTTGCGCATCGCCATGATCTGAACGCCGGTGCGCAGCTTGCCGCTGCGGCCGACCGGCACGGCGAGGCCCGGCAGGCCGAGCTACGGCGCCATCAGGGTCGGGCGCATGGAATCGAAGATCGCGCGCTGGCCTTCGACCGTCGTGTCGGCCACCTGCTTGGGCGGCAGGTCAGCCAAGGTCGGCAGGATCACGAGAGGCCATTGCTGCAGGAAGCCCATCCACCGGAACAGCACGCCCTCGCGCTCGGTCAGCGCGCCGAGGTAAGCCGCGAGATCGACCGGCTTGTGGAGGTCGAGCCACGCCCGCATCGCCGCGATGCCGTCGGGATCGCCCATCTTCTGCATGTTGGGCCACAGGCCGTGATGCGATTCGGTGGCGATGATGGCGTGCCACAGCTCGACGCCGCGCTCGAGGTCGGGCGGCAGCACCTCCTCGCAGACATAGCCCGCCGCCTGCAGATGCTTGCCGGCCGCGCGCACCGCCGCGGCCTGGGCCGGATGCGTCGTGCAGCCGGGGAACTCCGGCACCAGCGCGACCTTGATCGGCCGGGCCGGCGGGTGCCCGCGCATCGGCACGTCGTTCCAGCGCCAGTCGCGGGTGTCGCCCCGGGCCATCACCTCGAGCGCCAGCCGCGCGTCGCGCACCGTGCGGGTGTGCGGACCCTGCACCGCCATCAGGACGGCGCCGATCGGCCGGCCGGCATTGGCCGCGGTCGCGTTGTAGGAGGGGATACGCGCGAAGCCGGTGCGCAGACCGACCACGCCGTTGCAATAGGCGGGAATGCGCACCGAGCCGCCGATGTCGTTGCCGTGCGCGATGCAGCCGATGCCGACTGCGGTCGCGGCACCCGCGCCGCCGCTCGAGCCGCCGGGCGTCACCGTCGGATCGAGCGGATTGAGCGTGCGGCCGTGCAGGGCGTTGTCGCTGAAGATGCGCATCGAGAAGGCCGGCGCATTGGTGCGGCCGATGATGATGGCGCCGGCATTGCGCAGGTTGGCGACGACCGGGCTGTCCTCCTTGGCCACGAAGTCCTTGAGCGGAATGACGCCGTTGTCGGTCGGCTTGCCGGCGACATCGACGTTGATCTTGATGGTCACCGGCACGCCGTGTAGCGGCGGCAATGCATGGCCGCGGGCGCGCGCGGCATCGGCGGTCTCGGCGGCGGCGCGCGCTTCGTCCTCGTAGACGCGCACCACGGCGTTGATCGCCAGATTGACCTTGTGCAGGCGGCCCAGCACCGAATCGACCGCCTCCCGGGCCGAGGCGCGGCCCGTGCGGATGAGGCGCGCTGTTTCGGTCGCGTCGTACTGCCAGAGCTCCATGTCGTGATCCTTCAGGTCTTCGGGGTTTCCATTCCGAAGGAGAGCATGTTGCCGTGGAGATCGGCCACCTCGAAATGCATCATCGGGTTTTGCCTTTGCTGACGTGCTTCTGGAACGCCAGCAACGCACTCGAGCACAGCATGTCGCGCCGCCGCACGAACAGCGTCTGGACCCGCGCCTCGGCCTTGGGCAGGCGATGGACGGCGATGCGTCCGCCGCGCCAGCCGGGACCGACGAGCGTGCGCGGCATCAGCGTGATGCCGAGGCCCGCGGCGACCGCGCCGAGGATCGCCTCGAGCGTGCCGAACTCCAGGCGACGCAGGCCGACGATGCCGCGCCGCGCCAGCAGCTCTTCCAGCCGCTGGCGATAGGAGCAACCGGCGCGCAGGATGATCAACCGCAGGTCGGGCTGGCGCAGCAGCTCCGCAACGGAGCGATGTGCCGGCGCGCTCAGCAGGGCGAGCTCTTCCTCGAAGAGCGGCGTCGCCGCGAGATCGGCGTGGGCGACCGGGCCGCAGACGAAGGCGCCTTCAAGCTCGCGCGCCAGCACGCGCTCGATCAGCTCCGCGGTGGTGCCGGTGCGCAGCACCAGGTCGACCTTCGGATGGGCGGCGACGTAGGAGGCGAGCAGGGGCGACAGGCGCAGCGCCGCCGTCGTCTCCAGCGCGCCGACCGCCAGGATGCCGCGCGGCGCGCCGTCGTCGCGCGCGGCCCGGCCCGCCTCCTCGAGCAAGGCATCGAGCCGGTCGGCGTAGGGCATCAGCCGCGCGCCGGCGGCGGTGAGCCGGGCGCCCGAACGGCTGCGCTCGAACAGCGCCACCCCCAGCGTCTCTTCCAGCCGCCGCACACGCTGGGTGACGTTGGACTGAACGGTGTTCAGCGCGCGGGCGGCGCGGCCCATGCCGCCCAGCCGTGCGACGGTCGCGAAGGTGGCGATGTCTCTCGTGTCCATGCCATCGAATTTACCGATGGGCGTGATCGATATAAATCACTATTTGCGATGGTCGCAGCGCCCTATCCTTGCCGTGAACCAAGGAGCGTCCGATGAAGTGGAACGACCGACGTCTGCTCGACCTGTTCGGCATCGAGCATCCGATCCTCCAGGCCCCGATGGCGGGTGCCGTCTCGCCGCAGATGGCGATCGCGGCGTCGGAGGCAGGCGCCCTGGGCTCGATCCCTGCCGCCATGCTGACGCCCGAGACGCTGCGCGGCGAGCTGCAGATCGTGAAGCAGGGCACGGCCCGGCCGATCAACGTCAACTTCTTCGTCCACGACGATCCCGTTCCCGACGACAAGCGCGAGACGGGGTGGCGCAAGCGACTCGAGGCCTACTATGGCGAGCTCGGCCTGGCGGCGGATGCCGGCCGCAATGCGCCGACCCGCGCGCCGTTCTCGGCGGCGATGTGTGATGTCGTGCTGGAGTTCAAGCCCAGGCTCGTGAGCTTCCATTTCGGCATGCCCGATCCGGCGCTGCTGAAGCGCGTGAAGGATGCCGGCCTCCTGGTGACCAGCTCGGCGACCTCGGCGGAGGAGGCGCGCTGGCTGGAGGACCACGGCTGCGACGTGGTGATCGCCCAGGGCAACGAGGCGGGCGGCCATCGCGGCATGTTCCTGAACGACGACATCTCGCGGCAGGCCGGCACGATGGCGCTGGTGCCGCAGGTCGTCGATGCGGTGAAGGTGCCGGTGATCGCCGCCGGCGGCATCGGCGACGGCCGCGGCATCGTGGCGGCGTTGGCGCTGGGCGCGGCCGGCGTGCAGATCGGCACGGCTTTCCTGCTGACGCCCGAGGCCAAGACCTCGGCGCTGCACCGCGCGGCGCTGAAGCAGGCACACGACAACAGCACGACGCTGACCAACGTCTTCACCGGCCGGCCGGCGCGCGGCATCGTCAACCGCTACGTCCGCGAGGTCGGGCCGATGTGTCCCGAGGCGCCGCAGTTCCCGCTGGCGGCCGGCGCCAGCCAGCCGATGCGCGCTGCGGGCGAGGCCAGGGGATCTTCCGACTTCACGCCGCTGTGGAGCGGTCAGGCGCCGACCTTCGCCCGCGAGATGCCGGCGGCGGACTTGATCGCGACCCTGGTGAAGGAGACGGAAGCGGTGATGGGACGTCTGTCATCCTGAGTCGCGCGGAGTAACCTCCGCGCTTTAGCGAAGGATCCGCGAATCCGGCGAGCGCGTCGAATTTCCGCAAATACCGGGTGCTGCCGATCGACATGGACGGCTATCGCCACGTCGCCTTCGCCCGGTCGGTGCTGTGGGATGCAAGGCGCGGCGACGTCAAGGAGGCGCTGAGAGGAAGCGAGGACGTCTATGTCTATATGCCGGGAATGCGCTACCTGGAGGCGACGACGCTGGCGATTTTCGGCGATTCCGAATTCGGTCCGATCCTTTTTGCCTCCCTCACGGTCGTCGGCCTTTTCTATTTCATCGCCACCTTTGCGAATGCGGCCACCGCGCTGGTTCTATGCGCGGCATTCCTGTGCGGCCCGAAGCTTCTCACCCAGCCGTTCCTGCTCGACCTCGACATCTGGCTGCACGTCTATTTCGGCCACTGGGCCGACGGCGCCGCGGCGCTCGCCTTCCTGACCGGCAGCGCGATCCTGGTCCGCCTCGCGGACGGCAGGATCGTGCCGACCTTCGGCGCTCTGGTCGTGCCGGGGATTCTGGTCTCCGTCGCCGTATTCCTGCGCGCCAACTTCGGGCTGGCCGCAGGGGCAGTGATGGTCTGCAGCCTTTGGCACTTGCGGCCGGTCCTGCGGCCTTCGCGTCTGGCGGTCGTGGCCGCCGGCTTCGCCTTCCTCGGGACCGCGGCGCTGCACAATTGGCTCTTCTCGAGGCGAGTCGTGCTCGGCCTTGCAACGAACCGGAGCGACGCCGCACGGCTGGCCATCGTCGGCCATCTGAAGTCGTGGCTCAGCGATCTCGTCACAGACGAATGGGCAAGTGCGTCTGGCTGCGGGCAGCCGCGCTCGCGCTCCTGCTCGCCTTCGTGCTGTTCAAGCGGATTCGGACTCCGGCGACTGTGACTTTGCTGGCAATCATCGTTGCCGCACATCCACCCTTGCTCTTCTTCCTCAATACCGGGCGCTACGGATTGATCGCCTGGCCTTGCACGCTGCTTGGCGCCGTGCTTGTCCTTCGCGCCGCAGCGGCCGGTGCGATCGACTATTCTAGAAAGTGGAGAAGTATTCGCGCTGCTCCCAGTCGCTGACCTCCGCATTGAAGCGGTCGATCTCGGCCTGCTTGAGCTTGAGGTAGTAATCGACGAAGAAATCGCCGAAGCCCGCGCGCAACACCTTGTCCTCGCGCAATGCCGCCAGCGCCTCGTCGAGCGACCGCGGCAGCATCGGCGCCTTGGCCTCATAGGGCGTGTCGGCCGAGCGGCCGGGATCGGCCTTGCGCATGAGCCCGTCGAGGCCGGCCACGACCTGGCTCGCCATGTAGAGGTAGGGATTCGCTGCCGGCTCGCCGACCCGGTTCTCGAGATGACTCGCCTTGTCGCCCGGCGAACCCAGCACGCGCACCATGACGCCGCGATTGTCGCGGCCCCAGATCGCACGGTCCGGCGCGAGCGAGAAGGGGCGGTAGCGCTTGTAGCCGTTCAGCGTCGGCGTCGAGAAGGCGGCCGCGGCACGGGCGTGCTCCAGCAGGCCCGCCATCCAGTGCTTGCCGACCGCGGACAACGGCTCGTTGGGATCGGCGAAGGCGTTGTTGCCGGCCTTGTCCTTGAGCGACTGGTGCAGATGCCAGCCGCTCGACATGACGTTCGGTACCTTCGGTCGGCACATGAAGGTCGCGTGATAGCCGTTGCGCTGGGCGATCTGCTTGGTGGCGCTCCTGAACAGCACCATGTCGTCGGCCGGCGCCAGGCCCGTGCCGGCGCGGAAGGTGAACTCGACCTGGCTCGGTCCGAACTCCACCTCGAGAGAACGCAAGGGCAGGGCGAGGCCCGCGATGTTGGTGTGCAGGATCTCCAGGATCGGGTCCATCTCGTCGTAACGGGACTCGGTCAGGTACTGGTAGCCCTGGTTGAGCAGCGAGACCTCGGGTGGCGTCCCGGGCTGGCCGGGCTGTGCCGCATCGCCGAAGCCGAGGCTCGTCTTCTCCAGCTTGAACAGATGGAACTCGACCTCGAGACCGGCGAAGAATGCGTAGCCCGCGTCCTTGAGCGACGACAGCGCCTGGCGATAGACCGTGCGGGTGCTGATCGGCATCGGCCGGCCGTCGGCGAAGACGATGTCGCACAGCATCCAGCCGGTATGCGGCGCCCACGGCAGCACGCGGAAGGTCGACGGGTCGGGCAGCATCATGCAATCCGCCGCGCCCTCCCATTCGTGGGAGCCGAACGCGCCGCCCGCGCCCCACACCGGGAACACCGTGCGGTGCGAGGTGTCCTTGAGCAGCATCGTCGTGGTGAAGCCGACGCCGCCGGTGATCGCCGTGCCGACCTCGCCTGCGGTCAGGGTTTTGCCGCGCAGGATGCCGTGCTGATCGGCGAAGGAGAGCCGCACCACGGTGAGCTCGCCGGCATGGATGCGGCGCTCGACCTCGCGCGCCGCGGTCTTGCGGTCGTCATCCCACAGACCGGCCTTCTCGGCGAGATGCATGTCTACCGTCGTCCCGACCGGAGCCTCGCGAAGCGAGGCGCAGTGGAGGGACCTGTTCTGTGCGATGCGCGACTGATGAAGAGGTCCCTCCACTGCGCTTCGCTCCGGTCGGGACGACGGTAAGTCATCTACGCCACCAGCGGCGAGCGCGTGCCGGCCGCCCAGCTCGAGCCGGAGCGGCGCTTGGCGTCGAACTCCTTCCAGTACGCCTCCCAGCCGACCGTCGGGCCCATGCCGTCGACGGTGACCGGCCCGCGCACCTGGGTGGCGCGCTCGGCGTCGAGCCACATCGGCGGCTTGCCGCCGCTCGCCACCTGGCCGATCGCCGACAGCAGCATGCGGCGATAGGCGATGATCGCCTTGTCGCTGGTGCCGAGATGCTCGCGGCTGCGGTCCTGGATGCGGCCCTGGCTCTCGATCGCCCATTGGTCGTGGACGTTGATGTCGAAGCCCATGCCGGTGAAGGTCTTGGTCTTCTGCTCGGCGACGTCGTAGCCGTAGTTGTTGTGGCGGCCGATGCGCGGCCGGTAGTCGGGCAGCTCGTAGAGCCTGAGCCGCTGCTCGCGCATCTGCCGGTGGTCGACCGGTTCGGTGAACGAGGTGAAGATCGCGTACCAGTAGCAGGAGGTGTCGTCGATCGGCACGTGCCACTGGGTGATCGTCATCTCCGGGCTCATCGGGATCACGAAGGCGTAGGGGAAGACGAGGTTGGTCACCCGCACATGGGTGTGCTTCTCGCTGATCTTGCGCAGGGTGAACAGGCGCAGGCCGAAGTCGGTGCCCTCGATGTCGATGGTCGGCCGGTCGTACTCGCGCATCATGCGCGACATCGGGATGTTGGAATCGGCCGAGTTGGCGCGGAACTGCTTGCCGTAGGCGGCGCCCGACGGGTCCTCGTCCTCGTAGAAGCGATGCAGGTAGGAGGCGTGCGCCGGGTCGATGCCGACCTCGAGCGCCTGCAGCCAGTTGCAGTCGATCATGCCCTTGAAGGCGAAGGCGTGCGTGCCGGGCGCCAGGAAGCAGTCGAAGTCGGGGAAGGCCGGCGCCTCACCACCCTCATCCGATTGGCCGAGCCAGGCGAAGATGATGCCGTTCTTGACGACCACCGGATAGGAGCGCTGCCGCACCCGCTGGCAGAGCACGCTGCCTTCGGGCTCGGCCGGAGTCTCGAGGCACTTGCCGTCGACGTCGAACAGCCAGCCATGGAACAGGCAGCGCAGGCCGCCATCCTCCAGCCGGCCGTAGGCGAGATCGGCGCCGCGGTGCGGACAGCCGCGGTCGAGCAGGCCATGGCGGCCGCGCTCGTCGCGGAACAGCACGAAGTCCTGGCCCAGCACGCGCACCGCCTTGGCCGGCCGCTCGTCGGGCAGCTCGTCGGTCAGCGCCACCGGGTGCCAGTAATGCCGCATCAGCGCGCCGCACTTGGTGCCGGGCCCGACGCGGGTCATCAGGTCGTTCTGCTCGGGAGTCATGGCGAGTCCCCCCTGTTCAATTAACGAACATTCGTTCTATAATGAATACTCCCATGAGCCGACTGCGTTCGCAAGATGCAGCAAAGCGCGCGGCGCGCGCCAATGCTGCGGATTTTTCTGAGGCGCTGGCGCGCGGCCTCGGCGTCATCAACGCCTTCGACGACCATCGCCGCCAGATGACCTTGTCCGATGTCGCCCGGGCCGTCGACTTGCCCCGCGCAACCGCCCGGCGTTCGCTCGCGACCCTGGTGGAACTCGGATATCTCGAGACCGAGGGACGGATGTTCCGGCTGACGCCCCGCATCCTGCGACTGGCGATTTCCTACCTTTCCGCCGATCCGGTGCCCGGCATCCTGCAGCCGGTTTGCGAGCGCATCTGCCGCCAGGTCGGGGCCTCGTGCTCGGTGGCGGTCCGCGATGGCGACGAGGCGGTGATGATCGCGCGGGCCCAGCCGGTGCGGCCGGCCTCGGTCGGGTTGGGCGTCGGCTATCGGCTACCGATCTTTTGCAGCGCCCTCGGGCGTGTCCTCGCCGGCGCCCTGTCCGATTTGGAACTCGATGCGTTTCTCGCCCACGTGAAGCCGACGCGTTTCACGCGACAGACCGTGGTCTCTCGACCCGAGATTCGCCGCTTGATCCTCGATGCCCGCAAGAAGGGCTATGCGCTGGCCGATCGGGAGGCAGAGGTCGGCATCCGCTCGATCGCGGTCCCGCTCATCCGCTTCGACCGCCGCGTCGTGGCGGCGATCAATATCGGCGTGCATCCCGAACAGAAATCGGCCAAGGCCATGATCGCCGAGTATCTGCCGTTGCTGCAAAACGAGGCCGCTGCGCTCAAGGAGCAACTCGTCTGACCATGTGCTCCTCATACTGGGGCAGGTCGTCGGTGATGGTGAACCAGGGTGCCTTGGAGCCGACGAAGATGTGGTGGGTGGGCCGGATGGTCGGTTCGTCGGCCAGCGATCCCAAGGCCACGTGGATGTACTGGCCGTCGCGGACCAGCGAATAGAGGAAGGAGCCGCAGGTCCCGCAATGGGCGTTGTGGGCCTCTTCGACGTCCCGGCCATGGATCAGAAGCTTGTCCTGGCCCTGGGTGACGGCGAACTTGCCGCGCTCGATCCCGGCGAAGGGCTTGAAGGCGGCGCCGGTGGTGCGCCGGCAGCCCGAGCAATGGCAGTTCATGGCGTAGGCGAATTCGTCCGCCACCGCATAATGGATGGCGCCGCAGTAGCACCGGCCGGCGAGCGTCTTGGCCATGGGCTTTCTCCCTTTCGAGGGGACAGTCTATACACTGGCGCCATGACCAAGCTCGACGGCGTTCCGGGCCCGACCTCCCGGCATTTCATCTCCCAGCGTTTGCGCATGCACTACGTCGATTGGGGCAACCCCGACGCTCCGCCGCTGCTGCTGGTCCATGGCGGCCGCGACCATTGCCGCAACTGGGACTGGGTGGCGCAGGCGTTCCGCCGCGACTGGCACGTGATCTGCCCCGACCTGCGCGGGCACGGCGACAGCCAGTGGTCGCCGGACGGCAACTACTCGATGTCGGCCTACATCTACGACCTCGCCCAGCTGATCCATCAGCAGAACCTGGCGCCCGTCACCATCGTCTCGCACTCTCTAGGGGGCAACATCTGCCTGCGCTACACCGGCATCTATCCCGACAGCGTGCGCAAGCTGGTTGCGATCGAGGGCCTCGGCCCGTCGCCCAAGATGATCGCCGAGCGCGGCAACAAGTCGATGACCGACCGCATGAACGCCTGGATCGACGAGCAGCGGATGCTCTCCGGCCGCCTGCCGCGACGCTACGCCAGCATCGAGGACGCCTTCAGGCGCATGCAGGAGGAGAACAAGCACCTCTCGGCCGAGCAGGCGCGCCATCTCACCGAGCAGGGCGTCAACCAGAACGAGGACGGCACCTATAGCTGGAAGTTCGACAACTATGTGCGCGTCAACCCGCCCTACGACATGGGCTATCCCGAGATCGAGAAGCTGTGGACGCAGATCACCTGCCCGACGCTCCTGGTCTACGGCAAGGAGAGCTGGGCCTCCAACCCGGAGAAGGACGGCCGGCTGAAGTATTTCAAGACGGCCAAGGTGGTCGAGTTCGAGAATGCCGGCCACTGGGTGCATCACGACCGGCTCGACGCCTTCGTCGACACGGTGCGGAGCTTCATTGCCTAAATCTGTCGTCCTGAGCGGAGCGAAGGACCTCATGGCGTTGGCCAACGGCACGCCGCTTGAAGCGCAATGAGATCCTTCGCTGCGCTCGGGATGACAAGATGCTGATCGACGAAGTCCGCGCCTGCACCGTTTGCACGAAGGTCCTGCCGGCCGGCCCGCGGCCGGTCGTGCAGTTCAGCCCGACGTCGCGCCTGGTCATCATCGGCCAGGCGCCGGGCTCCAAGGTCCATCAAAGCGGCGTGCCCTGGCAGGACGACAGCGGCGACCGGTTGCGCGCCTGGACCGGGCTCGGCGCAGAGGTATTCTACGACCCGGCGAAGGTCGCGCTGATGCCGATGGGCTTCTGCTATCCCGGCAAGGGCAGGAGCGGCGACCTGCCGCCGCGGCCCGAATGTGCGCCGCTCTGGCACGCCCGAATTTCGGCGACGATGACCGACTGCCGGCTCACTTTGCTGGTCGGCAGCTATGCACAGGCGCATTACCTGAAGACGGCTAATCTGACCGACGCGGTAAAGGCCTTTCGCACGCACGGCCCCGGCTTTTTTCCGTTGCCGCATCCGTCGTGGCGCAGTGGAATCTGGATGAAGCGCAATCCGTGGTTCGAGACGGACGTGCTGCCGGCGTTGCGACGGGCCGTGCGGAAGGCATTGGGAGGAAAGAAGACATGAAGGCAGCGATTTTCCGCGGCGGCGACATCGTCGTCGATACGATCCCCGAGCCCAAGCCGGCGCAGAACCAGGCGCTGGTGAAGGTGCTGGCCTGCGGCATCTGCGGCTCGGACCTGCATGCCGCCAAGCATTCCCATCGCGTGGTCGAGGTCAGCCGCCGGGTGCCGGGCCGCATCCCGATGGATCTCGACCGCGACGTGGTGATGGGCCACGAGTTTTGCTGCGAGCTGATAGACTACGGGCCGAGCACCGAGAAGAAGCTGAAGGCCGGCACGCGCGTCTGCGCCATGCCGGTGATGCTCGGGCCCGATGGCCCCAAGGGCATGGGCTATTCCAACAGCTATGTCGGCGGCTATGCCGAGCAGATGCTGCTGGCGGCGCCGCTGCTGCTCGAAGTGCCGAACGGCCTCGCGACCGAGCACGCCGCGCTGACCGAGCCCCTGGCGGTCGGCGTGCACGCGGTCGAGAAGGCGCTGCTGGGCGGCGACGAGGCGCCCTTGGTCGTGGGCTGCGGTCCAGTCGGCCTCGCGGTGATCGCAGCGCTCCGGCTGAAGAATGTCCGGCCGATCGTCGCCGCCGACTTTTCGCCCATGCGCCGCGAGCTCGCGGTGAAGATGGGCGCCGATGTCGTCGTCGATCCGGCCAGGGAAGACCCGTACGCAAAGCTCGCCGCCGGCAAGCGCGCGGTGGTGTTCGAATGCGTTGGCGTCCCGGGATTGATCCAGCAGACCCTGGAGAAGGCGCCGCGCGACGCCAAGATCGTCGTGGTCGGCGTCTGCATGGAGCTCGACACGATCGAGCCGATGTTCGGCATCGTGAAGGAGCTGAGCCTGCAGTTCGTGCTGGGCTACACGCCCGAGGAGTTCGCCCGCTCGCTGCGCCTGCTGGCCGAGGGTGCGGTCGACGCGCCGTCGCTGATCACCGGCAAGGTCGGGCTCGATGGTGTGAAGGGTGCCTTCGAGGAGCTGGGCAGCCCCGAGCGCCATACCAAAATCCTGGTGGAGCCATGGCGTTAAAAGTACCGGGTGCGCTCGGCCCGGCGGTGCAATACAGCTGATGACGCACCATCTATGCTTGGTTGGATCGTTGAGAGCGCTGGGAGCGCGAGGCCAGGGAGGGGCTGACCCCGCCCATCTTGGGGGAGGGGGCGCTGCGAGTTTGAGACTCGAGGGCGGAAAAGCATTATGCCATTGGCATCGACCGAGTCTCACGCCATGAGATTCGATGACAGGGGAGGAGAGACAATGAAGTTCTACAACTCGCGCGGCCCCAACCCGCGCATGGTCCGCATGTTCATGGCCGAGAAGGGGATCGACATCCCCAAGGTCGAGATCGACCTGTTGGCTGGCGAGAACCGGCGCGAGCCTTACACCACCAAGGTCAATCCGGCCGGCCAGTGTCCGGCGCTCGAGCTCGACGACGGCACGGTGATCGCCGAGATCACGGCGATCTGCGAGTACCTCGACGAGATCAAGAAGGACACGCCCTCGCTGATCGGCGACACGCCGGCCGAGCGCGCCAATACGCGGATGTGGACCCGCCGCATCGACCTCAACATCATCGAGCCGGGAGCCAACGGCTTCCGCTTCTCCGAAGGTCTCAAGCTGTTCGAGAACCGCGTCCGCTGCATTCCCGAGGCGGCCGAGGGGCTGAAGGCGACGGCACGCGACAAGCTCGCCTGGCTCGACGGGCTGATGGGCGCCAAGCCGTTCGTCGCCGGCAACAAGATCAGCATGGCCGACGTCCTGCTGTTCTCCTTTATCGACTTCATGGCCAACGTGAAGCAGCCGCTCGACCCGGCGAACAAGAACATCGGCGCCTGGTTCGAGCGCATGAAGGCGCGACCAAGCGCCGCCGCCTGACCCGTTTGCCCTTTTTTCGTCGTTTTCGGGGCAGTAGCTTCGCGCCCACGAAAACGGGGATGTTTTCTACAAGACGCAGGGACCTGAAATGCGCCGTCTGATTGCTCTGCTTGCTCTTCTTCTCGCCACGCCTGCGTTCGCCGCCGATCCGCCGGCAGCCCCGGCCGTGAAGGGGCTATGGCTCTTGACCGACTATCCGTCGCAGACCGTGCGGCCGGGTGAGGTCGCCAACATCCGCTTCAAGCTGCAGAACGCAGGCCTCGCCCCCGAGCCGCTGGCGCTCTCGGTGCAGGGCGCGCCGGACGGCTGGAAGGCCGACATCCTGGGCGGTGGCCAGCCGGTCGCCGCGGCGATGCCGGGTGCCAACGAGAGCAGCAGCCTGCAGCTGCGCGTCGACGTGCCGAAGGACGCCAAGCCCGGCTCGCAGACCCTGACCATCAATGCCAAGGGCGGTTCGCAGGCGATCGCCCTGCCGGTGACGCTCACCATCGCGAGCGAGACGCCGGCCAAGCTCACGATGAAGACCAAGCTGCCGTCGCTGATGGGCACGCCGAAATCGGCGTTCGAGTACACGCTGTCGGTCAGCAACGATTCGGGCAAGGACCTGACCGTGGCGTTGTCGGCCCAGGCGCCGGCCAACTTCCAGGCCACCTTCACCGAGGGCTACGGCTCGAACGAGATCAGCTCGATCCCGATCGAGGCCGGCCAGTCCAAGGACATCAAGGTCAAGGTGACGCCGCCGCGCGACGTCAAGGCTGGCAACTATCCGGTGCTGGTCAGGGTCGCGGCCGAAGGCGCCACCGCCGAGCAGCGCGTGACCCTGCAGATCAGCGGCCAGGGCCGCCTGTCGCTGACCGCCAAGGACGGCCGCCTGAGCGGCGAGGCGCAGGCCGGCAAGACCGCTGAGTATACGCTGGTCGTCAGCAACGACGGCACCGCGCCGCTCGAGGAGGTCGAGATCTCGGGCTCGGTGCCGACCAACTGGAAGGCCGAGTACAATCCCAAGACCATCCCGAGCGTGGCGCCCGGCGAGAAGAAAGACGTGCAGGTCGCGGTGACGCCGTCGGACAAGACGATCGCCGGCGATTACGTCGCCTCGTTCCGCGCCAATGCCAAGGGCGAGTCGTCGAACGCCGACTTCCGCATCACCGTCACGACCTCGACGCTGTGGGGCATCGTCGGCATCGGCATCATCGCGGTGGCGCTGCTGGTCCTGCTGGGCGCGGTCGCGCGCTTCGGCCGGCGCTGACGGCGGGCGGGCGCAGATGAGCGACCCCCTCGAGGTGGACAACGTCATCGAAGCCCGCGGCCTGCTGAAGCTCTACGGATCGGCCCGCGCGGTCGATGCGATCGATCTCAGCATCCGCAAGGGCGAGATCTTCGGCCTGCTGGGGCCCAACGGCGCCGGCAAGACGACGACGATCCTGATGATGCTCGGTCTCACCGAGACCAGCGGCGGCTCGATCGAGGTGCTGGGCTTCAACCCGGTGCGCCAGCCGCTCGAGGTCAAGCGGCGTGTCGGCTACCTGCCCGACGCGGTCGGCTTCTACGACAACCTGACGGCGCGCGAGAACCTGGTCTACATCGCGCGACTGCTCGACATCCCGCGGCGCCAGACCACTGCACGCATCATGGAGGCGCTGGAGGCGGTGCAACTCGCCGACGTCGCCGACAAGCGCGTCGCGACCTACTCGCGCGGCATGCGCCAGCGGCTGGGCATCGCCGAGATCGTGATGAAGAAGGCCGAGGTCGCGATCCTCGACGAGCCGACCTCGGGCCTCGACCCGCACGCCACCTTCGAGCTGCTGGAGATGATCCGCGGGCTGAAGAAGGCTAATGTGGCGGTGCTGCTGAGCTCGCACCTGCTCGATCGCGTGCAGAGCGTTTGCGACCGGGTGGCGCTGTTCAACAAGGGCAAGATCGCCCTGATGGGCACCGTCGTCGAGCTCGCGAACCAGGTGCTGGGTGCCGGCCATCCGATCCTGGTCGAGGCGAGCGGTATCGACGTGCCGGCTGTCCTCAAGGGCATCGAAGGCGTGCAGCGCGTCGTACCGGAAGGCGGAGCCTGGCGTATCGTCGCCGACCGCGACGTACGCGCGGTCGCGGCACAGCGCATCGTCGCTGCCGGCGGCTCGCTGACCCGGCTCGCCGAGCTGCAGCCCAGCCTCGAGGAAGTCTATACGCGTTACTTCGAGGAGGCTCGCCGTGCAGCGTAATCAGGGGCGGCGTGAAGGCTCTCCCTTCACCGGCCTCGGGCCGGTCTTCGTCAAGGAACTGTCCGATCACCTCAGCAGCACCCGCATGATGGTGCTGACCCTGTTCGTGATCGTGTTCGGCGCGCTGCCGGTGGGCTTCACCCTGCAGACGCTGCGCCAGGTCACACAGTCGGACCAGTTTCTGTTCCTGCGCATCTTCACGGTCGAGCCGGAGCAGGCGCCGATCTCCTTCTACGCGGCGCTCACCTTCATGATCCCGCTGATGGCGATCGGGCTCGGCTTCGACGCGGTGAACAGCGAGTTCAACCGCCGCACGCTCTCCCGCGTACTGTCGCAGCCGATCTATCGCGACGCCCTGCTGCTCGGAAAGTTCCTCGGCGGCCTTGCGACTCTCGCGGTGGCATTGACGGCGCTGTTTCTGATCGTGTTCGGCGCAGGTCTGCTGCTGCTCGGTCTGCCGCCGCGCGGACCGGAGGTGGCGCGCGGGCTTGCCTTCCTGGTGGTGGCGATCGCCTATGGCGGGGTGTGGCTGGCGGTGGCGATGCTGTTCTCGGTGATCTTCCGCTCGACCGCGACCTCGGCGCTGTGCGCGCTCGGCCTGTGGCTGTTCTTTTTCATCCTGTGGCCGATGATCGCCCAGGCGATCACCACGGGGTTCGCGCCCTCGCAGTTCCGCAGCGTCGACGAGGTCCTGTCTCTGGAGGCGTTCGGGCAGGCCCTGCAGCGGCTGTCGCCCGGCACGCTGTTCGGCGAGGCGGTGATCGGCCTGCTGCAGCCCGAAACCAAGGCGTTCGGCCAGTTTGCCAATCTGGTGATGCAGCAGACCCGGGGCATGATCCAGGGCACGCCGCTGCCGTTCGACCAGAGCCTGCTCTTGATCTGGCCGCAGATCACGGGCCTGATTGCCGGCATGATCGTGGTCTTCTCGATCGCCTACATCGTCTTCCAGCGCGAGGAAGTCAGGGCCTGAAGGACTGGACAGCCACAGCCGCGCTCAACAATGCGCGTTGGTGCAATGCCGTGTGCTTCGCGCACGGCACGGCGGGACGGTTTTTGGCCCACACCTGGGTCAATGCCGAGCCGGTGCCGCGCTTCTATCCCAACGTGGTGACGCTCACGACCGGCGATTCAGACGTCGCCGAGCAGCGCCAGGCGGTGCGCATCCTGCAGAAGTCGCACCTGCCCGGCCGCTGGGCGGTCAAGGACAGCTTCCGCACGCTCGACATCGCCCGGCTGGGCTTCGAGGTGCTGTTCGAGGCCCAGTGGATCCGCAAGGCGGTGCCGAAGCCCGCGACGATGGTCTCCGGCCTTGCCTGGGGGCGGGTGACGGCGGGCAGCGGCGATTTCCCCGCCGCACTGTTCAGCGACCACAACTTCGCGATGTTCGCGGCCAAGCGCGACGACACCGTCGTCGCCGGCGGCACCTTCTATCGCGCCGACGGCGTGGTCGGCCTCAGCAACGTGATCGCCGAGGCCGACGACGAGCCCGCGGTATGGCGGGACCTCGCCTCGCTCGCCGCGGCGACGTTCCCCGGCCTGCCCTTGGTCGGCTACGAATCGGGCGACGAGCTCGACGCGGCGAAGAAGGCCGGCTTCGAGATTGGCGATCCGCTCAGGATCTGGGTGCTGGCGCGGCAGTAGCCGCGTAGCCGCAGGCCTGCAGCGCCTTCAGCATGTGCGCCGGCGGCGGCGCTTCGACTCGGATCGGCGGCTTGGTCTTGCTGAGCGGCAGCACGATCGCATGGCTCTGCAGGTGGAGTTGGCGGTTGGGCGCTGCCTTGCCGTAGAGCCGATCACCGATGATCGGACAGCCGGCGTGGGCGCAATGCACACGGAGCTGATGCGTGCGGCCGGTCTCCGGCGTGAGCTCGAGCCAGCTCATGCCGGGCGCGCGGCCCAGCACGCGGTAGCGCGAGACAGCCGTCTGACCCGTGTCGGACACCTTCACCGACCAGCCGCTCCGGGTATTCACCTTGAGCAACGGCCAGTCGAACACGCCCTCGTCGGCTGGCGGCGCGCCCTCGACAACGGCCCAGTAGGTCTTCTCGGTGTCGCGACCGGAGAACAGCCGGCCGAGCTTGGCCAGCGCCTTGGGATGCCGGCCGAGCACCAGCACGCCCGCGGTGTCGGCATCGAGGCGATGCGCCAGCGCCGGCGGCCGCGGCAGGCCGTAGCGCAGGGCGTCGAAGCATTCCTCCAGGTTCGGCGCGCCGCTCGGGCCGGCATGGACGGCGAGGCCGGCCGGCTTGTCGATCACCAGGATCAGCCCGTCGCGATGGAGCACGCGCGCCTGGATCTCCTCCGCCGTGAGCGGAGGACGGCGCCTCAGAGGTCGGGCCATCGCTCGAGCCAGCGCGTGCTCGCCTCGTAGATCGCGGCGGCGCGCAGGATCGACGCCTCGTCGCGGAAGCGGCCGAGGATCTGCAGGCCGATCGGCAGGCCGTCGCTGCCGAAGCCGCAATTCACCGTGATCGCCGGATGGCCGGTGATGTTGAACGGCATGGTGTAGGGGAACCAATTGCGGCGCAGCTCGCCGACCTCGATGCCGTCGACCACGATCGGCTCGAACAGGTCCTGGTCGATCGGCAGCGCGGTGCGCGACAGCGTCGGCGTCACGAGATAGTCGGCGCCGTCGAGCCACTTCTGCACCATGCGGAACAGGTCGGCGCGCTGGAACATCGCGCGCTGGTAGTCAGCGCCGCTCCATTCCTCGGCCATTGCCACCTGCCGCACCAGCGACGGCGTCATGCGGTTGCCGTCGCGCAGGATCATGTCGGCGAAGCGCGCCCGCCAGGTGGTGTGATTGATGACCCGCCAGATCGGCTCCATGTCGGGCAGGTCGCCGGTAAGCTCGACCAACTCGGCGCCGGCGTCGCGCAGCTTGACGAGAGCGGCCTCGTAGACGGCCGCCACGTCCTTCGACACGAAGCGGTTGCCGAGCGTCAGGCTGTGCAGGATGCGCTTGCCCTTGAGATCGCCTTCCGGCAGCGCTGCCGCGACATAGTCCTGCGGCATGGTGCCGATCGACCATGGATCGCTGGGGTGCGGGCCGGCCATCGCCTGCAGCATCAGGGCGGTGTCCATCACCGTGCGGGTCATCGGCGTCACGTAGGTATAGTTGCCGAACAGGTCGGCGACCTGGCTGTGCGGGATGACGCCGTTGCTCTGCTTGATGCCGACCACGCCGTTGGCCGCCGCCGGGATGCGGGTCGAGCCGCCGCCGTCGGTCGCCACGCCGATCGGCCCGATGCCGGCCGCGACCGCGACCGCCGCACCGCCGCTGGAGCCGGCCGAGGTGCGCTCGGCGCTCCAGGCATTGCGCGTGCGGCCGAACAGCGGCGCGTCGGTCAGCGCCTTGTGGCCGTATTCCGGCGTCGTGGTCTTGCCGAACAGGATGGCGCCCGCCTGCTTCATCCGCGCGGTAGCGACGGCATCCTCCTTCGGCACGTTGTTCTCGTGCAGCAGCGAGCCGAAGGTGGTGCGCACGCCGGCGGTGTTCACCAGGTCCTTGGCGGCGTAGGGGATGCCGTGCAGCAGGCCGAGCGGCTTGCCCTGCATGACGTCGTCCTCGGCCTGCCTCGCCGCCGCCATCGCCTGCTCGGGGATCAGGGTGATGAAGCAGTTCAGCACCGGCTGCAGCTTCTCCGCGCGCGCCAGCACGGCAGTCATCAACTCGACCGGCGAGAGCTGCCTGGCGGCGATCTTCTCCCGCAGTTCCGACGCTGGCAGGCGGGTGAGGTCGCTCACTTGAGCAGGCCGCGGCCGGCGAGGTTGCGCATCAGCGCCGAGATGCCGAAGGTCCAGGGCGCGATCTTGTCGCAATGGTTCACGCGGTTGGTGAGCGTGCCGAGCTTGGGCGAGCGGATCGACACCAGGTCGCCGACCATGTGGGTGAAGCCGTGGCCGCCCGGCTTGCGTTGCTCGGTCGGCGCGAACAGCGTGCCGGTCATCAGCGCCATGCCGTCGGGATACTGGTGCAGCTTGCCCATCGCGTGGGTCACGAGGTCGGTGGGATCGCGGCTGATCCTGGAGAGATCGCTCGAGCCGCGCAGGCGGAACTGGTCGGGCCCGGTGACCTCGAGATCGACCTTGGCCTTGCGCACGTCGTCGAGCGTGAAGGTCGCATCGAACAGCCGCACGAACGGCCCGATCGCGCAGGAGGCGTTGTTGTCCTTGGCGATGCCGAGCAGCAGCGCGCTGCGGCCCTCCATGTCGCGCAGGTTGACGTCGTTGCCCAAGGTCGCGCCGACGATCTTGCCGGCGGCATTGACGATCAGCGTCACTTCGGGCTCGGGATTGTTCCAGTCGGAGTCGGGCCGGATGCCGATCTCCGCGCCGTAGCCCACGGCCGACATCGGCGGCGCCTTGGTGAAGATCTCGGCATAGGGGCCGATGCCGACCTCGAGGTAGGGCGACCAGGCGCCGCGCGCGACCAGCGTCTTCTTCAGCGCCTCGGCCTCGGGCGTGCCCGGCTTGATGGTGGTGATGTCGACGCCGATGATCGAATTGAGCTCCTTGCGCACTTGATCGGCGCGGCTGAGGTCACCCTTGGCATGCTCCTCGATCAGCCGCTCGAGCAGGCTGACGGCGAAGGTGACGCCAGCCGCCTTGATCGCCTGCAGATCGATCGGCGCCAGTAGCGCGTGGACCACGTCATCCAGCGAACCGAGCCGCTCGCCCTTCGACCGCGCCAGCGCCGCCGGATCGGCCGCATTGCACAGATCGGCGACGGTCGGCGCGGCGGCGCTGATGTCGAAAACACCGTCCCGGCGCACCGCCACGACACTCGGGCCGGCGGGCGTGTTGACCCGGCCGATCAGGGTGCCGGCAAAGCCGTCTTCCGGGAGGATTTCTGCCACTAGACGTCTCCGGCGCTTGGATGCGAAAACAGGCGCGCCATTTCCCGAAGGACATAACATCATGGCCGCCCAGCGGATCAAAGGCGTTCTTTCGCCCGTCGTCACTCCCTTCAAGCGCGACCTGTCGCCCGACGTCGGCCGCTTCATCGCGCACTGCAAGTGGCTGCTTAGCCAGGATTGCGGGCTGGCCGTGTTCGGCACCAACTCCGAGGCCAACTCGATGTCGGCCAAGGAGCGGATGGGCCTGCTCGAAGCGGCGGTCTCTGCAGGCGTGCCGACCGACCGCATGATGCCGGGCACAGGCGCCTGCTCGATCAACGAGGCGGCCGAGGTCAGCGCGCACGCCACCAAGCTCGGCGTCGGCGGCGTACTGATGCTGCCGCCGTTCTACTACAAGGGCGTTCCGGAGGAGGGGTTGTTCCGCTTCTTCTCGGAGGTGGTGCAGCGCGTCGGTGACGACCGCCTGCGCGTCTACCTCTATCACATCCCGCCGGTGTCGGCGGTGCCGATCACCCACAAGCTGGTCGAGCGGCTGCTCAAGGCCTACCCGAAGCAGATCGCCGGCATGAAGGACAGCGCCGACGACTGGTCGCACACCAAGAGCATGATCGACGCCTTCGCCAAGGATGGCTTCGACGTCTTCTCGGGCAACGAGAAGCCCTTGATCGACAACATCAAGTCGGGCGGCGCGGGCTGCATCAGCGCCACGGCGAACATCAACCCCGGCAAGATCGCCGAGACTTACAAGAAGTACGCCACGCCTGAGGGCGAGAAGCTGCAGACCTGGATCAACGAAGTGCGCGGCGTGATGCAGGGCTACGTCATGATCCCGGCATTGAAGTACGTCATCGCCCATTACGGCAGCGACGCGGCGTGGATGCCGGTGCGACCGCCGCTGGTCGAGACCGCCGAGGCGCAGGGCAAGGACATGATCGCCAAGCTCGACAAGCTCGGCTTCACCATGCCCGGGTTGAAACAGGCGATGGCTGTCGCGGCGGAGTAGTCAGCCGCTAGTGTCGGAGCGGGCGATGTCCGCCCCGACGGCCGCCAGTTTCTCCGCCATGCCGTCATAACCGCGGTCGAGATGCTCGAGGCCGTCGAGCCGCGTCTCGCCGTCGGCGGCGAGGCCCGCGATGATCAGGGCCGCGGCGGCGCGCACGTCGGTGCAGGTGGCGGCGGCACCCTGCAGCCGCGCAACGCCGCGCACCAGCGCGGTGCGGCCGACGACCGCGATGTTGGCGCCGAGCTTGCGCAACTCGCCGACATGGCGGAATCGCTGCTCGAATACCGTCTCGGTGACGGCGCTCGCGCCGGCGGCCAGCGCCAGCAGCGCCATGGTCGGTGCCTGCAGATCGGTAGCGAATGCCGGGTAGGGGCCGGTCGTGATGTCGATGCCACGCAGTCCGTCGCGGGCACGCTCGACGATCACGCCGTCCTGCGTCTCGTGCATGGCGATGCCGGCCGCCTCGTAGAGGGGCGCCGCGGCGCCCAGCAGCGCGATGCGGCCGTGCGGCAGCACGAGGCGGCCATCGCTCGCCGCGGCGGCGCAGGCCAGCGTGCCGAACTCGATGCGGTCGGGCAGCACGGCGTGCACGGCGCCGCCGAGGGCGCGGCCGCCCTCGATCGTCAGCTGATGGCTGCCGATGCCCGCGATCCGCGCGCCCATGGCGGCGAGGCAGGTGGCGAGGTCGGCGACTTCCGGTTCGCACGCGGCGTTTCGGATGATGGTGCGGCCGTTCGCCAGCACCGCCGCCAGCATCAGGTTCTCTGTGGCGCCGACCGACGGCGTCGGCAGCAGGATGTCGGCGCCGTGCAGGCCATCGGGGGCCGTCGCTTCGATCATCCCGCCGTCGAGGGCGATGGTGGCGCCCATCGCGCGCAGGCCGGCGATGTGGAAGTCGATGCCGCGCAGGCCGATGGCGTCGCCGCCCGGCAGCGGCAGGCGCGCCTCGCCGCAGCGCGCCAGCAGCGCGCCGAGCAGCAGGACCGAGGCGCGCATGCGCGAGACCAGTTCCGGGTCGATGTCGGCCGGTCGCAGCCGATCGGCCGACATCGTCACGGCCAGACCATCGGCGCGAGCCGACCAGTGCATCTCGCAGCCCAGCCGCTGCAGCAGCGCGGCCAGCACGGCGACATCGAGGTTGCCGGGCACGTTGCGCAGGGTGACGAGATGCGGCGTCAGCAGGGCCGATACCATCAGCGGCAGGGCGGCGTTCTTGGCGCCGCTGATCGGATAGGTGCCGACGAGCGGCCGTCCGCCGCGAACGACGAGGACGCGTCCGCTGCCGGGCCGCCACCACGGCGCGGCGGCGAGAAGCGAGGAGGTCATCGCCGGATGATAGGTGCCCGCCGTTGACAGGGCCACCACGGCGGCTTAAACAACCGCCCATGACCACGAACCTGCTCACCAAGGGTTGGTATTTTACGTCGCTAAAATAGGCGGCGCGAAAGGTCATGAACCCAACGAAGCCGCCGCTCCCGGCGGCTTCATTGTTTCTGAGACTGGGCCTCCGGGTCGCGGCGGGACCGCAAACGGAGGATCAGATGTCGATCGCAGAAGCCCTCTCAGACGAAGCGGAAAGACCGCCGCTAGCCATTCGTGTGCGTCAGGCGAGCCTGCGCGACTACGAGGAGTTGTGCGCGCTGTTCGACGAGCTCGACGAGATCCATCGCCAGGCGCGGCCGGACATGTTCCAGCCGTTCCCGCCGCCGGCGCGCACGCGCGAGCAGGTTGCCCATTGGCTGGCGCAGCCGGAATCGACGGTGCTGGTGGCGCAGAGCGAGGAGGGCGTGGTCGGCCTCGCCGTGTTGCTGACCCGCGTGCCGTCGGGCTTCGCCGGCGCCGTGCCGCGCAAGGTGATCGAGGTCGACAATCTCGTGGTCCGCGCCGACCAGCGCGGCCGCAAGATCGGCCGCCGTCTGCTCGCCGCCGCCGTCGAATGGTCGCGCCAGCGCCGCGCGACGCATGTCGAGGTCGCCGTGCACGACTTCAACCGCGACGCCAAGCGCTTCTACGAGAGTTTCGGCTTCTCGCCCTCGATCGACCGCCTGGTGCTGGCGGCCTGACCGGAGGCATCGATGAAGCTGATCGGCGTCAACCGCTCGCCCTACACCAGGCGTGTGGCGATCACCCTTACGGCCCTGGGGGTGCCCTACGAGCAGAGCTGCGTTTCTGGCTTCGGCAATCGCGAGGAGGTGCGCGGGCACAATCCGCTCGGCCGCATCCCGGCGCTGGTGCTCGACGACGGCGAGACGCTGATCGACAGCGGTGCGATCGTCGATCATCTCGACGAGCGTTACGGCGGCGGGCGGCCGACGATCCCGCGCGCCGGGCCGGAGCGGCGCGCGGTGCTGAAGCTGGCGGCGATGATGATCGGCGCCTGCGACAAGGGCCTGCAGGCCGCCTACCATCGCAACCACACGCCAGCCGAGAAGCGCCACCAGCCCTGGGTCGACGACTGCACGGCGCAGATGGTGCACGCGCTGACGGCCGTTGACGCAATGGTCGATCCGGCGGCGCCGTACCTGCTGCTCGGCCGACTGACCCAGGCCGACATCACGGCGTTCGTCGCCGAGCGGCTGGCGCGGTTCGGCCTCAACGTCGACACGGCGACGCAGATGCCGCGGCTCTACGCGCACGCGCGCAAGCTCGGCGAGGAGGCGGCCTTCCGCTCGACCGAACCCTGACTACTGCTTCAGATTGGCCGCGAAGAATTTGGCTGCCTCGGTCTTCGCTTCCTGGTCGACCTTGGCGTCGTACTTGAGCGGCAGGTTGAACTTCTGGCCCATCGCCGTGGCTTCGGGATTGGTGAAGGCGTGCACGGCGCCGGGATACTCGATGATCCGGTAGTTGGCCTTCGCCGCGTCGAAATCCTTCTTGAGCGCGTCGTACTGCTCGCGCTTCACGAAGGGATCGTCCGCGCCGTTCAGGATCAGGACCTTCGCCTTTACGGCGCCCGCCGTCGGCGCCGGGGTGTTGAGGCCGAGCGAGGCGTGGAAGCCCGCAACCGCCGCCAGGTTGTCGCCGGTCCGCGCCATGTTCAGCACGACGGCGCCGCCGAAGCAGTAACCAACGGCACCGATGCGCTGCGGATTGACCGTGGCGTGCTTGGCGAGTTGCTGTTGAGCGGCCTTGAAGCGCGATTCCATCGTCGGCGGAGCCTTCATCACCGAACTCGCGAGGGTGCCGGCGTCCTTCGGATTGTCGGCGGTCTTGGCGTCACCGTACATGTCGGCGATGAAGGCCGTGTAGCCCTGCTCGGCGAATTTCTTTGCCTCGGTATGGACGTGCGGGGTGATGCCCCACCATTCGTGCACCATGACGATGCCGGGGCGCTTGGCGGTTGTGGCGTCATCGTAGACGACGAAGCCCTTCATGGTGGTCGTGCCGTCCGTATAGGTGACGGGCTCTTCCTTGATCGCAGCATGGGCGTTGGCGACCACTGCAAGGGCGCAAAGTGCACTCACGACAATCATTCGCATGCTGACCTCCCGCGAGTTGGCCCAACGACCCTGGCACGCTCCCAAGTCCGGCGCCAGACCGCGGCCTGTCAAATCGGCGTCAGACCAGGGGCTTCACCTCGGTTGCGAAACGCTGGAGGCGCTCGACGCTTTCGGCCATCGACTGGCCGCGGAAGTCGAAGATCAGCTCGTGCACGCCGATCTTGCCGAAGGCGCGGACGTCGTCGGCGATCTGCTCGGGCGCGCCGGCGAAGCTGCGGCGGTTGCCGCTGCGGTCGGGCACCGCGGCGTCGTAGATCGGCGCCTTGTAGGAGATGTGGAGCTGCGCGAAGTCGCGGCCCTCGGCCTCGGTCAAACGCTTGAGCGTGTCGAGGTGCTTGCGTATCTCGTCCGGCGGCAGGGGCGAAGCGGCGACCGCCCCGACCGGATGCCAGCCGTCGGCATGCCGCGCGGTGCGGCGCAGCGCGGCCGGCGAATGGCCGCCGACCCAAATCGGCGGATGCGGCTTCTGCGCCGGGAACGGCTCGCAGCGTATGTCGGCGTAGTCGTAGAACCGGCCCCTGAAGGTGGCCGGCGACTGCGACCAGAGCTGCTTGAAGATCGCGATCCATTCGTCGGTCACCGCGCCGCGACGTTCGAAGTCGGGGCTCTTGAGCGCCTCGAACTCCTCCTTCAGCCAGCCGACGCCGATACCGAGCGTCACCCGGCCGCCGGACAGCACGTCGAGCGACGCCACCATCTTCGCGGTCAGCACCGGATTGCGATAGGGCAGGATCAGCACCGAGGTCACGAGCCTGAGTTTCTCGGTCGCGCCGGCGACGACGCCCAGGATGGAAAAGGCTTCGAGCGCATCGCCGACGCTCGGATGCTTGCCGTCGAGCGTGTAGGGGTAGGGCGAATCGCTGCTCACCGGGAAGACGATGTGGTCGGCGATCATCGCCGAATGCAGGCCGAGCCGCTCGCCCTCGCGCGCCAGGGCGAGGACGCCGTCGCGGGTGGCGAGCGGGCCGCGGGTGGGAAGATAGAAGCCGTAGCGCATGGGTCTTTCCGTCGATGGTGCGAATGCGATTGTGCTGCATCCGCAAGATAAAGCGAAGCGGTGCCGATGCGCATCGGATTGGCTAGGCTGGCGCATCGGAACGAGGGAGCTCTCGATGCGCGTTCTCTTGTCGCCGGCGGGTGTGGCGCGCGACACCGCTGGATTCGCCGATGGCTGCGGCTGGCTGACGGCCGCCCTGCAACGCCTGATATCGGAGCGCGGATGTCGGGACGATCGTCATCCAGGTGCCGAGGTCCTTGCCGTTCGCCAAGCAGGACTTCCGCCCGGCCAAGCCGTAGCCGCGCCAAGCCGTACCCGTGATAGAGTTCCGCCCCAGGCGCCTTGATCCAGGAGCGGGGGAGCGGCATGCCGGACGGAGAGCGGGCCAACGGGTCGTGGAGCAGGGCGTCGCTGATGTCGCTGTTCGATCGGGAGCGCGGCGTGCTCGACCGCCGCGTGCTGTCGGACGAGAGCCTGTACCGGCTCGAGCTGGAGCGCATCTTCGCCCGTGGCTGGAACTTCATGTGCCACGAGTCGCAGCTGCCCAATACCGGCGACTACCTGGTGAACTACATCGGCGAGGACCAGGTCATCGTCGTGCGCGATGAGAGCGGCCGCATCAACGTCCTGCTCAACACCTGCCGGCATCGCGGCAATGCGCTGTGCCGTGCCGAGCAGGGGCGGGCCAAGTCCTTCGTCTGCACCTATCACGGCTGGAACTACGGCCTCGACGGCCGGCTGATCGGCGTGCCCGGCCTGAAGACCTACTACCGCGACGACCTCGACCTCGAGCGGCATGGCCTGGTCAAGGCGGCGCAGGTCGACAGTCATCTCGGCTTCGTCTTCGCGACCATGGCCGCGGACGCGCCGCCGCTCAGCGACTATCTCGGCGACGTCGGCCTGGCCGGGCTCGGCATGGTGGGCGCGTTCGGCGAGGTCGAGGTGATCGACGGCATCCAGAAGAACGTGATCGACTGCAACTGGAAGATCGCGGTCGACAACCTGTTCGACTGGTATCACGTCACCTACAGCCACGCCTCGGCCAACAGCTCGGGCTTTACCGAGATCGCCCGCTTCCTGCAGCCCAACCAGCAGATGGTGATGCTGGGCGAGTACGGCCATGCGATCAGCGGCCCGGCCATGCCCAAGGCGCGGCAGGACCAGATCGACGGGCTGAGCGACGAGCAGCGGGTCGAGATGGCCAAGACCCTGCCGGGGAACATCGTCCGCATCCGGCCGAAGGCAGCGGCCGGCCTCATGGGCGCCGAGGGCGTGCGCAGCCTCGGGCATCCCAACATCTTTCCCAACCTCTGGATCACCCTGGGCGGCCTGCAGATGTGCCTGCGCCTGCCGCGCGGGCCGTCGTCGACCGAGCTGTGGTGGTACACCGTGGTGCCGAAGAACGCCTCGCCCGAGTTCCGGCGCCAGGCGATCCGCTTCTGCAACCACGCCTTCGGCCCGGCCGGCCTGTTCGAGCAGGATGACGGCGAGAACTGGAGCCAGAGCACGCGCGCCGCGCGCGGCGTGTCGAGCGGCGCGATCGGTCATCACCTCGGCATGGGCGTCGGCCGCGACCGGGTGACCGTCTCGGCCACCGGCGAGCGCTTCATCGAGACCTGCATCAACGAGCACGCGCAACGCTGGCTCTATCGCTCTTGGACCGAATGGATGGCGGCGCGCGATTGGGCGGAGCTCAGGGCCAACCATTCGCCGGCGCCGACGGCGGCGGTGTGATGCAGCTCGCCGAACGCGTCCTGCTGCAGCACGAGGTCGAGCAGTTCCTCTACGCCGAGGCGGCGCTGCTCGATGCCCGCCGGTATCGCGACTGGCTGGGGCTGCTGGCCGACGACATCCACTACTGGATGCCGATCCGGCGCACAGTGACGGTCGGCGATCTCGACATGGAGTTCACCAAGCCGGGCGCGATGGCCTATTTCGACGACGACCGGCAACTGCTCGAGATGCGCGTCAAGAAGCTCGAGGCCAGCACCGCCTGGTCGGAGAACCCGCCGTCGCGCTCGCGCCACCTCGTGACCAACGTACGCATCGCCGGTGTCGAAGGCGACGAGGTCACGGTCGAGGCCTGCTTCCACCTCTATCGCACGCGGCTGAACTCCGAAGTCGACGGCTGGGTCGGCCGGCGCATCGACGTGCTGCGCCGCGCAGGCGACAGCTTCCGGCTGGCCAGGCGGCACATCTTCCTCGACCAGACGGTCATTCTCGCTACCAACATGAGCACTCTGTTCTGACGGACAACCGTTATGATAGGCTTCCGTAGGCAGGAGTTTTCGGGCTGGGCAGAGGGAGGCCTGCCCCGGGGGGTGCCATGATTCGCCGCGTGATCTGCGTTGCTTTGTGCTTGCTGAGCGCCGCCTGTGCCAGCGCACAATTGAACCACAATACGACAGACCTCGCCTCCTCCCTGAGTTCGCTGGCCAAGACCCAGATTCTTTACAATCTTGCGCAAGCGATCACCGATCCTGAATTCGTCCCCTCGCAGGTGACGATCTCCGTCGGCACGGCGCAGACGGCGAATTCGGTGAGCCCTTCGGTTTCGGTTCCGCTCGGTCCGAGCTTCGCCGTGGCCAACCGCATCACGACCGGGGGGAGGGGCGGGAACCAGCTCTCCAACATCTCGACGAACGCCGCGCCGGGCCTCGGCATCCAGGTCACCGATGCCTGGAACCAGAGCTGGACCATGGTGCCGGCCAATTCAGCGAACCAACTCCGGCGTCTGCGTACCCTCTATCAGTTCGCCACCGGCACCCTGGCGCGCCGGGACCCGACCAAGGACCTCACGGAAAAAGAGGCGGAGAGGCAGTTCCTGTGCGACTACGCCATGCAGTCGTTGGCGGTTCATCCGGAGTCGGCCGGCGGCAACGTCAGATACAGGGTGGACGACTGCCTGGACAGTTCCGGTGCATTGACCTCACGCCTGTTCTACGCCGATCCGAGTTTCACGCAGGGGCCGAGTTGCGTCGTGTGCATCGGGGACCTTCATGAGAAGTCAGCCCGCCCGCATCTCAACCCCGCTTTGAAGTACCACTTCATCCGCACCAACACGCAAAAGACCGACGATATGGTACGGCTGGGCTCGCACGGTGGGACGGAGTTCTACGTTTGCGGATCGGCCGCCGGCGCCTGCGGCTTCGTCCCGGGCCAGCGGCCGTTCGACGGCCGCCGGGCCTTCAGCGACTTCGTGCTGTTCGTGCACGAAGCCATGAGCCAGCCGGGAGGCGGCACCACCGGAAGCCCGAGGCAGAGCTCCGGCGCCGCGTTCGTCTACGCGGTGCGGTGACCTAGGCCGGCTCCTTCGCCCGTTCGGCCCACATCTTCCGGAAGGCCGGGCGGGCCTGGCAGGCGGCGAGCCAGGCTTTTACGCGCGGCGCTGCGTCGAACAGCTCCGGCGCGGCCTGGGCATAGCGGATCACCTCGGCGACGTTGATATCGGCGACGGTGAAACGGCCGCCGACGAGGTGGCCGTCGGCGAGGGCCGCGTCGAGCACGGAGAACGGTCCCTGTAGCGCCTCGACCGCGGCATCGCCGATTTTCGAGTCCGTCGGCCGGTCCTGATTCGTGACGCGGTGATAGAGGACGTTGATGGTGTGCGGTTCGGCCTCGATCGCTGCCCACAGCGCCCACATCGTCATCGCGCCGTCCTCGGCCAGGTCGGCGGGCGCCAGCGGGCCGCCATGCCTCTTGGCGAGGTAGAGTGTAGTCGCGAGCGATTCGTGCAGCACCACGCCGCCGTCGTCGATCGTCGGGATGTGGCCGTTGGGATTGACCGTCAGGAACTCCGGCGACTTGGTGTGCATGACGCCGGCCGGCGGCGGATCGGGCAGGCGATAGCGCTGCATGACCGGCACGAGCTTGAACGGGAGCCCGAGCTCGTTGGCGAGCCAGATCGTGCGCGAAGCGCGGGAGCGATAGACGCCGTAGATGGTCAGCATGGGCGAACCGTCTAGCAGCGGACCGGGGGCTTGTCCTTGTTGGCAAGCGGGCGGGGGACTAACCTTTGCTCATGACCGCCGCCGAAAGACTTAAACCCGTCAAGGACGCCAGCCACCTCTACGAGGTCGAGCGTCGCGCCCGCCATGTCCAGCGTCCGGGCTTCCACATCAGCGAGCTGCAGCTCTCGCCGACCCAGACCGTGCCCTGGCACTTCCACACCAACATCGCCGACACCTTCTACGTACTGGAAGGCGAGATGCGGTTGTTCCTGCAGAATCCCAAGCAAGAGGTCCGCCTCAAGCCGGGCGATACCTACACCGCCGTAGCCAAGCGGCCGCACCTGGTGACGAACGCAGGTAAGACCTCGCTCACCTTCCTGGTGCTGCAAGGCATGGGCGAATACGACTACGTGCCGATGGTCTGATGGAACCGCTTGAGGCGCCCGCCCAGGAAAACTAATTGCAGTTCGCCGTCCGCCGTGTCCGGAGCGTCCGGGCGCGTCCGGCCTGGGGGGTGGCGCCGGATTCCGGATTCTCGAGGAAAACCCTTATGGAATCGGCATTGGAGGTGTCCGGACGCTGGCCGGCTTCCGGGCTGGACGCCTCCCCAGCGCGCTCTAACTGATTGCCGGCGCTACCGTGCCCACGAACTGGCTACGCAGCTCGCGCTTCAGGACCTTGCCGGTGGCATTGCGCGGCAGCACGTCGACGAAGGCGACCGACTGCGGCACCTTGAACTTGGCGAGCCGGCCGAGGCAATGGCGGATGACGTCGCCTTCCTCCAGCGCCTGGCCCTCCTTGCGCACGATGATGGCCAGGCCGACCTCGCCCCAGCGCTCGTTGGGCACGCCGATGATCGCGGCGTCGGCGACCTGCGGCAACTGGAACAGCACGTTCTCGACCTCGGCCGGGTACACATTCTCGCCGCCCGAGATGTACATGTCCTTCCAGCGGTCGACGATGTAGATGAAGCCCTCGTCGTCCATGCGGCAGGCGTCGCCGGTGTGCAGCCAGCCGTCGGTGAAGGCGCTGGCGGTCGCTTCGGGCCTGTTCCAGTAGCCGGGCGTGATGTTGGGGCCCTTGATCAGCAGCTCGCCGATCGCGCCCGGCGCCACGTCGTCGCCCTGGTCGTCGACGATGCGGATGGCGGTGTGCATCATCGCCTTGCCCGCCGAGCCGACCTTGCGGATCGCGTCGGCGGCGTCGAGCATGGTGCCGGCCGGGCTGGTCTCGGTCATGCCCCAGCCCTGCAGCAGCACCACGCCGCGCGCCGCCCAGCCTTCGAGGATCGCCAGCGCGCAGGGCGCGCCGCCGACGCCGGAGATCTTGAGGCGCGACAGGTCGGCTCCCTGGAACTTGGGATGCTGCATCATGAACTGGTACGGCGCCGGCACGGCGAAGAAGTGGGTGATGCCGAGCTTCGGGTCGGAGACGTAGTCGAGCGCCAGCCCGGGCTCGAAGGCGCGCATGATCAGGATGGTGCCGCCGGCATGCAGCACCGGATTGGCGTAGCAGTTGAGCCCGCCGGTGTGGAACAGCGGCAGGATCACGAGCTGCACGGTCTGCGGCGAGATCAGCGCCGGGACGCCGAGATTGACGGCGTTCCAGAACACCATGCCGTGGGTGATGATCGCGCCCTTGGGATGCCCGGTGGTGCCCGAGGTGTACATGATCATGCCGATGTCGTCGTGCGTCAGCGCCAGCGGCGCCGGCACTGATGCGCCCGACGCCAGCGCGCGTTCGTAGGCGCTGCTCGGACTCTCCGGATCGATCTCGAGCCGGTTCTTCGACAGCGCTTCAGCCTGCTGCGCGAAGCTCTTGTCGTGGATCAGCAGCTTCGGGCTCGCGTCACCCAGAATGTAGTCCAGCTCCGGCACGGTGAGGCGCCAGTTGAGCGGCAGCATGATCGCACCCAGCCGTCCGCAGGCGAACTGGATCTCGAAGTACTCCGCGCAGTTGGGCGCCAGCAGCGCCACGCGGTCGCCCTTGCCGACGCCCTGTGCCGCCAGCCAGCCGGCCAGCCGGTCGGTGCGCCGGTGAAGCTCGGCATAGGTGAAGGTGCGACGGGTTTGCAGATCGTTGATGGCGAGCTGTTTCGGCCGGCGGTGGGCGTGGTGGGCGATCCAGTCGTAGTAGGGAGGAACTCCGGGCATCTCTTCAATTCACCGCCTTCGTGTAACCCGTCCAATAGGGCTCGCGCAGCTCGCGCTTCAGGACCTTGCCGGCGCCGCTGAGCGGCAGCGCCTCGCCGCGGAAGTCGACACTGCGCGGGCATTTGTAGCCGGCAATCTGCTCGCGGCAATGCTCCATAACCTGCTCCGGCGTCAGAGTCGCGCCGGGCTTCGGCACGATGATCGCATGCACCCGTTCGCCCCAGCGCTCGTCGGGCACGCCGATCACCGCGACCTCGCCGACCTCGGGCATCAGCGAGATCGCGTTCTCGACCTCGGCCGAATAGACGTTCTCGCCGCCCGAGATGATCATGTCCTTCAGCCGGTCGACGATGAACACGAAGCCTTCGTTGTCCATGTAGGCACCGTCGCCGGAGTAGTACCAGCCGTCGGCCAGCACGGCATCGGTCTCGTTCGGCTTGTTCCAGTAGCCCTTCATGATGTTGGCGCCGCGCGCCGCGAGCTCGCCCGGCGTGCCGCGCGGCACTTCCTGCCGGTTGGCGTCGACGATCTTGACCTCGCAGGTGAGCGCCGCCTGGCCGCACGATTTCAGGCGGCCGGCGTAGGGGCCGCTCAAGGTCGTGTAGCGCGGCGGGAGCAGGGTGACGATCGGCGCCGCCTCGGTCATGCCGTAGCCGTGGCACATGCCGACCCGCGGCATCGCCTCGAGCGCCTTGCGCAGCACGCCTTCGGGCATCGGCGAGGCGCCGTAGAGGATGAACCTCAGCGTCGAGATGTCGAACTCGCCGAAGCGCGGATGGTTGACCAGCATGTTGATCATGGTCGGCACGAACTGCGCGTGCGTGACCTTCTCGGCGGCGATGGTCTGCAGCACCTCGACCGGCTCGAAGCGCGGCACGAAGGCGTGCCGGCCGCCCGCGAGCGTGACGCCGAAGGTCGAGGCGCCGTCGGCCAGGTGGAACATCGCGCCGGAATGGATGTAGGCGGTATCGGCGTCGAAGCCCATGCCCGCGACCGCGTTCATCGCGTTCACGACCAGGTTGGTGTGCGTGAGCATCACGCCCTTGGACCGCCCGGTCGTGCCGCCGGTGTAGAACAAGCCGGCCAGATCGTCGTCGCGCGCGCCGACATCCTCGGCCGCGTCATAGGCGGTGAGGTCCTCGTAGTGCAGCATGCCGTCGGGCGAGGCGATGTCGTCGAGCCAGATCACCTCGCGCACGCTGGCCATCCTGTCCTCGAGCGCGCTGAGGTGATGGGCCATCGCCGCATCGATGAACAGACCGACGGCGCCTGAGTTCTCCAGGATGTGGTCGATCTCGGGCGCCGCCAGCCGGGTGTTGAGCGGCACCATCACCGCGCCGATCCACGGCAGGGCGTACATCAATTCGAAATAGCGGTCGCTGTTCAGCGCCAGGATCGCGACCCGGTCGCCGCGCTTGATGCCGAGGGCGGTGAGGGCGCCGGCGACGCGTGCCGCCCGATCCGCGGTCTGCTCCCAGGTCCGCCGCCGCGTGCCGAAGGCGGTCGAGGGTCCGTTCGGCCGGGTCTGCAGGGCGCGGCGCAGGCCCTGGGTTAAGGAAAACATTCCCGGATGCTAAGTGTGGGTTCATTCGCGCGGCAAGAGGGATCGTGGTAAAGGAGGCCATGAACGAAATGACGCCCCCGTCATCGGACGGATCGCTGGTCTTCGACCCGCTGTCGCCCGCCTTTCTCGCCGATCCCTATCCCTTCTATCGGCGGCTGCGCGAGGCGGCGCCGGTCTACAAGACCCAGCAGGGCTTCTGGCTGCTGAGCCGCTACGACGACGTTGCGCTGTCGCTGCGCGACCGCCGCTTCGGCAAGGACTTCGCCGGCAACATCACCCGCCGCTACGGCGAGGACCGCATGAGCGAGCCGGTGATCGCCAATCTCGCGCGGACCATGCTGGTTCTCGACCCGCCCGACCACACGCGGCTGCGCAGCCTGGTGACCAAGGCCTTCACCGCCCGCCGCGTCGCCGACATGCGGCCGCGCATCGCCGCGCTGGTCGACGAGCAGCTAGACCGGGTGATCGACAGAGGCGAGATGGACGTGATCCGCGATCTCGCCCATCGTCTGCCGGTGATCGTGATCTGCGACATGCTGGGGATTCCCGAGGATCATCGCGCCGGCTTCCTGGTCGGCAGCAACGTCTCGGGCCGCGTGCTCGATCCGGCGCCGATGAGCCGCGAGGAACTCGACCGCGCCAACCAGATGACGGTGGTCGGCAACGCCTACTTCGACCAGCTCTGCGAGCTGCGCCGGCGCGAGCCGCAGGACGACCTCACCACCGAGCTGGTGCGCGCCGAGGAGGCGGGCGACCGGCTGTCGGGCGAGGAGCTGCGCGCCAATATCGGCCTGCTGTTCGGCGCCGGCCACGAGACCACGACCAACCTGATCGGCAACGGCCTGCTGGCGCTGCATCGCTCGCCCGACCAGTGGCAGCGGCTGAAGGACGATCCGTCGCTGATCCCCGGCGCGGTCGAGGAGCTGCTGCGCTTCGATTCGTCGGTGCAGATGACCGGCCGCGTCACCCACACCGAGCTCGAGATCGGCGGCGTGACGGTGCCGGCGGGCGAGAGCGTGATCACGCTGCTGGGCGCCGCCAACCGCGATCCGGCTCAGTACGCCGCCCCCGACACGCTCGATGTCGGTCGTCAGAACGTGCGGCCGATGTCGTTCGGCGGCGGCATCCATCATTGCCTCGGCGCGCAGCTGGCGCGGCTGGAGGCCGAGCTGGTCTTCACCGCGCTGATCGAGCGGCTGCCGAACCTCGAGCTGCCGAAGAAGGATACGCCCGCCTGGCGCGGCACCTTCACCTTGCGCGGCCTGCACGAGCTGCCGGCCGTCTGGCACTGACCATGGCGTGGCGCGGCGAAGGTGCGCAGCACCGGGGCGCGCGCCCGTATCAGGAGGACAGCTGGGCCCTGCGCACGCTCGCCGATGGCGCGTTGCTGGCCGTGCTGGCCGACGGCATGGGCGGGCACGCGGGCGGCGCGACGGCATCGCGCCTCGCGGTCGGTGCCTTCCTGAAGGCGATGGAGAGCGGCCGCAGCCTCCGGGACGCGCTGGACGCGGCCAACGGCGCGGTCGGCGCGGCGGCGCGGCGCGATGCGGCGCTCGACAACATGGGCACGACGCTCGTTGCCGCGGTCGTCCAGGGTGACGAAGTGCGCTGGATCAGCGTCGGCGATTCACCCTTCTATCTCGCGACTCACGGGCAGCTCGAGCGGCTCAATGCCGACCACTCGATGGTGCCGCAGATCGAGGCGCTGGCCGAGCGCGGCATCATCACGCCCGAGGAGGCGGCGCACCATCCCGGCCGCCACACCCTGCGCGAAGCCGTGATGGGCAACCCCTTGACCTTGATCGACGAAGGCCGCAGAGGGCTGGGGCCGGGCGACCGGCTGCTGGTCTGCAGCGACGGCATCGAGACGCTGGAGTCCGCGGAGATCGCGCGCCAGGCGCCCAAGCCGGTGCAGGCGCTGATCGACGCCGTGTTGGCGGTCGGCGTGCTGGGCCAGGACAACGTCACGGTCATCAGGTTGGAACAGGAAGTATGAGCAAGAGTCCGGTCGTCATCGAGGTCACGCGTGGGCCCGTCGTCGAGAGCCGCCACGAGGGCATCGCGGCGGTGATCAGGTCCGACGGCACGGTCGTCGAGTCATGGGGCGACATCGATGCCCCGATCCTGCCGCGTTCGGCCAACAAGCCGATCCAGGCGATGGCCTTCGTCGAAAGCGGCGCGGTCGAGAGGTTCGGCCTCGGCGACGAGCATATCGCGTTGTCCTGCGCCTCACACAGCGGCGAGACGCGTCATGTCGAGACGGTGCGCGCCTGGCTGAAGAGGATGGGGCTGAGCGAGGACGATCTCGAATGCGGCACCCATGCGCCGCGCCTGCAGGCGAGCATCGAGGCGCTGGCGCGGGCCAACCAGCTGCCGACGCCCGCTTTCAACAACTGCTCGGGCAAGCACACCGGCTTCCTGTCGACCGCGCTCGCCCACGGCGAGCCGACCAAGGGCTACATCAAGTACGACCATCCGGTACAGCGCCGCCTGCGTGCCGTGATGACCGACCTGTGCGGCAGCAATGCCGACGATTTCGCCTACGGCACGGACGGCTGCGGGATTCCGACGCTGGCGACGCCGCTGCGCCTGCTGGCGCGCGCCATGGCCAGCATGGCCGACCCGTCCGGGCTGTCGAACGCGCACGCCGAGGCGGCGGCCCGCATCCGCAAGGCGATGAATGCCGAGCCGTTCATGATGGCCGGCACCGGCCGCTTCTGCACCCGCATCAACGAGGCGCTGCCCGGGGTGGCGCAGGTCAAGACCGGCGCCGAGGGTGTTTTCTGCGGCATGCTGCCGACCCTGGGCCTCGGCATCGCGATCAAGATGTGGGACGGCGCCGCGCGCGCTTCGGAAGTGGCGATGGCGACGTTGCTCGCCCACCTCGGGGTGCTGCCGGGCTCGCGGCGCGAGGAGCTGCTGCATCCGCCGGTGAAGAACGTGGTCGGCCTGCTGGTCGGCGAGATGCGGCCGGCCAAGAGCTGGCTGGGGTAGGTCGCCCGTGCCGCTGACGCTCGACATCCTCGAGATGGGCGCGCGGGGCGACGGCATCGCCGAACTGGACGGCGAACGCTACTTCGTGCCCTTCGCGCTGCCAGGCGAGGTCGTCGAGGCCGAGCCCATCGACAAGCGCGGCGAAGGCATCGCCGCCGATCTGCTCGAGGTGCTGTCACCGTCGCGCCATCGCGAGACGCCGCCCTGCACGCATTTCGGCATCTGCGGCGGCTGCGCGCTGCAGCACTGGCGGCACGACGTCTACAGCGCCTGGAAGGCGGGGCTGATCGAGCGCGCGCTGAAGCAGCGCGGCGTGGTGGCGCCGGCCTTCGAGCCGCCACTGCTGGGCACGCCGGGCGAGCGCCGGCGGGTTGACTTCGTCCTGCGCCGGCAGGGCAAGCGCGTGCTGGCCGGCTTCCACGAGCGCGGCAGCGCCCGCGTGGTCGATGTCGGCACCTGTGTGATCGCCCGGCCGGCCCTGACGGCCTTGCTGGAGCCGCTGCGCGCGACGCTGGCCGAGGTGCTGCCGGACGGTGCGGCGGCCGACGCCATCGCCAACGAGACCGACGGTGGCCTCGACGTGCTGCTGCGGCCGCACCGGCGGCTCGGCCTGTCGATCGACCAGCGGCAGAGGCTGGTCGGCCTGGCCGAGCGTGCCAATCTCGCGCGCCTGAGCTGGGGCGATCGCGCCAATCCCGATCCGATCGTGACCCGGCGGCCGCCGCTGCTGGTGCTGGGCGAGGTCACCGTCGAGCCGCCGCCGGGCGCCTTCCTGCAAGCGACCAAGCGCGGCGAGCAGGCGATGCGCGAGGCGGTGACGGCGTGGGCCGGCGATGCGCCGAAAGTCGCAGACCTGTTCGCCGGTGTCGGCTCGCTGTCGCTCGGTCGGCCGGGGCGACTGGCATTGTTCGAGAGCGACAAGCCATCAGTCACAGCGGTCGATGCGGCTGCGCGCAAGATCGGCGGCAACCGCGTCGCGGTAGAGCGGCGCGATCTCTTCCGCAATCCGCTGCTGGAGAAGGAGCTAAACGCCTTCGACGCGATCGTTCTCGATCCGCCGCGGGCCGGGGCGGCGGCGCAAGTTGCAGAAATCGCGCGCTCGAAGGTCAAGCGCGCGGTCTATGCCTCGTGCGATCCCGGCAGCTTCGCGCGCGACGCCCGTGCCCTGCAGGACGCGGGCTACCGGCTGGAGAAACTGAAGCCCATCGACCAGTTCCTCTGGTCAGGGCATGTCGAAGCGGTCGCGCTGTTCGTGAAGGGGCTGGCGTGAGCCGCCGCAGTAGGAGACGATGCCTGCGGGGGAGCTTCAGATGATCGAGGTCGCAGGCGACGACGACGATTTCCGATTCCGGCGATGCCTGGCGCTGCTCGAGGAGCAGGCCGGCAAGATCCGCCCGGGAACCGTTTGGCTGGATCTTGGTTGCCATCAGGGACAGCTCCTGAGGCTGCTGGTCCGGAGCCGTGGCGTTCGCGGCACCGGCTTCGACGACTGGGATGTGGCGCTCAAGCTTCCGGGCCCGGACGACAGCTGGGAGTATCGCCAGGCCGATCTTGCGGAGGATCTGCCCTGGTCCGGCCCGGTGCAGGTGATCTCGGCCCTGGAGGTGATCGAGCACATCGTCGACACCGACGGCTTCCTGCGGCGCGCCTACGAGAAGCTGGACCGCGGCGGCTGGATCGTCATCTCCACGCCCAACATCAACAGCTTGCGCAACCGGACCATCGTGCCGCTGGGCCGCTATCCGGCGGGGCTCGAGTACCGCACCGTCATCCACCATGTCCGCCTGTACAACGCCGCGGTGCTTCGGGAGCATCTGCTGGCGACGGGCTTCGAAGCTGTGCGGCTGCGCGGTGTCGCCTGCCTGCCGTTCTGGATGGGGCTGGGACAGACGCGCGTCAGCCAGGCGCTCGCCGATGCCTTTCCCGCCTTGTCCGCCAATCTGATTGCCGTCGCGCGCAAACCGTAAGGGACACCGACATGACCAGCCCAACGATGTTCGATCTTTCCGGCAAGGTGGCCGTCGTGACCGGCGGCAGCCGCGGCATCGGCCGCTCGATCTGCGAGCAGATGGCCGCGCACGGCGCCAAGGTCGTGGTGTCGAGCCGCAAGCTGCCGGCCTGCGAGGAGGTCGTGAAGGGCATCAAGGCCAGGGGCGGCGAGGCGAGCGCGGTCGCGGCCAGCATCTCCGACAAGGCGCAGCTCGAGGCGCTGGTCGCCGTCGCGCGCAAGACCTACGGCAGGATCGACATCATGGTGTGCAACGCCGCCTCCAATCCCTATTTCGGGCCGCTGAGCGGGCTGAAGGAGGAGGTCTTCCTCAAGATCATGCAGAACAACGTGATGTCGAACATCGCCATGATGAACATGGTCGGGCCGGAGATGGCGGAGCGGAAGGACGGCGTGTTCATCATCGTGTCGTCGATCGGCGGGCTGGTCGGCTCGGCGCACATCGCCGCCTACAACATGAGCAAGGCGGCCGACATCAACCTGGTGAAGTCGCTGGCCATGGAATGGGGCAAGCACAACATCCGGGTGAACTGCATCGCGCCCGGCCTGATCCAGACCGACTTCGCCAAGGCGCTGTGGGACAACCCCGAGATCCGCAAGGCCAACGAGAGCAAGGCTGCGCTGAAGCGCATCGGCCAGCCCGACGACATCGGCGGCGTCGCGGTCTTTCTGGCCTCCAAGGCTGGCAACTTCGTCTGCGGTCAAACCATCATCGCCGACGGCGGCGTGATCGGCACTGGCGCGGAGTAAACGGTCGGACCGCCAGACTACTTCAATCCGTTCAATTCCCGCTGTCGCCACAAAAAGGCGTCCTGGTCGAAGCCATCGGCGATGAGACGCGCCTCGTGCCACTCGACGTCCTGCTGGCGGACGAGAGCGAGATACTGGCGCGGCGGCACGTTGAAGCGCGCGCGAAATGCTCGGCTGAACTGACTCGTGCCGCCGAAGCCGCAGCTCTTGGCGATGTCCGTCAGCGAGCGCTCGTCCTTGCTGTCTGCCAGCATGAGTCGCAGGGCCTGGTCGAGCCGACGCGTCGACAGCACGGCGCGAATGCCGCCTTCGGCCGCCAGAAGCCGATAGAGCGACGCGCGTGAGACGTTGGCCGCATCGGCGATCTCGCCCGGCCCGAGCCGCGGGTTCGCGAGATGCGCGTCGATGTAGTCGAGCGCGGCCCTCCGCCGCGACTTGACGTGATCGGCTTCGTCGCCCGCCAGCCTGGCGCGGGCGCAGGCGGTCGTCAGCGCCACGATGCCCTCGATCGCCGCCTCGGCTTCGCTCACCGTCAGATCGTCGGCCAGCAAAAAGAGCTCCCGGATCGCGGCGCCGATCAGGCACGCTGCGCCACTGCCGCGTCGAAAGACGAGGCCGTGCGGCTCGAGCGCCAGCAGGGCCGCGGGCACGCTGTCGCGTGCCAGGTGGACGATGAGATTCGCATAGTCGGTCGACGCACTGTGAAACGGCCGCGCATAGTCGACGATCGCAACATCGCCCGCCTCGATCCGGTTGCGGCGCCCGGCGCAGTCGGTCTCACACGAGCCTTCGAGCTCGAGATAGATGATCAGCTGATCGGCGCCGCGCGCAATCTGAGCGGGACCACGCGTCATGGTGAATGCCGTGCCCTGAGTGCGCATCAAGATCGCGCGGGGCGTCGGGTAAGTGCGGGTGTAAAGCGTGAAGCGTTCTTCCTCCGACGGGTCCGGCAGCGACACCGTGTAGAGGTGCGCGAGGGTGTCGCGAAACGCCTGCCAGAACTGGGGGCCGAACGCGCGTTGTCCGTTGGTATCCAACCCTTGCAGTTTGGGTGAAGAGTCGCGATCGCTGAAGTCTTTCCGGGAAAATGCCGCGGGAATGCCTGCTTTCGAAATGTTGGTTCTGGTATCGGCCATCGCGACGTTTCTAACACGCAACACGAGGCGGTTGAAGGTTGGACGTCCGGGACAATTCGATCGCTTGGCACGGCTACATGAAGAACTCTTCCAGGCGAAACTGACACTGGAGATCAAATGATTGACGAGGCGTCTCAATCTTTGGCGCAACGCCGGTTCACGCTTGAACCGAATTGACGGCTTCCCCTACATGCGGCGTCACGACAAGCGCATCAGCGCGAACCGATCAACCGGTAGTCGTGTCGGTCTTGAAGCGGGGAGTTGGGTCATGGCCCTTGGCGACAGTCGATCGGACCGTGGACTTTCGACCGTCGAGATCTTCGCCATAGCCGCCGCTGCGGCCATCGCCATCGCGGTCGTTGCCTACCATCCGAAGGCCGACGCCGGGAGCATCTCTCTCGGCATGGAGGCGGCCGCACGGCTCCCCGGGACGACGTCCAGCGCACAGGCCCATCGGACGGCCAGCAACCAACTCGCGACATTTCTGGAGCGCTGGACAAGCACAGCGGACACAGCGGGGGACGACCGTGACCACTAACTCTGAAGGCAAGAACGTGCCGTCGAAAGGCGAGCTGATTTCGCGGCTGAACCGGCCGACTCGAGAGCAGGTTCTTCAGGCGCACCGCGAACGCGGCCTGATGCTGCGCGGCCTGATCGCGGGGGCGGTGCGCTGGGTGGCCCTTGCGTGCGCAGGTCGACGGAGCGGCGGCGCGCCGCGGCGAGCGCGGCAGAGTTAGCGACAGCAGCCGCAGGGACATCGGGGCATGGAGACGCTGCTGAGCGGCCTGATCTTCGCCGTTTTCCTGCTCGCGCAGGTCGCCGCGGTCATCTCGATCCACGCCGACTGGCCGGAGGCCTGCGGTCCGGCAAGACTAGCCGACGTCGAGCTCGCACCAGACGGGGACGTGGTCGCTGGGCTCGGCCTTGCCGCGCTCGGCCTTGTCGATGCCGACGGCGGTGAGGCGGTCGGCGGCCTGCGGCGACAGCAGCAGGTGGTCGATGCGCAGGCCGTTGTTCTTCTGCCAGGCGCCGGCCTGGTAGTCCCAGAAGGTGTAGTGCGGCCCCTCGACATGGAGGGCGCGCACCGCGTCGGTCATGCCCATGTTGAGCAGCGTGCGCAGCGCCTGGCGTGACTGCGGCTGGGTCAGGGCGTCGTTGGCGAAGGCGGTCGGGCTGAAGACGTCGGCGTCGGTCGGGATGACGTTGTAGTCGCCGCCAAGCACGAACATCTCCTCGGTCGCCAGCAGCTGGCAGGCGCGCTGGGCCAGCCGGTCCATCCAGGCGATCTTGTAGGCGAACTTGTCGGTATGGATCGGGTTGCCGTTGGGCAGGTACAGCCCGCCGACGGTCAGCGGGCCCTGGGGCGTCTGCACTCTGCCTTCGATGTAGCGCGCCTGCTCGTCGGTCTCGGGATCGGGCAGCGAGCGGGCGGTGATCTCGACTGGATGCAGCGACAGGAATGCCACGCCGTTCCAGCTCTTCTGGCCGACGATCTCGACCTTGTAGCCGGCCGCCTCGATCTCGAGCCGCGGGAACTGCGCCTCCTGGGCCTTGATCTCCTGCAGCACGGCGATGTCGGGCTTGGCGCTCTGCAGCCAGCTGACGAGGTTGCCGGTCCGCTTGCGGACGGAATTGACGTTCCAGGTCGCGATCTTCATGCCCGAAAAATACTGTATCCTGTAGGCTGTTGTCGTTGGGGGAGAGTCATGACGCGTATTTCAGCCCTTGCCTTCGTGGCGTTTATGGCCCTGGCCCCGGCCGCGCACGCCGACGACTTCATGGATGCCTGCATGCTGGGCAACAGTCCGGCGAGCGACATGCCCAGGACCTGTGCCTGCATCTCGACCAAGATCGCGGCCGATGTCCGCGCCGATGCGACGGCCGCCTTGCGGCGGTCCTACGAGGCGACGCGGGATACCTCGAAGTCGATCGATCCGTCGACCCTGCCGCCGAATCTGATGCGGGGATTGCAGGCCTACGTGGCTGCCCAGGCCGACTGCCTGTGACCTGAGCTAGACACTAAAGGAGTTGCCGCAGCCGCAGGACGAGGTGGCGTTGGGGTTCTTCACCTGGAAGGCCGACCCCACCATCTCCTCGACATAGTCGAGCTCGCTGCCCTTCAGGAACTCGAGCGAGGTCGAATCGACCACCACCGCGGCGCCGTCGTGCTCGATCAGCAGGTCGTCGTCGTTTTTCTGTTCCTCGAACGAGAAATTGTACTGGAAGCCGGAGCAGCCGCCGCCCAGGACCGCGACCCGCATCATCACGGGTTTCGGCTCCTTGGCGGCCAGGAAAGCGATGCGCTTGGCGGCGTTGGGGGAAACGCTAAACTGGGTCTCGCTCATGTCCTACAAGATGTGGGTCGGGGCCAGTTTCGTCAATGGGTCAGGCCAGGGCTTCCAGGCCCCGTGCACGGGCCCGAATCCGCTCCCTGTGGAGGACATAGAGCCCGGAGCCGATCACCAGCGGCAGCCCGAGCCAGACCGTCCAGGACGGCTCCTCCTTGAACCACAGGTAGCCGTAGAGCATCGCCAGCACGATACCGGCATAATCGAACGGCGCCAGGACGGCGGCCGGGGCGAGCCGCCAGGCCCGGGTCACCAGCACCTGCGCCACCCCGCCCAGCAGACCGAGCAGCAGCAGCCAGACCCAGTCGATGGCCGTCGGCCACACCCATTCGGGGATGGCGAGGCCGAGGGAAACGCCGCTCGAGACGATCGAGAACCAGAAGAGGGTGGCGGCGTCCGAATCGTGCCGGCTGATCGCCCGCACCAGCACGGTCGACAGCGAGTAGCAGAAGGTCGCCGCCAGCACGACCAGCGAGATGGTGTGGAAGGAGATGCCGAACGGATCGAGCATCACGATCACGCCGACGAAACCGACCGCGACCGCGCTCCAGCGCCGCCAGCCGACCTGCTCGCCGAGCAGCGGCACCGCCAGCCCGACCATGAAGAAGGGTGCCGCGAAGGAGATTGCGTAGGCGTCGACCAGCGGCATCCGCGGGAAGACGTAGAAGAAGCCCGCCGTGCTGCCGAGGCCGGCCATGATGCGGACCGCCTGCAGCCACGGCCGATTGCTGCGCACGATGCGGAGGTCGCCGGCACGCCAGACGATGACGGCGACCGGGATCATCGCCACGGTGCTGCGGAACAGCATCAGCTGGAACGGCCCGTAGACGCCGCCCAGCGCCTTCACCATGGCGTCCATGGTGCAGAAGAGCAGGAGCGAGCCCAGCTTGAAGTAGATGCCGGACAGGGACGCGTGGACGGGGCCGGTGAGCATGATCTCGGCGACTGGCGTAAGGGCGCGCTATTTGGCTTGGGAGCCGACGTTCCGTAAAGTGAGTTCGGCAGGGAGATGTCCACCGGATGCGCTGGCTCTGGCGTTGGTTGTTTGGCGGGGATAGAGCGCCGCGCGCGCCGATCCTGGTGGCGCTGCTGGTCCTGCTGAACGCGCTGCTGCTGCGCATTGCCGATCCGCCGGTCCTGAACCGGCTGCGCGACATCGCCTTCGACAACTACCAGCGCCTCAAGCCGCGCGAGCGGCCAGCCGACATCCCGGTGCGCATCGTCGACATCGACGAGGCGGCGCTGGCCGAATACGGCCAGTGGCCGTGGCCGCGCACCCTGCTGGCGACGCTGATCGAGAAGCTCGCCGAGAAGGGTGCGGCGGTGATTGCCTTCGACGTGGTGTTCGCGGAGCCTGACCGCACCTCGCTCGGCCAGATGGTCAAAGGCCTGCCGGACGACGCGCTCTCGGCAGAGCTCAGGCTCCTGGCCGAGAAAGCGCCGGACAACGACCGGATTTTCGCCGCGGCGATCAAGGACGCCACGGTCATCACGGGCTTCGGCTTCGACGCCCATGGCGGGTCGGTGCCGCCGCGCCGCTTCGCCGGCGTCGCCCACAACACCGGCGAGCAGAACGCGAAGTCGGTGTCGCAGCTGATCGCCCAGTTCATCCCGCAGCAGACCGGCGCGGTGAAGACCATCGACGTGCTCGAATCCGCCGCCCAGGGCGGCGGCAGCGTCACCACCGAGGTCGACAGCGCGATCGTACGAGAGGTGCCGATGCTGTTCCGCCTCGCCGGCCAGCGCGACGAGGATCTCTTTCCGGCGCTGTCGATCGAGACCTTGCGCGTCGTCCAGGGCGCCTCGACCTACCTGGTGCGCTGGTCGGGCGCGCAGGGCTTCGAATCGTTCGGCGCGCGCACCGGCGTCGGCGCGATCCGGGTCGGCAATGCCTCGATCGACACCGACGCGCACGGCCGGGTGGCGCTCTACGACACCGGTCACCTGGCGGAGCGCTTCGTTTCGGCGCGCGACGTGTTGAAGGGCGCCGTGCCGGCGGAGAAGATCGACAGCCACATCGTGTTCGTCGGCACCTCGGCGGTCGGCCTGAAGGATCTGCGCAACACGCCGCTGCAGAGCTCGGTGCCGGGCGTCGAGATCCATGCCCAAATCGTCGAGCAGATCCTGAGCCAGAATTTCCTCGAGCGGCCGGATTACGCCGATGGCGCGGAGTTCCTCTATCTCGCGGCGATCGGCCTGGTGTTCGTGATCCTGATCCCGCGGCTGAAGGCGGCGACGATGTTCCTTGTGGCGGCGCTGTTCGTCGCCATCGGCATCGCCGTGCCGTGGCTCGCCTTCACTCGAATCCATCTGCTGTTCGACCCGATCTATCCGCCGGTCACGCTGGCGGCGATCTACATCACGGGCTCGGCGCTCTCCTTCATGCGCGCCGAGCGCGACCGCCGCGAGATCCGCGGCGCCTTCAACCTCTATTTGTCGCCCGACCAGGTCGAGGCGGTGGTGCGCAATCCCGAGCTGCTGGCGCTGGGCGGCGAGCAGCGCGAGATCACAGTGATGTTCACTGACGTGCGCGGCTTCACCCGCATCTCCGAGCAGTTCGACCCCCAGGGCCTGACCCGCTTTATGAACCGGCTGCTGACGCCGATGACCGGGCTGATCCAGGAGCGCCGCGGAACCATCGACAAATACATGGGCGACGCCATCATGGCGTTCTGGAATGCGCCGGTCGATGTGCCCAATCATGCCCAGCGGGCCTGCGAGACCTCGCTCGCCATGCAGGCGCGCCTGGTCGAACTCAACGCCGAATGGAGGACGGAAGCCGAGGCGGAGGGCCGGCCGCACATCCCGGTCGCGATCGGCATCGGCCTCAACACCGGCCAGGCGACGGTCGGCAACTTCGGCTCGACGCAGCGGCTGCAGTATTCCTGCCTGGGCGACGAGGTGAACCTCGCTTCGCGGCTGGAGGGGCTGTGCAAGACCTACGCCGTCGGCATCGTCGTCGGCGAGAACACGTGGCGGCAGGCGTCTGAGTTCGCGATGATCGAGCTCGACCTCGTGATGGTGAAGGGCAAGACCGAGCCGGAGCGCATCTGCGCGCTGGCCGGCGATGCGTCCGTCGCGGCGCGGCCGGCGTTCAAGACACTGGTCGATCGCCAGGAGGCGTTCCTCATCCTCTACCGCACGGGCGCCTTCTCCGAGGCCTTGTCGGTCATCGCGGAGTGCGCTGAAGCGGCACAGGCATTGGGCTGGCGGCAGGGCTATTACGAAATGATGCGCGAGCGGGTCGACGGGCTGATCGACGATTCGCCGCCGGATTGGAACGGAGTGTATGTCGCCACCGAGAAGTAGCGCGCTTGAGTCCGTCGAAGCGTTGGTCTGCCGCGATGTCGGCCGCGGTACGCAGGCCCTGATCGAGGCGAGCCGCGGCGAGCTGGCGGTGGCGGCGCGCGCGCTTGCCCACGCCACGAGCATCGGCTTCATCACCGGCTTCTTCGTGCCGCGCGACGGCGTGGCGGCACCGGAAACCGACGGCCCGGTCGGCACGGCGCTGCTCGCTGCGGCGCTCGGCGCCTGCGGCGTGCCGGTAAGGATCGCCGTCGATTCGCCCTGCGCCGACGCCGTGCGCGCGGCAGTGCACGAGACCGGGATCGAGGTGGGCGTGGACGAGGTCGGCGTCGAGGATCGTCCCGGCATCGAGCGGGTCGCCGCGGCATGGCGCGCGGCGGGCGTCAGCCATGCCGTCGCCATCGAGCGCTGCGGCCTCAGCCCCGACGGCCGGCCGCGCAACATGCGTGGCGCCGACGTCTCGCCGTGGACCGCGCCGCTCGACGATCTCTACACCGCCGGCGACTGGGTGCGGCTGGGCGTCGGCGACGGCGGCAACGAGATCGGCATGGGCAAGCTGCCGGCCGGCCTGATCGCGCGCACCGTGCCGAACGGCGAGAAGATCGCCTGCATCACCTCGTGCGATCATCTGGTGGTGGCCGGCGTGTCGAATTGGGGCGCCTACGGGCTGATGGCGGCGCTGGCAGTCGTGCACGCGCCGTGGTCGCCGGTGCTGTCCCGGTTCCTGACCGCGGAACGGGACCACGCGATCACCCAGGCGATCGTAGAGAAGGCGGGCGCCGTCGACGGTGTCACGGCGCGAAACGAGCCCACGGTCGACGGCTTTCCGGCCGACGTGCATGCCGAGGTGATCGACGGGCTGCGCCGCATTGCTTGGGGTCAGGCGGCGGACTAGGGCATATTCCGTTCGGCTGGAATCAGCCGAACGGAATATGCCTGCTGCAACAACAACCCCCGTGCGCGCATTTCCGAGCAGATGGAACCGCTCGCGGTTCCATCTGCTCGGAAATCGCTCTAGAACGCCGCCATGGACACTCACGCCGCTGAAAATCCCTACGCGCCGACACATCCCGAGATCCGTGACGCCGTGCGCGCGCTGTGCCTCAAGTTCGACGGCGCCTACTGGCGCAAGCTCGACCGCGAGCGCGGCTATCCGACGGAGTTCGTCAAGGCACTGACCGAAGCCGGCTGGCTGTCGATCCTGATCCCCGAGGAGTATGGCGGCGCTGGTCTCGGCATCGCGGCCGCGTCGGCGGTGTTGGAGGAGATCCACAAGGCCGGCTGCAACGCCGCCGCCTGCCACGCGCAGATGTACATCATGGGCACCGTGCTGCGGCACGGGAGCAAGGAGCAGAAGGAACGCTACCTGCCCAAGATCGCGTCGGGCGAATTGCGCCTGCAGGCGTTCGGCGTCACCGAGCCGACCAGCGGCACCGATACGCTGAGCCTGCGCACCACCGCCGTGAAGAAGAACAACAGCACCTACGTGGTGAACGGCCAGAAGGTGTGGACCAGTCGCGCCGAGCATTCCGACCTGATGCTGCTGCTCGCTCGCACCACGCCGCGCGAGCAGGCGCAGAAGCGCACCGAGGGCCTGTCGGTGTTCCTGGTCGACATGCGGGCGGCGCTCGGCAAGGGCCTGACGATCCGGCCGATCCGCACCATGATGAATCACAACAGCACCGAAGTGTTCTTCGACGACATGGAGGTGCCGGCGGAGAATCTGATCGGCACGGAAGGGCAGGGCTTCCGCTACATCCTCTCGGGCATGAATGCCGAGCGCGTGCTGATCGCCTCGGAGTGCATCGGCGACGGCCGCTGGTTCATCGACAAGGCGGTGAACTATGCCAAGGAGCGCAAGCTGTTCGGCCGGCCGATCGGCCAGAACCAGGGCGTGCAGTATCCGATCGCGCGCGCCTACACCCAGATCGAGGCGGCCGACCTGATGGTGCGCAAGGCGGCGGCGATGTTCGAGGCCGGCATCAATGCCGGCGCCGAGGCCAACATGGCCAAGATGCTGGCGTCGGAGGCGGCGTGGGCCGCGGCCGAGATGTGCGTGCAGACCCACGGCGGCTTCGGGTTCGCCGAGGAGTACGACGTCGAGCGCAAGTTCCGCGAGGCGCGGCTCTACACGGTGGCGCCGATCTCGACCAACATGATCCTGAACTTCGTCGCCGAGCACGTGCTCGGCCTGCCGAGGTCGTACTAGAAGACCGACTTCAGCAGGCTGATCACCACCATCGGGCCGACGATCAGCAGGAACGCGGTCCAGGCTAGGGTCACCAGCGTCAGCAGCCAGCCGAGCATGGCCATCAGGCCGTCATCCTCGAGCAGGGCGAGGCAGAAGAACAGGGTCCCCCAGGCGGCGAACAGATTGTCGAACGGGATCGGCAGCGCCAGGATCACGACGATCGCCGCGCAGCCGACGTGGATCGCCCGGCGCGGGACGCCCGCCACCCACCACGAATACCGCGGATGGATCGCCGCCTCGATGCGTTCCAGGCGCGGCCGCATTCGGGCGAGAAAGTCCTGCAGCCGGCCACGCTTCAGGGCGTAGCGGCCGATCGACCGCGGCAACCAGGGCGTCCGGCGGCCGAGGAACGCCTGCGCGATGACCAGTACCATCGGAATGCCGGTCACCGTCGACAGCAGAGGAATGCCGGTCGGCACACAGTTGGGCAGCACCAGCGCCGCCACGATGAACGGATAGGAGCGCGTCTCCAGCCCTTCGAGGAACGCCGCGATGGTGAGCTGGGACTCGCGCGCGCCCGCGAACAGCCGCTCGAGCGTCGGCAGCAGCGAGCGGCCGCCCGTCATCCAGCGCGTGCCGTCAGGCGGCGCGCCAGCACGAGGTGCGGCTTGTCCAGCATCTTGCCGTCGAGCGTCAGCACGCCCGAGCCGGGATTGCTTTCGAACGCGGCGATCACGCGCTTGGCCCAGTCGACTTCCTGCGCCGACGGCGTGAAGACTTCGTGAATGACCGCGACCTGGTCGGGATGGATGGCGATCTTGCCGCCATAGCCCATGCGCCGCGCCTCCTGCGCCTCGGCGCGCAGCCCATCGGCGTTCCTGATGTCGGGATAGACCGTGTCGTAGGCGGTGACGCCCGCCGCCACCGAGGCCATCAGGTTGACCGTGCGGGCGAACCGGAAGGTGTCGTCATAGACGCCCGGCGCCGGCCCCTTGGCCAGCGCGCCGAGATCGGCCATCAGGTCCTCGCCGCCCCACGAATGGCCCATCAGGCGCGCGTGCTTGGCCGGCGCCGCGGTGAGCGCCAGGATCGCCGCTGCGCTCTCGGTCGCGATGGTGAGGATCTTCGTCGCGCCGGCAGCGATGCCTTCGCGCGCTTCGAGCGCGTCGAGATAGGTCGCCAGCAGATCGAGATCGCGTTGGCCGACGCACTTCGGGAACACGATACCGTCCGGTTTGCCCTGCATCACCACCGCGAGGTCGCCCAGCGTCAGGCCGGTGTCGAGCGCGTTCACGCGAACGTACAGCTTCGGCCCGGCTTTGGCGGCGCACAGGTAATCGAGCGCCATCTGACGCGCGATGGGCTTGCGGTCGGTCGCGACCGAGTCCTCGAGATCGAGGATCAGGCCATCGGGGCCGCTCAGCGGGCCCTTGGCGAGCTTGCGCTCCGAATCGGCGGGAACGAACAGGAAGGAACGCATGGCTCGAGAGGTCCGCTTGTTGACGACGCCTTACGATAGCCGGGCCGGCCAACTTACGTCCCAGGTAATCGACCGAGTCGGCCGGCCGACTTAGCTTCCGCTGCATGGAAAGACGAGATCTGCTTCGTGCCGTCGTCGCCATCGGCATCGCGGTGCCGGCTCTGTCCGAAACGCGGGCCGAACCCCAGCCTCACAGGAGAACAGCGATGAGCAACGTCAACGAGATCGTCGTGCGCTACCTTGCGGCGTGGAACGAGCGCGAGCCCGAGAAGCGGCGCGAGCTGGTGGCCAAGACCTGGACCGACGATGGCACCTATGTCGATGCCGCGCGCGATGGCAAGGGTCACGACGCCCTCGACGCCATGATCGCGACGGCGCAGGGGCATTTCCCCGGCTACCGGCTCAATCTGGCGAGCGGCATCGAAGCGCATCACGACTGCCTGCGCTTCAGTTGGGCCGCCGGCGGCACCGCGGAGGCGCCGCTGTTCATCAAGGGCACCGACTTCGTGATCCTCGGTGGCGACGGCCGCATGAAGTCGGTGGTCGGCTTCACCGACGCCGCTCCCGCACGCGTCTGAGGAGAGGCCGGCCATGGACAGGAGGAGTGCGCTCGCCGCCGCCGCCACCACCGCGCTGGTCGGGGTGGCGGCGGCAAAGGCCGAGAGCAAGGGCACGGCGAGCGGCGGCCGGCCGTCGTTCGTCGAGACCGACGACGGCGCCAGCCTGTTCCACCTCGACTGGGGCACCGGCAAGCCGGTGGTCTTCTGCCACCCCTGGGCCCTCACGGCCGACATCTGGGAGTACCAGCTCACGGAGCTGGTCGACCACGGCCTGCGCTGCGTCGCCTATGATCGGCGCGGCCACGGGCGGTCGAGCGATCCCGGTCGCGGCTACGACTACGACCGGCTGGCCGACGACCTGGCCGCGGTCATCGAGCGGCTCGATCTGCGCGACGTCACGCTGGCCGGCTACTCGATGGGCAACGGTGAGGCGGTCCGCTATCTGTCGCGGCACGGCAGCAGCCGGATCGCGCGGCTGGTGATGGTGAGCACGGTCCCGCCGCAATCCGGCGGCAACTTCGACGCCTTCATTGCCGCCCTGAAGCAGGATCGCCCGACGTTCTTCACCAAGGGCGTCACGGCCTTCACCGGCGGCCATCCGGCGGTTTCGCCGGCGATGACCGAGTGGGTGATCGCGCAGTTCATGCGGTCCTCTCCGAAGGCCGTCATCGACTGCATGCGCGCCATCTCGCGCGGCAACTTCGAGGCCGAGCTGCGCGCCGTCAAAGTGCCGACGCTGGTCGTCCATGGCGACAAGGATCAGGTCAATCCGCTGGAGAGGACCGGAAAGAAGGTCGCCGAGCTCATCCCGAACGCGACGCTCAAGGTCTACGAAGAGGGCCCGCACGGCCTCGCCGTCACGCACCGCGACCGCCTGGCGCGTGACATTTTGGCGTTCGCCCGAGCCTGATTCATTTGGACCGCGGACCTCCAGGTCCGCGGTCCGAAAGACGTCAAACCTTCGGCCGCTTGCGCATCAGCGCCTGGCGCTTGCATTCGGCGACGATCTCGCCGCGCTGGTTGGTGGCGGTGTGATTGAACTCGACGATGCCCGCGTCGGGCCGCGACTTGCTTTCGCGCACGCTCAGTACGGTGGTGCGTACCCTCAGTGTGTCGCCATGGAACACCGGCTTGGGAAACCTGACGTCGGTCATGCCGAGATTGGCGATGGTCGTGCCGATCGTGGTGTCGTTCACGGTGATGCCGATCATCAGCCCCAGCGTGAACAGGCTGTTGACGATGCGCTGGCCGAACTCGGTCTTCTTGGCGAATTCCTCGTCGAGATGCAGCGGCTGCACGTTCATGGTCAGCGAGCTATAGAGCACGTTGTCCATCTCGGTCACGGTGCGCGTCCAGGCATGGTCGAAGCTGCGTCCGACCGTGAATTCCTCGTAATAAAGGCCCGCCATCTTCCTCCTCGCGAAAGCCAGCCGTTCTAGCACGGATGGACGCTTTTCCATGGTCATCGTATCAAGGAGGCCACGGATCGAAACGGGAGCGAACGATGCGCGCCATGATGAGCGAAACGCCGGGCGGGCCGGAAAGCCTCAAGCTGATGGAGATGCCGTCCCAGCCGCTGGGCAAGGGCCAGGTGCGGATCGCTGTGAGAGCTGCGGGCGTCAACTTCCCCGACACGCTGATCATCGCCGACAAGTACCAGTTCAAGCCGCCGCGTCCCTTCGCGCCCGGCCATGAGGTCGCCGGCGACATCACCGAGATCGGCGCGGGGGTCGGCGAGTACAAGGTCGGCCAGCGCGCGATCGGCATGATCGGCCATGGCGGCTACGCCAGCGAGGTCGTGGCCGATCAGGGCCAGCTCCTGCCGATGCCGGACAACATGAGCTACGAGGATGGTGCTGCCTTCACAATGACCTACGGCACGTCCTATTACGCGCTGAAGCAGCGGAGCTCCTACAAGCCGGGCGAGACCCTGCTGGTGACCGGCGCCTCGGGCGGCGTCGGCCTGACTGCGGTCGAGCTCGGCGCGCTGATGGGCCTGAAGGTGATTGCCGCCGTCGGCTCCGACGAGAAGATGGAAGTCTGCCGCAAGTACGGCGCCACCATGTTCGTGAACTACTCGAAGGAGAAGATGCGCGACAAGGTGAAGGAGCTGACCGGCGGCAACGGCGCGGACATCATCTACGACGCCGTCGGCGGCGACGCCTTCGACGAATCGGTCCGCTGCATCGCCTGGTACGGCCGCCTGCTGGTGGTGGGCTTTGCCGCCGGCCGCATCCCGTCGCTGCCGGCCAACCTCGCGCTGCTCAAGAGCTGCGACGTGCGCGGCGTGTTCTACGGCGCCTGGCGCGGGCGCGAGCCGGTCGAGGCGCGCAAGAACTTCGACGAGATGCTGGCCTGGTATGCGCAAGGGCGGCTGAAGCCGCACATTTCCATGCGCTTCCCGCTGGAGAAGGGGCCGGACGCGATGAACGCGCTGCTCTCGCGCAAGGCGACGGGCAAGGTCGTCCTCACCATCGCCTGACATGAGGCCGATTGCGTCGAGGATCTCCCGGCGATGCCTGACTGCCGGGCTCGGCGCCGCGCTGCTGCCCGCGGCAGCGCGGGCCGACGATTTCCCGACGCATCCGCTGACGCTGGTCGTGCCGTTCGCGGCCGGCGGCTCGATCGACGTGCTGGCGCGTCTGATCGGCGACCAGGCCGGGCGGGCGCTCGGTCAGAACGTGGTGATCGACAATCGCGGCGGCGCGGCCGGCCTGATCGGCGCCGCCTCGGTCGCCCGCGCCGAGCCCGACGGCTACACCCTGCTGATGGCCTCGGCGGCGCAGGTCACCATCCCGCCCTGGATCAACCGGTCGCTCAGCTTCGATCCGCCGCGCGATCTTGCGCCGGTCGCGCATCTTGTCGACACGCCGATGGCGCTGGTCGTCTCGGTGAGATCGGAGGTGAAGAGCGTCGACGATTTCGTCCGCGACGCCCGCGGTCATCGCGGCGGGCTGAACTATGCCTCGACCGGCGTCGGTACGATCTCGCACCTGGTGATGGAATCGCTGAAGCTCGCGGCTGATATCGATATCGTGCACGTGCCGTATCGCGGTGCTGCGCCGGCGCTCAACGATTTGTGGGCGGGCAGGGTGCAGGGCATGTTCACCAGCACTGCGTCCGCTGCTCCCATGATCGGCTCGGGCAAGCTGCGGCCGCTCGCGGTAACCACGCCGGCGCGCTCGGCCCTGCTGCCCAATGTGCCGACCATGGCCGAGGCTGGCTGGCCGACCGCCGAGGTCGCCGTATGGGCCGGCGTCATGGCGCCCGCCGGCATGGCGCGCACGACGGTGCGGACGCTCGAACGCGCCTTCATCGAGGCGGCGCTCTCGCCGGAAGTGCGCGAGCGGCTGGTCAAGCTCGGCGCCGATCCCGTCGGCCGTGGCGCCAAGGCGTTCTCGGCCGTTCTGGAGAAAGATCTTGCCCTGTGGCAGCGCGTGGCGCTGGCCTCGGGCGTCAAAGTCGAATGAAGGAGGAAGCGATGGGCAGGCTCAACGGCAAGATCGCCATCGTCACCGGCGCCGCCTCGGGCATCGGCCAGGCCTCGGCCAAGCTGTTCGCCGACGAGGGCGCGCAGGTGCTGGCGGTCGATCGGCCGGAATCGGCACTCTCCACGGCGCATGCCGGCACCAACGCGATCGCGACCTGCGCCGTCGACATCACCGGCGACGATGCGCCGAAGAGGATCGTCCGCACGGCGCTGGAGAAATTCGGCGCGCTCGACATCCTGTTCAACAATGCCGGCGTCAGCGGCCGCGCCTTCGTCGAGGAGATGACCGACGAGCAGTGGGACCGGGTCAACGGCGTCAATGTGCGCGCCATGTTCCGGCTGTGCCGCGAGGCGATTCCGGCGCTCAAGGCGCGAGCGAGGGAGAAGGGCAGGGCACGGATCGTCAACACCGCCTCGGTGATGGCGTTCGACACCGACTATGGGCTGGCGGCCTACTGCGCCTCCAAGGCGGGCGTCGGCGGGCTGACCCGGACGCTGGCGCTCGAGCTCGGCAAGTTCAACATCACCGCCAATTATGTCTGCCCGGGCGCGATCTATACCGGCATGACGCGGACCAACTTCGACAATCCGGAAATTCGCGCGGTATGGGAGAAGAAAGCGGCCTTGCGCCGGCTGGGCCAGCCCATCGATATTGCCCGCGGCGCGCTGCTGCTCGCGTCCGACGAGGCCGACTTCATCACCGGTCACGAGCTGGTGGTGGATGGCGGCCTGACCCTGCGTACCTAGGATTGCCCTATGTCCAACATTCATTCCTTCGCCGCCGACTACAGCGAGGCGCGCGAGAAGTTCCTGTCGGCCGCCCGCATCGCCGGCGCGACGCACCATCGCTACGACAATCCGACCAAGGGCCCGCGCGGCGAGGCCCTGTCGACCGACGTGGCGCGGCTCGGACCGGAGGATGCCTCCAAGATCGTCATGACGATCTCCAGCACCCACGGCGTCGAGGGCTATTGCGGCTCGGGCTTCCAGGTCGACTGGCTGACCAGCGTCGGCGCGGCCGGCCTGCCCAAGGACACCGCCGCGGTCATGGTGCATGCGATCAACCCCTACGGCTTTGCCTGGACACGGCGGGTGACGGAGGAGGGCAACGACCTCAACCGCAACTATGTCGACCATTCCAAGCCCTATCCGGTGAACGAGGGCTATCTCGACATCGCCGACCATCTCATCCCGAAGGATCTCGGCGAGGCCACGATCAAGGCCTGCGAGGCCAAGCTCGCCGAGTACCGCAAGAAGGTGGGCGACATCGCCTATTTCCGCGCCGTGTCGGGCGGCCAGTACAGCCATGCCGACAGCATGTTCTTCGGCGGCGGCGGCGCAAGTTGGTCGAACCGCACCCTGCATGCGATCGCCGACAAGTTCCTCAAGGGCCGCAGCGACGTCGCGGTGATCGACTTCCATACCGGCCTCGGGCCGTACGGCTACGGCGAGCCGATCACCCACTATGACATCGACACGCCGGCCTCGCGCCGGGTGCGTGCTTTCTGGGGCGAATCGGTGACCGAATCCAAGCGCGGCCAGACCGCGTCGCAGGCGCGCGACGGGCTCGGACACTACGGCCTGCTGCGCGTCCTGCCGGAGCCCGAGACCCGGCTCACCATGTGCACGCTGGAATACGGCACTTTCGACCGCGAGAGCGGGCAGCGGGCGTTCCGCGCCGACCATTGGCTGCACAAATACGGCGATCCGCTGGGCAAGGAGGCCGGGCCGATCCGGGCCGCGATGCGGCGCCAGTTCTACCCGGACACCGACGACTGGAAGGAAGCCGTGCTGTTCCGCGGCCATCAGGTCGTGCGCCAGGCGATCGCCGGGGTTCAGAGAACCCTGTAAGGCACTGGGGACAATCGACAAAAAGCCGTACGGCATGGGGACGTTCCTGCTACAAGGAGCCCCATGCGGGTCCTGATGGCGCTGATCGCGTTCGCGGTGGTGACGGCGCTCAATCTCCTTTGGTGGTGGTGGCCGAACCGGCCGGTCGAAATCGCGGGATGGACCTCGGCGCCGCTGCAGAGCGTTTCCTTCGCGCCTTATCGGCCGGGCCAGAGCCCGCTTTCCCGGACCTTTCCGACGCCCGACCAGATCGAGCAGGACCTCAAGCGCCTGCAAGGGAAGGTCCAGGCGGTGCGCACCTATTCGGCCGGCGAGAACCTCGAGACGGTGCCGCAGCGCGCCGGCAAGTACGGGCTCAAGGTCTGGCACGGCGCCTGGCTGAACGACAACGACAAGGAGAACCTCGAGCAGATCAGCCTGCTGATCGATCACGCCAACCGCTATGCCGGCACGGTCGAGCGGGTGATCGTCGGCAACGAGGTGCTGCTGCGCAAGGACCTCACCGCCAACCAGTTGCGCGGCTACATCCGGCTGGTGAAGAGCCGGGTCAAGCAGCCGGTGACCTACGCCGACGTCTGGGAGTTCTGGCTGCGCAATCCGCAGCTCGCCGACGAGGTCGACTTCATTACCATCCACCTGCTGCCCTACTGGGAGGACGAGCCGATCGGCCTCGACCGCCGCGAGGCCGACGGGCAGCTCCGCATCGAGAAGCACATCGTCGACATCTATCGCAGGGTGCAGGCGCGCTTTCCCGGCAAGAAGATCGTGATCGGCGAGACCGGCTGGCCGAGCGACGGCCGCATGCGCGCCGACGCGCGGCCGGGCCGGGTCGAGCAGGTGCGCTACTTCTCGATCTTCCGCCAGATCGCCGATCGCGAGCACTTCGACTACAACGTCGTCGAGGCCTTCGACCAGTACTGGAAGTCGCGGCAGGAGGGCACGGTCGGCGGCACCTGGGGCCTGCTCGACGCCGAGCGCAACGACAAGTTCGAGCTCGGCAAGCCGGTCACGGCCGAGCCGCGCTGGCGCGTGCTGTTCGCGCTGTCGACCATGGGCTCGGCCCTGATCGTGCTCGCCTTCGCGAGCTGGCGCCGCAAGCCGCCGGCGCGGTCGATCGCGATCTTCACCGTCTTCACCCAGCTCGTGATGACGGCTTACGTGCAGTCGGTCTGGATTGACCTGACACGCACCTTCTATGTCGAGCGTATGCTGGGCGTCGTCTTCTGGGCGCTGCTGCTCGGCGCCTTCAGCTACGCGCTGCTGCGCGGCATCGCCGAGAGCCTGATCCGGCGCATGGCCGATCCGTCCTTGTATGGCGCGCGGGTGCGCGAGGCCTGGCAGGCCTGGCGCGAGCTGCCGCGGTTCCGCATCGTGCGCCGCGTCGACCTGATGCTGCAGATGCTCTACCTGGCGCTGACGCTGCTCTGCATCTTCTACCTGATCGTCATCACCATCGACTGGTACGACGGCGTCATCCGCCTGAGCGAGACCTTCTACCGCCAGATCGCGATCGACGGGCGCTACCGCGACTTCCCGATGTGGAGCTTCGTCATCCCGAGCCTCGTGCTGATGGCCTGGAAGATCCTGACCGTGCTGCGCAAGGAGAAGGTGCCGCGGTACGAGCGCCTCATGAAGGCGCTCTCGTTCGGCCGGCTGCTGGGCTACGACGGCACCGCAGGCTACGTGCGCATGAACAAGTCGTTCAGCCGGGTGCGGCCGATCCTGCCGGAGATCGCGCTGGCGGGCATGCTGATCCTGTGGGCGATCGCGCTGGTGGTCACCGAGGGTGCGATCAAGCTCTTCGACGGCGGCGCCGGCGGCTTCGTGGCGGCCGATGGCGGCCGCTGGGTGATCCGCACCCTGTTCTGGAATACGCAGGCCAACTGGTTCGCCTTCATGTCGATCCTGATGGCCATTCCGTATCTCGCGACGATCTACGTTTCCTTGCGCGAACCGCTGGCGGAACCGCCGCCGGATTCCTATACCAGTAAGTGGTAGGCGGGCAGGCTTCCTCCCCATTCATATGGGGAGGTGGCGCGTAATCCGCGATGGAGGGGTCAGAAGCGACACCGCATGACGCCTCCGACTTTTCGAACTTCGTTCGAAAAGTCGCAGACGGCGCCATCTCCCCATATGAATGGGGAGGAAAAGGAGCAGGAGCAACGAGATGGATATCAAGGGCGAGTACAGGATCGCGGCGCCGCGCGAAAAGGTCTTCGCGGCGCTGAACGACGCGGAGGTGCTGAAAGCCTGCATCCCGGGCTGCGAATCGCTCGAGAAGCTCTCCGACACCGAGATGACCGCCAAGGTGCGGCTGCGCATCGGCCCGGTCAGCGCGGCGTTCAGCGGCAAGGTCACCTTGTCCGATATCGATCCGCCCAACGGCTACAAGATCAGCGGCGAGGGGCAGGGCGGCGTCGCCGGCTTCGCCAAGGGCGGCGCCTCGGTGCGGCTCACCGACGATGCGGGAACGACGGTGCTCGCCTACGACGTCGACGCGCAGGTCGGCGGCAAGATCGCCCAGGTAGGGGCCCGATTGATCCAGGGCACCGCCAGGAAACTGGCCGATCAGTTCTTCGGCAAGTTCGCCGAAAGCGTCGGTGCGCCGCCGCTGGCTGCTGCGGCCGAACCCGCCTGATGGTGATGCCCCACGATCCGCCGCCGCCGGTCCCGCAGGATGCGGTGCAGCGCGGCATGAAGCACTGGACGATGATCGGCGTCGGTGCCGTGATCCTGATCCTGGTCTTCTTGGTCAGCCGATAGGCGTGGCGTTATCCTTAATCCGCAATTCGCTTGACCGGCGCGGGACCGTCTTGCGAGAGTCCGACAACGCCCGGGGTGGACGCGTTTGCGCGCCACAACCAACGCTGTGAGGGAGAAGATTGATGACCATCAATGTTGCCATGACCGTCAATGGCAAGGCGGCGTCCGGCAAGGTCGAGGCCCGCACGCTGTTGGTCCAGTTCCTGCGCGAGCATCTCGGGCTGACCGGCACCCATGTCGGCTGCGACACCAGCCAGTGCGGCGCCTGCGTCGTCCATCTCGACGGCAAGTCGATCAAGTCGTGCACCATCCTCGCGGTCCAGGCCGAGGGCGGCAAGGTGACGACGATCGAGGGCTTGGCCGAGAGCGCCGAGAAGCTGCATCCGATGCAGGAGGCGTTCCGCGAGAACCATGCGCTGCAGTGCGGCTTCTGCACGCCGGGCATGGTGATGAGCGCGATCGACATGGTGAAGCGCCACAACTACCAGCTCGACGAGGCGACCGTGCGCCGCGAGCTCGAAGGCAACCTCTGCCGCTGCACCGGCTACCACAACATCGTGAAGGCAATTCTGGCCGCCGCGCCAGCAATGAAGTCTGCAGGAGTGTGACGCCATGACCGCCGAGACCGGAATCGGCGCGCGGGTGAAGCGGAAGGAAGACCAGCGCTTCCTCACCGGCACCGGCCGCTATGTCGATGATCTGCCGCTCGCCCGAGCGACCTACGCGTATTTCCTGCGTTCACCGCATGCCCACGCGAAGATCAAGAGCATCGACACCGGAGCGGCGAAGGCCATGCCGGGCGTGGTCGAGATCTTCACCGGCAAGGACACCGCCGACGCCAAGGTCGGCGGCCTGATCTGCGGCTGGGTGGTGAAGGGCAAGGACGGCCAGCCGCACAAGGCGCCGCCGCACCCGGTGATGGCGCTCGATACCGTCCGCTATGTCGGCGACACGGTGGCGATGGTGGTGGCCAACAGCGCCGACGAGGCGCGCGATGCAGCCGAAGCGATCAAGGTCGATTACGAGGTCAAGCCCGCCAACGTCGATCTCGCCAAGGCGTTCGACAAGGGCACGCCCGAGGTTCACGCCGAGGCGCCGGGCAACCTGATCTACGACTGGGAGATCGGCGTGAAGGCCGATGTCGATGCGGCGTTCGCCAAGGCAGCGCACGTCACCAAGCTCGACCTCGTCAACAACCGCCTGATCCCCAACGCCATGGAGCCGCGCGCCGCGGCGGCGGAGTACGACAAGGGAACCGGCAACTACACGCTGTGGTCGACGTCGCAGAATCCGCACGTGCTGCGTCTGATCCTGTCGGCCTTCGTGCTCGGCATTCCCGAGCACAAGCTGCGCGTGATCGCGCCCGACGTGGGCGGCGGCTTCGGCAGCAAGATCTTCTGCTACAACGAAGAGACCATGGTCACCTGGGCGGCATCCCGCGTCGGTCGGCCGATCAAGTGGACGGCCGAGCGAGCTGAGTCGTTCATGACCGATGCGCACGGTCGCGACCACGTCACCCATGCCGAGCTGGCGCTCGACAAGGACGGCAAGTTCCTGGGCCTCAAGGTCGACACTATCGCCAACATGGGCGCGTACCTGTCGACCTTCTCGACCGCGGTGCCGACCTATCTCTACGCGACGCTGCTGGCCGGCCAGTACACGACGCCGGTGATCCACGCCAACGTGCGGGCGGCGCTGACGCACACTGCGCCGGTCGATGCCTATCGCGGCGCCGGCCGCCCCGAGGCGACCTTCGTGATCGAGAGCATCGTCAGCAAGGCCGCGGCCGAGCTGAAGATGGATCCGGCCGAGCTGCGCCGGAAGAACTTCATCCCGGCGGATGCCTTCCCGTACCAGACGCCGGTGGCGCTGCAGTACGATTCGGGCAACTACCCGCCGATCATCGACGAAGCGATGAAGATGGCCGACTACAAGGGCTTCGAATCGCGGCGGGCCGAGGCCAAGTCGCGTGGCAAGCTGCGCGGCATCGGCTTCTCGTCCTACATCGAGGCCTGCGGCCTGGGACCGTCCCGCGTCATCGGCCAGCTCGGTGGCGGCGTCGGCCAGTGGGAATCGGCGCAGATCAAGTTCAACCCGACGGGCAACGTCCAGATCCTGACCGGCGCGCACAGCCACGGCCAGAGCCACGAGACGACCTTCGCCCAGCTCGTGTCGGACAAGCTCGGCGTGCCGATCGAGAACGTCGAGGTCGTGCACGGCGACACCGCGACCACGCCGTTCGGTATGGGCAGCTACGGCAGCCGCTCGCTCGCGGTCGGCGGCTCGGCGATCATGAAGGCGGCCGACAAGGTGATCGCCAAGGGCAAGAAGATCGCCGCCCATCTGATGGAAGCCGACGTGGCCGACGTCGTGTTCGAGCAGGGCACCTTCAAGGTCGCCGGCACCGACAAGAACGTGCCGCTGGGTGCGGCGGTGTTCGCAGCCTACGTGCCGCACAACTATCCGCTGGAAGAGCTCGAGCCCGGCATGGACGAGAACGCCTTCTACGATCCGTCCAACTTCGTCTATCCGGCCGGCACGCAGATCTGCGAGGTCGAGGTCGATCCCGAGACCGGCGTGGTCGAGGTCGTCAACCACACGGCGGTCGACGACTTCGGCAACATCATCAATCCGATGATCGTCGAGGGCCAGGTCCATGGCGGCATCGTCCAGGGCGTCGGCCAGGCGCTGATGGAGAACGCGGTCTACGACAAGGAGACGGGGCAGCTCGTGAGCGGCTCGTACATGGACTACACCATGCCGCGCGCCGACGACGTGCCGTCCTTCAAGCTCGGCAACAAGGTCACGCCTTGCCCGCACAATCCGCTGGGCGTGAAGGGATGCGGCGAGGCCGGGGCGATCGCCGCACCGGCTGCCGTGATGAATGCCGTCCATGACGCGCTGGCGCCGCTCGGCGTCACGCATGTGCCGATGCCTGCGACGCCGCAAACGGTGTGGCAGGCCATCCACGGAGGAAAGTGAGATGTACGATTTCGCCTATCACCGCCCCAAGACGATGGCCGAAGCGACCGCCGCGCTGAAGGGCAAGCCCGAGGCGCGGCCGATGTCGGGCGGCATGACCCTGATCCCGACCCTGAAGCAGCGGCTGGCCAAGCCGTCCGACGTGGTCGACCTCAACGGAATCAAGGAACTCGCCGGCATCAAGGTCGACGGCTCGGGCGTCACCGTCGGCGCGATGACTCGCCATGCCGACGTCGCCTCCTCGGCCGACGTCAAGGGCGCGATCCCGGCGCTGGCCGATCTCGCGGGCCATATCGGCGATCCGGCGGTGCGCAACCGCGGCACCATGGGCGGCTCGGTCGCCAACAACGATCCGGCGGCCGACTATCCGGCGGCGGTGCTCGGCCTCGACGCCACCGTCACCACCACCAGCCGCACGATCAAGGCCGACGATTTCTTCAAGGGCCTGTTCGAGACGGCGCTCGAGGACGGCGAGCTGATCACCTCGATCACCTTCCCGAAGGCGGAGAAGGCGGGCTACATGAAGTTCCCCAACCCGGCGTCGCGCTACGCCATGGTCGGCGTGTTCGTCGCCAAGACCGCGGGCGGCGTGCGCGTCGCGGTCACCGGCGCGGGCCCCTGCGTGTTCCGCGTCAAGGCGATGGAGGATGCGCTGGCCAGGAACTTCTCGGCCGACGCGATCAAGGACATCAAGGTCCCGGCCGACGGCCTCAATAGCGACATCCACGGCAGCGCCGAATACCGCGCGCACCTGGTCACCGTGATGGCGCGCCGCGCCGTCGACCAGGCCAACAAGTAGCCGCCGCGTCGCGGACCGGCTAAAGTCGAAGGGCGCCCCGGAAAGGGCGCCCTTTTTCTTTATGGATGGGCATGAAAGCGCTGGTCACCGGTTTCGATCCCTTCGGCGGCGACAAGGTCAATCCGTCGGGTCTCGCCATCGGCCGGCTGAAGCGCCGCCTGGCGGGGCTGTCGATCCATACCGTCCAGTTGCCGACCTCCTACGCGCGATCGCCGATCGTGCTGCGCGCGGCGATCCACGAGGCGCAGCCCGACATCGTGCTGGGCGTCGGGCAGGCGGGCGGACGCACCGAGCTCTGCCTCGAGCGGGTGGCGATCAACGTCCAGGACGCGCGCATCAAGGACAACGACAGCAAGCAGCCGATCGACCGGCCGGTCGTGCGCGACGGGCCGGCGGCCTATTTCTCGACCCTGCCGATCAAGGCCTGCGTCGCCGAGCTGCGCAAGGCGGGGCTGCCCGCCGCGGTCTCCAACACCGCCGGCACCTTCGTCTGCAACCACATCTTCTACGCCACCATGGACATGGCCGAGCAGCACCGCATGGGCTTCCGCGGCGGCTTCCTGCACATCCCCTACCTGCCCGAGCAGGCCGCACGCGTCGGCACCGCGCCGTCGATGAGCCTCGACGACATCGTGCGCGGCATCGAGATCGTGCTGACCGTCAGCGCCGCCCGACAAACCGACTTGCACACCGTCGAAGGCCGGATTTCGTAGCCCCGTCGTCCCGAGCGGAGCGAAGCGAAGTCGAGGGACCTCTTTTTTCGCTCCATCAACAAAACAGGTCCCTCCACTACGCCTCGCTTCGCGAGGCTTCGGTCGGGACGACGGAGGGGGCACCATGGCGAAGCTGAAATCGATCGACGCCCAGCACTTCCGTATCCCGCTCGACACGCCAGCCTCTGACTCGACCCACGGCGTCATGACCTCGTTCGAGCTGATCACTGCCATCGTCACCGATGCCGACGGGCAGGAGGGGGTCGGCTACACCTACACCACCGGCCACAATGGCGGCGCGATCCATCATCTGCTGGCCAAGGAAATCCCTGGCATCGTCGCCGATGCCGACTGCGAGCTGATCGAGGCGGTCTGGCAGAAGGTCTGGTGGGCGCTGCATTACGGCGGCCGTGGCGGCGCAGTCGTGCTGGCGCTGTCGGCGCTCGACATGGCGCTGTGGGACCTCAAGGCGAAGCGGGCCAAGCTGCCGCTCTACCGCCTGCTGGGCGGCCACGACGACCGCGTGCCGTGCTATGCGGGCGGCATCGACCTCGATCTCTCGGTCAAGGACCTGCTCGAGCAGACCGACGGAAATCTTGCGAAGGGCTTCCGCGCCATCAAGACCAAGGTCGGCCGCGACCTGCTGCACGAGGACGTCGAGCGGATCGGCGCCATGCGCAAGCATCTCGGCGCCGGCTTCCCGCTGATGGTCGATGCCAACATGAAATGGTCGGCCGACGAGGCGATCCGCCGGGCGCGAGCGCTGCGCGACTTCGATCTCGTCTGGCTGGAGGAGCCGACCATCCCCGACGATGTCGCGGGACACGCACGAATCCTGCGCGACGGCGGGCTGCCGGTGGCGACCGGCGAGAACTTCCGCACGCTGTGGGAGTTCCAGCAGATGATCTCGGCCGGCGGCGTCAGCTATCCCGAGCCCGACGTCACCAATTGCGGCGGCATCACCGTTTTCATGAAGGTCGCGCACCTCGCGGAGGCGTTCAACCTGCCGGTCACCTCGCACGGCGCCCACGACGTGACGGTGCATCTGCTCGCCGCCTGCCCGAACCGCAGCTTCCTCGAGACGCACGGCTTCGGCATCAACAGCTACATCGCCAATCCGATGCGGATCGAGGAGGGCAAGGCGGTCGCGCCGGAGCGGCCCGGCCACGGCGTCGCCTTCGACTGGAAGAAGCTGGCGAGCGTCCGGGCGTAAAGCCTGTGGATAAGCTTGCGCGCGCGAGACTCATTATGGGCAATGGAACGCGACTCTCGGCCTGATTTTCAGGGCGAAAAATCGAGGCCAATGCCCAAAATAGGAGTCTGCTCCGGTTGCGTGCAGAGTCGCGCGCATGATCGCGTTTCTCTGCCCATACCCGTTCGTTGCGAGGCTTCCAGCCAAAATGATGGGGGTCGGGGGATGGGTGTCCGGGATTCTGGGACTTTCGGCCGAAAATGCTGTTGTCGCAAAGGGTTGGCAGTCCAGACCGGGTGGACGGTTTGGGACTCCCCTCGGTCGCGGCCTTAGCCTGTGCGGGCCTGGCTTGGCGTCACTCCGCGGCCAAAGCCAGCGGTGGTGGGACATGTTGTGCCGACTGCGCCGCCGCTTCGGTCGATGGCTTCCGGACCCGGAACCAAGCAGCGTAGAGCGCCGGCAGGAAGAGCAGGGTGAGGGCGGTGGCGATCAGCAGTCCGCCCATCAGCGCCACCGCCATCGGGCCCCAGAAGACGCTGCGCGACAGCGGGATCATGGCGAAGATCGCGGTGCCGGCGGTGAGCAGGATCGGGCGGGCGCGGCGCACCGTGGCGTCGACCACGGCGTCCCACGCGGCATGGCCGGCGGCGATGTCCTGGTCGATCTGGTCGACCAGGATCACCGAGTTGCGCATGATCATCCCGGCCAGCGCGATCGTGCCGAGCAGCGACACGAAGCCGAACGGCTGGTTGAACAGCAGCAGGAACAGCGCCACGCCGATCATGCCGAGCGGCGCCGTGAGCAGCACCAGCGCGAGCTTGGAGAAGCTCCTGAGCTGCAGCATCAGGAACAGCAGGGTGAGGAAGCCGAGGACCGGCATCATCTTGAAGATCGAGCCCTGGCTCTTGGCGCTCTCCTCCTTGTCGCCGCCGACCTCGATGCGGTAACCCGCCGGCAGCGATGCGCGCACCGATGCGAGCGCCGTGTCGAGCCGCGTCGCGACGTCGGGACCCTGCACGCCGTCGCGCACACCGGCGCGCACGGTCATCAGCAGCTCCTTGTTGCGCCGCCACAGGATCGGCTCCTCGAGCTCGTAGTGCAGGGTCGCGAGCTGGGCCAGCGAGACGATGCCGCCGGTGGCGGTGCGCATGTGGATCGACTCGAGGCCCTCGACGCTGAGGCGCTCGGGCGCGACGGCGCGGGCGACGACGTCGATCGTCTCGGTGCCTTCGCGGTACTGAGTCACCACCACGCCGGACAGGATGGTCTGCAGCGCGTTGCTCAAGAGCTGGGAGTCGACGCCGAGCGCGCGCGCCTTGGCTTGGTCGACATCGAGGCGGACCGACTTGGCGAGCTCGTTCCAGTCGAAGTTGACGTCGCGGGTGTCGGGATCGGCCTTGAAGACCTGGCGGACCTGCTCGGCGACGGCGCGGACCTGCTGCGGGTCCTCGCCCAAGACGCGGAACATCACGGGGTAGGCGACCGGCGGGCCGTTCTGCAGCCGCTGGACGCGGCCGCGCACCGCCTCGAAGCCGTTCCGGAACAGCGCGTCGAGCTCGGCGACGACGCGCTCGCGCGCCTCGATGCCCTTGGTCATGACGATGACCTGGCCGAAGTTGGCGTTGGTCAGCTCCGGCACCGTCGGCAGGTAGAAGCGCGGCGAGCCCGCGCCGATGTACGAGGTGTAGAAGGCGACGTCCTGGTTCCTGGCCAGCCAGCGCTCGAGCTTCTGCACCTCGAGGTCGGTCGCGCCGTAGGAGGCGCCCTGCGCCAGCCGCAGGTCGACGATCAGCTCGGGCCGGTTGGCGGTCGGGAAGAACTGCTTCTGCACGAACTGGAAGGAGGCCATGGCGGCGACGAACGCGGCCACGGTGACGGCGATCGTGGTCCAGCGCCAGGCGATGCACCAGGTCACCAGCCGGCGGAACAGCGTGTAGAGGCGGCTGTTGTAGGGATCGTGATGGCCGGGCTTGGGGTTGGGCAGCAGGCGGTAGCCGATCCAGGGCGTGAACAGCACCGCCACGAACCAGGAGATCACCAGCGACAGCCCGACCACCCAGAAGATCGAGTTGGTGTACTCGCCGGCGCTCGACTTGGCGAAGCCGACCGGCACGAAGCCGGCCGCGGTGATCAAGGTGCCGGTGAGCATCGGGAAGGCGGTCGAGGTGTAGGCGAAGGTCGCCGCCTCCATGCGGCTAAACCCCTGCTCCAGCTTCACCATCATCATCTCGACGGCGATGATGGCGTCGTCGACCAGCAGGCCGAGCGCGATGATCAGCGCGCCGAGCGAGATGCGCTGGAAGTCGATGCCCAGCAGCATCATGCCGACGAAGGTGATGGCCAGCACCAGCGGCACGCTGAGCGCCACGATGATGCCGGTGCGAAAGCCCAGGCTGATGAACGATACGACCAGCACGATGCCGAGCGCCTCGGCCAGCGACTGGGTGAACTCGTGCACCGATTCGTCGACCACCTCGGGCTGGTTGGCGACGCGATGGACGGTGACGCCGACCGGCAGGTCGCGCTGGATCTCCTCCATCGCCCTCTCGAGCTTCTTGCCGAGCTCCTGGACGTTGCCGCCGGCTTGCATGACGACGCCGAGGCCGATCACCGGCTTGCCGTTGAAGCGCATCGAGAGCCGCCGCGGATCGGTGTAGCCGCGCTTGATGTCGGCGACGTCGCCCAGCGTGAGCGTGCGGCCGGCGGCGCTGAAGGGCAGCGCCATCAGCTGCTCGGCCGAGGTCGGCGCGCCGTCGACGCGGATCGCCAGGCGCTCGCCCTTGGTCTCGATCGTGCCCGCGGCGGCGATCGCGTTCTGCTTGCGCACCACGTCGAGGATCTGGTCGACCGGCACGCCGAGCATGGCGAGCCGGGCGTGGCTGAACTCGATGTAGATCTTCTCGTCCTGCACGCCGAACAGGTCGGCCTTGGTGACGTCGGGCACGCGCAGCAGGCGCAGCCGCGCCTCCTTGACCATCGCCTTGACCTCGGCGTCGGAGAAGCCGTCGGCCTCGAACGCCCAGATCAGGCTGTAGGTGTCGCCGTACTCGTCGTTGAAGTTCGGCCCGACCACGCCCTGCGGCAGGCTCCCGCGGATGTCGCCGATCTTCTTGCGCACCTGGTACCACAGGTCGGGCACCTTGGCCGGCGGGACGTCGTCGCGCAGCGACACGTAGATCACCGTCTCGCCCGGCTTGGTGTAGCTCTGGACGTTGTAGAAGTAGGGCAGCTCCTGCAGCTTGGTCTCGAGCTTGTCGGTGACCTGCTGCTCCATCTCGCGCGAGGTGGCGCCCGGCCACTGCGCCGACACGACCATCTGCTTGATGGTGAAGGGCGGGTCCTCGCCGCGGCCGAGGCTGAGATAGGCGAAGACGCCGGCCAACGTCAGCCCCAGCATGAAGAACAGCGTCAGCGTGCTGTTCTTCAGCGCCAGCTCGGAAAGATTGGGCCCCCGCGCGCTCATCTAGCGCTCTCCGGCCAGGAGCGGCTTCACCTTCTGTCCCGGCTCGAGCTTGTGGACGCCCGCGGTCGCGACGATCTCGCCGTCCTCGACGCCCGAGGTGAGCAGCGCCGTCTCGTCGCGCCAGCGCGAGATCGTCACGGACCGCAGCGCCACGGCGCCGGTCTGCTTGTCGACCACCCAGACGGCGGGCTCCTTGCCCTTCTGGAAGATCGCGGTCAGCGGCACCTCGGCGAGCTTCTCCGGATCGGGCTTGGCGAGCGTCAGCGACGCGGTCATGCCGATGCCGATGAAGTCCGGCGCATCGACCACGGTGAAGCGCGCCGGATAGGTGCGGGTCATCGGATCGGCGCTGGGCGACAGCTCGCGCAGCCTTGCCTTGTAGCGACGGCCGGTATCGGACCACAGCTCGAAGGTAATGCGGCTCGCCTCGCGGACGTTCTTCAGCCGGTTCTCCGGAACGCCGACCAGGATCTCGAGCTCCTCGCTGCGCGCCAGCTTCACCATGCCCTGGCCCTGCGGCAGCACCTGGCCGACCTCGGCGATGACTGCGGTGATGACGCCTGCGGCATCGGCATGCAGCTCGGTGTAGGCGAGATTGTTCTCGGCGGTGGCGAGCTGGCTCTTCGCCTGCTCGACCTTGGCCTGCGAGGTCGACGACACCGACTGCCGCGTGTCGAGCGTCTGGGTCATGAAGGCCGCGCTGCCGCGCAGCGCCTGGTAGCGGTCGAGGTCGGCCTTGGCGCGGGCATAGTCGGCCTCGGCCGAAGCGAGCGCCGCGCGCGCATTGTCGACCGCCAGCCGGTAGTCGGTGGGATCGATGCGGGCCAGGAGCTGGCCGGCCTGCACGACGGCGCCGACATCGACCTCGCGGCTGGTCACCTTGCCGGCGACGCGGAAGCCCAGCGTGGTCTCGATGCGCGGCACCACTGTGCCGGCCAGCATCAGGCTGCCCATGTGCGTGCGGTACTGGACTTCTGCGACGCGGGCCGGCCGCACGACCTCCTCGCGCACCGGCGCGCCGGCCGGGCCCTTCCAGGAGAAGGCGCCGAGCGCCACCAGGGCCACGGCGCCGACGGCGGCGGTGGCCAGGACGGCCTTGCGGGAGAGGGATCGGGCGAAGCCATCAACAGAGAGCCGCATGGTGGCCATCCTTGTGTAGCGGGGTAGAATTAACCGGCCGCTTGAAGCTGAACGCTGATAACTTAACATTGATAACTTACCGGTGTTAAGCTATCTGTCAAGGGATGGAACGCGCTTTGTCCACGATTTCCGCCGGCACCCGTAAGCGCCGCGGCGAGGGGCATACCCGCCGCGAGGAGATCCTCATGGCCGCGCAGGAGCTGTTCCTGCGCGACGGCTACGAGGCGACGACGATCCGCCGGATCGCCGACCTGGTCGGCGTGTCGGCGCCGGCGCTCTATCTCTATTTCAAGGACAAGGACGCCATCATGCTGGCGCTCTGCGACCAGACCTTCCGCTCGCTCAACGAGGTCATGGACGGGATGGAGAAGGAGGACGTGGCGCCGATCGCCCGCCTGCGCCGCTGCGGCACCGCCTACATCCGCTTCGCGCTCGAGCATCCGCGGCAGTACTGGCTGACCTTCATGTCCGGCAACACGCCGGACAAGATCAAGAAGCGCGGCCACAAGCCCGACACCGCCGGCCTCGATCCCGAGGAGCCGGGCGCGCAGGGCGCGATCGCCTTCTCGCGACTGATGGGCATCTTCCGCGAGATCGAGAACAGCGGCTACGCGCTCAACTACCCGGTCGACACCGCCGCCGAGCTGGTGTGGATGTGCCTGCACGGCCTGGTCGCGGCGATCATCAACAATCCGGAATTCCCGTGGACGCGGCGCGATGCGCTGATCGAGGGCATGCTCGAGGTGGCGGTGCGCGGCGTCGTGAAGATGCCGGGCTGACGATCGAGGTCAGCGTTCCGCCATCATTCGCGACTTCGGATTCAGCTGCTGCCAGACCTCGTCGTCGCGCCCGTAGACATCGGCGCGAAATTGCAGCTTGCCGTCGACATCCGCGAACGCGGTCTCGTAGACCACGAATACCGGCACCGGCTTGGGCAGACTGCGCCGGTTGGTGCTGCCGGTCGCCGTCGCTCGATCGATTGCAGCGGCCGGCTGCTGCATCAGCAGGGCGGCCAGCGTCTGTGAGTTTTCCACCCTGATGCATCCATGACTGACGCGGCGGTCGTCGCGGCCGAACAGATCCTTCGACGGGGTATCGTGCAGGTAGACGTCGAAGCGGTTCTTCATGTCGAACAGCAATTGCCCGAGCCCCGAGCTGACTCCCGCCGACTGCTGCAGGGTGCCATTGGGCAGCAGAACCATGTTGTGCCGTGCCAGATAATCCGGGTCCTGGCTGGCCTTCGGCAGGATCTCGTCCCTGGCAATGTCCTCCGGGACGACCCAGGGCGGGTTGAACCAGATGGCATCGATCGAGGCCTGGAACTCCGGGCTCTGATTGCGTCTCTCGGCTTGGCCGACAACCACCCGCGTCGAGAAGGCCGGCCGATCGTCGCGGTACATCACCAGCCGCTGGTCGGCAGCGTTGACCCAGACGCGGTCCGCCGGCAGCCGCCGCGGCAGCCAGCGTTCGCGCTCGAGGTTCACGCGAACTTCGCGCAGGCCGGTCGTCGCGGTCCTGCCGCCGACCGGGATGCCCGCGCGAAAATCGTACAAGGCCTGCCGCAGCGCACGGTAGGTCGACGTCTTCGGTGCCAGCGCTTCGATCACCGCCGCGGGATCGGGGCTTCCGATAGCGGCGTCCAGCACGGCCGCGACATCGACCGGCTCGGGCGCCAGAACCTGGTCATCTCTTCGGCGCTCAGCCGGCATGACTCCGCGCGCCAGCGCGTCGGCATAGGAGAGGAAGGCGTTCGACAGCAACAGTTCCCGGTCAAGCGTCGGCAACTTTGACGACGACCGCAGCAAATCGGCATGGAACAGCTCGGGGGCGAGGCCATGATCGTCGGCGCGCGACACGGCATTGATCAGTGAATCCGCTTGCGACTGCCGGGTCGTCCAGACGGGCGCAAAGCCATGGCGCGCGTAGAAGCGCCGCAGCAATTCGACGTTCAGCCGTTCACCCGCGACGACCGGCCTGGGCGCGCTCTCGATCAGGTCGCCGAGCTCGGTTTTGGCATGCGCTGCCATCGGGGCGGGCGGTGCCGACACGAGCGCTGTCGGCGGCCCCTGGTCCGCTGCGGGAACCGTCGGATCGGTAGGTGCACATGCCGCTGCGGCGAGCGCAATCGCGCCGCCTGCAATCGGTCCGATGCGCGCCAGGAGGCCCCTCATCGAGAAGCTGCAGGATTGGAACAAGGGACCCTCACCGACAGCGCGATCCCGCCAGGTCTTGCGCGGCCATTGGGTGAACAATGGCGATACGCGTGCGCGGTTCCGGATCGAGTTGCACGGAACGAGCTTGCTTCACGCGGCAGCAAAAGCAAGATATTCATTGTTCGGCCCTCCGGCATGCGCCGCCGGGGGCCCATCCCGCAGAGGTTGCGGCGACCAAAGCACGATATTTGGCGCCATGGGGCGGGAACCGGAATGCCCCTTCGACGTTTACCCTCGATCATCCTCCGATTGTTGTGTTGTACTGGCGTCCCTCAACCGTGGAGAAAATGATGTCTGAAAAAGTGGCTCACTTCAGGCAGTTGCGCACTATCGCGCTGCTTGCAGTCGTGATCCCGGCGGCACTGCTTGCGGGATGTTCCTCGCCGCAGCCGGCTCCGCCGCCGCCGCAACCGGCTGCCGCGCCGCCGCCTCCGCCGCCGCCTCCGCCTGTCCGCGGCTAACCGGTTCGGCAACGGTCGAGGATCCGATCCTCGACCATCGATCCAATGACCTGATTGCCATCGACAGGGGCGCAGGCGAGCCTCGAGGGGCGCGGAAGATCATGGCCGCGCTTCAAGGGCACGCCGCCCTAGACGACCTCCGACGGCGCCAGTGTGCAAGGATGCGCGGGATCGCCGGCTTCGATCTGCAAGGTCGCGTGCTGGATGCCGAAGCGCGTCGAGAGATCGCGACAGGCCTGCGACAGCAGGCTGTCGTCGAGCGGCGCCCCGGGACGAACCAGATGGGCGGTGAGGGCGACCTCGGTCGTGCTCATCGGCCAGATGTGCAGGTCGTGCACCTCTGAGACGCCGGGCAGCCCGGTCAGGTATCGCTCGATGGCGGTGCGGTCGATGCTGGCCGGCACGGCGTCGAGCGACAGGCTGACCGACTCCTTCAGCAGCGACCAGGTGCCGACCACGATCACGACGGCGACGATTATCGACACGGCCGGGTCGACCCACAGCCAGCCGGTGAACAGCACCAGCAAACCGCTCAACACGACACCCAACGACACCACCGCGTCGGCCACCATGTGCAGAAAGGCGCCGCGGATGTTGATGTCGTTCTTGCGGCCGGCCACGAAGCCCAGGGCCGTGACGCCGTTGATCACGATGCCGACCAGGGCCACCCAGATCACCGTCATCTCGGCGACCGGGGCCGGCGACTGCAGGCGGTTGATCGCCTCGTAGATGATGGCGCCGCTCGCCACCAGCAGCAGCATGGCGTTGGCGAGCGACGCCAGGATCGGCGTGCGCTTCATGCCGTAGGTGAAGCGCGCGCTCGGCTTGCGCTTGGCCAGCGAAGCGGCGACCCAAGCCAGCAGCAGGCCTAGCACGTCGCCGAGATTGTGGCCGGCATCGGCCAGCAGGGCGAGCGAGTTGGCGAGGAAACCGTAGACGGCCTCGACGATCACGAAGCCGACATTCAGCGTGATGCCGATCAGGAAGGCGCGGTCGAAGTTCGCCGGGGCATGGCTGTGCGAATGCCCGCCCGGGCCGTGTCTATGTCCGGAGTGGTCATGCCCGGAATGATCGTGATCGTGGTGTTGATGGGCGGCCATGCGCCATTTTACCGACCGCACGGCCGTACACTATTGCCTGTGTCTACTGCATGAACCAGCCGTGGCTGACCACGATCGACTGGCCGGTCAAAGCGTTGGTCTTGGCGCCGGCGAAGAACAGCACGCAGTCGGCGACGTCGTCGGTGGTGGTGAACTCGCCGTCCACGGTGTCATTCAGCATGATGGTCTTGATCACCTGTTCCTCGCTGATGTGCAGCTCGCGCGCCTGCTCTGGGATCTGCTTGTCGACCAGCGGCGTGCGCACGAAGCCCGGGCAGACGACGTTGGCGCGGACATGGAACTCCGCGCCTTCCTTGGCCACCACCTTGCACAGCCCGACCAGCCCGTGCTTGGCGGTCACGTAGGGCGCCTTCAGCCGCGAGGCTTCCTTGGAGTGCACCGAGCCCATGTAGACGATAGCGCCGGACTTGGCGGCGTACATGTGCTTGAGGCAGGCCTTGGTCGTCAGGAAGGCGCCGTCGAGATGGATCGACAGCAGCTTCTTCCAGTCGGCGTAAGGGAAGTCGACCAGCGGATGGACGATCTGGATACCGGCGTTGCTGACCAGCAGGTCGATGCGGCCGTACTTGTTCATGACCTCGTCGACACCCCCGGTCACGGCGTCCTCGTCGATCACGTTCATGGCGACCGCGAAGGCGTCGCCGCCCTTGCCCTTGATCTCCTCGGCCGTTGCCCTGGCGGCATCGAGGTTGAGATCGGCGATCACCGGCGTGCCGCCGTCGGCGGCATAGCGCAGCGCGATCTCCTTGCCGATGCCGCTGGCGGCGCCGGTGATGATGCCGACCTGCTTGTCGAAGCGAGCCATGGACGTCCTTTCTTATTCACCGGGTTGGCGCTTGAGATCGAAGGTGAACACGCCGTCGGGGCTCTGGGGCCGCTCGAGCACCTCGGGGTAGGCGAGCGTGCGCGTCATGTCGCGGTAGCCGGCCGCCCAATGCTCTTCCATCGTGCGGCGGGAGAACTCGTAGTCCTTCGAGGCGCCCTCGTAGACCCGCGTGCGATAGATCATCTGGATGATGTTGTAGACCTTCTCGTCCGCCTCGCCGGCAAGCAGCTGGCCTTCGGGCGTGTTACGTAGCTCTTCGGGCATCTGGGCCAGCAGCTTGGCGGTGGCGCGCCGCAGCTTCTGCATGCGACGGAACTGGTCGGTGCCCAGGCGCGTGCGGCTGGAGTAGCGAATGTCCTTGAGCCGCGTGTCGACCTCGACCATGTCGCGCGGCAGCTCGCCGCGCGCGCTCCACAGGTCGATCTGGAAGGCGAGCGTGTCCTGGCGCGGCGAGGCATCGAGCACCCATTGCAGCGGCGTGTTGGAGACGACGCCGCCGTCCCAGTAGAACTCGCCGTCGATCTCGGTCGCCGGGAAGCCTGGCGGCAGCGAGCCGCTGGCCATGATGTGCTCGGGGCCGATCGGGCACCGGAGGGTGTCGAAAGTGACGCCGTTGCCGCTCTTGACGTGGGTGGCGCCGACGCTGAGCCGCATCTCGCCCGAGTTGACCCGGTCGAAATCGACCAGCTGCCCGAGCAGCGTCTTGAGCGGCGAGACGTCGTAGAAGCCCAGGTCGCCGATGCTGCTGGTCGGCAGGAAGATCGGCGGCGGGATACGCGGCTTGAAGAAGCCCGGCGCGCCCCACAGCAGCGCGCCCATGGCGCGGCTCTGGTTGACGAGCTGGTGGACTTGGTCGTTCTTGATCTCGCGCGGCACGAGATAGTGCACGCCGAACGGCCCTTCGGTGACGGTCTCCCAGAAGGTGCGCAGGCGCTCGACCCGCCGCTGCGGCGCGTTGCCGGCGATCAGGGCGGCGTTGATGGCGCCGATCGAGATGCCGGCAACCCAATGCGGATGGAGATCGGCCTCGGCCAGCGCCTGGTAGACGCCGCCCTGGTAGGAGCCCAGCGCGCCGCCGCCCTGCAGCAGCAATGCGATACGCTCGAAATCGGGGCGAATCTGCGAGCCTTGCGGCTCGGAGCCCATTGCGGTCTTGGGGGCCATGGCACGTTCTCCAGCCTCGGCATCTAGCGCATCGGAGATGTCGCGATCATGACGCCGCAGGCAAAGACCCTGCCAGTGGACTAAAGTCTTATGACGGGCGCGGCCACACGCGCGGGAACAAGTCGCACGTCATGCGCGCGCCGGCCGCAAGATCCGGCTTGTGCGGGAACTGGAAGGTCCCGGGCCGAGGATCGTAGCGCGCATCGTCGCCGGTGTAGCGCAGCGACAGCCCGCGCCGGCGGGCGCCCGGCGTGTCGTTGCCCCCTGTTTCGTTGCCAGGCGCGCCGTGCACGATCATGGCGTGGAAGACCAGGCAATCGCCCGGCGCCATGGTCCACCAGCGGATGTCATACCGGCTGCGATCGGCGTCAATGTCGGGGATCTGCTGCAGGTCGCTCGATGTGAACTTGATCTCGTGGCCCTTGCGAAAGGGTGTCGGCCGGTAGTTGACGCCCCATTTGTGCGAGCCGGCGATGAATTCGACGGCACCGTTGCTGCGGTCGATCGGATCGAGCGCGATCCACACCGACGTGATCTGCCAGCCCTTCACCGGCCAGTAGGGCTGGTCCTGGTGCCACGGCGTCGGATGGGCCGTGCCCGGCTCCTTCACGAAGAGCTGGTCGTAGAAGAAGTCGGCGCCCGACGAGCCCATCAGCCTGGCGGCTACTGCGGGAGCGGGGGAGGCGAGCGCGGCGGCGCGGAAGTCGGGATCGGACTTCCACATGAACATGTCGCCGAAGAACTTTCCGGCCGTGCTGCCCTCGGCGAAGTTGGTCGCGCTGGGGCCGGGTGAGGCGAGGTCGCGCTCGATCGCGGCGCGCATCCGCTCGATCCAATGCGAATCGAACAGCCCGCGCAGACAGACGACGCCGTCGCGGTCGTAGGCGGCGACGTCGTCGTCGCTGATGCCGATCAGATCGCTTACGGCGATCAAGTCGGCGAGAGCACGTGGATGACGCGGCTCGCGATGTTCTCGCGCGTCTTGGCCGCGTAAGCGGCCATGTGCGGCGCGGCGGAGTGCGCCTTGAGCGCGTCAGTGCTCTCCCACTTCTCGACCACGACGAAGGTGTCGAGGCCGAACTTGGTCTGGAACGAGCCCATGCCGTCGGTGTCGACCGTGGCGCCGTACTCGATGCAGCCCTTCTCGGCGCGCACCGCCGGCACGTTGGCGCGGAAATGGCCGAGGATCTCGTCCCGCTTGCCGGGCTTGGCGGTGATGATGGCGATGACGTGGATCATGATGTCCTCCCGTTGAAAGCTTTTGCGTTGCCTTCCCCCTCCGGCCTTCGGCCACCTCCCCCGTCTGACGGGGGAGGCCGGGAGGGGGAGGGCCTCAGGCCGCCTTGCCGTTCCTAAGCACGCGGCCGGGCAGGCGGTCGTTGGCAGCGACGGTGTCCTTGCCGTCGCGCCGGATGATACGGCCGTTGACGATCACGGCGGCGATGCCGTGCGCCTCGGAGACGAGGCGGTCGGCGCCGGCCGGCAGGTCGTGGACGCGCTTCAGCGGGCCGGGGCCGACGGTCCTGGGATCGAACACCACGACGTCGGCGGGACGGCCCTCGGCGAGCACGCCGCGGTCGGTGATGTCGAAGGTCTCGGCCGGCCGCTGGGTGAGGTTGTGCACGGCCTGCTCGATGGTGAAGGTCCCGCGCTCGCGCACCCAATGGGCAAGCAGGTGGGTGGAGTAGCAGGCGTCGCAGAGCTGGCTGGCATGCGCGCCCGCGTCCGACAGCGCGATGATGGTGTTGGGATCGGTGATCAGCTCGGCGACTTCCTTCTCGTCGAAGTTCATCACGGCCATGCGGAAGCGGGTCTGCAGGTCGTCGGCCAGCGCGATGTCGAGCGCGAGGTCGACCGGGTCCTTGCCGAGCTTCGCGGCGGCGGCCGTCAACGGCTGCTCCTCGAGCTCGCGATGCGACGGCGACCAAGCGACGATGACGCGGTCCCACCAGTTGCGGAACAGGGGCGTGACCTCGCTGCGCAGCTTCTCGCGCCAGGCCGGATCGGCATAGGCGCGGCGGCGGGTGCCGGCCGCTTTGGCGTCGGCTTGGGAGAGCTCGATCATGAATTTCATGACGTCGAAGATGAACGGCTCGGCGAAGGTGAACTCGAAGTTGAGCGGCCGGCAGCTCACCTGCGGGATCACCAGCGCGCCCGACTTGCGCTGCTCGGCCGCAAGATCGAGCTGCCTGCGATGGCCGCCCGGGCCGTAGAGGTAGGAGAGCAGGGCAGTCCAGGTGACCGGAACGCCGTACTTGCGGCTGACCTCGGCCATGTGGCGGGTCGAGAAATCGCGGCCGATGGTGATCTGCATCAGGCCGCGCTTCAGTTCGCCCATGACGGAGACCAGCGCGTCCATCTCCTCGACGGTGGCCTGGCGGCTGGGCACCGGCTTGCCGCCATAGCCGTTGTGGCTGACCGACACCGAGGTGCCGAAGCCGATCGCGCCGGCATCCATCGCCTCGCGCACCAGCGTCTTCATCTTCACGATCTCGTCCGGCGTGGCGGCGCGCTCGGTCGATTCCTCGCCCATGACATAGAGGCGCAGCGGCGTGTGGCCGAACAGCGCGGCAATGTTGATCGCCGAGCCGCGCTTCTCGAGTGTGTCGAGGTACTGCGGGAAGGTCTCGAATGGCCAGGCCGTGCCGAGACCTGCTTCGAGCGCCTCGAGGCTCATGCCTTCGACCTTCTCGAGGGTCTGCATGATCATCTTGCGATGCGCGGCGCGGGTCGGCGCAACGCCGAAGCCGCAATTGCCGATCACCGTCGTGGTGACGCCGTGCCAGGGCGAGATCGACAGCAGGCGATCCCACAGGATCTGCGCGTCGTAATGGGTGTGCACGTCGACGAAGCCCGGCGATACGACCTTGCCGGCCGCGTCGATCGTGGTCGTGGCCGGCCCGTCGGCCTTACCGAGGGCCACGACCTTGCCGTCCTTGATCCCCACGTCGCCCGTGTAGCCCGGCTTGCCGGTGCCATCGACGATCGTGCCGCCCGTGATCTTCAGATCGAAGGCCATAACTATACACTCCCGTAAATGCCCATTCATATTGTCAAGCAGGCCGCGGATGAGCAATGCTGCAAACGGATCAGGCCCATGCGCGATTCGGCAGAGTCGGAACCCCCGAAAAATCCCGTCGCTGAAGCCGTCGGTTTGCCGGATGCGCCGGTGCTGACGACACGTGCGGCCCGGGATACGGGCATGGCGTTCCTCGAGCTCAATTGCGAGCGTCGCAATGCCGGGCTGTCGTCCGTGTGCGAGGACGCGTTCGTGGTCGCGCTGCAGATGAGGACGTGTCCCGATTTCGATCTGTACTCGGATGGCCGGTTGATCCAGCCGAAGAACTTTGATGTGGGCGCCGTCGCTATTTTCGACTTGAGGACGGAGTTGACGGCCGATCTGCGAGACCCCTTCCACGCGATCGACTTCTATTTGCCCCACAAGGCGCTCGTGGCCATGGGCGAGGACGGCGACATCCCTCGGCATATCGAGGAGCTTCGCCATACACCGGGTGCCACCGTTCGCGATCCGATCATCCGCGATCTGCTGCTGTCCATGCGCCCGGCCTTCGCTGCACGGCCGGAGGAAACCCCCGAGCTCTTCGTCGACCACGTCGCCTTGGCGCTTTCGATTCACGTCGCGCACAAGTACGGCGACGTCGCGGCCTTGCCCCAGAGATGGGGAGGGGGGCTTGCCCCCTGGCAAGAGCGTCGCGCCAAAGAACTGCTCGAAGCCCACATTGTCGGCGGCATCAGCCTGAACGTCCTCGCGCGCTCGTGTGAGCTTTCGACCAGGCACTTCACGCGGGCCTTTCGGCAGTCGACTGGAATTGCGCCCTATCAGTGGCTTCAGTTCCGGCGCATGCAGAAAGCCAAGCAGCTCCTGGAGTCATCCTCTGCTTCGCTGAGCGCCATCGCCCTCGAATGCGGCTTCGCGGACCAGAGCCACTTTACGCGAACGTTCTCCCGAGCCATCGGCATCACGCCGCGCAAATGGCGCCGGACCAGACGCGAATAGTCCTGATCGTTCCACGTTTGGCCGTTTCGTGCATGATCGCCGTGCCATGCCCCTGCATAGAAGCCGGACCCTTTGGAGGTGCTGAATGGCCAACATCGCTTTGATACACGGCGGCTTCGTGGATGGCTCCGGCTGGGAACAGGTCTATGCCCTGCTCAAGAAGAACGGCCACACCGTGTACGTCGTCCAAAATCCGACCACGTCGCTGCCCGATGACGTCGCGGCCACCAAGCGCGCGCTGGCCGGGGCGACGGGTCCGGTCATTCTTGTCGGCCATTCATACGGCGGCGTCGTGATCACTGAAGCAGGCAATGATCCGAAGGTCGCGGGGTTGGTCTACATCACGGCCTTCGCGCCGGACCGCGGCGAGTCGGTGGCGTCGCTCATCAAGGATCCCGCGCCCGGCGCTCCGGTGCCGCCGATCATGCCGCCGCAGGACGGCTATCTGCTGCTCGACAGAAGCAAGTTCGCCGCGTCGTTCGCCGCCGATCTGCCGGCGGACAAGGCGGACTTCATGGCCGCCGCCCAACTGCCTTGGGGCGTGACTGCTCTGGAGGGCGCGGTGACGGAGGCGGCCTGGCGGCGCAAGCCGAGCTGGTACCTCGTCGCGACCGACGACAGGATGATCCCGCCCGAGGCACAGCGTGCCATGGCCAAGCGCGCTGGCGCGACGGTCGCTGAGGCTAAGGGCAGCCACTCGATCTACGTGTCGAAACCCGAGGCGGTGGTTGCGCTGATCGAGAAAGCTGCCAAGGGCACGAAAGCAGCAGCGTAGCAATTGGACCTTGCCATGGTTTCCTTTACGGTGCGGCCGTCAAGTCGCGCCCAAAGAGGAAACACATGGCCAAGCACAAGATCGCCCTCATTCCGGGTGACGGAATCGGCAAGGAAGTTCTGCCGGAGGGCGTGCGCGTGCTCGAAGCCGCTGCGCGGCGCTTCAACTTCCAGCTCGAGTTCACCGAGTACGACTGGTCGTGCGACCGCTTCGCCAAAACCGGCAAGATGATGCCCGACGACGGCATGGAGACGCTGAAGCAGTACGAGAGCATCTTCCTCGGCGCCGTCGGCTGGCCGGGCGTGCCCGATCACGTGTCGCTGTGGGGCCTGTTGATCCCGATCCGCCGCGAGTTCGACGAGTACGTCAACCTCAGGCCGGTGCGGCTGTTCGAGGGCGTGCCAAGCCCGCTCGCCAACCGCAAGCCGGGCGATATCGACTTCTGGGTGGTGCGCGAGAACACCGAGGGCGAGTACAGCTCGATCGGCGGCCGCATGTTCCAGGGCACCGACGACGAGATGGCCATTCAGCAGGCCATCTTCACCCGCAAGGGCGTCGACCGCGTGCTCAAGTTCGCCTTCGACTTCGCCAGCACGACCAAGAAGAAGCACGTTACTTCAGCCACCAAGTCCAACGGCATCATCCACACCATGCCGTTCTGGGACGAGCGCTTCGACGCGATGAAGAAGAAGTACCCGAACATCAAGTCGGACCAGTATCACATCGATATCCTGACAGCGCATTTCGTGCGCAACCCGGACTGGTTCGACGTCGTGGTCGGCTCCAACCTGTTCGGCGACATCCTGTCGGACCTCGGGCCCGCCCTGACCGGCTCGATCGGCGTGGCGCCCTCGGGGAATATCAACCCGGAGCGCAAATTCCCCTCGATGTTCGAGCCGGTCCATGGCTCGGCCCCGGACATCGCCGGCAAGTGGATCGCCAACCCGATCGGGCAGATCTGGTCGGGCGCCATGATGGTCCGACATCTTGGCTATGCGGAGGCGGCGGAGGCCATCGAAAGAGCCATTGCAGCGTCACTTGTCGAGGGCGGCCCCCGCACCAAGGACCTCGGCGGCAACGGCGACACCAAAACCGTCGGCGCGGCTATTGCAGAACTTGTGAAGACGGTGTAGCAGCCCGCCCCGTAAGGGGTGTGACATGAAACTGCAACGTCGTTCTCTGCTGGCGGGCGCTACCGCCAGCCTCGCGGCCTTTGCTCCCAACGCCTGGGCGCAGGGCTATCCGACCAAGCCGATCACCGTGGTCGTTCCGTTCGCGGCTGGCGGCCCGACCGACGCGCTGGCCCGCGTGCTTTGCCAGAAGATGAGCGAGCATCTCGGCCAGCAACTGGTGGTCGAGAACATCGGCGGCGCCGGCGGCACGATCGGCGTCAACAAGGTCGCCAAGGCGAACAGCGACGGCTACACGCTGCTGTTCACCCACATGGGCACGCTGGCGGTCAACATCGCGCTCTACAAGTCGCTGCCCTACGACAGCCAGAAGGACCTCGAGCCGATCGGGCTCGGCGGCACCAACCCGATGGTGCTGGTCACCAAGAAGGACCTGCCGGCCAAGACCTTCCAGGAGTTCCAGGCCTATGTGAAGGCCAACCAGAAGAAGGTGCAGTACGGCATGGCCGGCATCGGCGCGGCCTCGCATCTCGGCGGCCTGATGCTGAACAGCATGATGAAGGTCGAGGTGCTGGAGATCCCGTACAAGGGCACCGGCCCGGCACTGAACGACCTGGTCTCCGGCCAGTTCGACTACATGGTCGACCAGGCGGTGAACGTGCTGCCGCAGATCAACAGCGGTAACATCAAGGCGCTGGGCGTCTCGACGCTGAAGCGCCTGCCGCAGCTTCCCGACGTGCCGACCATCGACGAGGCCGGCCTCAAGGGCTACGAGGTCACGATCTGGAACGGCCTCTTCGGGCCCAAGGGCATGGCGAAGGAGCAGATCGCCAAGGTCAACGAGGCGCTGGGCAAGACGCTGGCCGACGCTGCCGTCAGCAAGCGCCTGACCGAGCTGGCGGTCGACCTGCCGAGCAAGGAAGAGGCGACGCCCGAGGCGCTGCGCAAACAGCTCACGGCGTCGATCGACAAGTGGGTGCCGGCCGTCAAGGCCGCCGGCGTGAAGCCGGAGTAGGCGTCACCCCTGTTGAGGGGCGGGAGCCTGCGGGCTCCCGTCCGGATTTTGCCGGCGCTGGTGCCGGTGCTGCCCCTGGTGCTTGCGATGTCGCCGCGGCTTGGCGGCGGGATCGCCCGGATTGGACGGCGGGCTGGTCACGCCGTCATTGCTGTTGGCCGCGAACCCCGGCAGCGCGAGCAGGGTGAAGGTGAGGGCGGCCAAAGCCGTCGCCAGGATTTTCAGAAGGGTCATGTTCGTGATACGCCGGGGCGTATCGATCATCCCCGTGAAATCGCCTTGATCGCGCCCCACATACGTCAGCCATGAAGCAGCACCTGAAGCGCGCGCTCCAGATGGCGCTCGTGCCGTTCGCGGCGGCGATCGTCTTCTTCGAGCAGACGCTGATCCGCTACCTGAACCTGGTGACGGCGGCGATCGCGGCCTGGCCGCCGATCGCCCGGCTCGAAACCTGGCTGATGCGGCTGCCGCCCTACTGGGCGTTGCTGACCTTCGCGACCCCGTCGATCCTGATCCTGCCCGTCAAGCTCGCGGCCTTCTGGTTCGGTGTCCACGGCCGGTACGCCCTGGCCCTGGGCTCGGTTATCCTCGGCAAGGTGCTGGCGACGGCGATCCTGGCACGGCTCTATCGTATCCTGCGGCCGACCCTGATGAGCATCCGGTGGTTCGCCTGGGCCGACACCAGGTTCTTCGCCTGGCGCGACCGCGCCTATGCCTTCGTGAAGTCGCTGCCGGCCTGGCAGAAAGCCCACGCGCTGGTCCAGGCCGTGCGCGCCCGGATGACGGAATTGGTTTCCGCCCTGTTTGCGCGCTAGGCTTTCGCCATGAAGGTCGTTCCGCTCGACGCGCCGCTGGGCGCCCGCATCGAAGGCATCTGCTGGGAAGACGCGACCAAGCCCGACGTCGCGCAGGCGCTCAACAAGGCGCTCGGCGAGCATCTGCTGGTCGTGGTGCCGGGCCAGCCGATGACGGCGCCGCTGATGCGCGACTTTGCGGCCGCCTTCGGCAAGCCGCGCGCGCAGCTGCTGCGCTACAAGCGCAACGGCGAGGTGCCGGAAGTCTCGACCATGGTCAGCACGCTGATGGCCGACGGCACGACCGACAAGACGGCGCTGCGCTCGGAGGACTGGCACACCGACGACAGCTACATGGCGGTGCCGGCCAAGGCGACCCTGCTGCACAACATGGAAACCCCGAGCCGCGGCGGCCGCACCTGGTTCTGCAACATGCACACCGTCTACGAGGCGCTGCCCGAATCGACCCGCAAGCGCATCGACGGCAAGCGCGCGATGCACGCCTACGACACGCCGCGCGCTCGCAATCGGCCGTCGACGCGCACGGTGCAGGAGATCGCCGAGACGCCCGACGTCGAGCATCCGCTAGTCCGCACCCATCCCGACACCGGCCGCAAGGCGCTCTATCTCAACTTCAACCGGCTTGACCGCATCCTCGGGATGGAGCGCGCCGAGAGCGACGAGCTGCTCGACGAGCTCGCCGCCGAGGCGCGCAAGCCCGCCCACCATTTCGGTCACGCGTGGACGGTCGGCGACTGCGTGGTGTGGGACAACCGCGCCACCATGCACCGCGTCGACGTCGACTACCCGATGGGCGAGCGCCGCATCATGCAGCGCGTCCTCATCGAAGGCGACAAGCCGTTCTGATTCTCCCGGTCCGGCGAGATTCTAGCGCTTAGCCACTGTCGCCGCTTTGGATGCCACCATCTTGTCGATGTCGGCCGTGCCGTAGCCCATCTCCGTCAGGATCTCGCGCGTGTGCTCGCCGTAGAGCGGGGCGTGCGTCTCGTTCTCGCGCGCGCCGCCCGAGAAGACGTTGGCGAGCTTGCTGCGGCGGATCTTGCCCTCGCTCGGATGCTGCTCCTCGCGGAAGAAGCCGACATCCCCGAGGTGCGGGTCGGTCATCAGGTCGTCGATGGTGTTGTAGCGCGCCGCTGGAACGTCGAGCTTGTCGAACAGCTCGACCCATTCGTCGGTCGTCTTGTGGCCGAGACAGGTCGCCTGGACCTCGAAGTAGGCAGCCGCGTTCTTGGTGCGCGACGCGGCGCTGTCGAAGCGCGGATCGGTCTTGAGCTCGGGCCGGCCGATCGCGTCGAAGAAGGCGAAGGCCTGGGTGTTGGTGTTGGGCCGCACCGTGACGTAGCCGTCCTTGGTCGGCACCGGCTTGTAGTTGGGGCTGAGCAGACGGCCATCGCCCGTGGGTCCCACGGGCGGGTCGAAGGTCGCCGCTCCAAGATGCTCGCTCGACACGAACGAGGCCATGTTCTCGAGCATCGGCACGTCGATCGCCTCGCCCTTGCCGGTCTTCTCGCGGCGGAACAGCGCGAAGCCGATCGCCTGCGCAGCGATCAGGCCGCTGGTGTGGTCGGTCATCACCATCGGCACGAAGCGCGGCTCGCCGGTGGCGCGGGCGATCGTGCCGGCGACGCCGGACAGGCTCTGGATGACCGGATCGTAGGCGGGGCGGCCGTAGTAGCGGCCGCCGCGGCCGAACGCCAGGATCGAGCAGTGGATCAGGCGCGGGTTGCGCTTGCTGAGGCTCGCATGGTCGAGGCCGGCGCGGGTCAGCGCGTCGGGCCGCACGTTGCTCACGAACACGTCGGCCTTGTCGATCAGGCGCAGCAGCGCCTCGAGGCCCTCGGGCTGCTTGATGTCGAGGCCGATGCTGCGCTTGTTGCGATTGAAGTTGATGAACTTGCCGGACATGCCGGGATTGCGGCTGCCCTCGGCCATGGTGCGCAAGAGGTCGCCGCCCGGCGCCTCGACCTTGATCACGTCGGCGCCGTAGTCGGCGAGCGTGCGGCTGCAGATCGGGCCGATGACGATGGTCGTCAGGTCGACGACGCGGACCCCGTCGAGCGGCCCGCTCACGGCTTGAACTCCAGGTCCATCTCGCCGCACAGCGTGCCGTTCTGGTCGGCCGCCCAGAGCTTGAGCTTGCCGTCGACCTGGGTCTCGCCGCGCACCTCGATGCGGTCGCCGACCCACAGCGGATGGACGAGGCGGGCGGTGTAGCCGCTCAGCGTGCCCTTGGCATGCTTCAGCGCGGCGTCGACCATCAGATGCATCGACAGGCCGCCGTTGGAGACGATCGCCGGATAGCCTTCCTCACTACGCGTGTAGTCGCCGTCGTAGTGGATCCGATGCGCGTTCCAGGTGATCGCGCCGTAGCGGAAGTTGAGCGTGTTGAGGAGCGCGGTGGTCTCGCTCCACGCGTGGTCGGTGCGCGCCTTGGTCGGCACGGTCTGGGTGGTCTTCTGGCCGGGCGGCACGGCGGGGCGGTAGATCGCGTCGAAGGTGTCGACGGCGATGGTCTCGCCCGCCTGCTCGATGGTGTGGCGCATGGTCAGCACGAAGATGTCGCCCGAGCGGCCGCTCTTGGGGACGATGTCGGCGACCTCGGCCTTCTTCACCGCGGGCTCGCCGGCGCGCAGCCGGCCCATGATCTGGACGCGCCGGCCGGCGCCCATGCGGCGCGGCATCGGGATCGGCGGCAGCACGATGCCCTTGTTGGGATGGCCGTCGGGGCCGAGCTCGCCCTGCACGATGGTCTCGCCGAAGAACACGGTGAACCAGTGCGGCGGCAGCAGGTCGCCCCTCCCGATGCTGTCGGGATCGACGTTGAAGGTCGAGGCGACCCGGCGGATGGCCATCATCCCGAGATCGTCCTCCACCATGCGCACCCGCCCGATCCAGGGGCGCAGCTCCACCATCGCGTCGTCCATCCAGCCCATTGTCCTGTCCTCGCTTTGCGGGCCGGACTCTGCACCAAAAAGAAGGGCCCGCAAAAGCGGGCCCTTCCATAGTCCGAAAGAGGACGGTCAGATCGAATAGTACATCTTGTACTCGATCGGGGCCGGCTGGTGCTCCCAGGCGTAGACCTCTTCCCACTTGAGCTCCATGTAGGCGTCGATCTGGTCGTCGGTGAACACACCGCCCTTGGTGAGGAAGGTGCGGTCGGCGTCGAGGCAGTTCAACGCCTCGCGCAGGCTGCCGGCGACGGTCGGGACCTTCGACAGCTCCTCCGGCGGCAGGTCGTACAGGTTCTTGTCCATCGGGTCGCCCGGATGGATCTTGTTCTGGATGCCGTCGAGGCCGGCCATCAGCATCGCTGCGAAGGCGAGGTAGGGGTTGGCCGACGGATCGGGGAAGCGCACCTCGACGCGCTTGCCCTTGGGCGAGGACGCGTAGGGGATGCGGCACGAGGCCGAGCGGTTGCGGCTGGAGTAGGCGAGCAGCACAGGCGCCTCGAAGCCCGGGATGACGCGCTTGTAGGAGTTGGTGCTGGCGTTGCAGAAGGCGTTCAGCGCCTTGGCGTGCTTGATGATGCCGCCGATGTAGTACAGCGCCGTCTCGCTGAGGTCGGCGTAGCCCGAGCCCGCGAACAGCGGCTTGCTGTCCTTCCAGATCGACTGGTGGGTGTGCATGCCCGAGCCGTTGTCGCCGTACAGCGGCTTCGGCATGAAGGTCAGCGTCTTGCCGTAGCTGTGGGCGACGTTGTGCAGGGTGTACTTGTACTTCTGCACGTTGTCGGCGGTCTTCACCAGGGTGTCGAAGCGGAAGCCGAGCTCGTTCTGGCTGGGCGCCACCTCGTGGTGATGGATCTCCATGACGAGGCCCATCTCGGTCGCGACCGACATCATCTCGGCGCGCAGGTCGTTCATCGAATCGACCGGCTGGACCGGGAAGTAGCCGCCCTTGATGCCGGGACGATGGGCCATGTTGCCGCCCTCGAACTCGGCGCCGGCGTTCCACGGCGATTCGCTCGAATGCAGCTTGAAGAAGGAGCCCTGCATCTGGACGTCGAAGCGGACGTCGTCGAACACGAAGAACTCGAGCTCGGGACCGAACACCGCGGTGTCGCCGATGCCCGACGACTTCATGTAGGCCTCGGCGCGCTTGGCGGTCGAGCGGGGGCAGCGGGCATAGAGCTGGCCGGTCGAGGGCTCGACGACGTCGCAGTTCACGATCAGCGTGGTCTGCGCCGTGAAGGGGTCGAGCACGGCGGTCGACGGATCCGGCATCAGGATCATGTCGGACTCGTTGATCGCCTTCCAGCCGGCGATCGAGGAGCCGTCGAACATCACGCCGTCGGTGAAGGAGTCTTCCTGGGTGGCCGAGGCCATGCGGGCGGTGTGCTGCCACTTGCCGCGAGGATCGGTGAAACGGAAGTCCACGAACTTCACGTCCTTTTCCTTGATCATCGCCAGAACTTGTTTGGCGTCCATTGTTCGATCGTCCCTCTTTCTGGTGTTACCCGGCCCCCTGCGGGCCGTTTCTCATACGGCGGCGTCGCCACGCTCGCCAGTACGAATTCGGATGGCGTCCTCGATGCTCGACACGAAGATCTTGCCGTCGCCGATGCGGCCGGTCTGCGCCGAGGAGCGGATCGCCTCGACCGCCTTCTCGACCATCTCATCCTCGATGATGAGCTCGATCTTCACCTTGGGCAGGAAGTCGACGACGTACTCGGCGCCGCGATAAAGTTCGGTGTGGCCCTTCTGCCGTCCGAAGCCCTTGGCCTCCAGGACGGTGATGCCTTTCAGCCCGATCTGGTTCAGCGCGTCTTTGACCTCGTCCAGTTTGAAGGGCTTGATGATCGCTTCGATCTTCTTCATTTGCTGAGCCAACTCCACGCGCCGACGCCGGCGCCGTCAAACGAGGCTCCGTGCGTGCCCCTGTTAAGCAGCTTTCATGCCAAGAATTTCCACAGCCCTGAAGGCGAAAATCGCCGACTTTGTGCCGATCTAAGCGGCATCATGAGTAAGGACTGAGCGAATTTCTGCCCAAATAAGAACCAGAAACGAGAGTCCTTGATGAAGACTGCCAATTCGCTGATGTCCGGCCTCGGCACCACGGTGTTCGAGGTCATGTCGGCGCTCGCCCGCGAGCACCGGTCGGTCAATCTCGGCCAGGGCTTTCCGGACGACAAAGGCCCGGAGCCTGTGCGCAAGGCGGCGGCTGACTATTTGATGGACGGCCACAACCAGTACCCGCCGATGATGGGCCTGCCCGAATTGCGCCAGGCCGTGGCCGAGCACGCCAAGCGCTTCCAGGGTCTCGAGGTCGACTGGCAGAGCGAGGTGATGGTGACTTCGGGCGCCACCGAGGCGCTGGCCGACTGCCTGTTCGGCCTGATCGAGCCGGGCGACGAGGTCGTGCTGATCGAGCCGCTCTATGACTCGTACTTGCCGATGGTGCGCCGGGCAGGGGGCATCCCCAAGCTCGTCCGCCTCGAGCCGCCGCACTGGAGCCTGCGGCGCGCCGAGCTCGAGGCTGCGTTCAGCGACCGCACCAAGCTCATCCTGTTCAACACGCCGATGAATCCGTGCTCCAAGGTGTTCGACCGCGCCGAGCTCGAGTTCATCGCCGCGCTGTGCCTGAAGCACGATGCCTACGCGGTGTGCGACGAGGTCTACGAGCACATCATCTTCGACGGCAAGAAGCACCAATCGATCATGACGCTGCCCGGCATGCGCGACCGCACGGCGCGCATCGGTTCGGCCGGCAAGAGCTTCAGCCTCACCGGCTGGAAAGTCGGTTATGTGACGGCGCCGCCGGACATGATGAAGGCCATCGGCAAGACCCATCAGTTCATGACCTTCACCACGCCGCCCAACCTGCAATGGGGCACCGCGGCCGGCCTGCGCCTCGCCGACGGCTACTACGCCGAGCTCGCTGGCGACATGCAGCGCAAGCGCGACCGGCTGGCCGGCGCCTTGGCCAACATCGGCTTCGGCGTGCTGCCGGCGCACGGCACCTATTTCGTGACCACCGACTTCCGGCCGCTGGGCTTCAACGGCACCGACGAGGATTTCTGCCGCCACATCACCGTTGAGGCCGGGGTCACGGCGGTGCCGGTCAGCGCCTTCTACGACAGCCCCGAACAGGCTCCGCGGCACCTCGCTCGGTTCTGCTTCTGCAAGCACGACGAGACCCTGGACCGGGCCGTGGAGCGGCTGGGCCGGCATTTTCGGCAATAAAGAGCGTTCACTGAAATTTCAGGGGCGAGGCGAATTTCTCGGCGAAACTAGGCGACGTGCGCGTCAGTTTGCGGCATATTACTGCACTGGAATTGCCATTATCTCGATCATCTATCAGCATTGACGCCGCAACCTTGTGGCTGAGAACGCCCGGAAGTCGACTTGCCAGACGCACCCGCCAAACCTCCTCGTATCGACGGCCGCCGATTGCGCAGCGAGCGCACCAAGCAGCTGATCATCGAGGCTTTCCTGTCGCTGCTGCGGGAAAATCCGCAGATGCCGACGGCGGTGCAGATCGCCGAGCGGGCGGGCTATTCCGTGCGGTCGATCTTCGAACGCTTCCCGGATCTCAATGCCCTGCGCGTGGCAGCGACCGACTACAGCCTGGCTCAGGCACTGGCGCTGGCACCGCCGCGCGGCGCCGACGGCGACCGCGAGACTCGACTGCGCTCGCAGGTCAACACGCGCGCCCATACGTGCGAGCGCGGCATCGCGCTCTGGCGGGTGCTACTGCAATTTGCAGATCAGGATGAAACTGGTCAGCTCAAGCAGCGCGTGGCGCGCAGCCGCGAGACCACGATCGGCCGCATCGAGCTGATGTACAGGCCCGAGCTCTCGCCCATGCCGGAAGAGGAGCGGCGCCAGCTGCTGATCGCGCTCGAGGCGTTGACCGACTTCGAGAGCTGGGCGCGGATGCGCGAGCAGCACGGCCTGTCGTTCGACGAGGCCTGCGAGGTCTGGATCCATGCCATCGACCGCCTGCTGCCGCCGACGCCGGTGGTGGAAAGCGCCGCGGCGGCCTGACCATGAACGAGACGCCGGACATCGCCAGCGACGCCGACCAGGGCGTGCACGCGCCCCGGACCGACGGCCGGCGGCTGCGCAGCGAGCGCACGCGGCGGCTGATCATCGACGCCTACATGGCGCTGGTGCGGGAAAACAACCAGATGCCGACGGCGGTGCAGATCGCAGAGCGTGCGGGCTATTCGGTGCGCTCGATCTTCGAGCGCTTTCCCGACCTCAATGCGCTGCGCGTCGCAGTCACCGACTGCGCCATTGCCGAGGCCCGCTCGACCGGCGCGCTGCGCGATCTCAAGGGCGATCGCGAGACGCGCATCCGCTCCCAGGTCGAGCAGCGCGGCCGTGGCTGCGAGCACTGGTTGCCGCTGTGGCGTGTGCTGTCGTCCGACGCCCGGACGTCGCCGGACCTGCATCAGCGCATCGGCATGATCCGCCAGCTGATCGTCATGCGCATGGAGATGATGTTCCGCCCCGAGCTTTCGACGGTGAGCGACGACGTGCGCAAGAAGATCATGCTGGCGCTCGAATCGCTGCTCGACTTCGAGAGCTGGGCGCGCATGCGCGAGCTCTACGGCCTGTCGTTCGACCAGGCGAGCGGCGTCTGGGTGAAGGCCATCGACCGCCTGCTGCCGCCGACGCCCGCCGGCGCATGAGCGGCAGCGCCCCGACGCCGATCGTCGACGGCCGCCGGCAGCGCAGCGAGCGCACGCGCCAGTTCATCATCGAGGCCTACCTAGCGCTGCTGCGCGACAACCCCCGGATCCCGACCTCGAACGAGATCGCCGAGCGCGCCGGCTATTCCGTGCGCTCGGTGTTCGAGCGTTTCCCCGACCTGTTGTCGCTGCGCATCGCCGCGACCGACCACGCCTTCGCGCTCGGCTCGGCGCAGGCGATGATCCGCGACGCCGACGCCGACCGGACGACGCGCATCCGCAGCCAGGTCGAGACGCGGGCCCATATCTGCGAGAACTGGCTGCCGCTGTGGCGCGCGCTCAACGCCAATCAGGGCGAATCGACGGAGCTCAAGATGCGCATCGCCCTGGTGCGCGAGGCGATCTGGAAGCGGCTGGAGATCATGTACCGGCCCGAGTTGTCTGGCTTGGACGAGGGCCGGCGCCGTCATATGCTGATCGCACTCGAGGCCATCACCGATTTCGAGAGCTGGGGGCGCATGCGCGAGGGCAACGGGCTGAACGTGGAGCAGGCCTGCGCCGTCTGGATCAAGGCGATCGACCGCCTGCTGCCGCCGACGCCGGCGACCTGAGCATCATGGCCGTCGAGAGCCGGACGGTGATCGACGGCCGGCGGCTGCGCAGCGAGCGCACGCGCCAGCACCTCCTCGAAGCCTACATCGCTCTGCTGCGCGACAACCCGCGGCCGCCGACGGCGAGCCAGATCGCCGACCGCGCCGGCTACTCGGTGCGCTCGCTGTTCGAGCGCTTCCCCGACCTGCTGGCGCTCAGCCTCGCCGCGGCCGACATGGCCTTCGCCCAGGCCCATGCACAGGCGACGATCCGCAACCTCCACGCCGACCGCGCCACCCGCATCCGCACCCAGGTCGAGACCCGAGCCAAGACCTGCGAGGACTGGCTGCCGCTGTGGCGGGCGCTGATCCTCAACCAGCACATGTCGAGCGAGCTGCAACAGCGCATCCGGCGGATACGCGAGGCGGTCCTGGCGCGGATCGAGATGATGTACCTGCCCGAGCTCGACACGCTCGAAGCGACGGTGCGTCGGCGCACCCTGATCGCGCTTGAGGCGATCACCGACTTCGAGAGCTGGGCACGAATGCGCGAGGCGGCCGGCCTGTCGATCGACGAGTCCTGCACGGTCTGGATCCGAGCCATCGACAGCCTGCTGCCGGCCACGCCGGTTTCTCGAGGCCCAAATTCTCAACGTCCGATTTCTTGACGCTCTGGGCCGCGGAGCGTAGGAAGGCGCGCTTCGTCGGGAGCCCCCTGCGATGGCGGCCGTAGCTCAGTTGGTTAGAGCGCTAGATTGTGATTCTAGATGTCGCCGGTTCAAATCCGGTCGGCCGCCCCAATCCCCCGCTCGTCATGGCTGACGTAGCCCCCCAATCCGACCTTGCCCTCCTGACCTGTGCGCAAATGGCCGCCGCGGATGCTGCCGCCATGGCCGCGGGGACCCCGGGCATGGTGCTCATGGAGGCGGCCGGCAAGGCCGTCGCCCGTGCCATGGCCGAGCGCTACCCCAAGCAGCCGGTGCTGGTGCTGTGCGGGCCGGGCAACAACGGCGGTGACGGTTTCGTGGCGGCGCGCCACCTCGCGGGCATGGGCTGGCCGGTGACGCTGGCGCTGGTCAAAGGGGCAGGAGACCTGCGCGGCGATGCCGCGTGGGCCGCCGGCCTGTGGACCGGCGCGGTCGTGGCCCCGTCGACCGACCTGCTCGACAGCCGGCCGCTGGTGATCGACGCGCTGTTCGGCGCGGGGCTGACGCGGCGTATCGAGGGCGTGGCGGCGGCGCTGATCGATCGCATGAACCGCGACAGGCTGGCGGTCGTCGCGGTCGACGTGCCGAGCGGCCTTCACGGCGACACCGGCGAGGTGATGGGCACGGCGTCGCAGGCCGAGCTCACGGTCACCTTCTTCCGCGGCAAGCCCGGCCACTACTCCCTCGAAGGCCTGCGTCGCTGCGGTGTGCTGCAGATCGTCGACATAGGCATTTCGCCGGCCGTGCTCGACGCGATCGCCCCGCGGCTCTGGCGCAACGAGCCCGCATTGTGGGCGCCTGCGCTGAGGCGCAGCGATCCGGGCGACCACAAATATGCGCGTGGCCATCTCACGATCCTCGGCGGCGAGCAGGCGACCGGCGCAGCGCGGATGGCGGCGCTGGCGGCGCGGCGCGCCGGCGCCGGCCTGGTGACCATCGCCTCGCCCGAGGCCGCCGCCGCGATCTATCGCGCGGCAGAGCCGGGCAACCTCGTCAATACCGATGCGGTCGAGCGTCTGGTCGAGGACGCGCGCCGCAACGCCTTCCTGATCGGGCCGGGCTCGGGTGTGAACGACCGGACGCGCGGGGCGGTGCTGGCGGCGCTCGCGGCCCGGCGCGCGGCGGTGCTCGACGCCGATGCCGTGACGGTCTTCGCCGACGATCCGGCCTGGCTGTTCGCGGCAGTCGCCGGGCCGGTTTTGCTCACGCCCCATGAAGGCGAGTTCAAACGGCTGTTTCCCGACCTCTCCGGGCCCGCCAGCAAGGTCGAGCGGGTGCGTGCGGCGGCGAAACGCAGTGGCGCCACCGTCCTGCTCAAGGGCGCCGACACGGTGATCGCCGCCCCCGACGGCCGGGCGGTGGTCAACGTCCATGCGCCGGCATCGCTGGCGACTGCAGGATCGGGGGACGTGCTGGCCGGCATCGCGGCCGGGCTGGTGGCCCGAGGGCTCGACCCTCTGGCCGCCGGCGCGGCCGCCGCCTGGATCCACGGCGAGTGCGCCTATCGCTTCCGGACCTCCGGTTTGATCGCCGAGGACTTGTTGGTGCAACTTCCTGAAGCCCTTGATAAAGCGATCAATTGACCGCCCCGCGGGCGCGGGCTAAGAGGCCCGCCCATTCAGCCCTCAGCGACCGGCGGGCGGGCGTGGTGGAATTGGTAGACACGCGAGACTTAGGATCTCGTGCCGCAAGGCGTGGGGGTTCAAGTCCCTTCGCCCGCACCAGACGGAATAGATGGAAGTGAAGCAATGCAAGTGACGGAACTCGCAGCCGACGGGCTGAAGCGGCAATTCAAAATCGTCATTCCGGCTCAGGATCTTACCGCCAAGGTCGACGAGCGCGTCGCCGAGATGGCGCGCACCGCCTCCCTGCCGGGCTTCCGCCCCGGCAAGGTGCCGGCCGGCCTGCTCAAGAAGCAGTACGGCCAGGCTCTGCTGGGCGAGGCGCTGGAGCAGGCCGTCAACCAGGGCACGGCCAAGGCGATCGACGATCGCGGCCTGAAGCCCGCCTTGCAACCGCGCGTCGAGCTCAAGGGCGAGTTCGCCGAAGGCAAGGACGTCGAGTTCGAGGTCGCGATCGAGATCCTGCCGGAGATCGGCCAGCTCGACTTCTCGGGTGTCGAGCTCGAGCGCCTGAAGGCGGTGGTGCCGGACAAGAGCGTCGACGAGGCGCTGGAGCGGATCGCCAAGGCGAACCGCGAGCAGAAGCCGGTCGACCCGCCGCGCCCGGCCCAGAGGGGCGACGCGCTGAAGCTCGACTTCGTGGGCTCGGTCGACGGCGTCGAGTTCCCCGGCGGCGCGGCGCAGGACTACGTCCTGGAGCTGGGCTCGGCCTCGTTCATCCCGGGCTTCGAGGACCAGCTGATCGGCGCGGAGATCGGCAAGCCGGTCGACGTGAAGGTGAAGTTCCCCGACGACTACGGTAACACCGAGCTCGCCGGCAAGGACGCGGTCTTCAAGTGCACGGTCAAGGAGATCCGCGAGTTCGTCGACCAGCCGATCGATGATGCGCTCGCGAAGAAGAACAACTTCGAGACCCTCGACGCGATGAAGAAGGCCGTCTCCGACCGCATCGGCCAGGAATACACCCAGGTCTCGCGCGGCATGATCAAGCGCCAACTGCTCGACAAGCTCGCCGAAACCCACAAGTTCCAGGTGCCGGAAGGCCTGGTCGAGGGCGAGTTCAACGCGATCTGGCAGCGCATCGAGGAAGCCAAGAAGAACGGCGAGAAGATCGAGGACGAGGAGAAGGCCAGGACGGAATATCGCGAGATCGCCGAGCGCCGCGTGCGCCTCGGCCTGTTGCTCGCCGACGTCGGCCGCTCCAACAACATCGATGTCACGCCCGAGGAGCTCAACCAGGCGATCATGCGCGAGGCCATGCGCTATCCCGGCCAGGAACGCCAGGTGCTGGAGTTCTACAGCAAGAACGAGCAGCTCAAGGAGCAGATGCGCGCGCCGATCTTCGAGGAGAAGACGGTCGACTTCATCCTCGAGCTGGCCAAGGTGACCGACAAGCCGGTTACCCCGGAGGAACTGCTCGAGGCTGCCCGCAAGGCGGACACCGACGAAGAGACGCCCGCAGGGCAATCGCCGTCTGCGAATTGATTACGACCCGGCGGGCTTGAATGGGGCCGCCGGCACTGCCACCTTTCCATACGAAAGTCACAAAGGGGTTGGCGATGGCGCGCGACCGCGATCCGCTGGAAGTCTACAACAACTATTACGTGCCGATGGTGGTCGAGCAGTCGGCCCGGGGCGAGCGCGGCTACGACATCTGGTCGAGGCTGTTGAAGGAGCGCATCGTCTTCTTGAACGGTCCGATCGAGGACAACGTGGCGGGCGTCCTGTGCGCCCAGCTCCTGTATCTCGAATCCGAGAACCCGACGAAGGACGTCTCCTTCTATATCAACTCGCCGGGCGGCGTGGTGACCTCGGGGCTCGCCGTGTACGACACCATGCAATACATCCGGCCCAACATCTCGACCCTGGTGTTCGGTCAGGCCGCCTCGGCCGGGTCGCTGCTGCTGATGGCCGGCCAGAAGGGCAAGCGGTTCTCGCTGCCCAACTCACGCATCATGATCCACCAGCCCTCGGGCGGTGCCCAGGGCCAAGCGACCGACATCGAAATCCATGCCCGTGAGATCCTTCAGACCCGGGCACGTCTGAACCAGATGTACGTTAAGCACACGGGTCGGACGATCGACGAGATCGAAAAGGCGATGGAACGCGACAAGTTCTTCTCGCCGGACGAAGCCAAGGAGTTCGGCCTAATCGACGAGGTGCTCGAAAACAGGCCGGTTCCGACCATCCAGGCCGCGGCTTCCTGACAAGGTCTCCGCGACCAATTGCATGCCGTTCACGGTGCGACACACAACATTTTGAAGTTGTCGCCGTCCGTGACGGGCGTTTAACATAGCCTTGGGTGTCTGCCCGCGGGCCTCGCGGGCTGCCCAAGCGGAGGTGCGTTAAGAACATGCCAGCCGCCAAGTCTGGGGGCGACTCCCGCAATACCCTCTATTGCAGCTTCTGCGGCAAGAGCCAGCATGAGGTGCGGAAGCTCATTGCCGGGCCGACGGTGTTCATCTGCGATGAATGCGTCGAGCTCTGCATGGACATCATCCGGGAGGAGAGCAAGACCACCCTGGTGAAATCCAAGGATGGCGTGCCGTCCCCCAAGGAAATCCGCCAGATTCTCGATGACTATGTGATCGGCCAGGACCAGGCCAAGCGCATCCTCGCTGTTGCGGTGCACAATCACTACAAGCGCCTCAGCCATGGCGGCAAGGCGAACGACGTCGAGATCGCCAAGTCGAACATCATGCTGATCGGCCCGACCGGTTGTGGAAAGACGCTGCTCGCCCAGACCCTGGCGCGCATGCTCGACGTGCCGTTCACCATGGCCGACGCCACGACCCTGACCGAAGCCGGCTACGTCGGCGAGGATGTGGAAAACATCATCCTCAAGCTGTTGCAGTCGGCCGACTACAACGTCGAGCGGGCGCAGCGGGGCATCGTCTACATCGACGAGGTCGACAAGATCAGCCGCAAGTCCGACAACCCGTCGATCACCCGCGACGTGTCGGGCGAGGGCGTGCAGCAGGCTCTGCTCAAGATCATGGAAGGCACGGTCGCTTCGGTCCCGCCGCAGGGCGGCCGCAAGCATCCGCAGCAGGAGTTCCTCCAGGTCGACACGACCAACATCCTGTTCATCTGCGGCGGTGCCTTCTCCGGCCTCGACAAGATCATCTCGATGCGCCGCCAGGGCACGTCGATCGGCTTCGGCGCCGAGGTGCGCGGGCCGGAGGATCGTCGCACCGGCGAGATCCTGCGCGATCTCGAACCCGAGGATCTGCTGCGTTACGGACTTATCCCCGAGTTCGTCGGCCGCCTGCCGGTGGTCGCGACACTCGAGGATCTGGACGAGGGCGCGCTGATCGAGATCCTGACGCGCCCCAAGAACGCGCTGCTCAAGCAGTACCAGCGCCTGTTCGACATGGAGAACGTGAAGCTCAAGTTCTCCGACGACGCTTTGCGTGCGGTCGCCCAGAAGGCGATCCTGCGCAAAACAGGTGCCCGCGGCCTGCGCTCGATCATGGAGACCGTGCTGCTGGATACAATGTACGACCTGCCGTCGCTCGACGGCGTCGAAGAGGTCGTGATCAATCGCGAAGTGATCGAAGGGCGCGCCCAGCCGCTCTACGTGCACGGTGAGCGCAAGGAAGGCATTGCCGCGGCGCCGGCCTAGCTTTTGCTCCGCCGATGGAGGGCCATCGGCGGCTTTCGCCGAAGGTCTTGAACGGCAACCCGTTCGGGACAACATCTGTATGCGAGTGTGCGTGGCTTTACGTCGCGGGCTGCCCGTCAGGGGGCCTCGGCTGCGGTCCGCGACAGCTCTAACAGTGTAGATTGCGAGGCATCATGAACGCCCCCACCACCACCGCCCCCGGAACCGTCTATCCCGTCCTGCCGTTGCGCGACATCGTCGTGTTCCCCGGCATGATCGTTCCGCTGTTCGTCGGCCGCGAGAAGAGCGTCAAGGCGCTCGAAGAGGTGATGAAGGACGACAAGCAGATCCTGCTGATCGCCCAGAAGAACGCCACCCAGGACGATCCCGCTCCCGAGGACATCTACAGCATCGGCACGCTCGGCACGGTGCTGCAGCTCTTGAAGCTGCCGGACGACACCGTGAAGGTGCTGGTCGAGGGCGGCCGCCGCGTGCGTATCGGCGGCTACACCGACAAGGTCGAGTTCTTCGAGGCCCATGCCGTCGACATGGAAGAGCAGTCGGGCGATCCTGCCGAGTTGCAGGCTGCCGCGCGCACCGTGGTCTCGGAGTTCGAGAACTACGTGAAGCTCAACAAGAAGGTGCCGCCCGAGGTTGTGGTCTCGATTAACAAGATCGAGGAGCCGGCCAAGCTCGCCGACACCATCTCCGCGCACCTGGCGCTCAAGGTCGCCGACAAGCAGCAGCTGCTCGAGCTCGACTCGGTGTCGAAGCGGCTGGAGCGCATCCTCGGCCTGATGGAAGGCGAGATCGGCGTCCTGCAGGTCGAGAAGAAGATCCGCAACCGCGTGAAGCGTCAGATGGAGAAGACGCAGCGCGAGTACTATCTCAACGAGCAGATGAAGGCGATCCAGAAGGAGCTTGGCGAGACCGAGGACGGTCGCGACGAGATCTCCGAGCTGGAGAAGCGCATCAAGAAGACGCGGCTCTCCAAGGAGGGGCGCGAGAAGGCCAATGCGGAGCTGAAGAAGCTGCGCACCATGAGCCCGATGTCGGCCGAGGCGACGGTGGTCCGCAACTACCTCGACTGGCTGCTGTCGATCCCGTGGCGCAAGCCCACCAAGATCATCAAGGACCTCAAGTACGCCGAGGACGTGCTCAATGCCGACCACCACGGCCTGGAGAAAGTGAAGGAGCGCATCCTCGAGTATCTCGCGGTCCAGCAGCGCGTCGACAAGATGAAGGGCCCGATCCTGTGCCTGGTCGGTCCTCCGGGCGTCGGCAAGACCTCGCTCGGCAAGTCGATCGCCAAGGCGACGGGGCGCAACTTCGTGCGCATGTCGCTGGGCGGCGTGCGGGACGAGGCCGAGATCCGCGGCCATCGCCGGACCTACATCGGTTCGCTGCCGGGCAAGGTCATCCAGTCGATGAAGAAGGCGAAGTCGTCGAACCCGCTGTTCCTGCTCGACGAGATCGACAAGCTCGGCGCCGACTTCCGCGGCGACCCGTCGTCGGCGCTGCTCGAGGTGCTCGATCCCGAGCAGAACGCGACGTTCAACGACCACTACCTCGAGGTCGACTACGACCTGTCGAACGTGATGTTCATCACCACGGCCAACTCGCTGCGCATGGCGCAGCCGCTGATGGACCGCATGGAGATCATCCGTCTCGCGGGCTACACCGAGGACGAGAAGGTCGCCATCAGCCGCAAGCACCTGATCCCCAAGCAGATCGAGGCGAACGGGCTGAAGGAGGGCGAGCTCGATATCCACGACGACGCCGTGCGCGACCTGGTGCGCTACTACACGCGCGAGGCCGGTGTCCGTAACCTCGAGCGCGAGATCGCGAACCTCGCCCGCAAAGGCGTCAAGGAGATCCTCATGAAGGGGACCTCCAAGGTGAAGATCTCGGCCAAGAACCTCGACAAGTACGCCGGCGTCCGCCGCTTCCGCTACGGCGAGGCGGAGCTCGAGGACCTGGTCGGCATCACCACTGGTCTGGCGTGGACGGAAGTCGGCGGCGAGCTGCTGCAGGTCGAGGCCGTGCTGGTCCCGGGCCGCGGCCGTGTCTCGGTCACCGGCAAGCTGGGCGACGTGATGCAGGAGTCGGTGCAGGCGGCCAACGCCTATGTCCGCTCCCGCGCCGCGGCGTTCGGCATCAAGCCGAACATCTTCGAGAAGCGCGACATCCACGTGCATGTGCCGGAAGGCGCGACGCCCAAGGACGGTCCGTCGGCCGGCGTGGCGATGATCACCTCGATCGTCTCCGCCCTGACCGGTGTCGCGGTCCGCAAGGAAGTGGCCATGACCGGCGAGATCAGCCTGCGCGGCCGAGTCCTGCCGATCGGCGGCCTCAAGGAGAAGCTGCTGGCGGCGTTGCGCGGCGGTCTCAAGACCGTGCTCATCCCGAAGGAGAACGAGCGCGATCTGCCGGAGATTCCCGACAACGTGAAGAAGGGCCTGGAGATCGTCCCGGTCTCGACCGTCGACGAGGTTCTGGCCCGCGCGTTGGTCAAGCCGCTGACCGCGATCGAATGGCCGAACGACCTCGAGGTGCCGCCCAAGCCGGCGGAGCCTGCCGAGGTCCGCGCCCACTAGTGGGTCCGGCAAACGAACACAGGAAGCCCCGGAGAAATCCGGGGTTTCTTCGTTTTGGGCACCATCTGTAAGGGGTAGTCGCCGCAGAATGCACAAAATGTGGTATTCAGCGTTGACGCCGTTTTGCAGCCGCCCCTACACTCAAGGCTGCCGGTTTTTTTGCAGGGGATCGCTGGTGAACAAGCACGATTTGGTTTCCGCCGTGGCCGCCTCGACCAATCTGTCCAAGACCGACGCCCAGAATGCCGTGGATTCGATCCTCAGCCTGATCACCAAGTCGCTGAAGAAGAAGGAGAAGGTCCTGCTGGTCGGCTTCGGCACCTTCCAGGTCTCCCGGCGCAAGGCCACCGAGGGCCGCAATCCCCAGACCGGCGAGAAGATCAAGATCCCGGCCGCGACCGTGCCGCGCTTCAAGGCCAGCAAGGCGCTCAAGGACGCGATCAACTAGCGCTGTTTGTGGTAAGACGCGCGCCGGGCGATTAGCTCAGCGGTAGAGCATTCCCTTTACACGGGACAGGTCGGCGGTTCGATCCCGTCATCGCCCACCATCCTGCTTCGCGCTGCGCGCGCTTCGCAGGATTTGTTTCCCTACACGAAGTTCATGACCTGCGTTGCTTCTGAGGCACGCTGATGTCGCGACGTCTTCACGAAGCGGCGTCGGTCGAGCGCGTGCATGGGGTAATGGGAAAGTGGGAAGAATCGCCAGAAAGCCAAGTGGGACAGCGTTTTAGACTTCCCACGCGTGTGGGAAGTCGGCGGAAGTCCGTGGGAAGACGGGACGCGCCGCTATGCGCGACAGGCGCTTGCAAAATCCGGCTGCCTTCTGCATCCCGGGAAGCCGTCATGTGCCACGCGGAAATTCGCTGGAAATTCCGGTACTTACACACGCTCTCGCGGGTGCGGTAAGCTTGACACCATATAGGGGGTCCTTTATTTCTCCGCGCGCCGTTTGGGGCTTCAGCGGGCGTAGTTCAGTTGGTTAGAACGCCGGCCTGTCACGCCGGAGGTCGCGGGTTCGAGTCCCGTCGCTCGCGCCAGCCCCAAGAGCTGGCAAGCCCAAACGGGGCGAAGGAGTGACGATGGAAGCTCTTCTGAAGGAATACCTTCCGATTTTGATCTTCCTCGGTCTCGCCTTCGCGCTGTGTTGCGCCATGCTCGGCGGCTCCTACCTGATCGCCCGCCAGAACCCGAACTCGGACAAGCTGTCGCCGTTCGAATGCGGTTTTGCGCCGTTCGACGACGCCCGCGGCCAGTTCGATGTGCGTTTCTATCTTGTGGCGATCCTGTTCATCATCTTCGACCTCGAGGTCGCCTTCCTGTTCCCGTGGGCCGCGTCCCTGGGTGACATCGGATTGTTCGGGTTCTGGTCGATGATGCTGTTCCTCGGGATCCTGACGGTGGGCTTCATCTACGAATGGCGCAAGGGAGCGCTGGAATGGGAGTAGTCGATTCCCCAAAGGGAGCCAGGCTGACGCCGACGGCGGAGGCGGCGCTGTCGCGTGCGCTGTCCGACGAGCTCGCCGACAAGGGCTTCGTCGTCGCCCAGCTCGACAAGCTGGTCACCTGGGCGCGCACCGGCTCGCTGTGGGGGCTGACCTTCGGCCTCGCCTGCTGCGGCGTCGAGATGATCCACGCCTGGATGAGCCGCTACGACCTCGACCGCTTCGGCTTCGCGCCGATGCCGAGCCCGCGCTCGGCCGACGTCATGATCGTGGCCGGCACGCTCACCAACAAGATGGCGCCGGCATTGCGCAAGGTCTACGACCAGATGGCCGAGCCGCGTTACGTGATCTCGATGGGCTCGTGCGCCAACGGCGGCGGCTACTATCACTACAGCTATTCGGTGGTGCGCGGCTGCGACCGCATCGTGCCGGTCGACATCTACGTGCCCGGCTGCCCGCCGACCGCCGAGGCGTTGCTCTACGGCATCCTGCAGCTGCAGAAGAAGATCCGCCGCACCGGCACTCTGGTGCGCTAATGGAACAGCTCGGTACCCACATTGCCCAGGCGACCGGCGCCACGGCCACCGTGCGCCTCGGCGAGCTGATGCTCGACACCACGGCCGACAAGCTGCTCGCGCTGCTGACCTTCCTGCGCGACGACCCGAAGTGCCTGTTCAAGCAGCTGGTCGATATCTGCGGCGTCGACTGGCCCGACCGGCCCAAGCGCTTCGACGTCGTCTACAATCTGCTCAGCCTCAGGAACAACTGCCGGGTCCGCGTGAAGGTGCAGACCGACGAGGGCACGCCCGTGCCGTCGGCCGCCTCGGTCTACAGCGCGGCTGGCTGGTTCGAGCGCGAGACCTACGACCTCTACGGCGTTTGGTTCTCCGACCATCCCGACCTGCGCCGTATCCTCACCGACTACGGCTTCGAGGGCCATCCGCTGCGAAAAGACTTCCCGCTCACCGGCTTCGTCGAGGTGTGGTGGGACGACGAGCAGAGGCGGGTGGTCAACCGCCCGGTTAAGCTCGCGCAGGAATTCCGCCGCTTCGACTTCCTGAGCCCGTGGGAAGGCGCGCACTACGTGCTGCCCGGCGACGAGAAGGCCCAGGAGAAGGGCAAGAGCTGATGGCCGACGTCGAGATCAAGACCCTGACGATGAACTTCGGGCCGCAGCACCCAGCGGCCCACGGCGTGCTGCGCCTCGTCGTCGAGATGGACGGCGAGATCGTCGAGCGCTGCGACCCGCATATCGGCCTGCTCCATCGCGGCACCGAGAAGCTGATCGAGTACAAGACCTACCTGCAGGCGGTGCCGTACTTCGATCGGCTCGACTACGTGTCGCCGATGAATCAGGAGCACGCTTTCGCCCTGGCGACCGAGAAGCTGCTCGGCATCACCGTGCCCGAGCGCGGCCAGTACATCCGCGTGCTGTTCTCCGAGATCACGCGCATCCTAAATCACCTGCTGAACGTCACGACCTTCGCGATGGACGTCGGCGCCCTGACCCCGCCGCTGTGGGGCTTCGAGCAGCGCGAGTTGCTGATGGAGTACTACGAGGGCGTCTCGGGCTCGCGCATGCATGCGGCCTATTTCCGGCCGGGCGGCGTCCATCAGGACCTGCCGGACGGCATGCTCGATTCGATGGAAGGGTGGATCAAGCAGTTCTACCCGTTCCTCAAGGACATCGAGAACCTGCTGAACGACAACCGCATCTTCCGCATGCGCACCGTCGATATCGGCGTCGTCAACGCCGAGCAGGCCGTTGACTGGGGCTTCTCCGGCCCGATGATCCGCGCCTCCGGCTTGCCGTGGGACCTGCGCAAGTCGCAGCCCTACGACACCTACGAGCGCATGGACTTCGACATCCCGGTCGGCAAGACCGGCGACTGCTTCGCCCGCTACCTGGTGCGCGTCGAGGAGATGTACCAGTCGGCCCGCATCATGGAGCAGTGCATCAAGGCGCTGCGCACCGTGACGGGTCCGGTGCGCGTCGACGACCGCAAGATCGCGCCGCCGCGCCGCGGCGAGATGAAGGGCTCGATGGAGGCCCTGATCCATCACTTCAAGCTCTACACCGAGGGCTACAAGGTGCCGGCCGGCGAGACCTACACCGCGGTCGAGGCGCCGAAAGGCGAGTTCGGCGTCTATCTCGTCTCCGACGGCACCAACAAGCCCTACCGCTGCAAGATCCGCGCGCCGGGTTTCCCGCACCTGCAGGCGCTCGACATGATGACCAGGGGACACCAGCTGGCCGACATGTCGGCCAACATCGGCTCGCTCGACATCGTGTTCGGCGAGATCGACCGCTAGGAGACGAATTCAAGATGGCGATGATCACCGCCGATCCGCAGGACGTGCCGAAGGTCGAGTCGTTCTCCTTCACGCCGGAGTCCATGGCGAAGGTGAACGCACTGATCGCGAACTATCCGCCGGGCCGCCAGGCCTCGGCCGTGATCGGCGTCCTCGATCTCGCGCAGCGCCAGCAGGGCTGGCTGCCGCGCGTGGCGATGGACGAGGTCGCACGCATCCTCGAGATGGCGCCGATCCGCGTCTACGAGATCGCGACCTTCTATACGATGTTCCAGCTCAAGCCGAAGGGCAGGTACCTGCTGCAGGTCTGCACCACGACGCCGTGCTGGCTGCGCGGCTCCGACCACGTGATGAAGGCCTGCCAGGAAGCGGCCGACGGCGTCACCTTCAGCGTGCAGGAGGTCGAATGCCTCGGCGCCTGCGTGAATGCGCCGGTGGTGCAGATCAACGACGATTTCTACGAGGATCTCGACGCCGCCTCGACCAGGCGCGTGCTCGACGCCTTCCGCCGCGGCGAGACGCCGGCGCCCGGCCCGCAAGTCAACCGCCAGACCTCGGCGCCCGAGGGCGGCCCGCTTACACTGAAGGGTGAGTGACAGAAATGCTCGCCGACAAGGACCGCATCTTCACCAACCTCTACGGCCTCCATGACTGGCGGCTGGCCGGCGCGCGCGCCCGCGGCGCCTGGGACAACACCAAGGCGATCCTCGACAAGGGCCCCGACGCCATCGTCGAGGAGATGAAGAAGTCCGGCCTGCGCGGCCGCGGCGGCGCCGGTTTCCCGACCGGCCTCAAGTGGTCCTTCATGCCCAAGCAGGTCGGTGACCGGCCGCACTATCTCGTGGTCAATGCCGACGAATCGGAGCCCGGCACCTGCAAGGATCGCGACATCCTGCGCCATGACCCGCACCTGCTGGTCGAGGGCTGCCTGGTCGCGGGCTTCGCCATGCGCGCGCACGCGGCCTACATCTACGTGCGCGGAGAATTCTACAACGAGGCGCAGCACCTGATCGAAGCGGTGCGCGAGGCGCGCGAGGCTGGCCTGCTCGGCAATAACGCCTGCGGCTCGGGTTGGAAGTTCGAGGTCTACGTCCATCGCGGTGCCGGCGCCTACATCTGCGGCGAGGAGACCGCGCTGATCGAGAGCCTCGAGGGCAAGAAGGGCATGCCGCGGCTGAAGCCGCCGTTCCCGGCTGGCGCGGGCCTCTATGGCTGCCCGTCGACGGTCAACAACGTCGAATCGATCGCCGTCGCGCCGACCATCCTGCGCCGTGGCGCCACCTGGTTCGCGGGCTTCGGTCGGCCGAACAACACCGGCACCAAGCTCTTCTGCATCTCGGGCCACGTGAACAAGCCGTGCAATGTCGAAGAGGAGATGAGCATCCCGCTGAAGGAGCTGATCGAGTGTCATGCCGGTGGCGTGCGCGGCGGCTGGGACAATCTTCTGGCCGTGATTCCGGGAGGCTCGTCGACGCCGCTGCTGCCCAAGTCGATCTGCGACACCGTCCTGATGGATTTCGACGCCTTGAAGGAACAGCAGAGCGGCCTCGGCACGGCGGCGGTCATCGTGATGGACAAGTCGACCGACATCATCAAGGCGATCGCTCGTCTGGCCTACTTCTACAAGCACGAGAGCTGCGGCCAGTGCACGCCGTGCCGCGAGGGTACCGGCTGGATGTGGCGCGTGATGGAACGCATGGTCATGGGCAACGCGCGCATCGAAGAGATCGACACGCTGTACGATGTCACCAAGCAGGTCGAAGGCCACACGATCTGCGCCTTGGCAGACGGCGCCGCCTGGCCGGTCCAGGGCCTGATCCGGCACTTCCGGCCACTGATGGAAGAGCGCATCCGCATGCGAACCGAAAAGCTGGCGGCAGAGTAGGGGCGAGCAGACATGCCCATAGTCAAGATCGACGGTAAGGAGATCGAGGTGCCCGCAGGCATCACGATCCTGCAGGCCTGCGAGCTGGCGGGCGTCGAGATCCCGCGCTTCTGCTACCACGAGCGCCTGTCGATCGCCGGCAATTGCCGCATGTGCCTGGTCGAGGTGAAGCCCGGCCCGCCCAAGCCGCAGGCGAGCTGCGCCATGCCGGTGGCCGACAAGCAGGAGATCATCACCAACTCCGCCGTCGTGAAGAAGGCGCGCAACGGCGTGATGGAGTTCCTGCTGATCAACCATCCGCTCGACTGCCCGATCTGCGACCAGGGCGGCGAGTGCGACCTGCAGGACCAGGCGATGGCCTACGGCTTCGACCGCAGCCGCTATCACGAGAACAAGCGCGCGGTGCCCGACAAGGAGCTCGGGCCGCTGGTCAAGACGTCGATGAACCGCTGCATCCAGTGCACGCGCTGCGTCCGCTTCGCCGCCGAAGTGGCCGGCGTCGAGGAGCTGGGCGCGACCGGCCGCGGCGAGGGGATGGAGATCACGACCTACGTCCAGCACGCGCTGACGACGGAGCTCTCCGGCAATCTGGTCGATATCTGCCCGGTCGGCGCGCTGACCTCCAAGCCCTACGCCTACGAGGCGCGGCCGTGGGAGATGCGCAAGACCGAGTCGGTCGACGTGTTCGATGCGCTCGGCTCGGCCATCCGGGTCGACGTTCGCGGCAACGTCGTGATGCGTGTCCTGCCGCGTCTGAACGACGACGTGAACGAGGAGTGGATCTCCGACAAGACCCGCCACGCAATCGACGGCCTGCGCTACCAGCGCCTCGACCGGCCGTATGTCCGCAAGGGCGGCAAGCTCGCCGAGGCGACCTGGGACGAGGCCTTCGCCGCCATCGCCGCCAAGCTGAACGGCCTGGACGGCAAGAAGATCGCCGCCATCGCCGGTGACCAGTGCGATGCCGAATCGATGGTCGCGCTCAAGGACCTGATGGCAGCACTTGGCTCGCCCAACGTCGATTGCCGCCAGGACGGCAGCAAGCTCGAGGCCGGTGCCCGCGGCGGCTACATCTTTAATGCCGGCATCCGCGGCATCGACCAGGCCGACGCGATCCTGCTGGTCGGCAGCAATCCGCGCCTCGAATCGCCTGTATTGAACGCCCGCATCCGCAAGCGCTACCTCCGCGGCCGCTGCGCGATCGCCAGCATCGGCGCGCCGGTCGACCTGACTTATCCGGTCGAGCGTCTCGGCGCCGGCGCGGCGACGCTTCGCGACCTCGCCGAGGGCAAGGGCAGCTTCGCCGAGAAGTGGAAGGCCGCGAAGAATCCGCTGGTCATCGTCGGTCCGGGCGCGCTGGCGCGCGAGGACGGTGCCGCGGTGCTGGCGCTGGCCCGCAGCCTCGCGACGGTGCGCGACGACTGGAACGGCTTCGCCGTGCTGCACACGGCGGCGAGCCGCGTCGGCGGCCTCGATCTCGGCCTGGTGCCGGGCGCCGGCGGTCGCGACGTCGCCGCCATCCAGGCCGGCGCGCAGGGCAAGGAGATCGAGGCGGTCTTCCTGCTGGCGGCCGACGAGCTCGACCTGTCGAAGTTCGGCAAGGCCTTCGTGGTCTATATCGGCCATCACGGCGACGCCGGCGCCCACCGCGCCGACGTGATCCTGCCGGGGGCGGCCTATACCGAGAAGCCGGGCACCTACGTCAACATGGAGGGCCGCGTGCAGCTCGGCCAGCGCGCTGCCTATCCGCCGGGCGACGCCCGCGAGGACTGGGCGATCCTGCGCGCTCTGTCGGAGCGGCTGGGCAAGACGCTGCCCTACGACACGCTCGACCAGGTGCGGGCGCGCCTGATCGCGGTGAACAAGAGCTTCGCCGCGCTCGACACGCAGGCGCCGGGGCTATGGGTTGAGTTCGGCAAGGCCGGCGATGTCACCGACGCGCCGTTCGAGACGCCGATCAAGAACTTCTACATGACCGACCCGATCAGCCGCGCCTCGCGCACCATGGCCGAGTGCATGGCGTCGCGTCAGCAGCAAATGCCGGTGGCGGCGGAGTAATCGGATGTTCGCGGCCGTCGCCACCTTCCTCACCACGCACTGGCTCGGTCAGGCCATCCTGATCCTGCTCGAGTGCCTGGCCGTCACCGTGCCGCTCCTGGTGGCGGTGGCCTACATGACCTACGTCGACCGCAAGGTCTGGGCCTCGATCCAGCTCCGCCGCGGTCCCAATGTCGTCGGTCCGTTCGGCCTGCTGCAGCCGCTCGCTGACGGCTTGAAGCTCTTCCTGAAGGAGAGCATCGTCCCCTCGAGCGCCAACACCGTGCTGTTCCTGCTCGCGCCGATGATCACCTTCATGACGGCGCTGATCGCCTGGGCGGTGGTGCCGTTCGACGACGGCTGGGTGATCGCCGACATCAATGTCGGCATCCTCTACCTGTTCGCGATCTCCTCGCTCGGCGTCTACGGCATCATCATCGCCGGCTGGGCGTCGAACTCGAAGTACGCCTTCCTCGGCGCGCTGCGCTCGGCGGCGCAGATGGTGTCCTACGAGGTCTCGATCGGCTTCGTGCTGATCACCGTGCTGCTCTGCGTTGGTTCGCTCAATCTCAGCCAGGTGGTGATCGCTCAGTCGGGCTGGTTCTGGAACTGGTTCTGGCTGCCGCTGCTGCCGATGTTCGTCATCTTCTTCGTCTCGGCGCTGGCCGAGACCAACCGCACGCCGTTCGACCTGCCGATGTCGGAGGCCGAGCTGGTGCAGGGCTTCCAGACCGAATATTCGTCGATGCCCTTCGCGCTGTTCTTCCTCGGCGAATACGCCAACATGATCCTGCTGTCGGGATTGGGCGCGATCCTGTTCCTCGGCGGCTGGATGTCGCCGATCCCTTACGCGCCCTTCACCTGGATCCCGGGTGTCGTGTGGTTCGCGCTCAAGATCGCCCTGCTGCTCTTCGTCTTCTCCTGGACCAAGGGCACGCTGCCCCGCTACCGCTACGACCAGCTGATGCGGCTGGGCTGGAAGGTCTTCCTGCCCGTGTCGCTGGGCTGGGTCGTCCTCACCGCCGCCGTCCTGCAGTTCGGCGGCTGGGTCCCCAAGCACTGAGGTCCGCATCATGGCTTCCCTGGACCGTATCGCCCGCCAGTTCCTCCTCACCGAGGTGGTGTCGGGCTTCCTGCTGACCTTGCGCTACATGTTCAAGCCCAAGGCGACGATCAATTACCCGTACGAGCGCAGCCCGCTCAGCCCCCGGTTCCGCGGCGAGCATGCGCTGCGCCGCTATCCGAACGGCGAAGAGCGCTGCATCGCGTGCAAGCTCTGCGAGGCGATCTGCCCGGCCCAGGCCATCACCATCGAGGCCGAGCCGCGCGAAGATGGCAGCCGCCGCACCACGCGCTACGACATCGACATGACCAAGTGCATCTACTGCGGCTTCTGCCAGGAAGCCTGTCCGGTCGATGCCATCGTCGAAGGTCCCAACACCGAGTTCTCGACCGAGACCCGCGAGGAGCTGCTCTACGACAAGGACAAGCTGCTCGCGAACGGCGACCGCTGGGAAGCCGAGCTTGCGGCCAACATCCAGTCCGACGCGGCGTATCGCTAGGCCGGGGCAGGGGGGAAGATGCTGCTCCAGGCGATAGCCTTCTACGTGTTCGCGGCGGTGCTCGTGGCGTCGGGCGCCATGGTCGTGGTGTCGCGCAATCCCGTTTATTCCGTTTTGTTCCTGATTCTCGCTTTCTTCAACGCCGCGGCGCTGTTCGTGCTGATCGGCGCCGAGTTCATCGCGATGATCCTGGTGATCGTCTATGTCGGTGCGGTCGCGGTGCTGTTCCTGTTCGTCGTGATGATGCTCGACATCAACATCGTCAAACTCAAGGAAGGCTTCCTCGACTATCTCCCGATCGGCGCCATGATCGGCGCCGCGCTGCTGGCCGAGATCCTGTTCGGCCTGGGCGTGCTGGGCGGCACCTCGGGCACGGTCAGCACCTTCAGCAAGGCCGGCGCCCAGGCGTTGGCGATCGACAACACCCGCGCCATCGGCCGGGTGCTCTACACCCAGTACTTCTATCTCTTCCAGGTCGCGGGCCTGGTCCTGCTGGTCGCCATGATCGGCGCCATCGTGCTGACGCTGCGGCGCCGGCCGGGCGTGCGCCGCCAGCGCGTCAGCGACCAGCTCTACCGCCCGAAGGAAGAGTCGGTGACCCTGGTCAAGGTGCCGAGCCGGGGAGGCGTGTCGTGATCGGCCTCGAGCACTACCTGACCGTCGCCGGCGTGCTGTTCACGCTCGGCATCCTCGGCATCTTCCTGAACCGCAAGAACGTCATCATCATCCTGATGTGCGTCGAGCTGATGCTGCTCGCCGTCAACATCAACCTGGTGGCCTTCTCGGCCTATCAGGGCAACGTCGTCGGCCAGGTCTTCGCCATGCTGGTGCTGACCGTGGCGGCGGCCGAGGCGGCGATCGGGCTCGCGATCCTCGTGGTGTATTTCCGCAATCGCGGCACCGTCGAGGTCGAAGACATCAACGCGATGAAGGGCTAGGGCAGGGACGCACCATGGATCTTGCCATCAAGCTCATCGTCCTGCTGCCGCTGCTCGCCGCGGCGATCGCCGGGCTGTTCTGCCGGGTGATCGGCGACCGGCCGGCGCAGATCGTCACCTGCGCGGCGCTGCTGATCGCGGCGGCGCTGTCGATCCTGGTGTTCGCCACCATCGGCTTCGGCCACGAGAAGCAGGTGATCGTCCCGCTCTTCACCTGGATGACGTCGGGCACGCTCGAGGTCGGCTGGTCGTTGCGCGTCGACACCCTGACCGCGGTGATGCTGATCGTGGTCACCGGCGTCTCGTCGATGGTCCATGTCTACTCGGTCGGCTACATGGCCGAGGACCCGTCGATCCCGCGCTTCATGTCCTACCTCAGCCTGTTCACCTTCTTCATGCTGATGCTGGTGACGGCGGACAACCTGGTGCAACTGTTCTTCGGCTGGGAGGGCGTCGGCCTCGCCTCGTACCTGCTGATCGGTTTCTGGTACGACCGGCCGTCGGCCAATGCCGCGGCGATCAAGGCCTTCGTCGTCAACCGCGTCGGGGACTTCGGCTTCGCGCTCGGCATCTTCGCCGTCTGGATGCTGAGCGGCAGCGTCGACCTCAAGGAGGTCTTCGACAAGGCCCCGGAGATGGCGCAGGCCAGCTTCATGTTCCTCGGCTATCAGGTGCCGGCGCTCGAGACCGCCTGCCTGCTGCTGTTCGTCGGCGCCATGGGCAAGTCGGCCCAGCTCGGCCTGCACACCTGGCTGCCGGACGCGATGGAAGGTCCGACCCCGGTCTCCGCCCTGATCCATGCCGCGACCATGGTGACGGCCGGCGTGTTCATGGTCTGCCGCCTGTCGCCCTTGTTCGAGCTGGCGCCGACCGCGTCCGCGGTCGTCACCCTGGTTGGTGCGGCGACGGCGTTCTTCGCCGCCACGATCGGTCTCACCCAGTTCGACATCAAGCGGGTGGTCGCCTACTCGACCTGCAGCCAGCTCGGCTACATGTTCTTCGCCGCCGGCGTCGGCGCCTACTCGGCGGCGATGTTCCACCTCATGACGCACGCCTTCTTCAAGGCGCTGCTGTTCCTGGGCTCGGGCTCGGTGATCCATTGCCTGCACCACGAGCAGGACATGCGCAACATGGGCGGCGTGAAGGAGAAGGCGCCGCAGACCTTCATCCTGATGTGGATCGGCACGCTGGCGCTGGCCGGCATCGGCGTGCCCTTCATCCTGGGCCATGGCCTGGGCTTCGCGGGCTTCTATTCCAAGGACGCGATCCTCGAGGCGTCCTACGGTGCCCATTCGACGGTCGGCCAGATCGCCTACTGGCTGGGCGTCGTCGGCGCCTTCATGACCGCCTTCTACTCGGCGCGTCTGATGTTCATGACCTTCTACGGCACCTACCGCGGCGACCATCACACCTGGGACCATGCGCACGAGTCCCCGCCGGTGATGCTGATCCCGCTCTACGTGCTGGCCGCCGGCGCGCTGCTGTCGGGCCTGGTCGCCTACGGCTGGTTCGTCGGCGAGGGCTGGGAGAACTTCTGGGGCACCTCGATCGCGGTCAAGGCGACCGAGCACATCCTCCACGCCATGCATGAAGTGGATACCTGGGTGAAGCTGCTGCCGCTGGTCGCGGCGCTGAGCGGCATGGCGCTCAGCTATTACTACTACGTGGTCAATCCCGCGATGCCGGCGAAGACCATCCGTGCCTTCAAGCCGTTGCATACCCTGTTCTACAACAAGTGGTACTTCGACGAGCTGTACGACGCGATGCTCGTCCAGCCGGCGTTGGCCATCGGCCGCCTGTTCTGGAAGAAGGGCGACGGCGCCACCATCGACGGGCTCGGGCCCGACGGCCTGGCAGCGCGGGCGAACGACGTCGCCGGCGTCCTCAGCCGCTTCCAGAGCGGCTACCTCTATCACTACGCTTTCGTGATGCTGGTCGGCGTGGCCGCACTCGTCAGCTACTTCATGCTGTTCGTGAGATAGCGCGATGGCGAGCTGGCCAATCCTTTCCGTCGTCACCTTCCTGCCGCTGGTGGGCGCGCTGTTCTGCCTGGTCGTCCAGGGCCCCAAGGAGGCCGTCGACCGCAATTGCCGCAGCGCCGCGCTGATCACCTCGCTGGTGACCTTCCTGGTATCGCTGCTGCTGTGGGTGCACTTCGATCCGACCAAGGCGGGCTTCCAGTTCGAGGAGAAGGTCGCCTGGATCCCCGCGCTCAACATCGGCTACCACATGGGCATCGACGGCATCTCGCTGTTCTTCGTCCTGCTGTCGACCCTGCTGACGCCGATCTGCATCCTGGCGAGCTGGGAAGCCGTCGAGACCCGGGTCAAGGAATACATGGTGGCCTTCCTGGTCCTCGAGACCTTCATGGTCGGCATGTTCTGCGCCCTCGACCTCGCGCTGTTCTACGTCTTCTTCGAGGGCGTGCTGATCCCGATGTTCCTGATCATCGGCGTCTGGGGCGGCAAGCGGCGCGTCTACGCGGCCTTCAAGTTCTTCCTCTACACGCTGCTCGGCTCCGTCCTGATGCTGCTGGCGATCATCGCCATCTACTGGCAGGCCGGCACGTCGGACTTCCCGACGGTGATGGAGAAGCTGCAGCTGCCGTTCCAGTGGCAGTTCTGGCTGTGGCTCGCCTTCTTCGCCTCCTTCGCCGTGAAGGTGCCGATGTGGCCGGTCCATACCTGGCTGCCGGACGCCCACGTCGAGGCGCCGACCGCGGGCTCGGTCATCCTGGCCGGCGTCCTGCTGAAGATGGGCGGCTATGGCTTCATCCGCTTCTCGGTGACCCTGTTCCCCGAGGCGACGCAGTACTTCGCGCCACTGGTCTTTGGCCTGTCGGTCATCGCGGTGATCTACACCTCGCTGGTCGCCCTGGTTCAGGAGGACATGAAGAAGCTGATCGCCTATTCGTCGGTCGCCCATATGGGCTTCGTGACGATCGGCATCTATGTCATGAACATGCAGGGCGTGCAGGGCTCGATTTTCCAGATGCTGAGCCACGGCATCGTCTCGGCCGCGCTTTTCCTCTGCGTCGGGATCGTCTATGACCGCATGCATACCCGCGAGATCGCAGCCTATGGCGGCCTGGTCCATCGCATGCCGCGCTACGCCTTCGTCTTCATGTTCTTCACCCTGGCCAGCGTCGGTCTGCCCGGTCTCTCGGGCTTCATCGGCGAGTTCCTGGTGCTGATCGGCACTTTCAAGGCCAATACCTGGGTGGCGTTCCTGGCTGCGACGGGCCTGATCCTGGGTGCGGCCTACGCGCTGTGGCTCTACCGCAAGATCATCTTCGGCGAGCTCACCAAGGACTCGTTGAAGGCCATCCTGGACATGAACCGGCGCGAGGTCGCGGTGTTCCTGCCGCTCGTGCTGATCGTCCTGTGGATGGGCATCTATCCCAACTCGTTCCTCGATCCGATGGCGCCCGCCGTCGACAAGCTGATCGGGGACTACAATGCGGCGCTGAAGCTCGCGCGCACGGCGGCCCTGCCATGAACGACATCATCGGCCTCGAGCACTGGACGCTGGCCCGTCCCGAGCTGTTCCTCGCGGTGGCGACGTCGCTGCTGCTGCTCTACGGCGTGCTGCGCGGCGAGGCGTCGACCGCCTTCATCTCGATCGCGACCTCGGTCGCCCTGATCGTGACGGCGATCCTGCTGTTCGCGCCCTATCGCGAGGGCACCGCCTTCGCGTCGCTGTTCGTCACCGACCGGCTGACCACGACCATGAAGGCGCTGGTGCTGATCAGCTCGGCGGTCGCCCTCCTGATGAGCCGTGCCTATTTCGAGCGCGCTCAGGTCTGGCGGTTCGAATATCCGCTGATCGTGGCGCTGGCCACGCTCGGCATGATGCTGATGATCTCGGCCAACGACCTGATGTCGCTCTATGTCGGGCTCGAGCTGCAGTCGCTGGCGCTGTATGTGATTGCCGCCTTCCAGCGCGATTCGGTGCGCTCGACCGAGGCCGGCATCAAATACTTCGTCCTGGGCTCGGTCGCCTCAGGCATGCTGCTGTTCGGCGCCTCGCTGATCTACGGCTTCTGCGGCGGCACCGCCTTCGTGCAGATCTCGCAAGCCCTGCTGGCCGGCAAGGCGGCCGAGATCGGCACCACCATCGGTCTGGTGTTCGTGGTCGCGGGCCTGGCCTTCAAGGTCGCCGCCGTGCCGTTCCATATGTGGACGCCCGACGTCTATGAGGGCGCGCCGACCCCGGTCACCGCCTTCTTCGCCGTCGCCACCAAGATCGCCGGCGTCTCGCTACTGGTCTCGGTCCTGATGGGCCCGTTCAAGCCGATGTTCCCGCAGTGGCAGCAGATCATCGTCGCCGCCGCCGTGCTGTCGATGGCCTGGGGCGCGTTCGCCGCGCTGCGCCAGCAGAACATCAAGCGTCTGATGGCCTACTCGTCGATCGCCAACGTCGGCTACGTGCTGCTCGGCGTCGCCAGTGGCACCGAGAAGGGTATCCAGTCGGTGGTGTTCTATCTCGCCATCTACATGGTCATGAACCTCGGCACCTTCGCCATCATCCTGCTGATGAAGCGGCGTGACATCATGGTCGAGAATGTCTCCGACCTCGCCGGCCTCGGCCGCAGCCATCCGCTGCTCGCCCTCGCCATGATGGTGTTCATGTTCTCGCTGGCCGGCATCCCGCCGCTCGCCGGGTTCTGGGGCAAGCTCTACGTCTTCATGGCGGCGGTCGAGGCCAGGCTGTTCTGGCCGGCCGTGCTCGGCGTGCTGGCCTCGGTCGTGGCGTCCTACTACTACCTGCGCATCGTCAAGGTGATGTACTTCGACGAGGGCACCGAGGCGATCGACCAGCCGGTCTTCAGCATGAACCGCGCGGTCGCCTTCGTGTCGGCCGTGCTGGTCGCGCTGTTCTCGCTGCTGCCGCAGCCGCTCAGTGCCATTGCGGCCGCCGCGGCCAAGGGCCTGTTCCCGTGACATTCTCGCCCGTCCTGCCGGACGGGTGGACGCTGGTCGCGCTGCCCAGCGTCGGCAGCACGAACGACGAAGCCGCGCGTCTCGCCGAAGCCGGCGCCACCGAAGGCACCGTCGTCTGGTCGCGCGAGCAGACCGGCGGAAGAGGGCGGCGCGGCCGGTCGTGGGCCTCGCCGGTGGGCAATCTCTACAGCTCGACCATCCTGCGCCCCGACTGCCCGGCAATGCGCGCGGCCGAGCTGGGCTTCGTGGCGGCGCTTGCGGTCGCGGACATGGTGCCGTCTGGCCGCGCTGTGCGGGTCAAATGGCCCAACGACGTGCTGGTCGACGGCGGCAAGGTGGCCGGTATCCTGCCCGAGAGCTCCATCGCCGCCGACGGCAAGGCCGAGCACGTGGTCCTGGGAATCGGCGTCAATGTCGGCTTTGCCCCGAACCTGCCCGAGATGCGCTATCCCGGGGCCTGTCTCGGCGGCACGGTCGAGGCGGCGCTCGAGGCGCTGACCGCGGCGCTGGCGCGGCGGATGGTGCAGTGGCGGCGCGACGGCTTTCCGGCGGTGCGGGCGGAGTGGCTCGCCAAGGCCGGGCCGCTTGGCCTCGAGGTCGACGTCAAGCTGGGTGACGAGCTGGTGCGCGGCCGCTTTGCCGGAATGGACAGCGAGGGGGCCTTGCTGCTCGATACCGAGGCGGGGCCGCGTCGGATCGTCGCCGGCGAGTTGTTGGCCCGCGTGGCGTAGAAGGGAACCGAGTCATGCTGCTGGCGATCGATGTCGGCAATACCAACTCCAAGTTCGCCGTGTTCGACGGCGACAAGCTGGTGTCGCAGTACCGCCTGCGTACCGAGGCCAAGCGCACCGCCGACGAGTACGCCGCCTGGATCACCCAGCTCATGCATCTGCAGGGCTTCGAGCCCAGGACCATCACCGGGGCGATCCTGGCCAGCGTCGTGCCGCAGGTGAACCCGAACCTGCGCCGCCTGTGCCAGACCTACTTCGGGACCGAGTTGCTGGTCGTCGGCGAGCCCGACTGCAAGCTCGGCATCAAGGTGCTGATCGACCGGCCACAGGATGCCGGCGCCGACCGGCTGGTCGGCGTGATCGCCGGCTACAAGAAATATGGCGGGCCATTGATCACCGTCGACTTCGGCAGCGCCACCACCTTCGACATGGCCGACAAGGACGGCAACTTCATCGGCGGCGTGCTGGCGCCAGGCGTCGAGCTCACCATCGAATCGTTCTACCTGATGACCGCGCGCCTGCCGCGCATCCGGGTCGAGCGGCCGGAGAAGGTGATCGGCAAGGCGACCGTGCCGGCCATGCAGTCGGGCATCTTCTGGGGCTATGTCGGGCTGATCGAGAGCCTGATCAAGCGCATCCGCGCCGAGTACGGCGAGCCGATGAAGGTCGTGGCGACCGGCGGCCTCGCCAACGTGTTCAAGGACGAGATCGGGCTGTTCGACGCGATCGAGCCCGACCTGATGTCGCTCGGGCTGCTGGAGATCTGGCGGCGCAACCGCGGATGACCGTCCCCTCCAACGACGAGCTGCTGTTCGTCGCGCTGGGTGGCGCGGGCGAGATCGGCATGAACCTCAACCTCTACGGCCATGCCGGCAAGTGGTTGATGGTCGATCTCGGCATCGCCTTCGGCGACGACACCATGCCGGGCATCGAGGTGGTGATGCCCGATCCGACCTTCATCGAGGAGCGCAAGGAGGACCTCGCCGGCATCATCATCACCCACGCCCACGAGGATCACCTCGGCGCGGTCGCCGACTTGTGGCCCAGGCTCGAGGCGCCGGTCTATGCCACGCCGTTCGCGGCCTCGGTGCTGAAGCGCAAGCTGCGCGACGCCGGTCTCGTGGACGAGGTGCCGCTCACCGAGATCCCGCTGGGCGGCAAGTTCACCGTCGGGCCGTTCGAGCTCGAGATGATCACCATGACGCATTCGATCCCCGAGCCGAATGCGCTGGCGGTGCGCACCAAGTTCGGCACGGTGTTCCATACCGGCGACTGGAAGATCGACCCCGAGCCGCTGCTGGGTGAGGTCACCGACGAGGCGACCCTGCAGAAGATCGGCGAGCAGGGCGCGCTCGCCATGATCTGCGACAGCACCAATGTCTTCGTCGAGGGCGAGGCCGGCTCAGAGGCGACCATCCGCGCCAATCTCGAGAAGCTGGTGAAGACGCGACGCTGCCGGGTGGCGGTGACCTGCTTCGCCTCGAACCTGGCGCGCGTCGAAAGCATCGCCAAGGCGGCGGTCGCCGCCGGGCGGCATCCGGTCCTGTCGGGCCGTGCCCTGCAGCGCATGGTCGAGGCGGCGCAGGAATGCGGCTACCTGCTCGACTTCCCGACCACGGTGTCGGAGCAGGAAGCCGGTTATCTGCCGCGTGAGAAAGTCCTGTTCATCTGCACCGGCAGCCAGGGCGAACCGCGCGCCTCGATGGCCAAGCTGGCGACCGGCGAGCATCGCGACCTGGTGCTGGAGGAGGGCGATACGGCGATCTTCTCCTCGCGCGTCATCCCCGGCAATGATCGCGCGGTCGGCCGGCTGCAGAACGCCCTGATGGCGCGCGGCGTCGAGGTGATCGTCGACGGGCCGGAGGAGCACCTCCACGTCTCGGGCCATCCGGCGCGCGAGGAGCTGGTGCGCATGTACCAGTGGGTGCGCCCCCAGATCGCCCTGCCGGTGCATGGCGAGATGCGCCACATGGTCGAGCATGTCGCGCTGGCGGGTCACTGCCAGGTGCCGGAGACGGTGCTGGCGCCCAACGGCACCCTGGTGCGGCTGGCCCCGGGGCCGGCGACGGTGATCGACCATGTCCATGCCGGCCGGCTGGCGCGCGACGGCGACATCCTGATCGAGCTCGACGGTGAGGCGCTGCGCGAGCGGCGCAAGCTGATGTGGAACGGCGCGGCCGCGGCGACCCTGGTGATCGACGCCCAGGGTCGGGCCAAGGCCGATCCGGTGGTCAGCCTGCGCGGCATCGACGACGGCGAAGGCGAGCTCGTCGGCGCCATCGTCGCCGGCCTGAAGGAGATGCTGGCCGACCTCAGCGCCGCCGAGCGCCGCGACGACGGCCGGATCGAGAACGCCGCGCACCAGACGGTGCGGCGGATCGTGCGGTCCCATCTCGGCAAGAAGCCGTTGACGGACGTCCACATCGTCCGCATCTAAAGACCCAGGAGCACCCATGATCGGACGCCTGAACCATATCGCCATCGCGGTGCCGGACCTCGCCAAGGCGGCCGACCTCTACGCCAAGGTCATGGGCGCCAAGGTGAGCGCCCCCAAGCCGCAACCGGCGCACGGCGTCACTGTCGTGTTCGTCGAGCTGCCCAACACCAAGATCGAGTTGCTGCACCCTCTCGGCGAGAAGTCGCCGATCGCCAATTTCCTGAGCCGCAACGCCGACGGCGGCATCCACCATGTCTGCTACGAGGTGGAGGACATCTACGCCGCCCGCGACAAGCTGAAGGCCGAGGGCGCCCGGGTGCTGGGCGACGGCGAACCCAAGATCGGCGCCCACGACAAGCCGGTGCTGTTCCTGCATCCCAAGGACTTCAACGGCACCCTGATCGAACTCGAACAGGTCTAGATCATGAGCTGGGCAACCGGCGTCATGGTCTATCTTGTGATCTGGTGGACCATACTATTCACCGTCCTGCCGCTGGGTGTGAAGCGGGTCGAGAACCCCGGCCGCGGCCAGGACCATGGCGCCCCCGACAAGCCCCAACTGGTCCGCAAGGCGGTCATCACCAGCCTGGTCGCGGCTGTCCTCTGGCTGGGATTCTACTTCCTGCACCAGATGGACATATTCAGCTTCCGCCCGTAAGTGCCTGAACAGAAAAGCGGCGGTCCCCGTGTGACCGCCGCTTCTCTCATACCCCGAAGTGGTCCGGACGGCTTTTGCCGCCTCTCCTCCCTAGAACTCAGGCCAGCGCCTAAGGCCTAGGCTGTGTAAAGCACCTTCGTCACATTGCCAAGACAATTTCTTTCCGTCCGCCGGGCTTGACGGATCGATTGTTATGGGCACGCGCGGTTCGTGGACAAACAAATGACCGTGCGCCCTGTCGGATTACGCGTTGGCTATGGAATGAACACGTACTTGATCACGAACAGCACAGCGAGAATTCCCACCGCCGGATGTATTTCGCCGAGCTTGCCGGCGACGAGTTTGATGACCGTGTAGGCGATGAAGCCGAACGCGATTCCTTCCGCGATGGAGAACGTGAACGGCATCGCGATCGCGGTGATGACGGCGGGCGCCGCTTCGGTGATGTCGTTCCATTCCACTTCGACGAGGCCGCGCATCATCAGGCAGGCGACATAGAGCAACGCCGGCGCTGTTGCGTACGGCGGAATGGAGCCGGCGAGCGGCGCCACGAACAGCGCGAGCAGGAACAGCACCGCGACCGTGAGCGCGGTGAGTCCGGTCCGTCCGCCGGAGTTGATGCCCGACGCGCTCTCGATGTAGCTCGTCGTCGTCGAGGTGCCGACCGCGGCACCGATCATCGCCGCCGCGCTGTCTGCCATCAGGGCATTGCGCAGCCGCGGCACCGTGCCGTCCGGCCGCATGAAGCCGCCGCGATGGGCTAACGCAATCAACGTGCCGGTGTTGTCGAACAGGTCGATGAACAGGAAGGTGAAGACCACCGTCACCAGTCCGACGCCCAGTGCGCCGGCAAGATCCATTTGCACGAACACCGGCGCGATCGAGGGCGGCACGTCGAACACGCCTGCGAACTTCTGCTGGCCGGCGATGATCGAGATGATGGTCACCACCAGGATGCCGATGATCACCCCGCCCAGCACCTTGCGATACTCGAGGGCTACGATCAGGGCGAAGCCGAAGGTCGCCATCAGCACGGGCCAGCTCTTGAGGTTGCCGTGGGTCACCAGCGTGGCCGGATCCCCAACCACGATGCCGGCATTCTTGAGCGCGATCAGCGCCAGGAACAGGCCGATGCCGGCAGCGATCGCCATCTTGAGCGACTTCGGGATCGCGTTGACGATCCACTCCCGGATCGGCAGCACGCTGATGATGAAGAAGATGATGCCCGAGAAGAAGACGCAGCCGAGCGCCACCTGCCAGCTGAAGTGCATCTTCCCGACCACGACGAAGGCGAAATAGGCGTTGAGTCCCATGCCCGGCGCCAGCGCGATCGGGTAGTTGGCCAGGAAGGCCATCAAGAGGCAGCCGATCGCGGCGGCGACGCAGGTCGCCACGAACACCGCGCCGAACGGCATCCCGGCTTTGCTGAGGATGTCCGGGTTGACGAAGATGATGTAGGCCATGGTGAGGAAGGTCGTGATCCCGGCCACGATCTCCGTCCGCACCGTCGTCTTGTTCTCGCTGAGTTTGAACAGTCGTTCGAGCATTCGCGGTCTCCCCCGTGAATTGCTGCAGTGTGCGGGCATCGTCCTGTGCAAAACCAGCCGTCAAGCGTCGCAGTTTGCCTTTGTCCACAGCGTTCCCTACAGTCCGCCGCCATGCGAATGAGCCAGTATTTCCTGCCCACCCTGAAGGAGAACCCCTCGGAGGCGCAGATCGTCTCGCACCGGCTGATGCTGCGTGCGGGCCTGATCCGCCAGACCAGCGCCGGCATCTATGCCTGGCTGCCGCTCGGGCTTCGGGTGCTGAGGAACATCGAGCGCATCGTGCGCGAGGAGCAGGACGCCGCGGGCGCCCAGGAAGTGCTGATGCCGACCATCCAGTCGGCCGACCTGTGGCGCGAGAGCGGCCGCTATGACGCCTACGGCCCCGAGATGCTGCGCATCAAGGACCGCGGCGACCGCGAGATGCTCTACGGCCCAACCAACGAGGAGATGATCACCGTGCTCTTCCGCGACGGCGTGAAGAGCTACCGCGACCTGCCGAAGAACCTCTATCACATCCAGTGGAAGTTCCGCGACGAGGTCCGGCCGCGCTTCGGCGTGATGCGCGGCCGCGAGTTCCTGATGAAGGACAACTATTCCTTCGACCTCGACAAGGCGGGTGCGATCCGCTCGTACAACAGGATGTTCGTGGCCTACCTGCGCACCTTCGCGCGCATGGGCCTGAAAGCGATCCCGATGCGCGCCGACACCGGCCCGATCGGCGGCGACCTCAGCCACGAGTTCATCGTGCTGGCCGACACCGGCGAGAGCGCGGTGTTCTGCCACAAGGGCCTGGTCGACAAGGACATCCTCGCGCGCACGATCGCCTATGGCGGTGACCTGCAGCCGCTGGTCAACGAATGGACCTCTCTCTACGCCGCGACCGACGAGATGCACGACAAGGCCGCCTTCGAGCAGATCCCCGAGGGCGAGCGGCTGGCCGCGCGCGGCATCGAGGTCGGCCACATCTTCTATTTCGGCACCAAGTACTCCAAGCCGATGAACGCCGTCGTCGCCGGCCCGAAGGGCGAGCAGGTGACGGTCGAGATGGGATCCTACGGCATCGGCGTGTCGCGCCTGGTCGGCGGCATCATCGAGGCGAGCCACGACGAAGCCGGCATCGTCTGGCCGGAGTCGGTGGCGCCGTTCAAGGTGGCGATCGTCAACCTCAAGCCCGACGACGGCGCCGTCGCCGGCGCCTGCACCAAGCTCTACGATGCCTTCAAGGCGAAGGGCGTCGAGGTGCTGCACGACGACCGCGACATCCGCCCGGGCGGCAAGTTCGCCGACATGGACCTGATCGGCATCCCCTGGCAGGTGATCGTCGGCCCCAAGGGCCTCGCCGCCGGCAAGATCGAGGTGAAGAACCGCAAGACCGGCAACCGCGAGGAACTTCCGGCCGACCAGGTCGTTAGCCGGCTCGCATGATTCGTCGTCCCGAGCGAAGCAGCCCGCGGGGCTGCGCAGTCGAGGGACCTGTTCTGGCGGCAAGCAGTGACGGAATAGGTCCCTCCGCTTCGCCTCGCTGCGCTCGGCTCCGGTCGGGACGACGGTAGTGGCCTTCGCCTCAGTCGAGCGCCTGATCGCCTTCCGCTACCTGCGTGCCCGCCGCGAGGAAGGCTTCATTTCGGTGATCGCCGGCTTCTCGCTGGTCGGGATCGCGCTCGGCGTTGGCACGCTGATCGTGGTGATGGCCGTGATGAACGGCTTCCAGCTCGAGATGCTGCGCCAGATGGCGAGCATCAGCGGCCAGCTCGGCGTCCAGGGCAACCGCGACGGCCTGCAGGCCACGCCCGAGCTGCTGACCAAGCTGCGCGCCATCGCGGGCGTGCGCTCGGCGACGCCCGCGGCCGAGGGCCAGGTGATCACGGTCGCCGGCGAGAAGGTGAGGGGCGTGCTGATCCGCGGCATGACGCCGGACGACTTCCGCGCCCGCACCCCGCTCGCGGCGGCGATCGACGGCTCGCCCGCCACCCGCGAGCGCTATCGCAACCTCTGCCGCAGCGACGACGGCAGGGCCATCGACTGGGGCACGCTCAAGGACTTCGGCGACGGCTTCACCGTCGCGGTCGGCAGGCGCTTCGCCGACCTGATGGGGCTCAAGGTCGGCGACCGGCTGCAGATCGTCTCGCCGGTGTCGATCGCCACGCCGCTCGGCGTCATGCCGCGCTCGGCGATGGCCGAGGTGACGGCAATCTTCTGCGCCGGCATGTACGACTACGATTCGAACTTCGTCTACGCGCCGCTGCCCGAGGTGCAGCGCCTGCTGGCGATGGGCGACAGGGTCACGACCATCGAGCTCTTCCTGGCCGAAGGCACGCCACTGGGGCCGGCCAAGCGCCAGGTTGCCCAGGTGGTCGGGCTGCAGGGCTGGGTGTTCGACTGGTTCCAGGCAAACTTCGGATTCTTCGCCGCCATCCAGGGTCAGACCAACGTGCTGTTCATCGTGCTGACCATGATCGTGCTGGTGGCGGCCTTCAACATCGTCTCCAGCCTGGTCATGCTGGTGCGCACCAAGACCGGCGACATCGCCATCCTGCGCACCATGGGCGCCACACGCGGCACGATCCTGCGGCTGTTCCTGCTCGATGGCCTGGCGATCGGCGGCATCGGCGCGCTGATCGGCGTCGTGCTGGGGCTGGCCTTCGCCCTGAACATCGAGGCGATCCGGCAGTGGCTGCAGCACACTTTCGGCCTCGTGCTGTTCGACGAGACCCTGTACCTGCTGGCCGAGATGCCCGCGCACATCACCTGGCAGGAGGTGGCGGTGATCGCCGGCATGGCGCTGGTCTTCGCCCTGGTCGCCTCGCTCTATCCGGCGTTCCGCGCCGCGCGGCTCGACCCGGTGGAAGGGCTGCGCCGTGAGTGACCAGGCCAGAAACGGGGCCGTCGAACGCTGGCTCGCCTGGCGCTATCTCGCGACCCGCCAGCGCGAGGGCTTCGTGTCCTTCATCGCGATCTTCTCCCTGATCGGCATCGCGCTCGGCGTCGCCACGCTCATTGTCGTGCTGTCGGTGATGGGCGGCTTCCGCGCCAGCCTGATCGGCCGGCTGATCGGCATGAACGGCCACATCGTCATCACCGCCAGGGACGGCGGCCTGCTGCAGACCTCGCCCGAGCTGCTGGCGGCGCTGCGCGGCGTGCCGGAGGTCAAGACGGTGCGGCTGACGCTCGAGCGCCAGGCGCTGGTCGGCAACCCGGCCGGCCAGACCCGAGGCGGGCTGCTGCGCGGCGTGCGGGTGGAGGACCTGACCTCGCGCGAGATCGTGACCAGGAACATCGTGCAGGGCGAGCTCGGCGCCTTCGATACCAGGCCCGGCGTGGTGATCGGCGAGCGCCTGCGCCAGGCCCTGGGCATCGGCATCGGCGACAAGATCACGGTGACGACCCATCGCCTCAACCAGTCGGGCACCATCGCGCCGCGCTATGCCGACTACGAGGTGCTGGCGAGCTTCCTGACCAAGCGTTACGAGTTCGACAACGCCCTGGTCTTCGTGCCGCTCCGGATGCTGCAGGAAGACCTCGAATACGACAACCGCACCGTCAGCTCGATCGATCTCGACCTCGCCGACGCCAACCGCGCACCGCAGGTCGCCGAAACCATCCGCAGGACCCTGAAGCGCGACGACCTCAAGGTCGCCGACTGGCAGACCCTGAACGCCCGCTTCGTCGGCGCCCTGCAGGTCGAGCGGGTCATGATGTTCATCATCCTGACCCTGATCGTGCTGGTGGCGGCGATGAACGTGGTCGCGAGCTTCACCATGCTGGTGCGGGTCAAGCGCGGCAGCATCGCCATCCTGCGCACCATGGGCGCGGCGCCCGGCACCATCGTGCGGGCCTTCTTCATGTCGGCCGCGGCGGTCGGCCTCGTCGGCACCCTGGCGGGCACCGCGCTCGGCCTGGTGGTCTGCGGCAATATCGTGCCGATCGCGCATTTCATCGGCAGCCTCGGCGCCGGCCAGAACGGCAACTGGGTGGAGATCGAGTTCATCACCTCCGCCCCGGTGCGCGTGCAGACCGGCGAGGTGCTGACCGTGATTGCGATCGCCCTGGTGCTGTCGCTGGCCGCCGCCGCCTATCCCGCCTGGCGCAGCACGCGGATCGAACCGGTCGAGGCCTTGCGCAATGAGTGACGGTTTTCCTCTTTCCCTGCGCGACATCAGGCGCACCTTTCAGCAGGGCGACCGCAAGCTCGAGGTGCTGCGCGGCATCTCGCTCGGCCTCAAGGCCGGCGAGATCGTGGCGCTGGTCGGTCAGTCGGGCAGCGGCAAGTCGACCCTGCTGCACATCGCGGGCCTGCTCGAGCGGCCCGACGGCGGCGACGTCGTCGTCGACGGCAAGTCGGCCGGCAAGGCGGGCGACGGCGCGCGAACCGCACTGCGGCGCAAGTTCCTGGGCTTCGTCTACCAGTACCACCACCTGCTGCCGGAGTTCTCGGCGCTGGAGAACGTGATGCTGCCGCAGATGTTGAACGGCCTGTCGCGCAGCGAATCGCGGGTGCGTGCCGACGCCCTGCTGTCGATGGTCGGTCTCAAGGAGCGGGCGGATCATCGTCCGGGCCGGCTGTCCGGCGGCGAGCAGCAGCGGGTCGCGATCGCCCGCGCCGTCGCCAATGCCCCGCGCGTGCTGCTGGCCGACGAGCCGACCGGCAACCTCGATGCTTCGACCGCGGAAACGGTGTTTCGCCAGCTCCTGGCGCTGGTGCGCGAGACCGGCATGGCCGCGCTGATCGCGACCCACAACTCCGAGCTCGCCGCCCGCATGGACCGCACGGTGCGGATCAGGGACGGCATTCTGTCATCCTGAGCGAAGCGAAGGATCTAGCGCTTCGACAGAATCGCTGGTCGGTCCGCTAGGTCCTTCGCTACGCTCAGGACGACAGAGGCGTGTAGATCACCAGCTTCAGGCCCGGATCGTCGTTGCATTGGAACGAGGCGTGCTGGAAGCGCAGCACGCCCTTCTTCGGGTGCGCCATGCGCTTGACGCCGGCGGCGGCGTCGCGGATGTCGTGTGCCTTCCACCAGCTTGCGAACTCGGCGCTGCCGTCGCGCAGCCGGCCGAGCAACTCGATGAAGGCGGGATCGCCGGCCCACAGGTCATGCGTTTTGCGGAACTGCGCCACCATGCGCCGCGCCTCGTCGGCCCAGCTGTTGCCGAACAGCCGGCGGGTCATCGGATTGGTCAGCATGCAGAGCAGGGTGTTGCGGTCGCCCTCGGGGATGCGCCCCCAGGCGAAGATCTTGTCGGCTGCGTCGTTCCAGGCCAGCACGTCCCAGCGCCGCCCCGAGACATAAGCCGGATGCGGCAGGCTCTGGACCACGCGCAGGACCGCCTCGGGCACGATCTCCCTGGCGAAGGCGCGCTGGTCGCCGTGGCGGGCGAGCGAACGCAGATGATTGTGCTCGCTCTTGCCGAGCTTCAGCGCGCGGGCGAGGGCATCGATGGTCATCAGCGACGGGTTGACGTCGCGGCCCTGTTCCAGCCGGACGTACCAGTCGACGCCGATGCCGGCCAACTCAGCTACTTCCTCGCGGCGCAGGCCGGGCGTGCGCCGCCGGCGCGTCGCCGGCAGGCCGACGGCCTCGGGTCGCAGTCGCTGCCGCCGGGAGCGGAGGAAATCACCGAGTTCGGTGCGCCGTGCGTCCATAGGTCTTTTAATCCCAGGATAATACCAGGTCTGAATGACCATAGGTCGCGGCGGCACAATGGGCCATCCCCAAATCGAGGTGATCCATGAAAGCAGCCGTCCTCAAGGCGCTCGGCGCGCCGCTCGCCGTCGAAAGCGTGCCCGACCCCGTGCTCGGCACCGGCGAGGTGATCGTCGATGTCGTCGCCACCCGCATGCTCGCGTATGCCGGCGAGGTGTTCAGCGGCGAGCGGCAGTACCTGCTGGAGCTGCCGATCGTGCCGGGTCCAGGCGGCGTCGGCCGGGTACGCGCGGTCGGTCCGGACGCCACACGGCTCGCGGTTGGCGACTGGGTGTCGATCGACCCGACCGTCCGCTCGCGCGACGACACGGTGTCGCCCGACATCATCCTGCAGGGCCTGACCGCGGGCAGCCAGGCGGCGCTGCGCCTGCAGCGCCACTATCACGACGGCGCCTTTGCCCAGCAGGTGAGGGTGCCGACCGAGAATATCAGCCTGATCGGCGCCATCGATGCCGCCGACGCCGGCCGCTGGTGCGCGCTCGGCACGCTGCTCATCCCCTACGGGGGATTGCTGGCCGGCCGGCTGGCGGCGGGCGAGACCGTGCTGGTCAACGGCGCCACCGGCGCCTTCGGCAGCGCCGGCGTGGCGGTCGGTGTCGCGATGGGCGCGTCGGTGGTCGCGACGGGCCGCAACGAGGCGGCGCTGGCCGATCTCGAGCGCCGCTTCGGCAACCGCGTGCGGACGGTGAAGATGACCGGCAACGAGGAGGACGACCGCCGGCAGATGCAAAGGGCAGCCGACGGGCCGGTCGACTGCGTCCTCGACCTGCTGCCGCCGATGGCTGAATCGAGCTGGGTGCGCGCCGCGGTGCTGGCGGTGCGGCCCTGCGGACGCGCCATCCTGATGGGCGGCATCCGGGACGACGTGGCGCTGCCTTATGCCTGGATGATGCGGGAATGCATCGAGATCCGGGGCCAGTGGATGTATCCGCGCGACGCCACCCAGCGCATGATCGGGCTGATCCGCTCGGGCCTGATCCGGCTGGAAGACTTCGCGGTGACCGAGTTCCCCTTGGACAAGGTCAACGAAGCCGTGGCCCATGCAGCGGGCAATACCGGGCCTTTCAAGATGACGGTGGTGCGGCCCTGATTCATGCCTCGTTTTCCACAACATATGGGAGCCATAGTGGGGTGTGCCCCTCGCTGACTTCATCCATCTCAAGGTCCGGTCCGCCTATTCGCTCACCGAAGGCGCGAACAAGGTCGACAAGATCGTGGGCCTGGCCAAAGAAAACGCCATGCCTGCGGTCGCCGTCACCGACCGCAACAACCTGTTCGGTGCGCTGGAGTTCTCCCAGTACGCCGCCAAGGCCGGCATCCAGCCGATCGTCGGTGTCGATCTCGCGATCCGCCGCGAGGAAGAGGGCGGCATCGCCTCCAACAAGCTGCCGTCGGTCGACTGGCTGACCCTGCTGGTCCAGAACGAGGAAGGTTACCTCAACCTGATGCGGTTGGTGAGCCGCGCCCATCTCGACTTCAAGACCGGCTCGACCGCGGCGCTGCCGTTCGACGAGCTGGTCGGCCACACCTCGGGCCTGCTGGCCTTCACCGGCAGCCCCTCGAGCCAGCTCGGCCGCCTGCTGGGCGCGGGGCAGGGGCCGGCGGCGCAGCACCAGGTCGATCGGCTGGCGAAGCTGTTCGACGGCCGTCTCTATCTCGAGGTGCAGCGCCACGGCGAGGACAACGAGCGCCGCATCGAGGCGCCTCTGATCGATCTCGCCTATGCCAAAGGCCTGCCGCTGATCGGCACCAACGACGTGCATTATCCCAAGGCGGCGATGTACGGGGCGCACGACGTGCTGTTGTGCATCGAGCAGGGCGCGCATATCGAGGATCCCAACCGCCGCCGGCTGACGCCCGAGCACTACTTCAAGTCGGCGCAGCAGATGCGCGAGGTCTTCGCCGACCTGCCGGAGGCTTGCGACAACACCCTGGTCGTGGCGCAGCGCTGCGCCTACATGCCGGAGCCGCGCAAGCCGATCCTGCCGAGCTACACCAAGCTCGACGGCCGCACCGAGGGCGAGGCGCTGCGCCATCTCGCGCGCACCGGTCTCGAGGAGCTGCGTGCCGCCGATCGGCTGGCCGCCGACATCGACTTCAAGACGTACGAGGAGCGGCTCGTCTACGAGCTCGACATGATCGAGAAGATGGGGTTCGCCGGCTACTTCCTGATCGTCGCCGACTTCATCCAGTGGGCAAAGGACCACGACGTGCCGGTCGGGCCGGGCCGTGGCTCGGGTGCGGGCTCGCTGGTCGCTTGGTCGCTCAAGATCACCGACCTCGATCCATTGCGCTGGGGGCTGCTGTTCGAGCGCTTCCTCAATCCCGAGCGCGTGTCGATGCCGGACTTCGATATCGACTTCTGCCAGGACAAGCGCGACCGCGTGATCCGCTACGTGCGCGACGAGTACGGCCACGACCGCGTCGCCGCCATCATCACCTTCGGCAAGCTGCAGGCGCGCGCGGTGCTGCGCGACGTCGGCCGCGTGCTCGGCATGCCCTACGGTCAGGTCGACCGCATCTGCAAGCTGGTGCCGAACAACCCGGCCAACCCGGTGACGCTCGCCAAGGCGCTGGAGACCGAGCAACTCCTCAAGGACCAGTACGAGGCGGATGAGGAGATCAAGCGCCTGATCGACCTGGCGCTGCAGCTCGAGGGCCTCTACCGCAACGCCTCGACCCACGCGGCCGGCGTGGTGATCGGCGACCGGCCGCTCGACCAGCTGGTGCCGCTGTTCCGCGATACCGACAGCCGCGACTCCCTGCCGGCGACGCAGTTCAACATGAAGTGGGTCGAGCCGGCCGGGCTGGTGAAGTTCGACTTCCTCGGCCTCAAGACGCTGACGGTGATCGAGAAGGCCTGCGACCTGATCGGCCGCGACAAGATCGACATCGCCAAGCTGCCGCTCGACGACAAGAAGACCTTCGAATTGCTGGCCCGCGGCGACGGATCCGGGGTGTTCCAGCTCGAAGGCAACGGCATGCGCGACGTGCTGCGCAAGCTCAGACCCGACCGCTTCGAGGACATCATCGCCGTGGTCGCGCTCTACCGCCCCGGCCCGATGGAGAACATCCCGAGCTACATCAAGCGCAAGCACGGCGAGGAGACGCCCGACTACCTGCATCCGATGCTCGAGGGGATCCTGAAGGAAACCTACGGCGTCATGATCTACCAGGAGCAGGTGATGCAGATCGCCCAGGTGCTGTCCGGCTACACGCTGGGCGGCGCCGACCTGCTGCGCCGCGCCATGGGCAAGAAGATCAAGGCCGAGATGGACGCCCAGCGGCAGAGCTTCATTGAGGGCGCCGAGAAGAACGGCGTCAAGAAGGACAGGGCCTCGTCGATCTTCGACCAGGTCGACAAATTCGCAGGCTACGGCTTCAACAAGAGCCACGCTGCCGCCTACGCGCTGGTCTGCTACCAGACGGCGTATCTGAAGGCGAACCATCCGGTCGAGTTCTTCGCAGCGACCATGACCCTCGATATGGGCAACGCCGACAAGCTGAACGGCTATCGGCGCGACCTCGAGAAGGTTGGCGTCGAGCTGCTGCCGCCCGACGTCACCAGGTCGACCGATGAGTTCACCGTCGAGGTCACGCCCGAAGGCAAGAAGGCGATCCGTTACGCGCTCGCCGCCATCAAGGGTGTCGGCCGCGACGCCATGAGCCGTCTGGCCGCCGAGCGCGCCGAGAACGGGCCGTTCAAGAACCTGTTCGACCTGGCCGAGCGGGTCGATCAGAAGGTGTTGAACAAGCGGCTGGTCGAGAGTCTCGTCAAGGCCGGCGCGTTCGACACGCTGAACAAGAACCGCGCCCAGACCTTCGGCGCCATCGAGGCGCTGCTGCGCCATTCCGCGGCGACACACGAATCGCGGGTCAGCAACCAGAACAGCCTGTTCGGCGACGACACCGCACAGCGCCGGCCGCAGCTTCCCAAGGTCCCGGACTGGGCGCCGATGGAGCGGCTTCAGCAGGAATTCTCGGCGATCGGCTTTTACCTGTCGTCGCATCCATTGGCGCAGTACGAGGTCAGCCTGAAGCGGCTGGGCGTGACCCGCGCCGCCGACCTGCCGGCGCTGCTCCAGCGCGGCGCGCCGGGACGCATCAAGCTCGCCGGCACCGTCATCGACCGCATGGAGCGCACCTCGGCCAAGGGCAACCGCTTCGCCTTCGTGAGCTGCTCCGACCAGTCGGGTGCGTTCGAGCTCACGGTGTTCAGCGAGGTGCTGAGCGCCAAGCGCAACCTGCTCGAGGCCGGGCAGGCGGTGCTGATCTCGGCCGACGGCCGGCTCGACGGCGAGCAGGTCAAGCTGATGGCGCAGACGGTCGAGAAGCTCGAGGACGCGGTGGCCAACGCCGCGGCCGGCCTGCGCATCGTCATCAGCGATCCGAGCTCGCTCGAGGCGCTGCGCAGGGCGCTGGACGGCAAGAAGGGACGCGGCCGCGTGACGCTCGTGGTGCCGATCGAGAAGGATGAGTCCGAGGTCGAGGTGACCTTGCCCGGCACCTATTCGATCGCCGGCGGCCTGCGCGACATCATCGGCAGCATGCCCGGCGTGGCGCAGGTGGAGGAAATTTGAGCCGTAGCTTTCCTCCCCATATGAATGGGGAGGAAGCATTTGTTGATGGAGCGAGATTGAGCCAGCAGCCCAGCCTGTTCGAACAGCCGGGCGAGCCCAAGCGGTCCAAGCCCGCACCCGGCGAGGTGCGTCCCTCGTGGGACTCGCCGCTGCTGCAGGCGCCGGTGCTGCCGACCGACATCCGGTTGGGCACCTCGTCATGGTTCTTCCCCGGCTGGCGCGGCCTCATCTACGAGGGCGTGCATCCGCAGACCGCGCTCAGCAAGAAGGGCCTGGCGGCCTACGCCCAGATCCCGTTGCTGCGCACGGTGAGTCTCGACCGCACCTTCTACGCGCCGATCACCACCGTCGAGTACGCCCGCTACGCCATGCAGACGCCGGACCACTTCTCCTTCGTCGTCAAGGCGCCGGCATTGGTCTGCGACGCGGTGATTCGTGGCGAGGACGGGCACGGGAAGGTGCCCAACCCGCATTTCCTCGATCCCGGCATCGCGGCGCGCGAGTTCGTCGTGCCGTGCCTCGAGGGGTTGGGCGCGAAGGCGGGGCCGCTGGTGTTCCAGGTGTCGCCATTGCCGCGCAGCCTCGTCGAGGAGGCGCCGATGCTGATCGAGCGGCTGGAGGCGTTCTTCGCGGCGCTGCCTCCGCAGCTTGGCAAGCAGGAGCCGCTGTACGCGCTCGAACTCCGGAACGCCGAATTGCTGACGCCGCGACTGATGCGGATGCTGCGTGATCAGGGCGTGCGCTATTGCGTCGGCCTGCACGATCGCATGCCGGAGGTAGAGCGGCAGGAGACGGCGCTGTCGGTCCTCGACGGCGAGGCGCCGGGCGACCTCGTCGTGCGCTGGAACCTGCACCGGGGCTTTCTCTACCAGGCGGCCAAGCAGCGCTACGAGCCGTTCGACAAGCTGGTCGACGAGGACCCCGAGACCCGTCGGATACTGGCCCGGATGGCGGCCAAGGCCTTCAAGGCTGGTCGCAAGGTGTGGATAACGGCCAACAACAAGGCGGAAGGCTCGGCGCCGCTGTCCTTGCTCAAGCTGGCCGAGGAGGTCGCCAACAATTTGCACTAGGGCGTCCGGACCATCCGGGATTGTCCGGCCGAGGGGGGAGGGGCCGGATTCCCGGATTCGCGCATAAAACCCTTGTGGGATCGACATCCGAGGTGTCCGAGATCGGGCCGGATTCCATCGAATGGGTTGCTTTCCCGCCGCCGACCCTCTAGATAGGCGCCACTTCGCACGCGGGTTTGCGGTCGACGGGGAGACATCCCGCCGCTCGCTCCGGTGTTCCCCATCCGGGGGACGACGCCCGCGGAGGCCTAACCGGAAAAGGAGTTGCGGCATGGCTATGCCGACTTTTACGATGCGTCAGTTGCTGGAAGCGGGTGTCCATTTCGGTCACCACACCCGGCGTTGGAACCCCAAGATGAAGCCGTACCTGTTCGGGGTGCGCAACGGGGTCCACATCATCGATCTCACCAAGACCGTGCCGTTGCTGGAGCAGGCGCTACAGCAGGTCCGCCAGGTCGTGTCCAACGGCGGCCGCGTGCTGTTCGTCGGCACCAAGGCGGCGGCCTCCGAGCGCGTCGCCGACGCGGCCAAGCGCTGCGGCCAGTACTACGTCAACCACCGCTGGCTGGGCGGCATGATCACCAACTGGCAGACCATCTCTGCCTCGATCAAGCGCCTGCGCGAGCTCGATGACCGCCTCAAGGGCGACGTCGTCGGCCTGACCAAGAAGGAGCAGCTCGACCTCACCCGCGAGCGCGACAAGCTCGAGCGGTCGCTGGGCGGCATCAAGGAAATGGGCGGGACGCCCGACATGCTGTTCATCATCGACACCAACAAGGAAGCTATCGCGGTGCAGGAAGCCCGCAAGCGCGGCATTCCGATCGTGGCGGTGCTCGACAGCAACTCCGATCCCGACGGCGTCGACTTCCCGATCCCGGGCAACGACGACGCGATCCGCGCCGTGTCGCTGTATTGCGACCTGATGTCGGGCGCGGTGCTCGACGGCATCCGTGCCGAGATCGCCGCTTCCGGCGGCGACGTGGGCGAGCTCGACGAGCCGCCGACCGACGATGTTCCCGCCGCCGAGACCGACGGCGCGGGCGCCGAGGCATCGCCGGCCGAGTAGGCCGGCCCTCCGCGAACCAAGTCAGGGGCCGGTCGCAAGACCGGCCCCATTGCACTGATGGAGCTGAACGATGGCTGAGATCACCGCATCGCTGGTCAAGGATCTGCGCGAGAAGACCGGCGCCGGCATGATGGATTGCAAGAAGGCGCTGAACGAGGTTGCGGGCGACCTCGAGAAGGCGATCGACTGGCTACGCACCAAGGGCCTGTCGGCCGCCGCCAAGAAGGCCGGCCGCGTCGCCGCCGAGGGCCTGGTCGGCGTCGCCGCCGACGGCACCAAGGGCGCCGTGGTCGAGGTCAACGCCGAGACCGACTTCGTGGGCCGCAACGAGCAGTTCCAGAAGTTCGTCGGCAGCGTCGCCAGGATCGCGCTCGACAATGGCGGCGACCTCGCCAAGACCGCGGCGGCGGCCTATCCGGGCACCGGCCGCGACGTGCAGGGCGAGCTCACCAACCTGATCGCCACGATCGGCGAGAACATGAGCCTGCGCCGCTCGGCCTCGCTCTCGGTCTCGGACGGCGTGGTGGTCGCTTACACCCACAACTCGGTCGCGCCGGATCTCGGCAAGATCGGCGTGCTGGTGGCGCTCGAGTCGACCGGCGACAAGGCCCAGCTGGCGCCGCTCGCCAAGCAGCTCGCCATGCACGTGGCCGCGGCCAACCCGCAGTCGCTGACCGTCGCCGACCTCGACCAGGCCGTGGTCGAGCGTGAGCGCGCGGTGCTGAGCGAGAAGGCCGGCCAGTCGGGCAAGGCCGCCGACATCATCGCCAAGATGGTCGAGGGCGGCATCCGCAAGTTCCACCAGGAGGTCGTGCTGCTCGAGCAGGCCTTCGTGATGGACGGCAAGACCAGGGTTTCCAAGGTCGTCGACGATGCCGCCAAGCAGGTCGGCGGGGCGGTCCGCATCGCGGGCTACTTGCGCTTCCAACTGGGCGAGGGCATCGAGAAGAAGTCGGAAGACTTCGCCGCCGAGGTGGCCGCGCAACTCAAGAAGTAGTATGAACGGCAGGCCGGCGCGGGCACGGGTAGCCCGCGCCGTCCAAAAACTTTGAACCGAGGCCGCCTCCATGCCGCCCGCTCCACGTTATCGCCGCGTCCTGCTCAAGCTCTCGGGAGAGGGCCTGATGGGCGAGCGGGAATATGGCCTCGACCCCAAGATGGTCGGCATGGTCGCGCAAGAGATCAGGACCGTGGTCCAGATGGGCGTGCAGGTCTGTCTGGTGATCGGTGGCGGCAACATCTTCCGCGGCGTCTCGGCGGCAGCCTCGGGCATGGACCGCGCCAGCGGCGACTACATGGGCATGCTGGCCACGGTCATCAATTCACTGGCCATGCAGAGCGCTTTGGAGCGGCAAGGCCTGCAGACCCGTGTACAGTCGGCCATTCCGATGACCACGGTCTGCGAGCCCTACATCCGCCGCCGCGCCGCCCGCCACATGGAGAAGGGCCGGGTGGTGATCTTCGCTGCCGGCACCGGCAACCCGTTCTTCACCACCGACACTGCCGCAGCCCTGCGTGCCGCCGAGATGGGTGTCGATGCGATGCTGAAGGGCACGCAGGTCGACGGCGTCTACTCGGCCGATCCGCGCAAGGACAAGAACGCCAAGCGCTACGACACGCTCACCTACATGGACGTCCTGCAACAGGACCTGCAGGTGATGGACGCCTCGGCGATCTCTCTCGCGCGCGAGAACAAGATCCCGATCATCGTGTTCGACATCCACAAGCCCGGTTCGTTCGCCGAGACCATGGCGGGCGAGGGCACCCACACCGTCATCAAGGACGAGGGCTGAAAATGAGCACAGACCTCAAAGAGCTCGAGAAACGCATGGGCAGCGCCATGGACGCGCTCAAGAAGGAGTTCACCGGTCTGCGGACCGGCCGTGCTTCGGTGAACCTGCTCGATCCGGTGCAGGTCGAGGCCTACGGCCAGCGCATGCCGCTGAACCAGGTCGGCACGGTGAGCGCCCCCGAGCCGCGGCTGCTGACCGTCAGCGTTTGGGACAAGGGACTGGTGACGCCGACCGCCAAGGCGATCCGCGACGCCGGCCTCGGCCTCAACCCGGCGCCGGACGGCCAGCTGATCCGTATCCCGATTCCCGAGCTCACCACCGAGCGCCGCAACGAGCTCGCCAAGCTCGCGCACAAGTACGCCGAGCAGGGCCGGGTGGCCGTGCGCAACGTCCGTCGCGAGGGCATGGAAGCGCTCAAGAAGGCCGAGAAGGACCACAAGATCTCGCAGGACGAGCATCGCCAGAAGTCCGACGAGGTGCAGAAGCTCACCGACCGCTACGTCAAGCAGGTCGACGAGACGCTCGCCCACAAGGAAAAAGAGATCAAGACCGTCTGATGTCGACCGCGCCGCTGCCTGCCGGGCCGGAGTCTTCGCCAGGCCCACACCACGTCGCCATCATTATGGATGGCAACGGGCGCTGGGCGAAGGCGCGGGGATTGCCGCGCGTTGCCGGCCATCGGCGCGGCGCCGACGCCGTGCGGCGGGTGATCCGCGGTGCCGGCGAGCTCGGCATTCCGGTGCTCACCCTGTTCGCCTTCTCGACCGAGAACTGGACGCGCCCGGCCGACGAGGTCAGCGACCTGATGGGACTGCTGCGCCACTACCTGCGCAACGAGCTCGAGGAGCTCGGCCGCAACGGCGCCCGCCTGCGGGTGATCGGCGACCGGACGCGGCTCGCGCCCGATATCGTCAAGGACATCTCCGACGCCGAGCAGCGGACCCGTAGCAACACCCGTATCGACGTCAACATCTGCATCAACTACGGCTCGCGCGACGAGATCGTCCAGGCGACCCGCAGCCTTGCCCGCAAGGCTGCGGCCGGCGAGGTCGTGCCGGAGAAGATCGACGAGAACCTGTTCGAGCGCGAGCTACTGACCGCCGGCGTGCCCGATCCAGACCTGCTGATCCGCACCAGCGGCGAGCAGCGCATCAGCAATTTCCTGCTCTGGCAGTGTGCCTACGCCGAGCTCGTGTTCGTCGATACGCTATGGCCCGACTTCGGCAAGGAGCATCTCGAGCGCGCCATCGCCGAGTTCCGCCGCCGTGAGCGTCGCTATGGCGGCGTCGGTAGCTAGCGCCCCGCCGGGGCGCTTCCGTGGCCTGCTGCTCCGGATCGTGTCGGCGGTGGTGCTGGGGCCGCTGCTGTTGGCGGCCGTCTGGTTCGGCTTTCCCTGGATCGACGTGGTGGCGGCGATCGTGGCGCCGCTGATGATCGGCGAATGGCTGCGGCTGACGCGCGGCCGGCCGGTCGCCCGCGGGCTCTTCATCCTCTATTCGATCGCGGCCCTTCTGGCGCTGCTGTGGCTGCGCCACCAGCCGGGCTTTGGCCGCGAGACCATCCTGTGGCTCCTGGCCTGCGTCTGGGCGACCGACATCGGCGCCTATTTCATCGGCTCCTATGCCGGAGGCGCCAAGCTCGCGCCCTCGATCAGCCCGAGCAAGACCTGGTCGGGCCTGATCGGGGGCATTTGCGCGTCCGCGGTCGTGAGCGCACTCTGCACCCTTGTATTCGACGCTGGCGACACCGTGATGCTGGCGGTGACCGGCGCCGCCATCGCGGTGGTCGCCCAGGTCGGCGACCTGCTGGAATCGGCGGCCAAGCGCCGCGCCGGCGTCAAGGACAGCGGTCGCATCATCCCGGGTCATGGCGGCATCCTCGACCGCATCGACGGGCTGATCGCCGCGCTGCTGCTGATCGCCGTCATCCGGTTGCTGACAGGAGGAGAATGGCCATGGGCATGATGCGCTGGACCCCGCCGTCGCCCGACACGCCGCGACACGTCACCATCGTCGGCTCGACCGGTTCGGTGGGGCAGAGCACGGCCGACCTGATCGCCCGTGCGCCCGACAGCTACCGGGTCGAGGCGCTGGTCGCCGGCAATTCGGTCGAGGCGCTGGCCGAGCAGGCGCGGCGGCTCAAGGCCAAGATGGCGGTGGTCGCCAATCCGCAGCGCTACCGCGCGCTCAAGGACGCGCTCGCCGGCACGTCGATCGAGGCGGCGGCCGGCCCTGAGGCCGTCATCGAGGCGGCGTCCCGGCCGGCGGAGTGGGTGATGGCGGCCGTGGTTGGCTATGCCGGCTTGGCGCCGACCCTGGTGGCCGCCCGCCGCGGTGCCATGGTGGCGCTGGCCAACAAAGAGGCGCTGGTCTGCGCCGGCAACCTCCTGATCGATGCCATCGGCGAATCGGGCGGGGCGCTTTTGCCGGTCGATTCAGAGCACAACGCCATCTTCCAGGTGTTCGATCCCGGCCAGCGGGCGGCCATCGATCGCCTCATCTTGACGGCGTCAGGTGGACCGTTCCGCAACTGGTCGCTGTCAGATATGGCCGAGGCGACACCCGAGCAGGCGCTCGCCCATCCCAACTGGGACATGGGGGCCAAGATCTCGATCGATTCGGCGACCATGATGAACAAGGGTCTGGAGTACATCGAGGCGCACCTGCTGTTCGGCCTGCCGGCGGAGCAGATCGAGATCGTCGTCCATCCGCAGTCGGTGATCCATTCGATGGTCGCCTACCGCGACGGCTCGGTGCTGGCCCAGCTCGGCACGCCCGACATGCGGATACCGATCGCCCATGCCCTGGGCTGGCCGGCGCGCATCGACGGCCCGGCGGCGCGGCTCGATTTCACCAAGCTGGCGCCGCTCACTTTCGAGCGGCCCGATTCCGGCCGTTTTCCTTCGCTACGTCTCGCCCGGGAAGCTTTGGCCCTGGGAGGGTTTGCGCCGGTGGTGCTCAATGCAGCGAATGAGGTCGCGGTCGCGGCCTTCCTGGCGCGGCGCATCGGTTTCCTCGATATCGCCCGCATCGTCGAAGACGTCATGAGCGTGACGGCCGGCCTGCGCGGGCCCGTCACCGGGCTGCAGCAGGTTCAGGCGGCCGATCTCGAGGCCCGCCGCCGGGCCGAAGAGGCCGTTCGCGGCCATGCCCTAACTCATTGAATTACAAGGTCATTGGTGGTGTAGTCACGCATGCCCAACTTCGTCAGCCTGTTCACGACTTACCTGCCGTACTTTGTCCTCGTGCTGACGCTGCTCGTGTTCGTCCACGAGTATGGGCACTACTGGGTCGCGCGGCGCTTCGGCATCCATGCCGAGGTCTTTTCGATCGGCTTCGGGCCGGAGCTGATCGGCTGGACCGATCGCAACGGCACGCGCTGGAAGATCTCGGCGGTGCCGCTCGGCGGCTACGTCAAGTTCCTGGGCGACAGCGACGCCGCCAGCGCCACGCATGACGCCGAGGCCTTGGCGCCCGACCAGCGCAAGCGCGCCTTCTTCAACCAGCCGCTCTATGCCCGCGCCGCGGTCGTGCTGGGCGGCCCGGCGGCCAACCTGGTGTTCGCCGTCCTGCTGCTGACCGGCGTGTTCTACGCGGCGGGCGAGCCCTACTCGCCGGCGATCCTGGCGGTGCAGGCCGACGGGCCGGCGGCCAAGGCGGGTCTCAAGACCGGCGACATCGTCGTCGGCCTCAACGGCAAGCGCATCAACCGCTTCGAGGACATCCAGGACTCGCAGTTCCTCAATCTCGCCGCGCCGATGGCGGTCGAATTCCAGCGCAACGGCGAGCTGATGACGACGCGGATCGTCCCGCAGTTCTGCGAGCGTACCGACAAGTACCAGAACACCATGCGCTACGGCGAGCTGGGCATCGATCCGCTGATCCGCCCGGTGGTCGGCGGCTTCGTGCCCAACAGCCCGGCCGAGGCGGCCGGGCTGAAGGTCGGCGACGTGCTGCAGAAGATCGACGGCCAGCCGGTCCAGCACTTCACCCACATCCCCGAGCTGATCGGCGCACGGGCCGGCCAGCCGGTGACCATCACCTACAATCGCGGCGGCAAGGACCTCGAGACCACGGTCGTGCCCGAGCCCGACAAGGTCACCGACTGCACCGGCAAGGAGAAGACCGTCGGCCGGCTGCGCATCCGCCCGGCCAGCGTCACCGAATTCCGCAACCACGACATCCTGGGCGCGATGGGCGCCGGCGTCCGCCAGGTCTGGGGCATGACCCAGATGTTCTATACGTCGATGGCGCAGATCGTGACTGCGGCCCGGCCGGTGGACGAGCTGGGCGGCCCGATCCGCATCGCCAAGGCGGCGGGCGAGGCCTCGTACAGCGGTTGGGTCGGCATCCTGCAGCTAGTGATCGCGCTGTCGGTCGTGCTCGGCGTCTTCAACCTGCTGCCCGTTCCGATGCTCGACGGCGGACACCTCGCGATGTACCTGTACGAGGCCGTGCGCGGCCGGCCGCTGGGCCTGAAGGCACAGGAGGTTGGGCTGCGAATCGGCTTCGCGTTGGTGATCGGCATGGCGCTCGTCGCCACCTTCAACGATATAAAGTTGATTCTCCGCCAATTCGCACTATAGCTGGGGACAAAACGGGGTGACGAACCCTTCTGGGCCGGTTTATGAAGCTGCCTTCTGAACATCGTCCATGGCATGCGGTGAAGGTGGCGGAGTGCGTGTGATTCTTCGTTCGGCTGTCCTCGTTCTCGCCGCGATCCTGGCTTTCGCCGTACCGGCTGCCGCCCAGCGCGGGCCGGCGCTGGCGCCCCGGCCGGCCGCCGGCGGCACCATCACTGCCGTGCAGATCCAGGGCAACGTCCGCTCCGAGGTCGAGACGATTCGCTCCTATCTGCAGCTCAAGGAAGGGCAGCAGTACGACGCCGCCGCGGCCGACCGCTCGCTGAAGGCGCTGTTCTCGACCGGCCTGTTCTCCGACGTCGTGATCGACATGCAGGGCTCGACCCTGGTGGTGCGCGTCACCGAGAACCCGATCCTCAATCGCGTCGCCTTCGAGGGTAATCGCAAGATCGAGGACGACAAGCTGCGCGACGAGGTGCAGTCCAAGCCGCGCCAGGTCTTCACCCGCGCCCGTGTGCAGTCCGACGTCGAGCGCCTGCTTTCCATCTATCGCCGCACCGGCCGCTACAACGCGACCGTCGAGCCCAAGATCATCCGGCTGGAACAGGGCCGCGTCGACCTGGTGTTCGAGATCGACGAAGGCGACGTCACCGGCATCAAGCGCATCAGCTTCGTCGGCAACGAGCATTTCAGCGACGGCACGCTGCGCGGCAAGATCCGCACCACCGAGAGCGCGTGGTGGCGCTTCCTGTCGTCGGACGACCGCTTCGATCCCGACCGCCTCAACCTCGACCGCGAGCTGCTGCGCAAGTTCTACCTGTCGGAGGGCTACGCCGACTTCCGCATCGTCTCGGCGGTGGCCGAGCTGCTGCCCGACCGCTCGGGCTTCTTCATCACCTTCACCATCAGCGAGGGCGAGCGCTACAAGTTCGGCAAGATCGACGTCACCTCGCGCTTCGAGGGGCTCGATGTCGACACGCTGAAGACGTACCTCACCATGAGCGAGGGCGACTGGTACGACGCCGACGAGGTCGAGAAGACCGTGACGGCGATGGCCGACGCCGTCGGCACGCTGGGCTACGCCTTCGTCGATGTCCGACCAAACATCCGGCGCAACAAGGACGACGTCACCGTCGACGTGACGTTCGACGTCCAGGAGGGGCCTCGCGTCTATGTCGAGCGCATCAACATCTACGGCAACACGCGAACGCTGGACAAGGTCATCCGCCGCGAGTTCCGATTGTCTGAGGGCGATGCCTTCTCGACCGCCAAGGTGCGGCGCAGCCAGCAGCGCCTGAAGAACCTCGGCTTCTTCGAGAAGGTCGACGTCTCGGCGGCCCCCGGATCGTCGCAGGACAAGACCAACCTCGAGGTCCAGGTGGTCGAGCAGAGCACCGGCGAAATCTCGTTCGGCGCCGGCTTCTCGACCTCGTCGGGCATCCTGGGCGACGTCTCGATCCGCGAGCGCAACCTGCTCGGCAAGGGTCAGGACCTCCGGCTTGGCCTGTCGCTCGGCACCTTGAGCACCTTGATCGACCTGAGCTTCACCGAGCCGTACTTCCTCGATCGAAACGTCGCGGCCGGCTTCGACATTTTCCGCACCTCCAACGACCGCCAGAACATCGCCTCGTACAGCGACCGCAGTCTGGGCTTCGCGCTGCGCACCGGCTGGGCCTTCACCGAGCATACCCGCCAGCAGGTGCGCTACACGCTCCGCCAGTCGGAGATCTACAACGTCCAGCCTTGGGCTTCGTCGATCGTGCAGCGCCAGTCGGGCTCCTCGATCGTGTCGGAGGTCTCCACGACCATCGGCTGGGACACCCGCGACACTCGCCTCAACGCTACCAAGGGCTGGCTGCTGCGCAACACGGCGGCGGTCGGCGGCCTGGGCGGCACCGAGTACTATTTCCGCACCTCGTTCGATGGCGTGATCTACCAGACCATCGTCGAGGACTTCGTCGCCTCGATCGGCGGCTCGGTCGGCTTCATCGCACCGTTCAACAACACCACGCTGCGCCTCAACAACCGCTTCTTCATCGGCGGCGACACGCTGCGCGGCTTCCGTGTCGGCGGCATTGGCCCGCGCGACGCCAACACCACCGACTCGTTGGGCGGCAAGTACTACTATACGGGCACTGCCGAGCTAAGCTTCCCGCTCGGCCTGCCCAAGGAGATCGGCATCCTTGGCAAGGCATTCATCGACATAGGCTCCCTGTGGGGCAGCGCCGACGACCCGAGCCAGGTCAGCATCCTGGACAGCCAGTTGATGCGCGTGGCCGGCGGCCTCGGTATCCAATGGATATCGCCATTCGGGCCGATCCGTGTAGACTACGCCGTCCCGATCCAGAAGGAATACTTCGACAAGACCGAGAACTTCCGCTTCAGCTTCGGGACGCGCTTCTGAGCGGAGATGGCGTCGACATGAACATGCAGACCGACAAGACCAGCATGGCGACGCCGACGGCGACGTCGGTGGATATCAGGCGGATCCTGCAGATGATCCCGCACCGCTATCCCATGCTGATGGTCGACAAGGTCACCGAGATGGTGCTGAACGAGAGCGCCCTCGGCATCAAGAACGTCAGCATCAACGAGCCGTTCTTCCAGGGCCATTTCCCGTCCGAGCCGGTGATGCCGGGCGTGCTGATCGTCGAGGCGATGGCGCAGACCGCCGCCGTGCTGGTGGTCGCGACCTTCGGCGCCGAGTCAGAGGGTAAGCTGGTCTATTTCATGTCGATCGACGGCGTGCGCTTCCGCCGCCCGGTGATGCCGGGCGACCGGCTCGAGTTGCACGTGAAGAAGGTGCAGAGCCGCGGCAATGTCTGGCGCTTCGAGGGCCGGGCGATCGTCGACGGCAAGGTGGCGGCCGAGGCGACCTTCGCCGCCATGATCCGCGACAAGTAGGAGGGGAAGATGCCCGATACCGCCGCCAACTACCGCATGCTGCACACGATGATCCGGGTGAAGGATCTCGACAAGTCGCTGGCCTTCTACACCGGCCCGATGGGCATGCAGCTTTTGCGCAAGCGCGAGGTGCCGGAAGGCAAGTACACGCTGGCCTTCGTCGGCTACGGCGACGAGAAGGAGCATTGCGCCGTCGAGCTGACTTACAACTGGGACCAGGAGAAGCCATACGACCTCGGCAGCGGCTTCGGTCATCTCGCGGTCGGCGTGCCGGACGTCTACGGTCTGTGCGAGGGCGTCACCAGGGCCGGCGGCAAGGTCACCCGCGCGCCCGGCCCGGTGAAGTTCGGCACCACCGTGATCGCTTTCGTCGAGGATCCCGACGGCTACAAGATCGAGCTGATCGAGCGCAAGTAGCACGAAGAGCTAGCCCTGGCGCTTCTCCATCGCGGCCAGGGCCCGGGAGATCGCGTCGGGCGCCACGGCGTTCTCGCCCTTGTATGGCGAGTCCATGATGAACACGAAGCCGACGAAAGCGCCGAGAACCGCGAGCTGGGCGGCGAGCACGGCCGAGCGGAACGGCGTTCGCGGGATCGCGCTGCTGACCAGCAGCAGCATCAGCACGCTGAACAGGATCACGATCCAGTAGATCCCCGGCAGGCCGACCGCCACGCTGTCGAGCCGCGCGTCGCGCGACTGGGCGATCGCGTCGAGCGACTTCAGCATCTCTGCGAAGATCAGCGCCTGCCGGCCTGCGGCCGGGTTGAGCGCCAGCACCGCGCGCGATACCGAGGTGAAGGCGAGGCGGGCCCTCTCGCTGCCTTGACCCTGCCGCAGCATCGTCGGCCATTCGTCCCTGACGATCGACTGGGCGTAGGCGCGCAGTAACGGCCGGGCGGCCCGGGCGTCCGCATCGTCGAACCGCGCCAGTAGGCGGTCGAGCTGGCTGATCTGCGACGCCTCGGTCGTGATGTTCGAATCGACTTGGCGGAAATTACGCTCCGCCTCGATCAGTGTGAAGGTCAGCACCAGCGCCGTCATGGTGAAGAGCGGCGCCTGCATGCGGATGACGAACTCGAATCCCGGCTCGGTCGGAGCGAGGAACGGCACGCGCTGGACCAGCCGCGGCAGCTGGGTGACGGCCAACGCAAGCAGGCCGGCCGCCAGCGCGACCAGCAGCAGTTCGGGCAGCCTGTATAACCAGTCGGTCATCGTGGTGCCGCCATCCCGTTCATCGTGCTAACCGTTGCGTCACGGCGATGGGCGCGCGAGATTGCCGGAGCGCTTGGTGTTGCTGACGAACAGGCAAAGAATGAGATTGTTGATCCCATTTCGATTTCTGATTTCCCCGCTCTCCATCGCAGCGATCAACCTTCTCATCCTGTGGCCCCTGGTGCTGTCGGTCGTCGACTTGATCGAGAGCATCAGGATACATCGCGACTTTAACGAAGCGGTCGACACCGTGTCGACCATCGCCATTGTCTTGATCGGCTGGGGCGTGGCGCTCGAGGAGCGCAACGTACTGCGCGGAGTGTTCAAGATGGCGGGGCGCCCTGACGAGCGATGGCAACACGGGATCGACGAGGCCTGCCACCGCTCGGGCGTGGGGGTGCTGATCCTCGGCCTGTTCGCCGAGGTCTGTTCCGAGTTGATTCACCTGCCGAATCGCATCATCGATACGGCTGGGCGTGAATATCCGCTGCTCGCCGTAGGGACCGTCTTGCTGTCGCTGGGCGGGTTGATCCTGGTGCGGCTCATCATCCAGCTGATCGGCTCGCTCGGGGTGCGGCGGGACAACCCCCGCATCTCACCGGAGGAGAGCCACTAGAGCAACAACGATCACTCATGCGCTCGGTTCCATCTGGCCGGAAATCGCTCTAGCGGAAGATCCATTCCCCGACGGCGAACGCAACTGCCGCCGCCGCGATGCCGATCACAACGAGGCGAGCCCGCAGGTTCCGCAGGCGCGTATTGTCGTTGGCGGCGCGCCCCAGGCGCACGACCCGCGGCGGCAATGGCCGCGGTCCTTGCGCGGCTGCCCAGGGCAGCGCGCGTCGGGAGCCGTGCGAGGAGCGCGCCACGGCGCTAGCCCCGAAGGTGCAGCGGCTTGTAGGGGCGCTCGGTCTGGCCGGCGTAGAGCTGGCGCGGACGGCCGATCTTCGAGTCCGGATCCTCGAGCATCTCGTTCCACTGCGAGATCCAGCCGACGGTGCGGGCCACGGCGAACAGCACGGTGAACATCGAGGTCGGGATGCCGATCGCGCGGAAGATGATGCCCGAGTAGAAGTCGACGTTCGGGTACAGCTTCTTGCTGACGAAGTAGTCGTCCTTGAGCGCGATCTGCTCCATCTCCATCGCCAGCTCGAGCAGCGGGTCGTGGTTGATGCCGAGCGCGGTCAGGACCTCGTGGCAGGTCTGGCGCATCACCTTGGCGCGCGGATCGTAGTTCTTGTAGACGCGATGGCCGAAGCCCATCAGGCGGGTGTGGTCCTGCTTGTCCTTCACGCGGCTCAGGAAGCCCGGGATGTTCTGCTTGCCGCCGATCTCGTGCAGCATGTTGATCACGGCCTCGTTGGCGCCGCCGTGGCTGGGGCCCCACAGCGAGGCGATGCCGGCGGCGATGCAGGCGAACGGGTTGGCGCCCGAGGAGCCGGCGAGACGGACCGTCGAGGTGGAGGCGTTCTGCTCGTGGTCGGCGTGCAGCATCAGGATGCGGTCGACCGCCTTCTCGAGCACCGGGCTGACCTCGTATTCCTCGGCCGGGACCGAGAACATCATGTTGAGGAAATTGCCGGCGTAGGAGAGGTTGTTGCGCGGGTACACGAACGGCTGGCCGACCGAGTACTTGTAGGCCATCGCCGCGATCGTCGGCATCTTGGCGATCAGCCGGTACGACGCGACCATGCGCTGGTACGGATCGTTGATGTCGAGCGAGTCGTGATAGAAGGCCGACAGCGCGCCGACCACGCCGCAGCACACCGCCATCGGATGGGCGTCGCGGCGGAAGCCGCGATAGAAGGTGCTGAGCTGCTCGTGCAGCATGGTGTGCATGGTGATGTCGTGGACGAACTTGTCCTTCTGCGCCTTGGTCGGCAGCTCGCCGTTCATCAGCAGGTAGCTGACTTCCATGTGGTCGCTCTGCTCGGCCAGCTCGGCGATGTTGTAGCCGCGGTAGAGCAGCACGCCTTCGTCGCCGTCGATATAGGTGATCTTCGAGCCGCACGAGCCGGTCGAGGTGAAACCCGGGTCGTAGGTGAACATGCCCGATTCGCCATACATCTTGCGGATGTCGACCAGGCGCGGGCCGATGGTGCCGTGGATGATCGGGAAGTCGTAGGATTTACCGGTTTCATTGTCGGTCAGCGTGGCAGTCGACTTGGCCATGGCAGCACTCTTTCGGCTCGATTTGACGGGTTCGTCGGCACCCTAACAAGCCGGTCGAAAAGGCGCAATTGTGCGGGCCGGCCGCTATTTCGCGGGATGCAGGAGGCGACCCATGCGGCCGTCGATCACCGCCAGGCCGAGCCCGATCACGGCCATGCCAGCGAAGTGCCGGGGCTCCAGCCGCTCCTGCAGAAAGAGCGAACCCAGCACGATGGATGTGACCGGTATCAGGAAAGTGACGAGCAGCAGATTGGTCGCCCCGGCCGCCGCGAGGATGCGGAAGTAGAGGACATAGCCCAGCGCCGTCGACAGCAGTGCGAGGCCGGCGAGGGCGGCCCAGGTTTCCGATGGCGGCAACGGCAGAGTCCAGGGCTGGTCGACCGCCAGCATGATCGGGAGAATCAACACACTGCTCGTGGTCACCTGTCCTGCCGCGGCATCGAGGGGCGCCACGCCCATCGCCCGGAAGCGGCGGCCGTAGATGCCCGCGAAGGCATAGGACAGTGCGGCGCCGAGGCAGGCGAGCTCACCCCACAGGCTGCCGCTCGGCTGGGCAAGAGCCGCCGGCCCGATCAGCACGGCGACGCCGGCGACACCCATCAGCAACGCGCCAACCTTGGCGCCAGTCATCTTTTCGTCATCGGTGAGGGCGTGCGCGACCACGATCGTGAACAGCGGCGTCGTCGCATTGAGGATCGAGGCTAGCCCGGAAGCGATATGGGTCTGGCCCCAGAAGATCAATGCGAAGGGCACGACGTTGTTCAGCGCTCCCATGGCGAAGAAAGCGCGCCAGGGCGCGTCGCGCCGCAGCGGATTCACGAGATTGAGCGCGAGTGCGGCTAGCGCCACGCGGCCGAACACGACGGTCAGCGGGGGAAGTGTCTCGATCGCCACCTTGGCGAAGAAGAACGAGCCGCCCCACAGCACGGACAGCGACAGCAACCAGATCCAGACGCGCCAGCTCATGGCGCGATGGATGCCGCATTCAGGCGGTGCCGGTCTATCCGGCGGCCGCCAGCAATCTCTGCTTGGTCTCCGAGGGCCCGAGCACCGACAGCACCTCGAAGATGCCAGGCGACACGGTCGAGCCGCTGAGCGCCACGCGCAGCGGCTGCGCCACCTGGCCGAGTTTCACGCCCTCAGCCTCGGCGAAGCGGCGGACGGCGCCTTCCATCGCCTGCTCGCTCCAGTCGTTCTCGCCGTCGAGCGCCGTGGCGAGCTTGCCGAGCAGGCCCTTGGCGTCGACCGTGAGTTGGGCGCGAGCCTTGTCGTCGGCGATCGCGGGCGCGCCGTCGCGTGCGTAGAAGACGAGGTTGTCGGCCAGCTCAGCGAGGGTGCGCGAGCGCTGCTTGACGCCGTTCATGCCCTGCGAGAGGCGCCTGAGGCCGACCGCGTCGACCTTGCCGCCGATCTTGGCCTCGATGCGCGGCAGCACCAGCGGCAGCAGCTCGGCGTCCGCCATCTCGCGCATGTAATGGGCGTTGAGGTTGGTGAGCTTCACCATGTCGAAGCGCGAGGCGGCGCGGCCGACTGCCGGCAGGTCGAACCATTCGATTGCCTGCTCGGTCGAGATGATCTCGTCGTCGCCATGGCCCCAGCCCAGCCGCAGCAGGTAGTTGCGCAACGCTGCCGGCAGGAAGCCCATGTTGCGGTAGGCGTCGACGCCCAGCGCGCCGTGACGCTTGCTGAGCTTGGCCCCGTCGGCGCCGTGGATCAGCGGGATGTGGGCATAGACTGGCTCGGGCCAGCCCATCGCCTTGATGATCTGCAACTGGCGGAAGGCGTTGTTGAGATGGTCGTCGCCGCGGATCACGTGGGTGACGCCCATGTCGTGGTCGTCGACAACCACCGCCAGCATATAGGTCGGCGTGCCGTCGGCGCGCAGCAGGATCATGTCGTCGAGCTGGGCGTTCTCGACCGTGACCTCGCCCTGCACCGCATCCTGGATCACCGTCTTGCCGCTCTGCGGCGCCTTCAGGCGGATCACCGGGGCGACGCCGGCCGGCGCCTCCGCAGGGCTGCGGTCGCGCCAGCGGCCGTCGTAGCGCATCGGCACGCCGGCCTTCTTCTGGGCCGCCCGCATCTCGTCGAGCTCCTGGGGCGAGGCGTAGCAGTGGTAGGCCTTGCCCTCGGCCAGCATCTGCTTGGCGACCTCGGCGTGACGCGCGGCGCGCTCGAACTGGTAGGTGACCTCGCCGTCCCAATCGAGGCCGAGCCACGACAGGCCATCGAGGATCGCCTCGATCGCGGGCTGGGTGGAGCGGGCGCGGTCGGTGTCCTCGATGCGCAACAGGTACTTGCCGCCATGGTGCTTGGCGAACAGCCAGTTGAAGAGCGCGGTGCGGGCGCCGCCGATATGGAGATAGCCGGTCGGCGAGGGGGCGAAGCGTGTGACGACGGTCATGTTTTGCCGCATTTGGGCCTAAAAAGCGCGCCGTAGGTAGGGGAGCGTCGCTGACCTGTCAAACGAGGGGAGATGACGGGAACACGCGCCTGGATCCTGCAACAACTCGACGCCGAGCGCGGTCGCTGGCTGCTGTGGTTGCCGGTCGCGATGGGCCTTGGGATCGCGGTCTATTTCGAGCTGCCGGTCGAGCCGGCGCTGTGGCTCGGGCCGACGGTCGCCGGCGCCGCCATCGTCGCCGTCATCCTGGCGCCCGCCGGCAGCCAGGCGCGGGCGCTGTGCATCGGCCTGGCCGCGGCGGCGCTGGGCTTCGGGCTGGCGACCTGGCGGACCGCGCATCTGGCAGCGCCGACCATCGGCCGGCCGCTGTTCAGCATCAATGTCGAGGGCCGCATCGCCGACATCCAGCGCCTGCCCGAGGGCGTGCGGGTCGTGCTCGAGGCGGTGCGGCTGAAGGGCGACCACGTGCCGCCGCCGGAGATGATGCCGCAGCGAGTCCGGGTATCGCTCGGCAAGGGCGCGCCGAAAATCGGCGTCGGCGACCGCCTGCTGGTGCTGGCCAACCTCTCGCCGCCGTCGGGGCCGGCGACGCCCGGTGCCTTCGATTTCCAACGGGTCGCCTGGTACCAGCAGCTCGGGGCCGTGGGCTACGCGCTGGCACCGGCGGTCGTGATCGAGCACGGCAAGCCTTCGGGGTTGGTGAGAGCTATCGACGGCCTGCGGGCCGACATCACCGAGCGCATCCTGAAGGCGCTGCCCGGCCCCGAAGGCGGCGTGGTCGCGGCCCTGCTCACCGGCGAGCAGACCGCGGTCGACAAGGACATCAACCAGGCGATGCGCGATTCGGGCCTGGCGCACATCCTGTCGATCTCGGGCCTGCACATCGTGTTCATCGTCGGCCTGGTGATGGGCTTGATCCGCTACGGCGTCGCTCTGGTGCCGCCGCTGGCGCTGCGGGTCGACGCCAAAAAGATCGCCGCCGTCGTCGCCCTCGCGGCGGCGCTGTTCTACACCGCGCTGGCCGGCGCGCCGGTGCCGGCGCAGCGCGCCTGCGCCATGGCGGCCTTCGCCCTGCTGGCGGTGCTGCTCGACCGCACGGCGCTGTCGCTGCGCCTGGTGGCATGGTCGGCGATCGTCGTGCTGGTGGCGGCGCCCGAGTCGCTGACCGGCGCCTCGTTCCAGATGTCGTTCGCGGCGGTGGTCGCGTTGATCGCCGCCTGGGAGATGGGCGCGGGCTGGCGGCGGCGCCAGCACGATCGCGCCGAGCGCCAACGACATCGCTGGCTGCGCCGGCTGGTGGCGGGATTCGGGGCGAGCCTCGCGACGACGCTGATCGCCTCGGTAGCGACCGGCGCCTTCGCCGCCTACCATTTCAATCGGCTATCGCTGCTCGGCGTGGTCGCCAACCTGCTGGGCGTGCCGCTGACCGGCTTCTGGATCATGCCGTGGGGTCTGCTGGCGATGCTGCTGATGCCGTTCGGGCTGGAGCGCGTCGCCCTGGTGCCGATGGGCTGGGGCGTCGACGGGCTGAACGCCATCGCCTTCCATGTCGCCGCCTGGCCGCAGGCCGCGACGCTGGTGCCGTCGCTGCCCGGCGCCAGCCTGTGGCTGATGACGCTGGGCGGCTTGTGGTTCTGCCTGTGGCGGCGACGTTGGCGATTTGCCGGCCTGCCGCTCGTCGCCGTCGCGCTGATGCTGGGGCCCGGCCGGCCGCCCGACCTGCTGATGAGCGAGGACGGCCGCGTGCTCGGCCTGCGCGACAAGGGCGTGGTGCATGTCGCCTCGGCGCGCCTCGACCGCTTCGTCACCGACACCTGGGCGCGGCGCAGCGGCCAGGACGGCGCCAAGAAATGGCTGGCGAGCGCCGATGAGCAGGCGCTGGGCCTCGGCTGCCAGACCGGGCTGTGCCGCTGGCGCAAGGGGCCGTGGCGGGTCGCGCTGGTCAGCGACGACCGGCGTCTCGCGGAAGCTTGCGGCAGCGCCGACATCGTGCTCTCGACCGTCGATGCCCAGGGCAAATGCCGCGGCCCGCGCCTGGTCATCGACCGCCGCGACGCCTGGCGCGACGGCGCGCAGGCGCTGTGGCTGGACGAATCGGGCGTGCGGCGCGAGACCACCAACGCCGCGCGCGGCGACCGGCCGTGGGTGCCGAACAGCTCCTCGCGTCAGTCGGCGCCGGTCAAGGCGCCGGGCGCTTGATCAGCCCTTCTTCCTGATGAGCTGCGGATACATCACCTGGTCGCCGTGGGTGGCCATGTAGGCCATCTCCTCCTCGGTGACGTCCTCCGCCGTCTTGCCGTTGGCGGCGCACAGCATCTCGACGATGATGTTGCGCTTGATCTCGCTCACCAGCACGCAGGTGCGGTGATAGGCCTCCGACACGGAGCGGCCGAGCACGGTGAAGCCGTGCCGCTTCATGATGATGCAGTTGGTGTCCTGGATGAAGGTCTTGATCGGGCCGACATCGTCCTCGACGTTGACGCTGGCCGGCAGGTAGTGGGCCGGCTTCTGCATCAGGTAGCCGTAGGTCAGGCTGAACGAACGGATCTTGTCGTAGCCTGCCGCCATGAAGGCGATCATCTCGTCGTGATGCAGATGGATCACCGAGTTGATGTCGGGCCGCAGCCGCAGGATCTCGCGGTTCATCTGATGGCCGACGGTGGTCGCGCGCTCGCCGGCGAGGATGCGGCCGTACGGGATGTCGGTGATGACCAGATCGCCGTCCTCGACCTCCTCGAGGCTGATGCCCTGCGGCTTGGCGTAGCACACGCCGTCGAGATGGTTGGGATGCGGCACGCGGATCACCATGCCGCCGACGCTCGAATTCACCAGCCCACGATTGGCGATGCGATGGGCGTAGGTGACGTAGTCCTTCACCACCTTGGGATCGAACGAGACGGCCGGATCGGGCGTCAGCTCGTTGACGCGATAGGTCGGGGTCGGGCTGCCATCCATGGTGCGTCTCCTGTTATTCGGGCTTGAGGCCGAGGCGGTCGGCCAGCGCCTTCCAGCGCGCGGTGTCGGTGGCCATGATGCTGGCGAATTGCTGCGGCGTCGACATCACCGGCTCGACATCGAGCGCGCGCATCTTGGCGCGACCGGGATCGGCGAGGAAGCCTTGTGCCAGGATCTTCTGGATGCGCTCGGCGATCTCCGGCGGCAGGCCGGCCGGCGCCACGACGCCGTACCAGAACACGTCCTCGAAGTTCGTCACGCCCTGGCTGTCGAAGGTCGGCACGTCGGGCACCGCCGCCGATGGCCGCGTCACCGCGAAGCCGGTCAGCCGCTTCTCGCGGACCAGGCCGGCTGAGCCCGAGGGATTGTCGAGCATCACCGCGACCGTGCCGTTCATCAGATCGGGATAGACCTGGGCCGCGCCCTTGTAGGGCGTGTCGATCATCTTGAGGCCGGTCACCAGCTCGAACTGCTGGGTCAGCAGGTAGCCCAGCGTCGAGGGGCCGAGCGAGGCGCAGGGCACCTTGCCGGGCTGCGCCTTGATGTTGGCGATCAGCGTCGGCAGGTCCTTGGCATTGGCCGACGGGCCGCCGATCAGGATGTAGGCGGTGGTGCCGAGTTGCGTGACGGCGGTGAACGATTTCACCGGATCGTAGGGCAGGTCCTTGCGGAACACCGGCGCGGCGGCGTGGCTCGACGAGGTCGCGATGCCCAGCGTGTAGCCGTCGGGCGCCGCCTTGGCGACGATGTCGCTGCCGATCGTGCCGCCGGCGCCGGGCTTGTTCTCGACCACGACCGCGACGCCCAGCGCCTCGGAGAGGCGCTGCATCGCGAGGCGCCCGGTCGAATCGGTACCGCCGCCCGGCGGCAGCGCGACGACACAGCGAATGGGACGGCTGGGCCAGGTATCGGCGCGCACGACCGCGGGCGCCGCCAGCGCCGCAGAGGCGCCGGCAAGAATTGCACGACGAGTGTGTTTGATCATGGACACGTTTGATCACGTGTCCTGCGATGCTTCAATTAGCGCGGGGACATCCCCGCGCATGAGCGGGGTCATCCCCGCGCATGAGCGCTAATGGTAGCGGCGATAGATTCCTGCCAGGCGGCCCTGGATCTTCACGCGGTCGGGTCCGAAGATCCGAGTCTCGTAGGCGGCGTTCGCCGGCTCGAGTGCGATAGACGCACCCTTCTTGCGAAGACGCTTGAGCGTCGCCTCGGCATCGTCGACCAGTGCCACGACGATCTCGCCCGATTCGGCCGAGTCGGCGCTTTTGATGATCGCGATGTCGCCGTTGAGAATGCCGGCTTCGACCATCGAATCGCCCTGCACCTCGAGGCAGTAGTGCGCGCCGGAGCCGAGCAGGGACACTGGCACGTCGACCGTCGTGGAGTTGTCGCGCAGCGCCTCGATCGGCGTGCCGGCGGCGATCCGGCCGTAGAGCGGCAGGCTAAGCGCCTGCGCCTCGTTGGCGGCCTGGATGGCGCCGGCCAGCGGCAGCTTCTCGCCGCGTACGATCTGCGGCACGAAGGCTTCGCGGCTCTCGGCCATTCCGCGGCGCGAGTCGAGCAGGGGCGTGACGTTGGGGGCCGGCAGGGCGGCAGCGTCGGGCAGCTTCAGGACCTGCAGCGCGCGCGCCCGATGGGGCAGGCGGCGCAGGAAGCCGCGCTCCTCCAGCCCGGTGATCAGGCGATGGATGCCGGACTTGGACTTGAGCCGGAGCGCCTCCTTCATCTCGTCGAAGGACGGCGAGACGCCGGCCTCGTTGAGGCGCATGTTGATGAACAGAAGCAGTTCGTTTTGCTTGCGGGTTAGCACCGTCTTCTCCCCGAAATGCCTACCAGATTCCGGAACAAATCCTGAAACCCGGCACATGTTCTAGTTTAGTTCCGGGGAATCGTCAAGTTATCCCAGGGAATGTGGGGATTCAGGCGGTTGCTTCTACATTCATGATATGTGCAATAGCACGGCGTGAGATTTCACATTCGCGGTTCTCTGGTGCGTTCGGGGAGGCGGTTGCTGCCCAAGGGTGTGCAGCGGTCGCTGCTGCTCGCCTGGGGCGTCAACCGGCCCTATGGACACCTTCCGGGCCTGGCGAGCCGGCGGTGCCTGGAGACCGAGATCCTGCCGCGGATGCGTGACCGCTGCAGGTCGGTCCTGTTCGTCGGCACGGCGTCCTACACCTGGCACTACGAGAGGCTGTTCCCCGCCGACCGCTACACCACCCTCGACGTCGCCCCTCGCGTGGCCGTGTGGGGAGCACGCCGCCATATTATGGCGCCGGTCCAGGAGCTCACCCGTCACCGCCCGGCGGGCTTCTTCGACGGCGTGGTCTTGAACGGCGTCCTGGGCTTCGGCATCGACACGCCCGAGCAGATGCGCCGCACCTTCGACGAGCTGCACCGGATACTGCCGCCACAGGGCCTGCTGGTCGTCGGCTGGAACACCGGCCGCCACGAGGATCCGGAAGAGCTCAGCCTCTATGACGGGTTCGAGCGATCGGGCGACCGCCGCACTTTCCCGGGCGAGACGCACGTCTACGACCTCCTGGTCAGTACCCGCCCGGCACTGCCGACAGGTCGATGATCTGCACCGCGTCGCCGGCCTTGCGGGCGGGATCGTGCGGCGGCCGGATCATCAGCGCATTGCACCACGACAGCACCGACAGCATGGAGCTGTCCTGGATCTTGTGCGGCTCGACGACCAGCGTGCCGTCCGCCTGCCGCCGGGCCAGCGAGCGGACATAGTCCTCGCGCTGGTCGTTCTCCTTCACGCCGACGGCGAGGCGGGCGGTGACGGTGGCGGGCAGGGCGCCGGCCTGGCCGGTCATGCGCTCCATCGCGGGTTTCAGGAACAGCAGCGCGCAGACCATGGTCGAGACCGGATTGCCCGGGAAGCCGATCACCCGCGCGCGGTCCCTGGCGGCGAACATCAGCGGCTTGCCGGGGCGCATGGCGATGCGCCAGAAATCCATGCCGAAGCCCTGTGCCTTGAGCGAATCCTGCACCAGGTCATGGTCGCCGACCGACGCGCCGCCCAGGGTGATCAGCACGTCATGCTGCGCGCCCGCGAGGATCGCCTGTCCGGTGGCCTCGCGCTCGTCGCGCACGATGTCGAACAGCGTCGGATCGCCGCCCCAGGCGCGCACCAGCGCCGCCACCGCGACGCCGGACGAGGAGATGATCTGGTTGCGGCCGATCGGCTCGCCCGGCAGCACCAGCTCGTTGCCCGTCGACAGGATCGCCACCCGCGGTTTGCGGAACACCGACAGCCACGGCAGGTTCATCGACGCCAGCAGCGCGACGTCGCGCGTGGTCAGCGTATGGCCGGCCGGGAAGGGCGCATCGCCGGCGCTGAAGTCGAGGCCGGCCTTGCGGATGTGCCGGCCGATCTTCGGCGCTTCGAGGATGGTGACCTTCCTGGCCTCGGCCTTGGTGTCTTCCTGGATGACGATCGAATCGGCGCCCATCGGCAGCGGACCGCCGGTGAAGATGCGCACCGTCTCGCCGGGTTTCAGCGCCTGGTCGTACGAGCCGCCGGCCGGTGCCTCGCCGACCAGCGTCAGCGTGGTCGGCGCCGCGGGCACGTCCTCCGCACGCACGGCGTAGCCGTCCATCGCCGACAGATCGGCCGGCGGCTGGGTCAGCCGCGCCTTGGGCGCACTCGCCAGCACGCGGCCGGCCGCATCGGCGATCGATACCGTTTCGGCGGGCAGGGGCGAGAAGGCCGCGATCACCCGCGCATGCGCCTCGGCGACGGAGAGCATCTTAGCCGGCATTGAAGGTCCCCGACTTGCCGCCCGACTTGTGCAGCAGCTTCACCTCTTCGATCACCATGCCGCGATCGACCGCCTTGCACATGTCGTAGACGGTGAGCGCCGCGACCGAGGCCGCGGTCAGCGCCTCCATCTCGACGCCGGTCTTGCCCTTGAGCTTGCAGGTCGCCTCGATGTCGACGGCGTTGCGCTTCTCGTCGAGCGCGAGGGTCACCTGCACCGACGACAGCGCCAGCGGATGACACAGCGGGATCAGGTCCGCCGTCTTCTTGGCCGCCATGATACCGGCGAGCTGTGCCACCGCGAGCACGTCGCCCTTGGCTGCTTTCTTGTCGCGGATCAGCGCGAGCGTCGCCGGCTGCATGACGATGCTGGCCTTCGCGGTCGCCACCCGTTCGGTGACGTCCTTGTCGCCGACATCGACCATGCGGGCATTGCCTCGCTCGTCGAAGTGGGTGAGATCGCTCATGCCTTCACCAGGATCTCGCGTACCGCCGCCTCGACGTCGGGCTTGCGCATGAAGCTCTCGCCGATCAGGAACGCCGACGCGCCGACCTTGGCCATGCGCGCGAGATCGGCCGGCGAGCCGAGGCCGCTCTCGGCGACCAGCACACGATCCTTCGGCACCTTGGGCGCCAGTGCCTCGGTGGTCGCGAGATCGACGGCCAGCGTCTTGAGGTTGCGGTTGTTGACGCCGATCAGGTCGCTGTCGATGGCGAGCGCACGCTCGAGCTCGTCGCCGTCATGCACCTCGACCAGCACGTCCATGCCGTAGAGATGGCTGAGCCGCGCCAGCTCGGCCGCGAGCTGGTCGTCGAGGCAGGCCATGATCAGCAGGATGCAGTCGGCGCCCAGCGCCCGCGCCTCGGCGATCTGGTACGGATCGATCATGAAATCCTTGCGCAGCGCCGGCATCTTGGTCGCGCCGCGCGCCTGGCCGAGGAACTCGTCCTTGCCCTGGAAGTAGGGCTCGTCGGTCAGCACCGACAGGCAGGTCGCGCCGCCGCGTTCGTAGGCCTTGGCCAGCGACAGCGGATCGAAGTCCGGCCGGATCAGGCCCTTGCTGGGCGAGGCCTTCTTGATCTCGGCGATCAGGCCGTAGCGGCCCGAGGCAATGGTCGCCTTCAGCGCCTTCGCGAAGCCGCGCGGCGGCTCGGCGGCCTCGGCGCGCGTCTCGCATTCGGCCTGGGAGCAGACGGCCTTGCGCGCGGCGACGTGCCTGCGCTTGTCGTCGACGATCTTCGCCAATGTATCGCTCACGGCGTGTCGCTCATGCGCAGATCCTCACCAGGGTTTCGAGCGCCTTCCGGGCCTTGCCGCCGTCGATCGAGGCGACGGCCATCTCCGCGCCTTGCTTGAGGTCGGACGCCTTGCCCGCGACCATCAGCGCGGCGGCGCTGTTCAGCACCACGATATCGCGGAAGGCATCGCGATGTCCCGCCAGCACGGCGCGGATCGCGTCCGCGTTGTGCGCCGGATCGCCGCCCTTGAGCGCGGCCATGTTCGCGCGCGGCACGCCGACATCCTCGGGCGCGATCTCGATCTCGGTCACCTTGCCGTTCTCGAGCGAGGCCGCCCAGCTCGTGGTCGTGGTGGTGAGCTCGTCCATGCCGTCCTGTCCGTGTACAACCAGCGCGCGCTCGAGCCCGAGCTGGCCCAGCGCCTCGGCCACCGGCCTCAGCCAGCGGCGATCGAACACGCCGACGAGCTGACGCTTGACCAGGGCCGGGTTCGACATCGGCCCCAGCAAATTGAAGATGGTGCGCGAGGGCGAGAGTTCCACCCGGGGGCCGGCGACGTTGCGCATGGCGCTGTGATGCCGCGGCGCCATCAGGAAGCAGACGCCCGCCACCATCAGCGCCTTCTCCAGCGTCTCGATCGGCAGGTCGAGATTGATGCCCAGCGCGCCCAGCACGTCGGCCGCGCCCGACTTGGAAGTGAAGGCGCGGTTGCCGTGCTTGGCCACCGGCACGCCTGCGCCGGCCACGACCAGGGCCGAGCAGGAGGAGACGTTGTAGGTACCGTGATGGTCGCCGCCGGTGCCGACGATGTCGATCGCCCCGTCCGGCGCGTGCACCCGCTGGACCTTGGCGCGCAGCACCTTGGCGCCGCCGGCGAGCTCCTCGGCCGTCTCGCCGCGCACCTTGAGCGCCATCAGGAAGGCGCCCATCTGGGCCGGTGTGGCGTCGCCCGAGGTCATGATGTCGAACGCCCGCTCGGCCTCGCCGATCGAGAGGCTCGCGCCGTTGCCGACCTTGGCCAGAAGGCCGCGAAAATCGTCGATGTCGCCGCTCAAACCTTGAATCCCCGGGTTATTTTGCCCCTTGCCGGCCGGGCGGCGGGGCGCGTAGCTATATCACATGGCTGAAGAACTGATCCTCAAAGTGACCGGCATGGACTGCGACGGCTGCGTCAAGGCCGTCACCCGCGCCGCGACCGGCGCCGGCACCGCGCCGATCTCCGTCGACCTCAAGAGCGGCGAGATGCGGCTCCCCAGGGAAGCCGACGTCGCCGCCATTACCCGGGCGATCCAGCGCGCAGGCTTCGGCGTCGCGCCGTAGACCTTTGATTTGATTGAGCTCCTCACCCTGAGGAGAGCCCTGAAAGGCCGCGCGTCCGGGGCAACGACGCCGAATCCGGCGGACTCCCGGACGCCTCCGATGCCGATTCCATAAGGGTTTTCTGCACGAATCCGGGAATCCGGCCCCCACCCCCAGGGCCGGACGGTTCCGGACGCTCCGGACGAGAGAGTGCAATTACTTGGAGGCTGGAGTCGCGGCCACTAATCGATTTTGACGCCGGCCGCTTGGATGACGCCGCGCCACTTGGCGATCTCGGCCTCAATGTAGGCGGCGAACGCCTGGCGCGATTCGCCGGCCGGCACGAACGACAGGCCTTTCAGCTTCTCGACCACCTCGGGCTCCTCGAGGATGCGCTGCATCTCGGCGTTGAGCCGGTCGAGGATCGGTCCCGGCACGTGTGCCGGCGCCGACAAGCCGATCCAGCCGACCGCGACGATGCCCGGCACGCCCTGCTCGATGATGGTCGGCAGGTCCGGGAGATAGGGCGATCGTTTGTCGTCGGCGATGCCGATCGCCTTCGCCTTGCCGCTGCGCACCGGCCCGACCGCGCCGGGGATCGCGTCGGACATGATCTGGATGTCGCCGCTCTGCAGCGCGAGGTAGGCGTCGGCGTTGCCCTTGAACGGCACGTGGGTGAGCTTGATGCCGGCGGCGGCGCGCAACTGCTCGACCGCGAGATGGCTCGCCGAGCCGTTGCCGGACGAGCCGTAGTTCAGGTCGCCGGTCTTGGCCTTGGCGATCAGGTCCTGCACCGAGGTGATGCCGCTCTTCAGGCTCGCCATCAGCACCTGCGGCGTCAGCCCGACATTGATGATCGGCGCGAAATCCTTCAACGGGTCATACGGCAGCTTCGGGTACAGCGCCGGCGCGATGCCGTGGGTCGAGATCGTCACCATCAGCAGCGTGTAGCCGTCGGGCGTCGCCTTGGCGGCGGTATCGCTGCCGATCGTGCCGGCCGCGCCCGGCCGGTTCTCGACGATCACCTGCTGCCCGAGCGCCTTGCCGAGTTGCTCGGCCGTCACACGCGCCAGGATGTCGGTCGACTGGCCGGCGGGGAACGGCACGATGATGCGCAGCGGCTTGGTCGGCCACGTCTGAGCACGCGCGGAAAAGGCGAGGAAGAATGGCAGGCCGGCAATGAGGCGGCGGGAGAGTTTCATCGGATGTCCCGCAGTCCGATGACTACGCCGCTTTCTTCTTCTGCTGAGTCGGATGCTCGCCGGCGATCTTGAGGAAGTTCTCGAGGATCTTGTGGCCGTGCTCCGAGGCGATGCTCTCGGGATGGAATTGCACGCCGTGGATCGGCAGCGTCTTGTGGCGCAGCCCCATGATGATGTCGCCGGTCCCTGGAGTTTTAGTGAGGGCCGTGACCTCGAGCTCGCCCGGCAGGCTCCGGGGATCGACGATCAGCGAATGGTAGCGGGTCGCCTCGAACGGCGAGGGCACGTCCTCGAACACGCTCTGGCCCTTGTGCTGGATGCCGCTCAGCTTGCCGTGCATCGGCACCGGTGCGCGCACCACCTTGCCGCCGAACACCTGGCCGATCGCCTGGTGGCCGAGGCAGACGCCGAACAGCGGCACCTGCGCCTTGGCCGCAGCCTCGATCAGGTCCATGCAGATGCCGGCTTCGTTGGGCGTGCAGGGGCCCGGCGACAACACGATGCCGTCGGGCTTCAGCGCCATCGCCTCGTCGACCGTGATCTGGTCGTTGCGATGCACGGTGCAGCGCGCGCCCAGATCGCCCAGAAAGTGCACGAGGTTGTAGGTGAAGCTGTCGTAATTATCGATCAGAAGCAACATGGGCACATTTTCGCCGTTTCAGGCGTAGAAAGAAAGCCTGATGGAATTTGCGATACCGCGGCTGGGCCTCGCGCAGGCGCGGCGAATTCTCCTGCTGCAGGGCCGGCTGCGCTCCCACGAGCCGACGCAGATTCTCGTCTGCGCGGTGTTCGGCGGGCTGATCGGTGCCCTGACCATCGGCCTGCACGAGCTGATCGATACCGCCCACCACCTGATCTTCAACATCCAGGGCGTGCATACCCTCAGCACCGGCATCAGCGTCGACCCCCAGCGGGTGATGATCGTGCCGGCGATCGGCGGGCTGGTCCTGGGCATCTCCGTCTACCTCATGCGCCGCTATTGGCCGGTCGACGTGGTCGACCCGATCGAGGCCAATGCCCTGCACGGTGGGCGCATGTCGATGAAGGACAGCCTGCGCCTGCTGATCGCCACCATCTGGTCCAACGCCTCGGGGGTCGCGGTCGGCATGGAGGCCGGCTACAGCCAGCTCGGCGCTGCCGTCCTCGCCAAGGTCGGCCAGTACTTCCGCCTGCGCCGCGAGGACCAGCGCATCTTCGTCGCCGCCGGGGCGGGGGCCGCGATCGCCGCCGCCTTCAACGCGCCCTTGGCCGGCGCCTTCTACGGCTACGAGCTGATCCTGGGCGGCTATTCGGTGCGCGCGCTGGCGCCGATCGCCGCCGCGTCGATGGCGGCGACGCTCGCCCAGCGGACGATCGCCCCGCCGTCGCCGCTGTTCTGGGTCGGGCCGTTCCCGCCGATCCCGCCGTGGTTCTACCTGGTGATCGTGGTGCTGGGGGCCGTCGCGGCGGGCTACAGCGTGCTCGCCATGCAGTCCGTCACCTGGACCGAGCGCTTGTTGCGCCGCCTCCCCCTGCCGCAATGGCTGCGGCCGGCGATCGGCGGAATCCTCGTGACGGCGGTCGCGCTCGTCGTGCCGCAGGTGCTGGGCGGCGGCCACGGCGCGATCCAGGGCCTGTTCGACCACAATCCCGGCCTGCTGATGCTGGGGGTGCTGGTGGTCGGCAAGGTGCTGGCCTCGGCGCTGTCGCTGGGCTCGGGCTTCCGCGGCGGCATGTTCAGCTCCTCGCTGCTGCTGGGCTGCGTGTTCGGCGCCGTCTTCGGCCAAGGCCTGGCCCTGCTGGTGCCGAGCGTGGCCGGCCAGGTGCCGATGCTGATGCTGGTCGGCATGGCGTCGGTGGCGGCGGCGGTGATCGGCTCGCCGCTCACCATGGCGTTCCTGGTGCTGGAGGGCACCGACAACTTTCCGGTGACGGTCGGCGTCATGGTCGGCGTGGTGATCGCCTCGACCATCGTGCGGCTCTCCTTCGGCTACTCCTTCTCGACCTGGCGCTTCCACCAGCGTGGCATCGGCATCCGCGGCGCGCACGACATCGGCTGGCTGGCCGACCTCACGGTCAGCCGCCTGATGCGCGCCGATCCCAAGATCGAGCCGGCGACCACGCCGCTCGCCGAGCTGCGCGAGAAATACCCGCCCGGCAGCATCACGCGCGTGTTCGTGGTGTCGGAGGAGGGCGACTTCATGGGCTCGCTCGACATCGCCGCGCTGCACGACGAGAAGCGGACCGAGACCGCCGCCAGCACCGCCCGCGACTTCGCCCGCGAGGCCGACCTGCACCTGCTGCCCTACGAGAACGTGCGCACCGCGCTCGCCCGCTTCGAGGAGAAGGAGATCGAGACCTTGCCGGTGCTCGAATCGCCCACAGACAAAAAAGTGATCGGCTATCTCACCGAGCAATATGCGCTGCGCCGCTACAACCAGGAGCTCGAGCGCCGCCGCGGCGCCGATCTCGGGCAGCGAGACCTCTTCTCGATCGCCGAGCCGCCGCGCTAAACTGCCTGCATGAACCGCGTCCTCGCCTGTCTCGCCCTCGCTGCCGTTCTTGCGGCACCCGCCTGGGCCGAGGTCAGGTGCTCCGAAGACCTCGAGGCGGTCGACAGCGGCGCCGCATCGCGCATGACCGCGCAGGACTTCGCCCGCGAGGTCCTGGCGAAAGAGGCGGACTTCGCCAAGGCGCTCGCCAACTTCGGCTACAAGACCGAGGCGGTGGTCGAGACGCTCGACGGCGACACGGTCGACGGCGCGTTCCGCCAGGTCTCGACGCTCGGCTTCGACGCCAACGGTCCGAGGCGCGAGGTCGCCGACGGCGCGGTCGACACGTTGACGCGGATCAAGTTCGCCGACCGCGACCTCGACACGCTGCGCGACGCCTTCACCCTGACGGCGGACCGCGTCGCCACCGGCGATATCGTCTATTCCGGCCGCCAGCGCACCGGCCAGTTCAACGCCTCGCTGTTCGACATCCTGCCGCGCGATCCGTCGGCCGATGTGCGCGGCTTCCAGGGCCGCGTCTGGGTGAGGGGGCGCGAGGATTCCATCATGCGGCTGTGCGGCCGCAGCGCCTATACGCCGATCGCGCCGATGCGCTTCCTCGTGGTCCGCGAGCTGGTCGCCGAGCAGTACTGGTTCCCGGTGCTGATCCGCGCCGACGAGGATGCCCGGATCGGCAAGGTGACCGTGCATGTGCGCCTGACGGTGACGTACTCGGACTACAAGGCGCGCTGAACCGAGATGGTCGTCGAACCCCTGGTTGTAGCGCTGCTGCTGGCAGCGGCGCTGATGCATGCGACCTGGAACGCGCTGCTCAAGGCCGACCGCTCCGACCGCCTCGCCACCTTCGGCGTGATCATGACCACCGGCACGCTGATGGGCGTGATCGCCGTGCCGTTCCTGCCCAAGGTCGAGTACGCGGCGTGGAAGTACCTCGCGGCGTCGGTGATCATCCACGTCGCCTATTACACGTTCCTGCTGAAGGCCTATTCCTACGGCGATCTCAGCCACACCTATCCGATCGCGCGCGGGCTCGGGCCGTTGCTCGTGGCGATGGTCTCCGGCCAGATGATCGGCGAGCATCTGCGCGTCCAGGACATCGCCGGCGTCGTGCTGCTGAGCGCCGGGCTCGTGGCTCTGGCCTTGCCGCTCAAGGGCGTCGTCGCTGCGCCGGGCGGGCGCCACGGCCTGGCGACGCTGTTCGCCGTTCTGACCGGCATCACCATCGCCGCCTACATCATCGCCGATGGAATGGGCGTGCGGTCGGCCGGGCCGGACTTCCAGCATCGGCTGGCCTACATCGCCTGGCTGTGCGTTCTGGAAGGGCCATGGCTGCTGGTGCTGGCGATCGTCCTGCGGCCGCAGACCGTGTGGTCGCATCTGCGGCGCACCTGGTGGCGCGGCGTGATCGGCGGCGTGATCGCCAACACCGGCTACGGCATCGCGATCTATGCCCTGGTGCTGGGGCCGATGGCTCATGTCGCGGCGCTGCGCGAGACCTCGGTGCTGTTCGGCGCGCTGATGGGCACCCTGCTGCTCAGCGAGCCGTTCGGCCGGCGCCGCGTGGTCGCCGCGGCGGTGATCGTGTGCGGGCTGGTGCTGATGAACGGGCCGAAGCTCTTCTAGGCCGTAAACTCATAAATTGCGGTGACCGGGATGGGCGGGGAAAGCGGACTGACGGCTTTGGGATGAGGTTTTACCTAACGGGCCGCTGAAAAAACCCTCGTTTGTGAGGTCGGATCGTGATTCGCTGAGCCTGCAAGGGCGGGCAGGCAATGCGAGGGTCTGACGAACAAACGGGCAGCTTGCTCAGCTATGTGAGCTGCGAGGCTCGCGTGCCGCCAGGGCATCCGCTGCGGCTGATCGGGCAGTGGTTGATGAGGCGCTGGACGCTCTTTCGCTAGAATTCGACCAGCTTTATGCGCGTGTCGGCCGCCCGGGCATCGCGCCCGAAAAGTGCTGCGGGCGCTGCCGCTGCAGGCAGCTCTCTACTCGATCCGCTCGGAATGGCAACTGATGGAGCAACTGGATTACAACCCGCTGCCAGCACGTTCAGCAAGAATCGCGACCGGGTCGATTGACACGCCCGACGACCTGCGCAATTGGCCTGAGCCGCCGCGCCGGCAGCGCGAGTTCGCTAGACTTGTTCGCTCACTCCAGCAGTAGGACACCACCATGAGCATTCGCGTCGGCATTGTCGGGATCAGCGGTTTTGGCGGCGGCGAGGCAATGCGCCTGGTCGCGAGCCACCCGTCTTTCGAGCTAATCTACGCCGCGGGCGAGGGCAGCGCCGGCAGCCGTTTGGTGGACCGCTTCCCCGGTGTGCCGGCCAAGCTGGCCGAGCTGGTGATTGAGAAGTGGGACCCTGTGACCCTGCCGAAGCTCGACGTGCTGTTCGCGTCGCTGCCCACGGGCGCCTCGGCGGAGGCGCTGGCGCGCGTCCCCAAGGACGTGAAGATCGTCGACATCGGCGGCGACCACCGCTACGTCGAGGGTTGGGCGTACGGCCTGGCCGACGTCTGGCCAGCCCAGATCGAGGGTCAGATCCGCGTTGCCAACCCCGGCTGCTACCCCGCGGCGACGCTGAACGCGCTGGCGCCGCTGCTGGTCAACAAGCTGATCGAGCCTGGCAACATCGTGATCGACGTCAAGACCGGCATCTCCGGTGCCGGCCGGGGTGGCGCCGACAGCAAGTTCGGCTACGCCGAGAGCAACGAGAACTTGGTGCCCTACGGTCTGCTCAAGCACGTCCACATGCCCGAGATTGCCAAGACAATCGAGCGGCTGAGTGGCGGCAGCGCGGCCGGGCTGGTGTTCACGCCACACTTGGTGCCGATGACCCGCGGCGTACTCGCCACCATTTACTGCCGCGGCCGCGCCACCACGGGCCAGTGCTTGGACGCGGCCCGGAGCTTCTACGCCGGGCGGGCGTTCGTCCGCGTGACCGACAAGCCGCCGCAGACCAAATGGGCTACCGGCTCGAACCTTGCGTTCGTCAGCTATGCGGCCGATCCAGAGCGCAACTTGGTGATCGCGATGGGCGTGGTCGACAATCTCGGCAAGGGAGCGGCCGGTCAGGCGGTGCAGAATGCGAACCTGATCTGCGGCCTGCCAGAAACCGCGGGGCTGGACGGCGCACCTGTTTGGCCATGAGATCTTTTGCGAGTCAGTGTTGTCCGCCGTTTGCTTGTCCGAAGTTGAAATTGACCCCATTTCACGGACTGTACCGCCCCGGGTTTCGAGGAGGCTGGTTGACTTTGAGTCAGGCCGGCATGGCCTGCATCGGGTTGTTTGCCGACTGTCGGCCTTCACACACCGCCGGATTCTGGTTTGCTGCCAACATGAGCCAATACAACCTGACCGACTTCGAATGGCGGGTAATCAAACCGCACTTACCCGCCAAGCCGCGACGTGTGCGCCGCGTCGATGATCGGCGTCGTTGTCGACGCGCAAGGGCCTCCCAATTCGACTCGGCCTAACAGCCGGACAAGCGCATGACGGGCAGATCGCCGACACGCTGCTCGACCCTCTTGGTCCACGCACCATCGTGCTGGCGGACAAGGCCTACGATGCGGATCGCATCCGGAAGCTGATCCAAGGCCAGGGTGCCGCGCCCTACATCCCGCCGAAAAGAAACCGGCGTCAGAAGCCTTGCTTCAGCAAGCGCCTCTACCGCGAGCGCAACTTGATCGAGCGCTTCTTTTCCAAGTTGAAGCACTACCGTCGTGTCGCTACCCGCTATGACAAGCTCGCCGCCAACTTCCTCGCCATGGTCCAACTCGCTTCGATGCGACTCTGGCTCCGTGTTATGAGTCTACGGCCTAGATCGACATCACCCTGGGGATATGTGCGTTTCGGCTGCCTCATTCTGGGCAATGGAACGCGAGTCAAGGCGCGGAAACCGGGGCTTTTTACGGCTTCCAATGCCCATAATAGGTCCGGTGTTGCAGTCGTGCTTATGTCCACGCATGAGCAGCGACGACATCCTGAAAAGCGAAAGTCTGGCGAAAAACGGTGAAAACGGCGGAAACCGCGATTTACTCCGGCGCGGAGTAGAGGCGCGCGGCGTCGGCGTGCAAGCCGGCGCGGCTCGCGGCCCGCAGGTACATCATGTGGCCGCCGGGCTGCAGGCTGAGGCTCACGCGATCGCGGGTCAGCGAGGCCGGCAGATGGTCGAGCACGTAGCGGCTGGTCATGTACGGCGTCACCAGGTCGGTCATGCCGTGCGCGACCGCGACCTTGAAGCCGCGGTTGGCCGCCAGCACCTCGCGCAGCGAATCGGCGGCGCCGGCGTAGCCCTCGCGGCCGCCCATGCCGCTGCGCCAGTTCCACTGCCGCGCCACCTGGTTGTTGAGCAGGCGGTAGGGCAGGTCGGTCTGCACGCCGAGCGACTGGCCGAGATAGTCGGTCATGGCGTTGGCCAGCACCGAGCGCAGGCCGTCGTAGAAGGCATCGCCGCGCGTGCGGTTGGACTCGGGGTAGGGATCGGGCGCGGTCGCCGAGCCGTCGTAGCGGCTGATCAGGAGCTTGTCGGACCGCCGCGCTTCCTTGACGAACAGGTTGAGCGGCACGCGGCCCTCGTACTGCGCGATCACCGCCTCGGGCACGCCGGTGAAGCGCGCCACCTCGGGGTAGACCGCGCGCAGGGCGGCCTCGTCGCGCGGCGTGGCGGCGAGCGCCGTGAGATAGGGGCCGAGCGCGAACTTCTCGACCTCGGCCAGCGCCGCGGGCTTCAGCATGCCCGACTGCTCGAGCCGCACGGCGGCGTAGGAGGGCAGCCGCAGCACGTCGGGCAGCAGCGCCAACGCGTCGCCGCCGATCAGGCTGAACTCGATCACCGGCGACACCAGGAACACGCCGGCGATGCCGACGCTGTGGTTCTCGGCCAGCACGTCGGGCAGGCGCGCGCCGCGGAATCCGCCGTAGCTTTCGCCGACCAGGTATTTCGGCGAGGCGCGCCGGTTGTTCAGGGTGAGATAGCGGTCGATGAAGCTCGCGAGCGATTCGAGGTCTTCGCTGACGCCCCAATAGCGCTTGCCCTCGCCGACCGGCCGGCTGTAGCCGGTGCCGACCGGATCGACGAACACCAGGTCGGTGAGGTCGAGCCAGTGATCGGGATTGTCGACCAGCTTGGCGGCAGGCTCCGGCATCTGTCCTTCGGCGCCGAACGGCACGATGCGCGGGCCGAGCGCGCCGAGATGCAGATAGGCCGAGCTCGCGCCCGGGCCGCCGTTGAACACGAAGCTGATCGGCCGGCGATCGGGATCGGCGCCGTCGCCCGTGTAGGCGACGTGGAAGATGCCGGCGCGGCGCTCGCCCTTGTCGTCGTTCAGCGGCAGGGTCGCCGCCGTCACGGTGAAGTCGACGTCGCGATCGCCGATCTTGAATTGATGATGCGTGACGGCGTCAGGTGCCGAATCCGGCACTGCGCCCCAGGCTGTGGAAATCGGCGCGGCGGGAACGGCCGCAGCGGCCAGCAGCCCGAGCGCGGCGCGGCGCGTCAACGGTCGCGGCGCGTTCGGCTTGTCTGGCACGAGGTTCGCTGTCATGCAGGTGGCGCAATAGTTGGCGATGGTCCTTAACCATGTCCACACGCAATCTCGACAAGTTGATGGCGCCCCAATCGGTGGTCGCGATCGGCGCCAGCGAACGGCCCGGCTCGGTCGGCGCAGCCGTCACGCGCAATCTGCTGGCCGGCGGATTTGCGGGCGAGATCCATCTGGTCAACCGCAAGGGCGGCGAGATCGCCGGCCGGCCGGTGTGGCGCTCGCTGTCGGAGCTGCTGTCGCCGCCCGATCTCGCGATCGTCATGACGCCGGCGCCTACCGTGCCCGGCCTGCTCAGGGAACTCGGCGCCAAGGGCACGCGGGCGGCAGTGATCATCAGCGCCGGCCCCGGTGCCGGACCCGATGCGCGCGAGGACAATGCGCGCTGGCGGCAGAAGCTGCTGCGCGCCGCCCGGCCCCACCTGATGCGGCTGGTCGGGCCGAACTGCATCGGCTACGTGGCGCCGCGGCTCGGGCTCAATGCGAGCTTCGGGCCGGCCAACGTCAAGGCGGGCCGGCTGGCGGCGATCGCGCAGTCGGGCGCGGTGCTGGCGGCGCTCGCCGACTGGGGCAGCGCCCAGGGCATCGGCTTCTCCCATCTGATGTCGATGGGCGACATGGCCGACGTCGATTTCGGCGACATGCTCGACATGCTGGCGGCGGACTACGAGACGCGCGCCGTGCTGATGTATGTCGAGGGCGTCACCCAGGCGCGCAAGTTCATGTCGGCGGCGCGCAGCCTGGCGCGCATCAAGCCGGTGATCGTGCTCAAGGCCGGTCGCCATGCCGCGGCGGCGCAGGCCGCGGCCTCGCACACCGGCGCGATGGCGGGCTCGGCCGCCGTCTACGAAGCGGCGTTCGCGCGCGCCGGCCTGGTCTCGGTGAAGGGACTGGGCGAGCTGTTCGACGCTGCCGAGACGCTGGGCCACGGTCTGGTGCCGCGCACCGAGCGGCTGGCCGTCCTGACCAACGGCGGCGGCGCCGGCGTGGTCACCACCGACCTGCTGATGGACGAGGGCGGCGAGCTGGCGGCGCTGCATGCGCGGACCATCGGCCAGCTCGACAAGGTGATGCCACGCGCCTGGTCGCGCGCCAATCCGGTCGACATTGTCGGCGATGCCGACGGCGCGCGCTACGCTGCGGCGCTCGACATCCTGGCCGACGATCGCGCCGTCGGGGCGGTGCTGGCGGTCAACGTGCCGACGGCGCTGACCTCGCCGGTCGAGGCGGCGCGCGCGATCGCCGGCGCCGCCGGCCGCAAGGTCGTGCCGGTGATCGGCTGCTGGATGGGCGGGCCCGACGCCGAGGCCGGCCGCAAGGTGCTGCACGATGCCGGCATTCCCGCCTACGACACGCCGCTGCGCGCGGTGCGCGGCTTCACCCACATCGTCGCCTATCGCCGCGGCCAGCGCGCGCTGCATCGCACGCCGCCGTCGATCCCGGAGGCGCGGTCCGATGCCGAGCTAGTGCGGGCCATCGTCAAGGGCGCGCTCGCCGACCGGCGCAGCGTGCTCACCGAGCCCGAGTCCAAGCGCGTGCTCGCGGCGTACGGCATTCCGGTGGTGCCGACCGAAGTCGTGCTCGACGCCGCCGAGGCGGCGCATGCGGCGACGCGCATCGGTTTCCCTGTCGCGGTGAAGGTACTGTCGCGCGACATCGTCCATAAGACCGATGTCGGCGGCGTGGCCCTCGAGCTGCGCACCGAGCAGGCGGTGCGCGACGCCGTCAATCTGATGCATGACAAGATCTGCACCGCCGCGCCCGGCGCGCGCATCGACGGCTTCGTGGTGCAGCCGATGATCAAGCGGCCGGACGCGGTCGAGCTGATCCTGGGCGCAGTCGAGGATCCGGTGTTCGGGCCGATCCTGATGGTCGGCCATGGCGGCGTCGCCGCCGAGGTGATCGACGACAAGGCGCTGGCGCTGCCGCCGCTCGATCCGGTGCTGGCCGAGGACGCGCTGAGCCGCACGCGGGTCGATCGGCTGCTGCGCGGCTATCGCGACCGTGCGCCGGCGGCGCGCGGCGCGGTGGGCGAGGCGATGATCCGGCTGTCGCAGTTGATCGCCGACGTGGGCGAGATCGCCGAGCTCGACATCAACCCGCTTTTGGTCGACGCCGAGGGTGTGATTGCGCTCGATGCGCGGATCGTCGTTCGCCAGCGGGCGCACGGCGACGAGCGCGCGGCGCGCTTCGCCATCCGGCCCTATCCGATCGAGCTCGAACGCTGCATCGAGCATCGCGGCGAGCGCCTGCGCGTGCGGCCGATCCGGCCCGACGACGAGGCGCTGCTGCAGCGCTTCGTCCGCCACATGAGCGCCGAGGACATCCGCCTGCGCTTCTTCGGGCCGTTGCGCGAGCTCACGCACGAGATGGCGGCGCGGCTGACCCAGATCGACTACGACCGCGAGATGGCGTTCCTGCTGCTCGACGGTTCCAAGGACGGCGAGGAGCTGCTCGGCGTCGGGCGACTCGCCGCCGAGCCCGGCTTCGAGCAGGCGGAGTTCGCGTTGATCGTCGCGTCCGATCGTCAGCGCCGCGGCTATGGCGAATTGCTGCTGCGCCACGTGCTCTCCTACGCCAGGGCGCGCGGCATCAAGCGCGTGGTCGGGCACATCCTGCGCGAGAACCGGCGCATGATCGACCTCAGCAAGCGGCTGGGCTTCGCGCCGCAGGCCGGACGGTCCGGCGGCAGCGACCTGACCATGGTCAAGCAGATGGCGGAATTGTGATGGCGCTCCAACCCATTAGACTCTGCGGTTGAGATGCCGTCGAAGAAGAACAGAAGGGGGAAGGCGAACAGAAGGAGTCCGGCGGCGCTGGTTGCGTTGCGCTCCTGGTTCGACTCGCATCGACGGCAGGCGATCGTCGGCGGATTCGCCTTTCTGTTCGTCGGTGCGATCGTCGGCGGCTATTGGCTCGCACAGAAGCTCGAGCCCAAACCGAAGAAACCGATCTACGCGCGCATCGAGGACATCCCGGGCCTGCCGCAATACACCGAACTCGAGCCCGGCCAGAAGGTCGCGACGATCGAGGAGAAGCCGCGGCCCAAACCCGAACCGCAAGTCGCGGCTGCTGCGAGCAGCGAGCAGCAGCAGACGTGGCGGCGCAACGCGGTGCCGTTCCGCGATCTCGCGAGCAAGCCGCTGATTGCGATCGTGATCGACGATGTCGGCCTCGACCGGCCGCATTCGAAGCGTGCCTGGGAGCTGCCGGGGCCGCTCACCATGTCGTTCCTGCCTTACGCGAAGGATCTGCGCGAGCAGGCCAAGGCCGCGCGCGCACGCGGGCAGGAGTTGATGCTGCACCTGCCGATGGAGCCGGGCGGCCATGCCGATCCCGGGCCGAATGCGCTGCTGGTGTCGCTGAATGACAACGAGCTCAAGCATCGCGTCACGGTCGCGCTCGACAGCTTCGACGGTTATGTCGGCGTCAACAACCACATGGGCAGCCGCTTCACCGCCTACCGGCCCGGCATGGAGACGGTGCTGCGCCAGTTCAAGGCGCGCGGGCTGCTGTTCCTCGATTCGCGCACCACGCCGTCGACGGTCGCCGACCAGGTCGCGCAGGAGCTCGGCGTGCCGAGCGTGGCGCGCAACGTCTTCCTCGACGACGAGGAGACGGTCGACGCGGTGCGCCGCAAGCTCGCCGAGACCGAGGCGGTGGCGCGGCGGCAGGGGTTCGCGGTGGCGATCGGCCATCCGCACGAGGCGACGATCCAGGCACTGGCCGAATGGCTGCCCGGCGTCGCGAGCAAGGGCTTTGCGCTGGCGCCGCTGTCGGCGGTGTTGCGCAAGCGCAACGGCTGGGATTGAGTCAGAACATCCTCCCCCGTCAGACGGGGGAGGTGGCGCGGTAATCCGCGACGGAGGGGGAAGGCCGCACAAACGTCGTGTGGCTTTCCCCCTCCGGCCCTTCGGGCCACCTCCCCCGTATGACGGGGGAGGGAAAACACGAGGAAGCGTTCGTGCGGTACAAGAAGTCATCGATGATCGTGGCGCCGCAGCCGGAGCCGACCGAGGCCGGCGCCGACATCCTGCGCGAGGGCGGCAATGCGGTGGATGCGGGCATCGCCTGCGCGCTGGTCCAGGGCGTGGTCGATCCGCAGATGTGCGGCATCGCGGGCTTCGGCTCGTGCGGCATCTACATGCCGGGCAAGAAGTTCCACGGCTACATCGATGCCCATGCGCCGGCGCCGCTCGCCGCGCGGCCCGACATGTGGGCCAACCTGATCGAGAGCGAGGCGCGCGACGGCTACGGCTTCATCCTCAAGGGCCGGGTCAACGACATCGGCTACAAGTCGATCTGCGCGCCGGCCAACCTCAAGATGTACTACGAGGCGCATCAGGAGCACGGCAGCCTGCCGTGGTCGCGCATCGTCGAGGCCGCGATCCATTGGGCCGAGACCGGCTGGGCGGTGCGACCGCACGTCCATTTCTGGTGGGCCGACGAAGGCAATTTCGGCCGCGCGCCGAACTACGAGCGCACCGGCTTCACGCCGCCCGCCCGCGCGCTCTACTGCCGGCCCGACGGCATGCCGAAGAAGGTCGGCGATCGGGTCGTCAACCGCGACTACGGGCAGGTCCTGCGCGCGATCGCCAAGGGCGGCGCCGACGTCTTCTATTCCGGCGAGATCGCCAGGGCGATCGACGAGGACATGAAGAAGAACGACGCGCTGCTGTCGATCGAGGACCTCGAGACCTGGAAGACGACGCGTAATCCGCCGCTGTGGGGCGACTATCGCGGCTATCGCGTCTCGACCAACCAGCCGCCGGGCGGCGGCGTGATGCTGCTCGAGATGCTGAACATCCTGGAGAATTTCGACATCGGCGCGCTCGAGCACGGCTCGACCGAGCACCTGCGCATCGTGGCGGAGGCGATGAAGCGCGCCACCATCGACAAGGACGCCAAGGTCGGCGATCCCAAGTTCGTCACCGTGCCGGTCGAGGAGCTGACCTCGAAGGCCTACGCCAGGACGATGGCCGGCGAGATCATGCGCGGCGTCAAGGCCACGGTGCCGCGGTTCAACTCGGGCGCAGTCTCCAAGGACACCACGCACATCTCCGTGCTCGACAAGGACGGCAACTGCTTCACCATGACCCATTCGCTGGGCATGCCGTCGGGCGTGATCACGCCGGGCCTGGGCTTCATGTACAATGGCTGCATGGGCGTGTTCGACCCGCGGCCCGGCCGCGCCGGCTCGATCGCGCCGGGCAAGGCGCGCTTCAGCTCGGTCGTGCCCAGCATCATCTTTAAGGACGGCAAGCCACACCTGATCATCGGCGCGCCGGGCGCGACGCAGATCGCCATGGGCGTGCTGCACGCGATCCTGAACGCCCTCGACTTCGACATGACCATGGTCGAGGCGGTGAGCGCGCCGCGCTTCTCGGCGACCTCCGACACCATCGACATCTCCAACCGGATCCAGGGCCGCGTCGAGCGCGAGCTGAAGGCGCAAGGCTACCCGGTTGTGCGCAGCCCCTACGGCTTCGGCTTCGCCGCCGTCCATGCCATCCGCATCCACGAGGACGGCTTGGACGGCGGCGCCGACCCCGGCCACGACGGCGTGGTTATCGCAGTCTAGGTTTTTGCGAGGGAGGCGACGATGCGCAAACTCATGACTCTTCTCCTGCTGCTGGCTGCGGCCGGATGCGGCGGTTCGAAGCCGACCGGCAACGAATTGGGCGGTGTCATGCCCTGGTCGGGCCAGAGCCCCGAAAGCGCCTTCAAGGCCGCCGACGCACACTGCAAGAAAGTGAACAAGGCCGCGCGCATCACTCAGATCGTGCAGCCGACCTCCGGTACCGAAGGCGCAGTGGTGTTCGCCTGCGAGTAGCTGACGACCCGAGGTCAGGCCGCTGCGCGCATCGCTGCCGCGCCGGCGTCGAGCACCGGCAGGACCTTGTCCTTCGCCTCCGGGGGCACGCCGAACACGATGCGGGCGACGCCGGCCTCTTGCGCCCGCTTGATCTCGTCGACGTTGGGGCGGATGCCGAACAGCGTGACCGGCACGTCCTCGGGCTTGCGGCCGGCCTGCTTCAGCATCTCGTGGAACGGCTTTATCATGCCGAGCGTGTCGCCGCCGCGGCCGCCGATCGGCATCCAGCCGTCGGCGTAGGCCACGGCGCGCTTGGCGCCGTGCGGGAAGCCGCCGCCGACGATGATCGGCGGATGCGGCTTCTGCACCGGCTTGGGCCACATCATCATCTCGTCGAACTTCACCATGTCGCCCGAGTACTTGGGCTTGGAGCGCGCCCAGATCTCCTTCATCGCCTCGATGCGCTCGCGCATCAGCTTGAAGCGCGTCTTGAAGTCGGTGCCGTGGTCGGCCATCTCCTCGGCGTTCCAGCCGCCGCCGATGCCGAACAGCACGCGGCCGTTGCTGAGGCGGTCGACGGTCGAGACTTCCTTGGCGGTGTGGATCGGATCGCGCTGCACCACCAGGCAGACGCCGGTGCCGAGCTTGATCGTCTTGGTGGCCACCGCGGCGGCACCCATCGCCACGAACGGATCGTAGGTGTCGTAGTACCACTTGGGCAGCTCGGGGCCGCCCGGCCACGGTGACCTGCGGCTGGTCGGGATGTGGCTGTGCTCGGGGAACCACACCGATTCGAAGCCGCGCGCCTCCGTCTCCATCGCCAGCTCGTGCGGCGGGATGGCGTAGTCGGTCGGGAACATGGTGATGCCGAACTGCATGGCGTCCTCCTGCATGACGTCGAAAGCCTGTGGATAAGGCCTTCCGGCAAACTCGCATTATGGCCAATGGACCGCGAGTCGACCCGCATAAAACGCGGCCGAATTTCGCGTCCATTGCCCATAATAGGTGTCCGTCGCGCGATGGTGCAGGGTGCTGCGCATGACGGTGTTGACTCGCAGGCCTTCGATGCCGATGCCATCGGCATCGAGGCCGTCCCACAGGCCCTTGAGACGGGTGGGACTCGCGTCGGCGCTAGGGCGCGGCCAGGCCGGGCGGCTTACGCGCGTCGGTGGCCTGCTCGAAGGCGTAGGCGAGCCGCAGCAGCGTGTGCTCGCTCCAGGCGCGGCCGGCGAAGGTGACGCCGAGCGGATAGTCGGGCGTGTCCTTGCCCTCGACGCCCGAGATGAAGCCGCCCGGCACCATCACGCTGGGATAGCCGGCCTTGGCCGCGATCGAGGCGCCGGCGGTGCCGGGGAACACGACCGCGTCGAGCTTGTGCCGGGTCATGTAGGCGTCCATCCCGCGCTCCTTGGCGGCGAGCAGGTCCATCGCGCGGGCCGACTTGTATTCGAGCTCCGAGAGGTCGCCTTTGGTCGCCTGGGCGGCGAGGAACAGGTCCTGACCGAAGCGCAGCGCCTTGTCGGCATGGGCCTCATTGAAGGCGATGATGTCGGCCATCGTCTTGATCGTCGTGCCGGTCGCCCAGTCGCGCAGATAGAGATTGAGGTCGTGCTTCAGCTCGTAGAGGAAGACGATCGGCGGGTTGGCGGGGTTGCCCTTGTTGCGGCTGAGCGGATTGCGGTTGAGCACGCCCATGGTGGTGCCCGGCCCGCCGATCCAGCCCGCGGTCGGCATGCTGGCGCGCACGAGGATGGCGCCCGCGTCCTGCAGCGCCGTGAGGGCCTCGGCCATCACCGCCTTCGCGAGCGGGGACAGCTTGCCGTAGTAGGTGTCGTTCAACGGATCGTCTGCATCGCTCGGCACGCCGAGGCGCGCGCCCTTCAGCGCATCCTTGTCGAGGCCGGCGGTATAGTCGGTCGGCCGCTGCAGGTGCTGCGTCGCCGGATCCTGCGGATCGCGCTGGGCCAGCACGTTCAGCAGGATCGCCGAATCGCGCACCGTGCGGGTGAGGGGCCCTGCGGTGTCCTGGCTGTGCGAGATCGGCAGGATGCCGGCGCGGCTGATCAGCCCGACCGTCGGCTTCACCGTGACCAGGCCGTTCTGGTTGGCGGGGCTGAGCAGCGAGCCCGACGTCTCGGTGCCGATCGCCGCCGCGCACAGGCCGGCCGCGACCGCGACGGCCGAGCCCGCGCTCGAGCCGCCGGGCTGCACGACCGGGATGCCGCGATCGTCGAGCAGCGTCGGCGAATAAGGGTTCTTCACCTGGCCGCCGAGCGAGCTGTAGCCCGACGGCATATCGACCGCGATGATGTTGGCGAACTCGGTCAGGTTCGCCTTGCCGAGGATCACCGCGCCGGCCGTGCGCAACTGCTTGACCACCGTCGCGTCGGCCTTGGCGCGCGCCGCTTCGAGCGCCAGCGAGCCCGCCGTCGTGTGCTGCTTGTCGCCGGTGGCGATGTTGTCCTTCACCAGGATCGGCACGCCGGCGAGCGGCTGCTTGGCCGACGGCTTCACCTCGTCGAGGCGGCCGGCGATCGCGTGAGCCTCGGGATTGACCTCGCGCACCGAGTTGAGGCCGGGGCCGCCGCGATCGACCTTCTCGATGCGCTCGAGATAGGCGCGGGTGAGGGCGCTCGCGGTGGTCGCGCCCTTGCCCAGGGCGTCAAGAACCTCGGTCAGCGAGGCATTGTCGACGGGAACGGTCATCTCAGCCTCCGCCCGTCCCGCAGCGACGCCCAGCACCAGCGGGAGCAGGGCGATGTCGCGGCGGGTCAGGTTCATGGATCAAACCGGCCCCTAGACCGGCATGATGCGTTTCTGGTGAGCGCGACCGACCTTGGCGGTCTCGGGATTGTGCCCGGAGATCACGCGCACGCCCTCGTCGAGGCTCTTGGCGATAGTCTCCGGCGTGGCGCCTTCGAGGAAGGCGAGCTTGTTCTTCTTGCAGGCGCCGAAGACCTTGGCCCGCGCCGCCTCCATCTCGGGCGGATAGGGGCGGCGCTGCAGGGTCGTGTAGCCCAGCGACAGGCCGAGATCGCCCGGCCCCAGCTCCGCAAAACCCAATCCTGGCATCGCCAAGATTTCGTCGGCGTTGGCGACGCCCGCGGGGCTTTCGATCTTTACACCGAGCAGAAGCTCGCCCGTGGGGTTGAGCGGCCAGGGATCGGCGAGATTGAAGTATTCCTGCTGGCTCACCGCCCAGATCGGCGCGGCTGTGGGCTCCGAGCCGCGGCCGCGGCTGCCCGTGCCGAGCGTGTCGACGCCGGCCTTGTTGTGCGGGAAGCGGCAGGCGCGCACGAACTCGCGCACCGCGTCGGCGGATTCCGCTTGGCAGAGCAGGATGCCGTGAACGCCGCGCGCCAGGATCTGGCGGAACTGCCAGGCATTGAAGGCGACGTTCGGCCCGTCGGTGCCGTTGACCGGCGCCTCGACGATCACCGTCGGCGTCAGATGACCCGAGCGGGTCGGGCCGCCGTCGAGCAGGCCGCGCATGTATTCCTCGAGCCCGGTCATGTCGAAGGCGCCGTGCTCCATGCCGACATTGATGTAGTCGGCCCAGGTCTGGGCGTCGGCGCGGCCCTGGTCGTAGGTCAGCACGTGACCGGTGTGCGGCCCGTCGTAGTAGATGGCCTGGTCCGCTTCGAGCAGCTCGATGGCGCGGTTCAGTCGGCTACCCATCGCATTTCCCCGTTGTCTTTCCTGTGTCGCAGCATAGACCGTACACTCGCGGGTGCGGAGGGAAGAAATGGTGAAGTTGGGCAGACGCGCGGCTCTTGCCGGAACGGTGTCGCAGATGGCAGGCGCCGCCGCGGCGCAGGCGAATTATCCGGACCGGCCGATCCGCCTGGTGGTGCCGGCGGGCGCCGGCGGGCCGACCGATGTCGTCGCCCGCATCCTGCAACCGCATCTCTCGCAGATACTCGGCCAGACCGTCGTCGTCGAGAACAAGGCGGGGGCGAGCGGCAATATCGGCTCGGCGATGGTCGCCCAGGCCGCACCGGACGGCTACACGCTGCTGATGGCGCCCTCGACCAACGCGCTGACGCCCGCGCTCTACGGCAAGACGCTGGGCTACGACGTCGTCAACGGTGTGACCGGCATCTCGTACGTCGCCAGCGTGCCGCTGATCGTCGTCGTGCCGACCGACGGCGCGAAGACCCTGCGCGAGCTCATCGCCACGATGAAGAAGGAGCCGGGCAAGTATTCCTACGCGTCGTCGGGCAACGGCGGGATGATCCATCTGTCGGGCTTCCTGTTCCTGGAGAAGGCGGGGGTCGAGGCGCTGCACGTGCCGTATCGCGGCTCGGCGCCCGGCATGATCGACACCATCGCCGGCCGGCACGCCTTTCAGGTCGACACGATCGGCTCCAGCAAGGGCTTCATCGATGCCGGCAAGCTCAGGGTCCTGGCGGTGATGGCCGACAAGCGGCTGCCGCAGCTTCCCGACGTGCCGACGGTCGAGGAGGCCGTCGGCTTCAAGCTGTCGATCAACACCTGGTACGTTGCTCAGGCGCCGGCGGCTGTTCCGCGCCCGATCATCGTGAAGCTGAACGCGGTGTTCAACGAGGCGCTCAGGAACCCCGAGGTCGTGAAGCGCATGGCCGAGCTCGCCATCGAGCCGATCCAGTCCACGCCCGAGGAGGCGAAGACGTATTTCGACGGTCAGATGGCGTTCTGGGATCCGATCGTCAAAGCATCCGGCGCCAAGCCGGAATAGGAGAGCGGCATGATCAAGTTCTATTACAATCTCGCGCCCAACCCGACCAAGGTCGCGCTGTGCCTCGAGGAGATGGCGCTGCCCTATGACCTGGTGCCGGTCGACACCCGCAAGGGCGAGCAGCACACGCCGGAGTTCCTGGCGATCAATCCCAACGCCAAGGTGCCGGCGATCGTCGACGACGGCGCGACGGTGTTCGACAGCAACGCCATTCTGCTCTACCTCGCCGAGAAGACGGGCAAGTTCCTGCCGGGCAAGCCGGCCGATCGCGGCGCGATGCTGTCGTGGCTGATGTTCGTGGCGTCGGGCATCGGGCCCTATTCGGGCCAGTCGGTGCACTTCCGCAACTTCGCGCCGGAGCCCAAGGAGTATGCGGTCAACCGCTACACCTTCGAGGCGCAGCGCCACTGGGGCATCCTCGAGGCGCGGTTGGCCAAGCAGCAATGGATGGTGGGCGACGCCTACGGCATCGTCGACATGGCGGTGTGGGGTTGGTCGCGGCTGATCCCCAACGTGCTGGGCCCGGACGCGCCCAAGCAGTTCCCGAGCCTGCAGCGCCATCTCGGCGAGATCAGCGCGCGGCCGGCGGCGCAGCGCGCGCTGGCGCTCAAGGACAAGCACGGCTTCAAGACCGAGATGGACGACGCCGCGCGCGCCGCCATGTTCCCGCATCTCGCCAAGAAGGTCGCTTGAGCGCCGTCTCGACTATGATGGGCGAAGGAGTCCTACAGAAGGCCTTCGGGAGCGACCGAGGAGCGGCGTCCGGGGCGATGATTCTCGCGCCCGTGCGCCATGGCCTCCCTGGGGACCATGGCATCGGCCAGCAGATCGTAGCGTTCGGCGATTTCCACCATGGTGGTCTTGGCGATGGGGTCGGTCATTTGGCTGGCCATCGACCAGGCTTCCTCGGCGCGGTCGTGCCAGAAGCGGGCGCGCAGCAAAGACGTATCGTCCGTCGTGGTCATTCGAGTCCCCATGAACGCGGGCCGAGAGCCAACGCCGTAACGGCAGGATGGTTCCTTATCGTGCAAAGGTGCGGCAGGCCGCCACAGTTTGTATCAGCGGCGACCGACGGCCTTCTTCTTCCGCGTCAGGCGGCCGACCGGCTTGGCGCCAACCAGGACGGCGGCGATCACGCAGGGCTCCCGGGTGCGCACGCTCCACGAATGGTTGGTGCCGCGCTGGATCAGCACGTCGCCCTGCTCGAGGCGCTTCTCGCCCGTGTCGAGGATCGCCCAGATCTCGCCTTTCAGCACGATGATGTAATCGACCGTCGCGGTGGCATGCATCATGGCGTCGGCCGAGGCATGATCGGGCGCGCCGCCGGCGCCGATCGAGGCGAAGGCTTTGCGGGCGTCGGCGCTCTTGCGCCACTTCGAATCGGGCGGGATCTCGACGATGCGCAGGATGGTGCCGCCGGCCGGCGGCTCCAGCACGATCCGGCCGACCGCGGCGTCGGCATTGCCGGCGTTGGAGGCAGGCGCCGTCTTCGTCCGCCACAGGTCGGTCAGCGCCACGCCCGGCATCGACGCCATCTCGAGCACGTTGGGCGCCTTGCCGTCCATGACGAACACCGATTTGCCGCTCTTGTCGTGGCCCGTGACGACGCGGCGGATGCGATGGGGCATGCATTTCCTCCCCGGGGATGTTTTTCCGGTCCCCTATCTCGGGTATCATGCCGAGAACATGTCAAACGTCCGAATCTCCGTCGACCTGGCCGTGATGATGGGCAAGCCTGCATCAAGGGCACGCGCATCACGGTGGAACTGCTCCTGCGCAAGCTGGGCGCTGGCCAGTCGTTTTCGGATTTGCTGCAGGCATATCCGAAGCTGACCGAGGATGATCTGCGGGCTGCGCTATCCTTTGCCGCCGACTACCTGGAGCAGGAGACGGTTCTCGCCGCCGAGTGATGGATGCGCTTCCTGGCGGACGAAAACATCGCGCGAGCCGTCATTGAGCGCCTTCCGGCGGCAGGTTTCGACGTCCTCGCGATAGCGGAAAGCAAGCCTGCGGCTTCGGACCAAGATGGGCTCGCGTTGGCCGTCGCGGATCAGAGTATCGTGATCACCGAGGATCGAGACTTCGGCGAGATGGTCATCCGGCAGCGAACAGCTGTTGGAGGAATCATTCTCCTGGAACTAGATCCGCTCCCGAACGCCATCGTTGTCGATCGTGTGGCGGACGTTGTCTCCGCGAAGGCGGACGTCCTCATTGGCAACCTCCTGGTGGTAGAGCCGGGAAGGCTTCGGATTCGGCCGTTGCCGCGCCTGTCATAGCTTTGCGGAACGCCGTCCCGCGCGCTACTTTCAGCTCCCAAAGGAGCCCGAGAATGGACCTGACGTTCGGCAAGGAAGAGCTGGCCTTCCAGCAGGATGTGCGCGACTGGCTGAAGGAGAATCTGACGCCCGAGATCATGGGCGAGCTCAAAGTCGCCCGGAACGCCTACCTGCCGAAGGAGAGGCTGCTCGACTGGCAGAAGCGGCTGGCGAAGAAGGGCTGGCTGTGCACCGGTTGGCCCAAGGAGTTCGGCGGCCCGGGCTTCACCACGACGCAGAAGTACATCTTCGAGATGGAGATGGCGAAGGCCGGCGCGCCCGGCACCTCGCCGTTCGGCCCCAAGATGTGCGCGCCGGTGATCATGAAGTACGGCTCGGACGAGCAGAAGAAGCGGCACCTGCCGCCGATGCTGAACTCCGACCTGATCTGGTGCCAGGGCTACTCCGAGCCGGGCTCGGGCTCCGATCTCGCCAGCCTGCGCACCAAGGCGGTGCGCGACGGCGATTACTACATCGTGAACGGCCAGAAGACCTGGACGACGCTGGCGCAGACCGCCGACTGGATCTTCTGCCTGGTGCGCACCTCCAGCGAGGGCAAGCCGCAGGAGGGCATCTCCTTCCTGCTGATCGACATGAAGACGCCGGGCATCTCGGTCGAGCCGATCATCACCGCCGACGGCAACCGCGCCGGCACGCAGGAGGTGAACTCGGTGTTCTTCACCGACGTGAAGGTGCCGGTCGGCAATCGCGTCGGCGAGGAGAACAAGGGCTGGACCTACGCCAAGTACCTGCTCGAGTTCGAGCGCGGCGGCAATCCCTACAGCCCGCGCCTGCGCTCGGGCTTCGAGAAGCTGAAGCGGCTGGCGAGCGCGATGCCGGAGGGCGAGGAATCGATCCTGAGCGATCATGCCTGGCGCGAGAAGCTGGCCCGCATGGACATCGAGATCTCGGGCCTCGAGATGTTCGAGATGGAGTTCTACTCCAAGCTCGCCTCGGGCCAGAACCCGGGGCCGCTGTCGTCGATGATCAAGCTGCGCGGCACCGAGGTGATGCAGCAGGTCCAGGAATTCGCCGTCGAGGCGGCCGGCTATTACAGCCAGCCGTTCCCCCAGCAGCGCGCCTGGAACGCCAATGTCGAGCCGATCGGCCCCGAGGGCGCCGACGTGCTGGCGCCGCGCTACTTCAACGGCCGCAAGATGACGATCTACGGCGGCTCGTCCGAGGTGCAGCGCGGCATCATGTCCAAGGTGATGCTCGGCCTGTGACGAGGAAACGATGGACCTAGCCTTCAACGCCGAGGAGCTCGCCTTCCAGAAGGAAGTGCGCGACTGGATCACGGCCAACATGCCGCCGGAGGTGGCGGAGGAGAGCCGCCGCAGCCGCTCGAGCCACGTCTCCAGGGAGCGGCTGCTGCAGTGGCAGAAGAAGCTCTCGGAGAGGGGCTGGCTGGTGCCGAACTGGCCGAAGGAGTATGGCGGCACCGGCTGGAGCTCGACGCAGAAGTTCATCTTCGAGATGGAGATGGCGCGCGCCGACTCGCCGTACCTCTCCTCGTTCAGCCTCAAGATGGTCGCGCCCGTCCTGATGAAGTACGGCAGCGAGGCGCAGAAGAAGCGCTTCCTGCCCAAGATCGCCGCCGCCGAGGAGCTGTGGTGCCAGGGCTATTCGGAGCCGGGATCGGGCTCCGACCTCGCGAGCCTTCGCACGCGTGCCGAGCGGCAAAAGGACGATAGTGGCGATCACTACGTCGTCAACGGTCAGAAGATCTGGACGACCAACGCCCATTGGGCCGACTGGATGTTCTGCCTGGTGCGGACCTCCAACGAAGGCAAGCGGCAGGAGGGCATCTCCTTCCTGCTGATCGACATGAAGACGCCGGGCATCCGAGTCGATCCGATCTACCTGGTCGACGGCACGCGCACGCCGATGCGCCACGAGGTCAACCAGGTGTTCTTCACCGACGTGAAGGTGCCGGTCGAGAACCGGGTGGGCGAGGAGAACATGGGCTGGACCTACGCCAAGTACCTGCTCGAGTTCGAGCGCGGCGGCCAGGCGCACGGGCCCAGGCTGCGCAAGGCCTTCCGCCATCTGCAGACACTCTCGAAGACGCAGCTCGATGAGGGCGAGCCCTTGTCGGCGAGCCCGCACTGGCGCGAGAAGATGGCGGCGCTGGAGATGGAGCTCGACGCCGTCGAGATGAACGAATTGATGTTCTACTCGAGCCTGAAGACCGGCGACGCGCCGGGCAGCATGGCTTCGATCGTCAAGATGCGCGGCACCGAGGTCGGCCAGAAGATCACCGAGCTGGCGGTCGAGGCGGTCGGCTGGTACGGCACGCCCTTCACCGAGCTGCGCAACTACGACAGCAACGTCGTGCCGGTCGGCGGCGAGTATGTCGACGACGTGGCGCCGCGCTACTTCAACCAGCGCAAGACCACGATCTACGGCGGCTCGTCCGAGGTGCAGCGCAATGTGCTCGCCAAGGCGATGCTGGGGCTCTGATCGTCAGCCTGCGGGCAGCTGCTCGAGCAGCCGACCCTTGCCGGGGAGAGGCGTGTCGACCTTCATGGCCTGCAGCACCGCCCACAGCGCCGCCTGATTGGTGGTGATCACCGGCTTGCCGAACTGGCGCTCCCAGGCGGCGATCCGGTCCATGGTCGGGAAGTTGCCGCCGGGCACCACCAGCGCATCGATATCCGGCCGGTCGATCCGGCGGAACGCCGCCTCGACCAGGCTGGCGTCCATCTTGCCGATGGCATAGGCGTTGGTGGCGCCCAGGCTTTCCCAGGCGACCGTCTCGACGCCGTACTTGGTCTGGTAGTAGCGCCGGGCCCGTCCGATGACCTCTTCCGAATAGGGCGTCGCCATGGCGACGCGCGATGCCCCGAGCGCCTTCAGCGCCCGGCCGATCGCCTGTGCGGAGGTCAAGGACGGCACGCCCGATGCGTCGGTCATGCGCTTCACCGTCACCGCGTCGTAGTCGTCGGCGAACAGGCTCGCCGAGGTCTGCGCCAGCATGATCACCTCGACCCGCGCCTCGCCGAGCAGCTGCGCCTGATAGGCCACGTCGGCGTCCTTACTCGGCGAGAACGGCGTGTCGCCGCCCTTGCCGAGGCGCCCCGTGTGCACCTGCAGATCGGGGGCGAGGCGGCCGTATTCGATCTCGTTCGTGGTGTTGGTCGAGGGGACCAACATCCCAAAGTGTCGCGGCATGGCTCTCCTGACTAGAAGAAGACATACGCCCGGACGACGACGTTCTTGCGGCAGCGCGCGTCGGCGGGCGCCGTCGGGTCGATGCAGGCGGTGTGGAAGGACCAGCGAGAAACCGAACCATCGGTGACGGAGTCGTAGCACTTCAGCATCGAGACTTCCGTCGAGGTCTGCTTGGGAAACCAGTACCACTCGTGGGTCGGGCGATAGGTGAAGCGGGTGGTCTCGCCGACACGGTCGTCGTAGATCCTGTAGTTGTTGATGTAGGGCTGGTCGGCGAAGGAGGGCCAGGCGCAGAGCACGAAGGGGAACTGCTCGACCGTCTCCATCGGTTTGGCGAGATTGATCGACATGAACCGCCGCGACATCTTCCCGTCGGCCTCTTCCTCCGTGTAGTGCTGCGGACGCCCGAAGTTCCGCAGGTTCCTGGTCAGCAGCTCGCGGCAGCGCACGCGGCCGCTGTTGTCGTTCAGGTCGTTGTGCACGAGGTTGACGTAGCGGGCGTTCACGCCCGGGTTCTTGTTGTCCTGGTCTTCCGTCCGGTCGCCTGCGTAGTCCTTGTCGAAGACGTCATGGTTGTAGACCAGGGCATCGGTCGCGTCGGGGAAGAAGTCGAGAAGGAGCTTCTCGATCTCAGGGTAGAACACGCGCTCCACCTCGGCGGCATCGTAGAAGTTCGAGCACTTCGACTCGAGGTGCGCCAACGAGACGCCGAGCCGGTCCATGCATTCGGGGCTGCTGGGCGACAGGCCCGGGTAGTATTCGCCGATGCGCCGCGCGTCGCGCAGCACATGTGGGAAATAGAGGTTGCGCCGACGGTTGTCTTCCTCGTTCTTGCGCAGGCGCGCGGCCATCTCGGCGTGCGCTGGGTCGTGCCAGATGGCGTTGGACGGAACGATGGAATAGCTCGGCCGTTCGTGGACGCTATAGGCCAGCGGCAGCACCACGCCGCCTTCCGGCGCCTTGAAGCTGTTCGATTCGCGAATGAACCTCACGCAGTCGTCGTAGTCGCGGAACGCAAGGCCCCATCGGGTCTTGATCGGGCCCGGCGGGGCATTGTCGATCATGTCGATGACGCGCTGGCCCTCGCCGCCGGCGAGCTCGGCAAGCGCATCCTCGAGCGCCTTGGCGGTTCCCGCATCGCCGGACCGGTCGAAAGACACGTAGGACAGGCCGCCATTCGCCGCGATCGGGGGCGACTGCCCCTCCGTGAGCTGGAGCGGCGGCACATAGGGCGGCGAAGCCGTCTTGGAATTCGTTTCGGTGTTGTTCTCGATCACCTCGAGCGGGCTCATGGCGCACCTCCGGTTCGTTCAGGCTACGGTGGCATACGAGCCCGGTGCTTTCCAGATCATGTATCTTTCCCGGTCATAAATCCGCGTCATGCGTGGAGCCCAAGGGCCATGGGCCTCTCGATGCTATAAGCTGTCTCCGAATCAACACCGGGAAGCACAATGGACTACCGCAATCTCGGCCGCGCCGGGCTCAAGGTCTCGGAGATCTGCCTCGGCACCATGACCTTCGGCAACGGCGCCGACCAGGCCGGCGCCTTGCGCATGGTCGACGCGGCGCTGGCGGCGGGCGTCAACTTCTTCGACACCGCCAATTCCTATGTCGGCGGCACCTCGGAGGCCATGCTCGGCGAAGCATTGAAGGGCAAGCGGCACGAGGCGGTGATCGCCAGCAAGGTCTTCAACCCGATGGGTCCCCGGCCCAACGATTCAGGCATGTCGCGGCTGCACATCAAGCAGCAGATCGAGGGCGTGCTGAAGCGGCTGCAGACCGACTACGTCGACATCTTCTTCATCCATCACGTCGACCATGCGACGCCGCTCGAGGAGATGCTGCGCGCCTTCGACGACCTCGTGCGCGACGGCAAGGTGCTCTACACCGCCTGCTCGAACTTCGAGGCGTGGCGGCTGATGGAAGCGCTGTGGCTGAGCGAGGTCAACGGCTGGGAGAAGTTCGCCTGCTATCAGCCGCAATACAGCCTGGTGGTGCGCGACATCGACGAGGAGATCGTGCCGGTGCTGCAGCTCAAGGGGCTAGGCTGCGTGGCCTGGTCGCCGCTCGGCAGCGGCTATCTCACCGGCAAGTACACGCCGGGTAGCCTCAAGGTCCAGGGTAGCCGCTCGGCCGAGGGCTGGGGTTTCCAGAGCCGCTTCTTCGCGCCCAACCATGCCGAGATCCTGCAGACCCTGCTCGATGTCGCGAAGGAGCTCGGCAAGTCGCCGGCACAGGTGGCCTTGCGCTGGGTGATGGACCAGCCGTTCATGACCTCGGCGATCGTCGGCGCCCGCAATGCCGAGCAGCTCGGCGAAACGCTGAAGGCCGGCGGCTGGCGCCTGCCGGTGCAAGCGCTCGACAGGCTCAACAAGGTCTCGGCGCGGCCGTGGCGCTATCCGCGCGCCTTCGAGGATCCGCTGCCCGAGCGGCGCAAGTCCGCCATCAAAATGCCGGGGATGAGCTAGACCGTCGGCCGGCGGTGCGATGAGCGATCCCCGGACCATTCCCAACCCGCGCACCTTCAAGGAGCGCTTCGGCGCCCTGCGCACCCTGCGGCCATTCCTGGCCATGGTGTGGAGCATCGGCCCCGGCCTGACGGCCGGAGCGCTGCTGCTGCGGCTGGTGCGGGCGATGGTGCCGGTGGCCAGCCTCTATGTCGGCAAGCTGATCATCGACGACGTCGTGCATCTGGTGCAGATGCCGGACCGTCCGACGACTTTCGACGGCTGGATGCAGAGCGGGCAGCTGACCTACCTCGGCGTGCTGCTCCTGGCCGAGTTCGGCATCGCCGTGCTGGCGGACGTGCTGGGCCGGGGCATCGAGCTCGCCGAGAACCTGCTGGCCGAGCAGGTCACCAACGGCTCCAGCGTGCGGCTGATGGAGCATGCCGCCACGCTCGACCTCGAGGACTTCGAGGATGCCGAGTTCCAGGACCAGCTCGAGCGCGCGCGGCGTCAGACCAGCGGCCGCCTGACCCTGATGGCCCAGCTGTTCAACCAGGCGCAGCAGGGGATCACCGTCGCGACCCTGATCGTCGGCCTGGCGGTCTATGCGCCGTTCCTGATCCTGCTGCTGGCGCTTGCGCTGGTGCCGGCCTTCCTGACCGAGGCGCATTTCAACGCGCGGACCTACTCGCTCGATTTCGGCCGCACGCCCGAGCGGCGCGAGCTCGACTATGTGCGCCAGACGGCGGCGAGCGTGGAGACCGCCAAGGAAGTGAAGATCTTCGGCCTGCACGGCTTCCTGATCGGTCACTACAAGCGCCTGGCGGCCAAATTCTACGAGGACAACCGCGCGCTGGCGAGCCGGCGCGCGGTGTGGGGCAGCCTGTTCGCTGCCGTCGGCACCGTGGGCTATTACGCCGCCTATGCCTACATCGTGTGGCGCACGCTGCACGGCGACTTCTCGATCGGCGACCTGACGTTCCTGTCGGGCTCGTTCCTGCGCCTGCGCGGCCTGCTGGAGTTCCTGCTGTTCGGATTCTCGTCGGTGGCAGGGCAGGCGCTCTATCTCAACGACCTGTTCTCCTTCTTCCGCACCCGACCCGAGATCGTGTCGCCGGCCAACGGGCTGCCGTTCCCGCAGCCGATCCGCCAGGGCTTCGTGTTCGAGGATGTCGGCTTCATCTATCCTGGCGCCGACCGCTGGGCGGTGCGCCATCTCGACTTCACTCTCAAAGCAGGCGAGGCGGTGGCGCTGGTCGGCGAGAACGGCGCCGGCAAGACCACGCTGGTGAAGCTGCTGACCCGGCTCTACGACCCGGACGAGGGGCGCATCCTGCTCGACGGCCGCGATCTGCGCGAATACGACCTCACCGGGCTGCGCGGCAGCATGGGCGTTATCTTCCAGGACTTCGTGCGCTACAACTTCACGGCCGGCGACAACATCGCGGTCGGCCGCATCGAGGCGCGCGACGACCATGCCCGCATCGAGCGCGCCGCCGGGCGCAGCCAGGCCGACGAGGTGATCGCCGGCCTGCCCGGCGGCTATGCCCAGCGCATCGGCAAGCGCTTCAAGAACGGCGTCGAGCTGTCGGGCGGCGAATGGCAGAAGGTGGCGATCGCCCGCGCCTACATGCGCGAGGCCGAGGTGCTGATCCTCGACGAGCCGACCGCCGCGCTCGACGCCCGCGCCGAGTTCGAGGTCTTCCAGCGTTTCAAGGAGCTCAGTCGCGGCAAGACCGCGGTGCTGATCTCGCACCGATTCTCGAGCGTGCGAATGGCCGATCGCATCTTCGTGCTGGCCGACGGCAAGGTCGTGGCCGCCGGCACGCACGAGGAGCTGGTGGCCCAGCCCGGGCTCTACGCCGAGCTGTTCGAGCTGCAAGCGGCAGGTTACCGCTAGCCCGCCAGCACCGGCTCGCCGACGATCTGGGTGCGGTGCATCAGACGGCGCAGGCCTTCGTCGAAGGCGTCGCGGCGGTGCATGACGCAGCGGTTGTCCCACATCACGAGGTCGCCGATCCGCCACTTCTGGTACCAGGCGAAGCGGTCCTGCGTGGCATGCGCCCAAACCGCATCGAGCAGCTTCTCGCTCTCCTCGATGCTCAGCCCGTGGATGTAGGCGCCCGGCCGGCGGCCGAGGAACAGCGCCTTGCGCTGGGTCACCGGATGCAGGCGGACGAGGGGATGCACCGCGCCCGGCGTCTTGCTGACGTCGTAGGTGGTCTGGAAACCCTTGCGCAACTCGCCTGCCGAGTTGCGGCTCGAATCGTGGATGCAGGTCTTGCCCTCGATCGCGCGTTTGAGCTCGTCGGGCAGCGTCTCGTAGGCCGCGTACATGTTGAGGAAGCCGGTGTTGCCGCCGTCGGGCGGCACCTCGAGCGCGTACAGCAGCGAGGCGCGCGGCGGTAGCGGGTTGTAGGACATGTCGGTGTGCCAGACGAGCTCGTAGGAACCGAGCCCGCCCATCGCCTTGCCGTTCTTCTTGACGTTGGCGATCACCGCCACCCATTCCCGCGCCTGGTCGACCACGCCGGAATCCATGCGGTCGAAGCCGGCGGCGGCGATCGGCACGCGATCGAGCTCGCCGAAGCGGGCGCTGAAGGTCATCAGCGTCGGGTCGTCGATCTTCTGGCCGGAGAAGCGCAGCACCAGATGCTCGCCCCAGGCTTCGGCGATCGTCTTGAACGTGGCATCGCTCACCGGCTGGGAGAGGTCGACGCCATACACGTCCGCTCCGAGGGCGCCCCCGGTCGGCTGGATCCAGATCTCGCTCATCGGACGCTCCTCACCTGAAATAATGCGGCACGAAGCGGCTGTTGTTGTGGGTGATGCGCCGTTCGTCCTCGCGCATGCCCACGCCGGCCGCCTTGCCCTCGATCACCCACGAGCCCGTCACCGCGTGATTGCCGTCGAACACCGGCAACGGCTGATAGGCCTGGTAGACGAAACCTTCCTGACCGTAGCTCCCGCCGGCGGTGTCGAACAAGCCGGGACCGACCACGGTCACGTTATGGCCCTCGCGGCCGAAGATCGGCTTCTTCACGTACGAGCCTTTCAGGTCGGCATGCTCGGTAGCGAACGCCGGCAGAAGATTTTCGTGGTTCGGAAATCCCTCCCACAGCAGCGGCAGCAGCATCTTGTTGCTGAGGATCATCTTCCAGGCCGGCTCGAGGAAGGCCGTGGTGTCGGTCAGCACGTGCGCGCCGAACTGCTCGCGCACCATCCATTCCCAGGGATAGAGCTTGGCCATCACCCGGATCGGCATCTCGTCGGGATCGGTGAAGCGCTTGCCGTTCCAGCCGATCTGCGGCACCGCGAGCGGCTTGCCGGCGAGGCCGGCCTGCAGGGCGGTGTCGCGCATGTACTCCGAGGTCGCGAGGTCCTCGGGCTGGTCCTCGAAGCGTGCGAAGTGGACCAGCGCCTCCGACGACAGGCGCTTCAGGATCCCGCGCCATGCCTCGATCAGCCGCTCGTGGATCGAGTTGAACTGGTCGGCGTCGGGCTTCACGTCCTTCAGCCAGTGCCACTGGATCACCGCTGCCTCGTAGAGCGCAGTCGGCGTGTCGGCGTTGTACTCCAGCAGCTTCGGCGGGCCTTTGCCGTCGTAGGCGAGATCGAAGCGGCCGACGATCGTCGGGTCGCCGCGCCGCCACACCGCGGCGATGTAGTCGCCCCAGGCCGGCGGGATGCGCATGCGCTCCCAGAGCTCGTTGGAGACCACGTGCTCGACCGCCTTGAGGCATAGCTCGTGCAGCGTCTCGGTCGCGGCCTCGAGCTGATCGACCTCGTCCGAGGTGAAGGCATAGCAGGCCTGCTCGGTCCAGTAAGCCTTGCCGTCCATGACGTAGTAGTCGAAGCCGAGCTGTTCGAGCTTGTTCTGCCAGCCCGGGCGCGGGGCGACCGTCTCACGCTGCATCGTCAGCTCGCCGTCGTGCCGTGCTCGCCGGCCGAGCCGCCGAAGCCGCCGCGTTGGCTGGGCTGGGCCTGCGTCGTCGATGGCGTCGTCGCGGTGGTGCTGGGGGCCGTCACCGCCGTGCCGCGCAAAAAAGGATTGCCCATGAGCCACAGCCACGGCCAGAAGCCCATGCCGCCGCCCATGATCCCGGGCGTGCAGGAGAAGAGCAGGGCGGCGCCCGCGATGCCCATCAGCACGAGCTTGATGGCTCGGGAGGCACGCGGGCGGTTGTCGGGCGGCATCGTCATGTCAGGTCGTCAAGCAGGCCGCGTTGATCAGGCCGAAGCTGAGCGCGAAGCCGCCGGCGGTGATGCCCGAAGCGGCCTCGTTGGCCTCGATCGCCTGCCTGAGCTGCGGCATCAGCAGGCGCAGCACGATGTGCACGCCGACCTGAACCAGCAGCGCCACCAGCGACCACAGCACCACGTCGGTGAGCGACGACGAATGGGCGATGGTGTTGGCGAGCGGCAGGCAGAAGCCCAGCAGCGCGCCGATCATCGCGATCGCCGCCGCCGAATTGCCAGCGCGGATCAGGGCGAACTCGCGCCACGGCGTGACCAGCACGTAGATCCACAGGAACAGGCCCGCCAGCGCGAAACCCGTCACGACGTAGCGCACGAAGTTGGGGAAGGCCGCGGCCAGCCAGCTCAGCTCGGGCATGCCGCGACTTTCCGCTGCTCAGCCGTGCATGGTCAAGCCGCCGGACACGCTGATCGTCTGGCCGGTGATGAAGGCCGCGTCGTCGCTCGCCAGGAAGCAGACCGCGCCCGGGATGTCCTCCGGCTGGCCGACCCGCTTCATCGGGATCGCGCCGACCAGCGCGGCGCGGATCTTCTGGCCGCGCTCGTCGTTGCCGGCGACCGCCGCCAGCAGCGGCGTGTCGGTCGGTCCCGGGCACACCGTGTTGAGGGTGATGCCCTTGCGGGCCACCTCGCGCGCCACCGTCTTGGTGAAGGCGATGATGCCACCCTTGCAGGCCGAGTAGACCGCCTCGAGCGAGGAGCCGACGCGGCCGGCATCGGAGGCGATGTTGACCACGCGGCCGTGGCCGCGTGCGACCATGCCCTTCAGCACGACATGGCTCATGTTCAGCGGGCCATGCAGGTTGATGGCGATGATCTTGGTCCAGAGCTCCGGCGTCGTGTCGACGAAGTTGACGAACTGGTCCCAGCCCGCGTTGTTGACCAGGATGTCGGTCGGGCCGGCCTCCTTCTCGAAGGCCGCGATGCCGTCGGCCACCGCCTTGTAGTCGGTGATGTCGGCGCCGCAGGCGATGCCCTTGATCTCGCCAGCGATCTTCCTGGCGCCGTCGAGGTTCTTGTCGAACACGCCGACCGTGGCGCCATGTTCGGCGAAGCGGCGGCAGATCGCGGCGCCGATCGCGCCCGCGCCGCCGGTGACGATGACGCTCTTGCCGTTCAGTCCACGCATTCCTTTGATCCTCCCATCTTGTCATCCTGAGCGAAGCGAAGGATCTGGCCTTCGCCGCACCGGGGCTGTCCGTTATGTGAGGTCCTTCGCTTCGCTCAGGACGACACTAAATCGGTGAATACGGATCGAACTTGGGTTTGCGCTTCTCGAGGTGCGAGGCGAGGCCTTCCTTCACCTCGGGCCCCATGAAACCCAGCATCTCTAGCGCCGTCGAGGCGTCGAACGAGGGGCCCATCATGCGCAGCCAGTTGTTGAGGGCGTACTTCGTGAAGCGGATCGAGGTCTGCGCGCCCTCGGCGAGCTTGGTCGCCACTTCGAGGCCCTTGGCCTCGAGCTGGTCGTCCTCGACGCACATCGAGACCAGGCCGATGCGCTCGGCCTCCTCGCCGTCGACCGCTTCGCAGAGCAGCAGATAGTACTTGGCCTTGGCCATGCCGCAGAGCAGGGGCCACACGATCACCGCATGGTCGCCGGCGGCAACGCCGAGCCTCGTGTGGCCGTCGATGATCTTGGCCTTCTTCGAGGCGATCGAGACGTCGGCCAGGATACCGGCGACCAGGCCCGCGCCGACGGCGGGGCCGCGCATCGTCGAGACGATCGGCTTGGAGCAGTTGATGACGTTGTAGACGATGTCGCGCGCTTCCTTCCACGTGCGGAGCAGCGCGTTGTAGTCCTTCATGTTGTTTTCGATCAGGTCGAAGTCGCCGCCGGCCGAGAACACCTTGCCGCCGGCGCCCTGGATGATCACGCAGTTGACCGTGTCGTCGCCGTCGATGTCGCGCCAGACATTGACCAGCTCGGTATGCATGATCGCGTCCGTGGCGTTGTACTTCTCCGGACGGTTCATGGTGACGCGCAGCACTTTGGGGTGCGGGCGATCGAACACCAGCCGCTGATATCTCTTCTGCCAGTCGGACATGCCAGGTTCCTCCGTTTCCGAAGGAGCCTAGCGTAAGGTCAGCGCCTTGTATTGCCGACGTTGCGGCGGCTCTCGAAGCGCACGGCCTCTTCCGCCGCGCGGACCAGGGCGCGGGCCTTCAGCACGCTCTCCTGGTACTCCGCCTCGAGGTCGGAATCGGCGACGACACCGACGCCCGCCTGGACATACATCGTGCTGTCCTTCACCAGCGCCGTGCGCAGCAGGATGCAGGTGTCCATCGAGCCGTTGGCGGCGAAATAGCCGGCGCAGCCCGCGTACATGCCGCGGCGCACCGGCTCGACCTCGTCGATGATCTCCATCGCGCGGACCTTGGGCGCGCCCGACAGCGTGCCCGCAGGGAAGCCCGCCTTCAGCGCGTCGATCGCGTCCAGTCCGTCCTCCAGCGTGCCCTCGACGTGGCTGCTGATGTGCTGGAGATGGCTGTACTTTTCGATGGTGAACTGCTCGACGACGCGCACCGAGCCGATCTTGGAGACGCGGCCGACGTCGTTGCGGGCGAGATCGACCAGCATCAGGTGCTCGGCGTGCTCCTTGGGATCGGCCAGCAACTTGTCGGCGAGTTGCTTGTCTTCCTCAGGCGTGGCACCGCGCCGGATGGTGCCGGCGAGCGGCCGGATGGTGACGATGTTGTCGCGCAGCCGTACCAGGATCTCCGGGCTCGAGCCCACGATCGTGAAGTCGCCGTAGTCGAAGAAGATCAGGAACGGCGATGGGTTGATCCGGCGCAGCGAGCGATAGAGCGCGAGCGGCGGAAGCTTGAACGGGAGTGAGAAGCGCTGCGAGGGCACGATCTGGAAGGCGTCGCCCGCGCGGATGTACTCCTTGCAGGTCTCGACCATCTTCTTGAACGCGTCCTTGCTCATGTTGGCCTGCGGCTCGGGCAGGTCGTCGAGGGCGTCGCTGCTGTCGCGGCGGAAGGGCAGGGAGCGCTCGAAGTCGGCCTCGGCGTCGGCCAGCCGCTCCTGTGCGGCCTCGTAGGCGGCGCGGGCGCTGAGCCCGGCCTGCGGCCAGACCGGCGTCACCAGCGTGACGTTGTCCTCCAGGCGGTCGAAGATGCAGATCAGCGTCGGCCGCACCATGATCGCGTCGGGCAGGCCGATCGGATCAGGGTTCTTGTCGGGCAGCCGCTCCATGTCGCGGACCATGTCGTAGCCCAGAAAGCCGAACAGGCCGGCGGCCATCGGCGGCAGGCCGGCCGGCAGCTCCATCTGGCATTCGCGGATCAGCGTGCGCAGCGTCTCCAACGGCCGGCCGTCGAGCGGCTCGAAGGCGTGGGCGTCGGAGCGGGCGCGGCGGTTGATCTCGGCCTTGTTCTTGGTGCAGCGCCAGATCACGTCCGGCTTGAAGCCGATAATCGAATAGCGCCCGCGCACCGTGCCGCCCTCGACCGATTCCAGCAGGAAGGAGTTGGCGCGGCCGTCCGCCAGCTTGAGGTAGGCCGAGACCGGCGTCTCGAGATCGGCGACCAGCTTGGTCCAGACGAGCTGCGGCTTGCCAGCCTCATAAGTGCCGGCGAAGGCGTCGAACTCGGGCGAGACGGTCATGGTGTTAGCGGGAGCTACTGCTGGTTTTGCGGCTGGAACGCCGCCATGAAGACCTGCTCGTTGACGGTCACGCCGTACTTGGCGCGCAGCGCGGCGAGCAGCTGGCCGATCAGATCGTTGCCGATCATGCCGTCGAGCTGCTTGCCGAAGCGCCCGACCAGGTCCTTCTCCTTGGAGAGGTCGGCGGCCTGGATCTCCTTGGGCCGCACGATCGCGCTGCCTTCGGCGCTGCGTACCGAGGCGGCCTTTCCGACCGGCAGCTTGAACAGCTCCTGCGTCGCAGCCTGGGTGAGATAGTTGCCCGCGTCGGCCTCGTAGCGCGTCACCGGCTTGGTGGTGCGCAGCTCCATCCCCACCTCCTTGGCGATCGTGGCGAGGTCGCCGCCGGCGTTGACCTTGTCGAGCGCCTCCTTGACCTTGGCCTCGGCGCGCTTGCGCCGCTCCTCGGCCTGCCAGGTCTCGACGACCTTGGCCTCGACCTCGGACAGGGCAGGGATCCGGGCCGGCGTCACGCGGTCGGTGCGGACGACGTAGTATTCGCCCTTCGGTGTGTCGAGCAGCTGGCTCTCGCTGCCCTCGCGCGTGGCGAAGGCCGCCTGCACCAACTCCGAGGCCGCAGGCCCGGAGACGACCTGCTTGCCCGTCGGGTCCTGACCGCGCGCATCGACGTTCTCGACCGCGTGGACCTTGAGGTTGAGCTCCTGCGCCGAGGTGATCATCGACTGCGTCTTGCTGAGCGAGCGGTCGAAGTCGGTCACTAGCTTGATCAGCAGGTCGGGCGCGAGCTGGTTCTTGACCTCGGTCTCGAGCTTGCCCTTGACCTCCTCGAGCGGAGTCGCCTTGCCGGGCTCGATCTTGTTGATGCGGATCACGTGCCAGCCGAGCGGCGACTTGATCGGCTCGGGCGCGATGCCCTCGGGCGCGGCGAACACACCGTCGGCCAGCGGGCCGGCCGGCAGGTCCTTCTTCTGCACCGAGCCGAGCTTGATCACGCCGTCGGCATTGCCCGTCATTTCCTTGGCCGCATCCTCGAGCGACTTGCCGCCCTTGGCGAGCTCGATGATCTTCTTGGCCTTCTCCTCGTTGTCGGCCATCGCCTGGTCGACGTCGCGCTTCTCGGGCGAGCCGAACTCGGCCTGGCGGGCGTCGTACTCCTGCTTGAGCTGCTCGGGGTTGACGGTGACCTGGTCCATCACGTCGGCGACGGTCAGCAGCACGTAGGAGAAGGCGCGAAATTCGGGGATCTGGAACTTGTTCTTGTTGGCGTCGAAATAGACGCTGAGCTGCTCGGCGGTGGGCTTCGGCACGTCGGTGACGGTGGCGTCGGGGATGTAGACCGTCTCGGCGACCCGCTTCTCGGCCTCCATCCTGAAGATGTCGTCGCGCAGGCTCGTGGGCGCGAGACCCTCGGTGCGCACCGAGCCGAAGAGCTGCGCCGAGGCGATCTGGCGACGCACGTCGGCGACGTAGGCGGCCTCGGTGATGCGGGCCTGTTGCAGCAGGCCGCGATACTTGTTGGTGTCGAACGAGCCGGTCGGGCCCGCGAAGGCCGGATTGCGGGCGATCAACGCCTGGACCTCGGCGGTGCTGACCTCCAGACCGTACTGCTGCATGGCGTGGTCGATGATCGCGCGCTGCAACACGTCTTCCAGCGCGCGCAGGTGCAGGCCGAAGCGCAGCGCCTGCTCGGGCTCGGGCCGCTGGCCGGTCTGCTGCTGGATCTGCTCGAGCTGGCGGTTGAAGCGGTCGCGAACCTCGTCGATCTGCACCGAGGTGCCGCCGACCCAGCCATAGATCGGCACATGGAAGCCGCCGACATGGGCGACCTCGCGGCCGCCGCCGCCCATGCGCAGCATGTCGCCGATGCCCCACAGGGCGAAGCTCACGATCAGCATGGTCATCAGGGTGGCCATGACGATGTAGGTGGCGATCTTGCGGAATCTGTTCACTGTGGAGCTTCGCGCTGGGAAGGGGTCGAAACGACGGGGCGCATGCCTACCATCGGGCCCCCTTGCAGGCAACGTGGCTGGCCCTTCGGGCACATTCGTCCGGGCGTTGCCCGGACGAATGTGCCCGAAGGATCAGTACCGCCAGTGCGCGCGTTTCCGGTCAGAGGGAAGCGCACGCGCTTCCCTCTGACCGGAAACCGCTCTAGCAGACTGCTGAAGAACTCCTCACTGCGGAGTTTTTGGCCTTGGCGGGGCCCGATCACTGGAAAGTCTGGCGGCGTCAGGTGATCTGTCGATCCGTGGGAGCCGGGTCAGGCGGCCGTGAGCTTGGGGATTCGAACCAGATT